>CAWEZQ010000001.1:0-424170 GCA_963813685.1 uncultured Solirubrobacteraceae bacterium
TAGGAGTTCACGTTCTGGCCGAGCAGCGTCAGCTCGCGCACGCCGTCCGCGGCCATCGCGCGCGCCTCCCGCACGAGCTCGCCCGCGGGGCGGCTCAGCTCGCGCCCGCGAGTGGAGGGCACGATGCAGTACGAGCAGCGGCAGTTGCAGCCCACGCTGATCTGCAGCCACCCCTGGAACGGGCGCGCGCGACGCGCCGGCAGCCTGCCCGTGAAGCCCTCGAACTCGAAGTAGCCCTGCGCGCTCAGCGAGTCGCTCGTGAGGAACTCCGCGAGCCTGTGCACCTGGCCCGGGCCGAACGCAACGTCCACGAACGGGAAGCGCTCGAACACCTCGTGCTTGAGCGACTGCGCCCAGCAGCCCCCCACGCCGATCACGCGCTCCGGCGCTTCGCGCTTCAGGCGCTTGGCCTCGCCGAGGTGCGCGATGAAGCGGCTGTCCGCGGTCTCGCGGATCGAGCACGTGTTGAAGAGGATCACGTCCGCGCCCGCGCGCTCGGCGGCCTCCGCGTAGCCGAGCGACTCGAGCATGCCCTTCATGCGCTCGGAGTCGTGCTCGTTCATCTGGCAGCCGAACGTGGTGAGGTGGTACGACCTCGTCATCTCAGCGACAGGGTAGACGCAGCGTCGCGCCGGCGGTGGAAGGCGGGCCGGGAGCCGGCCGCCTTCAAAGCAAGCCGCCGGCCGGCCGGCTACGCCGGGCACGATCGAGAAAGAGCCCCCGCGTCCGCGGGGGCTCTGTGCGTCTCGTCAGGCTGCAGGTTGGCCTACAGCGTGGCGCTCACCCCTCCGACCGGCGCTGCGAGACCCGATACCGGGTAGCCGATGACCCACGCGTTCTGGCATCCGCTCGCGCTCCACGTGGCGAAGTAGAGGTTCACCGACGCCCACAGCGTTTCGGCGGTCTTGGTGTCGCCTTTCTTTTCGTAGTCGCGCGCTTCCTCTTCTGCTTTGGTCATTGATTCCGCGAGGGTGTTGCACGTTTGTGCCGACGCGCTCTTCCGTTCGATCGTCTTCGGACGGGCCTGCGAGACGGCGGGTGCGACGGTCGAAGCTGCGAAGCCGAGCGATGCGACGCAAGTGGCGATGATTGTGCGGGTCTTGGTGGTGAGCATTTCCCCTGCCTCCTGAGCGAGTTGGTTTGTAAGACCATCCTCGCCCCCGCCAGGCCCGTTGGAAATGCACCCTAGGGGTGGGCTCTCCTCACCTCGACGCATCGCGTGCGGACCGTCGTTTGGCGCCTACCCTCCCAGCCCCAGGTCGGCCGGCGCGCGGTCGCGGTCCAGGTAGAGCACCGCCGTTAGCGATGTTGATGCGCCACACTTCTCCGCTGAACAGGTCCCCTGTCCAGAACGTGATGCCGTCGGGATCGAGGTTGAGGGCAAACAGGCTGCCCGTTCCGCCCGGTTCGTACGTCTTGATGATTTCGCCCGCTGCGTTCACGTGCTCGACGACCGAAGAGCATGCGACGAGCTCGCTTCCATCAGCGAGGATCCGGTGCGCGTAGCAAGGCCCCGGCAGTTCCGTCGCCACCGGCGGAAGCTGTTCGTCCGTGCACACGTTGAACGCTTTGATCTCGTCGCCCTCGCTGGTGTAGTGGATCGTGCAGCCGTCGGCAGCCAGGTCGATCCAGTCGGTGCCGCGGTCTTCGCGTTCCATTTCGTAGCTCGCCAGTAGTTTCCCGCTGGTGTCGAACTTCAGCACCTTGGCTTCGCCATCGGCCTGACCGACGTATACGTCGTCGGCCGAATCGACTGCGCAGCTCTCCGGATCCGCGCCGAAGCCTTCGCCGAATTCCGAGACGAGCAGGTTGCCGCTCTCGTCGAACTTGCTCATGCCACCGTCGAAGTCGGTGGCGTAGAGGTTGCTCTTCGAATCGAAGCACATGCCCGTGACGTATGTGGTTTCACGGCCGTTGTTGATTTCATCGAGCAACGTCCCGCTCGAGTTGAAGTGCTTGATGATTCCGTTGCCCACCCCCGCCAGCACGTCGCCTTTTTCCAACGGCACGCCGTTGGCGCCGGCCGCCGAGGTCCCCATGAGCGAAACGAGCACAGCAACGCTGGCCACCATCATTGCTCTGTGCACGCGTCTCATACCGGCCAGGTTCCAGAAAAGTGCGTGGATCATTTCTCCGCCCTCCCTTGCGCTCGGGTCGTAGCGTGCGCAGCGCCCGCGGCGCCGGCGCACGTGCGTCCCGTGCTGTTTTGATCGCTGTCTCCTCATCTAAACCGAGGAGGACCGCCGCCCGACGAGACCCGCTCAGCCCAACCCCCAGCGCGCCCCGCCGTTTCCTTTTGTCGGAACTTGCAGGCATCTTGGATCTCTGTAAACAGCGCTGTCAAGCACCTCGCCTGGAAAAAACCCGCAATTTGCGTATGTCCCGGTGCGGCGCGGCCGGGACGCACCGGGACGCCGGCGCGGGCTGACCGCAGCGGAGAAACCGGCTACAGCTCGAGGAACTCCTCCGCCTCCGCGTGCACGTCTCGCCAGTTGCCCAGGAACTCGCGCCAGCTCTTCGACATGTTTGCCACGCCCCTGAAGCCGCCGGGCGAGGGCCCGTCGGCGTAGACGAACTCGATCTCGCTGTCCGCCCACTCGGTCGAGCTGAAATCGCCCCGCTCCCACGAGGCGACTGTCGAGCGCGCGAGGTCGAGGTTGGCGGACAGGAGTGTCGCGCGGGAATGCGCGCGAGGAGCGCGTGCGCCTACGCGGCGACCACCGAGGGTTCGCTTGCGATCGGCGGCTTGGCGGGCTTGCCCGCGTCCGTGCTCGTACCCTTGGCCGGCTCGCCCGTCCCCTTGGCCGGCTCCTTTGCGGACTCGGCCTGCTCGATCGGCGTGACCGCGTCGCCTGTGCCCGCATGGGTGCCCGTGCCCGCAGGGGTACGGCCGCCTGTACCCGCGAGCGTGATGCCGAGCGCCGCGTAGATCTTGTCTTCGATCTCCTTCGCCACCGCCGGGTGGGCGTCGAGGAACGCCTTCGCGTTGCCGCGCCCCTGCCCCAGCCGGTCGTTGCCGTAGGAGAAGAACGAGCCCGACTTCGACACGATGCTGTGCTCGAGCCCCAGGTCGATCAGGCAGCCCGAGGTCGAGATGCCCTTGCCGAACTCGATATCGAACTCCGCCTGGCGGAACGGCGCGGCGACCTTGTTCTTGACGACCTTCACGCGCACGCGGTTGCCGACCGCCTCCGTGCCGTCCTTGAGCGTCTCGATGCGCCGGATGTCAAGGCGCTGCGACGCGTAGAACTTGAGCGCGCGCCCACCCGGCTGGGTCTCCGGCGAGCCGAACATCACGCCCACCTTTTCGCGGATCTGGTTGGTCAGGACGCACAGCGTCTGCGTGCGGTTCAGGTTGCCCGCGAGCTTGCGCATCGCCTGGGACATCATGCGCGCCTGCGAGCCAACGGTCTGGTCGCCCATCTGCCCCTCGAGCTCCACGCGCGGGGTGAGCGCCGCCACCGAGTCGATCGCGACCACGTCCACCGCGCCCGAGCGCACCAGCATGTCGGCGATCTCGAGCGCCTGCTCGCCGTAGTCGGGCTGGGACACGAGCAGCTCGTCGATGTCCACGCCGATCTCCTTCGCATACAGCGGGTCCATCGCGTGCTCGGCGTCGATGAACGCGCACACCCCGCCGAGTTTCTGCGCCTCCGCGAGCAGGTGGTAGATCAGCGTCGTCTTGCCGGAGGACTCCGGGCCGAAGATCTCCACGATCCGCCCGCGCGGGACGCCGCCGATGCCGAGCGCCAGATCCAGTGACAGCGCTCCCGTGGGGATCGCGTCGCAGCGCACCTGCGCGCCCTCGTCGCCCATGCGCATGACCGTGCCCTTGCCGAACTCGCGCTCGATCTGCGTGAGCGCGCCCTGCAGGGCGGAGTCGCGCGCCTTGGCGGCCTTCTCCTGGTCGGTCACGGACATGGTGTGGCTCCTCCGGTAGAGATGGAACGCGCAAGATAGCCCGCGGTTCGGACGGAACAGCTGTTCGCATCGAGGCGCCGCGAGGCCGCTGGACGCCCGCGGTCACGGGGATCTTTCGTCCAGCCACGGGCTTCTACGGTCGCGTGGGACGAGGCGCCCGCCGATATCCCGGCCAGGAGATGCCGAGCATGCGCTGCCCCCACATCCGCCCCCTCGCCGCCGCCCTCGCGCTGGCGCTCGCCCTCAGCTCGATGCTGCTCGCCGCCCCCGCCGTCTCGATCGCGGCGCGCTCATCGCGCAGTCCCGCCTGCGCGGGGCACTCCGGGCACCGCTCGCGCGCGTGCGCGCGCTCCGGCAGGCGCCACCGCCGCCACGCCCGCCACGCCGCCGCGCACCGCCACCCCGCGCACGCGCCCGCCCACCCCGCGGGGCCGGTCCCGGCCGCGCCGCCCGTCGTCGTGATCGCCACCTGCGCCGACGGCAGCGCGCCGCAGCTGTCCGGCGAAGAAGCCTTCACGTGCGACGACGGAAGCGAACCGGTCTGCGAAGCGGGCTCCGCGATGAGCTTGGCCAACGACGGCTCGCGCCTCTTGTGCAACACGCCGGGCGAAGGCTTCGACCTCGAATCCGGCTGCGAACCGGGCGTGTGCGAAGCCGACGGCGGCGAAGAAGGCTGCGAAGCCGCCGCGCTCGCCGCCGCCGCGGAAGCCGGCGCCGAAGGGTGCGAAGCGCCCGAAGGCGCCGAGGCCGAACGCGAAAGCTGAGGAGCCTTCAGGCCCCGAGGGCGCTCCACGCGAGCGCCTCGTACACGCTTCCCTCAGGCGTGGGCCGCGCGCGGTAGAGCACGATCGACTCGGGCGTGAAGCGGACCGGCGGCGTCGGCGGCAGGCCGCGCTCGCGCGCCGCCGCCGAGGGCCCCGCGCGCATCCGCACCAGGGTGATGTGCGGGCGAAAGCGCCGCCGCTCGGGCTCCCAGCCGCTCGCCGCCGACAGCGCGAGCGCCGCGCCCGCCTGCAGCGCCGCGAGCTCGCCGCCGGCGTCTCGCACCTCCACCGCGAGCGCGTGCGGGCGCCGCGGGGGCAGCCACACCGGCGCGCCCAGCGAGAGCTCCCCCACGTGCCGTGCGCAGCGCCCGAGCGCCGCCGCGAGCGCGTCGATCTCGCCCACCGGGCGGCTGCCGAGGAAGCACAGCGTGAGGTGCAGCGCCTCGCGCGCGAGCACCCGCGGCGGGCGCCCGCCCCACGAGCGCCAGCCCGCCACCGCCTCCCGCGCCCAGCGCGAGAGCTCCGCGCACGCCTCCTCGGGCGGATCGACGGCCACGAACAGCCGCGCGCTCGCCGGCCGCGCCATGGCGCAGCTCAGGCGCCCGCGAGCGCGCGCCGCAGCAGGTGCAGCGCAACCGTCGTGGCGCGGTCGCGGATGTCCGCGCGCCCGCCCGGCAGGTTCACCGAGCGCGTCAGGCGCTCGCGCCCGGGCGCCGCCACGCTCAGCCACACGAGGCCCACCGGCTTCTCCTCGGTGCCGCCGCCCGGGCCCGCCACGCCCGTGACCCCCACCCCCACGTCCGCGCCGAGGCGCTCGCGCGCGCCCTCCGCGAGCGCCTCCGCCACCTCCTGCGACACCGCGCCGCGGCGCTCGATCAGCTCGGCCGGAACGCCCGCCGCCGCCACCTTCACCTCGTTCGCGTACGCCACAACCGCTCCGCGCACGTACTCCGAGGAGCCCGGCAGCTCGGTCAGCCGCGCCGCGAGCAGCCCGCCCGTGCACGACTCGCCGGTGGCGATCGCGAGGCCGCCCGCGCGCAGCAGCGCGGCGACCTGCTCGTCCACCGTCGCCCCGTCGCGCGAGAACAGCGTGTCCGCGTGGCGCGCCGCCACGAGCGCCTCGAACGCGTCGTAGGTCGGCTCCTGCTCGGGCTCGTAGCGCGTCACGATCTCTATCTCGCCGCGTTTCAGGCACGTCGTGACCTCGAGCCGGCCGAGGTCGATCCCCTCGCGCCCCGCCTCGCGAAGCGTCTCCGCGATCTCCGACTCGGGGATCCCGAAGAGGCGCAGCGTGCGCCGCCGGTAGGTGGTCGCGCCCGCGAGCGCCGCCCGCATCGCGTCCTTGCCGAGCGCGTCGCGCCACATCGGCTGAAGCTCGCGCGGCGGGCCCGGCAGCACCACCACCGTCGGGCCCTCGCGGCCGTCCGCGGGCGGCACCACGAGGCCCGGCGCGGTCCCCACCGGCTCGAGCACCGTCGCGCCCGCGGGCACCGTCGCCTGCTTGACGTTCGCCCGCACGATCGCCTCGCGGTCGATGTGCGGCCAGCGCGCCAGCAGCGGCCTCACGATCTCCGCGATCCGCTCCTGTAGCGCCGTGTCGAGCACCATGTCCCTGCCCTGGAAGGCGCCCACCACCGCCGCCGTCACGTCGTCCGCGGTCGGACCGAGGCCGCCGCTGGTGAGCACGATGCCCATCCCCTGCCCGGCCATGAAGCGCAGCGCCGCCTCGATGTCGGCGGGCCTGTCCCCCACCACCGCGATGTGCGCGAGATCCACGCCCAGCTCCTCGAGCCGGTCGGCCAGCCACGGGCCGTTGCGGTCCGAGACCCTGCCCGTCAGGACCTCTGTGCCCGTCACCACTATCCCCGCGCGCTCGCTCATCCGCTCACTTGCACGTCGGCATGTGGCCGGACTGCAGCGGCTGGCGCCCGCGCGCCTTCGTCAGCGCGTAGCCGATCGCTTCGCTCGAGGGCGTCACGCTGCGCGGGCGCCCGTCGATGATCAGCGTCACCGAGCTGTTGCCGAGCGTCATTTCGAAGCGTTTCGCGTGGTAGGTCGGCGTCGTTTCGCCGGGCTGCAGCTCGCTGCCCGGGATCAGCCTGCGCCCGCCGTCGCCGAGCAGGCACACGTACACGAGCGCTTTCGCCCGCAGCGACAGCGCCACCACCGTGCTCGCCGGCGCCACCGGCTTCGACGCGCTCTTGTGCGAGCGCGCGTGCGCTTTGCGCGCGTTCGCGGAGGTGCCCGCCTTCTTGGGAGAGGAGCCGCCGCCCACGATCAGCAGCACCACCAGCACCACGATCAGCGCCACCACGCCGAGCACCGTCGCCACGTACCCGCGCGAGGGGCCCTTCGGCGGGCGCACGCGGCGCCTGCCCGCGGGCGTCGAGACGATCGGCTCGAGCGTCCCCTCCCCCGGGTGCTCGTTCTGCATGCGGAACTCCTCCACGAGCGCCTTGCCGTCGAGGCCCAGCGCCTGCGCGTACGTGCGCAGGAAGCTCTTCACGAACGTCGGCCCCGGCAAAAGGCTCCACTCTTCGTTCTCGAGCGCCCGCAGGTACTTCGCCCGGATCTTCGTCTGCGCCTCGATCTCGGATACGTCGATACGGGCGCGCATGCGCGCCTCCCGCAAGGTTGCGCCGATCTCGGGCATCCGGGCTAAAGGCTATTCACTGAAAGCCGCCGCGGCGTTCACGCAATATGCGGCAAAAGAACGTGCACGCCGGCGCCCGCACGCGCTACTCGCCCGCGGAGGCCTGCGCCTCCCGGGCCGCGGGCCCCTCGCTCAGCGCCGCGAGCACGCGCGGCAGGTCGGCCTCCGTGATCAGCACCTGGCGGGGCTTCGAGCCTTCATAGCCCGAGATCACGCCGCGGCGCTCCAGCATGTCGATCATGCGCCCCGCGCGCGTGTAGCCGAGGCGCAGCCGGCGCTGCAGCATCGACGTGGACGCCGTCTGCATTTCCGCGACCAGCGCGATCGCGTCGCTCAGCAGCGGATCCTCGTCCGGGTCGAACTCGTCAGAGCCGGACTCCGGCTTCTCGCTCTCGACCTCCTCCAGCAGCTCCTCGCGCAGCTCAGGCTCGCCCTGGCGCCGCCACAGGTCGGTCAGCCGCGCGATCTGCGACTCGTCGATGTATGCGCCCTGGATGCGCTGCAGGCGCGAGGTGCCGACCGGGCTGAACAGCATGTCGCCCTGCCCCAGCAGCGACTCCGCGCCGTTCTGGTCGAGGATCACGCGCGAGTCGGTCTGCGAGGAGACCGCGAACGCGATGCGCGAGGGCACGTTGGCCTTGATCATGCCGGTGATCACGTCCACGCGCGGGCTCTGGGTGGCGAGCACCAGGTGGATGCCCACCGCGCGCGCCTTCTGCGCGAGGCGGATGATCGAGTCCTCGACGTCGGCCGGGGCGACCATCATCAGATCCGCGAGCTCGTCGATCACGCAGAGGATGTAAGGGAGCGGGGCTTCGCCCCGCTTGGAGCGGGCAGCGTTCAGCTCGACCAGGCCGCGCGTGCGCGCGAGCGACATGATCCCGTAGCGCTGCTCCATCTCCTTGACCAGGTTCTGCAGGGCGTTGGCGGCCATGCGCGGGCTGGTGATGACCGGAGTGAGCAGGTGCGGGATCGACTCGTAGTGGTTGAGCTCCACCTGCTTGGGGTCCACCAGCACGAGCCGCACCTCGTGCGGGGTGGCGCGCAGCAGCACGCTCGAGAGCATCGCGTTGATCGCCCCCGACTTGCCCGCGCCCGTCGTGCCCGCCACGAGCAGGTGCGGCATCTTCGCGAGATCCGCCCCGATCGCCTTGCCCGCCACGTCCTTGCCGAGCCACACCGTCAGGGGCGACCAGTCCTTGGGCGGCTCCTGGAAGACGTCGCCGAGGCGCACGATCCGGCGCTTCGCGTTGGGCACCTCCACGCCCACCGCCTGCTTGCCCGGGATCGGCGCGAGGATGCGGATGTCGGTCGCCGCGAGCGCGTACGCGAGGTCGTCCTTCAGCTGCGCCACCTTGCCCACCTTGATCCCCGGCGCGAGGCGCAGCTCGTAGCGCGTGATGTGCGGGCCCGCGACGGTGCCGATCACGCTCGCCTCCACCCCGAAGTGCCCGAGCGCCTGCACGAGCGCCGCCGCCGTGCGCTCCTGCCCCGCGGTGTCCGGCCGTGCCTGCTCGCCGCTCGAGCGCGTCAGGATCCGCGCCGCCTCCGGGAGCTTCCAGGCGAAGCCCGGGTCGTCGGTGATCACGCCGCGCAGCCTGCCCTGCGGCGTCAGCTCGCCCGGCTCCGCGCGCGCCACGCCGGCGGCCGCGAGCTCCGCCTCCTCGTCGAGGTCCGCCGCCTGCTCCTGCGCCGGCGGGCGCCCGCCTGCGGGCCGCCCGGGCACGTCCTCTTCCGCGCCACGCCCGCCCGCCGCCGCCGCAAGGCGGCCATCATCGTCCTCGTCCCCGTCGAGATCGCGCGAGGGGGCCTCAACGTGCGTCGCGCGCACCACCAGCTCGGAGGGCTCCGGCTCCGGCGGCTGCACGAACAGCGGCGGTTCGAGGTCGGGCTCCTGCGGCCCCGGCGCCGGCGCGCGCGTGCGCGGCCGCTGCGGGCTCGCGCCGAGCGCGCGCAGCATGCGCGTCGTGTCCGCCACCCCGCTGCCCGTCGCTCGCAGGATGCCGGCGAGCGATGCGCCTGTGAGCAGGATCAGCGCCGCGAGGAACAGGAAGACCACGAGGATCTGCACGCCCACGTCCTGCGCGAGCCGGTGCGCGACCTGGTAGAGCGCCTCCCCCACCACCCCGCCGTGCGTCTGCAGGAAGCCCGAGCTCCACGGCGCGCGAGCGTGCGCGTGGCCCGAGCTGAGGCCGAGCGTGCCCGCCGACAGCGCCAGCGTGACCGACGCGAACAGGCACACCGCGCCGGTGCGCAGCGGGCTGAGCGCCGGCAGCACCGGGCGCAGCAGGAGCGCGCCGCCGCCGAGCGCCAGCGCGACCGGCGTGAGCACCCGCGCGCCTCCCAGCGCCCAGCCGAACGCCACCGCGAGCGCATGGCCCGCGCCGCCACCGGGCTGCGCGCCCGCGCCGTACAGCACGAAGCCCATGAACACTCCCGCCGCGATCAGCGCCAGTCCGATGATGTCGCGCTCGCGCTGCTCCAGCACCGGCACGCGCGGCACGCCGCGCGGCACCAGCTCGCGCAGCCGCGTGAGCGGGCCGGCCCTGCGACGCCTTCGCGCCGGGGCCCTGCGCGCGCCGCGCGAGCGCGACCGGGCGGCGCCCGAGCGGCCCGTCGTGCGCTTGCGGGTGCTTGGCATCACCGCGCAACTTCGACGCCGGAGCCGCCGAACCTCCCCCGAGGGGCTTACCATCGGTTTACCAGCCACCTGTTACATAAAGACAAAGACAATGAACGAGTTCTCGCGTGCACCCCGCGTGCTCGTCGTCGAGGACGACGAGGACATAGCCCAGGCGCTCCAGCGCTCGCTGCGCATGGAGGGCTACGAGGTCCGCTCGGCCGCCGACGGCGAGGCCGCGCTCGAGCAGGGGCGCGCGTTCGCGCCGGACCTCGTGATCCTCGACCTCGGCCTGCCGCGGATCGACGGCCTCGAGGTGGCGCGCGCGCTGCGCGCCGACGACGACGTGCCGATCCTGATCCTCACCGCGCGCGACGCGCTGGAGTCGCGCGTCGAGGGGCTCGACGCGGGCGCGGACGACTATCTCGTCAAGCCCTTCGAGCGCCAGGAGCTGCTGGCGCGCATGCGCGCGCTGCTGCGCAGGCGCCCGCCGCGCGGCTCCGCGCCGCTGCGCGTCGGGGACCTCACGCTCAACGCCGACACCCACGAAGTGCTGCGCGGCGAGCGCTCCGTCGAGCTCACCCAGCGCGAGTTCGAGCTGCTCGAGTACCTGATGCGCAACGAGCGCATCGTGATCTCGCGCCAGCGGCTGCTCGACGAGGTGTGGGGCTACGACCCGTTCTCGACCACCAACACGATCGAGGTGTTCGTCTCGAACGTGCGCCGCAAGCTCGAGGCCGACGGCGAGCCCCGCCTGCTGCACACGATCAGGGGAGCCGGCTACGTCCTTCGTGCGTAGCGTCTCCGCCGCGCTGAGGCGCGGCACGGAGCGGGTGTCGATCGCCTTCGACCGGCTGCCCATCCGCACGCGCCTGGCCGCCACCTCCGCGCTGCTCACGTTCGCGATCCTGTTCGCGTTCGCCGCCGCGATCGGCTCGCTCACCGTCCACCGGATCCGCTCGGACTTCAACCACCAGGTCGCCGAGCAGACCGAACAGCTCGCCGACGAGCTGCGCGTCACCGTGTACCCGCTCAGCATCGAACCGCCACTCGCCGACCTCGCCTCCCCCGCCGAACACTCGGTCGTGAAGGTCTTCTCCGAAGGCGGCGTGATCGAGCAGACGCCCGCCCACGCGCCGTGGATCGGCACGCCCCAGCCGCTCGGCGGCGAGAGCACCTACGACAACTACCGCGTGATGAGCCGCTGGGCGCCCGTGCGCCTGAACGGACAGCCGATCGGGCGCGTCGTGATCCAGTACGGGCGCCCCGTCGCCGCCACCGAGCGCACCGTGCGCCGCGTCGAGCTGTTCCTCTTCTTCGGCGTGCTCGCCGGCACGCTGCTCGCGCTCGCCGCCGGCATGCTGATCGCGCGCCGCGCGATGGTGCCGATCGCCGCGCTCACCGCCGCCGCCGATCAGATCAAGCGCACCCGCGACCCCTCGCGCAGCATGCCCCAGCCGCAGGCCGAAGACGAGGTCGCAGAGCTCGCGCGCACGCTCGACGGGATGCTCCGGGAGCTCGCCGCCGCGCGCGACGAGACCGAGGCCACGCTCGCCCGCCAGCGCCAGTTCGTCGCGGACGCCTCGCACGAGCTGCGCACGCCGCTCACCAGCGTGCTCGCCAACCTCGAGCTGCTCGCCGAGTCGCTGCACGGCGACGAGGGCGACGCCGCGCGCTCGGCGCTGCGCTCCTCGCGGCGCATGCGCAGGCTCGTCGCCGACCTCCTGCTGCTCGCGCGAAGCGACGTCGGGCGCGCGCCCACGCGCGAGCCCTGCGACCTCGCCCAGATCGTCGTCGAGGCCGCCGCCGAGCTCGGGCCGATGAGCTCGCAGCACGAGATCACGCTCGACATCCGCCCCGCCGCCGTGCAGGCCGCGCGCGATGAGATCTACCGGGTCGCGCTCAACCTGATCGAGAACTCGCTGCGCCACACCCCGCCGGGCACCGAGGTGAACGTGCGCACCGGCACCACGCCCGCCGGCGAGGCGGAGCTCGTCGTCGAGGACAGCGGCCCCGGGGTGCCGGAGGCGCTCAAGCCCACGCTGTTCGAGCGCTTCGTGCGCGGCGCCGGCGACCGCGGCGGGTCCTTCGGCCTCGGCCTCGCGATCGTGCAGGCCGTGGCGCTCTCGCACGGCGGCAGCGTCGCGCTCGAGCCGCGCGAGGGCGGCGGCGCGCGGTTCGTCGTGCGGCTTCCCGCCGCGTCAAACCTCGACGACGACGGGCAGCACCATCGGGCGGCGCTTCAGCCGGTCGTAGACTAGCTTCGCAAGGTCGTCGTGGAGCGCCTGCTGCAGCAGGTCCACCTCGCGGATTTCCTCTCCCGCCGCGCGGCTCAGCGAGTCGTCCACCGTCGCCCTGATCTCCTCCAGCAGCTCGTCCGCCTGGTCCATGAACGGCACGCCGCGGAAGATCACCTCGGGGTCCGCCACCGAGCTGCCGTCCTGCTCGGCGATCGTCACCACCACGATGAAGATGCCGTCCGCCGAGAGCATCCTGCGGTCGCGCAGCGCCACGTCGGCCATGTCGCCGATCTCCACGCCGTCCACGAACACCATGCCCGACTGCTCGCGCTCGCCGAAGCGCGCGCCGCGCCCGTCGACGTCGAGCGGCAGCCCGTTGTCGCCCTGGAAGATGTCCCGCGGCTGCACGCCCACCGCCTCCGCCAGCTGCGCGTGCAGGCGCAGCCGCTTGAAGTCGCCGTGCATCGGCATCACGTAGCGGGGCTTGACGAGGTTGAGCATCAGCTTCACCTCCTCCGCGTAGCCGTGCCCCGACGCGTGCACCGGCGCGTCGCGCGCCGTGATCACGTCGCAGCCGATGTGGTACAGGCGGTCGATCGTCTCGTTCACCGCGCGCTCGTTGCCCGGCACCGGCGTCGCCGAGAACACCACCGTGTCGCCGCGCTTGAGCTCCAGCTGCGGGTGGTCGCGGTAGGCCATGCGCCGCAGCGCCGACAGCGGCTCGCCCTGCGACCCCGTCGAGATCACCACCACGCGGTCATCCGGGAAGTCTGAGATCTCGCGCGGCCCCACGAGCAGGCCCTCCGGCACCTCCACGTGGCCCAGCGCGCGGCCGATGCCCACGTTCTTGCGCATCGAGCGCCCCACCAGCGCCACCTTGCGGTCGAGCGCGTAGGCCGCGTCGAGCACCTGCTGCACGCGGTGGATGTTCGACGCGAAGCTCGTCACCACGATGCGGCCCTCGCAGCGCGCGAACACCTCCTCGAGGTGCGGCCCCACCACCGACTCCGACGGCGAGAAGCCCTCGCGGTCCACGTTCGTCGAGTCGCCGCACAGCAGCAGCACCCCCTCGCGTCCCAGTTCCGCCAGGCGCGAGACATCCGCCGGAGGGCCGTCCACCGGGGTCTGGTCGAACTTGTAGTCGCCCGTGATCAGCACCGTGCCGAGGTCCGTGCCGAGCGCCACCGCGCTCGAGTCCGGGATCGAGTGCGTCATGTGCACCAACTCGAGCGTGAACGGCCCCACCTCGAGCGCCTCGCCGGGGTCGACCTCCTCGAGCTCCACTTCCGTGAGCTTGTGCTCCTCGAGCTTCGAGCGCGCCATCGCGATCGTGAGCGGCCCGCCGTACACCGGCGCCACGCCGCCGCCGAGGTCGCGCAGCACCCACGGCAGCGCCCCCAGGTGGTCCTCGTGGCCGTGCGTCACCACGATCGCCTCGATGTCGCGCGCGCGTTCGCGCACATAGGAGAAGTCCGGCAGCACCAGGTCGATGCCCACCATCTCCGGCGTCGGGAAGCGCAGGCCCACGTCCACCACCACGATGCGCCCGTCGTACTCGACGACGGTCATGTTCTTGCCTATCTCACCCAGCCCCCCGAGGGGCAGGACACGCAGCCGATCGCTCACGCGGTCGCGCGGGCGAGCAGACCGTGGCGTTCGAGCATCGAGCGCACCTCCGCGGTCTCCTCCGGCGTGGCCTCGACGAGCGGCAGGCGCAGGCCGCCCACGTCGTGCCCCAGAAGGTTCAGCGCCGCCTTCGTGCAGGTCGGGCTGGCGGTCATGAACAGCGTCCTGTAGACGTCGCGCAGCGACGCGTCGATCTCCGCCCGGCTGTCCGGCTCCTCCACCATGCGGCGCATCTCGTTGCCCACCAGGTGGCTCGCCACGCACACGCCTCCCGCGCCGCCCATGTCCAGCGTGCGCGCGAACAGGGCGTCGTCGCCCGCGTACAGGTCGAGGCCCTCGATCGGCTGCAGCTCCTCCGCGTTCGCCTGCTTGACGCCAGCCACGTTCGGCAGCCGCGCGAGCTCCGCGAGCAGGTCCGGCGGCATGTTCGTCGCGGTCCTGCCGGGGATGTTGTAGAGCAGGATCGGTTTGTCGGTCGCCGCCGCCACCGCTTCGTAGTGGCGGCGCAGGCCCAGCCGGCTCGGCTTGTTGTAGTACGGCGTCACCGACAGCGTCGCGTCCACGCCGAGATCGGTCGCGCGCCGCGTCAGGTAGACCGCCAGGCGCGTGTCGTTCGTGCCCGTGCCCGCCACGATCGTCTTGCCCGGCGGGCGCTCGTTGACGGCGAGCTCGATCAGCCTCAGCTGCTCCTCGCCCGTCAGCGTCGAGGCCTCGCCGGTGGTGCCCGCCACCACGAAGCCGTCGGAGCCGTTCTCCGCGAGGTGGCGCATCAGCGCCACGAAGGACTCGTCGTTGACGTTCCCCTCCTCGTCGAAGGGCGTCACGATCGCCGTCAGGATCGCGCCTAGCTCGCTCATGGGCTCAGTATCACACTATCGCCACGCTGCCGGGCGCTGCGCACGCGCGCTCCCATCGCAGGCCGCGCGCACCCTCGAACCGGCCTAAGCATCGGCGAACAGCACGCGCTCCAGGCCCACCACGAGCGGCTCCGGGAGCGAGCCCACGCGCCTCACCGCGAGCAGCACGCCCGGCATGAACGACTCGCGGCCGATCGAGTCGTGGCGGATCGTGAGCGTCTGGCCCACGTCTCCGAAGATGACCTCCTGGTGGGCCACGAGGCCCGGCAGCCTGACCGAGTGGATCGGCGGCTCGGGGCCGCCCGCCGCCTGCGCCATCAGCTTCGCGGTGAGCGCGGCGGTGCCGCTCGGCGCGTCGATCTTCCCGTCGTGGTGCAGCTCGATGATCTCCGCCTTCGCCATGTAGCGCGCGGCCTCCTGGGCGAAGCGCATCATCAGCACCGCGCCGAGCGCGAAGTTGGGCGCCACCAGGGCGTTCGCGCGAGGCGAGCCCTGCTGCTGCTCGCGCGCGAGCGCCTGCGCGTCGAAGCCCGTCGTGCCGATCACCACGTGCACGCCCGCGCGCAGCGCCTGCAGCGCGTTCTCGAGCGCGCTGTCCGGCACCGTGAAGTCCACCAGCACGTCCGCGTCGCCCAGCACCTGCTCCACGGTCGTATCGAGCAGCGGGTCCGCGCGGCCCGCGAGGCGCATGTCCTCGGCCCCCTCCACCGCTGCGCACACGGTCGCGCCCATGCGCCCCGCCGCGCCCGCCACCGCCACCGCGATCATCCCCCCGCGCCCCCGGAGAGCGGCTCGATCGCCTCGTTGAAGGCGTCCTCGTCCGGCCCCACGCCCGCCAGCGACAGGCGCGAGGGCGCGAACAGCTCCACGGCGAGCTCGCGCACCTGCTCGATCCCCACCGCGTCGATCCGCTCGATCATCTCGTCGACCGACAGGATCGGAAGCCCGTACAGCACGCTCGAGCCGAGGCGGCTCATGCGCGCGCCCGTGGACTCCAGCGCGAGCACCACCCGCCCCTTGAGGTTCTCACGCGAGCGCTCCAGCTCCTCGGGGCTCGCCGGGTCCTGCACGCAGCGCTCGAGCGCCTGCGCGAGCACCGACAGCGCCTCGCCCAGGTTCTCCGGGCGCGTCCCCAGGTAGATGCCGACTTCGCCGCTGTTGGCGTACAGGTTCGAGAACGAGAACACCGAGTACGCCAGGCCGCGCCGCTCGCGCACCTCCTGGAAGAGCCGCGAGGACGAGTTCGCCCCCAGCACCCCTTCGAGCACGCGCAGCGCGAAGCGCCGCTCGTCCTCGCGCGGGATGCCCCCTCCCCCCGCGCACACGTGGAACTGCTCGGTGTCTTTGCGCAGGAAGCGCACGCGCCGCTCGAAGCGCGGCGGGGCGCCCTCGATCGCAGCCACGCTGCCCACGGCATCGGGCGCCGCGGCCTGCGGGGCCGCGCCGGAGGCGCCGTTGCGGGCGCCCGCGCCCGGCGCGCCGCCCGGCGCGCCGGCAACCGCGGCCCGCGCGAGCTCGACGATCCGCTCGTGCTCGAGCGAGCCCGCCGCCGAGATCACGATCTCGCCGGGGGTGTAGCGCGCGGCGTGGAAGGCCGCGAGCTGCTCGCGCGTGGCCGCGCGCACCACCTGCGCGGTGCCGATCACCGGGCGCCCCAGCGGATGGCCGCCGAACACCGCGCGGCCGAGTTCCTCGAACACGCGGTCCTGGGGGTCGTCTTCGTACATCGCGATCTCCTCGAGCACCACCTCGCGCTCGGTCTCGAGCTCGCCGAAGCGCGGCCGCCACACCATGTCGCCCATCACGTCGAACGCGCGCTCGAGATGGCCGTCGAGCACGCGCGTGTACAGGGACGTGGACTCCTTGTCGGTGCCCGCGTTGACCTCCGCGCCCATCGCGTCGAAGATCTGGTCGATCTCCTCCGAGCCGTAGCGCTCGGTGCCGCGGAACAGCATGTGCTCGAGCAGGTGGGAGATTCCCGCCTCCTCGTCGCGCTCGATCACCGAGCCGCCGAGGATCCAGAATCCGAGCGCCACCGAACGCACGCCCGGCACGCGTTCGGTGATCACTCGTACTCCGCTGTCGAGCGTGTCTTTGCGGTGCTCGGCCGCGGCGTCCGCGCGGCCCGGCGCGTCAGTCGCGGTCACGCCCGTGGCGCGGGCGCCCCGAGCCCCTCGCGCCGCCTTCGCGGCGGCGCGGGCGGTCGCGGTCGCGGTCGCGGCCGTTGCTCGAGCGGCGCTCGCCGGCGTCGCGGCCTCCGCCTCCGCCGCCGGTGCCCACGCCCACGAGCTCCTCGACGGACTTGCCCGCGATGTCGGGGTCGTGCGCGAGGCGCAGCCCGATGCGGCCGCGCTCGCGGTCCACCTCGACCACGCGCACGCTCACCTCATCGCCCTTGTTGAGCACGTCCTCGACGCTCTCCACGCGCTGGCCCGGCGAGACGTTCGAGATGTGCAGCAGGCCGTCCGTGCCCTTCGCCAGCTCGATGAACGCGCCGAAGGTGGTCGTCTTGACCACTTTGCCGACGTACTCGTCGCCGACCTCGACCTCCTTCATCATCATCCGGATGTGCTCAACGAGCGCGTCGCCGAGCTCGCCGTTGGCCGAGTAGATCAGCACCTGGCCGTCGTCGTTGACGTCGATCTGCGACTCGAACTCCTCGGAGAGCCCGCGGATCGTCTCGCCGCCCTTGCCGATCAGCAGGCCGATCTGCGAGGGGTCGATCTGGATCGTCTGGATGCGCGGCGCGAACTGCGAGAGCTGCTCGCGCGGCGTCTGGATCACGTCGGCCATCTTGCCGAGGATGAACGTCCGCGCCTTGGTGGCGCGAGCGAGCGCGTCCTGCAGGATCTCGAACGTGACGCCCGAGATCTTGATGTCCATCTGCAGCGCCGTGATGCCCCGCTCGGTGCCGGCGACCTTGAAGTCCATGTCGCCGAGGTGGTCCTCCACGCCCGCGATGTCGGTCAGCACGACGTACTCGTCGCCCTCCTTGATGAGGCCCATCGCGATACCCGCCACCGGCCGCTCGATCGGCACGCCGGCGTCCATCAGCGAGAGCGAGGAGCCGCACACCGAGGCCATCGATGAGGACCCGTTGGACTCGAGGATGTCGCTGACCACGCGGATCGAGTACGGGAAGTCCTCGATCGAGGGCACCATCGGCGTGAGCGCGCGCTCGGCGAGCGCGCCGTGGCCGACGTCGCGGCGTTTGACGCCGCCCATGCGGCCCGACTCACCCACCGAGAACGGCGGGAAGTTGTAGTGGTGCCAGTAGTACTTTTTCGTCTCGAGGCCGAGCGTGTCGAGGCGCATCTCCTCCTTGAGCGTGCCCAGCGCGACCACGCTCAGCGCCTGCGTCTGCCCGCGCGTGAACAGCGCCGAGCCGTGCGTGCGCGGCGTGACGCCCACTTCGATCGTGATATCGCGGATCTCGTCCTCGCCGCGCCCGTCGGGGCGCTTCTTGTCGACCGCGATGCGATGGCGGATGATCGTCTTCTCGAGCTTCTCGAACGCGAGCTGCACCGCTGCGCGGCGCTGCTTGGCGGCCACCAGCTGATCCTCGCTCGCGCCCTCGGGCGCGGCGGGGGCGTGCGCCTCGAGCACCGCCTCGAGCGTGGCCGCGGTCGCCTCCTGGCGCTCGAGCTTGTCCTCGACCTGCGTCGCCGCGTCGAGCTGGGCGCCATGGGAGGAGCGGATCGCGTCGAGGATCGACTCGTCCACACCGATCGTCTCGAATGTTTTCTTCTCCTTGCCCACCTTCTCGGCGAGCTCGCGCTGGGCCGCGCAGATGCGCTTGATCTCGGCGTGCGCGATGTCGAGCGCGTCGAGGATCTCGGCCTCGGGGATCTCGTTGGCCCCCGCCTCGACCATCAGGATCGCCTCCTCGGTGCCGGCGACCACGAGGTCGAGGTCGGAGCGCTCGCTCTCGGCGTCGCCGTCCGCGACCAGGTCCTCCTCGCTGGGGTTCACCACGAAGTTGCCCTCGACCTTGCCGATCCGCACCGCGCCCACAGGCACGGGGAACGGGATGTCGGAGATCATCACCGCGGCCGACGCGCCGTTCATCGCGAGGATGTCGTACGGGTGCACGTGGTCGATCGACAGCGGGATCGCGACGATCTGCGTGTCGTGGCGCCAGTCCTTGGGGAAAAGCGGGCGCAGCGGCCGGTCGATCATGCGCGCGGTCAGCGTCGCCTTCTCGCCGGGGCGCCCCTCGCGCTTGAAGAAAGAGCCGGGAATCTTCCCGGTCGCGTACATGCGCTCCTCGACGTCCACCGTGAGCGGGAGGAAATCGACGTCGCGCACCGGTCCTGCGACGGCGGTCGCGAGGACCATGGTGTCGCCCTGGCGGACGACCACGGCGCCGGAGGCCTGCTTGGCCATCCTGCCTGTCTCGAAGGAGATCTCGCTGCCGGACACCTCCACGGAGACCCG
Organism: uncultured Solirubrobacteraceae bacterium; assembly: GCA_963813685.1. Classification (GTDB taxonomy): domain Bacteria; phylum Actinomycetota; class Thermoleophilia; order Solirubrobacterales; family Solirubrobacteraceae; genus Palsa-744. The sequence goes on from CAWEZQ010000001.1 coordinate 19,119, forward strand.
CGTAACAGCATCGCTGTTCATATGTTCACTGCCTTCCTGTCCCGCCGGTCGGTCGGCGGTCCGTTCCTAATAACTCATCACTATCCGAACGCACGGAGCTTAGCGAACCCGCGTTCGCGGGCTCGCGGGAGAGCGCGCGCAGAGCGCGCGAAACCGGCGCCCGCGCGGAGCTCGCGGCGCTCAGGCGGCGGCGCCGCCCGCGAGCGCCTGCTCGAGGCCCTCGCGCAGCAGCTCGAGCGGCGGCAGCTCGCCCGGCGAGGCGGCCTCGTAGCTGAAGCGCACCACCCCGTCGGGGCCCGTGATCACGAGCGCACGCTGCGCGAAGCCGCCGGGATGGAGCACGCCGAAAGCCTCGCACGCGGCGCCCTTGGGCTCGAAGTCCGACAGCTGCTCGCTCGAGACGCCGAGCTTCTCGGCGAACGCCTTCTGCGCCCACGTGGAGTCGCACGAGACGCCGTACAGCCTCGCGCCGCGGCCCTCCATCTCGCCCACCAGCGGCTCGTACACCTTCAGCTGCTCGGTGCACACCGGGCTGAACGCGAACGGGTAGAACACGAGCACCGTCGTCGCGTCCCTCAGGTCCTCCTCGGTGAAGCGCTCGCCGTTCACCCGCCCGAGCGAGAAGCTCGGCGCGGGCGTCCCGGGTGCGAGCACGGTCACGGCCGTTGCTCCGTCAGGAGCGCGAAGCGCCCACGGCGCCCGAGGACGGTCGTGGGCCGAGCGGGGCAAGGACGCAGGGAGCGTGGCGTGCTTCAGCACGCGAGCGAGCGAGGACGCCGCACCGCGAAGCGCCCACGGCCGTCCTCACTTGCGCAGGCCGAGCTCTTTGATCAGCGCCCGGTACCCCTCGAGGTCGGTGCGCTGCAGGTAGTCCAGGAAGCGCCTGCGGCGTCCCACGAGCATCAGCAGGCCGCGGCGCGAGTGGTGGTCCTTGCTCTGCGAGCGCAGGTGATCGGTGAGGTGGTTGATGCGCTCCGTGAGCAGCGCGATCTGCACCTTGGTTGAGCCCGTATCGCGCTCGGAGGCCCCGAACTGCTCGGCGATCTCGCGCTTGCGCTCGCTGGTGATGGCAGGCATCTGCGGGACGGTAGCAGAAGCCCTGCAAGCGCTCGCTATCGCGCGGAGGCGATCTCGCGGGTGCGCTGCACGTCGAGGCGCATCTGCTCCACGAGCGCCTGCGCGCTCTCGAAGCGCCGCTCGCCGCGCAGGCGCTCGAGGAACTCGATGCGCAGCTCGCTGCCGTAAAGGTCGCCGTCGAAGTCGAGCAGGTGCGCCTCGATCAGCTCGCCGCGGCCGGTCGTGAAGGTGGGCCGCACGCCGATGCTGACCGCCGCGGGCCGGCCGCCGGCGAGGCAGGCGTAGACGCCGTGCCCCGGGCACACGAGATCCTCCAGCGGGACCAGGTTGGCCGTCGGGAAGCCGAGCTCGCGGCCGCGCCGGTCGCCGTGCACGACCTCGCCGGCGAGCACGAACGGCGCGCCCAGGAGCTCGTTGGCCTTCGCGACCTCGCCCGCCAGCACGAGCCCGCGGATGTGGCTCGAGGAGACGATCTCGCCGTCGATCTCGAGCAGCGGGTGCACGACGGTGGCGAAGCGCGGGTCCGCCTGCAGCAGGCGCGTGTCGCCCTGCGCGCGGTGGCCGAAGCGGAAGTTCTCGCCCACCGACACGCGCGCTGCGCCGAGCGCCTGCACGAGCACCCCGCCGATGAACTCCTCCGCGGACCGCTTCGCGAACTCGGCGTCGAACGGGATCACCACGAGCTCGTCCACGCCGAGCGACGCGATCAGCTCCGCCTTGCGCTCGAAGGTGGTGAGCAGCTTGGGGGTGTGCTGCGGCGCCACCACCGACACCGGGTGCGGGTCGAACGTGAGCACGCTGTCGGAGCCCGCGATCACCTCGCGGTGACCGCGGTGGACGCCGTCGAAGGTGCCCACCGCCACGCTGCGCCCGTCTGCGCGCTCCACGTCGGGCAGGCGGGTGATCTTCACGGGCGCACAGGTTATTGGCGTCCGCGCGCGCCCGCGCCCAGGATCGACGGAAGGCGCTCGAGCGCGATCAGCGGCGGGTCGGCCCACGCCTGCCCGCGCGGCGGTGGCGGCACGGCGCCGCTCACCTCGAACGGCCCGATCGCGGTGCGCCGCAGCGCGAGGCAGTAGGCGTCTCCGAGGTCCGCGATCAGCGAGCGCACATACGTGCCCGAGCCGCATTCGATCTCGTAGGCGGCCGCCTGCAGGCGCGAGGCGTCCGCGGCGGCCGCGGCGGCGGCGGCGGCGGCGGGAACCTCCGCGGCGGGCCTGCGCCACAGCTGCTCGAAGCGCATGACGGTGACGATCCGCTCGGGCATCTGCACGTGCTCGCCGCGGCGCGCGCGCACATACGCGCGCTCGCCTTCGATCTTCACGGCGGAGTGCGCGGGCGGGCGCTGGCGCACCTCGCCGGTGGGGAGCTCGGGAGGGTCGGGCGGCAGGCGCCCGGTGACCGTGATCTCACCCTCGGGGTCGCCGGTGCTCGAGGACGCGCCGAGCAGCGCCACGGTCTCGTAGCGCTTCGGCAGCGCCATCAGCTCGCGCTGGGACTTGGTGGCGCGCCCGACCAGCACGAGCAGGAGCCCGGTGGCGAACGGATCGAGTGTGCCTGCGTGCCCGGTGCGCACGCCGCCGAGCGCGCGCCGCACCGCGGCGACCACGTCGTGCGAGGTGATGCCCGCGGGCTTGTCGATCGGGAGGACGCCGTCCATCGCGCGCGTGGCCCGGGCTCGCTGCGCCCGCCGGGACTAGGCGGCGCTCGCGGCGGGCGAGGGGTGGAGCTGCTCGGCGATGGAGTCGCGCAGGAAGGACACGAGCTCGGAGAGCTCGAGCGCGGTCGTGAAGCCGGCGGCGCGGCGGTGCCCGCCGCCGCCCTGGGCGCGCGCGATCTGCGACACGTCCACGTCGCCGTCGGTGGCGCGCAGCGAGACTTTGTGCTGGCCCTTCTTCTCGCCGGCCGAGAGCTCGCGGACGAGCGCGGCCACCTTCGTCCCGCGCAGCGCGCGGAGCTGGTCGATGATCCCCTCGGAGTAGCTCTCCTTGGCGTCCGCCTTCGCGAAGTCGGCGGTGGTGAGCACCGACAGCGTGAGCTCGCCTTCGTCGAAGCGCTGCACCTTGCCGAGCGCGAGGCCGAGCAGCGCGAGCCGCCCTGCGGGCATGTCCTCGTACAGCTGCCGGTAGACCGCCGCGACGTCGACGCCCGCGTCGATCAGCTCGGCGGCCATCTCGTGGGCGCGCGCGGAGGTGTTCTCGTACATGAAGCGACCGGTGTCGGTGATCAGCCCGATGTAGAGCGCTTCGGCGACCGCCGGCGTGGGCGCGACCCCGAGCCCGCGCATCAGGTCCCACACGATCTCGGCGGTGCACGAGGCGCCGGGCACCACGTAGTCGATCGTGCCGAAGCGCGTGTTGTCGTGGTGGTGGTCGATGTTCAGCAGGTGGCGGCCGTTGCGCAGCACGCTCGCGGAGTTGCGATCGATGTTGCCGCAGTCGAGGAACACCACCGTGCGCTCGGCGATGTCCGCGGGCGGCGCCTCGATGTGGCCCTCGAGCGAGAACACCGAGTACTCGTCGGGCAGCGGCAGGTCGTCGGGGGAGATGAACATCTGCGAGTCCTTGCCGAGCGCGCTGAGCAGATCCTGCATCCCCACGAGCGAGCCGAGCGCGTCGCCGTCGGGGCTCTCGTGGGAGGCGAGCACGAAGCGCTCGTCCTCGCGGATGCGCGCGAGCACCTGCTCGCGCGCGGTGTCACCCGTGCGGGCACGCGCGGTGACGGCGCCGCTCATCGCCCTTCGATCTCGTCGATCAGCGCCTCGATGCGGAGCGCGCGATCGGTCGTCTCGTCGTAGGAGAACTCCAGCGTGGGGGTGCGCTTGAGGCGAAGCTCGTCCGCGAGGCGCCCCTGCAGGAAGCCGTGGGCGCTGCGCAGGCCCGCGAGCGTGGCCTCGCGCTGCTCGGCGCCGGAGGCGCCGCCGTGCTCGCCGAGGACGCTCACATACACGCGGGCGTGGCGCAGGTCGGGGCTTGTCTTGACGTCGGTAACGGTCACAAATCCCACTCGGGGGTCTTTCAGCTCGCCTGCCAGCGTGTCGCCGAGAACGTGGCGTATCGCCTCGTCAACCCGACGCATTCGCTCGCCGGTCATCCTACCCCTCCCCTCCCCTGCCGATGTGGGCGTGACCGCTGTGTTGCACCGCGCGCCGGCGTCTGTGCCGGCGTGCACGACACCGGCGCTCAGGAGGACAGCTCCCGCTCCACCTGGCGCGTCTCATAGGTCTCGAGCACATCTCCCTCGTGCACGTCCTGGAAGTTCGCGAGCACGATCCCGCACTCGAACCCGGCCGAGACTTCGCGCGCGTCGTCGTTGAAGCGGCGCAGGCTTTCGATCGTGGTGTCGTAGATCACGGTGCCGTCGCGCACCACGCGCACGCGCGAGCCGCGCACCACCTTGCCCTCGGTGACGAACGAGCCCGCGATCGTGCCGATCCGCGAGGCTTTGAAGAGCTGGCGCACCTCGGCCTGCCCGAGCGTCGTCTCCACCTCGGCGGGCTCGAGCATGCCCTGCATCGCCGCGCGCAGCTCCTCGGTGGCGCGGTAGATCACCGCGTAGGAGCGGATCTCCACGCCCTCGCGGTCGGCGATCTGGCGGGCGTCGCCCACGGGGCGCACGTTGAAGGCGAGGATCACACCGTCGGAGGCGGCCGCGAGCATCACGTCGGACTCGTTGATGCCGCCCACGCCGCGGTGGATGATGTTGACCTTGACCTCCTCCTGGGGGAGCTTGGCGATCTCGTCCTCGATCGCCTCGAGCGAGCCCGCGACGTCGGCCTTGACGACCAGGCTGAGCTCCTTCACGGCGCCCTCCTGGGCGAGCTTGAAGACGTCCTCGAGCGACACCTTGCGGCCCGAGCGCCGCGCGAGCGCCTCGGTCTTCAGCCGGTTGGCGCGCTCGCCAGCGAGCTGGCGGGCGCGGCGCTCGTTCTCGACCACGCGCACGAGCTCGCCCGCCTCGGGCACGCCGTCGAAGCCGAGTACCTCCACCGGCTGCCCGGGTGTGGCGCGCTTCAGGCGCACGCCCATGAAGTCGTGCATCGCGCGCACCCTGCCGAAGTGCGCTCCAGCGAGCAGCGCGTCGCCGACCCGCAGCGTGCCGCGCTGGATCAGGACCGTCACGACCGGGCCGCGGCCCGGGTCGAGCTTGGACTCGATCACGGTGCCCGACGCCTCTGCGCCGCTGTTGGCCTTGAGCTCCTCGAGCTCGGTGACGACCTGGATCGTGTCGAGCAGCGCGTCGAGGTTCTGGCGCGTCTTGGCGCTCACGTCCACGAACTCCGTCTCGCCTCCCCACTCGGCCGGCTGCAGGCCGTGCTGGGTCATCTCGGTGCGCACCCGCTCGGGCTGCGCGCCCTCCTTGTCGATCTTGTTGACCGCCACCACGATCGGCACCTCGGCGGCCTTCGCGTGGTCGATCGCCTCTTCGGTCTGCGGCTTGACCCCGTCGTCGGCGGCGACCACGATCACCGCGAGGTCGGTCACGCGCGCGCCGCGCGCGCGCATCGCCGTGAACGCCTCGTGGCCCGGCGTGTCGAGGAAGGTGATCTCCTTGCCGGCGTGGCGCACCTGGTAGGCGCCGATGTGCTGCGTGATCCCGCCGGCCTCGCCCGCGACCACCTCGGTCTCGCGGATCGCGTCGAGCAGCGAGGTCTTGCCGTGGTCGACGTGGCCCATGATCGTGACCACCGGCGGACGGTCCACGAGGTCCTCGTCGGAGTCCTCGTACTCGGGTTCGGCGTCGGGGTCGTCGGCCGCGTGCACGATCTCGATCTGCTTGTCGAACTCGTCCGCGAGCACCTGGATGGCGTCGTCGGAGAGCGTCTGCGTGAGCGTCGCCATCTCGCCGAGCGACATCAGCTTCTTGATCACCTCGGGCACCGGCACGCCCAGGTACTCGGCGACGTCCTTGACGGTCGAGCCGGAGTTGACGCGCACCAGGTCGGTGGCCTCCATCGCGGAGGTGTCGATCGGCTGGATCGTCTCGTCGTAGGTGCCGCGGCGGCGGCGACCGCGGCGCGGGGGCCTGCGCTGGGGCTGGGTGGAGGGGCCGCCCTGCTGGCGGCGCGAGGCCTGCGAGTCGATCACCACGCGCCTGCGCCCGCCGGGCCCGATATCGCCCGGGGTGCGCTCTCCCGTGCGCGAGTCGCGCGTGGGGCGCACGCGCTCTCCGCCGGGGGCGGCGGGGCGCGGAGCGTTGGCGGTGCCGGCCGCCCCCGGCTGGCCGCCCGCCGCGGCGGCGGGAGCGCCGGCGGAGGGCGAGCCCGCGGCGGGAGCCTGGGCTGCGGCGGGAACGTTCGCGGAGGGCGCCTGCGCCTGCGCGCGCGGGGGCGCGGCGCGCTCGCCGGCGGCAGGGCGCGCCTCGGAGCGCGGCTGGGGCGGCGCGGCGGCCGGCTTGGCGGCGGGAGCGGCGGCCTTGGCGGCCGGCGCCTGCTGCGCGGGCGCGGGCTTCGCGTCGGCGGCGGGAGCGCTCTTCGCGTCCGCGGCGGGAGCGCTCTTCGCGGCGGGCTTCGCGGGCGCGCTCGGGGGCGCGCCGTTGGGGCTCGCGCCGGCGCCCGCGGCGCCGTCGCCGAGCACCTTCAGCACGGCTGCCTCCTCGACGGAGGAGGCAGCGGCCTTCGCCTCGATCCCGGCGGCCTTCAGCCTGGCGAGCAGCTCCTTGCTCGAGAGCCCGTGCTCTTTGGCGATTTCGTGGACGCGCTTCTTGCTCATGGGCTCACCGATTCTACGAGCTTGGGGTCGATCGCCACCGTGGCGCGCAGCGTGCGCGCGATCGCGCCGCGCTTGAGCGCCCTCTCGACGCACGCGGACGCGGGCCGCCCGGGCTGTCCGCCCTCGCACAGATAGGCGCCGCGACCGGGTCGCGAGCCGCTCGGGTCGTGCACCGCGCTCGCGCTTCCCGCTGCTCGCTCGACGACGAGCCGCATGAGCTCGTTCTTCGGCGCGGTTCGCCCGCAGCCGGCGCAGCGGCGGCGCGGCACGTGCGCCGCTATGGCGTCTGCTCCCCGCCCGCCGGAGGCTCGCCGGCGTCGGCTTCGCCTGCGAGCGTGGCCTCGGCGGCGGCTGCGACCTCGGGCTGCGCCTCGTCGGCGGCCGCGACGTCGGGCTGCTGCTCGGCCTCGGCGGCCAGGTCGGGCGCGTCCTGCTCGCCGGCGTCGGGCGCGGACGCGCCGTTGTCGGCGGCTGCGCCGTCGGCGGCGAGGTCGCCGACGTTGTCGCTGGCGATCGCGGCGAGCGCCTGGTGGCTCTCGAGCCCGCAGTAGCGCGAGCCGGGCAGAGAGGCGTTGGGACAGCGGCGGCCGTTGGAGAGGATCGCGGCGCAGCGGCCCTGCACCTCCTCCTCCTCGTAGCCGTGCTCGGCCTCCTCGGCGGCGAACTCGGTCTCGGAGCGGATGTCGACGCGCCACCCGGTGAGGCGCGCGGCGAGGCGCGCGTTCTGGCCCTCGCGGCCGATCGCGAGCGACAGCTGGTCGTCGGGCACGATCACGGTGGCCTGCTTGGCCTCGTCGTCCACGAGCACCTCGCGCACGCGCGCGGGCGAGAGCGCCTTGGCGACGAAGCGCGCGGGCTCGTCGTTGAAGGGGATGATGTCGATCTTCTCGCCGCGCAGCTCGGAGACGACCATGCGCACGCGCGATCCGCGCGGGCCGACGCACGCGCCGACGGGATCGACGCCGTCGGTGTGCGAGATGACGGCGATCTTCGAGCGGTAGCCGGGCTCGCGCGCGACGTTGGCGATCTCGACGAGCCCGTCGGCGATCTCGGGGACCTCGAGCTCGAACAGCTTCTTGATCAGCTCGGGGTCGCGGCGGGAGACGATGATGGCGGGGCCCTTGGTGGAGGGCGAGACCTCCTTGATGACGGCCTTGATGCGCTGCGAGTGGTCGTAGCGCTCGCCGTCCACCTGCTCGGACTTCGGCAGCAGCGCCTCGACGCGTTCGCGCAGCTGCACGAGCGTGTAGCGCGAGTCGGACTGCTGCACGATCCCCGTGATCAGCTCGCCGACGCGGTCGCGGTACTCCTCGTACATCATGTCGCGCTCGGCCTCGCGGATGCGCTGCAGGATCACCTGCTTGGCGGTCTGCGCGGCGATCCGGCCGAAGTCGTCGGGGGTGACGTCGCGCTCGTCGATCTGGTCGCGGTATTCGGCGAACTTCTTCGGGTCGATTTCGGGTTCCTCGGGTTCGCGCTCTTCGCCCGTCTCGGGGTCGATCGTGGTGCCTTCGTCGATCGTCTCGATGATCAGGTGGGCCTCGAGGCGCTCGGGGATGATCAGCTCGATCACGCGGAAGTCGGCGGTGTCGCGGTCCATTTCCACGCGCGCGTACTTGGCCGAGCCCGGCTGCTTCTTGTAGGCGGAGAGAAGCGCGTCCTCGAGCGCGACCATCAGCTTCTCGGGCTCGATGCCCTTCTCGCGCGCGAGCGCGTGCATGGCGTCAAGGATTTCGCGTGACATGGCTGCTTACTCCTCGATCAGGTTGGAACGGCGTATGTCCGAGTAGGGGATCGCGATCACGCCCTCGTCGGCGGCGAGCATGACCTCCTGCTCCGATGCGCCCACGAGCTCGCCGGTGAAGCTTCTCACCGTGCGCTCCTGGCCGCCGGCGCCGCAGGTGGCGCTCTCGACGGCGTGCGCGTTGCGCGTGCGCACGCGCGCGCGCCTGCCGATGAAGCGGCGGAAGTGCGCGGGCTTGGTGAGCGGGCGCTCGGTGCCGGGCGAGGAGATCTCGAGCGAGTAGCGCTCGCGCAGATCGCCCAGGAGCAGCGTGACGCGCTCGCAGTCCTCGAGCGTGACGCCCTCGGGGCGGTCGATGAAGACGCGCAGGCAGCGTCCGCCGAGCACCTCGGCGAGCAGCACCTCGATGTCGGGCTCGCTGGCCGCGAGCCGCCTCTCGATGTCTGTCTGCAACGCGCTCATCAACATGCTCCTTACGAAAAAAAAGTGGGCGGTCGCCCACTTTCGGTACTGCAGCCGGCGCCTGGGCACGGGCTCGAAAGCTCTACGTCGAGGATAGCATCGGCCCGCAAGCCCGCCCGCGCCGGAGCGGCCCCGCGCGGGCCCTCTCAGGCGGCCGCGGCGTTGCGTCTGGCGCGGTCGCGGTAGAGCCTGTAGTCGGCGCGCTCGGGGCGCAGCGAGCACGCGAGCGCGAGCGGGTTGAGCGCCTCGCGATGGCGCCCCAGGAGCTGCATCGCGCGACCCAGGCAGAACAGCGCGTAGTCGTTGGTGGGCGTCTGCGCGGCGACCGCCTGGAACTCCTCGGCGGCGCCTTCGTAGTGGTGCGCGTGGAACAGCGCGCGGCCGAGCGCCTCGCGGATCGAGGCCTTGTCGGGCTCGAGGTCGCGGGCGCGCGAGAGTGGCACGATCGCGGCCTGGTGGTCGCCGTGGTCGAGCAGGTCGCAGCCGCGCGTGTAGAGGTCGTACACGTTGTCCATCCCGGACGATTTTATTTGCTTTGGCGCAGGCCCTCGACGATGTCGAGGATCGCCTCGGCGACGTGCTGCTTCTCGGCGCGCGGCACGTGCCACGAGCGCGGCTCGGAGCCGTCGCGCGCGGCGCCGAGCACGGTGACCTCGTTGTGCTCGGAGTCGAAGCCGATGTCGCTGCGCGAGATGTCGTTGACGACCACCGCGTCGAGCGCCTTGCCGGTGAGCTTCGCGCGCGCGCCGTCGATGGCGCCGTTGCCGTGTTCGGCGGCGAACCCCACGATCGTCTGCCCGGGCCTGCGCTGCGCGGCGAGTGCGGCGAGCACGTCGGGCGTGGGCGCGAGCGTGAGCTCGAGCCCGTCGCGCGCGCCCTTGCGGATCTTCCCCTGCGCGGGCTCGGCGGGCGCGAAGTCGGCGACGGCCGCGGCCATCAGCAGCACGTCGCAGGCGGGGAACTCGCGCTCGCACTGCGCCTTCAGCTCGGCGGCGCTCGAGACGGCGCGCCACGCCACGCCGGCGGGTGGCTCGAGCGCGACGTTGGCTGCGATCACGGTGACCTGAGCGCCGCGCTCGCGCGCGGCTGAGGCGAGCGCGAGGCCCATGCGCCCGGAGGAGCTGTTGCCGATGAAGCGCACGCTGTCGATCGGCTCGCGCGTGCCGCCGGCGGTGACGAGCACCTTCACGCCGCGCCAGCGCGCCTCGCCGGCGGGCGCGCGAGCGCCGCGCAGCTCCTCCTCGCAGGCGGCGAGCAGCGCCTCTGGCTCGGCCATCCGCCCGACGCCCTCCTCGCCGATCGAGGCGAGGCGCCCGCTGCCGGGCTCGAGCACGCGCACGCCGCGCGCGCGCAGCGTGTCGAGGTTGGCGCGGGTGGCCGCGTGCTCGTACATGCGGCTGTTCATGGCGGGCGCGAGCACCACGGGGCAGGCGGCTGCGAGCGCGCACGCGCCGAGCATGTCGTCGGCGAGGCCCGCGGCGAGCTTCGCGATGGTGTTGGCGGTGGCGGGGGCGATCAGGTACACGTCGGCGCCGGCCGCGAGCTGCAGGTGGCCGATCGGCTCGTGCGCGGGCGGCGCCTCGCCGGGGTAGGCGCCGCGCAGCGGGTCGCGCTCGAACTCGCTCGCCAGCACGGGCGCGCCGCTCAGCGCGGCGAACGACGCGGCGCCCACGAAGCGGCGGCTCGCGGGCGTCTGCACGACGCGCACCGCGTGCCCGGCGCCGGTGGCGAGGCGCACGAACTCGAGCGACTTGTAGGCGGCGATCCCACCGCTCACGCCGAGCAGGATGCGGGACATGATCCCCTGGTTTTACTGGCCGCGCGGCTCCGCGGCAAGCGCCGCGTGCGTTTCAGCGCGCTAGCGGTAGTGGTACTTGAGCTTCCCCGCGGCTACCTCCTCGAGTGCGATGGTGAGGTAGTTTTTGGAGGCGGATTCGATCATCGGCGGGGGGAACTCGTCGAAGGTGCCCTCGCCGAGGTTGTGGTAGTAGCTGTTGATCTGGCGCGCGCGCTTGGCGGCGACGATCACGCTCGCGTAGTTCGAGTCGACCTGCTCGAGCAGGTTGTCGATGCGGGGTGAGATCACTTGGTCCCGAGCCTTTCGTGGTTGGCCGGTCCAGTGTAGTCGCCCGCGAGCGCCTCACCCGCGGCGCCGGCGTCAGCCGCAGCCGGCCTGAAGGCTCGCGCCGACGATCGCGGCGAGCTCGTCGATGGCGTCGTCGAGCCGGTCGTTGACGACGACGTGCTCGAACTCGGGCTGGGCGGCGAGCTCGCCCTCGGCGACGGCGAGCCTGCGCTCGACCTCTGCGCTGTCGTCGGTGCCGCGTCCCTGAAGGCGCTCGCGCAGCGCGCCGGTGGAGGGCGGCGCGATGAACACCTGCACGGCTTGGGGCATCGCGGCGCGCACCTGGCGGGCGCCCTGGACCTCGATCTCGAGCACGACGGGCACGCCGGCGCGGACGCGCTGCTCGAGCTCGGAGCGCAGCGTGCCGTAGCTGCGGCCCGCGTAGTCGGCGTGCTCGACGAACGCGCCTTCGCGCACGAAGCGGTCGAACTGCTCGCGCGTGAGGAAGTGGTAGTCGACGCCGTCGCGCTCGCCGGGCCGCGGCGGGCGCGTGGTGGCGGACACGGACAGCTCGAGCTCCGGCAGGCGCTCCATGAGCCCGCGGATCAGCGTTCCCTTGCCGACGCCGGATGGGCCGGTGATGACGAACACGCGCGCCACCGCAGGGACCCTAGTCGCGGCTTCGGTGGAAACTCGCGGCCCGGCTCAGTGGCGCAGCAGCGAGATCAGCTCGCTGCGCTGGCGCTCGGAGAGCCCGCCGATGGTCTTGCTCGGCGCGATGCGGCAGTGGACGAGGATCTTGTTGACCTTCACACGGCCGTACTTGGGCACGGCGAGCAGCATGTCGAAGACCTTGGCGGTCTCCACCCACTCGGGCGGATCGCTCAGCAGCTGGTGGATGGAGCGCCTGCCGGCCTTCAGATCGCGCTTGAGCTGGGCTCGTTTGATGCGGATCTGGTTGGCTCTGGCGAGGGCATCCATCCTCTGGTTGAGCGACCGCTGGGGAGCTGTGGATTGGTTCGAGGACGTCGTACCCGTCGCCGTCGTCATGGGCGGCGAGTCTACACACCAGCGAGACGCGATCAAGACAAAACGCGCGAATTCAGCTAGACCTCAACCTCAGCTTGAGCCATGTCGAGACTCCTGGACGGTCTCCCCAATGTTTGCAGGGGTTTTCGCGCAGCGCTCCGTCTGCGCGCACGCGCATGGGGCGCACTGCGCAGACGCCGCAACCTGCGGACTTTTTTGCGTCGATCTTCGGCCACCCCCGGTGCTGGGCGGCGGCGGGGTGTGCTACAGGGCGGCCGCGATCGCGGCGGCGGCGAGCGGGTCGCGGAAGCTCTCGGTGCCGACGGCGACGAGCGACGCGCCGACGTCGAGCAGGTCGCGGGCGTGTCTCGCAGACTGCACCCCGCCCATGCCGACGACGGGAATCGAGACGCGCTCGGCGACGGCGGCGACCTGCGCGAGCGCGACAGATCGCACGGCGGGGCCGGACAGCCCGCCGGTGCCGCCGCCCAGCCAGCGCGCGCCGGATGCGGAGCGCGGCGCGAGCGCCATCGCGCGCAGCGTGTTGATCAGCGACACGGCGTCGGCGCCCGCGTCCTGGGCGGCGGCGGCGCAGGCGGCGACGTCGGCGGTGTTGGGCGTGAGCTTCACGATCAGGGGCTTTGAGCTGCGCTCGCGCACGGCGCCGAGCACCCCGTGCAGGGTGCGCGGGTCGGCGCCTATGTCGAGGCCGGTCTGCACGTTGGGGCAGGAGACGTTGAGCTCGACGGCGGCGATCTCCGGGCGCTGCTCGCACGCGTCGAGCAGCTGCGCGATCTCCTCGGCGCTCGAGCCCATCACGTTGGTGATGAGCGGCACGGGCAGCGGCTCGCCGCCGCCGGGCGGCTGCGCGCGCATGTCGCACAGCTGCGGAAGGTCCTCGCGCACGTAGCCGTCGAGCCCCTTGTTGGGCAGGCCGATCGAGTTGATCAGCCCGCCCGCGGCCTCCCACAGCCGCGGCGGGGGGTTGCCGGCGCGCGGCGCGAGCGTGATCGTCTTGGACACGAACGCGGCGAACGGGAAGCGCTCGGCGAGCTGCTCGCCGAAGGCGGCGCGGGCGGCGATCGCGTCGAACGTTCCCGAGCCGTTGATGACGGGGTGCGCGAGCTCGAGCCCGCAGAAGCCGACGCTCACGCCGGGGCTCCGGCGTGCTCTGAGACCTCGTGGATCTGCGCGGCGTCGATCACGGGCCCGTCCACGCACACGCGCAGGTAGCCGCCGCCGCGCTTGGGCACGACGCAGCCGAAGCACGCGCCGAAGCCGCACGCCATGGCTGCCTCGAGCGCGAGCTGCGCGGGGATGCGGGCGCGCTCGCAGGTCCGCCTGACGCCCTCGAGCATGGGCGCGGGCCCGCACGCGTAGACGGCGGCGTTCGCGTCGCGCCGGAGCTCGGCCTCGAGCAGGTCTGTGACGAGCCCGTGGTGGCCGTGCGAGCCGTCGTCGGTGGCGAGCTGCGCCCCGCTGAGCAGCTCGCCGCCGCGGGCGCGCGCGGCGTCGCGGAAGCCGAGCAGCACGGTGGCGGGCTGCTCGAGCGAGTCCTGCAGGATCGCGAGCGGCGCGATCCCGACGCCGCCGCCGACGAGGATCGCGCGCCGGCCCTCCTCGGGCGCGCGGAAGCCGCGCCCGAGCGGCCCGAGCACCCACAGCTGATCGCCGGGCCCGAGCTCGCACAGGCGCCTGCTGCCGGGGCCGACGTCCTCGAGCAGGAAGTGGCTCTCGCGGCGGGCGTGGCGGGCGATCGAGAATGCGCGTGAGAGGAACGGGCGCTCGTCCTCCCCCCCGCCCCAGCGCTCGACGGCGGCGATCATCGCGAACTGCCCGGGCTGGGGCACGGGGCCGTGAGGGTCGGCGACGCGCAGGACGGTGTAGGCGCCGAGGGGCTCGCTGCGGGTGACCGCGAGCGCGCGCCGGGCGATGGGCGCGCTCACGCGACCCGGGCGCCGTCGCGGCTCTGCTCGGCGCTCTGCTCGCCGCCCGCGGGGGTGGCGCCGGCGCCCGCGCCGGGGCGGGCGGCGGAGGGCGCGCCGCCGGTGCCCGCGCGCGCGACGGGCGCGGGGCGCATCATGCCGTGCAGCTCCTGCAGGCAGACGACCTCGGGCACGCCGCCGCGGCGGGCGCTCGCGATCGCGCGCGCCGCGGAGACGCCGGCGGCGAGCGTGGTGAGGCAGGGCACGCCGTGGCTGATGGCGGCGCGGCGGATCTCGTAGCCGTCGGTGCGGGCGCCGACGCCGGTGGGCGTGTTGACGACGAGGTCCACGTGCCCGCGCTCGATCCAGTCGACGACGTGCGGAGAGCCCTCGCCGATCTTGTTGAGGCTCTGCACGGGCACGCCCATGCGCGCGATCACCTCGGCGGTGCCGCGCGTGGCGACGATGCGAAAGCCGATGTCGTGCAGGCTCTGGGCGACGGCGATGGCGCCGGGCTTGTCGGAGTCGGTGACGGAGATGAACGCGGTGCCGGCGCGCGGAAGCGGCGCGCCGGCGGCGGCCTGCGCCTTGGCGAAGGCGGTGGGGAAGTCGCGCGCGATCCCCATGACCTCGCCGGTGGAGCGCATCTCGACGCCGAGCAGGGCGTCGGAGCCCTCGAAGCGGTCGAACGGGAGCACGGCCTCCTTGACGGAGACGTGGTCGCCGAAGCCGAGCCCTTCGCGGGTGCGGTCGAGGCCGAGCTCGGGGATGCGCTCGCCGAGCATCACGCGGCAGGCGAGCTTGGCGAGCGGCAGCCCCACGGCCTTGGAGACGAACGGCACGGTGCGCGAGGCGCGGGGGTTGGCCTCGATCACGTAGAGCTCGCCGCCGTGCACCGCGTACTGCACGTTGAGCAGGCCGACGACGCCGACCGCGAGGGCGATCCTGCGGGTGGCGGCGCGGATCTGCTCGAGCATGTCCTCACCGAGCGAGTGCGGCGGCAGCACGCAGGCGCTGTCGCCGGAGTGCACGCCGGCCTCCTCGACGTGCTGCATGATCCCGCCGATCCAAACGTCCTCGCCGTCGCACAGGGCGTCGACGTCCACCTCGGCGGCGTTCTCGAGGAAGTGGTCGAGGTAGATCGCGCCGTCGCCGGCTTCGCGCCCCCCGGCCTCGCGGGCGAGGTAGTCGGCGAGCGCCTCGCGCGAGTAGACGATCTCCATGGCGCGGCCGCCGAGCACGTAGGAGGGGCGCACGAGCAGCGGGAAGCCGACCTCCTCGGCGCAGCGCAGGGCGTCGGGCACGGATGCGGCGGTGGCGTACGGCGGCGCCTTGAGCTCGAGCTGCTCGAGCAGCGCGCCGAAGCGCCCGCGGTCCTCGGCGAGGTCGATCGCATCGACGCTCGTGCCGAGCAGCGGCACGCCGGCGGCGGCGAGGCCGGAGGCGAGCTTCAGCGGCGTCTGCCCGCCGAACTGCACGATCACGCCCGCGAGGCGGCCCGGCGCGGCGGCGTCTCCTTCCTCGGCGCGCACGACGGCGAGCACGTCCTCGAGCGTGAGCGGCTCGAAGTAGAGGCGGTCGGAGGTGTCGTAGTCGGTGGAGACGGTCTCGGGGTTGCAGTTGACCATCACCGCGTCGCGGCCGGACTCGCGCACGGTCATGGCGGCGTGGACGCAGCAGTAGTCGAACTCGATGCCCTGACCGATGCGGTTGGGGCCGGAGCCGAGGATCACGACGGACTCGCGCTCGCCGCGCTCGACCTCGCCGGCGGCGCCCTTGTCCCAGCCGGAGTAGTAGTAGGGGGTGCGCGCGGGGAACTCGGCGGCGCATGTGTCGACGGAGCGGAACGAGCGCTCGCCGGCGCAGCTCGCGTCGGGGTCGAGCGCGTGGGCGCGCAGCTCGTCGAGGAACCAGCGGTCGATGCTGGTGCGCTCGTGCACCTGCTCGACGCCGACGCCGCGCGCGAGCAGCTCGAGCACGGTCTCAAAGCGCTGCGGTCCGGGCGTTGAGAGGCCGGCGAGCAGCTCCTCCTCGCTGGTCTCGGCGAGCGACGCGTCGGTGTCGAGCTCGCGCGAGCGCAGCGCCTTGGCGAACGCCTGGCGGAAGGTGCGCCCGATCGCCATGGCCTCGCCGACGGACTTCATGTGGGTGGAGAGCGTGGGCTGCGTGTTGGGGAACTTCTCGAAGGCGAAGCGCGGCCACTTGACGACGACGTAGTCGATGGTGGGCTCGAAGCAGGCGGGGGTGACGCCGGTGATGTCGTTGGTGATCTCGTCGAGCCGGTAGCCGACGGCGAGGCGCGCGGCGATCTTGGCGATCGGGAAGCCGGTCGCCTTGGAGGCCAGCGCGGAGGAGCGCGACACGCGCGGGTTCATCTCGATCACGAGCACCTCCTCGCTGAGGGGGTCCACGGCGAACTGCACGTTGGAGCCACCGGTCTCGACGCCGACGGCGCGGATCACGGTGATGGCCTGGTCGCGGAGCTTCTGGTAGAGCCGGTCGGGCAGCGTCTGCTGCGGGGCGACGGTGACGGAGTCGCCGGTGTGCACGCCCATCGGGTCGACGTTCTCGATCGAGCAGACGATCACGACGTTGTCGGCGCGGTCGCGCATCACCTCGAGCTCGAACTCGCCCCACCCGAGCACGGACTGGTCGAGCAGCACCTGGCCGATCGGCGAGGCCTCGATCCCGCGCGCGGCGAGCGCGAGCAGCTCCTGCTCGGTGGTGGCGATGCCGCCGCCGCGGCCGCCGAGCGTGTAGGCGGGTCGCACGATGCACGGCAGCCCGATGCCGGGCAGCGCGGCGATTGCCTGCTCGACGTTGGTGGCGATGGCGCTGCGCGGCATGCGCAGCCCGGCACGCTCCATGGTGTCGCGGAACAATTCGCGGTCCTCGGCGCACGCGATGGCGTCGTAGTCGGCGCCGATCAGCTCGACGCCGAAGCGCTCGAGTGTGCCGTTGTCGTGCAGCGCCTTCGAGAGGTTGAGCGCGGTCTGCCCGCCGAGCGTGCCGAGCAGCGCGTCGGGGCGCTCGCGCTCGATGACCTGTGCGACGGGCTCGGGCAGCAGCGGCTCGATGTAGGTGGCGGCGGCGAACTCGGGGTCGGTCATGATGGTGGCGGGGTTGGAGTTGACGAGCACCACCTCGTAGCCCTCCTCGCGCAGCACCTTGCAGGCCTGCACGCCGGAGTAGTCGAACTCCGCGGCCTGCCCGATCACGATCGGCCCGGAGCCGAGGATCAGGATCTTGGAGATGTCGTTACGCCGCGGCAATGCGCTCGAGGAAGCGGTCGAACAGGTACAGGCTGTCGTGCGGGCCGGGCCCGGCCTCGGGGTGGTACTGGACTGTGCCGCCGGGCACCTCGAGCAGCTCGAGCCCCTCGACGGTGCGGTCGTACAGGTTGACGTGCGAGAGCGCGGCGGCGCCGAAGTCGGTCTCCCAGCGCACGGGATCGTCGCCGGGGATGGTGCGCTCCCCGCCGGGCCCGAGCGCGGCGAAGCCGTGGTTCTGCGAGGTGATCTCGACGCGGCCGGTGGCGAGGTCGCGCACGGGGTGGTTGGCGCCGTGGTGGCCGAACGGGAGCTTGAAGGTCTCGAGCCCGACGGCGCGGCACAGCAGCTGGTGGCCGAGGCAGATGCCCCACACGGGCTTTCGCCCGACGATCTCGCGCACGGTCTGCACGATGTAGCCGAGCGCGGCGGGGTCGCCGGGGCCGTTTGCGAGGAACACCGCGTCGGGGTCGCGGGCGAGCAGCTGATCGGCGCCGGCGGTGCAGGGGTGCAGCTCCACGCGCGCGCCGCGCTCGACGAGCTCGCGCACCATCGAGGCCTTGATGCCGGTGTCGATCACGGCGATCGAGGGCCCGTCGCCGGAGCCGTGCCGGGTGACCTCGGCGGGGGTGACGACGCGCGCGAGGTCCTGCCCGGCCATCGGCGGCTCGGCGTGGATCAGCTCTCGCGCGCGCGCCTCGCTCACGTCGGCTGCGAACACGCCGCCGCGCATCGCGCCGGCGTCACGGATGTGCTTGACGAGCGAGCGCGTGTCGACGCCGGTGATGGCGTGCACGCCGCAGTCGCCGAGCCAGTCGAGCCAGCCGCGCTCGGCGCTGGGGGCGTCCTCGCGGTTGCAGGCCTCGCGCATGATCGCGGCGCGCGCCCAGGCGCGCTCGGACTCCATCGCGTGGGCGCTCGCGCCGTAGTTGCCGATGTGGGGGTAGGTGAAGGCGATCAGCTGCCCGGCGAAGGAGGGGTCGGTCACGGACTCCTGGTAGCCGGACATGCCGGTGGTGAACACGATCTCGCCGACGGCGTGGCCGTCGGCGCCGCAGCACTCGCCGTCGAAGCGGGCGCCGTCCTCGAGCAGCACGTACCCGGGCACGCTCACAGGATCAGCTTCTGCACGGCCTTGAACTCGGGCGTCCCGGCGCGCTCGAGCAGCTCGAAGAGGACGGCCTCGACGGTGCTGACGACGGCGCCGGCGCGCTCGAGCCGCTCGAGGCCGCGCTCGTAGTCGAGCTGGTGTCGCGATCCGACGGCGTCGGCGGGCACGTGCACCTCGACGCCCTCCTCGAGCAGGTCGTGGACGGTCTGCGAGACGCACACGTGCGTCTCGATGCCGCAGACGACGGCCTGCGAGCGCCCGCGCAGGTCGAAGCCGTCGGCGCGGACGGCGGAGAACACGGTCTTCTCGATGCGCGGCTCGTCCGACAGGTGCACCTCGGGGGCGGTGTGGCCGAGCCCCTTGGGGTACTGCTCGGTGGCGATCGCGGGCACGCCGAGCAGGCGCGCGCCGGCGAGCAGCTTGGCGCAGGCGGCGGCGACGGCCTGGAAGCTGTCGTAGGAGCGAAAGCCCTCCTGCACGTCGACGAGCACGAGCGCGGCGCGATCGCGCGAGAGCAGGCTCACCGCGCGCCCGCCATCGAGAGCGTGCGGTCGCGGTGCGCGAGCGCTCCGCCGGAGAGGGTGAGCAGCACGCGGCCGCGAAGCTTTCGCCCGGCGAAGCAGCAGTTCTCGGAGCGGCTCTCCCAGCCGTGCTCGCCGGCGATCCACTCGGCGCGGAGGTCGAGCAGCGCGAGGCTGGCGGGCTCGCCGGCGGCGATGCGCGGCGTGGGCAGCTGGAACAGCGCGGCGGCGGCGCTCATGCGCTCGATGAGCGTCTCGAGCGCGAGCACGCCGGGCAGCACGAGCTCGGTGTGGAGCGCGGCGAACGCGGTCTCGAGCCCGGTGGTGCCCATCGGCGCCTGCTCGAAGGGCACCTCCTTCTCGTCGCGCGCGTGCGGCGCGTGGTCGGTTGCGACGCAGTCGAGCACCCCGGAGCGCAGCGCCTGCACGAGCGCGAGCCGGTCGGCCTCGGTGGCGAGCGGCGGGTGCATCTTCATGCGCGTGTCGAGGCTGCGCACGTGCTCTTCGGTGAGCAGCAGGTGGTGCGGGGAGACCTCGCCGCTGACGCGGAAGCCGCGCGCCTTGGCGTCGGCGAGCGCGTCCACGGAGGCGGCGCAGCTGAGGTGCTGGAAGTGCACGCGCGCATCCTCGAAGCCGGCTAGCGCGGCGTCGCGCGCGACCATCGTGGACTCGGCGACGGTGGGGATGCCGGCGATCCCGAGCGCGGCGCTGACGGGGCCCTCGACCATGGAGCCGCCGCGCGAGAGCGTGGGGTCCTCCTCGTGCAGCGCGATCACGCCGCCGCACAGGCGCTGGTACTGCAGCGCCTTGCGCAGCATGCCGGCGCTCGCGACGGGCTTGCCGTCGTCGGTGAACCCGAGCGCGCCCGCGTCGGCGAGCTCGGCCATCTCGGTGAGCTGCTCGCCTCCGAGCCCCCTGGTGATCGCTGCGAGGAACCCGACTTGAATGCGCGCTTCGCGCGCCGCGGAGTCGCGTAGCGATCGCAGGAGCGGCGCGTCGTCGATCACGGGGTGGGTGTTGGGCATCGCGATCACGGTGGCGTAGCCGCCGGCTGCGGCGGCGCGCGTGCCGCTGTCGATGTCCTCCTTGTGCTCCTGCCCGGGGGTGCGCAGGTGCACGTGGGGGTCCACGAAGGCGGGCACGAGCACGAGCTGTCCCTCGCCGTCGATCTGATCCTCGCCGTCGAGCGTGCGCGGCGGAGCGAGCTCGGCGAGGTGGCCGCCGGAGACGCTCACGTCGAGGCGCTCGTCGATGCCGCTGCGCGGGTCGAGCACGCGCACGTCGCGCAGCACGAGCGTGGCGGGCCCCTGGCTCGCGCCGGTGAGCGGCTGTTCGTCGCTCATGCGACCGCCGCCGGGTTCTCCGCGCGCTCGCCGGAGACTTGGCTGTCGGGGCGGGCGGGCCCGCTGCGCCCGGAGAGCAGCTCGTAGAGCACGGCCATGCGCACGACCACGCCGGCCTCGACCTGGGCAGTGATGACGGCCTGGGGCGAGTCCACGACCTCGCCGGAGAGCTCGACGCCGCGGTTGACGGGGCCGGGGTGCATGAGGACCTGGTGGGAGTGCAGGCGCTGCGCGTTGATCTGGTAGCGCGCGGCGTACTCGCGCAGCGAGGGCACCCACGTGTCGTTCATGCGCTCGCGCTGCATGCGCAGCGCGTACACGACGTCGGCGCCGGAGAGCTCATCGAGCGAGTAGCGCACGTCGCAGCCGAGCTGCTCGATGCCGCGCGGGATCAGCGTGGGCGGGCCGGCGACGGTGACGCGCGCGCCCATGCGCTGGAAGGCGATGATGTTGGAGCGCGCGACGCGCGAGTGGGCGACGTCGCCGACGATCCAGATGGAGGCGCCGGAGATGTTGCCGAGCGTGCGATGCAGCGTGTACACGTCGAGCAGCGCCTGGGTGGGGTGCTCGTGCTTGCCGTCGCCGGCGTTGACGATCGCGGCGCTGCACCAGCGCGAGACGAGCTCGGCGGCGCCGGCCCAGGGCGTGCGCAGCACGATCGCGTCGGGCTTGTGCGCGCTGAGCGTGAGCACGGTGTCCTTGAGCGACTCGCCCTTCTCGACGGAGGAGCCGCTGGAGGCGAAGTTGACGACGTCGGCGGACAGCCGCTTGGCGGCGAGCTCGAAGGAGCTGCGCGTACGGGTGGAGGCCTCGTAGAAGAGGTTCAGCACCATGCGCCCGCGCAGCGCGGGCACGGTCTTGATCTCGCGGTGGGAGACCTCGGAGAAGCGCTCGGCCTGCGCGACGATGCGTTCGATCGCGGCGCGGTCGAGGTCCTCCATGGAGATCAGGTGGTTCATGCGGCGCTCTCTATGGGCCTGGGGCTCGCGATCGCGACCTCATCGACGCCGTCGAGCTCGCGCACGCGCACGCGCACGTGCTCCTCGGTGGAGGTGGGCAGGTTCTTGCCGACGTAGTCGGGGCGGATCGGCAGCTCGCGGTGGCCGCGGTCGACGAGCACGGCGAGCTGCACGCGCTGCGGGCGGCCGTAGGCGAACAACGCCTCGATGGCGGCGCGCGCGGTGCGCCCCGTGTAGAGCACGTCGTCGACGATCACGATGGTACGCCCGGTGACGTCGAAGTCGATGTGGGAGGCGTGCAGCACGGGGGCGTCGCGGCGGCTCGAGACGTCGTCGCGGTAGAAGCCGATGTCGAGGTCGCCGAGCGCTACGTCGCACTCGAGCAGCTGCTCGAGCTGCAGGTGCAGGCGCTTGGCGATGAACGCGCCGCGCCGGTGGATGCCGACGATCGCGGGAGGCTCGAGCGGGTTGCGCTCGACGATCTCGTGCGCGATGCGCGTGGTGGCGCGTCGCACCTCGTCCTCACCGAGGACGACCTTCTCGCTGGGCTGCATCGTTTCCTTCCTGGCCTCTCGGGACCTGGTTAAAGGAGCAGCGCAAATGTATCAGGGCGCCGCGATGGCGCCGGCGGGCGGCTCGGCGCCCTGCTGCTCGCCGTCGCGCTCGCGCGCCTGGCGCTCTGACCAGCGCACGAGCACGGCGGGCCCGCGCTCGGGGAACGGCACCTCGATCGTGTCGAAGTCGCGCGGCGCCTCGGTGGCGGGGAAGAGGAGGCGCGCTTCGTCGCGCAGCGCGCCGCCGGCGTAGCGGGTGGAGATGTGGGTGAGCGCGAGCAGCCGAACGGAGGCGTCGCGCGCGAGCGTGGCGGCTCCGCGGGCGGTGCTGTGCGAGGTCTCCGCGGCGCGCTCTGCGTCCTCCTCGGCGAAGGTGGCCTCGTGGACGAGCACGTCGGCTTCGTGGGCCGCGACGGCGAGCGCCTCGCACGGCACGGTGTCTCCGGAGATCACCACCTTGCGCCCCTCGCGCGGCTCGCCCATGACCTGCTCTGGCCTCACGCCCGCGACGGTCTCGCCGCGCTGCAGGCGCCCGAAGTCGGGCCCGGGGCGCACGCCGAGGCGCTCGGCGAGCACCGGGTCGAATTCGCCGGGGCGGGCGTCCTCGACGACGGCGTAGCCGACGGCGGGGTTGCGTCCGTGCTGCACGGGGACCGGCGTGACCGCGTATCGGTCGCGGCGAACGCTCTCGCCGGGCTGAAGCTCGGAGATCGTGAGCCTGTAGGGCAGCCGGCCGTAGACGATGCGCATCACGCTCATCAGCTCCTGAAGGCCGCGCGGCCCGTACACGGCGAGCGGCTCGGTGCGCTCGCGCAGCGCGAACGACTTGAGCATGCCGGGCAGCCCGAGCCAGTGGTCGGCGTGGAAGTGCGTGATGAAGACGCTGTCCATGTCGAGCAGCCCGACGGAGCGCATCAGCTGGCGCTGGGTGCCTTCGCCGCAGTCGAACAGCAGGCGGTCGCCGCCGCGGCGCACGAGCACGGCGGGCAGCCCGCGCTTGGCCGACGGCACGGAGCCGCCGGTGCCGGCGAAGAACAGCGAGAGGTCCATGCGGGCTACGGTAGCGGCGGCGCGGCGCGCGGGCGCTGAGGTGACGGTGCGGCGGGCACGGCCGTGGCAAGGCGAGCGGCGTGGAGCTGTCGGACGGGACGCGCGGGCGCGGCGGAGCGAACCTCTTCCCGTGTCGAACGCGCCCACGCCATAGAATCGGGCGTCTGCGCCCGTAGCTCAGTGGATAGAGCGCTCGCCTCCGGAGCGAGAGGTCGGCCGTTCGAATCGGCCCGGGCGCGCTACGGGCTCCGACGACGGCAGCGCGCCGGCGTGCGATCCTGTGAGGCGATGTTCGAGCGCTTCACCGAGCAGGCGCGACAGGTGATCGTTCGCGCACAGGAAGAGTCCCGCGGGCTCAAGCACGAGTACATCGGCGACGAGCATCTCCTGCTGGGCCTCGTTCGCGAGCCAGCCTCTCACGCCGGGCGAGTGCTCGCAACGCTCGAGATCTCCGCGAAGAGCGTACGCGGCGAGATCGTGCGCCTGGTCGGCGAAGGCACGGGGGCAGGCGCCGGCCAGATCCCGTTCACGCCGCTCGCCAAGCGGATCCTCGAGGCCTCGCTGCGCGAAGCGCTCGCCCTCGGCGAGGACCACATCGACACCGAGCACCTCCTGCTCGCCATCGCGCGCGAGCACGAGGGCGTCTCGGCGCGCATCCTCGAGGAGCTCGGCGCCGACCCGGAGAGGATCAGGCAGGAGGTGATGCGCGTTCCCCGCACGGCCCCGGAGCCGCGTCGCGGCGAGGTCCGGCTCGACGTTGTGTTCGGCGAGACGATCAGGGTCGAGATGGCGCCCAGCGCGCGGCGCATCTGGATGTCCGGGGCGGCGCGCGCGCTCGATGCGGGACGCACGCAGGTCGTTCCCACGGACCTGCTCGAGCCGCTGCTCGCCGATGAGTCTGTCGGGAGGGCCCTGACCGAGCTCGGCGTGGATCTCGCGAGGCTGCGCGAGCGTCTGCGCTCCTCCAGCTGGAAGGAAGCGGACCTGCCGGAGGAGGACTGAGCTCCGGGGCCCCGCGCGGTCGCTCGGCCCGCGCAAATTTTCTCCCCCCGCCGCCTGCGCGCCGGTTAGGCTACGCGCGCCAAAAAGGGGCGGCTGCGTAGCACGGGTCAGACGGAGCGGCGCGGCCGGCACGGCTCAATCGGGAGAGCCCTCGGCACCGGCGGCGCGCCGTGCCTCGGCTTCCGCGGCGCGAAGGCGTTCCTCGGCCTGAGTGTGCGCATGCGCGAGTTCCCGCATGCGCGCTTCGCTCGTGGGGCGCGGCCCGAAAGCCTTCGCCTTGTACAGCCGGTAGCGCTCGCTCGCGTACCGGGCCTTCTCTCGCAGATCGTCGAGGTCGCTCGGCATCTCACGCAGTCGCTGCGGGGGGGGCGCCGGCCTGCGGCCGCTACGCGTCGCCCTCGCCGGGGTCGTGCGGCCTCGCGTCTTCCGCTTCGCGGAGCGTGTCGGCGGCTTCTTCGTCCATCCATCGATGCTCCTCGCCCGTCAGGCATCCGGGACAGATGAGAAAGCCGTCTTCGTCATGCTCCCATGAGGTCAGCTCGCCGCTGTCGAGCGGCGGAGCGGGGCGTGCACACCGGATGCACATATGCGAGGGGTCTGCGTTCACACGCTCGACCGCGTACGCAAGCCGGATCGGTTCACGTCCGCGCCTCTGTCCGGGTCAGTCGAAGTTGGTGACGGAATAGATTTCCGTCCGCTGCAGCACGGTGGGGTCGGCGGGCTGCTCGCGCGCCGGGCAAACGTGGTGAACCGTGTAAGTGTCCCTGCCGAGCTGCAGGATCGCGGCAACCGTCCTGCCGTTGGCCGCGTCGGGCTCACCCACGCTCAGCTCTCGGTCGACGCCGTGTTGGCGACATTCGATCGCGCGAATGCGCCGATCCCGGCACACCCCGCCGGTGCACGCCTCCGCCTGGTCCCGGAAGGCTCGATAGGCACGCTCGGAAGCCGGGTTGTCGTGCGTCAGATCGGGCAGGAAGAACGCGCTCATCTGCTGCCCGCGCGCCTCTGGCGAGGCCGGTTCGTCTCCCTCGGCGGGTAGCGCTTGCGCTCAGCCGCCGTCATCGGCCGAATCACGAGCTTACCCTCGGCGACCTGCTCGCGGATGTCCCTGAGCTTCTCTTCGCGCTTTTCCTGCTGGCGGAGCTGTTGAGGCCCTGGCACTGGATCGTCCTAGCGTTCTATGAACCGACTCGTGATCGAGGTCGGGCGCGCTGGATCAAAAGAGCCCCGGCGGGACATTCGTCGAAAACGGAGCCCTGCATTGTCTTCCACGTTTGCGCGCACTCCAAGCTTAGCGCATGGCAGGCGCGCTTCCGGCGTTCTCGGTCTGCGTCCGCACAGCGCGCTCACGTAGGCAACGTGAGCGCGTGCGCAAGCTCAGTGGGGAGCGGGCTCCGCTGCGCTCGGCGGATCGGACTCGCTCGCCTGTGGGCCGTCGGGCTCCTCCGGACCTTGTGCCGAGGCCATCTTCCGTGCGTCCTTCTTGGCCTGCTTTTCGAGCCGTCGCTCGCGCAGCCGATGCTCACGGTTGAGCTTTGCCATCGTGGTCTTCCTCTTGGCGCCTGAGGCCATATGTGTCAGCTCCTCGTCGCGGGATCCGAGCGCGTCAACACTCCTAGATGACCTGAACGTTCGCGGCCCTCGGCCCTTTGTCGCCGCTCTCGGCGTCGTAGGAGACCTTGGTGCCCTCGGCGAGCGAGCGATGCCCATCGCCGACGATCGCGCTGTGATGGACGAACAGGTCCTTGGACTGATCGTCCGGGGTGATGAAGCCGAAGCGCTTCTCGTCGCTGAACCACTTGACGGTTCCGGTAGCCATTGTTTGTTTCCTCCTGCGTTGAGAGTGCTGCGGACGCGGAGATTGCTGAGCAATAGCTACGAGCGCGGGCACTGCGTCGTCGGGTGGATACCCCGACCTGATCCACAAACGGTATCAGCACCCGCGGTGGCGCCTCGTGCCGGCGCCTGGCTCCGGGGCCGCGGCGGCTCGGCCATGCCCCGGATCGAGAGACACGGGCCAAACATCCCGCGGCTGCGCTTGCGCCGCTGGCGCCCGGCTCGTGGTGCGGCGCGTCTCGGAAGATCGTCCACCGGCGGTCCTCCGGGAGGCCAGCAGGTACCATGGTGGCCGCGATTGGGGTGCGACGGTCGGACCGGCCGCGCGCACACCAGGAAAGGGGACCACGATGATCCCCGCTGAGACGCCGCCTCACCAAGCCTCCGCACAACAGCTCGCCTCGGCGTGCGAGGAGCCGGCCTCCGCCGGCGCCGTCCGAGAGGCGCCCATGGAGGCCGGCGTCTGGCGCCAGAGCCTTGCTCCCTACGAGCAGGCACACCGCGGACGTGCGCTGCGGGACCTCGCCACGTCGGCTCTACCGTACCTCGCGCTGTGCGTCGCGATGTATTTCACACTTCGCATCTCCGATCTCCTGCCACTGGCGCTCGCGCTGCCCGCCGCTGTCTTCCTGGTGCGCACGTTCATCGTCTTCCATGACTGCTCGCACGGCTCCTTCCTGAAGTCCAGGCGCGCGAACGCGTGGATGGGAACCTCGCTGGGGCTGCTGTTGTACTCACCGTTCGTCCGCTGGCGTCACGACCACGCCGTTCACCATGCGACCTCCGGCGACCTGACGCGTCGTGGAACGGGGGATATCCGCACGTTGACCGTCGCCGAATACCACGGGCTGCCGTGGCGCGGGCGCCTCGGCTATCGCCTCCTGCGCAATCCCTTCGTGATGTTCGGCCTGGGCCCGATCGTCGCGATGATGATCGGCCCCCGCATCGTTGCGAAGGGCGCGCGGGCGCGCATGCGGCGCAGCGTGATCGGCACGAACGTCGCGCTCGTCGTGTTGATCGGCGCCCTCTGCTGGCTCATCGGCTGGCGCGACTACCTGCTCGTGTTCGGACCGGCCGCGCTGCTCGCCGGCTCGATCGGCATCTGGCTCTTCTACGTGCAGCACCAGTTCGAGGACGCATACTGGGAGGGCGCCGGCGACTGGAACTACGCAGATGCTGCGCTGCGCGGAAGCTCGTTCCTGAAGCTCTCACCGCCGCTGCGATTCTGCACGGGCAACATCGGCTACCACCACATTCATCATCTGAGCGCGCGGATCCCCAACTACAACCTGCGCCAGGCGCACGAGGAGAACCCCGTGTTCCACGACGTGCCAACCCTCACGCTGGGAGACGCCCTGCGCGCCGTTTCACTCAAGCTGTGGGACGAGGACCGACGCCGCTTGGTGACGTTCGCCGAGGGCAGAGAGGCGGCGGGGGCCGCGCACGAGCGCTCGTCGCACGCGGTGCAGGTGGGTTAGGCCGTCCCGTCCGACGCCCGGTCGCCGGACGCCGGTTGGAGAACGAAGATCTCCACGGCGAGATCAGGGTCGATGTGGTTGTTGCTCATGAACGCGCTCACGCGCCGGGCGGTGAGATCCTCGACGATCCCTATCGCCTCCTGCGCCATGCTTTCCTGGTAGGCGCGGCGGACGCCCAGGACGACCTCGCCTTTACCGTGTCGGACGAGGCTCTTCTCCCCTCTCGTGAGCGCGTCCGCCATCACGCACACGACGAGGTCCTTGCTGAACGTCGTCCGCGAGCTCGTCGCGCCGCGTCCGGTGTGGCGGCTGAGCAAGGCCGCCATCGCATCCGAGATGGCAGCTGTCATATCGCGGCTCGCCGCTCCGTTGTGGGTGACGCCAGCCATGCTGGGCCGTCCTCTCTGCCAGCTCTCGAGGGTAAGCGCCGGGCGCAAGGGAGAGTCAGCGAGACCAGGGCGACGACGGCTAGCTCCAGAGTAGCGCGTCCTCGAGCGTCGGTTTCCGGTTCGGCCCCGGTAGCCCGATATCGGTGTCCGACCAGCTCGAGGTGGTGGCCACCGCGGCGAACGAGCCCGAGGCGGCGCTGATCCGCCAGCGCCTGGCGGAGGCCGGCATCCACGCGATCGAACAGCGAGCGCGCCGCACGTCGCTCAGCCGCGGTGGCGCTCGAACAGCGGGTCGCGCGCCGCGGCCTCGCGCATCTGATCGACGAGCGCGGCGCGCATTTCGCGCTTCGTGAGCGCGTAGGTGTCGGCGGGGAAAGCTGCGAGCTCGTGCGCGATCTCGAGCGAGCGCTCGAGCACCCGGCCGGGCTGTGCGAGCTCGTCGAACACGCCTAGGCGCATGCACTCGGCGCCGTCCACGAGCTGGTTGCCGAACGCGAGCACGCGCGCGGCGTGCGGGGCGAGCTCCGCGCGCACCACCCCGAGCGCGGCCTGCGGGTAGGGCACCCCAACCTTCACCTCGGTGAGCCCGTAGCGGCCCTCGCTCGAGGCCACGCGCAGATCCGCGCACAGCGCGAGCACGAGGCCGCCCGCGATCGCGTGGCCGGTGATCGCGCCCACCACGGGGCATTCAAGCGCGTACGCGCCGAGCGCCATCGCGTTGATCGACTCGACCATCTCGCGCTGCTCGCCCGGACCGTAGCCGGGCACCGCCTTCAGGTCCGCGCCCGCCGAGAAGCAGCCCTCGCGGCCGGCCAGCACGAGCGCCCGCGGGAGGCTGCCCTGGACCTGCGCCACCGCGTCGATGACCTCATGCAGCAGGCCGATGTCCATCGCGTTGGCGGGCGGGCGGTCGATCGCCAGCACCGCCACGCCGTCGGACTCGGTGATGCTCACGTGGGACACGGGCGCAAACCCTATCGGCGCCCCACGGCGAGCGGCCTCGGCGCGCGGCCGTTGGTAGTTTCACCGCCGTGAGCAAGATCCTGTTCGCTCCGGTCGGGGCCCTCGCCGGCGTGCTCGCCGGGGTGATCTCGCGCAGGACGTTCCGGCGCGTGTGGGGCCTGATCGACGTACGGGAGCCGCCGCAGCCCACCCAGCGCGAGGCCACCTGGCCGAAGCTGCTCGCGGCGCTCGCGCTCGAGGGCGCCGTCTCGCGCGCGACCCGCGGCGGCGTGGACCACGCCGCCCGCGCGGGCTTCAGGTTTCTCACGGGCTTCTGGCCCGGCGAGGGCGGACCGCGAAAGCCGTAAAGCGGCAGTTTGCAGGACAAACCCGCTCGTCTCGCCCAAACAGGCGTCCACTGGCGACCGTGGGGTTCTCACGGATGCAGCGTGTCGCCCGAAAAGTACGACATGAACCTGCCCGAACAGGGCAGCCGCACCGCGAGACAAGAGATGACCAGACACCAAGCACACACCCACTCCGCGCCGCAGCCGCTCCGCACGGCGCGCACACAGGCCGCACCCCTCCCCCGCCCCCGCCCCCTCGACCGGCCGGCCGACATCGCGGCACACCGCGCGCTCCGCCCCGCCGGCGAGCCACGGCTGCGCTGCGTCGCCTCCGGCTACATGTCGGGCGGCTGCTCGTGCCCGGCGAGCATCCCCGCGAGCGTCGTCAGCGCCGCCTGGGCGCACGAGCGGCGCGCCGGCGTGTGCGGCGAGCACTTCTTTCACTTCTCCTGGTGCGGAGAGATCTGGCTCGGATACGGCCTCGCCGACGGCGAGGTGCGTGGCGTGTACTGCCCCCCGCACGCCGCGCAACGTGACGAGCGCAGCGCGCAGAGCAAGGTCGCGGCGCTCACCCTCGCAGCGCCGCGGCCCTCTGCGTTCGCCGCCCGCGCCTGAGCCGCGCCGCCGCCGGTGCGCTAGAGTCGCGCCCGTGAAAGGCGGCAGCACGATCAGCGTGCTCGCGGGGCTCAGGCTCGCGATCGGCACCGGCGCGTGGGCCACGCCGCGCTTCGCCGGGAGCCTGTTCGGCCTCGACGCGGACGCCAACCCGC
This sequence comes from uncultured Solirubrobacteraceae bacterium, assembly GCA_963813685.1. Taxonomy (GTDB): domain Bacteria; phylum Actinomycetota; class Thermoleophilia; order Solirubrobacterales; family Solirubrobacteraceae; genus Palsa-744. The sequence continues at coordinate 48,703 of CAWEZQ010000001.1, forward strand.
AGTCTCCCTACCTCGCGCGCCTGTTCGGCGCGCGCGACGTGGCGCTCGGCTGGGGCACGCTCTCGAGCGAGGGCGACACGCGCCGCCAGTGGCTGCTCGCGGGCCTCGCATGTGACCTCGCCGACGCCGCCGCGGGGCTCATCGGCACGCGCACCGGCTACCTGCCGAAGGTCGCGGGCGTGCTCGTGACCGGCACAGCGCTCGGCGCGGCGGCGCTCGGCGCGGCAGCGCTGCTCGAAGACTGAGCGCGGACGGCGCGCCGGCGATGAGCGAGCGCTTCACCGCCCACAGCATCCCCGACCAGAGCGGGCGCACCGCGATCGTGACCGGCGCCAACAGCGGCCTCGGCCTCGCCATTGCGCTCGAGCTCGCCAAGCACGGCGCGCGCGTGGTGCTCGCCTGCCGCAACGCCGCCAAGGGCGAGCAGGCGCTTGCGCAAATACGCGCGCAGGCGCCGGACGCGCTCCTCGAGCTTGGCTCACTCGACCTCGGCAGCCTCGACTCGATCGCCGCGTTCGCGGCGTGGTTCGAGGCGCGCGACGGGCACGACGGCCTAGATCTGCTGATCAACAACGCCGGGGTGATGGCGGCGCCGCGCGCCAGGACCGCCGACGGGTTCGAGCTGCACCTCGGCACCAACCATCTCGGCCACTTCGCGCTGACCGGCCGCCTGATCGGGCAGCTGCAGGGACGCGAGGACGCGCGCGTGGTGACGCTCTCGAGCAACGCCCACCGGACGTGGCGGATCAGCTTCGACAACCTGCAGGGCGAGCGCCACTACATGCGCTGGGCCGCCTACGGGCAGTCGAAGCTCGCCAACCTGCTGTTCGCGCTCGAGCTGGACAGGCGCCTGCGCGCGAGCGGCTCGGCCGTGAAGAGCCTCGCCGCGCATCCCGGCTATGCGGCCACCAACCTGCAGTTCGCGGCGCCGCCGCTGCTCGACCGCATGACGATGCGCGTGACGAACGCGCTCCTCGCGCAGAGCGCCGAGGCGGGCGCCCTGCCCGCGCTGTACGCGGCCACGTACCCAGGCCTGCCCGGCGGCACGTATGTGGGCCCCGACGGGCCGGGCGAGTTCAGGGGCAGCCCGCATGTGGTCACACCCTCGCGCGCCGCGCGCGACGAGCGCGCTGCGGCGCGGCTGTGGACGATCTCCGAAGAGCTGACCGGCGTGCGCTTCGCCCTCGAGCCGGTCTTCGGCTCCGCCTGAGGGCTCGCCGCCCCTCTCATGCGGGAGCCCGGCCGGTGTCCCCACACCGACCGGGCCTCTCCGCGCCCACCAGCTGGCGTTTGACTTCGCCGTCGCGACGGGCGGGTCCCCCGACCGGCCGCCGCCTTTCGACGACTACCAGCCGGACTGGTCTCCCCCCGCCCACCCGGTCTTGCTGACCGGGCCAACGCATCTGCGCGCTGTTTCCTGCGCCCTGCGCGAGGAGGTCAGCGAGCGGATCGTGAAGTTCTTGCGCGGGCAGTCCGCGCGCCGGATCTCGCGCGGGCCGTCCTCGACGCAGGCCTTGCGGCGGGAGCTCCACGCTCTGCGCTGGGGTGAGTGTTCACACAAGTTAGCCCTCCGTGGCGGTGCACTGGGAGCCGAGCTATCTCGTGGAGACCCCTGACTTTGCGCCCTCGCCTCGCGACGAGTTTGCCTTTTTCAGCGTGGTTTTCCGGTAGTGGGAAGAGTGTACGCGAGTGGGCGCCGTCGTGTGCCTTCTAGACGGATATACGAGCCCGCGCGCCGGCGCAGCGGAGCGCTAACGCGATCAAAGCTCCAGATAGCGCAGCACCACTCGGCCCAGCACCAGCACATCGCCGTTGCGCAGGTCCGCCTGCTGCACGCTGCGGCCGTTCACGAACGTGCCGTTGGAGCTGCGGTCGTCGAGCACGCGCGCGCCCTGCGGACGTGGCACCAGGATCGCGTGGCGGCGAGACACCGAGGCCTCGTCGAGGCGCAGATCCGCCGCGTGGCCGCGGCCGATGTGCAGCGGCTCGCGCCCCAGCGGGATCAGAAGCGTGCGGTCGGCCCCCTGGATCTCCACGTAGCGGCCCGGCTCGGTGGGGGTCGCAGAGGCGGCGCGCTGGCGCGCGCGCTCGTCCAGGCACGAGATCGGGTCGAACCTCTCGGTTACGCCTTCGGCGGCGGGGGTTCGCATGAGGAGCGTCTCTGAGGTCATGGGGGTAACTGGAATGGTAGTCACGCATACATGAAGACCCGCTAAGAAGTTCGGCCTGATGGACAGTCCTTTAGCGCGAGATCGGGGCGTCGGCGCACGCCGCTGGCGTACCCTGGCCGTGGATGCGCACACCGCCGCTCGCCCTCTCCGACAACGTGTCGGCGGCCCTGCAGTTCGGGCCGTTCCTGGTGGCGTTCGCGGCGCTGTATGCGCGGCGTGCGCGTACGCTCGCGCGCACCGGGCACCCGGTCGCGCGCGCCCGCCAGGCCTGCTGGTACAGCGGGCTCGCGGTCATCGCGGTCACGATCAGCTCGCTCGGCGGCGCCGCGCAGGACCTGCTCTTCGCGCACATGATCGAGCACCTGCTGCTCGGCGACGTGGCGGCGCTCTTGATCGTGCTCGGCCTCACCGGGCCGATGCTCGCGCCGGTCCTGCGCATCCGCTTCTTCGACAGGCTGCGCGCGCTCTCGCACCCGGTGGCGGCGTTCGCGCTGTGGACCGTGGACCTGTACACGTGGCACCTGCCGGTGCTCTACCAGGCCGCGCTGCGCCACCCCGGCATCCACGCGCTCGAGCACGGCATGTTCCTGTTCTTCGGCATCAACATGTGGCTGTGCCTGTTCGGCCCGCTGCCGACGCCGAGCTGGTTCGGGAACCTCGGCAAGCTGCTCTACATCGCCGCCGTGCGCCTGTCGGGCACGATCCTCGGCAACATCTTCCTGTGGTCGGGCACCGTCTTCTACCCGTACTACCTGCGCGGCGACGCGCGCTTCCACATCGCGCCGCTGACCGACCAGAACCTCGCGGGGGCGATCATGATGATCGAGGAGTCGCTGCTCACGATCAGCCTGTTCTGCTGGCTGTTCCTGCGCGCCGCGCGCGAAGGCGAGGAACGCCAGGACCTGCTCGACCTGGCGCGCGCGAGCGGCGTCGAGCTGAGCGAGGCGCGCGCCGCACGAGCGGTCTCCGCGGGGCGCGGCGCGGAGCTGCGCAGGCGCATCGAGGCGGGAGCCGGCGCGGCCGAGCGCTCCTAGGTCTATCCTCGAGGCATGTGCGCGGGCTGCGCGATGGCCGCCGCGTCGGCGGCGACGGGCTTTCGGACGTGGATGCAGAGCCACCCGGTCCCGTGGCTCACGGCGAAGCGCATGCGCGCGCTCACGATCGCCGCCATGTGCGCCGCGGGAATCGTCTCGACGATCGGCTTCTCGGGCTCGACGAGTCCCGCGCGGGCGCACACAAGCACGCCGGCCGCACACGCCTCCCGCTGACCCGCGCACGGCGGCGCCGCTCGTCGCGGCGTCCCTGTGCCCGCCGGGGTGCGGCGGCGCGTCAGCCGCCGGCGACCGCGGGCAGGATCGTCAGCTCGTCGCCGTCGCTCACGGGCGTGGCGAGGCCGTCGAGGAAGCGGATGTCTTCTCCCGCGAGGTACACGTTGACGAAGCGCCGCAGCGAGCCGTCGTCGTCGGCGATCCGCCCGCGCAGCTCCTCGAAGCGCTCGAACAGGCTGCCCAGCACCTCCTGCACGGTGGCGCCGTCGACCTCCGCCTCGGCGGTCCCGCCCGCCGCCCCGCGCAGCTGCGTGGGGATCTTCACGAGGACCGACATCACACGTTGACGGCGTCTGCCACGTCCGCGGAGAACGCCTCGAGCGTGGGCTCGATCGTGCTCATCTCGAACGTGCCGCGCACCGCGTCGAGCGTCTTCAGCCCCTCGCCGGTGATCACCAGCACCACCCGCTCGCCGGGGTCGATCTCGCCGCGCTCCGCGAGCTTCGCGAGCACCGCGGTGGTCACGCCGCCGGCAGTCTCGGTGAAGATGCCGGTGGTCTGCGCGAGCAGCGCGATCCCCGCCCGGATCTCCTCGTCGGAGACCGAGTCGATCGAGCCGCCACTCGAGCGCGCGAGCTCGAGCGCGTAAGGGCCGTCCGCGGGGTTGCCGATCGCGAGCGACTTCGCGATCGTGCTCGGCTTGACCGGCCGGCACACGTCGTGCCCCGCCGCGAACGCGCTCGCCACGGGCGAGCAGCCGTCGGCCTGAGCGCCGCTCATGCGCGGCAGCTCGCCGTCGAGCAGCCCCAGCTCGCGCCACTCGCGAAAGCCCTTGGCGATCTTCGTGAACAGCGAGCCGGACGCGATCGGCGCGACGACCCTGTCCGGGGTCTCCCAGCCGAGCTGCTCGGCGATCTCGAACGCGAGCGTCTTCGAGCCCTCGGCGTAGTACGGGCGCAGGTTGATGTTCACGAACGCCCAGTCGCGCTCCGCGCACAGCTCGGTGCAGAGCCGGTTGACGTCGTCGTAGTTGCCCTTCACGCCCACCAGCCGCGTGCCGTACACGCCGGTGGCGAGCACCTTCTGTTCCTCGAGGTCCGACGGGATGAACACGTAGGAGTCGAGGCCGAGGGCGGCGGCGTGCGCCGCGACCGAGTTGGCGAGGTTGCCGGTGGACGCGCACGCGAGCGTGTGGAAGCCGAGCTCGCGCGCACGGCTCGTGGCGACCGACACCACGCGGTCCTTGAACGAGTGCGTGGGGTTGGCGGCGTCGTTCTTGACCCACACCTCGCGCAGCCCGAGCCGCGCCGCGAGCCGGTCGGCGCGGATCAGCGGCGTGCAGCCAGCGGGCAGGCCCACCCGCGAGGCGAGCCGCGCCGAGGGGCCCGGGGGGCCGCCGGCGAGCGGCAGGAAGTCGGCGTAGCGCCAGATGTTCTGCGGACCGCCCTGGATCCGCCTGCGCAGCTCGCCGATGTCGCGGCCCAGGCCACGGTGGTCGTAGGCGACCTCGAGCGGCCCGAAGCAGCGCTCGCACACGTACAGCGCCTCGAGCGGATACTCGGCCCGGCACTCCTTGCATTCCAGATGACTCGCAGCCATTGGGGCTCCCTTCACTTGGTCTTCGCCGTGTCACCGGTGTGGCGAAGAGCCGAAGCCCGCCACACATCTCTCTGGAATTGGCACCTTCCCGCCGTGACGTTGCGGTGGTTGCCGGGGTTTCGTAGGGCCAGTCCCTCCACCCCTCTGGATGTGTCCAGCTATGTCTGGGGGCGAAGTCTAGCAACCGAGCGGACGTATGTGGCGGCAGGCCGCGCGCGTCCAGCGCGCTCGCGGGCGCGCGAGGGGTGCGCTGGGTAACGAGCCCGCCGACGCGGTGTAGCGGTGTCGGTGAGCACCTCCGCGGCCCAGCGCCACGATCCCCCGACGCCGGCGCCCGCGCAGCTAGAGCCGACCTCGCAGGCCGCGCGGCGGCGGATGCTGATCATCGTCAACCCGTACGCGTCGACCGTGTCCGACCGTCTGCGCCACCTGGTCGTGTACGCGCTGCAGGGACGCTTCGAGGTGGACGCCGTCGACACGCAGGCGCGCGGGCACGCGGTCGAGCTGTGCCGCGAGGCCGCCCACGAGGGCTACGACGTGGTGGTGGCCTTCGGCGGCGACGGCACCGTCAACGAAGCGGCCAACGGCCTGCTCGGGTCGAACACGCCGCTGTGCTGCCTGCCGGGCGGCTCGGCCAACGTGTTCGGGCGCATGCTCGGGATTCCCGGCGACCTCGTGGACGCCACCGAGCACCTGCTCGCGATGGCCGACCGCTGGCAGCCTCGAAAGGTGGACCTGGGCGTCGTCAACGGCCGCTGCTTCACGTTCGCCTCGGGGCTCGGGCTCGACGCGAGCGTGGTCGAGCGCGTGGACTCGAACCCGCGCCTGAAGGCGCGCTACGGCGCCTACTACTTCACGTGGGTCGCGATCAGCACGTTCACGCGCCGCTACCTGGTGCGTCCTCCGCGGCTCGAGCTTCGCGCGGGCGATCGCACGCTCGAGGGCGTCACCGCGATCATCCAGAACGGGTCGCCGTTCACCTACTTCCAGAACCGCCCGGTCGAGGTCGCGGAGGGCGCCGAGCTGACCTCGGGCACGCTCGCCGTGGCGGTGCTCCACCGCGCGACGCCCGTGTCGATGCCGTTCATAGGCTGGCGCGCGCTCTCGCCGAAAGCCCGCGTGACCCGCCATCGCCAGGTCACGGGGCTCTCGGATCTGCTCGAGCTGAGCGTGCGCAGCACCGACGGGCGCCCGCTGCCGCTGCAGGTCGACGGCGACTTCCTCGGCGAGGTGGACGAGGCCGAGTACTCGATGCGCCCGCTCGCGCTGACCGTCGTCTCCTAGGCCCAGCCGGCCGCTCCCACCACGGACGCCGTCGCCCCGCCGCCGGGCCTCACCCGGGATCGCAGAGAGCTACGCGGCGCCGCCGGGCGTCACCCGGTAGGCGTCGAACACCGAGTCGATGTTGCGCAGGCGCGTGATCGCGCCCTTCAGCGAGTGGTTGTCGGCCACCTCGACGACGAAGCGGTTCTTGACCATCGGCGGCGTGGACAGGCAACGCGCTTCCATGATGTTGGCGCCGGACTCCGAGAACGCGCGCGACAGGTCCTCGAGCAGCCGGTGGCGGTCCCAGGCGTCGATCTGGATCTCGACCACGAAGCCCGTCGACTGGTCGCCGTCCCACGCCACTTTGGTGAAGCGCTCCGGGTCCTTGCGCAGCAGCGCCACGTTGGTGCAGTCCTCGCGGTGGATCGTGATCCCGCGCCCGAGCGAGATGTAGCCGACGATCTCATCGCCGGGCACGGGCCTGCAGCACTTGGCCAGGCGCAGCATCACGTCCTCGACGCCCTCCACGCGGATGCCGTACTGGCCCGAGGACTTGGTGGGGCGCCGGCGCGCGTTGCGCCCCACGCGCAGCAGGTCCTCGGCGGCGCTCTCGCCGTCCGCGGACTCGCCCTGCTTGAGGCGCTGCATGACCTTGTTCACGACGAGCTTCGGCGAGACCTTGGCGGCGCCGAGCGCGATGTAGAAGTCGTCCGCCTTGCGGTAGCCCACCTCGCGGATCACGTCGGCGAGCAGCGCCGAGCCGGTGATCCGCTGCGCCGGCAGGCCCTGGCGGCGCAGCGCCTCCTGCAGCAGCTCGCGGCCCGAGTGCTCGGTGTCCTGGCGCGACTCGGCCTTGAACCACGCCTTGATCTTGTTGCGCGCCCGCGTGGTCTTGGCGATCGCGAGCCAGTCGCGCGACGGGCCGCGGTCGCGCTTGGCGGTGAGGATCTCCACGATGTCGCCCGAGCGAAGCTCGTAGTGCAGCGGCACGATGTGGCCGTTCACGCGCGCGCCCACGCAGCGGTGGCCGATCTCGGTGTGCACCTCGTATGCGAAGTCGAGCGGCGTGGCGCCCGCGGCGAGCGACTTGACTTCGCCCTTGGGCGTGAACACGTAGACCTCCTCCTCGAAGAGGTCGTTGCGGAACGTGTCCATGAACTCGCCGGGGTCCGAGAGCTCCTTCTGCCAGTCGAGCATCGAGCGCAGCCACTTGAGCTTGGCGTCCTCGTCGGGCGCCCCGTGGCCGCCGCGCTCGGAGCCGCCGGCACCGGGGCTCACCTGCTTGTACATCCAGTGCGCGGCCACGCCGAACTCCGCCATGCGGTGCATCTCGTGGGTGCGGATCTGGATCTCGAGCGGGCGCCCCTCGGGCCCGATCACGGTGGTGTGCAGCGACTGGTACATGTTGAACTTGGGCATCGCGATGAAGTCCTTGAAGCGCCCCGGCAGCGGCTTCCACAGGGCGTGGATCACGCCAACCGCGCCGTAGCAGTCCTTCACCGAGTCCACCAGCACCCGCATCGCGGTCAGGTCGTAGATCTCGTTGAACTCGCGCCCCTTCTTGGTCATCTTCGAGTAGATCGAGTAGAAGTGCTTGGCGCGGCCCGCGATCTGCGCCTCGATGCCCACGTCGGCGAGCTCCGCCTGCAGGTATTCGCCGGCCTCGCTCACGTAGCGTTCGCGCTCCTGGCGCTGCTGCGCCACGAGGCCCTTGATCTCCTGGTACTTGCGCGGGTGCAGCGTGGCGAACGCGAGATCCTCGAGCTCCCACTTGATCGCGTGGATGCCGAGCCGGTGCGCGAGCGGCGCGTAGATCTCGATCGTCTCGCGCGCCTTCTCGATCTGCTTCTGCTTGGGCATCGCGTCGATCGTGCGCATGTTGTGCAGCCGGTCGGCGAGCTTGATCAGGATGACCCGCACGTCGGTGGCCATCGCCACCATCATCTTGCGGTAGTTGTTGGCCTGCGCCTCGTCGCGCGACTGGAACGTGATGCCGGTGAGCTTCGTGACGCCGTCCACGATCGCCGCGATCTCCTCGCCGAAGCGTTCGCGCACCTCCTCGATCGACGCGGAGGTGTCCTCGACGGTGTCGTGCAGCAGCGCCGCGCACAGCGTCTCGGTGTCGAGGTGCATGCTCGCGCAGATGCGCGCCACCCCCACGGGGTGCACGATGAAGTCCTCGCCGGACTTGCGCCGCTGCGCCGCGTGGTGGGTGCACGCGAACACGAACGCCTCTTCCACGCGGGCGCGGTCGATCGCGTCGTGCGAGTCGGGGGCGTGCTCGGAGACGATCGCGAACAGGTCGTTCAGCAGCCTGCGCTCGGGCGCGTCCAGCGCGAGCACCGCCCGCGCCTCCCCGGCCGGGACGAGCGCCGCGGTCGCCTGCGTGCCGTCGGGTTGCTCGCTGCTCGCCATGTATGAAGGTTAGGCCACGCCGCGGGCTGATCCAAGCCGCATCCTCAAGGCAGCGAGAAGAGCACCAGCTCGGCCTGCGCAGCGGCCCCGGCGGCCTCCGGCGCGGCCTCGGTGGGCTCGCCAGCGACCCCGGCGGCCTCCCGGCCGGCAGCGGCCTCCGGCGCGGCCTGCGCGCGCTCGGCTGCGAGCAGCGCTCGCTCGGCGGGGCCCGCGCGGCGCAGCACCAGCCTCGGCTCGCTCACGCCGTTCCACTCGTTGACCTCGAGCGCGAACGTGGCGGCCGCGGGCTCGCCCTCGGCGACGCCCAGCTGCGCGCCCGAGCCGAACGCGACCGCGCGGGCCCGCGCGCCGCGCGAGAGCACGGTGAAGCGCGCGTGCCTGCCTTCGCCCATCGGCTTTATGTCGGTGAACGTCGCGTCCTCCACGAGCAGGTTCACCGGCGGGTTGCAGTGCCCGAACGGCGCCAGCGAGCGCAGCTCCTCGGCGAGGTCCATGCCGAGCTCATCGCCGCCCACCACCGCGTCCACGCGCTCCACGGGCACGAGCGCCTCGGGCTCGAGCACGCGCTCGGCGTGCGCCGCGAACGCGTCCGCGAAGGCGTCGAGGCTCGAGCGCTCGAGCTCCACGCCCGCCGCCGCCCGGTGCCCGCCGTAGCGAACGAGGTGCGCGCCGCACGCGGTCAGCCCCGCGAGCAGGTCGAACGCCTCGACGCTCCGCCCGGAGCCACGTGCGCGCTCGCCGTCGAGCGCCACGAGCACCACCGGCCGGCCGGTCTGCTCGGCCAGGCGCGAGGCGACGATGCCGACCACGCCCGCGTGCCAGCGCTCGCCCGCGAGCACGTACGCGGAGCGCTCGCCGAGGCGCGCGATCTGCGCTTCGGCGTCGATCCTGATGGCCAGCTCGACGTCGCGGCGCTCGTGGTTGGCGGCGTCGAGCTCCCGCGCGATCTCGCCGGCGCGGCGCGCGTCGCGCGTCATCAGCAGCTCCAGCCCCGCGTCCGCGCGGTACAGGCGCCCGGCCGCGTTCAGGCGCGGGGCGAGCGCGAAGGCGAGCTCGCGCTCACGCACCCGCGACGCGTCCACGCGCGCGACCTGCATGAGCGCCCGCAGCCCCGGCTTGCCGGTCCGCGAGAGCGCGCGCAGGCCGAGTTTCACGAGCGCCCGGTTCTCGCCCAGCAGCGGCACCACGTCGGCGACCGTCGCGAGCGCCACCAGGTCGAGGTCCTCGCGCAGGCCCGCGATCGCCGCCTCGAGCGCCTCGGCGGCGAAGCCGCCCTGCTCGCGGGCGCCCGCGTGCACGGCGCGGGCGAGCTTGTGCGCCACCGCGGTCGCACACAGCTCGGCGCACGGGTAGCCGCACAGCGCCGGATGCACGATCGGCGCGTCCGGCAGCTCGCCGTCGGCGGGCGGGGCGTGGTGGTCGGTGATCACCACCTCGAGCCCCAGCTCGCGCGCGAGCGCCACCTCGCGCGCCGAGGAGATCCCGCAGTCCGCCGTCACCAGCAGCCGCGTGCCGCGCGCGGCGAGCCGCCGCACGGTGTCCTCGCCGAGGCCGTAGCCGTCGCTCGCGCGGTCGGGCAGGTAGGAGTCGGCGCACGCGCCGAGCGCGCGCAGCGCGCGCAGCAGCACCGCGGTCGAGCACATCCCGTCCACGTCGTAGTCGCCGTGCACCGTGATCTGCGAGCCCGCGCGCAGGTGGCGCACGATCGGCTCGACCGCCAGCTCGATCCCCGCGAAGGCCTCCGGCGGGTGGTGCTCGTCGCCCGCCAGGAACGCCGCCGCCGCGACGGGGTCGGCGAGCCCGCGGCGCACCAGCACCTGGGCGAGCGCACGGCTCACGCGCAGCTCGCGGCGCAGGCGCTCGACCGCCTCTGGCGGGCACGGGGCGATCTGCAGGCGGTGATCGTGCACGCCGGCGACACTACGGCCGGGGCCCGATGGAACCGGCGGGCGGGCCGGCTGGGGCCGGCGGGCCTCGCGTCCGCGGCCGGCTTGGGGGCCGGCTACTCGGCCCGCAGGCGGTGCGCCGCGGAGCGTTCGCGGCGCATGCCCTCGAGATACACGGCGGCCATCCCGATCAGCGAGCCGGGGACCGCGTACAGCACGATGCCGATGTCGGTGGCCTTTTCGCCGGGGATGCGCAGCGCGGAGACCTTCACGGCGAACAGCGCCAGCCCGATCACGATCGACCCGATCAGCGAGCCGATCAGCGCGCCCACGATGCCGCCCCAGAATCGGTCGGGCAGCCAGATCGTGAAGTGCCAGATCGCGAGGCCCATGATCACCCAGCCGAGCAGCCCCATCAGCGCGCCCTCCCGTGCCGGCGGTTGCGCGGCCGCCTGCGCTTGTCGCGTTTGGGCGATTCCTTCAGCACCAGGTCCTCGGGCGTGAGGTCCGCCGCGGGGTCGCGCGGCGCGGCCTCGGGCTCGGGCGGCTCGCCGTTGCCCGCCTCTGCCTCCAGCGGCTCATCGGCGGGCGCGGGCGGCGCCTGCGGCGCGGGCGCGGAGGCGCGGCGGGCGGCGCGCGTGGCGCCCGCGCGCCTGGCGGCGCCCGTGCCTTTTCCGGTCGGCCTTGCGCCGGTGCGCGCGGGCTCGGCCCTGGCGGCGCCCTCGCCGTTGCCGGCGCCCTGCTTCTCCACGTCGAGGTCGGCCACCAGTTCCTGGAACTCTTCGCGCGAGAGCTGCGCGCCGGGGTCCTCGGGCGCGATCAGGCTGCCGCGGCGCGTGCGCTTGCGCTTGACCTCGGGCTCCATCTCGTCGGGCGCGCCGGTGGCGGTGGTGGCGTACGCCGGCACCGCGCCGAGTTCGCGCTCGATGCGCGCGCGGCGGGCGCGGTAGCCGCTTTCGCGTTCCTTCCAGTGGGTGAGCACCGGCGAGGCGATGAAGATCGACGAGTACGCGCCGGAGGCGATCCCGACCATCAGCGCGAACGCGAAGTCCTTCAGCGTTTCCCCGCCGAACACCAGCAGCGCGAGCACGGGCAGCAGCGTGCAGAAGCTCGTTGCCAGGGAGCGGGTCAGCACCTCTGACATCGAGCGGTTGACGATCTGCGAGAAGGCTGCACGCGGCATGCGCGGCACGTTCTCGCGCACGCGGTCGAACACGATGATCGTGTCGTACAGCGAATAGCCGAGGATCGTGAGCAGCGCCGCGACCGTGGCGGTGGTGACTTCGCGCCCGACGAGCGCGTACACGCCCGCGGTGATCAACAGGTCGTGCATCAGCGCGATCAGCACCGGCACCGCGTACTTCCACTCGAACCGCAGCGCGACGTATGCGGAGATCACCAGCAGCGAGGCGATGATCGCGATGATCGCCGAGTGCGCGATCGTTTTCCCGAACGTGGGGCCGATCGAGGTGTTGGAGAAGTTGCGCGTTCCGAATTTCTGTTCGAGGTCTTTGTGGACCGTCTTGACGCTGGCGGGCGCGAGCGACTTGGTCGAGATCTGGAAGCCCGAGCCGCCGATGTTCTTGCTCGAGATCTTCTGCACGCGCGCGTCGGGGTAGCCGGCGGCGGACATCGCGTTCGTGACCTGTTGGGTGCTGACCGGCTTGACGAACGCGGTCTGGATGCGCGTGCCGCCCTTGAAGTCGATGCCGAAGTTGAGCCCCTTGCCGCCGACCGCGAGCGCGCCGATCAGGAGGATCGTGCCGGACAGCGAGAAGAACCAGCGCGATTTGCCCATGAAGTCGACGCTCCACGGGCGTCGCCGGCGCGTGGCGCCGAGCGCGGCGGGATGGGTGACCAGGCGCGTCGTGGACATCATGCCGAGCGCGGCCTGCGTGGCCAGCACCGCCGTGAACAGCGACACGAGCGTGCCGATGCCGAGCGTGAAGGCGAAGCCCTTGACTTCGGCGGTGGCGAGCGCGAACAGGATGAACGCGGTCATGAACGTCACCACGTTCGCGTCGACGATCGCCGCGAACCCGCGCTTGTAGCCCGTGGCGATGCCGGAGATCACCGATCTGCCGCCGCGGATCTCCTCCTTGACGCGCTCGAATATGACGATGTTCGCGTCGGCGCACACTCCGATCGTGAGGATCAGCCCGGCGATGCCCGGCAGCGTCATCGTGATCGGGATCAGCTTGATCAGGCCGAAGAAGTAGATGCCGTAGATGACCAGGCCGCCGACGGCGATCGCGCCGAGCACGCGGTAGAAGAGCAGCAGGAACGCGCACACCACGAGGAAGCCCGCGAGACCCGCGAGCAGGCCCTGGTTGAGCGCGGATTTGCCGAGCTCCGCGGACACCTGGGAGTTCGAGATCAGGCTCAGTTTCACCGGCAGCGCGCCCGACTGGAGCTCTTCGGCGAGTTCGTCCGCGCTCGTGATCGTGAAGCCGCCCGAGATCTCCGAGCCGTTGGAGGCGTCGATCCCTTCGGGGTAGCGCGTGTAGTCGATCGACGGGACCGTGATGAGCTGTCCGTCGAGCACCACCGCGAAGTGCTGCAGCGTGCTTTCGTGCGGCACCCCCGGCAGCTGCGCTTCCTGGCCGCGGTGGGCGATCTTCTTGGTGACTTCTTCGAAGACCTTCTTTCCGTGCGAGTTGAAGCCGAAGTTCACGTTCGGCTGGCCGTTGCCGCCGGCGCCTTCGTCGAAGCCCTGCTGCGGGTGCGTGATGTCCCCGCCGTTGAGCACGGGGGCGTCGTTGAGCACGTACCAGCTTTCGGGCGACTTGTTGGTCACCTTGCCGTTGCCGTTTTCGACCGGGTGGGACTGCACGATCACGGTGCCCGGGTTCACGCGCACGATCTTCTTGTCCTTTTCGGCCACCTTCGTGAAGCTCTTCGGTTCGAGGTTCTTCTCGATTTCCTCGGGCCCTCGCAGCACCTTTCCGTTCTTGGTGTCGAGCAGGTACCAGGTGCCGTAGATGCAGCCGCCGACCTGGGCGGGGGTGCAGCCTTCCTTCCAGGTGGTCGAGCTTTTGTGCAGGATCGGCGGGCGCATCGCCGCGCGCAGCACCGCCTTGTACTCGGGCAGGCCGGCCACCGAGCCGCCCGCCCCGGTGGTGGTCTCATCGCCGGTGACCGTGCCTTCGGTCGGCGCGGGCTTGCCGTTCGGGCCGATCACGTTGGGCTCCCAGTCGTAGAAGTACAACTGCGCGGTCTTGCCGACCTCGTCCTGGGCGCGTTCCTCGTTCGAGACGTCGGGCAGCGCAACGTCGATTTCGTTTTCGCCCGAGCGCTGGATTTCGGGCTGCGCGACGCCGAGCTTGTCCACGCGGTTGCGCATGATGTTGATCGCGCGGTTGAGCGATTCGGGGTCGACCTTCGACTGGGCGGTGGGCTTCGCCACGTAGTTGAGCTGCACGCCGCCCTTCAGGTCGAGGCCGAGGCGCGTGGGTTTGGTGAGGATCACCGCGAGCGACGCCGCGATCAGGCCGGCGACGATCAGCAGGATGAACGTGTTGCGGCGCCGGTCGGACATCTGCGCCCCAGCCTACTTGTCGGGCGTGAGCACGAGCAGCAGCCCGCCGTCGCCGTCGTATGCGGGGAACATGTCGGCCTTCGCGCTCGCGACCACGTCGCGTTCGCCGGAGACCTGCACCGGCACCTCGAGCGCGCGCACGCCCCACTCGAGCACTTTCGCCACGGGGTCGTCGCCGTTGGAGAAGCTCAGGCCGAGCACCTCCTCCACGGGCTGACCGATCACCTCCTCCTCCTCGAGGCCCGTGAACGCGAAGGAGTTCTTGCCGCAGCCCACCACGCGGCCCTCGCCGTCGCACACGAAGAAGGCGGCGTCGGGCGCGGGGAAGTAGTCGTCGAGCAGTTCGAACAGGAACGCGAAACCGCACTTCGTGCAGCCCTTGCGCTGGCGCGTGAAACCGAGGTTGCGGTCGAGCTCTGAGCTGCGGTGGCCGCAGTTGGGGCAGATGAAGGGATGGGCCATTGCCTCACACAGACTACGAAAGCCGCGCGCCGCTGGCCACCGGCAGCCGCCGCGGGCGCCGCGGGGGCGCGCACGCGCCGCTCAGAACAGCGAGCCCTCCCCCGCGGGCAGGGCCTCGAGCCCGAGGTGCGCGAACGCGGCGGGCGTGGCCGCGCGGCCGCGCGGGGTGCGCTTGAGCAGGCCCTCCTGCAGCAGATAGGGCTCGTACACGTCCTCGAGCGTGTCCTCCTCCTCGCCGACGGCGACCGCGAGCGTCGAGAGCCCCACGGGGCCGCCGGCGAACTTCATGCAGATCGCCCGCAGGATCTCGCGGTCGAGGCGGTCGAGCCCGCGCTCGTCCACCTCGAGCATCTGCAGCGCCGCGTGCGCGGCCTCCTCCGAGACGACGCCGTGCATGCGCACCTCGGCGTAGTCGCGCACGCGCTTGAGCAGGCGGTTGGCCACGCGCGGCGTGCCGCGGCTGCGCGCGGCGATCGCGACGGCGCCGCCGGGCTCGAGCTCGATCTGCAGGATGCCCGCGGAGCGGCGCACGATCACCGCGAGCTCCTCGGGCGTGTACGGCTCGAGCCGCGCCTGGATCCCGAAGCGGTCGCGCAGCGGCGTGGTGAGCAGGCCCGCGCGCGTGGTGGCGCCGATCAGCGTGAACGGCGGCAGCTCGAGCGTGACCACGCGCGCGCCCGCGCCCTGGCCGACGGTGATCGGCAGGCGGCGATCCTCCATGGCCGGGTAGAAGGTCTCCTCGAGCGCGCGCGGGAGCCTGTGGATCTCGTCCACGAAGAACACGCTGCGCGGCTCGAGCGCGGTGAGGAACGCGGCGACGTCTCCCTTTCGCTCGAGCGCGGGGCCCGCGGTGGCGACGAACGGCACCTCGAGCTCGCCTGCGACGATCTGCGCGAGCGAGGTCTTGCCGAGCCCGGGCGGGCCCGCGAGCAGCACGTGGTCGAGCGCCTCCCCGCGCGCGCTGGCCGCCTCGATCGCGACCGCGAGCTGCTCGCGCAGCGCCTGCTGGCCCACGAACTCCTCGAGGTCGCGCGGGCGCAGCGAGCGGTCGAGCTCATCCTCGGCGAGCAGATACGGCGTCTGGATTCGCTGCGCGGTGTCGCTCACGCGCCCGTCCTCGCGAGCCTCAGCGCGGAGCCGATCAGCTCCTCGGCGCTCTCGCCCTCCGCGCCCGCGAGCAGCTCGTCGGCTTCGGCGGGCTGGTAGCCGAGCTCGAGCAGGCCGTCGCGCGCGAGCGTGCGCGGCTGCTCGGCGCCGCCCCGCCTCGCCACGATCGGCGAGCGCGCGATCGCGTCCCGCGCGCCCTGCGCGTCCACCTTCTCGCGCAGCTCCACGATGATCCGCTCGGCGGTGCGCTTGCCGATGCCCGGCACCGCCTGAAAGCGCGCCGCGTCGCCCGCGGCGATCGCGCCGACCAGGTCGCGCGCGGGGCCCGCGGAGAGCACCGCGAGCGCAACCTTGGGGCCAACCGCCTGCACCGCGAGCAGCATCAGGAACAGCTCGCGCTCCTCCTCGGAGTGAAAGCCGTACAGGGTGAGCGCGTCCTCGCGCACGATCAGGTGCGTGTGCAGCGTGACCTGCTCGCCCACCGACGGCACCTGGCGCAGCGTCTGCGCGGAGACGAGCGCGCGGTAGCCCACCTCGCCGCACAGCACCAGCACGTGGTCGGCGCGGCGCACCGCCACCTCGCCGCGCAGCAGCGCGATCATGCGCCGGCTCCCGCGAGCGCGCGCGAGAGCGGCGCGCCGTTGGCGTGGCAGATCGCGACCGCGAGCGCGTCGGTGGCGTGGTCGGCGAGCGGCTCCGGCGGCAGCCCGAGCAGCGCCTTGACCATGCGCGCGACCTGGTCCTTCTCGGCGCGGCCGGAGCCGCACACCGCGCTCTTCACCTGCTGCGGGGTGTAGCCGGTGCACGGGACCGAGCGCCGGCCCGCGGCGAGCATCGCCGCGCCGCGCGCCTGGCCCACCGCGAACGCTGTGCGCACATTGGCGCCGAAGTAGAGCTCCTCGAGCGCCACCGCGTCGGGCTCGTGACCGGCGATCAGCGCGTCGAGCGCGTCGTGGATCTGGGCGAGCCTGCGCTCCGCGGGCAGCTGCGCGGAGGTGCGCAGCACGCCGCCGTCGAGCGCCGCGAGCGCGCCGCCGCGGCGCTCCACCACGCCGTAGCCGGTGCTGGCGAGGCCCGGGTCTATGCCGAGGACGATCACGGGGACTGATTCTGCGCGCGCCCCCGGACGCCTGCCCCGCGCGCCCTGGCGGCACCGCCTCGCGTACGCTGCCGACCGTGACCGAGGACGGCGGCGAGATCGACTTCGAGGCGGAGGGCCTCCTGGAGGGGCTCGAGGGCGAGCAGCGCGAGGAGCGTCTCGCGCTGCTGCGCGAGCTGGCGGCCGAAGGCGTCCCGCTCGCGGAACTGCGGCGCACGAGCGCGACCGGCAGCGTGATGTTCCTGCCGGCGGACCGTGTGATCGTGGGACCGGTGCGCTACACAAGCGAGGAGATCGCTCGGCTCGCGGGCGTGGACCCGGAGTTCCTGACGGCGGTGCGGCGCGCGATGGGCATGCCGATCCCCGACTCCGGCGAGCCCGTGTACAGCGAGGCGGAGCTCGAGTCGGCGCGGATGGTGAGGGTCGCGCGCGAGGCGGGCATCTCCGACGAGGAAATCCTGTCGCTCACGCGCGTGCTCAGCCGCGGCCTCGCGCAGGCCGCGGAAACGCTGCGCGCGGTGCCGCTGCGCTTCGCGCTGCGCGCGGGGATCAGCGAGCGCGAGCTCGCGCGCACCTACGCGGGCGCGGTGGAGCAGCTGTACCCGCTGCTCGAGCCGCTGCTCGCGAACATGCTGCTGCTTCAGCTGCGCCAGTCCACGCAGACGGAGGTGATCAGCGCGCTCGAGCGAAGCGGCGGGCAGCTGCCGGGCTCGCGCGAAGTGGCCGTGTGCTTCGCCGACCTGGTGGGCTTCACGCGGCTCGGAGAAGAAGTGCCGCCGGACGAGCTGGGCGGCCTCGCGGCGCGCCTGGACGTCCTCGCGAGCGAGGTCGCCCGGCCGCCGGTGCGGCTCGTGAAGACGATCGGCGACGCCGCGATGCTGGCCTCACCCGAGCCGCAGCCGCTGCTCGAGGCGGCGCTCGCGCTGCTGGAGGCCGCGGACGCGGCCGGAGAGGACTTCCCGCAGCTGCGCGCGGGCGCAGCGCTGGGCGTGGCGCTGCCGCGCGCGGGCGACTGGTTCGGGCGGCCCGTGAACCTCGCGAGCCGCATCACGGGGGTGGCCCGCCCCGGCAGCCTGCTGGTCGAGCGCGAGATGCGCGAGGCGGCGGCGGGCGAGCAGTACCGCTTCTCGTTCGCGGGCGAGCGCCGCCTGTCCGGCATCCGCGAGCCCGTGCGGCTGTTCCGCGCGCGACGGCTCGATGACCCGGAGGGCGCCGCGGGCGCCGCGGGCGCCGCCTAGCGCGAGAGCCGGTGCGGCGCGAGCGCAGCGGGCCTCAGCCCGCGACCCGCTCGAGCACGTCGGCGGACACGTCGAAGTTGGCGTGCACCGCGCTCACGTCGTCGTTGTCTTCGAGCTTCTCGAGCAGGCCCATGAGCTTCGCCGCCTGCGCCTCCTCGAGGGGCACGAGGCTGGTGGGCCGGTAGGTCATCTCGGCGCTCTCGAACTGCACGCCCGCGTCTTCGAGCGCCTTGCGCACCGGCGTGAACTCGGCGGGCTCGGCGATCACCTCGAACACGCCCTCGTCGGTGGAGATGTCCTCGGCGCCCGCTTCCACCGCCGCCAGCAGGTCGTCTTCGGAGTAGCTCTCTGCGTCGATCACGATCGTGCCCTTCTTCTCGAACAGGTACGCCACCGAGCCGGGCTCGCCGAGCGAGCCGGCGTTCTTGGAGAAGATGTGGCGCACCTCCGCGCCGGTGCGGTTGCGGTTCTCGGTGAGCGCCTCGACGAGGATCGCGACGCCGCCGGGCCCGTAGCCCTCGTACAGGACGTTCTCGATCGCGTCCGCCTCGCCGCCCTCGCCGGTGCCCTTGGCGATCGCGCGCTCGATGTTCTCCTTGGGCATCGACGCTTCCTTGGCCTTGCGCACCGCGTTCTCGAGCGCGGCGTTGCCGTCGGGGTCGCCCCCGCCTTCGCGCGCGGCCACGGTGATGGCGCGCGTGAGCTTGGAGAACTGCGCGCCGCGGCGCGAGTCCACGACGGCCTTCTTGTGCTTGATGCTCGCCCACTTGGAATGCCCGGACATGCCACCGATTCTACGAGGCGCGGGCGAACGCGTACGGCTCGCCCCGCCGGGCGCGGGCACGCAGCGCAATAGGATGCGCGCGGCATGAGCGTGGCCGTGACCCCCGACATCTTCAAGGCGTACGACATCCGCGGCATCTACGGCGAGCAGATCGACGGCGATCTGGCGGAGCGGATCGGCGGCGCGTTCGCGCGCGTGCTCGCGCGCCTCGAGGGCAAGGACGTGGGGCGGCTGCGCGTGGGCCTCGGGCGCGACATGCGCCTCAGCGCGCCGGAGCTCGCCGAGCGCTACCGGGAGGGCATCTTGGCGGCGGGCGCGAGCGTGCTCGACGCGGGCCAGGTGGGCAGCGAGATGCTCTACTTCCTCGTCGGCTCACAGCAGCTCGACGGCGGGCTGATGTGCACCGCCTCGCACAACCCCAAGGCGTACACGGGCGCGAAGCTGGTGCGCGAGGGCGCGATCGCGCTGTCGGGCGACAGCGGCATCCAGGACATCCGCCGCGAGGTGGAATCCGACGGCGAGAACGTGACCGGCGGCGAGGGCGCGCGCGGCAGCTGGGAGGGCGTGGACGTGTACCCCGCCTTCCAGGAGGCGGCGATGCGCTTCATCGACCCCACCGTCGTGCGCTCGCGCGCGGACGGGCCGCTGAAGGTGGTGGTGGACGGCGGCAACGGCATGGCCGGGCCGATGGTGGGGCCGCTGCTCGAGTCGCTGGGCCTCGAGCTGGTGAGCACCTACTGGGTGCCCGACGGGAACTTCCCCGACCACGAGCCGAACCCGCTGCTGCCGGAGAACCGCGCGGCGATCGTGGAGCGCGTGCTCGCGGAGCGCGCGGACCTCGGCATCGCGTGGGACGGCGACGCGGACCGCTGCTTCTTCATCGACGACACGGGCGAGTTCGTGGACGGCGACTTCCTCACCGCGCTGCTCGCGGAGCAGCTGCTTCGCACGAACCCCGGCGCGGCGATCCTGTATGACGTGCGCGCGTCGCGCGCGGTGGCCGACACGGTGGAGCGCGCGGGCGGTCGCGCGTACGTGAACCGCGTGGGCCACGCGTTCTTCAAGACGCGCATGCGCAAGGAGGGCTCGCTGTTCGGCGGCGAGGTGTCCGGCCACTACTACTTCCGCGACTTCTACTGCGCGGACTCGGGCACGATCCCGGCGCTTCTGATCCTCGAGCTGCTGGCGCGCGAGGGCGCCCGCATGTCCGAGCTGCTCGCCCCGTACCACGAGCGCTACTTCATCTCGGGCGAGATCAACTCGCAGGTGGCAGACCAGCAGGCGAAGATGGAGGAGATCGCCGAGCGCTACTCCGACGCGCGCCAGGCGCGCCTCGACGGCATCTCGATCGACTACGAGGACTGGCACTTCAACGTGCGCCCGTCCAACACCGAGCCGCTTCTGCGGCTGTGCCTCGAGTCGCTCGTGTCGCGCGAGGACATGGAACGCCGCCGCGACGAGGTGCTGGCGCTGATCCGCTCATGAGCGCGGGCGCCGCCGAGGAGGACGCGCAGCGCGCCGCGCAGGCCGCTCTGCAGTCGGCGGCGCAGGAGGGCATCCACTGCCTGCGCGTGCCCACGCCGTTCCAGGTGGGGCGCGTCAACGCGTACCTGATCGAGGACGAGCCGCTCACGCTGATCGACTCGGGCCCC
The DNA here is from genome assembly GCA_963813685.1 of uncultured Solirubrobacteraceae bacterium. GTDB lineage: Bacteria > Actinomycetota > Thermoleophilia > Solirubrobacterales > Solirubrobacteraceae > Palsa-744. The sequence continues at coordinate 69,188 of CAWEZQ010000001.1, forward strand.
AACTCCGCGAAGGCGCTCGACGAGCTGGAGCAGGCGCTCGCGGCGCACGGGCACGCGATCGAGGACATCGAGCTGCTGGTGGTCACCCACCAGCACATCGACCACTTCGGGCTCGCGTCGATCCTCGCGCGGCGCTCGGGCGCGGAGGTGGCGGCGCTCGACAGGCTCGCGCCGCTGCTCGCGCACTTCGGGCAGGAAGCGGAGTTCGAAGACCTGTTCGCGGAGCACACGATGCTGCGCCACGGGATACCCGCGGAAATCGTGACGGCGCTGCGCGCGGTGACGGCGAGCTTCCGCGCGTGGGGAGCGGCGGTGGACGTCACGCGCCCGCTCGCGGACGGCTCGGAGCTTCACCTGCGCGATCGCACGCTGCGGGTGCTCCACCGCCCCGGCCACAGCCCGTCGGACACGGTGTTCGTGGACGAGCGCCGGCGGATCATGCTGGCGGCGGACCACCTGATCGAGCACATCTCCTCGAACCCGCTGATCTCCAAGCCGCTGGACGTGCAGGGCGAGTACACGGGGCCGCGGCCGAAGGCGCTCGTGACCTACATCGACTCGCTGCGCAAGACCCGCGAGATGGACCTCGAGCTGGTGCTCTCGGGCCACGGGCGCCCGATCACAGACCACGCGGCGCTGATCGACGAGCGCTTGCGCATGCACGCGCGCCGCGCCGAGAAGATCCGCAAGCTGATCGCCTCGGAGCCGCGCACCGCGCACGAGATCGCGCAGGAGCTGTGGGGCAACGTGGCGGTGACGCAGGCGTACCTCACCCTGTCGGAGGTGCTGGGCCACGTGGACCTGCTGCTCGACGAGGGCGTGGTCGGCGAAGAGGTGACCGGCGGCGTGGCGCGCTTCACGCCCGGCACGTCTCTCGAGCGGGCGCTGAGGACGTATCCGGTCACCGGCTCGCAGAGCGCAAGCCAAGCGCTCGAGGACGACCGCGCTGAGCGCTGAGCGGCGCCTGATCTACGCCGACTCCTCCGCTCTGGCACTCAGGAGCGCCCGCCCTCGATCTCGCTCAGGTGCGCCACGTTGGCCGCGTCGCCCGCGTCGGCGCTGGGCTCGCCCGCGAACCACGCGTCGAGGATCTCCGAGAGCTCCGCGGCGGAGGTGGCGCGCAGGCTGAGCGCGAGCACGTTGGCGTCGTTCCAGCGGCGCGCGCCCGCGGCGGAGGCTGCGTCGAGGCACAGCGCGGCGCGCACGCCGCGCACCTTGTTGGCGGCGATCGACGCGCCGGTGCCGGTCCAGCAGCACACGATCCCCTGCTGCGCGCGCCCCTCCGCGACGTCGCGCGCGACAGCCTCGGACGCCCACGCCCAGTCCTCGCGCTCGCCCTCGCGCAGCGCGCCGTGGGAGAGCGGCTCGTGGCCGCGGCGCTCGAGCTCCGCGAGCAGCTCGCGTGCCACGCCGGTGAGCTCGTCCGCGCACACCGACACGCGCATCAGCGCCCGCCCCCGCGCTGCGCGCGCCGGCGCGCCACCTCGTCGAGGAACAGCCGGTGCAGGCGGTCGTCGCCGGAGAGCTCCGAATGGAAGGACACCGCGAGCATGCCGTTCTGGCGGGCGGCGATCGCATGCCCGTCCACCGAGCCGATCACGCGCACATTGGCGCCGTGCTCGGCGATCCACGGCGCGCGGATGAAGATGCCGCGCAGCGGCGGCCCGTGAATCCCCTCGAGCGTCACGTCGGCCTCGAAGCTGTGCGCCTGGCGGCCGAACGCGTTGCGCTCGGCGAGCATGTCCATCAGCCCCAGGTGCTCGCGGTCGAGCAGGATCAGCCCCGCGCACGAGGCGAGCACCGGCACCGAGCGCGCGGCGAGCTCGCGCAGCGGCTCGGCGAGACCCTCCCGCGCGATGCCCAGCATCATCGTGGTGGACTCTCCCCCCGGCAGCACCAGCCCGTCGAGCCCCTCGAGCTCGCCCGGAACGCGCACCTCGCGCGTGCGCGCGCCGAGCCGCTGCAGCATCAGCTCGTGCGCCTCGAACCCGCCCTGCAGGGCGAGCACGCCCACCAACGGCTGGGCCGTCGGTGCCGGCGGCGGGTCCTCTACCAACCGCGGGAGGCCAGCAGCTGCTCTCCCTCGAGCTTCGAGGTCTCGAGGCTCTCCATGGCGCCGCCGAGCCCGCGCGATGCGGCGGCGATGCGCTCGGGGTCCTGCCAGTGGGTGGTGGCCTCCACGATCGCCCGCGCGCGCGTGGGCGGGTCCTCGGACTTGAAGATGCCGGAGCCCACGAACACGCCTTCGGCGCCGAGCGACATCATCAGCGCGGCGTCCGCGGGCGTGGCGATGCCGCCTGCGCAGAACAGCACCACCGGCAGCCTGCCCTCGCGCGCGACCTCGCGCACGAGGTCCACCGGCGCGGCGATCTCCTTGGCGGCGCTCGCGAGCTCGTCGGGGCCGAGCGTGGTGAGCCGGCGGATTTCACCGGTGATGCGGCGCATGTGGCGCACCGCCTCCACGATGTCGCCGGTGCCGGCCTCGCCCTTGGAGCGGATCATCGCGGCGCCCTCGCCGATGCGGCGCAGCGCCTCTCCGAGGTTGGTCGCGCCGCACACGAACGGCACCTTGAACGGCCACTTGTCGATGTGGTTGGCCTCGTCCGCGGGCGTGAGCACCTCGGACTCGTCCACGTAATCCACCTCGAGCGCCTGCAGCACCTGCGCCTCCACGAAGTGGCCGATGCGCGCCTTGGCCATCACGGGGATGCTCACCGCCGCCTGGATGCCCGAGATCATCTCGGGGTCCGACATGCGCGCCACGCCGCCGTCGCGGCGGATGTCGGCGGGCACGCGTTCGAGCGCCATCACCGCGGCCGCGCCCGCCTCCTCGGCGGTGCGCGCCTGCTCGGGTGTGACCACGTCCATGATCACGCCGCCCTTGAGCATCTCAGCAAGCCCGCTCTTGACGCGGAACGTCGCCTCGTCGCGCATGGCTCGAAGTCTAGCCGCCGGTGCTGAGCGTCCAGCCCCGGTGCTCAGTGCGCCGAGGCCGTGAAGCTCAGTTTGGCGGGCCCGCAGCTCGCATGGACCGTGCCGGTCACCACCTGCGAGAACGTGATCGTGCCGCTCACCTTCTTGGCCTTCGAGAAGCGGGCGGAGATCATGATCGAGGTGGTCGTGGTCTGGTTGTCCACGGTGTACCCCGACAGCGCTTTCTGCGAGACGTGGCCGTTCGCGGAGACCTTGATGCGGCCCGCGTTGATCAGCGAGTTGCCCGTGTACGGGTTCACTCCCTGGCGAAACCCGCCCGCGCCGAAGCAGCCGAAGGTGCCGAAGGTGAAGTTGTAGAGCGCGCGCCCGTTGGGCGCCACCGTGAACTTCACCGGCGCGAGGAAGCCCACCACGGGCGGCTCACCCGTGTGTCCCGAAAACCGCGCGCCGTGCTTCGGCTTGGCCGCGAGCGCCCCCGCGGCGAGCAGCGCCCCCGCGAGCACCGGCAGCGCCGCGGCGAACGCAACGCGCCGAAGCAGCGAGCGCCTCACATCCCTCCCCGTGCGCAGCGTGAGCATGCCCGCGATCATACCCAGCCTGTTCCCGGGCGGTGCATGCACCGCCCGGCGGGACCGTGCATGCACGGTCCCGAGGGGGCCGCACATGTGCGGCCCCCAGCCGAGCCGCATGCGGCTCGGCTCACAAGAGATGAACGAGTGAGCAACACCCTCCATGCCCCTAGCCACAAGCCGCCGGCCGGCGAGTCTAGGAAAAGCGGAGAGCTCATTCACTCGGCGGCGCCTGCCGACGATGAATGAGCTCGTAGCGCTACTTGAGCCGGAACGCCCGAATGCGGTCGTCGTACTGCGCGGTGTCCTTCGCGTACACGCCGTACGCGAGCGCCTGGATGATGCTCAGCAGCGCCACGTGCGAGCGCACGTACGCGGGGCTGTTGGACGAGTAGTAGAGCTTGATCTGCGCGAGCTTCGCGACCTCCGAGAGCGTCGCGTCGGTGATCGCCGCGGTGCGCGCTTCGCGGTGGCGCGCGAGCTTCATCGCGCGTACCACCAGCGGGTGCGGCCGGCCCGCCGACAGGCCGATCAAGAGCGTCTGCGAGTCGATCCGCCCGAGCCTCGAGAGCGCCTCCTGCGAGGGGCTCGCGACGACGTCCACGCGCAGGTCCAGCAGCATCAGCAGGTGGCGCAGGTAGCTCGCGAAGAACGCCATCTGGTCGGTGCCCGCCACGAGCACCTTCTCGGCTTCCGCGATCGCGCTGATCAGCGCCTCCACCGCCTCGCGCGAGACCTTGCGCGCGGTGTCCTCCACGTTCAGGTGGTCCGCCGCCAGCGCCGACTCGAACTCGTTCTGGTCGAGCGAGAAGAGCGGCGCGCTCGCGCTGCTCGGCGAGCCGGTGGGCACGTTCGCGTGCACGCGCCTGTATTCCTCGCGGGCCGCCGCCTGCAGCTCCGGGAAGCCCTCGAAGCCGAGCGCCTGAGAGAAACGCACCACCGTGGAGCTCGAGGTGTTGGCGCGGCGCGCGAGCTCCTCCGCGGTCTGGAACGCCGCCTCGTCGAGGTGGTCCACGATGTACTGCGCCACGTCCTTCTGCGAGCGCGAGCATTCGTCGAAGCGCGCGCGGATGTATTTCGAGAGGCTCTGGTGCTCACTCGTGCCGTTCGCGGGGCGCTCCGCGGTGGGGTTGGCTGAACCGCGCTTCATTCCGGGCCTCTTGTTCGACGCGGGCGCCACGCACTCCTCCCCCGAGGCGCGAGCGGTGCGCGATCATCGGCGCATGCGCCTCGAGGAGATCCACATGGGCAGCGACGAGTGGGAGGAGCTGATCGCGGGCGAGCAGCAGCCATTCGGCGACATCGGCATGCAGCTCGAGTGGCGCCGGAAGACGCTCACGATCGGCGCGCGCGACCAGGATGGACGCCTGCTCGCCGCCGCCGGCATCGTGCCCGCGGACGTGCTCGCGGGCCCGCGCGAGCGCTTCACCGTCACGGGGCTCGGCGGCGTGATCGTCACGCGCTCAGCGCGCGGGCGCGGGCTCGGTCGCGCGGTGATCGAGCGCGCGCTCGAGGCCGCGCGCGAGATGGCGCCCGAGCGCGCGATGCTGTTCTGCCTCGCCGCCAACGTGCCGCTGTATGAGAAATTCGGCTTCCTCCCGCTCGAGGGGCCCGTGACCGCCGATCAGCCCTCGGGGCCCGTCGAGATCCCGATGCCCGCCATGTGGAAGCCGCTGCGCCCCCGCGTGGGCTGGCCCGCCGGGGCCGTCACCGTGATCGGCGAGCCGTTCTGAGCGCGCGAGCGCGAGCGCGCACGCGCCGCTAGGGTCTGGCGCGCGATGCGCCGCACGCTGTTCGAGCACGACCACAAGGACTTCCGCGAGAGCTTCCGCACGTTCCTCGCGCGCGAGGTCGTCGGCGAGGAGGGCCGCTACGGCGAATGGGAGCGCAACGGCATCGTGCCGCGCGAGGTGTTCGCCCGCGCCGGCGCCGGCGGCTTCCTCGGCATGGCCGTGCCCGAGCGCTACGGCGGCGCGGGCGTGGAGGACTTCCGCTTCAACCTCGTCGTCGGCGAGGAGTGCCAGCACGCCGGCGTCGGCGGCTTCGGGCTCGGCGTCACGCTGCAGAACGACATCTGCCTGCCCTACTTCCTGCGCTACTGCACCGAGGAGCAGCGCGAGCGCTGGCTGCCCGGGATCGCCTCCGGCGAGCTCATCACCGCGCTCGCCATGACCGAGCCCGGGATCGGCTCCGACCTCGCTTCGATGAGCGCCCGCGCGATCCGCCACGGCGATCACTACGTGCTCGACGGCACCAAGACGTTCATCACCAACGGCATCAACGCCGACCTCGTGATGGTCGCCGCCAAGACCGATCCCGAGCGAGCGCCACCGCGGCATCAGCCTGCTGGTGGTCGAACGCGGGATGGAGGGCTTCGAGCGCGCACGGAAGCTCGAGAAGCTCGGCCAGCACGCCCAGGACACCGCCGAGCTGTCGTTCGCCGAGGTGCGCGTGCCCGCCTCGAACCTGCTCGGCGAGGAGGGCGAGGGGTTCCGCTACCTCGTCGGCAACCTCCCCCAGGAGCGCCTCTCCATCGCCGTGTCCGCCGTCGCCGCCGCCGAGGCCGCGCTCGGCTGGACGCTCGAGTACGTGCGCGAGCGCCACGCCTTCGGGCAGCCCATCGGCTCCTTCCAGAACTCGCGCTTCGTGCTCGCCGAGGCGCGCACCGAAGTCGAGGTCGCGCGCTCGTTCATCGACCGCTGCGTGCTCGCGCTCGGCGCCGGCGAGCTGTCCGCCGAGGACGCCGCCATGGCCAAGTGGTGGTGCACCGACCTGCAGGGCCGCGTCGTGGACAGCTGCCTGCAGCTGCACGGCGGCTACGGCTACATGCTCGAGTACCCCATCTCGCGCGCTTACGCCGACGCGCGCGTCACCCGCATCTACGGAGGCGCCAACGAGATCATGAAGGAGATCGTCGGGCGCTCGCTGGGGCTGTAGGGCGGCGCTGCGCAGCCTCGATCGCGGTCGCGCTCAGCCCGCGCCGGGCACCGGTCGCCTGAGCGTTCCCGCAAGCTCGATGAAGTAGTCGAGCGCCGCCGGGTCCGCGAGCGACTCGCGGCTCGCGACCTCCGAGGGCTGCGCGCCCATCAGGATGCGCTTCACCGGCACCTCGAGCACCTTGCCCGAGAGCGTGCGCGGGACCTGGTCGATCTGCAGCACCTCGTTGGGCACGTGACGCGGCGAGCAGTCCTCGCGGATGCGCCGCTTGATGCGCGCCGCGAGCTCCGTCGTCGAGCTTCGCGCCGTCGCGCAGCACCACGAACAGCACCATCCACAGCTCGCCGTCGCCTCGGCGGAACGTCCACCACCAGCGCGTCCATCACCTCCTCCACCGCGCCCGCCGCCCGGTAGATCTCGCTCGTGCCCATGCGCACGCCCTGGCGGTTGATGGTGGAGTCCGAGCGGCCGTAGATCACCGCGCCGCCGCGCGGGGTGATCCTGATCCAGTCGCCGTGGCGCCACACCCCCGGGTACATCGCGAAGTAGCTCTCGTACAGGCGCTCGCCGTCCTCGTCGCCCCACAGGAACAGCGGCATCGAGGGCATCGGCTCGGTGATCACCAGCTCGCCCACCTCGTCCACCAGGCTGTTGCCCTGCTCGTCCCACGCCTCCACCGCGCAGCCCAGCGCGCGGCACTGCAGTTCGCCCTCGTACACCGCCAGCAGCGGGCAGCCCGCCACGAACGCCGTGCACACGTCCGTCCCGCCGCTCGTGGAGAACAGCCACACGTCGTCGCGCACGTGCCCGTACACCCAGCGGAAGCTCTCCGGCGCAAGCGGCGAGCCGGTCGAGCCGATCGCGCGCAGCGAGCTCAACTCGTACGCGCGCGAGGGCTCGATGCCCGCCTTCTCACAGCCCGCGAGCCAGCCCGCGCTCGCGCCCAGGCAGGTCACGCGCGCGCGCTCCGCGAGCGACCACAGCGCGCCCAGGTCCGGCTGCGCGGGGCTGCCGTCGTAGAGCACGATCGACGCCTCGCTGTGCAGGCAGCCGACGAGGAAGTTCCACATCATCCAGCCCGTGGTCGTGAACCAGAACATGCGGTCGCCCGCGCGCAGGTCGAGGTGCATGCGCTTCTTGAGCTGCTCGACCAGGATCCCGCCGTGGCCCTGCACGATCGCCTTCGGCAGGCCCGTGGTGCCGGAGGAGTAGAGCACCCACAGCGGGTGCGCGAACGGCACCTGCTCGAACTCGAGCCGCGCGCCCGCGCCGAGCCGCTCGAGCTCCCCCCACTCGATCGCACGCCGCCCCTCCTCGCCGCCCGCGCCGGGGCCCGCGTTCGCGCGGGGGCCCGCGTCCAGGTAGCGCAGCGTCACCACGCTGCTCCACCGTGGGCAGCTCCGCGAGGATGCTGCGCGACCGCCGCGCTGCGGTCGAAGTCCTTGCCGCCGTGGCGGTAGCCGTCCACCGCGAACAGCACCTTCGGCTCGATCTGCGCGAAGCGGTCGATCACGCTGCGCGCGCCGAACTCCGGCGCCGCGCTCGACCAGATCGCGCCGATGCTCGCCGTCGCGAGGAACGCGACCAGCGTCTCCGGGATGTTCGGCATGTAGGCCACCACGCGGTCGCCGCGCCGCACGCCCAGCTCGCGCAGGCCCGCCGCCACCGTCGCCACCTGATCGCGCAGCTGCTCCCACGTGAGCTCGTCGAGCTCGCGCAGCTCCGAGCTGTGCAGCACCGCCGGCGCCGCCGCGTCGCGCCCCGTCAGGAGGTTCTCCGCGTAGTTGAGCTCCGCGCCCTCGAACCAGCGCGCGCCCGGCATCTCGCGCGACGCCAGCACGCGCTCGTACGGGCGCGACGCGCGCACCCCGCAGAACTCCCAGATCGCCCGCCCAGAAGTCCTCGAGGCTCGTCCACCGACCAGCGCCACAGCTCGTCGTATCCCGAGAACGGAGCGCCGCGGCGCTCGCCCGCCCAGCGCATGAAGCGCGCCATCTCGGTGCGCTCCGCCTGCTCGGCCGACGGCGTCCACAGCGGAACTTCCTTGCTGACGCTGGCCATGCGGGTATTCTCGCCGTTTGTGGAGCTTGACCGCGCTGCGAGCCGAGTTCCCGGTGCTGGAGCGGCTCGCGTATCTCAACGCGGGAACCGACGGACCGCTGCCCGCGCGCGCGATCGGCGCGGCCTGCGAGGAGCTTCGGCGCGAGGGCGAGCGCGGCCGCGCGCGCGAGCACTTCGAGCGGCGCTCCGAGCTCGGCAAGGAGCTGCGCGCCGCGTACGCGCGCGCGCTCGGCGCGCAGGCGCGCCGACGTCGCGCTCACGACCTGCACGACCGAAGGCATGGCCAGCGTGCTCGCCGGCCTCGAGCTCTGCCGACGGCGACGAGATCGATCACCAGCGACGAGGAGCACCCGGGCCTGCTCGGCGCGCTCGGTGCCGCGCGCGAGCTGCGCGGAGTGGACGTGCGCGAAGTGCCGCTCGCGCGAGGTCGCCGAAGCGGTCGGCCCGCGCACCCGGCTGGTGGCGTGCTCGCACGTCGGCTGGGTGAGCGGCAGCTTCGCCCCCGCCGAGCTCGCCGGCGTGGACGTGCCCGTGCTGCTCGACGGCGCGCAGGGCGTCGGCGCGGTAGAGGTCGACGTGAACGCGCTCGGCTGCGACGCCTACGCCGGCGCCGGGCAGAAGTGGATGTGCGGCCCCGACGGCACCGGCATGCTGTACGTGCGCCCGGAGCTGCGCGAACGCCTCGCGGTCGCGCGCCGCGGCTACGGCAACCTCGCCGAAGCCAACGACGGGCTCGCCGCGAAGCTGCACGACGACGCGCGCCGCTTCGACACGCCCGTCGCTCAGCGCCGAGGCGCTCGCCTGCGCGCTCGCCGCCGCCGAGCGTGCTCGAGGACGGCCGGCTGGGCGGCGGTGCGCGAGCGCGCCGCAGCGCTCGCCGCCCAGCTCGCCGAGCCGGCTGGCCGAGCGCCGGCCGCGAGCCCGCGCCGCGCGGACACAGCACGCTCGTGTCGTTCACCAGCCCCGATCCCGAGGGCGAGCGCTTGCACCTCGCCGAGCAGGGGGTGGTCATCCGCAACATTCCCGGGCGTCCCTGGCTGCGAGCGTCGGTCGGGGCGTGGAACGACGAGCGCGACCTCGATCGCCTGCTCGAAGCTCTCTCCTGACATGAGGGCCCGCGCGCAGCCTCGGCCGAGCAGAGGCCGCGCGCACCCGACGCGAGCACCCCAGCCCAGATGAACCCCTCGCAGCCCACCGACACCGCCGAACACCCAGCCGCCGAACCCGCCGGCGCGGCGGACGACGCGCCCGCCGTCGAGGCGCCTCGCCCCGGCGCCACCGGTGCGGGCGGCGAGGGCGGCGCGCCCGCTGCGCCCGCAGCGCCGCAGGGAGCGCCGCCTCCGACGCCCCCGGGAGCGCCGCCCGACGGCGCCGCCGGCGAGCGCCCGGGCCCGCTGCGGCGCGCCGCGCGCGCGCTTCACGCGCACCACCTCGTGCTCGCGGGCGTGCTCGCGACCTCGGCCGTGCTCAACACGCACCGGCTCGCCAAGAACGGCTACGCCAACATCTTCTACTCGGCCGCGGTCAAGTCGATGCTGCGCTCGCTGCACAACTTCTTGTTCGTGTCGTTCGACCCGGCGGGCTTCGTCACGGTCGACAAGCCGCCGCTCGGCGCTGTGGGTGCAGGCGGCGAGCGCGAAGGTGTTCGGCTTCTCGCCGCTCAGCCTGCTGCTGCCGGAGGCGATCATCGGCGTGATCACGGTCGCAGCGCTGTACCGCGATCGCTCTCGCGCAGGCTCGGCCCGCTGGCCCGCCCTGCGGCGCCGCGCTCGCCACTCGCGGTGTTCCCCTCGTTCGTGGCGGTCTCGCGCGACGAACGGCGTCGACCCGCTGCTGATCCTGCTGATGGTGCTCGCCTGCGGCGCGGTGCTGCGCGCTTGCGAAACCGGCCGCTGGCGCTCGCTTCTGCTCAGCGGCGTGCTCGTGGGGCTCGCGTTCAACACGAAGACGCTCGCCGCGTATCCTCGTGCGTGCCCGGGATCGCGCTCGCGTACTTCGCGTGCGCGCCCGGCTCGCCGCGCCGCCGCGCCGCGCAGCTGCTCGTCGCGGGCGCGCTGATGGCGCGTCGTGTCGTTCTCGTGGATGCTCGTACGTCGAAGCGACGCCCGCCTCCAAGCGGCCGTTCGTCGGCAGCTCGACGAACAACACCGAGCTCGGGCTGACGTTCGGCTACAACGGCTTCGGCCGCGTCGAAGGCCAGTCGGGCGGCCCCGGCGAGGTCCCCGTGCGGCCGCGGCGCGAGGATCGCTGCTCCGCGCACAAGCATGCAAAGCGCACGCGCCCCGCCCGCACGCGCCGCCGCTGCGCCCAACGGCCGCCGCCACAACCCGATCGCCGTTCGGCGGGCCCACCGGCCCGGTGCGGCTGTTCGACACTCGCTCGGCGACCAGGCCGGCTGGCTCCTGCCGTTCGCCTTCTTCGGGCTGCTCGCCGTCGCGCTGCTGCTGCTCGCCGAGCGCCACAGCCCCGGTTCGCGCGCGGCGCCGCGACCCGCCGCCTGGCGACGCTGATCGCGTTCGGCGGCTGGTTCCTGGTCGAGGCGGTCGTGCTGAGCCTCTCCAAGGGCATCGTGCATCCCTACTACGTCCTCGGCGCTCGCGCCCGGCACCGGCGCGATGGTCGGGGCCGGCGCCTGGGCGCTCGTCGGGCTCTCGCGCAGGCGAGGCTGGGTGCGGCTCGGCGGGCTCTCGCTCGCCGCGTTCACCGTGCTCGCCACGCTCGCCGTGCAGGTCCTGTTCCTGCACCGCGAGACTACTGGCTCGGCTGGTTCATCCCGCTGCTGCTCTGCGGCACCGCCGCTGGGCGTCGGGCGCGATGCTCGCGTTGCGCCGCGCCGCCGCGCCGGCGCATGGCGCTCGCGCTGTGCCGCTGCTCGTCGCCCCCGCCGCCTACGCCGCCACGACCTGGCTCGCGCCCGTCGAGGGCACGTTCCCGGCGGCCGGGCCCAAAGCCGGCGGCCGGCCCCGGCGGCATCGGCGCTGAGCCCGAACGACCCTTGGCTCCGACCACGCGCTGCTCGCCTACGTCGCGCGCCACGAGCCGCGCGCACGCGCTTCGCGCTGCTCACCGACGTCCGCCGACACCGCCGCGCCGCTACATCCTGCTCGGGCTGCAAGCCGGCGCGCTCGCCGGCTACAGCGGCACCGATCCCGACGCTCGACGGCCCGCGGGCTCGCGCGGCTTGTGGCGCGCGGCGAAGCGCGCTACGTGCTGCTCGGCGGCGAGTTCTCCTCGCGCGGCGGCAACGGCGCCACCGCACGCCGTGCTGCGGCCTGCCTGCAAGATCGTCAGCCCGAACGACTGGAACAGCGCCCGACCGATTACGCCGTACGGCGCTGGTGCTGTTCGACTGCGGGCCGGGCGCGCGCGCTCGCGAAGGCGTAGCCGCTAGTCGGTCCGGGCGCCCGCGCCCGCGGCGTGCGCGGGCCGCTCAGGCGCCACCGCCGCGAGCTCGAGCTCGCGGTGGAACGCGCGCGCGAACAGCTCGCGCTCGCGGCTCGGCCGCCCAGCGCGGCACCGCCGACTCGCCCTCGGCGATCAGCCGCAGCTGCGACCTCGCCGTCGTCGAGCTCGATGTCGGTGCCGCGCACGAGCTGGTCGCGCGAGCGCTCGAGATCCTCGGCGAGGCGCAGCAGCACCGCGCAGCGGTCGAGGCGCTCGACGTCGCCCTCGCCGAACAGCGCCGCCAGCGGGCCCGGGCTCGGGCATGCCCTTGCGGTGGTAGCGCGCGGCCTGCGCGATGATCGCCATCTCGACCGGCGCGAAGCCGGGCAGCGCCGCCGTTGAGGATCAGGTAGCGCGAGTGCTTGTGGTGGTCGTCGTAGTCGATCGACATGCCGATGTCGTGCAGCATGCTCGCCGCCCACAGCAGCTCGCGCTCGCGCGGGTCGCCGTCGTGCAGCCCGAGCCGCGCGAGCTCGTCGAACATGCCGAGCGCGAGCGCGCGCCACGTGGCGCGTGTGCTCGAGGTCGACGCTGGTACTGCGCCGCCATGTTCAGCACGCTCGCGCGGCGCACGTCCTCGAACAGCGGCGCGCCGCCCGTCGCGAGCGCCCGTCCCGCGAGCAGCCGCTCGAAGAACACGCCCTCGCGCAGCCCCGCCTCGGTCGTCTCGATGCCGTCGAAGCCGCCGCGCGCAGCAGCACGCCCTGCACGACCACCGCGCCGGCCAGGATCAGGTCGGCGCGCGCGGGCTTGACGCCCGGGCACGCTCGCGCGCTCGGCCGCCGGCAGCGCCGCGAGCCGCTCGCACGAGCTCGTCGAGCGCGTCGCGCTCGATCACCATCCCCTGCACGCCGTTCGAGGGCAGCCCCGCCGCGCGCTGCGCCGCCGCGGCGAGGTTGCGCACGGTGCCGCCGATGCCGACGAGGCGCCGGCCCGCCGCCGCGCCTGCGCCGGGCAGCCACTCGGCGCCCGTCGAGCTCCGCCGGCGACGTGCTCGCGCAGCTCCTCGAGCTGGCGGCGCTTGGCCGGGCCGTTGGGCGGCAGGAAGCGCTCGCTCATGCGCACCGTGCCCAGCCGCCAGGAGCCCGACTCGCGCGCCGCGGCGCCCGCGCCACGCGCACGAGCTGCAGCGAGCCGCCGCCGAGGTCGAGCACGCAGCCGTCGGCGAGCGTCGTCGAGTTGACCGCCGCGAGGTAGCCGTAGCGGGCCTCCTCCTCGCGGCTGAGCACGCGGATCGGCAGCCCGAAGCGCTCGCGCGCCCGCGCCAGGAACTCCTCGGCGTTCTCGGCGTCGCGGATCGCGCTGGTGGCGACCGCGTCGACCGCGCCTCCGCCGAGGCCGCTCGCGCGGCAGAAGTGCGCGAACACGTCGAGCGTCGCCAGCGCGCGCGCCATCGGCTCCTCGCCGAGCGCGCCGCTCGCCACCAGCCCCTCGCCGATGCGCACCGGCTCGTAGATCTCGTCGGTGCGCTTCCACCAGCCCTCGCCCGCCGTGAAAACGACGAGCCGAAACGAGTTCGAGCCGAGATCGATCACGGCGAGGCGCTCGCCGGGCTTCATTGGCTCAGCGTATTCGGCGCGGCGGCGAGATCCCGATGCGCGTGTCCGCGGCGCGCGTGCGCGGGCGGGCGTCGCTTCGAGCGCTCAGCGCGGCTTGGCGGCCAGTCGCCGCGGCTCTCGAGCATCGAGCGCGAGGCGGCTTCCAGCGCGGCCCCCGCGGTGCCCGTGCGCGCGTCGATCAGCACCGCGCCGATGCTCGCGCGCGGGCGGACGACGCTCGTCGCCGAGGTCCACAAGGCACGCCGCGACCACCCGCTCGAGGCCGTCGGCTACGACGCGCCAGAGCCCTCGTCGTCCACGTGCGCGAGCAGCACCGCGAACTCGTCGCCGCGCGCAGGCGCGCGATCAGGTCGGTCTGGCGCAGGCGCCGCGTGAGGGCGCGCGCCACCGCCCGCAGCATCTCCTCGCACGCGCCCAGGCCGTAGGCGTCGTCGATGCGGCCGAAGTCGTCGAGATCGACCACCAGCAGCCCCGCCACCTCGTCGTAGCGGCGCGAGCGCGCGATCTGCAGCTGCAGGTCGTACTCGAACAGCCTGCGGTTGCGCAGGCCCGTGATTTCGTCGTGGTCCGACAGGCCGCGCAGCTGCTGCTCGAGCTCCTTGCGTTCGGAGATGTCCTGTAGCTGCACGATGTAGTGCAGCGGCGCGCCGTCGATGTCGCGTACCAGCGACATCGACAGGATCGCCGCTGCCGACCTCGCCGGCGGCGTCGAAGTAGCGCTTCTCGACCTGGAACGCCGGTACTCGCCGGCCACCAGCCGGCGCGCGCTCCACGAGGTCGTTGCCCACGTCCTCGGGGTGCATGATGCCGTCGAAGCGCTTGCCGATGAGCTCGTCGGAGGTGTAGCCCGTGATGTCGCACAGGCCCGGTTCACCAGCAGCCAGCGGCCCTCGTTGTCGAGCAGCCCCATGCCCGAGGGCGCGTGCTCGAAGACCACCTCGAAGCCTTCGCCCGGCCTGCGCACGGCCTCGGCGTGCTTGCGGCCGGTCGACGTCGAGCAGCACCGCGATGCCCGCGCGCCCGCTCCGCGGCGCGGCGTCGATGCCCGCCGGCAGCGGTCCCGCGTCGACCATCAGGCAGTGCCCGCGCTCGTCGGTCCAGATCTCGCGCGAGCGCGTCTCGCCGTCGAGCGCCGAGCGCAGCAGCGGCTCGAGCTCGGGCCACAGCGCCGGGGCGATCGCGCCCTGCAGCGGGCGGCCGGCCTCGCAGCGCGCGGGCTCGCCCAGCCGCTCGAGCACCTGCCCTGCGGTCAGCAGGAAGCGCAGCTCCTCGTCGAAGGCGATCACGAGCGCGTCGGGAATCTCCCGCAGCGCCGCGGCGGCGGCATGCTGCGCGCTCGAAAGCGCCGGATCTGAAGCCAGGCGGCTGCCGCTCGAGACTCCCACGTAGGGAGCATCGGCCGGCCTGCGCCAACCCTTTACACGTGTCCTTGCACGCCGCACTCGCATTCGCTCCGCTACAGCGTGCGCGCCGCCGCGCACACGCGCTCGAGCCGCGCGGGCGCGAGCTCGATGCTGCGCCGCGGTATCGCGTGGCCGAGCAGCGAGCGGTGGCCGGCCACCCACCGGTACGCGCGCTCGCTCGAGCGCGGGAAGCGCGCGCTGGCGGCGGCCAGCGGCGCTCCGCCGGGCAGCGTGCGCAGGACCGGCGCGATCGCCGCGCCTCCCGAGATCATGTGTCCGTCCGCGTCGCGCGCGTGCCACGAGCGCAGCCGCTGCTCCGGCGCCATGTGGGCGAGTGCGCGCTCGCCCTCGCGGCCCTGGATCGGCGCGGGGCACAGCTGCCGGCGGCGGTCGAGGCGCAGAAGCTCGAGCAGCAGCCACGCGCAAACGCGGCAATCGGCGTCGTAGAAGACGACCAGCATCCGCGCGTCAGGCTCCAACCGCCACCAGCGGCGGCGCCGCTCCGAAGCCCGCGAGCTCGCTCAGCTGCGTCACCGGCACGTTGCCGTTCACCATCGAGAGCGCGCAGCCGTAGCCCTCGCAGCGCTTGCGGCTGAGGAGCATCGCGTGCACCCCGCGCGAGTCGATGAACGTGAGCCCGCTCAGCTGGAGCGTGAGCTCGCGCTCGCCGTGCGCGCACAACTCGAGCACGCTCGCTTCGAGATGCGGCGCCGAGCGCGCGTCGAGCTCTCCGCTGAGCGCCAGCGTTTGCCCGCCGCCGCGCGCGAAGGTGCGCCTCAGCGTCAGCTCGCCCGGACGTGCGGGCTCCATCGCGACCGGCCTGCGCGCCACCCGCGCACAGCGCGGGCAGCGGCCTATCGCGCTCTCGCGCCCTCGTGCCTCGGCGGTGAAGCCGCAGCGGGGACAGGTCAGATAGCACATAGCCTCAGCCCTCTTGTTCACTCGGGAAGCGGCCCGCCGTATGCCCGCGGGCCTCCCCTAGCCTGCATGCGCGAGCCGCGCCGCAGCGTACCTAGGAGCCGCGGGCGCCCCGCGCCGCCGCCGCCCGAACGCCGTCGCGGCGGGCCTCCGGCGCCTCGCGCGTGTTTCCCACAGCCCGCTCGCCGCCGCCAGGGGTTGCCGCGGTGCCGCGAGCGCCGGCGTCGCCGCGCTCGGAGGCACGCCCGCGAAAGCCCCACAGCGCGCGCTGCTCCGCGAGCGTGAGCAGGCGCCAGCGCCCCGAGCGGGCGCGCACGAACACACGCGCGTCGAGCACGCTCGAGAGCCCCTCGAGCCGCTCGATCGCCTCGCGCGCCCCCACGTCCTCCGCGAGCACGCGCGCGCTCCTCACGTCCACGACCTTGAAGCGCCTCGGCGCAGGCGGATCGGGCGCGCGCTCCGGGCGCGGCGGGCGCTTGAAGGCGTGCGTCGAGAGCTCGCGCCGCTCGCCGCCGCGGGCGCGCTCGAGCGGCGCCACGTGCGCGCCCGTGCCCTTCGTCTCCGTGTCGAGATGCCACACCTTCGCCATGCCTCCAACGATAGGGCGCGGCACGCTTCGCGCCGGGCGCCTTGCGGGCCCGGCTCACGGCCCCGGCGCCTCGCGGGCCGGGCGTGTAGCGAGGCCGCGCTCAGGCGGCGACGGTGATGAGCGCCTTGGGGCTGTACGGCTCGCGGCCGAGCACGCGCAGGGTCTGCCCGCAGCGCTCGCACGTGATCTCGTGCCTCACCGTGGCGTCCTCGATCACGAGACGGCCCGTGGCGGCGCCGTCGTGGTCGCACGCGCGGTGGCGGCCGATTCTGATGGGGCGATGCTCGTGCATGCTCATGTCACCCATCACGTCGGCACCAGCGCCGCCCATATGCCCGCAACCCTCCGCAGGGTTGCCGCGGGCTTCTGCTGAGCGCCGCCTTGGCGCCAGGGCGGGCGTGGCGCGCCGCCGGCGGTGTGCGAGCCCGTGGCGCCCCGCCGGCGCAGGAGCGGGCCGTGGCGCGCGGCCCGTCGGACCGCGAGCGGGCACGGCGCGCCCCGAGGCCTGCGGCGACGGACCGGCACACACGCGCCTGCACGCGTATCGTGCTCGGCGGTGAGCGGCTCCCGTAACAAGAACCTCGTTCTCGCCGCGATGGTGTTCGCGGTGGCGATGACGTTCATCGATCAGACGATCGTCGCGATCGCGATCCCCTCATTGCAGAAGAACCTGTCGATCTCGGCGACGGGGTCGCAGTGGATCATCAACGGCTACCTGCTCGCGCTGTCGGCGCTGTTCGCGTTCGGCGGGAGGCTCGGCGACGTGCTCGGCCGAAGGCGCATGGTGGTGATCGGGGTGTTCGGCTTCGCCCTCACCTCGGCGTTGTGCGGATTCACGCCGAAGGGCTCGCTGGCGGAGGCCTGGATCATCGTGTTCCGGGTGCTGCAGGGCGCGACCGCCGCGCTCATGTTCCCGGCGGCGGTGGGCATCGTCGTGGCGGCCTTCCCGGTCCGCGAGCGCGGCCGCGCGATGGCGGTGTTCTTCGGCATCTCCGGCGGGCTCACCGCGATCGGCCCGATCGCGGGCGGCTTTCTCACGCAGTGGACGTGGCGCTCGATCTTCTGGATCAACGTGCCGGTGGCGATCATCGCGCTGCTGTTGATCTGGCGCTCGAAGCCCGCGGAGGAAGCGACGCCGGGCAGGATCGACTACCGCGGCACCGTGCTCATCACCGGGGCGATGGCCCTGATCGTGCTCGGCCTGCAGCAGTCGGCGGAGTGGGGCTGGGGCAGCGTGGGCACGTGGGCGTGCATCGTCGCGGGTCTCGCGCTGGGGGTGGCGTTCATCTCCTGGGAGCGCCGCTGCCCCGAGCCGCTGCTGCGCCTCGAGATCTTCCGCGACCGCGGCTTCGCCGCGGAGACGGGGCTGCTCGGCCTGATCTCCGTGGTGTTCGTGCCGTTCTTCTTCTTCGCGAGCGTGTATGCGCAGGTTTCGCTCGGCAAGAGCGCGAGCAACGCGGGCGTCTACATACTCTATTTCTTCCTCGGCTTCGTGGTCACGTCGCAGATCTCCGGGCGGCTGCTCGACCGGCGCGGCGCGAAGCTGCCGCTCGTGCTCGGAGGAGCGCTCGGCGCGGTCGGCTTCTACCTGCTCGCCGGGCGGCTCACCGACCTGTCGCTGAACAAGCAGTGGGTGGACATCATGCTCGCGGGCGGCGGCGTCGGCTTCATGGTGACGCCCGCGAGCACCGACGCCGTGAACCGCGCGCCGAGCTCCAGCTACAGCGAGGTCACGGGGATCACCCAGACCGCGCGAAACTTCGGCGCGAGCCTCGGCCTCGCGGTGCTCGGCGCGATCCTGATCTCGCGCAACGAAACGAACGTCACCGACGCGCTCACGCGCTCGGGCGTCCCGCGCTCGGCAGCCGAGCGCGCTGCCTCGTCGTTCAGCTCGCAGACGCCCGGCTCGAGCACCGCGGCACACGAGCCCCACGCGCTCGTGCACCAGGTGCAGCTCGCGTTCGCGCACTCCACGCAGACCGTCTTCTACATCATGGCCGGCGTGATGGCGCTGTCGTTCGTGGTGGCGCTGCGCGGGATGCCCCGCGGCCGCGTCGAGCCGCAGGAGGCCGAGCCCGGCCTCGCGCCGGCGCCGGCCGACTACGCCGCATAGCCGCCGTTCCGGCGAAGGACGTCAGCCGATCAGCGGCGGGTGGGGCACGCGCGCGAGCCGCCACAGCTCGATCACGGCGTTGTTCCACTGTTCGCTGCCGTCGTGCATGTAGCGGCGGTACAGCGCGAGCGCCGCGCTGCGGGGGTACTGCGCGTAGCTCACGAGTTCGCGCATCGCGTGGTTGAGTTCGTTCGCGCCCACGCCGAGTTCGTCTTCGGCGATCGGCAGTTCCTCTTCGGCCGCCTGGTAGGCGGGGAGGCCCGCGCGGGCCTGGTTGACGCGTTCGCGCGCTGTTTCCGCGACGCGGCGCAGGCTCGCGAGATCGCTTCGCGGCGGCTGCGCGGGCAGCGCCTCGAACGCGGCCTTGGCCTGCTCGAGCGCGGTGCGCGCGCGTTCCGCGGCCGTCTTGCGCGCGTTCACGAACGTGACCGCGTCCTGGTTGGTCGCCACCCCGCAGCCGCCCGCCGCGAGGGCGAGCGCGAGCGCGGCGCACGCGGGCGCGAGCGCGGCGCACGCGGGCGCGAGCGCGGATGGCGCGCGGCGGGCGAGGCTGATGCGATCGGCGGTTGCGGGCATGCGGTGGGCCGGGGCGCGCGGGAGTGTACGTGCGCGGCGTAAGATCGCGCTGCAGGAGGCCACGGAGGGAGCCGACGGTGCGCGCATGAGGGCGCGGGAGTGCGGGACGAGCAGCGGCAGGCGCGAGCGGGCGGCGCGGATCTGCGCGGCGCTCTGCGCCGCGGGCGCGCTCGCGTGCGCGACGCCGCTCGCCTGCGCCGCCCCTGCGCTCGGCGCGCCGGCGGCGCCCACCGCGTCCGCGCAGCCCGCGAGCCCCGCGACGCTGCAGGTGGGCTCGCAGACCCTCACGCTGTGCGGCCGGGCGCCGGCGGCCTACTGCGGCACGCTCTCGGTCCCGCTCGACCACCTCGCGGCGGCGGGCCCGCGCATCGCCATCGCCTATAGCTTCTACCCCGCGAGCGCACCCGCGGGCGGGCACGCTTCGGGCACGGTGGTGCCGGTCGAGGGCGGGCCGGGCTACCCGTCGGCGGGCTCGGTCGAATACGCGTCATTCCCCTCGCCGCTCGGCTACGCGCCGATGTACGGGCCGCTGCTGCGCGGCTACAACATGCTCGCCGTGGACAACCGCGGCACGGGGCTGTCGGTGCCGCTCGACTGCCGCGCGCTGCAGGACTTCGAAGAAGGCGGCGAACCGCTCGCCGCGGTCGCGGCGCAGTGCGCCGAAAAGCTCGACCACCGCTGGCGCAGCCCCGGCGGGGGCTGGGTGCACGCGTCGGACCTGTTCACCTCGGCGGCCGCCGCACAGGACATGGCGGAAGTGATCGAAGCGCTCGGCCTCGGCAAGGTCGACCTGTACGGCGACTCCTACGGGTCGTTCTTCGCGCAGGTTTTCGCTTCGCGCTTCCCGCGCATGGTGCGCAGCCTCGTGCTCGACTCGACGTACGAGACGATCGGGCTCGACCCCTGGTACCGCAGCTCGGTCGCGGCGATGCCCGGCGACTTCGCCGCGGCGTGCGAACGCTCGCCCGCGTGCGCGAGCGCCGAGCCGCTCGCCCCGTGGCAGCGAATCGGCGAGCTCGCGCAGCGGCTGCGCGAAGCGCCGCTCGAAGGCGTCGTGCCCGGGCCGGAAGGCGCGATGCGGCGCGTGAGCATGGGCGTGGCGGGGCTCGTGAACCTCGTCAGCGACGCCGCCGAGGACACCGCGGTCTACGGCGAGCTCGACGCGGCGGCGCGGGCGCTGCTGATCGCCGGCGACCCCGGCCCGCTGCTGCGGCTGTACGCGCAGCGGCTCGCGGTGGACGAGGCCTACTTCGGGCTGCCGGTGCGCGAATACTCGGTGGAGCTGTACCTGGCGAGCGCGTGCCTGGACTACCCGCAGCTGTTCAACATGGCCGCGGCCCCCGCGCGCCGCACCGAAGAACTGGCCGCCGCCGAAGCGCTGCTGCCGGCCTCCACGTTCAGCCCGTTCGCCATCGCCGAGTGGCTCTCGATGGACGAGAACACCGAGGCCTACACCGCCTGCCTCGACTGGCCCTCCCCCACGATCGCGCAGCCGCCCACGAGCGGGCGCGAGCCGCTGCTGGCGAGCTCGCTGCCGGTGCTCGTGCTGGGCGGCGAGCTCGACTCGTGGACGCCGCCGGGGGACGTGCCGAAGGTGCTCGCCGAGACCGGCGGAGACGCGCGCTTCGTCGAGCTCGCCAACTCCACGCACGTGGTCGGAGAGGGCGACACCGAATGCGGCGACGAGCTCGTGCGCGAGTTCGTGGCCCGCCCGCGGGCGCTCGCGACCCTCGACGCCTCGTGCGCGCCGGCGGTCGCGCCCGTGCGCTCTGTGGGCGTGTACGCGACCTCGCTCTCCGAACAGCCGCCCGTCGAGCCCGCGCCCGGCACGAGCCCCTCTGCCCAGGCGCTGCGCCTCGCCGCAGCCGCGCTCGCGACCGCCGGCGACGCGCTGGCGCGCTACCGCGCGACCGAAGCCTCGCTCGACCACGGTCTGCACGGCGGCGCGGTCACCGCGAGCCACGGCGCGAGGCTCTTCACGTTGAAGAACGACAGGCTGCTCGCGGACGTGGCGGTGAGCGGCACGGTGGCGCTGTCACCCGCGCCGATCGCCGCCGACGGCGAAACGGTCATCGCCACGCTCACCACGCGCTCCGCCGGCATCGCCGCCGGCTCGTTCACCGCCACGTGGACCACCGCGGGCGCCGGCGCGCTCGCGCAGATCGCCGGCGCGGTGGGGCGCGAAGCGCTGTCGGGCACGCTGCCCGCGCCCTGACGCGCACGCGGGCGCCCGGAGGTGCGCGCGGCGCGCCGCCTCAGCGCGAGTCCGAGAGCCGGCGCAGCAGCTCGACCGAGCGCGCGAGCAGCGCCAGCTCCTCGTGGTCGAGGTCCTCGGCGATGGCGCGCGCGAGCCAGCCGTCGCGGCGCTCGCGATCCTCGGCGAGCTCGACCCTGCCGCGGTCGGTGAGCTCGACGATCGCGCGGCGGCCGTCCGCCGGGTCGGGGCTGCGCAGCACGAGCTCGTCGCCCTCGAGGTCCGAGACGGTCTGCGCCATCGACTGCGGGCGCACGCGTTCGGAGAGCGCGAGGTCGCTCACGCTCTGCGGGCCTTCCCGGTCGAGCCGCCCGAGCACGGCGCCGTGCGACAGCGGGAACCCGTGCTCGGCGCGCAGGCGGCGCACGAGCCTTCCGATCACCACGCGCAGCTCGCCTGCGAGCAGCGCGGGGTCCGAGGTCTCACGCCCCATCGCGACGAAAGTATACAGGGAGACTGTTCAGTTTACCTGTATAATTGAGCTCGGTGAACATAGCTGCACGAGACGACGGATACAAGTGGATCGCGCTCTCGAACACGACGCTGGCGGTCCTCCTGGCGACGCTCGACGCCTCCATAACCCTGATCGCGATGCCGGACATCTTCCGCGGCATCCACCTCGACCCGCTCGTCCCCGCGAACAGCTTCTACCTGCTGTGGATGATCCTCGGCTACCTCGTGGTGTCGAGCGTCCTGATCGTGAGCCTCGGCAGGCTCGGCGACATCTTCGGGCGCGTGCGCATCTACAACCTCGGCTTCGTGATCTACACGGTCGCGTCGCTGCTCTTGACGGTGGACTGGATGACGGGCCGCGCGGGAGCGACCTACCTGATCGTGTTCCGCATCGTCCAGGGCGTGGGCGGCGCCTGCCTGATGGCCAACGCGGCCGCGATCATCACCGACGCGTTCCCGCTCAACCAGCGCGGGATGGCGCTCGGCATCAACAACATCGTCGGCGTGAGCGGCATGTTCGTGGGGCTGGTGCTGGGCGGCCTGCTGGCGCCGATCGACTGGCGCCTGGTGTTCCTGATCTCGGTGCCGGTGGGGCTGTTCGGCACCGTGTGGGCGTACCTGAAGCTGCAGGAGCGAAGCGTGCCGAGGCGCCGGCCGATCGACTGGTGGGGCAACGCCACGTTCGCGGTCTCGCTGGTGTGCCTGATGGTGGCGATCACGTACGGCATCCGCCCCTACGGCGGGCACTCGACGGGCTGGATGAGCCCGCGCGTGCTCGCGCTGCTCGGCGCGGGCGCGGCGCTGCTGTGGGCGTTCGTGGCGATCGAGCGGCGCGTGAGCGACCCGATGTTCCACCTGCCGCTGTTCCGCATCCGCGCGTTCACGTTCGGCACGCTCTCGACCTTCCTCTCGGCTGTGGCGCGCGGAGGCCTGCTGTTCATGCTGATCATCTGGCTGCAGGGGATCTGGCTTCCCCAGCACGGCATCGACTTCACCGAGACGCCGCTGTGGGCGGGCATCTACATGCTGCCGCTGACGATCGGGATGCTGATCGCGGGGCCCACGTCGGGCTACCTCTCCGACCGCTTCGGCGCGCGCCCGTTCGCGACCGGCGGCATGATCGGCGCGGCGATCAGCTTCGGCCTGCTGCTGCTCCTGCCGACCGACTTCTCCTACCCGGTGTTCGCGGTGGTGCTCGCGCTCAACGGGATCTCGATGGGGCTGTTCGCCTCGCCGAACCGCGCGGCGGTGATGAACAGCCTGCCGGCCGGCGAGCGGGGCGCGGGCGGCGGCATGAACCAGACCTTCCAGAACTCGGCGCAGGTGCTCTCGATCGGGATCTTCTTCACGCTGATGATCGCGGGGCTCGCCGCGACGCTGCCGGCGGCGCTGGGGCACGGCCTGCAGGCGCACGGGGTCGGCGCGGCGACGGCCTCGCGCGTGGCGCACCTGCCGCCCGTCTCGATCCTGTTCGCGGCGTTCCTCGGCTACAACCCGATCCAGAAGCTCCTGGGAAGCCACGCGCTGGCCGCGCTCAGCCCGGCGAACCAGGCGGCGCTGACGGGGCGCTCGCTCTTCCCGCACCTGATCTCGGCTCCCTTCCGCACGGGGCTGCACGCGTCGTTCGCGTTCGCGATCGGCGCATGCCTGCTGGCCGCGGCCGCCTCGCTGATGCGCGGCGGGCCCGGCGCCGGCGCGGGCGGCGAGCCCTCCCCGGCGCGGCGGCTGCGCGTGCGCGCGGGCCGTCCACGCAAACGACTACGAGAGGAGCAACATGCAGGTTGAGTGGTACGGGCAGTCCGCGTTCCGCCTCGAGGCGGACGGCAGGTCGGTGTTCATCGACCCCTTCGGCGACCTCTCCGCGCTCGGCGCCTCGCGCGGCATCGAGTTCGGCTACCCGCCGATCGAGGGCGTCCGCGCCGACCTGGTGCTGATCACGCACGAGCACTTCGACCACAACGCGGCGGAGGCGATCGAGGGCGATCCGCCGGTGCTGCGCTCGACCGCCGGGCGCCTCGACTCGCCGGTCGGCGAGGTGCTCGCGGTCGCCTCCGAGCACGACGAGGCCGCGGGCACCGAACGCGGCCCCAACACGATCTTCGCGTTCGAGCTCGGCGGGGTGCGCGTGGCCCACTTCGGCGACTTCGGCCAGAGCGACCTGCGCCCCGAGCAGCAGGCCGCGCTCGGGAGCGTGGACCTCGCGATCGTGCCGGTCGGCGCGGGCCCCACGATCGGGGCGCCGCTCGCGGCACGGATCGCGGAGCGGCTGGGCGCGCGCTGGGTGCTGCCGATGCACTACCGCACGAGCCGCGTGAACTTCCTCGAGCCGCTCGACGAGATGGAGGCGCTGTACGGGAACGTGCGCCGCTTCCAGGAGCCGCGGTTCGATACGGCGGCGCTCGACGCTCAGGCGGCGCCGGCGCTGCTCGTCCCGGCGGCGCCCTGAGAGGCGGGCGCCTCAGGAGCGCCGCGCGCCCCGTCGCGCTCGCGGCCCTCGCCCCCGCCCAGCAGCCCGAGCTTCGCGCGGCACGCCTCGAACAGCTCCCAGCTGGCCGCCCGCGCGGCGCCGGCGAGCTCTTCGGTGCGCGCGAGCAGCTCGCCCGCATCCACCCCGTGCGCCTCGAGCTCCGCGCGCGAGCCGCGCGTCCAGCCCTCGACGATGCGGGCGTCCACCTCGGGATGGAACTGGATGCCGATGCTCGCGCCGTGCACGTACACCTGCGGCCCGGCCGGGCTGCGCGCGAGCACGCGCGCGCCCGGCGGCGGCGTGAACGTGTCGAAATGCCACTGGAACCACGGCCCGGCGGCGACGATCTCGGGGCGCTCGCTTTCGACATCGAGCCACCCGATCTCCGGCGAGGCCGCGCGCGAGACGCGCGCACCGAGCGCGCGGGCGAGCAACTGCGAGCCGAAGCAGATGCCGAGCACGGGCGTGCCCGCCGAGAGCGCCTCGCGCAGGAGCGCGAGCTCCCGCGGCACCCACGCGCGCGCGTCGTCGTAGGCGCAGGCCTCGGAGCCGAGCGACACGACGAGCTCGTAGGAGCCGACCAAGTCGTGGCTCGCGCCGCGGGCGATCTCGAGCGTGTGCACGTCGGCGCCGCGGCGCTCCAGCCACTCGCCGAGCAGCCCCGCGGGCGTGTCGCGCTCGTGCTCGATTACGAGGACGCGCCGGCCCATGCCGCGCATCGTAGGGGCGCGTGGCGAGATCGGCCCGGCGCTTCGGCCCGAGGGCCGGCTTCGGCCCGAGGGCCGCGCGCGGCCCTCAGGAGTGGCCGCTCGACAGGTACACCTGCACGGCGCCCTTGGGCGGGATCGTGTGGCCCGCGACCGGGTTGAGCCTGAGCACGGTGCCCCGCCGCTTGGAGCTCGGCGTGTAGCGGACCTTGCCGACCTTGCAGTTGGCCGCGGCGAGGCGTTTGCCGATCTTCGAGAGCGTGGTGGCCGAGCCGATCTTGGGCACGGTGCACGCGGGCCCGGCGGACACGGCCAGCGCGATCGCGGTGCCCGCGGGCAGGTGCACGCCCACCGCGACCGGGAAGCTCACGACGTCGCCTTCGGGCACGGTCCTGCTGCCGACGCGCGTGACCTCCCCCACCGAGCAGCCGGCGGCGCGCAGGCGTTCTTCGGCGGTGGCGAGGCTGGCGCGCACGATTTCGGGCATCACGCACTGGGCGGCGCTCGCTTCGGCGGCGCCCGCGCCGGCCGCGGCGGCCGGGGCGCACGCCGCGAGCGCGGCCGCCGCTAACGCGGCGCGAAAGATCGCTGGGCTGGCGGAACTCATGTATCCCTCTCTCCCCTCGAACACCCCGGCGGCGCCGGAGTTGTGCAGGATAGCGGCGCCCTCACCACGTCCCGTTCTGGCAGCCGCCTCCGGCCGAGCCGGTGAGGCCGGTGGGCGTACATTCGCGTTTGACGAGCGCGCTGGCTTCGCGCTTGATCGAGAAGGTGTGCCCGCTGCTGGCGGTGGCGGTCACCTTGTAGGTGCTCGCCGCGACTTCGCTCACGCCGGAGATGTAGGCGTTGCCGTTGCCCGACGCAGTCTGGATGGACGGCTCGTACGCGTGCAGTTCCGCCACCGACAGGCCGGTGTATTCGCCCCCGTGGTCGGTCGCGTACGTCTCGGCGGTGGTCTCGGCGGTGCGCGCGAGCTCCTTGGCCGAGGAGTCGGTGGCCTTGCTCTTCTGGCTGAGGAACGAGGGAATCGCGATGGCCGCGAGGACCCCGATGATGAGGATGACCACGAGCAGCTCGATGAGCGTGAAGCCCTCTTCGCCGCGCGCGGCGTGCTTGTGCGTTTGCATTTCTTGCTCTCCTAACGGTTGGTGCTGCGCCAAACCCGCGCCGGCATCCTCATCGGGAGACCGGCGCGCACGCGCGAGCCGCCAGGCCTTCACGCTGCGAAAGGTTTCGCCATGGCGGCCGTGAGCTGATTTCGCACACCTATCGGCGATGACAGCGAGAAACTGAACCTGCGCGAGAGGCCATGCCGGGCCGCGAGCGCGCCGGGGCGCGCGCCCGTCTCGAATGGCGGAAATCCACGCAATATGCGGGATTTATCGTGCCGATCGGCACGCCAATCGCTCGCAGCGCGGCGCGCCGCGGGCTAGGGTGGCGCTGGCGGCCAAGGGGGGCCGCGACATGGTCCGCGGCAAGCGGCCGCGCACGCGCGCGGACCCGGGCCGCGGATCACACGACAAGGGGGCAGAGATGAGGATGCAGGCAGCATGGCCCACCGCACGGGCCGCATACGTCGCGCTCGCGCTGGCGCTGGTGCTCGTGGCGATGCCGGCGGCGGCACGGGCGGAAAGCCCGCCGCACTGGTACAGCAACGGCACGCTCCTGAAAGAAGGCGTCAAAGAGACGGCTGCCACGAGCGGGACGCTCACGTTTCGCTACGTGGTCGCGCAGGAATCGGAAGTGACGTGCACGATCACCGACAAAGACACCGTCGAAAACCCGGCGGGCGGCGGCCCCGGCATAGACGAACTGACGCAGGTCACGTTCTCGGGCTGCTTCATCCCCACGGGCGGGCACAACAACGCGCCGGTGTGCGGAAGCGGGACGCCCGAAGCGATCCCGCACGCGCTGCCGTGGCACACCCTGCTGCTGCCGGGCTCGCGCGATGAAATCTCGGGCGTGGACATCGAACTGAAGTGCAGCGGAGGCAGCGTGCTCGAGACGCTCACCGGCACCCTCGCGCCGACGCTCTCGGCGAGCGTGCTCACGTTCACCTCGGCCACGGGCGCTCTCGTTCAGAGCGGCTTCGGAGGCGACACCACGAACGTGCTCGGCAACGACACGCTCACGGGCCCGCCGGGCGACGAAACCCTCACTTCGGGCTCCGGCCAGCCGCAGCTGTTCCCGCACTGGTACAGCAACGGGCAGCTGCTCGGCGAAGAACCCAAGGCCCAGACCGTCTCGTGGGGCCGTCTCACCTTCCACACCCCGCTCGGAGACGTGAGCTGCAAGAAGTCCGACGCCGGCAACATCTGGAACCCGCTTGGCGGCGGCGCGGGCCTCGACGAAACGGTCCTGTTCGACCTGTACGAGTGCTCCTCCGAAGCATGCCCGGGAGCTCAGGTGACGGCCTCGGGCCTGCCGTGGCCCTCGGAACTGCAGGAAGCGATCGCGGGCACGGGCGTGATCCTCGACGCCACCACCGGGATCCAGCTGACGGTGCGCTGCGGAGAACTGCAGCGCACCTTCGAAGGCACGCTCACGCCGCGGGTCGTGAACAGGCCGGGCACGGCCGAACCGACGTTCGAGGAATTCGGGGAAGGCTCGGGCGAACTCGCCTCCAAAGAAGGCGGCACGCTGAGCGTCAGCGGGAACGACTACGTGCGCGGCTTCGACGAAGGCGACGAAGTGGTGACGGCGGGCTCCGAACGCGAGTTCCCGGGCATCGGGCGCTGCCTGAAAGTGGCGAGAGGCACGGGCAAATACAAAACGGCCGCGTGCGACACCGCGGAAGTGCCGAACGGCAACTACGAATGGTTCGGCGGAGCGGTCAAAAACCACTTCACCTCCAGCGAGGGCGCGAGCGTGTACGAGACGACGGGCGGCGCGATCATGATGCGCTGCACGAGCGACACCGACAGCGGCATCTACAACGGCGAATCGGAAGACCGCGAGACGATCACCTTTGTCGGCTGCGAATCGAACGGCCAGAAATGCACGACCGGCAGCCTCGCCCCGGGAACGGTGCAGACCTCCGAACTGCGGAGCCTGTACGGGTTCATCAAAAACCCGGGGAAAGTCGGCACGAGCCTCGAAGCGGTGTCGGGTCCGTTCATGGAATTCAAATGCGGTTCGACCAACGTCGTGGTCAGAGGATCGGTCATCGGCACGACGACGCCGATCAACAAAATGAGCCCCACGTTCGTGGAGAAGTTCGTGGGCGCCAAAGACCGCCAGAACGTGCAGAAATTCGAAGGCGAACCGCTCGACGTGCTCGAATCCTCGGTCGGCGGCGGCCCGTACGGCCCGTCGCAGTTCACGAGCACCGACACGATCACGAACGAAGAACCGCTCGAGATCAGAACCAAACCGTAGCGGTGCGCAACGGCCCCGGGGCGCACGGGCGTCCCGGGGCAGCGCGTGTTTAGACCCCGCGAGCACGGGTATCCCCGGACTCATGTCGGGGGGGCCGCGTGGCGGCCTCGAATGATTCGTCACCTCGGGGGACCTGGTGAGAACACGCATAGTTGTGATGTCGTGCGGCCTGCGCGGGCCGCACAAGCTGGCGGCGCGCTGTCGGCGTCGCTCGGGGAGTGCGACTACATCGCGTTCCTGGACGGCGCGATGGTGACCACCGACGAGGTGCTCGCCGAGGGCGCGCTGCAGGGCCAGAGCATGTTCGCCTCGACGGGCGACAACGGCTACGCGTGCCCCGAGGGCGCGTCCACGGGCGTGCCCGAGGGCCCTCCGGGCGTGAGCTGGCCGGCGGACGGCGAGTACACGACGGCGGTGGGCGGCACCACGCTGGTGGCGAGCGAAGAAGGCGACGTGCAGGAAGAACTCGCGTGGATCGGCGGCGGCGGCGGGATCTCGCCGTGGGAGACGGCGGCGCCGTGGACGCTTCAGGCGAACACCGCGGGCCAGGCGTGGGAGTTCACCAACCAGGGCGGCCGCGGGGTGCCCGACGTGGCGGCGCTGGCTGACGGCAACACCCCGTACCTGGTGTACGCGGGCGACACCCCCGGCACCGAACCGGAGGGCGTGGGCGGCACGAGCGTGGCGAGCCCGCTGACGATGGGCCTGTGGGCGAGCGTGCAGAGCGCGCACGCGAACAAGCTGGGGCTCGCGCAGCTGGACTTCTACGAGCTCTATAACGCGGTGAACCCCGCGACGGTGGAGAGCGCGCCGACGGGCCCGGTGTACGTGGCGGCGTCGAGCCCGCAGCCGGTCAAGGGCTTCCGCGACGTGACGCTCGGAACCAACGGCGGCTGCGCGGCGATGGCGGGCTACGACTACTGCACGGGCATCGGGACGCTGCAGGCGGCGGCGCTCTCCGAACAGCTCTGAGCAAAGCGGCCGGTGGCGGCCACGGGCGGGCGGCGCGAGCGCGCCGCCCGCCCGCCGCGCCTCACGGTTGCGGCTGGTTTCGGTTCCACTCCGCCCAGCCGGCGCCGCGCCGGCCGTCGGCGGCGGTGAGGGCGCACATCGCGCGCGGGAAATGCGAGATGCGCCCGTCGGGCGAGGTGAGCCGCAGCGGCCCGAACGCGAGCGGCTCGAAGCGCACCTCGAGCTCGCCGTAGGAGATGCTCGCGCCGGCGATCAGCCCGTCGTCGCGCGCCTGCTCGGTGGCGCGCACGGAATCGAGCTCGGCGAGCGGCCCGTGGGGCGGCTGCACGTAGCCCACGCCGACGGGCACGGCGCCGGGGATGCGGAACTCGACGCCGTGCAGGCGCGTGCCGTCCTCGAGCTGCCCCGCGGACCACATCCAGTCGGCGGCCCACCAGTCGCGGGTGCCCCACGAGTGGTCGCGCTGCCCGGCGCCGCTCAGCTGGATCTGCTCCTCCCCCACGCGCACGGTCCCGGACACGTGGCAGGGGATCTCATAGCGCGTGGCGGCGCGGTAGGCGTAGGGCTCCCCGTGCGTGTCCCACACGAGGTCGAAAGCGAGCTCGATGGGCTCGCCGCGCTCGCCGCGCAGCAGCGCGGAGGCGTCGGCGAACGACTCGGCGGGGCCGCGCAGGCGCACGCGGAAGCGCTCGAGCGGCGCCTCGCACTCGTGCTCTGCGAGCAGCTCGCCGCCTCGCTCGATGGTCAGCCCGCCGCCGCGCGGCAGCGGCGCGGCGAAGTCCACGAGCGCGACGGTGGGGCGCCCGGGCCCGCACACGATCGCTGTGAGCCACGCGACGCCCAGGTTGGGGTACAGGCCGAGCCGCGTGTACATGCCGAGCCGCTGATCGCGCGAGACGGCGTCGAAGTACCAGCTCTCGTTCCACAGCTGCTCGGGGCCGTGCTCGTGGGCGGCCTCCTCGGCGGGTCCCGGGCGAAGCGCGGGCGGCCTCCCGGCCCCCGGCTCGGGGAGCAGCTCGAGCGCGTCGAGGTCGAGCACCTGCTGGGCGTAGCGCGCGAGCGTGACGAGGAACATCTCGTCGCCGCGCTCGGTGCGCTGCACGATCATGGCGGGCGCGATCGTCATCACGAGGCCGAGGAACGACTGCCGGCGGTAGCCGTGCCAGCACTCCTCGAAACCGAAGCCGCGCACGCCGTGCGCGAGCAGGGCGTCGTGGTATTCGCGCACGAGCTCCCGCTCGTGGGCGCGCCGGTCGGCGACGGTGAGCGACCCGCCGAGGAAGTACGCGAGGTCGGTCATCACGGGCCCCCAGCCGACGGTCTGCCAGTCGACCACGACGAACGGCCGCGCGCCGTCGCCGGCGCCGAACAGCATGTTGTCGAGGCGGTAGTCGCCGTGAACGAGCCCGAGCGGCGGGGTGCGCTCGGCGGACCATCCGTCGAGGCTCGCGACGAAGCGGCTGCACACCGCGAGGTGCTCGGCGGAGACACGCTCGGAGTGGCGCTCGCGGAATGCGGCGTAGAGCTGCGTGAGCACGGCCTGGTCGAGCGGGCTCGGCTGGTTCAGCCACGGGGTGGCGCCGAGCTGCGGGTCGCCGAACACGGGGGCGTGCAGGCGCGCGAGCTCGTGCGCGGCGAGCCGGGCGCGAGCGACGTCGCAGCCCGCGATCTGGTCGCCCTGCACGGCGGGAGCGACGTCCTCGAGCAGCAATGTGAACCAGCCCTCGCCGGTGTCGATGCGCGCGAGGTGGCAGCGCGCGAGCGGGCCCCTGATCCGCGAGGCGAGCTCGCGGTAGAAGCGCACCTCGCGTTCGTAGATGCCGAGCCCCACCCCGGTGGCGCGACTCGTGTCGTCGGCCGACGCGGTCTTCAGGACCACGCTGGCGGGCCCGGCGGGCCCGGCGGGCGCGCCGCGGTAGCGCAGGCGCACGCGCCGGCTCTCGCTCATCTGCCCGGTGCCGATCGGCTCGACCTCGAAGGCCTCGACGGGGCCCGAGCCGAGCGCGTCCGCGAGCCACTCCGCGGTGAGCTCCTGCGGCATCCGCAGCACGGGCGCCTGGACGTTCATCGGAGGCCCGGCGGGGTCGTGCGCGCGCGCATGTCCGTGAAAACTACCCGAGCGCCGCGCAGATGAGGGGATCCTCATCGATCCGGTGTGATGTCTCGCCTAATTTGCATCTCCAACGGTCAACGCACCTTTGAGAGAGGGGTTCGGCATATGAGACGAGGCGTCTTGGGAAGCACGGCGACCGCTGCGCTGTTGTGGCTCGCCGTGGCCGCGCCGGCACCCGCGGCGGCGGCGGGAGCGACGCAGCTCCTCCTCAGCCAGGGGGCGGCATTCTCGATTCTGGGGCACTCCTGCGGCGGCATCCAGGAGCAGGCGTACGCGACGGGGTTCGCCGCGGGCGGCCACCCGGTCGGCGACGTGTACATGCAGACGCGCTGCGGCGGAAGCGGCCGCGGCGGCGGCTACAAAACCACCACGTACTCGGCGTGGGCGTCGGTGGAATGGGACTGGTTCGGCGACACGCGCAGCTTCGCGCGCCTGGAAGGCGCGGCGGAAGTGAGCGGCACGTTCTCGGCCGAAGACTCGCACGGCGACCGCGTCTACAACACGGGCACGTCGGCGTGGCTCCAAACGGGCGAACCGCCGCTGCAGGCACCGGCGCCGCCGGCGGGCGTGACGGCGACGCTCTCGACGTTCGAAAACGCCGAAGAGCAGGTCGTGAGGCAGTTTCAGGTGCAATGGACGGCGGCCGCTGAAACCGCCGCGATGATCACCTCCTCGACGGTCACCGCCACGCCGGTCGGCTCGAGCGCTCCGGTGCTGAGCACGACGGTGCAGGGCACGGGCACGGGCGCGATCGTGGGCCCGCTGGAAACGAACACGACGTACGTGGTCACGGTGACGAGCACCGACGTGGAAGGTACGAGCGAACCGAGCGGCGCGATCGAAGCTTCGAGCGGCGGCCCGGCGACGCAGGCGGCGGAGACGTGCGAACAGAACTCGGGCACGATCAAACTCACGCCGGGGCTCGAAGAAACGCCGCACGTGCAGAGCATCACGGTGAAAGGGGTGCTGAGCGGCTGCGACGGCGGCGGCGCCGCCGAAGGAGGGCGCTACACGGCGCACCTCGTGAGCACCGAAGAACTGACGTGCTCGGCGCTCCAGAGCGCGTCGGCGGAACCGACCACCTCGTCGGTGTCGTTCGTGGTCAAATGGCTGCCCAAGGAAGTGGGCACGTCGAAGGGCGCCCTGACGATGCCGATCTCCGAAGCGGCGTTCGGCGGCATGCAGGCGACGCTTTCGGGCGGCCCGTTCGAAGGTCCCGCGACACTATCGTCCACGTGGATCTACGAGAGCTTCACGGGGGCGTCCTCGTGCGGCGTGCAGTCGAAGACGGGGAAGGTGAAACCGGTGAAGAGCGCCACGTTCGCCACCTCGCCGGTGGAAATCTCGGGTTGAGGCGCGGCGCGGCCGGCAGCGGGGGGAGCTGCCGGCCGCGCGGTCCTCATACGAGGAGCGCCTCCGCGACGACGCCCTCGCCGAGCGCGAGCGCTGCGGCGAGCGGCGTTGCGCCGCTGTGCTCGGCGTGGTCGAGCACGTTTGCGAGCACGTTCTCGATGCCGGCGATGCGCCCGAGCGCGAGTTCGCGGTCATAGCCCGTGAGCTCGAGCGCGACGTTGATGAGCCCTCCGGCGTTGGCGATGAAGTCGGGCGCGTAGAGGATGCCGCGTGCGGCGAGCATGTCGGCGACGCTCTCCTCGGCGAGCTGGTTGTTGGCGGACCCGCACACGACGCGGGCGCGCATGCGCATGGCGAGCGCGCCGTCGAGCACGCCGCCCATGGCGCACGGCGCGAGCACGTCGACGTCGGCGCGCAGCGCGTCCGCGGGAGCGGCCCACACCGCGCCGAGCTCGGCGGCGAGCGGGGCCTTGGCGGCGTCGATGTCGCCCAGCACGAGCCGCGCGCCGGCCGCGGCGAGGCGCCGGGCGAGCGGCTCGCCGACGTGCCCCACGCCGACGATCGCGACGCTGCGCCCCGAGAGCTCGCGCGAGCCGAAGCGCCGCTCGCAGCACGCGTGCATCGCGGCCTGCACACCGGCGGCGGTGAAGTCTCCTGGATCGCCGCTGCCGCCGCTGTACGCGGGCGCTCCGACCACGTGCTCGGAGAGGCTCGAGAGCACGCCCATATCGGATGCGGTGGTGCCGACGTCCTCGGCGGTGATGTAGCGGCCGTCGAGCGTGTTGACGGTCTCGGCGAAGTCCTCGAGCAGCGCGCGCCTGGAGGCGCCGGTGAGCTCGAGCCCGGCGGGCGGGAAGATCACGGCCTTGCCGCCTCCGAGCGCGAGCCTGGCGACGGCGGCCTTGAGCGTCATCGCGCGCGAAAGCCGCAGCGCGTCGTCGATGGCGTGCGGCAGGCTCCGATAGCGCCACAGCCGGCAGCCGCCGAGCGCGGGGCCGAGGACGGTGGAGTGGACGGCGACGATCGTGTGGGCGCCGGTGCGGGGGCCGCGCCGCACGAGCAGCAGCTCGTGTTCTGATGCGTCGCCGCCGCGGGCGCGCTCGGATGCTTCGCCGAGGGTGCGTGACTTCGTCATGTGGGTACCTCCCAACTCTCGATGCGGCGCCGCAGCGCCGCGAGGAACTGCGCGGCCATCGCGCCGTCCAGCGCGCGGTGGTCCCAGGACAGGCACAGGTATGCCATCGGGCGGATCGCGATCGCCTCGCCGCCGCGCTCGTCGGCGACGACCACCGGGCGCCTCACCACCGCCTCGAGGTCGAGGATCGCGACCTGCGGCTGGTTGATGATGGGCGTGGACACGAGCGTGCCGTAGCCGCCGGGGTTGGTGATCGTGAAGGTCGCGCCCTGGACCTCGCGCGGCTCGAGTTCGCGCGCGCGTGCGCGAGCGGCGAGCGCGGCGATGCGCGCGGCGAGGCCCTCCGCGGAGAGCTCGTGCGCGTTGTGCACGACCGGCACGATCAGCCCGTCGGCGCCAAGCGACACGGCGATGCCGAGGTTGACGGCGCGGTGGCGCGTGAGCCGCTCGCCCTCGAGCGTGGCGTTCAAGTCGGGGTGCTCGCGCAGCGCGCCGACGGCGCACGCGGCGACGAACGGCAGGTGCGTGAGCCCGAGCGCCTCGCGCGCGGCCTGCACGCGCGAGAAGTCGGCCTCGACCACCGAGGTGCAGTGCGCGGCGGTCTGCAGCGAGGAGACCATGTGGCGCGCGATCGCGCGGCGCATGCGCGACAGGCGCTCGCCCGAGTCTCCCTCCTCGGCGCCGGGCTCGCGGTACGGGCTCTCGATGTGAAGGGGCGGCTCTGTTTGATGGCCGGCTTGCGCCGGCTCGGCGGCGGTGCGCGCGGCTGGCGGCGACTCGTCGGTCGCGTCCTCGCGGCGCTCGTGCCGCCGCGCGATGTACGCGAGCACGTCCTGCTTTCGCACGCGCTCACCGCGCCCGGTGCCGGCGACCTGCGCGAGGTCCACGCCCTCGCGCATGGCGATGCGCTGCACGACCGGGGAGTAGCGGGCGCTGCGGGCGGCGGGGCCGGGCGTCGCATGCGCGCCGGCGCCGGCCTCTCCGGGCTTCGCCTCCCCGCCTCCGCCCGCCTCGCGGGGCCGCGCCGTGCTCTCACCGGCGCCGGCCTCGATGCGGGCGAGCACGGTTCCGACGGTGACGGTCTGATCGACCTCGACGAGGATCTCGGCGACGGTGCCGGCGGCGGGCGCGGGGATCTCGGTGTCGACCTTGTCGGTGGTGATCTCGCAGATGGTCTCGTCGGCCTCGACGCGCTCGCCCACGCGCTTGCGCCACGCGGCGACGGTGCCGTCGGCGACGGACACGCCCATCTGGGGCATGGTGACGTCCACGAGCTCGCCCGCGGGCTCGGGGGCGGTCGCGTGGAGCGCGCCGTTTTCAGTAGTCGAGGAGCTCACGGCAAGCCTCCCTGATGTCGTTCACCTGCGGCAGCACGGCGCGCTCGAGCGGCGGCGAGAAGGGGATCGGGACGTCGGGCGTGGCGACGCGCACGACGGGGCCGTCGAGGTGCTCGAAGGCGCGCTCGGCGATCAGCGCGGCGACCTGCGCGCCGGCGGCGCAGGTGGCGTTGGCCTCGTCCACGACGACCACCTTGGAGCAGCGCTCGACGGACTCGAGGATGGCGCGCTCGTCGAGCGGCACGAGCGAGCGCAGGTCGAGCACCTCGATGCTGGCGCCGTCGAGGTCCTCGGTGGCCTCGAGCGCGCTCCACACCATGGCGCCGTAGGCGATCACGGTGAGCTCGGTCCCGGCGCGCGCGACGCGCGCGCACATGGGCGTGGCCTCGCGCCCCTCGGGGACGTCGCCCTTGATGCGTCTGTAGAGGTGCTTGTGCTCGCAGAAGCACACGGGGTTGGGGTCGCGGATGGCGCTGATGAGAAGACCCTTGGCGTCCTCGGCGGTGGCGGGCGCGAGCACCTTGATGCCGGGCGCGTGCATGAGCCACGCCTCTGGGTTCTGCGAGTGGAAGGGCCCGCCGGAGAACCCTCCGCCGGAGGGCAGCCGCACGGTGATGGGGACGGCGAGCCCCTGGCGGTAGTGCATCTTGCCGGCGACGTTGACGAGCTGGTCGAAGCCGCAGGAGATGAAGTCGGCGAACTGCATCTCGCACACGGGCCGCAGCCCGACGACGGCGGCGCCCACGGCGGTGCCGATGATGGCGGACTCGGCGAGCGGCGTGTCCATCACGCGCTCGGCGCCGAACTCCTGCTGGAAGGAATCGGTGACCTTGAACGCGCCGCCGAACACGCCGACGTCCTCGCCCATCACGAACACGCGCTCGTCGGCGCGCATCTCCTCGCGCAGCGCGTCGGAGATCGCCTGCAGGTAGGTCATCTCAGGCATGCGCGCTCTCCTCGAGGCTGCTACAGGGCGCGTCCGGCACGGGCGCACCCGCGAAGTGGCTCCAGGGCGCGCGCCCGTCGCCGAGCGGCTCCGCCTCGCCCTCGCAGAAGACGCCGTCGCGCGCGCTGCGCGGGTCCGGCATCTCGAGCGCGAGGGCCTCCTGCGCGGCTCGCTCGACCTCCGCGTCCACGTGCTCGCGCAGCGTGCGCACGTCGACGCCGAGCGCGGCGACGCGCTTCTCCTGGCGCTCGATGGGGTCGCGCTCGCGCCAGCGGCTGACGAGCTCGTCGGGCACGTAGCGCATGTCGTCGTGGGCGGCGTGGCCGTGCATGCGCATCGTGACCGCCTCGATCAGGGTGGGCCCGGCGCCGGCGAGCGCGCGCTCGCGCGCCTGGCGGGTGGCCTCGAACACGGCCTCGACGTCGTTGCCGTCGACGCGCACCCCGGGGAAGCCGTAGGTGCGAGCGCGCTCGACGGGGTCCACGGCGAACTGCAGGTGAAGCGGCGTGGAGTAGGCGTACTGGTTGTTCTCGAGCACGAAGATCACGGGCAGCCGCTGCACGGCGGC
Organism: uncultured Solirubrobacteraceae bacterium; assembly: GCA_963813685.1. Lineage (GTDB taxonomy): Bacteria > Actinomycetota > Thermoleophilia > Solirubrobacterales > Solirubrobacteraceae > Palsa-744. The sequence goes on from CAWEZQ010000001.1 coordinate 105,974, forward strand.
CCAGTTCATGGCCTCGTGAAAGTCGCCGCGCGAGGTGGCGCCGTCGCCGACCCAGGTGAGCGCGCAGCGCGCTTCGCGGCGCATGCGGAACGCCATCGCCATGCCGGCGGCGACGAGCATCATGTCGGGCAGCATCGAGACCATACCCACGCAACCGAGCTGCGCGGTCGCCGAAGTGCACGTTGCCCTCGCGCCCGCCGGTGACGCCGCCGGCGCGGCCCATGTACTGGGCGAGGATGCGCGCGGGCGAGACGCCGCGCACGAGGTGGGCGGCGAGGTCGCGGTGCAGCACGCACAGCCTGTCGGCTGGCCCCATCGCGAACGCGGCGCCGGCGGACACGGCCTCCTGGCCGTAGCCGTCGTAGAAGGAGCCGGGCACCTTGCCCTGCCTGTAGAGCGTCATCGCGCGCGCCTCGATGGCGCGCATCAGGAGCATGTAGCGCAGCAGCGCGGCGCGGTCGTCGCGCTCGAGTTGCTCGCCGTCCTGAGGGATCTCCTCGCGCGGCGGGCCGATCGTCATGTCAGTCGCCAAGGCCTCTGCCTTTCTCTCGGCCCCGCCGGGATCTCCGGCTGGGACCTCGGCGCCGTCCGGGGTGACCGGCCGGCGCCCGAGAACCAGCTATTCAGTTGTGGCGGGACTTACATACCCGCGTTCACAAATGTAGAACCCGCGACGGCGAATGACAAGCGCTTGCGCGCGGACGATCACACGACGAGGCCGTGGCGCATGACGTTCTCGCTGAGGACGCGGGCCTCCACGAACTCGAGCAGGTATCCGGGGCCGCCCGCTTTGGCGCCGGCGCCGGACATGCGGTTGCCGCCGAAGGGCTGGCGGGCGACCATCGCGCCGGTGATGTGGCGGTTGACGTACAGGTTGCCCACGGGGATGCGCGCGGCGACGCGCTCGACGGTGTGGGGGTTGCGGCAGAACAGGCCGCCGGTGAGAGCGAACGGCATGCTGCACACGCGCTCGAGCGCTTCGTCGACGTGGCGCACCGCCTCGACGCACAGCAGCGGTCCGAAGACCTCCTCGCGGAGCACCGGCGAGGAGGGATCGAGGCCGCTCGCGAGCGTGGGCGCGCAGAAGCACCCGCTCGCGGGCAGCTCGCCGCTTGGCTGGGCGACGATCTGCCCGTGCTGGGCGGCGAGGCCGATGTAGCGCTCCACGCGCTGCTGCGCGTCGCGGTCGATCAGCGGTCCGGCATCGACGCCGAACACGTGGGCCTGACCGACCTGGAGCGCCTGCACGGCGCCTGCGAGCCGCTCGAGCAGCAGCTCGGCGACCGCCTCGTGGGCGAGCACGCGAGCTGCGGCGGAGCACTTCTGCCCCGCGTATGCGAAGGCCGAGCGCACGACGGCGGGCACGGCCTCGTCGAGGTCGGCGTCGGAGTCGACGATCACGCAGTTCTTGCCGCCGAGCTCGGCGACGACCCGCTTCAGGTGGGTCTGCCCGTCGCGCACCTGGGAGGCGGCGGCGATGATGCCGCGCCCGACCTCGGAGCTGCCGGTGAACGCGATGGTGTCCACGAGCGGATGGGAGACGAGCGCGGCGCCGACCTCGCCGTCGCCGGTGAGCAGCGCGAGCGCGTCGTGTGGCACGCCGCCGGCGCGCAGCGCGGCGAGGACCATGGCGCCGCACGCGGGAGCCTGCTCGGCGGGCTTGAGCACGGCGGCGTTGCCGGTGACGAGCGCTGCGCTGAGCATGCCGGTGGGGATCGCGAGCGGGAAGTTCCAGGGCGCTATCACCGCGCACACGCCGCGCGGGCAGTAGCGCAGCGAGTTGCGCTCGCCGGGCACCTGCAGCAGCTCCGCGCCCCGCTCGAGCGCGATGGCGCCGCGCGCGTAGTACTCGAGGTAGTCGATCGCCTCGGCGACGTCGGCGTCGGCCTCGACCCAGGGCTTGGCGCACTCGCGCACGCACAGCGCGGCGAGCTCGTGGCGGCGCTCGCGCATCCACGCGCCGGCGCGCAGCAGCGCGCGGGCGCGCTCCTCGGCGGGCAGTTCGGCCCAGGCAGGCGCGGCGGCGCTCGCGATCTGTAGCGCGCGCTCGACGTCGCCGGCGGCGAGCTGCGGCGCGAGCGCGACCACGCGCTCCTGCTCGCCGGGGTCGAGCGATGCGATCCCCTCGCCCGCGAGCCGCTCGCCGCCGATCATCGCGTCGGCGCGGAGCGGCAGCCGTCCGTCGAGCTCCGCGAGCGCGGCGAGCAGGGCGTCGCGGGCGGGACGGCGGCGCAGCTCGAGCAGCGGCTCGTTGGCGAACGGCGCCAGGCTCACGGCGCGGCCAGCAGCTGCTCGGGCGGGCGGCCACGGGCCTGCTCCGCCAGGAAGCTCTCGTTGGAGGTGTTCTCGAGCAGGCGACGCACGAGGTAGGCCATGCCCGCCACGAGATCGCCGACGGGGCAGTACGTGCGCACGCGCCGGCCGGTCGCGACGAGCGCGTGCGCCAGCTCGTCGCCGAGCCCGCGCAGCACCTGGAACTCGACGTCGCGCCCGTCCCCCCCGAGCCGGCGGTCGGCGACGATCGCGTGCGCGACGCTGCGCACGTTGTGGCTTGCGATCGCGGGGCGCACCAGCGGGCGCGCGCCGAGCAGCGCGAGCGTGAGCGCCTCGAAGTTGCGGTCGCATTCGGCCTTGTGCTCGAACACGGGCGCGCTCCAGCCGTGCTGGCGCGCGAGCACCACCTCGTGGTCCCAGTAGGCGCCCTTGACGAGGCGAACGACCAAGGGCACCGAGCGCGGCGTGGCGGACGCGGACTCGAGGATCCGCTCGAGCAGCTGCGGCGAGTCGCGCAGGTAGGCCTGCAGCACGACGCCGACGCTTGGGCCCTCGCGGAACTCGTCCTCGCGCAGCAGCGAGAGGACGAGCTCGACCACGGCCTCGCGGGAGTCGAGCGACTCCATGTCCACGTGCAGGTGCGCGCCGCGCGAGCGTGCCCGCCTGAGCAGCTCGCGCAGGCGCGGCGCGGCGTCGCGCTCGCCGATCTCGGGCGCCTCGGGGCGCAGCAGCGGCGTGAGCGCGGACACCTTCACCGACAGGTTGGCGCGCGGCACGGGGCCGAGCGAGTCGGCTTCGAGCGCGGGCATGCGCGGGACGCGCTCGTATATGCGCGCGAGCGCGTCGAGCGCTGCGCTGCAGCGCGCCGCGTAGCGGTCGGCCTCCTCGGCGGTGACGGTGGCCTCGCCGAGCAGGTCGAGCGAGGTGGCGGCGCCCGAGCGCCACAGCGAGCGCAGCGTCCTCGCGGCGCCGTGTGGCTGCTCGGCGACGATGAAGCGGTGCGCCACGTGGCGCACCCCTGCGGCGGCGGCGGAGCCGAGCGCGGCGCGGCCGGCCCTGGAACCGCCCATCTTCAGCGCCACGCCGATCGGCACGGGACGATCCTCGACCTCGTCGAGGAAGCCCACGAGGTGCTCTGCGAGGTCGTCGAGCGAGCGGCACGCGGGCACCACGTCGACGAAGCGGAACAGCGCGGCGCGCAGCTGCGCGTCACCCGACGCGAGGTCGATCGCGCGCTCATCCACGGCCCTGACGGGATTGTGGGTGGCGGGCGCGAGGTTCGCGAGCAGTTCGCGGCCGACCTCAAGGATCTCGCGTTCGTCGGGCGCGTGCATTGGAGCTCCTCGTCGACTCGTTGCAACCACATTACCCCGCGCCGGGGAGGTCTTTGGGCGCGCCGCGAAGGCCGCACCTGCGCCGCACCACGCCCAAATGGACAAGCAAACCTAGGAACGTTTGCCACAAGCTCGTCGACGGGCAACGCAACTCGGAGGGCGGTTTTGAGTTGTGTGGGTCGAACACATCGGCGCCTCGGGGGGTTGAGAGCGCACACGCATACTTCAACGACCTTGCTTGCTACCCCCTACAGATCGGCCAATCAGGCTACCCGGCGCGAAGATGGACCCGCAGAGCTGGCCGTTTGACCCCGCGCTCGCCGCCGCGCTCGTGCTGCGAGCGGTGGACGACATCGACGAGAGCACGGAGGAGGAACGCGACACGCTGCTGTATGACCTTCTGTGCGCGGCGTGGGGGAGCGTGTGGGCCCAGAACCAGTGAGCGCCTCACCAACTGCTCACCTCCCAACAGTTAGGTCACGCGTGAACGCGCGAGGCCAAGCGCGAAACGTGCGCAATTTGCGGGCTTTTTGTTCACACCGCTATTGCACCGGCGATGGCGGCGCGCCTGCTCGCGGTTAGGCTGGCAGCGAGGAGGGGTCGCCCGGGGGGGCGATCACAAGATGCGCCGGCGGAGGACCGCAGGCGTGTGCCAGAGATGAAAGGGGACCTGATGAGCGCGCTACGAGCCGCACTGGTATCGGGGCTGGCGCTTGCGGCGGTTGCCGCAACGCCGGCGCTGGCGGCGGAACCGTACTGGACGAGCAACGGAAAAATCCTCAAAGAAGGCCAGCAGGAGACGGTGAGCACCTCGGGCTCGCTTGCGTTTGCGCTGAGCAACGGCGGCGCCATCCGCACGGTCAAGTGCAAGGTGACAGACGTGGAGGTCGTCGAAAACCCGCTCGGCGGCGGCGCGGGCGTCGATGAAATGACGGCCTTCTCGCTGACCAACTGTGCCGGAAAAGTGCCGCCGTGCACCACATCGGCGATCACGGCGACGGTGGGCGGGCTTTCGTGGAGCACCGAACTGTTCGGCCCGGCGCCGATCCGCGACGAAATCCTGGGCATCGAAATCGAATTCAAATGCGGAACCACGTTCATCGGCTTATACGAAGGCGAACTCACGCCTTCGGTGGGAGCCAGCGTCCTGACGTTCGGCCCGGGCTCTGGGCAGCTCGAAGAATCCGGCAGCGGGCACACGGCGACGGTGAGCGGCACAGACAAACTCAAAGGGCCCACCGGCGACACGAAAATCAGCGCGGAAGAAGTGGAACACGAACCGCACTGGTACAGCAACGGCAAACGCATCGCCGAAGGCACGCCGGAGAGCGTGGAAACATCGGGCAACCTCGAATTCACCGCAACCCTCGGCTCGTCGACGGCGACGATGAAATGCAAAGTGAAAGACACGGAGGTCGTCGAAAACCCGGTGGGCGGCCTGGCCGGGATCGATCGGATGACGACGATGGAACTGAGCGGGTGCAAACTGACCCCCGCCTGCCCGATCGGCGACAAACTCTCGGTGAAAGCCAATGGCCTTTCGTGGCCGAGCGAACTGTTCGTCTCGGGCCCGGTGATCCGCGATGAAATCACGGGTGTCTCGGTGGAAGTGAGCTGTCTGGGCTCGAAACCCGTGAGCGTGACCTACTCGGGCACGCTCACCCCGGAAGTGGCGGCCACCAGCGCGCTGGTGTTCGGGCCGGGATCCGGGTCGCTGACGGGCACCAACACCGCGACGGCGACGGTGTCGGGCACCGACAAACTCAAAGGGCCTGCGGGCGACGCCAAAGTCACAGCCGAAGACCCCTGATCCAAGCGCGGGGACGCGCCCAAGCGTCAGCCGGCCCGGGTCAACCCGGGCCGGCGGCGCCCTCGCCGAGCAGCTGCTGCGCGATCGTCGCCTGGTCGAAGTAGACGCGCTCGCACACGATGCGCTCGCCGCCGGGCTCGAACACGAACAACGCGCACATGCGGCACCTGAACGAGCGCCCGGTGGGCGCGATGCCTTTGAGCTCGCCACGGTGGGTGCCGAGCAGGTCGAACTCCGCGACCACGGCGTCCTCGGCGTAGGTGAGCAGCACGTTCTCGTTGCGCTGGTCAGGGAACGCGGCGCGCGAGCTCTCGTAGTAGCGAGCGACCTCGGCGGGGCCGTCGAACACCTCCCCGGTGGCGATCAGCTCGTAGCGGGGATGGTCGAACGTGGCGAGCGTGTCGTCGAAGCGCAGCTCGTTCTCCGACTGCATGTGCTCGCGAACGAGCGCGAGCCTGCGCTCGCGCAGCGCGGCGGGATCGTGATCGCTCATCTCTCTCCTCCTGCTCGGGTATGGGACGGCGCGGTCTCCGGCGAGCGCCCACGGCGGGCACGAGAAGCCCGCCGTGCTGCGCCCGCGCAGGCCGGCGCGCCGGCGCGGACTATGTCACGGCGAGCACACCGGCCGACGGCGCCGTCGATCAGCGATCCAGCTCGCGGGCCAGCTCGTCTGTGCGCCTTGCGATCTCCTCGCGTGTTGCGCGCACCTCGGCGATGGGCTGGTCCTTGGGGTCCGGGAGGTCCCAGTCGATGTACCGCTTGCCGGGGATATAGGGGCATTGATCGCCACACCCCATCGTTACCACTAGGTCGGCCTGCCCGGCGAGCTCGCGGGTGAGGAGCTGGGGCTTGCGCCTCGAGATGTCGATCCCGAGCTCGCGCATCGCCTCGACGACCGACGGGTGCACGTGCTCGGCGGGGGCGGTGCCGGCCGAGAGCGCGGCGTGCCGTCCGGCGGCGGCCCGTTCGAACAGCGCCTGGCTCATCTGCGAGCGTCCGGCGTTGTGTACGCAGACGAACAGAACGGTGGCCATCGGGACTAGCCGGCCTCCCGGTAGTGGGGCATCACGATGTCGGCGGCTGCGCCTGGCGTCACGTCCGGATAGAGCACCCTGATGATCGCGAGTGCGCACACGCCGGCGATCAGCTGTGCGGCGATGAAGCCGGGCGCGGATGCGGGGGCGATGCCGGCGTAGGTGTTGGAGAAGATGCGCCCGATGGTGATCGCCGGGTTGGCGAAGCTGGTCGAGCTCGTGAAGAAGTAGCCGGCTCCGATCCAGGCGGCGACCGCGGCCGGGGCACTCGCGATGCGTCGGGTGCGGGCGAGGGAGAAGATCACGAGCAGCAGGCCCGCCGTGGCGATGGCCTCGGCGAACAGGTGGGCGGCGGAGGCGCGGTGATGGTTCGCGATGCTGACCGCGGCCAGCGAGAACGTGCCGTTGGCGGCGATCGCGCCGAGGACGCATCCCGTGAGCTGCACGGGCACGTAGGCGGCGGCGTCGCGCCAGCGGAGCCCCCCGAAGGCGGCGTCGGCGAGCGAGACGACCGGGTTGAAGTGCCCGCCGGAGACCGGGCCGAACATGAGGATGATCGCGAACAGGCCTGCCGCCGTGGCGGCGGCATTCTCGAACGGCTCGAGCCCGGCGTCGCCCGCGGACAGCCTTTGCGCCGCGTGCCGGAGCCGATCACGAGCGCCGCCAGCAGCGCGGCGCCGAGTAGCTCGGCGAGCAGCCGGCGTGCGAGTGGAGGCGGGGCATGCATCTGCCGATCGTGCCGCTGTTCGATATCTCCCAGCCCACGCTGTCCCATCACCCTGAAGAAGCTGCGCGAGGCGGGGATAGTCGACTCGGAGCGGCGCGGGCTGTGGGCGTACTACTACGTGGTCGCCGACTCGCTGAACGAGCTGTCCGCATGGCTGAGCTGACCGGCGGCGCATGCTGCGCGCCGCCCGAGCAGGCCGCGTGCTGCGAGCCCGAGGCGAAGCCCGACTGCTGCCGGCGGGAGCCAGGCTGCGCATGCGAGGCCGGAGACGCCCCGACGCGCGACGTGCAGCGGCCCGGGACCCGCCGCATCCGCGACCGAGCCGGCGCGGCGGTCATCCACGCGCGCAGGCGCGACGCGCCATGACCCAGACCCACGCGGTCCACCTGCACGATCCACAGACGCTCTACCGCCACTGGGAGCAGGGCCAATGGAGCCCGTTTCAGATCGACCTGACGGTCGACGCGGAGCGGTGGCGGTCGATGCCCGACCGTTCGCTCGTGGGCTTCATCCTCGGCTCGCTGATGGTCGCCGAGGAGCGCATCACCACCAAGTTCTCTGGCCTCGTCGGTGCCCACAACAGCGAGGAGGAGGCGACGTTCCTCGCCACCCAGCAGGTGGACGAGGCCCGCCACATGCAGTTCTACGCCCGCTTCCAGGACGAGGTGGTCGCCGAGCCGGCATTGATCGCGCTGCACGTCGCGCGGGCCCGCGAGCAGGTCTCGCCCGCGTTCCGCACGATCTTCGACGAGAGGCTCGTCACCGCCCACGTTCGCCTTCTCGCCAACCCTTCAGACCTCGCGGCGAAGGTCGCGTTCGTGACGATCTACCACCAGATCCTCGAGGGGACGCTTGGCCTCACAACCTTCGAGTTCGCAACCCACTTCCTGCGCGAACACGAACTGCTTCCAGGGTTCCTCGACGGCTACACCCACATTCACCACGACGAGCACCGCCACATCGCCTACGGCACGTGGTTCCTGCGCGAAGCGATCGCCGAGAGAGCAGAGATGGCAGACGTCGTGCGGAGCACGATCTTCGAGCTTGCGCCGGCGGTCTCACAAGCGCTCACACCACCGGCGGGAGCCGACGCCGCGGGCCTCGGCGCGGACGCCGACGAGCTTCGCGCGTTCGCGCTCGGCGGATTGAACCGGCGGCTCAAGCTGATCGGCGTGAGCCTCGACGAGGGCTGATCACGCGCACGTGCGCCCTCGGTGTGGGAGCATCCTCCGCCGGTGAGCGATTTCCTGGTCAACCGCAAAGACCTCCGCGAGTGCCGGATCGCCGAGTCCGCGGCGCCCAGGCTCGAGACCGGCCAGGCGCTGCTTCGGGTTGACACCTTCGGGCTGACCGCGAACAACATGACCTACGCGGTGCTCGGCGAGATGATGTCCTACTGGAACTTCTTTCCGGCCGAGAACGGCTGGGGTCGGGTCCCGATGTGGGGCTTTGCCGAGGTGCAGGCGAGCGAGGCGAAGGATGTCGAGCCGGGCATGCGCTTCTACGGATACCTTCCGCCGTCGTCTTACCTTGCCGTGACCCCGGCCCACGCCGGCGCGGACGGCTTCATCGACGGCTCGCCGCACCGAGCGGCGCTGCCCTCGGCCTACCAGCGCTACCTGGCGAGCGACACGGATCCGTTCTACCGTGCGGACACCGAGGACCTGCAGATGCTCCTGCGTCCGCTGTTCTTCACGTCGTTTCTGATCGAGGATCAGCTCGTCGACGACGGCCTCGCCGCACGCGGTCCGATCGTGATCTCGAGCGCGTCGAGCAAGACCGCAATCGGTGCCGCCTTCCTTATGGCGCAGCGCGAGGGGGTCGAGCTGATCGGGCTGACCTCGGCACGCAACGCCGATTTCGTCGAAGGCCTTGGCGTCTACGACCGCATCGTGACCTACGACGCGATCGAGTCACTCGATCGCGGACCCGCTACGTTCATCGACGTTGCGGGAGACGCAGCGGTCCGCCTCGCCGTCCACGAGCACTATGCAGAGGAGCTCGTGTACAGCATGACCGTGGGAGTGACGCACTGGGAGGACATCGGAGGCGGCGAGCTGCCGGGGCCCTCCCCAACGCTGTTCTTCGCCCCCGATCGCGTCACCAAGCGCTCCGAGGATTGGGGGGCTGCGGAGCTCCAGGCCAGAGCCTCGGGAGCGTGGCGCCCGTTCTGCGAGTGGACGCGCGGCTGGCTCGAGGTCATCCATGGGCAAGGGTTCGAAGCACTCGAGCGTGCCTACCTCGACGTGCTCGAGGGACGCGTCGAGGCGAACACCGCTCACGTGCTCTCGCTCGACTGAGCCGGTACAAGGCGGCTCCCGCCGGTCCACAGGAGTATGGTCGGGCGATCCGAGGCTGGTCGGGGGACCTCGGCTCCAAGAGGAGGACGAGAATGAGACCTATCAAGACGACGGGGGCTTGCCTTGCCCTCGTGTTCGCATTCGGCGCGATGGCCGCGGCCTCAGCTTCGGCGCTGTCGCCGCCTGAATTCGGGCAATGTCGGCCACTTTCCGGAGGGGGCTACAAAGGCCTGCCCTGCAACAGCATGTCGGGGACACTGAACCGCGAATGGTACCCCAACTTACTAGACGGCTTCGAAGACAGCAGCACGACGAGCGTGATGTTCAGTACCGTGAACGGTACCAAAGTGGAATGCGCGGCAGAGATCGGCGAAGGTGTCTATACCGGCTCCAAAATGGTCGAACTTGGCATGGGTTTCGAAGGCTGCAAAATGGAACCTGGGCACCACACGTGCACGTCCGTCCGCCATGCGGGTAACGCAGGCGAAATACTCAGCACCTTCCTCGAAGGCGAACTAGGCGTAGAGCAATATGGCACTAAGCCTGTGCAAAACAAGCTCGCGCTTGACTTCAAACCTTACGCGGGAACGACCTTTCTTGAACCTTTCACCTGCACCAACGGCGATAAATGGGAAGTCAAGGGCGAACTCATGGTCACCGTGCCAGCCAACGATATGCAGACGCAGACGAAATGGGTGTTCCACAAGTCGGGCTACAAGCAGATCCCGGAAACGTTCGCGGTCCCCGGACTGCACATACTCGAAGGGAAACTGGACACCGCGACGAACACCGGAGCGTACGAACAGATGGGCGTGAGGTTCACCGTAAACAACATTCCGGATGAAGAAATAGAGGCCAACTCGGTCTACTGAGTAAGCACCGCCGAAGCGTGCGTGGGGACCGTCATAGCCCTCACGCCCGCTTCCCCTGCCGCAGGAAACCGAGCGGGCTGAGCCTTCCGTAGGTGGCTGGCTCCGCTCGCTCACCCTTCCCATTCGATCCTTCCGCGGACTCGCGCTCACAGTCGCTTCCCACAGGATGCTCCCCCACTGGCCCTGCTCCGCGACAAGCCACCTGCACCGTGGCTGGGCGTCGGGTGGACCCGCGGCCCAATTTGACCTTCCGGACCACCCCGCGAACGCAGAGAAGCCCCGAAAATTCGGGGCTTCTCCTTGGTGGGCCCGGCTGGACTCGAACCAGCGACCTACCGATTATGAGTCGGCAGCTCTGACCAACTGAGCTACGGGCCCCGCTCGCGCTGGGCGCGGCCGCCAAGACGCTACCAGCGAGATGTGGGATGCTCCCGCGCGCCGCCGCGCCGGAACGCGGCTGGCGGGCTCACTTCAAGCGAGAGGGAGGATCTGACATGCCGGCAGAGCGTGCCGCGATCGTGACGGGGGCATCCAGCGGGATCGGGCTCGCCACCGCGCAGGTGCTGTGCGAGGAGGGCTACGCCGTGACGATGGCCGCGAGGCGCCCCGAGAAGCTCGACGCGGCGGTGGCGTCGCTCGCGGAGCAGGGCTTCGACGTGCAAGCGGTGGCCGGCAACGTGGCCGAGGAGGACGCCATCAAGAAGGTGGTCTCGGCGCACCGGGACCGCTACGGGCGCCTGGACGTGCTGGTCAACAACGCGGGCGTGGGAGTGGGCGCCCCGGTCGGCGACATCGCCACCAAGCGCCTCGACATGCAGCTCGACATCAACCTCCGCTCGATCGTGCTGTTCTACCGCGAATGCCTCGACATGCTCAAGGCCGCCGCGGCGGAGCACAAGAGCGCGCTCGTGGTCAACACCTCGTCGATATCGGGCAAGCGCGGTGAGGCGTGGCTGTCGGTGTACTCGGCCGCCAAGCACGGCGTGGTGGGCTGGACCGAGGCGATGAACAAGGAGCTCGGCGGCGAAGGCATCAAGTCAACGGCGCTGTGCCCCGCGTTCGTGGACACGCCGATGACCGACTTCGTGAAGGAGCACGTTCGCCCCGAGGACATGATCCGCCCCGCGGACATCGCCGAGTCGGTGCGCTTCCTGCTGCGCGTGTCGCCCGCGTGCGTGGTGCCCGAGATCATGTTCGTGCGCCCCGGCGAGGCGCTGTAGGCGCGCACGGCCGCCGCGCGAGACGTCGTGAGCGCCGCCACGTGAGCGAGATGCCGTGGGCGAGGCGTCGGTGGCGAGAAGCAGCGCGGCTCGCGATCAGGAGCGGCAGGCGCCGCGGCGAGGGGCCCCTGGGGCCCGATCAGGCGCGAGCAGGCGCCGCGGCGAGGGCCGGCGGAGCCGGGGCCTGCGCGCGCACGCGCGTGCGCGGGCGGCGCAATCTGCGAGCGATGATCGCGCCGGCGGCCGGTTCCGCCTGCTCGCGCCAGCGCCTGCGCGCGCGGAGACTGCTTGCGCGCAGCGCGCGGTGCTCTGCGATCGCGCGGTCGAAGTCGAGGTCCTGCGCGCACATGAGGCTCGACTCGAGCTGCGCCACCAGGATCGTCACCTCGCGCTCGGTGGCGGGCCTGCTGCCCTTGCGCGCGCGCGTGAAGCGGTCCCAGGACTTCGCGAACGACAGGAAGTCGGTGCGCCCGCCGGCGCGGTGCGCGGCGAGCATCGGGCACACGCCGCCGAGCTCGTCCACGTAGGCGCCCACGATGATGCGCGGGTTCTCGCGCACTCCCCGCAGCATCGCCTCGCGCGTGGTCACCGGCAGGCAGTCGATCGCAAGGCGCAGGCGCTCGATCGAGCTGCGGTTGTGTGTGGGTGCTTTTCGCATACGCTGTGCCCCGCCGCGAGCTTCCAGCGGCCGGATGCCAAGGCTAGGACACGCGCTCCGCGCCGGCAACGAATCCCCTGCAGCTGAAAGGAAACTTGCACATGAAGCTCGGCGTGCACATCGGATACTGGGGCCTCGGGCTGACCTCCGAGGACCAGCTGCACATCGTCAAGGAGGCAGAGCGGCTCGGCTACGACTCGGTGTGGGCCGCCGAGGCGTACGGGTCCGACACCGCCACTGTGCTCGGCTGGCTCGCGGGGCAGACGTCGAAGATCAGGCTGGGCTCGGGCATCTTCCAGATGCCCGCGCGCTCCGCCGCGATGACCGCGATGACCGCAGCCACGATCGACCAGCTGTCCGGCGGGCGCATGATCTGCGGCATCGGCTCCTCAGGGCCCCAGGTGGCGGAGGGCTGGCACGGCCAGCGCTTCGCCAAGCAGCTGCAGCGCACGCGCGAGTACGTCGCGGTGATGCGCATGGCGCTCGCGCGCGAGCGCGTGGAGTTCCACGGCGAGACGCTCGAGCTGCCGCTGCCCGACGGCCCCGGCAAGGCGCTGAAGCTCACGATCTCGCCGGTGCAGGAGCGCATCCCCATCTACCTCGCGGCGATCGGCCCCAAGAACACCGCGCTCGCCGGCGAGATCGCCGACGGGTGGATCCCCACGCTGTTCAGCCCCGAGCACGTCTCCGAGCTGCGGCCGCTGCTCGAGGAGGGCGCGCAGCGCTCGGGCAAAAGCCTCGAGGACTTCGACATCGCTCCCACCGTCAACGTGTTCGTCACCGACGACCTCGAGGCGGCGCGCAACGCGATGCGGCCGTTCATCGCGCTGTACGTGGGCGGCATGGGCTCGCGCAAGCAGAACTTCTACAACCAGGTGGTGCAGCGCTACGGATACGAGGACGACGCCAAGCGCATCCAGGACCTGTACCTGGAAGGCAAGCGCGAGGAGGCCATGGCCGCGATCCCCGACTCGCTGATCGACACGGTGTCGCTGTGCGGGCCCAAGCACGTGGTGCGCGAGCGGCTCGCGGTGTACCGCGACGCGGGCGTCGGCACGCTGGGCGTGACGCCCACCGCGTTCACCGCGCCCGAGCGCCTCGAGCAGCTTCGCCTGGTCGCGGAGCTCGCGGCCTGAGCGCCGCGGCGTGAGCGCCCGCGAGCGGGGCGGCCGCCGGCTGCGGCTGCTGCTCGGCGCGTTCGGCGACCCCGGGCACGCGTTCCCGATGATCGCGCTCGGGCGCGAGCTCGCCGCGCGGGGTCACGAGGTGACGCTGCAGACGTGGCGGCGCTGGCGCTCGCACGTGCAGGCCGAGGGGATGGCGTTTGCGCCGGCGCCCGAGTACCAGGTGTTCCCGCAGGGGCCCGAGCCGCTCGACTTCTACGAGGCCGTCGTGCACGCAACGCGCGACACCGTGCCGCTCGTGCGCGAGCTGGCGCCCGACGTGGTGGTGTCGGACATCCTCACGCTCGCGCCCGCGCTCGCCGCGGAGATCGAGCGCGCGCGCTGGGCCACGCTGATCCCGCACATGTACCCGTTCGGCGAGCCCCACTTCCCCGTCTACTCGCTCGGCGCGCGACTGCCGCGCACCGCGGCCGGACGCGCGCTGTGGCGCGCCGCGCAGCGGCCCGTGCGCGGGGGGCTCGAGCGCGGCCGCCGCGAGCTCAACGCCACGCGCTCGCGCCTCGGCCTGCCCGAGCTCGCGCACCCGCACGGCGGCATCAGCCGCGAGCTCGCGCTCGTCGCCACGTTCCCGCAGCTCGAGTACCCCCGCGACTGGCCCGCGCACGTGCGCATCGTCGGCCCGCTCATGTGGGAGCCGCCCGCGCACGACGTCGAGCTCCCCCCCACGCGCGCTCTCGCCGGCGGCCGCGAGGCGCCGCTCGTGCTGATCGCGCCGTCAACCGCGCAGGACGCAGAGCACAGGCTGCTGCTCGCGGCGCTGCGCGGGCTCGCGGACGCGCCGGTGCGCGTGCTCGCCACCTACAACCGGCGGCTGCCGCCGCGGCCGCTGCCGGTCCCGCCCAACGCGCGCGTGGTCGAGTGGGTCTCCTACTCGCGGACCATGCCGCTGTGCGACGTGGTGGTGTGCCACGCGGGACACGGCACGCTCGCGCGCGCACTCACGAGCGAATGCGCGGTGGTTGCGGCACCGGCGGCCGGCGACATGAACGAGACCGCCGCGCGCATCGACTGGGCGGGCGCCGGCGTGCGGCTGCCGCGCCGCTTCATCACGCCGAGGCTCGTGCGCCTCGCGGTGGAGCGAGCGCTCGGCGAGCCGTCGATCCGCGCCCGCGCGCGTGAGCTCGCAGCTTGGGAGCGCGCGCACGACGCGCCCGCCGCCGCGGCGCTCGCGGTCGAAGCGCTCGCCTCCGCTGAGCGCCCCGAGCGGGCATAATCGCCGTCATGGAGCACGCGGTGGAGCGCTACTGCGCGGCGTCGGCGGCGAATGACATCGACGCGCTACTCGACACGCTCACGCCCGACGCCGAGCTGTGCTCGCCGCTGTCGGGGCACTTCGTGTTCCGCGGGCGCGAGGATCTGCGGGTGCTGCTCTCGGCGGTGTACGGCAGCCTGCACGGCCTGTGCTGGGAGGAGCCCGTGGGCGAGGGCGCAACCCGCCTGGCGATCGGCGACAGCCGCGTGGCCGGCGCCCGCTTGGGCGACGCAATGGTGTTCGAGCTCGCCGAGGACGGGCGCATCCGCCGCATCCGCCCGCACCTGCGGCCGTGGTTCGCCACCACCCTGTTCGCGCTCGTGCTCGGTCCCAAGATCGCGAGCTCGCCCGGCGTCATATGGCGCGCGATGGGCGCCCGCTGACGAGCCGCCGCCCACCGCGCCGACGGGATCGGCGCGGTGGTCAACCACCCGGCGACTAACCGCCCAGCGACGGGATCGGCGCGGTGGCCGCCCACGTGCCGGTCGAGGCGAACGCGCCCACGCCCGTCGATTCGACGGTGATCGTCACACCGAACGTGTACTTGCTGCTCACCGTCACACCGGAGGTGTTCGTGGCTTTTTCTTCGAAGATGCACAGGAAGCCCGGCTCGGCTTCCGGGCGCAAGACAGACCCCGGGCATTCGATCGGCGGCGATTCGCCTTCCGCCACCACCACCACTTCCGGTTCCGCGCCGAGGTCCGTCACGAACGAGATCGAGCCGAAGGCCTGTAGGCCGATCGCCAACCCGGTGCCCGCGCCGACGCTGTAGGCGCCGCGGATCGTCTCGCCGCCCGGCAGCTGCGTCGCGAACGACCCCGGGTCGCCCTTCGGGCCCCTGGTCCCGCCGGGCCCCTGCGCCCCCGCCGCGCCCGTCGACCCCGCCGGGCCCGCGGGCCCCGTCGCCCCGGTCAGCCCCCGCGGTCCGTCCGGTATCTGGCCTTTGGCGAAGTCAACCCCTTTGAGCGTGCCCTTCTTCACCTTCGCGGCCGTCACAGCACCGTTCTTCAGCTGCTTCGTGCCCACGCTGTTCTTCGGCAGCCTGAAGGCCGCGTACGACGTGCCGCCGAGCGCCACGAAGAGCGCGAGATACGCCACCCCCTGGCGGCGGACGTGAGCGAGCAACCTATACATAACGGGAATAGTTCACCGCAGCGCGGACAGACCCCGCGCCGCGCGGGATCGCGGCTGCGGGAACGGACGCCGGACCGGGCGCGCCGCCGCGCCGCCGCGGGATCAGGCCACGCCGTCCACCACGTACATGCGCGCTGTCGCGGCGCCCTCTCTCACGGCGCGCGCGTGCGCGTATGCGGCGCCGCTGTACCAGTCCACCGCCGCCTGCAGCGTCGGGAACTCGAGCAGCACCGTGCGGCTCGGCGGCGCCTCGCCCTCGAGCGACTCGACCTCGCCGCCTCGCGCGAGGTACCGCCCGCCCGCCGCTTCGATGCTCGCCGCAGCCAGCGGCTTGTAGTCCTCGTAGCGGGCCGGGTCGGCGACCTCGCCCATGTAGATGACGTACGCGGGCATGCGCCATCTCGCTCGAGCTACGCCCTCGAGCTCCCGCGCCCGCTCCGCGGCACGAGGATCGCCCTTCAGCGCTGTCTTCTAGCTCCCGGGGTGGGACTCGAACCCACAACCTCTCGATTAACAGTCGAGCGCATCGGCCAATTGAGCTACCGGGGATCGGGCTACCGCGGATTGACCAGGGCAAGCTCGCATTGTACGCGAGGCTCCCGGCTCCGGGAGGCGTGCGAGGCCTCCCTCAACCTCCGCATGGCAGTTGGCGCACAGCAGCACGCAGCGGCGCGTCTCCTGTCGCGCCGCCGCCAGCGAGCGTGTCACCCCGCGGTGACTCAGCGCAAAGCGCTTCTCCGCCGGCACCAGATGGTGGAACTCGAGGGCGCCCACATAGCGGTCGTACCCGCACACCACGCACGCGCCGCCCGCTTCGTCCACCAGGAGTCTCCTTGATCCTGCGCCTTCGCCGCTCACCGCGTCGGCGCGGCAGCGTTACATCGGTAGTAGCCGCGCCGCGCGCCGGCCGAAGCCCGTGCCCATGCCTGGACACGCGGACACCGGAGCATCCCCGAGCCTTCGCGCTGGCCGCGGCGGCGACGCGCCGCTTGCAGACTAAGTCTGCAGGCCATGCTCGCGCAGCCAATGCCGCACGGTCGTCTTGCTCGGTCCGTCGCTCCGCCATCGCCCGCTCGAGAGGCCCGCGTCGACCAGCGGCTCCAGCTGCTCGCGGCTGAGTCCGCCCCTTCGCGGCGTGCCGGCTCCGTGCGCTGCATCGAGACCGATGTTTGCGCATCCAGTAGGACACGGTGCTTTCGTGCAACCCCACGCGCCTGCCGATTTCGGCAAGCGACAGTCCCTTGGCCGAGAAGCTGCTCGAGCGAGACGCGATCCATGCCTGGATCTTCCTCGCGGCTTGGGATGAAACAGCTTCAGATACGCGTCGACTCGCGCGCCGTTGCGCGCTGCCGTCTCGGCGGGCTCTACGGCAGCGAGCGCGGTCCGAGAAGGGGGACGGCGCGGCAGCTGCCGCGCCCCTACTCCCCCTCCATCTCCCCCGTCTCGTCGAGCACGCGCGAGTACTCGCGGTCGAAGTCGCTCTTCACACGCGCGCGCTGCTCCGCGAGGCGGCTCACGTCGAGGCCCTGCGCGCCGCGCGCGCGCTGGATCTCGCGTTCCAGGCGGCCCAGCTCGAGCTGCAGGCGCTGCACCTCCAGCATCGCCGGCGGCGCGTGCTCGCGGCCCGCCTGCACGATCAACTCCGCCAGCAGCCCCTTCAGCTGCGGATCCTCGTCGATGTCGCCCAGCCTGCCCGACGGGTCCGACAGCGGCTCCTGCAGGCTTCCCTCGCGCAGCCGCCGCGCCGCCCTGCGCACCAGCTCGCTCGAGAAGTGCGCGTCCACGTCGAGGCTCTCGAGCGCCGGCCTGCCGAGCTCCGGCGCCGCGATGCACAGCGCCAGGAACGCCCGCTCCGTCTCCTCGCCGCGCGGCATGCGCGCGGCCATCCCGTTCGCGCCGCGCGAAGCGCCCGGCGCGCGCCGCTCGCCCGCGCCGGACCCCGCGCCGCCCGCCGCAGCCCGGGACGGCGAGCGCTCTCCACCCTGCGCGCGCCCCCCAGCCGCACGTTCTTCGCTCCGGGCCCCGCCCTGCCATCGCGCGTCGCCCGCGCCCGCGCGCGGTCCGCGCGCAGCCGCCCCCGCAGCGCCCCCCGCGCTCCGGCCTTCGGAGAGCAGCGTCTCCGCGAGGCTCTCCGGCAGCGCCAGGCTGCCCGACACCATGCGCGTGAGCTCCAGGCGCATCGCGCTCGGCGGCAGCGTCGCGAACACCGGGCGCAGCTCGTCGATCATGCGGTCGCGGCCCTCCGCGCTCGCATGATCGCCGCCCGCCAGCACCCGTTCCACGCGGAAGCGCACAAACGGCGCCGAGCGCGCGATCGCCTCGCTCATCGCCTGCGCGCCCTCGCGCGCGATCAGGTCCGCCGGGTCAGAGCCCGCCGGCAGCGCCACCACGCGCAGTTCGAGTTTGCGCTGCGCCGCCACCTGCGCCGCGCGCAGCATCGCCTCCTGGCCAGAGCTGTCCGCGTCCAGCGCCAGCAGCACCGTCTGCGCCATCCGCGCCAGCTCCCCCAGCTGCTCCGCCGTGAGCGCCGTGCCCATCAGGCCCACCGCGTTGCGCATCCCCGCCTGGTGCAGCGCGATCGTGTCCGTGTAGCCCTCGCACACGATCACCTCGCCCGCTCGCGACGCATGCTGGCGCGCGAGATGCGCGCCATACAGGTGGCGGCCCTTGTGGTAGAGCTCGTTGTCCGCCGTGTTCAGGTACTTCGGGCCCCGCTCCTCGCCCATCGCGCGCGCGCCGAAGCCCAGCACCCGGCCGCGGATGTCGCACAGCGGGAACGTGATTCGCGCCCTGAAGCGGTCGTACAGCTGGCCGTTGCCGCGCGAGCGCTGCGCCAGGCCCGCGTCGTAGATCTCGCGGTTGCTGTAGCGGCCCTCGCGCGAGGCCAGCAGCACGCGGTCCCACGCGCTCGGCGCGTAGCCAACCTGGAACTCCCGCAGGATCTCCTCGCCCAGTCCCCTCTGCGCCAGGTACTCGCGCGCTCGCGAAGCCTCCTTGGACTCCCACAGGTAGCGCTCGTAGTACGCCGCCGTGCGCGTCAGCAGCTCAAGCAGCCGCTCGCGCCTGCGCCTGCGCTCGGACTCGCGCGGATCCTCCTTCTCGAGCTCGAGCTCCACGCCGTAGCGTTCCGCCAGCAGCTCCAGCGCACCCTTGAAGTCCACGCCCTCCGTCTCCTGCACGAACGTGAACACGTCGCCCGACGCCTGGCAGCCGAAGCAGTAGTACACCTTCTGCGCCGGGTCGATCCCGAACGACGGCGTGCGCTCGTCGTGGAACGGGCACAGGCCCTCGTAGCGCGCCGCGCCCGCGCGGCGCAGCTCCGTGCGCGCCGACACCACCTCCACGAAGTCCACCGCGTCGCGCACGCGCTCGCGCGACTCGCTCGTGTACAGCGCCACCTCAGAGCCCCCGCCGGCCCGTCACGCGCTGCCATCCCACCGCTTGAACGTCATGCGGCCACCACGCTAGCGAGCAAACGCCTGCGGCACCTGGAGCTCCGTGTACGCCCTGATGCAGTAGCGGTCCGTCATCCCCGCCAGGTAGTCCGTCACCCGCCGCGAAAGGCTGTCCCCGCCGTTCTCCCGCGCGCGCCCCGCGCCCTCCGGCAACAGCTCCGGATGCTCCACGTAGTGCTCGAACAGCCTGCGCACAACCGCCGAGATCTTCGCGTGCTCCGCGCGCACCGCCGCGCCCATGTACACACGCTCGAACATGAACTCGCGCAACTCGCCCATCGCAGGGCCCGCCTGCGGGCCCTGCACGATGTCCCCCGCCAGCGCCGAGTGCTCCACCATGTCGTGCACCAGCGCGTCGATCCGCGCAGAGCCCGTCGCGCCCAGCACCTCGATCGGCTCGCGCGGGAGCTCCTCCTCGCTCAGCAGGCCCGCCCTCACCGCGTCGTCGATGTCGTGGTTGATGTACGCCACCCTGTCCATCACCCGCACGATCCTCCCCTCCAGCGTCGCCGGCTCCGGCGTGCGGCTCGAGTGGTTCGCGATCCCGTCGCGAACCTGCTCCGTGAGATTCAGGCCGATGCCGTCGCGCTCCAGGCGCTCAACGATCCGCAGCGACTGCTCGAAGTGGCGGAAGTCCTCGCCGAAGCGCTCTTTCAGGCACGTGTCCAGCACCTCCTCGCCGATGTGACCGAACGGCGGGTGGCCCAGGTCGTGGCCCAGGCCGATCGCCTCCGTCAGGTCCTCGTTGAGCCGCAGCGCGCGCGCCACCGTGCGCGAGATCGTCGTCACCTCCAGCGTGTGCGTCAGCCGCGTGCGGTAGTGGTCGCCGCGCGGCGCCACAAACACCTGCGTCTTGTGCGTGAGCCGCCGAAACGACTTGCTGTGCACGATCCGGTCGCGGTCGCGCTGAAACGGCGTGCGCAGCGAGCAGTCAGCCTCCTCGCGCTCGCGCCGCGCCGGGTACGAGCGCGCCGCAAGCGGCGACAGCCAGCGCTGCTCGCGCTCGCGCACGCCGCGCTCGAACGCCTCCGCCACCGTTCCGGGTCCGCTTGCGATGCCCACGCTTCGATTCTGCCAGGGCCGGCACCGCGCGCCTGCGGCGCGACTGGGGTCAGCGCTCGCGGTGCCAGTCTTTGCGGAGCGTCACCTTGCGGATCACGTGGCTCCACTTCGTCTGGTCCAGCACGTCGTCGTCGTACACAGGCTCGCCGCCCGCCGGCGGCGGCAGCGCAGCCGCTTCCGCGGCGTCGATGCTCAGGTTCACCCCGTGCTCGTGCAGCTCCGCCACCTGGTCCGCCGCCGCGAACGAGTGACGCAGCGGGCCTGTGGTGATCACGATCCCGTGGAAGATGTCCTGGTCCTGCGCGGCCACCACACGACGGACCTTGCCAACCTCCGTGCCGTCGCTCGCATACACCGGCACGTCGCGCTCCAGCACCGTGTATGCGATCTGTGCGCCCTCGTCCATCGCGTCCACCATAGCCGCCGCTCAGCCCGCCTGCGCAAACGCCGGCATCAGCCGCACGTGCGCATGGTGCTCGAGCGTCTCCGCGATCGCGCGCTCCGCCTCGCGCAGCGCCCGCTCGCCCGCCTGCGGCGCCTCGCTCAGGCCGCTCGCCAGCGCGTCCAGCATGAACTCGTGCGCCTCCGCGCCCAGCGGGAACGAGCCCGCCTCGCACGACGTGCACACCACGCCGCCCGCCGCGCCCGAGAAGCCCACCAAGTGCTCGCGCTCGCCGCAGCTCGCACATGCGCCCAGGTGCGGCGCGAGGCCCGCAGCGTGCAGCAGCTTCAGGCGAAACGCCAGCGCCCCCGCCCACGTCGGCGCGCCCGCCCGCGCGCGCTCGTCGAGCAGCGAAAGCTCGCGGCACAGCAGGTTGAACACGCCCGGGTGCGGCTCCGAGGTCTCGAACAGCCGGCCCACCGCGTCGCACGCGCGCGCCGCCGCGTCCAGCGCGCCGCGGTCACCGCGCAGGCGCGCATGCGCGTCCACCGTCTGCGCGCCGGTCACCGTCAGCAGCTCGCCGCGGCCCTCGTGCAGCTCGATGTGCAGGCGGAAGAACGGCTCCAGCCGCCCCCCGAAGCGGCTGCCCGCGCGGCGCACGCCCTTCGCGATCGCACCCACGCGTCCGCGCGCCGGCGTATACAGGTGCAGGATGCGGTCCGCCTCGCCGTAGCGCATCGAGCGCAGCACCACCGCCTCCGTCTTCACCTGCCCCGCCATCTCTGCACGCGAGTCTAGGCGCGGTCGCGGCGCTCGCCCCGCCACCCGCAGCGTACGGCCGTCACGGCCGCGTATGCGGCCCATAAGACGTTCAAACCGTTCGAGCCCTCTCCAAACCTCGACAAAGGTCTAGGTGCACCTAGACGAATGTTCGGTTTCGAATGCAGACACATCTCTGAATGCTCCATGTAACATCCGCTTCTCAGAAAGTTGCCGGAGGGGGCAATGAAACGCTCAGGGAGGAGCTCCAAACGTATGGACACGTCGCTGAAGGTCCTGATCGCCGACGACCACCCGCTCGTCTTGCAGGGCATCCGCCGCGCGCTCGAGGCGAGCGACGGGATCGACATCGTCGGCGAGGCGCGCAGCGGCGACGAGCTGCTCAAGCTCGTCGAGCGCCGCCGGCCCGACGTCGTCCTGCTCGACCTGCGCATGCCCGGACTCGACGGCATCGACTGCATCGCCGAGATCGCCCAAACGCACCCCGGCGTGAAGACCGTCGTGCTGTCAGCCTGCGACGACCGCGGCAGCATCGACTCCGCGCTGCTCGCCGGCGCGAGCGCCTACATGGTCAAGAGCGTCAGCCCCGTCGACATCCCGTCGGTGCTTCGCCAGGCCTCCACCGGCGCCGTCTACCACTCGCCCGCCGCCGCTCCCGCGCCCGCCAGGCCGGAGCGGCCCCTCGAAGCAGGACCCGGGCTCACCCCGCGCGAGACCATGATCCTGCAGGCGATCGCAGGCGGGCTCACCACCAAGGCGATCAGCCGCGACCTGTGGCTCTCCGAGCACACGGTCAAGTTCCACCTCACCAACATCTACCGCAAGCTCGGCGTCTCCAACCGCAGCGCCGCCGTGCGCTACGCGTTCGAGAACGACCTCGCCCCCGCGCCCTCCGCCCTCGCGGGCATCGGCGCGTAGGCTAAGCGCTCGCCGCGATCGACGGCTGCTCCTCGAGCGCCGGGTTCCAGCGCGCGAGCCACACCGACACCGTCGTCGGGCCTCCCGGCGTGCTCTCGATGCGGCACTGGCCGCCCAGCAGGCGAACGCGCTCGTTCATCGCCACCAGGCCCACGCGCCCCTCGCGCGCCGCTCGCATCAGCGTCGCCTCGAGGTCGAAGCCGTTGCCGTCGTCGGTGATCTCCGCGCGCACGCCCGAGTCGTCCACGTTCAGCGACACGTCCACCGCGCTCGCGCCCGCGTGCTCGCGGATGTTGTTGAGCGCCTCGTGGATGATGTTCAGCAGCGCGATCTGCTGAGACGCCGAGATCTGGGCGAGCTCGCCGCGCAGCACCAGCTTCGGCTCGATCCCCGTGCGCGCCGCAAACGCCTGGACGCGGTCTCGCAGCGCCCGCTTGAACGGCCTGTTGAGCAGCACCGACGCAGCCTGCACTTCGCCCGACAGGCGCCGCAGCTCCGCGTCGAGCGCCACCAGCTGCGCTTCCGAGGTCTTCGAAGCGCGCCGCGCATCAGCTTCGGTTTGGCGAGCGGGCCCGCGAGCAGCTCGAGCTGGTCACGGAACAGCCGCAGGTCCTCCGCGAGCATCGCCACGTCCTGGATCGGCCCGTCGTGCAGGTCGAAGCCCAGGCGCGTCAGCTTCCGCTCGCTCGACTCCACCAGCGCGCGCTCCGTCGCAGCGTTGCTCGAGATCAGGATCTCGCGCTCCAGCACCGCCCCCAGCATCGGCAGCGACTCCACCAGGAACGGCCGCGCGCGGTCGCGCGCCCAAGGCTTCGCCGTCGCAACCAGCGCCGCCAGCGGCTGCTGCCAGCGGCCGACCGCCATGCCCAGCAGCAGCGTGCGCGTCCCGCCGTGCTCGCCCTGGTCCTCGTGCTCGCGCGCCAGCACCCGCTGCGCGAGCTGGCGCGTGCGCCGCGAGGGGTCGCCCTCGCCGACGTGGTGCACGCACACCGGCTGCTCGTTCGAGTCGAGGTTCCACAGCGACACGCTGCGCAGGGGGCCCAGCGCGTAGAGCATCGTCAGCTGCGCCCCAACCGCCACCACCGGCGCCATCGTGAGCAGCTCCGGGGCGCGCAGCACGCCCCTCGCCAGCACCATCCGCGGGATGCCCACCTCGGTTCCGATGCGCTCCATCAGCGACGCAGCCTGCTCCGGCGCCGCCGCCAGCGGCTCCTGCAGCCCCGCGAGCAGCTCCACCGCCGCCACCACCAGCGCCACGCGGCGCACGTCCGCCGACGGCTCCGTGTTCTCGACCACGTCGAGAGCGCGCTCCCGAGCGCGCTTGCGCGCCTTCACCAGCTGCTTGCGATCGGGCCACTCCACCTCCGCGAACAGGTGCTCGAGCCTGCGCAGGTCCGCGCGCAGCGACTCCTGCGCAGAGGTGCCGTCCTCGCGCTCCGAGCTCGAAGCGGCGCTCTTCGCTCGCGCGCCCGCGGGCGCGCGCTTTTGCACGTTGGGTTCGCTTGCCATCTGCGGGTGTTCGAGCGCGCGCTGGGGTTCGCCGCTCCGGGTCGCCTGTTCGCTCATTGGTCGTATCGACACGCCGTTCACCCGACTGAAGGACCGACGGCCGCCTTGCCCGCACGATTGCGGCGATTACGCGTCGTTCGCATACCCGAGAACAAGTGTCGCTCCGCCCGGCTCTCCCGCTAGTGATTCTCGATGTGGAAGACCGCCGACAGCGACGTGAGGAACTCGCGCATCAGCTGGCCCGACGGCGTCCACGCCTCCGAGCCGTGCTGGCTCAGCGGCGTGCCCGCCGCGTTCGAGAACCCGATCTCGATGTGGCCGTGGTCAAGCGACGCAGCGTCGCCCGTGTGGCCCACCACCGCGATCGGCTGGCCCGCCGCGACGTGCTCGCCCGGCACCACCAGCGAGCGCGCCACGTGGCCGTAGTAGATGAAGCGCCCCTGAAGCGGGCCGCTCGTCACTTCCACCACCGGGTAGTTCGGGCCGAAGCCGCTCCGGTCGTCCGCCACCGCGCTGACCACCCCCGGCGTCATCGAGTACACCGCCGAGCCGTCCGGCGCCGTCTCGATGTCCACGCCGTCGTCCGTGCGGCCCAGCTCGCGCATGTAGCCCGGCGCCAGCGGCAACGAGTAGCCCTTCTCCAGCAGCAGCGAGGAGCCGTCGATCTCCTGCGCGCGGAACAGAACCTCCGCCACATACCATTCCGCGTGGTTGTACGCGAACACCGCGCCCGCCAGGCTGTGTTCGGCGCCGCTCGCCTGCAAGTAGCGCGCCGCCGTGAAGATCGCGTCGGCCGGCGAGTACGGGTCCGGGTAGCCGTCGCCGTCCGCGTCCACCGCCCACTGCTGCCACGTTTCCGGCATGAACTGCATCCAGCCCACCGCGCCCGCCGATGAGACGCTCAGGTTCCTGCCGTAGTCCGTCTCCACTCCGTTGATCGCCGCCAGCACCCGCCACGGCACGCCGTAGCGCGCTTCAGCTTCCTTGTATATGGGGACCAGGAAAGCCGGCGGCTGGATTTCAGAGGCGGTCACCCCCGAGGGCACTTCCACGAGCGACTGCGGGAGTTCCGCCAGCGAGCCCGGCGGCGGCGCCGGCGCCGGGAAGGATCCCGGCGATAGCTGCGCAGGCGCAGGCGGCGCGGGTCGCGTGCGGTGTGAGCGGCGGTGCGCGCCGTGCCGCTTTCCCTTCGGCTTCCCCTTGCCTTTCACGCGGCCCTTGCCGCCTGCGCCTTCTCCCCCCTCCGGCCTGTTGCCTGCCTGTTTCGAGCCCCCCGTGGGAACGGGGATTTCGATCGAGCTTTCCCCCTGCGCCGAGTGTCCCGACTGCGCCGCACCGTTCTGCCGCGGGGTCTGTGAGCCCTGCTGCTGCGAGATGGGCGCCGGCGGGGCAGCCTGCTTTTCGCCCGCCGGCGCGTGCGGCGCTTCGGGCTGCTGAGACGGCGGCGTTTCGTGTTCGGTCCCCGGCGGCTGAGCCGCTTCTTCCTGTTTTTCGCCTTCCTGGCCGCCGGCGGGCGGCTGGGTTTCGCCGCCCTGCGGCTGTTCGGAGCCCTGGCCTTCCTGCGTTTCCGCCGGCTGTTCGATCGGGGTTTCGCCCGCGCCGCCTTCGCCTGCTCCGAGCGCCGCCGCCGAGAGTCCCGGCGCGAGCGTGAACTGGCAGCTAACCACGAGCAGCAGCGCTCCTCGCCTCACCCCGTACGGCCATCTGCGCACGCCCGCGCCGGCTGCGCCCGCGCTCGCCGGCGCGGATGCCGAAACCGTGTGGCGGATGAGCGGCGGGCGGGGAAGCGCGTAGCGAGCGCCGTCACGCGAGCGCAGGTACATGCGCAGCGCCGGGTCGTGCTCCAGCTCGAGCGGGAAGCTCGCGCGGAGCAGCACCGCGTGCTCGAAGCCTCGCCGCGAGTTCGCGAAGCACGTGAGCAGCGGCTCCACCTCTGTCGAGCACGAGCTCCGCTCCACGCCAAGCAGCGGCGCGCCCGCGTCCGCGAGCTCGCGCGGGACCCTCACCGCGAGGCGCAGCAGCAGCGACGCGCGCGCGTATTCGAAGCGCTCCACGCAGAGCAGCGGCGCCACCGCCTGCGCGCGCTCCATTGGGGTGGACCCCAGCTCGCGGCCCTCTGCTCGCATCAGCCCGCGACTCCCAGGAGGGTTGGCCCGAACAGCACGAGCAGTCCGCCCAGGGCCAGGAACGGCCCGAACGGAAACGAGGCCCTGCGCGCCTCGAGGCCCCTGCCGGCGAACATGAAGAGCGTCACCGGGAGGCTGCACGGGAACGCGAGCAGCACCGCGCCCACCACGCCCCAGCCCAGCGTCACGCCGAGCAGCAGCACGAGCTTGACATCGCCCATGCCGATCCACGATCGCCCGAACAGCGCAGGGAGCAGCATCGCCACACCCGCGACGAGCGGCGCGGCGATCCAATCGAGCGCTTCACCGGGAAACAGCGCCAGCTGCAGCACCAGCACCAGCGCGCTCGCCGGCAGCACGATCCGGTTCGGGATGATCCCGCGTTCGATGTCGATCGCCGCGAGGAGCACCAGAGCCGCCGCGGCGAGCGACGCCACGAGCGCGCGGCCGGTGCCGAAGCTCGCGAACGCGTACCAGACCAGCAGCGCGATCGGAGGCACGGGCAGCACGGCGCGCCACCCCGGCAGGCTCCCCCGCACGCGCGGCCCTCCCCCCGCGGCCGCAGGCACCGCCGCGAGCGCTTCACCCGCTGATGCTCCTCCTGGCATCACGCCGCCGCGCCCTTCCCTCCACGGCTGTTCGCGGCACGCTGCACCGCCGCGAACAGCGTGTCGAACGAGCCCCACTTGTGCAGCACCGGCGGGTGACGGTCGAGCGAGGACTGCTCCTCGGAGACGATCACCACTCCGACCGCGCGCGCCTCCACGCCGAACGCCGGCGCCATCGATTCCTCATCGGCAGCCGCCTGGCCCGCGTCGAGCACCACCACCTCGACCTCGTCGCGCGCCACGAGCTTTGCCGCTCGGCTCACGTTCCCGGTCGTCGTGACCGAGCAGCCGCGGTGCGCCAGAAGCATCATCGTGGAGCTGCGGAATTGGCGGTCCTCGGATACCACCAGGACGCGCATCGGCGAGAGCGCCACGAGGTGGCGGTCGTCGCGCAGGTCGACGGGCCAGATGATCGACTCGCTCGACAACGGCCCTCCGTCGATCTCGAGCCGCCCGCTCTCACTCGCGCCCGGTGCCGTCTCGCCCGCGCGGCGGGTGTCCGGCGGCGGCTCGTCCGGCTCGCGCTCGCGCAGCTCGAGCCGGTGTCCCACCTCGAGGCCGCGTCGCGAAGCTTCCAGCGCGGGGAGCTCCAGCACCGACCTAGCGCCCGATTGCCACGCGAGGCGCCACGGGCGCACCCCCTCGGCGACCCGCAACACCCGCAGGTCGCGGTCGAGGAACACGGCGTCTATGTCAAAGCGCATGAACGCCGTGTGGATCGACGGGGCCGGGCTGAGCAGCAGGCCCTCGCCCGCTGGAAGCCCCTGGCGCCCCATGAGTCCCCTCATCCTCAGCAGGGGGCTGTCCGCGAGCACGGCAACGCACACCGCGCGCCCCCCGGTAACGTCGAATATGAGCCTGGTGCCGACTGGCAAGGTGCGTCGCCCCTCTCCGCGAGCTCTGTCCCTGCGCTCTCCGCAATGCCAGGGGACTGTCTCGCTGAACTGTTCATTCATGATCCGAGAGCCGCGGGCTCCCTGAGTGAGCAGTCTCGACCGCGCGAGGCTCCGCGCACACCCCCCGTTCGTCTAGTTCGGACTAGAGGTTTGTCTCACATGGGGATGCGCGCGGCCCGCGTTTGCAGCCCCAGCGGCGCCACCCGCTCGAACCGCGCGCGCCGAGCGGGCTGACCCGAGGCCCGGCGAGGCGCGTCGCCGCCATCGCGGCGCCCGCGGATCCGCCGGAAATCCCTGGCCCGTATGCCGTTTTCGCCCCGCCTGAGGCCAAGCGGGCCCGACTTTGGTCTAGGCCGAACTAGAGGTTCTTCTCGTAGACCCGCACGGGGGCCGTGCATACCTTTTCCGCGACGGGACGCCACGAGTCCGGGTGGTCGGAGACGGCAACCACATTCTCAGCGGCCCCCGCATTCGCAATCAGCCTCTTGGCATTGAACAAGAGGGAGGGGGTGAATCGAAATATGTGGAGCAAGCTCAACCAGGCCGTTCTGTCGCTCATGACGCGCGTGCAGATCCGGAAGGAGGAGGGCCAGGCGCTCGTCGAGTACGCCCTGATCCTCGCACTGATCTCCGTCGTGGCGATCGGCGCTCTTACCGCGATCGGGACCAACGTGACCACCAAGCTGACTGAAGTCGGCGAAGCGATCGCGAACGCCGCGTAAAGCGGTGGCAATCTGGATCAGCGCCGCCCCCGCGTTACGTCTCCGCCCGTCACGGGGGCGGCGCTGCCAGACCCAAGCGTCACAAGCAATCGAGAAGACACGGACCCGGCCGCAGCGACTGCGGCCACTGCTGTCTCAAGGCCCCGCACAGACCACGCCAAACCCATAGCGGCCACCGTCAGGCCGCACACCACGCAGACCAGTCCGACCCACACCAACACCAGCCGCACAGAGACACCAAGAATGCCCACGACAACGCCCACCACACGCACCGCCGCCGGCGCCAGGCCGCCCCGGCTCCGCCCGCCGTGCACTCGGGCGCGCCCGCTGCGAGCGCGGCCAGGCGCTCGTCGAGTTCACGCTCGTGCTGCCGATCGTGCTCGTCATCTTCCTCGGCATCGCCATCTTCGGCGTCGCGCTCAACGACTGGATCAACGAGACGCAGCTCGTCGGCCAGGGCGCGCGTTTCGCCGCCGTCTACCAGAACCCGGGCGAAAAAGAAGGTCTCACCTTCACCCAATGGCTCGCCAAACAGGGCGACAACGGGGAGGTCAAGAGCGCGACCACCACCGTATGCTCGCCGACCTCCGCGGTCGGCGACTGGGTCGAAGTCAAGATGACCTACAAATACAAATGGTTCGGGCTTGGGGCACTGTTGGGCCAGAAAGCCGAAACCCCGCTGACGAGCACCGCCCGTAATCGGATCGAGGTCAAGCCGCTCGTCAACTACCCCACGGCCTGCTGATGCCGGGCCGCCGCACCCAGCCCCAACACCTGGCCGGCGAGCGCGGCGC
This sequence comes from uncultured Solirubrobacteraceae bacterium, assembly GCA_963813685.1. Classification (GTDB taxonomy): domain Bacteria; phylum Actinomycetota; class Thermoleophilia; order Solirubrobacterales; family Solirubrobacteraceae; genus Palsa-744. Next base: position 135,025 of record CAWEZQ010000001.1, read on the forward strand.
GGTGCTGGTGATGTTCGCGGTGTTCGCCTCCGTGATGATCCTGTTCGCTTCATTCGTGCTCGACGTCGGCAACTGGTTCGAGCACAAGCGCCACCTGCAGAACCAGGCCGATGCCGCCGCCTTCGCCGCCTCCCAGTCCTTTGCGTTCCCGTGCACCGAAGCGGTGAAGCACGAAATCTACGAAAACGCCGCGCAGTACGGCGGCGTCGGCTCTGTGATCACGCCCGAAGGCACCTTCACCTCGGCGCTCGAACCCTACAACACGCAGATCGGCAACGCCAACAAAGGCAACGTCGTCGCCGAGATCAACAAGAAGACGTACTTCGGCCAGCCGTCGAAAGGCCAGCCGAACGAAACCACGACGGTCGAAAAGGCGCCGTGCGAACCCGAAGCCTCCATGATCGACGTGAAGATGACCGAGAGCGAACTCCCCTGGTTCTTCAAGGCGTTCAACGTCAAAGACATCAACGTGCACGCGCGCGTGGCCGTCAGAGCCGAAACCACCGCCACGAAAGTCCTGCCGCTGATCGAGTCCGAACCCGTCGAAGCGCGGGTTTTCTACGTGGACGACACGAGATGCCTGAACAGCGGCGAAAACGTACCAGACGTGCGCCGACGGCACCGACAGCAACTACGAAAACGAACTGCTCGAAACAGCCAAAAAAGAACCGGCCACGGCGCCGCTCGAACTCACGGGCTCAAACGAAGAAGACGGAACGATCACCTGGACGAACAGGAAACGAACCGCTGGAACTCGTGCATCGGAAAACACCAGCACATCGGCGTTCGCTTCGCCCTCGCCGGCCAAGTCGGCGCGCTCACCGGCGGGAAAGTGATCAACGGGAAGGGAAACGAGTCGGTCTGTGCACGCACCCGTACGTCGAATGCTTCGACCACGACAGCGGCGTGGTCCCGCCGCTGCTGAACATCCAGGGATACTCCGCGACCGCCGCCGGCACCTCGACGCCGTGGAAACCCGTCGCGCGCCGCGTGACGCTCGCGAGCAACCCCGGCAACACATGCACCGACCCGTACTTCAACAAGTGGCCGCTGTCGGAAAAAGGCGCCACCTGCACGATCGCGGTCGAAGCCGAAGTCAACTACGGAGCCGAAAGCACCAACGCAAAAGGCATCACCGTCACGCCGAAGCTCGTCTACACGGAAGGCTTCAGCAACAAAAAAGAAGAAAAAGCCCAGCCGGCGCTCAAATACGAAGGCGGCCTGTGGAAGGGCAATCTCAACATCCCCAGCTACTACTACGGCAACTTCGGCTCGGTCCAGATCAACCTCGAAGTCGCCTGCAAAGCCGAAACCGGATCTGCGTGCGCGACCAACAAAGAATCGAAAAAATCCGAAACGCTCACAGACGTGCAGCGCGACTTCGCGGCGGGCCCCGACGGCTCCAACCGCATCGTCAGCGCGCGCGTCTTCGAACCGAAAGCCCCCGGCGAACCTAGACGCCAACGCCTTCGAGGTCTGCGAGCCCGAACACGAAGAATGCACCCACAACGTGGCCGCGACGATCAAGCTCAGCGGAAGCCTCCAGGACGCCGTGAAATTCAACACGGCGGAAGGGCAGCCCATCTCGCCCTTCCACGTGCTCTATGCGGACAACGACCAGGAGAACGACGACCAGTTCGTGATGACGTGCCCGCCCACCGCAAGCGCGGTGAACGCCGCCGTCCCCTTCGAGCAGGCGCTCGAACGCGGGTGCGAAGGCAAATACACGGTCAACCCGAACGCGGGCAAATCGACGGCGTGCTCGACCGAAAAAGAACTCGGCAACCACGAATGCGTCGGTCTCGTCGACACCGACGAAAGCAAAACCAACTTCAAAGGGGGCACCGAAGCCAAGAGAGCCGAAGAACTCACCGTGGCCTTCCAGAGCAATCTGGCGCACAGGGTGGAAAACGGCGTGAACGCGACGCGCTTCGAATGTCCGAACAAGTGGCAGAACAGCAACAACAACGGCGTGCCGACCATCAAAGCCAACGACTCACGGCTCGTCCAGTTCTTCGTGGTGCCGTTCACAGTGACAGATTTTGAGAGGAAAGGTGAAGTTTCGAACTTGGTTCCCATCGTGAACTTTGCTACGTTCTACATCACCGGAGTCGGCGCCGGAAACGTCAACGCCGGCCAGGGCTCAGGGGTGCCGTGGAACCCGAAAGAACGGCGTGACGGCTGCAGCGAAAAACTCTTCAACAAACCCAGCGGGTCGTGGCACATCTTCAACAAGAACGGCGAAGAAGTAACCGTGGGCCCGCTGACAGCAGCAGAACGCACCGAACTCGAAAACGAATCAATCCCGCTCAAGACTCGCGAACAGAAAGAAAAAGAAAAAGGCTTCGATGACGACGTCGAACAACCGCGCGAAGTACTCGGCCACCTGATCAAGTACGTGAATGTTCTTGGAGAAGGTTCTGGGACCGTAGCGTGCAAACAGGAATCCTACGAAACCTGCGAAGAGACACTCACGGAATAGGGAGACAGAGAGAGATGGAACTCACCCAGAGAAGGGCGCCCAGCACGGGCTGGCAGAAGTGGTCCGCCTCGCGGCGCGGCACGATCGCGATCGCTCTCGTCGCGGCGATCATCGCCGGCGGGATCCTCGTATATGCCCTGAGCAAGTACAGGCACAACGTGAACACGGCCGACAGGCCGGCGACCGTGCTGGTGGCGGGCAAGTTCATCGCCAAGGGCACCGCAGGCGCCGCCATCGGCGTGGGCCAGTGGGCGACGCCGACGAAAGTCCTGCAGAAGCAGCTCACGGCCGGCGCGATCGCCGACCCGGGGCTGCTCCACGGCCAGGTCGCGGCGGTCGACATCTACCCGGGCCAGCAGCTGACGGCGTCCGACTTCGTCGGAGGCGGGCTGCTCGAAAGCCGGCTGCCGCGTGGCGAACGCGCGATCTCGGTGGTGCTCGACCAGAGCCACGGCATGGTCGGCTCGCTGCACACCGGTAACCGCGTCGACGTGTACGTGAGCTTCCCGGCGACCAGCTCGGCCTCGAAAATCGCCTCGGTGCGCCTCCTGTCCTCCGACGTGGTCGTGCTCAGCGCCGGACAGGCGCAGAGCAAAGTTGGCCTGCTGACCAGCTCCAGCAGCCAGAGCGCGAGCGTCGTGCTGCAGATGCGGAGCAAGAAGGCAGCCGAGCTCGCCTTCGCGGAGGACTACGGGAAGGTCTGGCTGTTCCTCTCGCCGGCGTCGGGCACCCGCCCGGGCGGCGAAGTGGTGACCGAGCAATCGATCGTCGCGGAAACACAACCGCGTGCCGCACAGGGAGGTGCAAAATGATCGCCACACAGGTACACGCGGTCGTCGCAATCGACGCAGAGGTCGATCGCGGCATCGTTGAAATGCTGCTCACCGGCGACAGCATGCGCGTGCTCGACTACGTCGACCTCGCCCGGCTCGAGCCGGACGACGACGGCATGGGCGACGTGCTGATCGTCGCCTGCAGCGACTACAACGGCGACGTCGGCGGCCACGTCGCCGCCGCTGTACGCCACCACCCGGCTCGCCCGGTCGTGCTGCTGTGCGCGCCGGCCACCAACGGCTACGTCGCGGAGGCATTCGCGGCGGGCGCGGACGACATCATCACGATGCCGGCCGACGGCAACGGCGACTCCGCACGTGCGATGGCGCGGCAGGTTCTGTTCACGGTCGAGAAGGCGGTCGCGCGCAAGAAGGGCACGACGTCTGCCGACACGAGGCTCGGCACGATGATCACGGTGCTCGGCCTCAAGGGAGGCAGCGGCAAGACGCTGACCACGACCAACCTCGCGGTGGCGCTGGCCGCAGCCGGGCAGCGCGTGACGGTCGTGGACCTCGACCTGCAGTTCGGCGACGTCGGACTGGCGCTCGGCCTCAGCCCCGAGCGGACGGCGTACGACCTGGTCATGTCGGGCGGGTCGCTGGACGCGGAGAAGCTCGAACACTTCCTGGCCGTGCACCCCTCGGGGGCGCGCGCGCTGCTGGCTCCGGCTCGCCCGGACCAGGCCGGCGTGGTGACGAGCGAGGCTCTCCGCGACATCTACTCGGTGCTGCGCGAAATCAACGACTTTGTCGTGATCGACACGCCGCCGAGCTTCACGCCGCAGGTGATCGCAGCCGTGGACAGCTCCTCCGAGGTGTGCCTCGTCGCGATGCTCGACTCGCTGTCGCTGAAGAACTCGAAGCTCGGCCTCGAGACGCTCGAACGCATGAACTTCGACATGGAGAAAGTGCGTCTCGTGCTCAACCGAGCCGACAGCAACGTGGGCATCGCACGCGACGACGTCGAGGAGATCATGGGCGCCCGCCCGCAGATCCTCGTGCCGAGCGACCGCACCGTCACGCGCTCGATCAACCGCGGCGAGCCGATCGTGCTCGAGCGCGGGCGCTCGGACGCCGCCAAGGCGTTCCAGTCGCTCGCCGCGCTGTACATCGACGACCACCGCCGGGCGGGCGGGCTCGGGCCGGCGACGCCGGCCAAGCGCCGCATGCGCCTGCTGCGGCGGGGAAGGTAGGAACCGTCATGGAGCTGCACGAGAGAGTCACCCAGCCCGTCGCCGAGGTGAAGAGGGCGAACGTCGACCCGTTCGCCGAGCTGAAGGACCGCATCCACCGAGGCATGATCGAGGAGCTCGGACGTCAGATCTTCGACACGGAGATCGATCCCGCCGAGCTGCGCACCCGCGTCCACACCGAGATCACCAACCGCCTCAACGAGGAGGCGGGCATCTCGCGCGAGGACCGCGAGCAGCTCTCGACGGCGCTCACCGACGACATCCTCGGCCACGGCCCGCTCGAGCGGCTCCTCGCCGACGACTCCGTGACGGAGATCATGGTCAACGGCCCCTACGAAGTGTGGCTCGAGCGCAACGGGCGGATCCAGAAGACGCCGGTCCGATTCACCGACGAATCGCACCTGCGCCGCGTCATCAACAAGATGGTGGCCGAGGTCGGACGGCGCATCGACGACTCCTCGCCGATGGTCGATGCGCGCATGCCCGACGGCAGCCGCATCAACGCCGTGATCCCTCCCCTGTCGCTGACCGGCGCGCTGCTCACGATCCGCAAGTTCGGCAGCGAACGTCTGGGCCTCGAGGACCTGATCCGCTTCGGGACGCTCACTCCCGAGACGGTCGAGATGCTCGAGAGCTGCGTGCGCGCGCGCCTGAACATCCTCATCTCGGGCGGCACCGGCTCGGGCAAGACCACGCTGCTGAACGCGCTGTCATGCTCGATCCCGGACTCCGAGCGCATCGTCACGATCGAGGACGCGGCCGAGCTCCGGCTCAACCAGGCGCACGTGCTGCGCCTCGAGTGCCGGCCGCGCAACACCGAGGACGGCGGCGAGATCACGATCCGCGATCTCGTGCGCAACTCGCTGAGGATGCGACCCGATCGCATCGTCGTGGGCGAGGTCCGCGGCATGGAGGCGCTCGACATGCTCCAGGCCATGAACACGGGCCACGACGGCTCGCTCTCGACCGTTCACTCCAACTCGCCGCGCGACGCGCTCGCGCGCGTGGAGACGATGGTGCTGATGGCGGGCTACGACCTGCCGCTGCGAGCGGTGCGCCAGCAGGTGACCTCCGCGCTCGACCTGATCATCCACCTAGAACGCATGCACGACGGCTCGCGCAAGGTGATCAACATCACCGAGGTCCAGCGCATGGAGTCCGACGTGATCACCCTGCAGGACCTGTTCAAGTTCGAGGTCGACTCGATCGGCAGCGACCAGACGGTGGTCGGAGCCCTCAGGCCGACCGGCCTGCGTCCGCTGTTCACGGAGAAGTTCGCCAGGCGCGGCGTGCAGCTGCCCTCGGCGGTTTCCCCGCAGCTTCCGGGAACGGTGCTGCCGCTCGCGGCGAAGGGCGCTCGATGAGCCACGCGCTCCTCGCGAGCTCGTTCTGGTCCTCCTCGGCCTCGCTGGTCGCGGTCGCGGCCGCGTGCGCGCTGGTCGTCGGCGCCGCGGTGGCGCTGTCGCTCTCGCGGCGGACGAAGAAATCCAGCATCCGCGAGCGGGTCACCGAGTTCATCTCGGCTGCGACCACGCCCGAGGGCGAGGAACGCGCCGCGCTCCTCGACGCCTCGAAAGGCCGGCTCGAGCACTCCTTCGAACGCGAGCGCTGGTGGGCCGAGTTCAAGGACTCGCTCGAAGTGGCGCGCATCAGCAGGCCGCCGATGGAGGTCGTGTACCTCACGATCGCCTGCTCGCTCGCGGTCGCCCTCGTCCTGTTCGTGATCAGCAAGCTGCTGATCATCGCGATCCTCGGGCTGGTGGTCGGCCCGTTCTTGACGCGAGCGCTCGTCAAACGCCAGCTGGAGCGCCAGCAGAACATGTTCGGCGACCAGCTACCCGCCCACCTGCAGGAGCTCGCCGCCTCGATGCGCGTCGGCCACAGCATGGTGAGCGGTCTCGGCGTCGTCGCGGAAGGCGCGACCGAACCCACGCGCGGCGAGTTCCAGCGCGTGATCGCCGACGAGCAGCTCGGTCTGCCGCTGCATGACGCACTCGCGAGCGTCGGCGAGCGGATGCACGCCACCGACATGAACCAGGTGTCGCTCGTCGCCGAGCTGCACACGCAGACCGGCGGCAACATGGCCGAGGTGCTCGACCGCGTCGCCGAGGCCGTCCGCGACCGCGCGGAGCTCAACCGTGAGCTGCGCACGCTGACCGCGCAGGCGCGCGGGTCGCGCTGGATCGTGACGGCCCTGCCGCCGGTCCTGCTGCTGGTGATCGACCTGATCAACCCGTCCTACCTGAAGCCGCTCCTGCAAACCTCCACCGGCCACGTGCTGATCGTGCTCGCGGTGCTGCTGATGGTCGGCGGCTCGCTCGTGATGGGCCGCATCGCGAAGATCGAGGTATGAGCTCGTGACCGCCCTGTTCGTCATCGCGCTGCTGTTCATCGCCGCCGCGGTCGTAATGGTCGTCCGCGCCGTCGCGCTCCCGCGCCTGCGCATGGCGAGCGCGATCAAGCGGATTGGTACCTACGGGATGGAGGCGACCGCTCCGGCCGACGTGCATCACCGTCCGCCCGCCGATGGGAACGGGCGTCAACTCGATCGCCGAGGGCGTCGGGCGCTTCGCCATGAGCAGCTTCGGCGTGCTGCAACCACTGCCCCGCAAGCAGCTCATCTCGGGGGCCATGTACCGGATCTCCGAAGAGGCGTTCCACGGCTATCGCGTGATCGTCTCGGTGGGCCTGCCCGTGATTGCCGCGATAGAGGTCGGCGCGGCCGGCCTGAGCGCCGGGCTCGGGATCGCGCTCGCGCTCCTCCTGGCGCTCACGAGCTGGATGCTGTTCGGCTCGGTGGTGCGGAGGCGCAGCGAACGGCGCCTCAGCGAAATCGACCGCGAGCTGCCCGAGCTGATCGACGTGCTGATCGCGACGATCGAGGCGGGGCTCGGCTTTGCGGGCTCGCTGGCGCTCGTCTCGAGCCGGATCCGCGGGCCGCTCGGCGAAGAACTGCGACTGGCGCTGCAGGAGCAGCAGATGGGTCTCTCGACCAACCGGGCGCTCAGCAACATCCTCGAGCGCTCCGACACGCCCTCGATGCGGTCGTTCGTGCGCGCGGTGCTCCAGGGCGAGACCTTCGGCGTGTCGATCGGCGTGATGCTGCGCAACCTCGCGATCGAGATGCGCGCCCGCCGCCGCCACACCGCCCAGGAACGCGTCCAGCAGGCGCCGCTGAAGATGCTCTTCCCGCTCGTCTTCCTGATCTTCCCGGCGATGCTGATCGTGCTGCTGTATCCAGCGGTCCACGAACTTCTGCGCGGCTTCTCGAACCTCTGATGTCCAGGTGGTTCGTGCCGGGCCTGTTCGCGGCGCTCGCGGCACTGGCCATACGACGGGCGGTCGGCCCGGTCGAAGACCTGCTCGGCGAAGGCGGCATGCGCGCGGCTCTGATCGCGCTGTACTTCGCGCTGCGCGCGTGCGTGGCGATCGCGTTCGCGGCGTGCACGCTCAGCCGGCCGACCCCGCGCGAGCGCGCCCGCGACCCGCTCGCGATCGTCGCGTGCGCGATCGCGATGGCGCTCGTGCTGCCGGTCGGCGGCCCCGGGAGAGACACGTCGACGGCGCTGGTGTTCGCCGGCGACCTGCTCGCGGTGCTCTCCTGCACGTGGCTGCTCGCCTCCGTGCTCGCGCTCGGCCGCTGCTTCGGAGTGCTGCCCGAGGCTCGCGGCCTCGTCACGCGCGGCCCGTACCGGCTCGTGCGCCATCCGGTGTACCTCGGCGAGATCGGCGCGCTGCTCGGCCTGACGCTCGCCTCCGCCGACACGTGGATGATCGCGGTGCTCGCTCTGTTCGTGGCCGCGCAGACCGTGCGGATGGGCTTCGAGGAACGCGCGCTCGCGGCCGCGTTTCCCGAGTACCACGACTACGCGGCGCGCACCGCGCGCCTCTTTCCAGGCGTTCAGAGGGCGCGAACCGCTTCGACAGCCGGGCCCCTGCACCTTGGTCTAGCCCGACCTAGCAGTTCTTCCGTCGAAAGGACAGATGGCGCTCGGTAGCGTCGCGGGTCCGGCAATGTTGCGCAAGATCACCCTCATCCTCGCGACGGTTTCACTGTGCCTGTTCGCGCTGCTCGGAGCGGCGCAGGCGGCGCAGCACAAGGCGTCCAAACACCACAAGCCGAAGGTCGTGCACGGCCTGCGCGCGCCCGGTCTCGTCTCGCCCGGCAACGGCGCGCACGTGCAGCAGATGCCGGCTCTCACCTGGGGCGCCGTCAGCGGGGCCGCGCAGTACCAGTACGAGGTCGCCGCCGACCCGCGCTTCCACTCGCTGCTCGTCGTCAACACCAGCAGCCTGAAAGGCGGCCCGATCACCACCAACCTCGCGGGCTCGCTCGAAAAGCCCGTCACCGACGGCACCTATTACTGGCGCGTGCGAGCCCTGAGCGCCGTCGAAGCGCCCCGGGCCATGGTCGCCGGCGCGCTCGATCGTCAAGGCGTGGAGCACCGCACCGCAGCTGCTCGGCCCGGCCGACGGCACTGCCGTGGCGTGGCCGTCCCAGCCGGTGCTGCTGCACTGGAGCGAAGTCCCGTACGCGTACGAATACATCGTCACGGTCGCGGCAGACGAACAGCTCGCCAACGTCGTGCTCGGAACCGTCACCTCGCCCGTGGAGACACAGGCCACCGTGTTCGCCGTCAACGGCCTGCAGGCCGGTCAGACCTACTACTGGCAGATCACCCCCGTCGACTGCCGACGGACCACCGCGGCGTCCCCTCGCGAGTGGGGAACTTCACGTGGTCGTGGCCGACCACCACCGCAGCGTCGCTCACGCCGCTCAACGCCCAGCCCGGCGAAGCCGAACTCGGCTGGACGCCCGAATTCTCGTGGAACCCGGTGCCCGGCGCCGCGCGCTACGAAGTCCAGGTGAGCTCGGCGGAAGGCTTCCCGACGGGCTCGATCTGGTGCTGCAGCGGAACGACGATCGGCACCTCGGCGTCGCCCACCGTGGCGCTCAACAACAACGAATACTTCTGGCGCGTGCGCGCGCTCGACGCGAAGGGCCACACCGGCGTGTGGAACGAAGGCCCGCGGTTCAAAAAGGCGTTCGACAACGTCACGCCGTCGGTGCAAAACCTCAGGCTGGTCGACGTGCACGGCAACAGCATGCCCGGCGATCCGACCATCGAAACGCCGATCGTCACGTGGTCGCCCGTTCCCGGCGCCGCCAGCTACGAAGTTCAGATCTCGGAATTCAGCGAAGGCGCGTGCGGGAATGACAAAACGCTACACGACCTCGTCGCTCGCGTGGACGCCGATCGCGGCGGCAGAAAGGATCGGACAGGAAAGCTGGCCGACGCCGCAGGGTGCGCGCTCCTTGAAACAAGGGGTCGAATACTGCGTGCAGGTGTCGGCGCGGGCAGATGTCGACGCGTTCGGCCATCAGATCGAGAGCGCGCCCACGACGATCGGCAACGGCGCCGAACCGGCGTTCACCTACGAGTCGCGGGCCAACCGCTGTGAAGAGGCTCGCACCGCGGAAAACGGCGGCGAACCGGAAGTGGCGGAAGAAATCTACGCCGACTACGAACCGCTCTCCAAAGTCCGCCTGCACCACGATCCTTCAGGAACTCAAAGAAGCACCGAGCACGACGCCGGCGAGCGCCTACGTCAGTCCCGTTTCGGGCTCGACGTCGAACTTCGTCTCCATACTTCACCTGGGAACACGTGAAAGGTGCACAGGGCTACTACGTGGTGGTTGCGCGCGACCCGAGCTTCACGAACGTGGTCGACGTGGCCGCGACAGAAGGCAACGCGTACGCGCCGCCGATCAACGGCGAAGAGCCGCTCGACGACGAGACGACGAGCTACTACTGGGCGGTGCTGCCGGTGAAACTCGCAGGGCACGCCGATCGGCACGCCCAAATCGAACTCCTACCAGGCGTTCAACAAGTCATCGGTCCCGCCGACGCCGCTCTCGCCGGCGTCGGGCTCCGAAGTCTCCAATCAGCCCGCGTTCCAGCTGGACGCCGTCCGAAGCGGCGCTCAACTACACGCTCGAGGTCTCCTCCAGCTCGACGTTCGACTCGCTGCTCGACGACGTGACCACCGACTCGACCGAGTACACGAGCACCTCGACCTACCCGGCCAACGAAACGCTGTACTGGCGCGTGCGTGGCAACGACACGAACACGCGCCATCCGGGCCTCAACTGGTCGGCCGTGCAGACCTTCAAGCGCACGCTGCCGGTTCCGAGCCCGCTGTCCTCGAACCCGTTCAGCACGACCGTCATCCCGTCGCTCGGCTGGAGCCCTGTGACGGGCGCCGTCGGCTACGAAGAGCACTGGGAAGAACCGGACGGCAAATCGAAAGTCTTCAAGACCGAATCTCCCGCCGACGCGCTCGTATGGTGGGCGGGACCTGGCGTGTGGCGCTGGCAGGTGCGCGCCCTCTTCCCGACGGGCGTCGCCGGCGCCCTCGTGCCGGGCGCGTTCACGCCGCTGCAGCCGATTGCGCACACCGTTGTGCCGCCCACAGGCGCCGTCGGCGTGAAGTCGGGCGGGCGGATCGTGATCAGCTGGGAACCGCAGGCGTACGCCAAGCAGTACGAAGTCGCGATCTCGGCCAACGAAACCTTCAGCCCGGCTAGTCGCGACCGCCAAAGTCACGAGTCAGACGAACTGGGCGCCCAGCCTGGCGCTGATGAAGAAGTACGAACACACGACCGCTGTACTGGCATGTGACCGCGCTCGATCAAGCTCGGCAACGTGGGACCGTACGCGAGCGGCGTGTTCGTCGCGAAAGCTCCGCACTGCGTGACCAAGAAGAAAGGCAAGAAGAAGGTCAAGGTCTGCAAGGCGAGCAAGCCGGCGAAGAAGAAAAAGAAGAAGTAGCCGAACCCGCTCCATAGCTGCACATCCGGCCAGTCCGCAGGCGCTCGGTCTAGACCAAGGTGCAGGTGTGCACAGGGCTTGGGTCCCTCAAAATTGGGCGACGATGGCCGTCCCCACGGGCACCCCTCACAGCCGCCACCTCGCGATCGTGCCGGCGCTCAACGAGGTCGAGGCGATCGCGGGTACGGTCGCCTCGATCCGCGAGTTCGCGCCCGGCTTCGACGTGCTCGTGATCGACGACGGCTCCTCCGACGCGACCGGCGAGCGCGCGCTCGCAGCCGGCGCGATGGTGCTGCGCATGCCGTTCAACCTCGGCATCGGCGGCGCGATGCAGAGCGGCTACATCTTCGCGCTCGAGCACGGCTACGAGGTCGCGGTGCAGGTGGACGCCGACGGGCAGCACGACCCGCGCCACATCGCAGAGCTGCTCGCGCGACTGCGGGACGATCCCACGCTGAGCATGGTCACCGGGTCGCGCTTCCTGGACCCCGAGCGCGAGACCTACCGCTCCTCCGCCACCCGCCGCGTAGGCATCCGCATCTTCGCGTCGGTGCTCTCGCTGATCACGCGCCAGCGCGTGAGCGACCCAACGTCGGGCTTTCGCATGTGCAACCGGCGCGGCATCGAGCTGTTCGCGCGCGACTACCCTCACGACTACCCCGAGGTCGAGGCGATCCTGCTGATCCACGCGCACCGCATGCGCAGCTGCGAGATCCCGGTCTCGATGCGACCACGCCTCACAGGCGAGTCCGCGATCTCCTCCGGCCAGTCGGTCTACTACATGATCAAGGTGCTGCTGGCGGTGTTCGTCGGGCTGCTGCGCGCGCGGCCCGCAGCCGAGCCCACCCCCTCCGCCTCCGCGTTCGTGGAGCACGCGCTGTGAGCCTCGCAGCGACCCACCTGTCCCCCGCGATCAGCCAGCGCATCGAGGTGCTCGCGCTCGCCGCGATCGTGTGCGGGCTGATCGTGGAGCTCGTGCGGCGCAAGCGGCTGATGGAGCGCTACGCGATCCTGTGGCTCGTCGCGGGCTTCACGGTGCTCGTGCTCGGGGTGTGGAAGGGCCTGCTCACCACGCTCGCGCACGCCGCCGGCATCTACTACGTGCCCTCCGCGCTGTTCGCGGTGGCCTTCCTGTTCGTGCTCGTGATGCTGATCCACTTCTCGACCACGATCTCGCGCCTCTCCACGCAGAACAAGGTCCTCGCGCAGCGCATGGCGCTGCTTCAGCAGCGCATCGACGAAGAGCGCTACGGCACGCCCGATCCGGACGTGCCCGCGGCCGAGTGGTCGATCGACGAGCTGCAGCGCAGCGCCTGAGCGCGAGCTTCGCCGTACCCTGGCCGCATGCAGAGCTCGGCCGAAGGCGCGGTGCTGCCGCGCTCGCTCGTATGGGCGACTGACATCGACGTGCTTCCCGCCGGGCGCGAGCTCGCGCGACGCGCAAGCTGGACGGCGATCCGCTCGCCCGCGAACCCCGGCCACTGGTGGGGCAACCTGCTGCTGTTCGACGAGCCGCCGCGGGAGGGCGACGCCGAGCGCTGGGAGCGCGCGTTCGACGAGGAGTTCGCCGGGGAGCCGCTGGTGCGTCACCGGACTTTCGCCTGGGACCGGGTCGACGGCGAGCTCGGCCTTGCGCGCGAGGAGTTCGTCGCGCGCGGCTACGAGCTCGAGCAGACCGTCGGCCTGATCGCGCGCGTCGGCCACATCCGCCCGCACGCGCGGGAGAACCGCGACGTCGAGGTGCGCGCGCTCGACCCGCGGCCCGGCGTCGAGGAGGATCTGTGGGAGCAGGTGGTGGGCCTGCAGTGGGCCGCGGACCGCGACCGGCCCGACGCCGAGGCCCACCTGGCGTTCACGCGAAGGCGTCAGGGCGAGCACCGCGCGCTGTTCGCGCAAGGGCGCGGCGCGTGGTACGTGGCGCTCGCAGGCGAGCTTGGCCGCGACGTCGTGGGCAGCTGCGGCATGGTCGTGACGGGTCCGTGCGGGCGCTATCAGGCCGTAGACACGGCCGAGGACCATCGGCGGCGCGGGATCTGCTCGCGGCTTCTCGTGGAGACCGCGAGGCTGAGCGCCGAGCGCTTCGGCGCGGAGAGCTTCGTGATCGCCGCAGACCCCTCCTACCACGCGCTCGGGCTCTACGAATCGCTCGGCTTCCGCCCCGTCGAGCGCGTGGCGGGCGTGTGCCTCGAGCCGGCCGCCCGCAGCTCCCGAGCGGGCCCGCAAGATGGCGGCGCGGGCTAAAGGGTTCTTGGCGTACGGGCGATGAAATCAATGCGCGCCGCGCGCGCTGCGGCCGGCCGGCGGCTCGCTGCGTGCCTGTGCGCGCCCGCACAGCAATGCCCCGCACATCCCAAAGCAAGACCGTCCTGAGCGACGGCCGCACAGCGTAGGAACCATGTCCCTGATCATCGCATGGGTGCTGTTTCCGCTCGTCCTCGTCGTGATCGGCGCGGGCTGGGGCGGGATCGTCGAGCGCGCCTCCGGGTCGCGTATCAGCCCGGTTCTGGTGATCCCGCTCGGGCTCGCAGCCGCGCTCGTCGTCGCGGGAACCATCACGAGCTTCGATGCCACCGCCAAAGCGGCCACGCCGATCGTCGCAGCGGGCGCCGTCGCCGGGCTTGTGTTTGCGAGGCCCACTTCCCGCATCGGCCGCTGGCCGCTGCTGGCGGCCCTCGCCGTGCTGGTGGTGTACGGCGCGCCGGTGCTGCTCTCCGGCGAAGCCACCTTCACCGGTTATGTCAAGCTCGACGACACCGCCACCTGGTTCAACATCATCGATCACGTGATGGCGCACGCGCGCTCGGTGAGCGGCGAACTGCCGTCCACGTTCTCGCTCGTGTTCAGCGGTGACGTCGGCCCTGACTATCCGCTCGGGGCGTTCATCCTTCCCGGCGTCGGGCGCGCGCTCGTCGGCCAGGACATCGCGTGGGTCTTCCAGCCGTACATGGCCTGCTGCGCGGCGGCGCTGTCGCTGTGCATCTACTCACTGCTCGAGCCCGTCACCTCTTCCCCGCGCTTCCGCGCGCTCGCCGCGTTCCTCGCGGCGCAGTCGGCGCTGCTCTACGGGTATGAGCTGTGGGGCGGGGTCAAGGAGCTCACCGCCGCGTTCCTGCTCGGGCTGGGCGTCGCGCTCACCGCCGTCGTGCTCGAGCGCCGCCCACAGCGCTGGCGCGAAGCGCTGCCTCTGGCGGTCGCCGCAGGGGCGCTGATCCAGACGCTCGGCGTGGGCGCGGGCGGCTGGCTCGTGCCCGCGGTCGCGGTGTTGCTCGGCGTGTGGCTGTGGCGCGAGCGCGGCGCGCGTCCGTGGCGCTCGAGCCTGCGCGCACTCGGCTGGCTCACCGCCTTCACCGTCGTGTTCGTGATCCCCGTGTGGCTCGTGGTGGGCGACTTCTTCTCGAACAAGGGCGGGACGTTCGCGGGGCTGTTCTCGGCCGGGTCAAACCAGGCGACCAAACTCGGGAACCTGTTTCACCCCGTGAGCGTCTTCCAGCTCGCGGGGATCTGGCCGGTCAGCGACTTCAGGCTCACCGCGCCGACGGTCCCGAGCGTGATCCTGATCGGCCTCGTGCTGCTCGCCGCCGCCGGCGGGATCTGGGCGGGCGTGCGCTCCGGGCGCCTCGGCGTCGCGCTGTATGTGAGCGTGGCGCTCGGCGGCTGCGCGATCTTCTACCTCGGCGGCACCACGCCGTGGGTCCAGGGAAAGACGCTCGCGATCTCCTCGCCCGCGCTGCTCACCGCGGCGCTCGCGGGCGCCGGGCTCCTGTGGAGCCGGATGGCCTCCCGCGCGGGCTCCGGCGAGCGCGCAGGCGCCGGGCGGCTGGCGGGGTTCCTCCGCGGCCGCAGTGCCGGTGTCGCCGGGGCGCTCCTCACGGGCGTGCTCGCCGGGGGTGTGCTGTGGTCAAACGCGCTCGGCTACGGGCACGCCACGCTCGCCCCGCGTGAGGCCCTCGCCGAGCTCGTTCACATCAACGGCCTGCTCACAGGCAAGGGCCCCACGTTCGTCAACGTGTACGAACCGTACGCCGACCGGCATTTCCTGCGTGCGGGAGCGCCGGTCGATCCCGCGGAGTACCGCTATCAGAGCCTGCCGACCGAGGACGGCGCGATCCTCACCAAGGCGGCCGCCGCTGATATCGACTCCTTCCCCCTCTCCACGCTCGAACCGTTTCCGTCGCTCGTGACGCCGAACTGGCCCTCCGAAAGCCGCCCTCCCTCGAGCTACGCGCTCGTGTGGAAGGGGATCGAATACTCGCTGTGGGAGCGCAAGCCGAACCGCACCCAGCGAATCCTCGAGCACGTGCCGCTCGGAGAATCGGTCAGGCTCCCCTACTGCGGCCACGCCGAGAACGGCTCGTATAAGCCGCTGTGCCCGACCAGCCCCGTGGGGACCCCGCCGTGCCCCCAGATAGAAGCGCTTGGCCGCAAAGCGCTGGCCGAAAACGGCTTGCTGCTCGCCTACCAGCGTCCCGCGCCGATCGTCGCACGCGGCGATCAGACGCTGTGGCCGGCGAAGTGGCTGCACTACAGCGCCGAACACACGCTCGTGCCGACCACGCCCGGCCGCGCGGTGAGCCACATCGCGCTCGCGAGCGGCGAACGCTACGAACTGTGGCTGGGCGGCGCGTTCAGCCGCGGCTTCGAGGTGAGCGTCGACGGGCACAGCGTCGGGAGCGTGAAAAACCAGCTGCGCGGCATCGGCGGCTACGCACACGTCGCGGACATGTACCTGAAGCCGGGCGTGCACACGATCACGCTCACCTACCCCTCGGCGAACCTCACGCCCGGGAGCGCCGAGAACGAACTCACATCGCTCACCGCGATCAGCCTCGAGCCGATGCAGCACCCTGCCACTGAAATGCTGAGTGTGGTGCCCTCCGAGGCCTCGCTCCTGTGCGGGAGGCCGCTCGACTGGATCGAGATCGTCACCGCCAGCTGACCGGTTGCGCCGGTGAACCGCAGCCCACCGGCGCGCGCCCTGCTACTTGCCTTCGTAGGTGACGTAGCCTTTGCTGTTCTGCTCGGTCACCACGAAGGTCGTTTTCCCTGTCTTCACAGGTTTCGTGGTGGTGCGGGTCGTCGCGACGCATTCGAACGTCTTGCCCGCTTCCTGCGGAACAGCCGACGGGCACACCACGCTCGAGGTGAGGTGCCGCTGGGAGAGGATGCTTTTTTCGATCGACTTCTCGACGCGCGTGACATCGAGGTTGGTCTTCGTTGAGCTGGTGGTGGTTGACGACTTCGACGAGCCGCAGGCGCTGACGAGCGCCGCACAGGCGAGCGCAGCGACCACAGCCCCCGTCCGTCGCCGCGCGCGAGCGCCGCTGAGACCGCTTGGTGTGATGTTTTCCGTGAGCATTCATGCATGCTAGCCAACGATTCGGACACCGATGAGACCCCGCGGCGAATCGACCGCTCAACTCGCAGCAAGGGCTCGCAGACCTCACGCTAAGCGGCGGCGCTGCACGCGAGTTTGCAGGCCGGAGAGCCGTTGCGTGGCGGATGTCAGCAGCTCGGCGTTGCTCGCGGCGACCGCGCCGAGGCGTAACCGTACGGTTCACAACTGCGCGGTGCTCGACAGGAGCCGCGTGTCTCCCGCACCGCACCGTACACGAGCGGGAACCACGAATGGTAGCGTCGGCTCAGAGCCACGAGGCGCTCGAATCGCGCGACAAGCATGCTCGAAACCGCCCTTGAGCCGGCCGCGCGGAGCGCGCGTTCTCTCACGAGCGCCCGCCGTCGATGGCACCCCTCGCGCCCCGGCATCCAGCCGGCCGCAAAAAAGCGCCCGGCAGATGCCGGGCGCCCTTTGTCACATCAGGTGTCGAGCCGGCTCAGCGCGCCGGGCTCGCCAGGTAGGCGTTGTTGACGAGTTTCGCAAGGATCTTCTGGCCCATGATCGACAGGTTGGGATCGCCGTCCTTGCCCGCCGGTTCCCCTCCTGCAACCTGCACGTTCGGGTTGCACATTTCCGTGTATTTGCAAATCTTGGCCTGCTCCTGCGGGGTGCGTTCCCCGCCTTTGTTGAGCGTCGGGAACGGGTTCACGAAGCTCACATTCGGGAACTTCGGCGCGACTTCCGTTTCCAGCGCGGTGTTCAGGCCCTGAAGCAGTTGGTCGGTACCGGGAACCACGAACGAGTCGGGGTTGTAGTAGCCGACGAGGATGACCGGGCCCGTGTATGCGCCGCCGCCCGGATCGCTGCTGTCGACCGTGCCGAGCGCAGCTTCGATGCCTTCGATGATCCGCGGGTAGACTTCGTTGGCGGCCTCTGTTTCCACGCACCATTTCACGACATCGAGGCCTTCGGCCCCGTATTCGACTTGGCAGCGTCCGATCATCGCGAGCTCATCGCTCATGCCGACGCTGACCGTGACCGCGTCCACCGGTTGCGTCGGGTGGCCTTCGTTGAGCGTGATGAGCGCCTCTTCGAGCTGCGACCGGGTCTGGAACGAGTTGTGCAGTGGCAGCCCGCCGAGCTGGTAGTAGGGGCACGGGTCGAATTCAGCGCCGGCCCCGCCGCCAGGCAGGTTGTGCCCGATCGCACCATCGACGGTCTCATTAGGACAGGCGTCGTTGATGAGCACGACGCCTTTGCCGGCCTCTGAGGGCCTGGCGAGCGACTTGGCGAAGCCGTTCGTGAACCCTTCTTCGAAGAACGCCGGCACCTCGTTCGGGGCGTGGAGATTGAATCCTTCCTCCGTGTACCCGAAGCTGGCCGAGTCCCCGAGTGCCAGATACGTCGTCTGCGTAGCGCCGGCGGCTGGCGCGAAGACCAGTCCGGACAGCGCCAGCACGAACGCGCCTGCGTACACCGCCAAGCGCTTGCGCCCTCTGGGCGAAACCTTCGAGCCGTTTGTGGCTTGCATCTCACTATCCTCCTTGACTGAGTGAGGAGAGCCTCTAGGGAGTTCCGCCCTGGCGCCGCCCCATCTGCATCTGCGTTTTGTCCTGTTATGGTTGAGCGCTTACCAGCTGTAGCTTTAGCCGGTAGCGAAGAGCCAGAATACCGGTGGGACGCGCCCAGGTCATACCCCACTTTGGTCTAGGTCGGCCTAGCGCTTCTGCTGGTTGCCGCCCCTCCTGGCCCGATTTAGATTGTCCTCGGAGAAGCCACGCGTGCGTGGCTGTCCACGTTCGCTAACTAAACCTCACCGGAGGGGACTGGGAGAAAATGCGCCAGCGCAAGGAAGCCAAGCAGGGCACCAGAAAGAACTTGAGAGTGGCTCGACCAAGCCGGGCGGCGTTCGCGCTCGCGGGGGTGCTTGCAGCGCTTTGCGTGCTGCTGTTTGCGATTACTCCCGTCGTGGGAGCCGAAGTCACCGGCCCCACCGGCCCTACCGGCCCGACCGGAGCCAGAGGCGTCACAGGCGCCACCGGCCCGACCGGGGCCACAGGCCCTGCGGGCGCGAAAGGCGCCAAGGGCGAAAAAGGCGCCGCCGGCGCGACCGGCCAACAGGGCCCGCAGGGCATCAGGGGCGAAAAAGGCGCGACCGGTGCCGCTGGCACCGCCGGCGCCAAAGGCTCCACCGGAGCGACCGGCGCGACCGGCGAAAAAGGCGAACACGGCGCGACCGGAGCTGAAGGAGCCACCGGCGTGACCGGCGCGACCGGCGCGACCGGGGCCACCGGCGAAAAAGGCGTGCAGGGCGCCACCGGTGAAGTCGGTGCAACCGGCGCCACCGGCGCCCAGGGCGAAACCGGTGCGACCGGTGCGACCGGCGCCGCAGGAGCCACCGGCGTGACCGGAGCGACCGGCGAAACCGGAGCGACCGGTGAAACCGGAGCCAACGGCAAAGACGGCGAAAACGGGGCCACCGGCGAAACCGGAGCCACCGGCGAAAAAGGCGAAACCGGAGCGACGGGCGAAACCGGAGCGACCGGCGAAAAAGGCGAAACCGGAGCCACCGGCGCCCAGGGCGTGACCGGCGAAACCGGAGCCAACCGGTGAAACCGGAGCCAACGGCAAAGACGGCGAAAACGGCGCCACCGGCGAAACCGGAGCCACCGGTGAAACCGGAGCCAACGGCAAAGACGGCGAAAACGGCGCCACCGGCGAAACCGGAGCCACCGGCGAAAAAGGCGAAACCGGAGCGACGGGCGAAACCGGAGCCACCGGCGAAAAAGGCGAAACCGGAGCCACCGGCGCCCAGGGCGTGACCGGCGAAACCGGCGCCACCGGCGAAACCGGAGCAACCGGTGAAACCGGAGCCAACGGCAAAGACGGCGAAAACGGCGCCACCGGCGAAACCGGAGCCACCGGTGAAACCGGAGCCAACGGCAAAGACGGCGAAAACGGGGCCACCGGCGAAACCGGAGCCACCGGCGAAAAAGGCGAAACCGGAGCGACGGGCGAAACCGGAGCCACCGGCGAAAAAGGCGAAACCGGAGCCACCGGCGCCCAGGGCGTGACCGGCGAAACCGGCGCCACCGGCGAAACCGGAGCCACCGGTGAAACCGGAGCCAACGGCAAAGACGGCGAAAACGGCGCCACCGGCGAAACCGGAGCCACCGGTGAAACCGGAGCCAACGGCAAAGACGGCGAAAACGGCGCCACCGGCGAAACCGGAGCCACCGGCGAAAAAGGCGAAACCGGAGCGACGGGCGAAACCGGAGCCACCGGCGAAAAAGGCGAAACCGGAGCCACCGGCGCCCAGGGCGTGACCGGCGAAACCGGCGCCACCGGCGAAACCGGAGCCACCGGTGAAACCGGAGCCAACGGCAAAGACGGCGAAAACGGCGCCACCGGCGAAACCGGCGAAACCGGAGCGACGGGCGAAACCGGAGCCACCGGCGAAACCGGAGCCACCGGCGAAACCGGAGCCAACGGCAAAGACGGCGAAACCGGAGCCACCGGCGAAACCGGAGCCACCGGCGAAACCGGCGCCACCGGCGCCCAGGGCGTGACCGGCGAAACCGGAGCGACCGGTGAAACCGGAGCCAACGGCAAAGACGGCGAAACCGGCGCCACCGGCGAAACCGGAGCCACCGGCGAAAAAGGCGAAACCGGAGCGACCGGTGAAACCGGCGCCAACGGCAAAGACGGCGAAACCGGCGCCACCGGCGAAAAAGGCGAAACCGGAGCGACCGGCGCAGCCGGCGCCAACGGCAAAGACGGCGAAACCGGAGCCACCGGCGAAACCGGCGCCACCGGCGAAAAAGGCGCCCAGGGCGTGACCGGAGCCACCGGCGAAACCGGAGCGACCGGTGAAACCGGCGCCAACGGCAAAGACGGCGAAACCGGAGCCACCGGCGAAAAAGGCGAAACCGGAGCAACCGGTGCCGCCGGAGCCAACGACCGGAGCGACCGGAGCCACTGGACCTACCGGCCAAACCGGAGCCACCGGAGCCCAAGGCGAAGAAGGTGCCCAAGGCGTGACCGGGGCAACCGGAGCCGCTGGAGCCGAAGGCAAAGCCGGAACGACCGGAGCCGAAGGCAAAGCAGGGACCCGAAGGCAAAGAAGGCAAAGCCGGACCGACCGGAGCCGAAGGCAAAACCGGGACCCGCCGGAGCTGAAGGCAAAACCGGACCCGCCGGAGCTGAAGGCAAAACCGGACCCGCCGGAGCCGAAGGCAAAACCGGACCCGCCGGAGCTGAAGGCAAAACCGGAGCCCGCCGGAGCCGAAGGCAAAACCGGACCCGAAGGCAAAACCGGACCGTCGGGTACGGCGAACTCGTCTCGGCGTCCACGCCGACCAAAGGAACCACCACCAGCACGACCTACACAGCCACGCTGACGGGCAGCACGGGCACGAACCCAAGCGTCACGGCCACGGTGCCAGCGTCGGGTCACGTGCTGGTGATCCTGACCTCAAACATCAAGAGACCCCGGTGCGTCAAGCGCGGGCGTGGTCCATGGATGTCATGGGCTTCGCGGTGAGCAGTGGTCAGACCGTCGCCGCGAGCGAAACATCAGGCCCTGAGCTGGGGCTGACTCGGTAGCTCGAACACGGAGCCGATCTGCACGAATCGCAGTCGAGCGCCACGTACTACGTGACGCTGACTGGAGCGCAACGTCCGACACGTTCACGCTGCAGTACAAGTCCACCGGACGGCGACACGATCACCTACGAAAACCGCAGCATCACGGTGATCCCGCTGCCATAAAGCCTAAACCGCAGGGATGCTCAAGGAAAAAGGGAGGCCTCCGGGCCTCCCTTTTTATGCCCCACCCCACTCCGCCGCGCCGCTCAGCCGCGCCCGCCCGGCGATTCGGCCATCACGGCGTAGCCCGCCTGCAGCGCCGCCCTGGCGCTATGCGCGTGGTCTGCGCGTTCAAACAGGTGCACGTAGGTGCCGAGCGTGACGGTCGGGTTGGCGTGTCCGAGCTGGCGCGATACGAACACGACGTTCAGCCCCTTGGCGATCAGCAGCGAGGCGAAGCCGTGGCGCAGGCGAGTGCAGCGAGAGCCGA
Organism: uncultured Solirubrobacteraceae bacterium; assembly: GCA_963813685.1. Lineage (GTDB taxonomy): Bacteria > Actinomycetota > Thermoleophilia > Solirubrobacterales > Solirubrobacteraceae > Palsa-744. Next base: position 156,778 of record CAWEZQ010000001.1, read on the forward strand.
CCGGCGGCGCTCACGCCGCTGCGCTCCACGGCGGAGCGAAAGCCCTTGCCGACATCGCGGTAGTCGAGTGCGCGTCCGAGTCCGTTGGCGAACACGAAGGCGTCCGGCGCCTTGTAGGAGGTGGCGAGCCAGTGTTCGCGCAGGAGCTTCACGACCGCCGGGGCGAGGATCACCTCGCGCCTGCCCGCCTCGGTCTTCAAGGGCCGATGCTCGCGCTGGCGAGAAAGCTGGCGGTGGACGCGGACCAACTCTGCGTCGAAGTCGATGTCGGCCCAGCAGAGGCCCGAGCGCCTCGCCGATCCGCAGGCCGGTGTAGGCCAGGAACTCGAACAGCGTCCGGTAGGAGCCAGCCTCGCTGAGAACGTAGGCGAGATCGTCGCCCTCCAGGATCGAGACCGGCTGGCGTGTCCGGCGTGGCCTCTCGGCGGGTTCCAGCTTGGCGACGGGGTTCTCGGTCAGCCAGCCGCGGCGGACAGCGAATCGGCACACCTGGTTGAGCGTGACCAGCGTCATGCGCGCGGTGCGTGGGAAGGCGTCTTCGTTCGCGCGCGACCAGGCAGCAACGTGATCGACGGTCACGTCTCCCAGCGCGAGGGTGCCGATGCTCGACTGGCCGTCGATGTAGAGCCGCACGATCCGCTCGTAGCGTTCGGCGGTCGATGGCGCCCAGCGGCCGGTCTGGCGCAAGTCGCCGGCCACGCCGGCGTCGATGCCCCGTACCCCTCCCGCGTTGAGAGCGGCGAGCGCGACCTCCGGTGGTCGACGGTGCTGCGGCTGCTCGATGCCCTCGGCGCTGACCTGACCCAGCTCGCCGACGCGGTAGCCGAGGTCGAGAAGCGAGATCGCCCTGCGAAGCGTTGACCGTGCCGCGGCGGTCATGCGGCGCGCTCCGCTGATGGCGGGCCGTGCAGATCGGCGTGGCGGCTGGATCAGGTTGATGCGTTGTTCCTCGGCGGGCGTGGCGAGCCGGTAATCAGATGCCCTCCGTGCGGTTTCTGTGCGCTTTCGTGGCGGGTTGAGGAGTAGGACCCGCCTTTGCGTTTTCTTACCACGAATCTCAGGCGCGACCGGGAACGAAGGAGCCAAAGGCCTCGAACGCAAAAACCGGCCCGACTGGATCCGGAGGACCCAAAGGCGCGACCGGGAACGAAGGACCCAAAGGCGTCGAAGGCAAAACCGGCCCGACTGGCCCGTCATGTACGGCGAACTCCGTCTCGACCACCCAGGCCGCGACAGGAACCTTGGCGGCGCAAACGGCTTCACGGCCACGCTATCGGGTAGCCCGGGCACGAACCCCAGCGTGGCGGCTACCGTGCCGGCGTCTGGCCACGTACTCGTGACCATCACCTCACGAATGAAAGAGGAAGGCGGATCGGGCAATCCCCTCATCCAGGGTCTCGTGGGCTTCGCCGTCAGCGGAGGTCAGACGGTCGCGGCGAGCGAAGCGCGGGCGCTCGAGCTGGGGATGGAAGGGAGCTCCACCTCGGCAACGACCTGCATGAATCGCAGTCGCGCGCAACGTACTACGTCACGTTGACGGCTAACGCCAGCGACACGTTCACGCTGCAATACCACTCCGTCGGTGGCACGATCACCTACTTGAACCGCAGCATCACGGTGATCCCACTGCCATAGCCTAACCGCAAGGATGCTCAAGAAGAGTCGGCGTCGGCCACTCGCGCCAGGCGATTCGACGATCACGGCGTGGCCTTTCCCGGAGCGCCGCCCTAGCGCACTGTGCGTGGTCTGCCCGTTCGGACAGGTGCGCGCGCCCGACCGTGTTGGCGCACACGGGCTGGCTTCCTCCCCACAGGACGTCGGCCGCCTTCCTGGAGATTGGCGACGGCTGGGACGACGATCACCTCGCGCCTTGCCGCTCGGTCCTTCAACCGTCGGTGCTCGCCACGAAGTCCTCCGGGATCTTGAACCGAGAGGCAACCGAGAGTTCGCGCATGGCAAGAGAACAGCGGATTCCCGCACTTTGGTCTAGGTCGGCCTAGCGCTTCTGCTGGTTGCCGGTCCCCCCCGGCGGACTTAGATTTTGCACGGACTAGCCACGAGTCCGTGGCCGACGTTCGCTATCGACACCTTCACCGGAGGGGACTGGGAGAAAATGCGCCAGCGCAAGGAAGCCAAGCAGGGCACCGGAAAGAACTTGAGAGTGGCTCGACCAAGCCGGGCGGCGTCCGCGCTCGCCGGGGTGCTTGCAGCGCTTTGCGTGCTGCTGTTTGCGATTACTCCCGTCGTGGGAGCCGAAGTCACCGGCCCCACCGGCCCCACCGGCGCGACCGGAGCCAAAGGCGTCACAGGCGCCACCGGCCCGACCGGGGCCACAGGCCCTGAGGGCGCGAAAGGCGCCAAGGGCGAAAAAGGCGCCGCCGGCGCGACCGGCGAACAGGGCCCGCAGGGCATCAGGGGCGAAAAAGGCGCGACCGGTGCCGCTGGCACCGCCGGCGCCAAAGGCTCCACCGGAGCGACCGGCGCGACCGGCGAAAAAGGCGAACACGGCGCGACCGGAGCTGAAGGAGCCACCGGCGTGACCGGCGCGACCGGCGCGACCGGGGCCACCGGCGAAAAAGGCGTGCAGGGCGCCACCGGTGAAGTCGGTGCAACCGGCGCCACCGGCGCCCAGGGCGAAACCGGTGCGACCGGTGCGACCGGCGCCGCAGGAGCCACCGGCGTGACCGGAGCGACCGGCGAAACCGGAGCGACCGGTGAAACCGGAGCCAACGGCAAAGACGGCGAAAACGGGGCCACCGGCGAAACCGGAGCCACCGGCGAAAAAGGCGAAACCGGAGCGACGGGCGAAACCGGAGCGACCGGCGAAAAAGGCGAAACCGGAGCCACCGGCGCCCAGGGCGTGACCGGCGAAACCGGCGCCACCGGCGAAACCGGAGCAACCGGTGAAACCGGAGCCAACGGCAAAGACGGCGAAAACGGAGCCACCGGCGAAACCGGAGCGACCGGTGAAACCGGAGCCAACGGCAAAGACGGCGAAAACGGAGCCACCGGCGAAACCGGAGCCACCGGCGAAAAAGGCGAAACCGGAGCGACGGGCGAAACCGGAGCCACCGGCGAAAAAGGCGAAACCGGAGCCACCGGCGCCACAGGGCGTGACCGGCGAAACCGGCGCCACCGGCGAAACCGGAGCGACCGGTGAAACCGGAGCCAACGGCAAAGACGGCGAAAACGGAGCCACCGGCGAAACCGGAGCCACCGGCGAAAAAGGCGAAACCGGAGCGACGGGCGAAACCGGAGCCACCGGCGAAACCGGAGCCACCGGCGAAACCGGCGCCACCGGCGAAACCGGAGCCACCGGCGAAACCGGCGCAACCGGCGCGACCGGCGAAACCGGAGCCACCGGCGAAACCGGAGCCACCGGCGAAACCGGAGCCACCGGCGCCCAGGGCGTGACCGGCGAAACCGGCGCCACCGGCGAAACCGGAGCCACCGGTGAAACCGGAGCCAACGGCAAAGACGGCGCCACCGGCGAAACCGGAGCCACCGGCGAAAAAGGCGAAACCGGAGCGACGGGCGAAACCGGAGCCAACGGCAAAGACGGCGAAAACGGCGCCACCGGCGAAACGCGGAGCCACCGGCGAAACCGGCGCCACCGGCGAAACCGGCGCCACCGGCGCCCAGGGCGTGACCGGCGAAACCGGCGCCACCGGCGAAACCGGAGCAACCGGTGAAACCGGAGCCAACGGCAAAGACGGCGAAAACGGAGCCACCGGCGAAACCGGAGCCACCGGCGAAAAAGGCGAAACCGGAGCGACCGGCGAAACCGGAGCCAACGGCAAAGACGGCGAAAACGGAGCCACCGGCGAAACCGGAGCCACCGGCGAAACCGGCGCCACCGGCGCCCAGGGCGTGACCGGCGAAACCGGCGCCACCGGCGAAACCGGAGCAACCGGCGAAACCGGCGCCAACGGCAACGACCGGCGAAACCGGAGCCACCGGCGAAACCGGAGCCACCGGCGAAAAAGGCGAAACCGGAGCGACCGGCGAAACCGGCGCCACCGGCGAAACAGGCGAAACCGGAGCCACCGGCGCCACAGGGCGTGACCGGCGAAACCGGAGCGACCGGCGAAACCGGAGCCACCGGCGAAACCGGAGCCACCGGCGAAACCGGAGCCACCGGCGAAAAAGGCGAAACCGGAGCGACCGGTGAAACCGGAGCCAACGGCAAAGACGGCGAAAACGGGGCCACCGGCGAAACCGGAGCCACCGGCGAAAAAGGCGAAACCGGCGCGACCGGCGAAACCGGAGCCACCGGCGCCACAGGGCGTGACCGGCGAAACCGGCGCCACCGGCGAAACCGGAGCAACCGGTGAAACCGGCGCCAACGGCAAAGACGGCGAAAACGGAGCCACCGGCGAAACCGGAGCCACCGGCGAAAAAGGCGAAACCGGCGCGACCGGCGAAACCGGAGCGAAGGCGAAACCGGCGCGACCGGCGAAACCGGAGCGACCGGAGCCGAAGGCGCCAAAGGCGTGACCGGCGCGACCGGCCCGACCGGGGCGACCGGAGCAACCGGCCCAGCCGGTGAAAACGGGACCAACGGCGAACGCGGCGCAACCGGCGAACGCGGCGAATCCGGCGAAGCGGCCGCGAAAGGCGCGACCGGTGCCACCGGAGCCGAAGGCAAAGAAGGTCCGACCGGCGCGACCGGCGCGACCGGAGCCACCGGAGCCACTGGCGAACACGGTGAAACCGGCGCAGCCGGCGCCGAAGGCAAAGAAGGCAAAACCGGAGCAACCGGAGCAACCGGCGCCACGGGCGCAGGCGAAACCGGCGCCACCGGCGCCACCGGAGCTGAAGGCCAAGAAGGCAAAACCGGAGCGACCGGCGCTGAAGGGGCCACCGGCAAAGAAGGCAAAGAAGGTGCCCAAGGGGTCACTGGAGCGACCGGCGCCGAAGGCAAAGAAGGCAAAACCGGACCGACCGGAGCCACCGGAGCCGGCGCAACCGGCGCGACTGGCGCGACCGGCTCCACTGGCGCCACCGGCAAAGAAGGCAGAGAAGGTGCGCAGGGCGAACGCGGCGAAATGACCTGGCTGGGCACATGGAGCTCCTCCGTGACCTACACCAAAGGCCAGGCCGTCACGTGGAAAGGCACCTCCTACATCTCGACCTCGTCGTCCGGCAACAAAGGCAACGAACCGCCGAACGCCACGTTCTGGAACATCGTGGCCGAAAAAGGCGAAAAAGGCGAAAGAGGCGAAAAAGGCGAAGCCGGAGCCAAAGGCGTGACCGGCGCCACCGGAGCCGAAGGCACCAAAGGCAGCCACGGGTGAAAAAGGCGCCACGGGTGAAAAAGGCGCCACCGGGTCGGAAGGCAAACAGGGCGTAGAAGGGAAAACTGGTCCGACCGGCGCCCAGGGTGTCAAAGGCGAAACCGGAGCGACCGGCGCGACCGGCCCGACCGGCCCGTCCGGCGGCCCGACCGGCCCGACCGGCCCGAGCGGCCCGACCGGAGCCGAAGGCAAAACCGGAGCGACCGGCGCGCAGGGCGTGACCGGCTCGGCCGGACCGACCGGGGCCACCGGCGCGACCGGCGCGACCGGCCCGGGTGGGTTCACCACCTACCGGGCGGGCAGCGTGACCGTCTCCGGCTCGGGCAAAACGACGATCGAAGTCAAATTCTCGAGCGCGATGGCGAACGAAAAATACAAGGCGTCGATCGTCAGCGACACGTCTGGACCGATCATCACCAGCAGCTCGACCGCGAGCGGGTGCATATTGACGGTGGAGTCTCAGACAGCGAGCGGATTCGTGTTCAGCTGTCGCTTCGCCCAGGCCTCTAGCGGTGGAGAGCAGACGTTCGCCAACGGCGACGTGTTCGACTACATGGCATTGCCCGAAAACTAAAGGCACTGCAGTCGTAGCCGAGCCGAGCAAGGATGCTCAAGGGAAGGGAGGCCTCCGGGCCTCCCTTCTCCTTTGTCGGTACTCGCCGAGGCCGCGCGACGGGGCGCCCCCGATGGGCGGATACGGACAACGTCGCCGCCGGCCTCGTCGCGGCGGCGTCCAGCTATACTTTCTGAAGTAATGCCGAGGGTTGTGATCTACTCGACCGACCCGTGCTCGTTCTGCGCGCGCGTCAAGGGGCTGCTGGCCTCCCGCGGCGTCGAGTTCGCCGAGGTCAACCTCGCCAAGGATCCCGTCGGCCGCGCGGAGCTCGCGCGCCGGACCGGGATGATGAGCTTCCCGCAGGTGCTCGTCGACCGCGAGCTGATCGGCGGCTATGCGGAGGTTCTCGCCGCGGCGAACGACGGCCGCTTGGACGAGCTGCTCGCGGCCTGAGCCCGCGCGGCGCTCGCACGCCGAGGAGACACGGCGCGCGCCGCGCGCGGCCTCGTCTGGCAGCGCTCGCACACGTACGTGCCGCGCCCCGCCACCACCAGCTTCGTGATCGGCGTGCCGCAGCGCACGCACGGCTCGCCCGCCCGCCCGTAGACGAGGAAGCGCTCCTGGAAGGAGCCCTGCACGCCGTCGATGTGGCGGAAGTCGTCGATGCTCGCGCCCTTCGCGTCGATGCCCGCGAGCAGCGCCTCCACGACCGCCTCGCGCAGCTCCTGCGCCTGCGCCCCCGACAGCCGGCCCGCGGGCCGCAGCGGGTGGATGCGCGCGCGGAACAGCGCCTCGTCCGCGTAGATGTTGCCCACGCCCGCCACCCTGCGCTGGTCGAGCAGGAACGCCTTCACCGGCGCCGTGCGCCCGCGCGCGATCGCGCGCAGGTGCTGCGCCGTGAAGCGATGGTCGAGCGGCTCGAGGCCGAGGCGCGCCGAGAAGAACGCCTCGAGCGCCTCCGCGCCGAGCAGCAGCTCGCCCGTGCCGAAGCGGCGGGGGTCGTCCACCACGAGGCGGTGCCCGCCCGAGAGGCGCATGCGCACGCGCACGTGCGAAGGCTCCGGGTCCGGTTCCCACAGGACCGCTCCCGTCATGCGCAGGTGCTGCGCCAGGAACAGCTCGTCGGAGAGGCTCCACAGCAGGTACTTGCCGCGCCTACCGAGGCTCTCGATCCGCCTGCCGCTCAGCGCGTCCTCGAGCTGCTCGGGCGCGATCGGGCGCGACCAGCGCGGATCGAGCACCTCAACCTGCTCGAGCGTGCGGCCGGTCACCAGCGGCGCGAGCTGGCGCTTGATCGTCTCGACCTCCGGGAGCTCCGGCATGCCTCCCAGCTTATGCGCCGAGCGTGCTCGGCTTCAGCGGGTGATGCGACTGCCGGCCGCGCCCAGCTCCGCGCCGCCTTCGCCCGACCCCGCGCCTTCGCCCGCGGCCGCGTGCGTCGCGCGCGGGTGCGCGCTGAAGTACGCGTCCTTCAGCCGGTCCGCCGAGAGGTGCGTGTAGATCTGCGTGGTCGCAAGGTCCGCGTGGCCCAGCATCTCCTGCAGGGAGCGCAGGTCGCAGCCGCCCGCCAGCAGGTGCGTGGCGAACGTGTGGCGCAATGTGTGCGGGCTCATGCGCTCCTCGAGGCCCGCGCTTCGCGCGTGGCCCTGCACGATCTTGTAGAGGCCCTGGCGCGTGAGGCCGCTGCCGCGACGGTTGAGGAACAGGCGCGTGCCCGCGCGCGCCCCCGCCAGCCGCGGGCGCCCGCGCGCGCAGTACGCGCGCAGCGCCTTCACCGCATCGCTCCCGATCGGCACGAGGCGCTCCTTGGAGCCCTTTCCGCGGGCCCTCAGCATCGCTTCCTCGAGGTCCACGTCCGAGAGCTCGAGGTCCACCGCCTCCGACGCGCGCAGACCGCACGCGTACATCAGCTCGAGCAGCGCCCGGTCGCGCAGCGCGCCCGCGTCAGAGCCGTCGGGCTGCGAGAGCAGCCGCGTCACCTCATCGCGCGAGAGCACGCGCGGCAGCCGCTGGGTCTTAGGGGGGCCGCGCAGCTCCGCCGCGGGGTCGTGCTCGATCAAGCCTTCGCGGCGCAGGTAACGGTAGAAGGAGTGCAGGCACGCCACCTTGCGCGCCACCGTCGCCGCCCCCAGCGCCCTGCGCTCGCCGGCGCCCTCAGCGAGCTCCGCCAGGAACGCCGCCAGATCGCCGTGGCTCGCGTGCTCCGCATCGACCCCCGCGCGGTCGAGGTAGGAGCCGAACTGCAGCAGGTCCGTGCGGTACGCCTCGAGTGTGTTGCGCGACAGGCCTCGCTCGAGCTCGAGGTACGCGAGGAAGTCGAGCGCCAGCGGTTCGATGCCGATCGCCTGCCCGCGGGACGCCGTCGTCGTCGAACCCATACGCGAGAGTTTCGCGTGGAGGCATGCCGCTCCCTGGCACTGCAATCAAGCGTTCAAGCGGCGCGCCAGCCACATCAGCCCGATCAGCGTCTTCGCGTCCCTGCACTGCGCGACCGCGCCGTCGAGGTCCTCGAGCGGCCACTCCACCAGCGAGATGCGCTCGTTCTCGCCGCTGTCCGCGTGCGCCTCGAACAGGTCCGTCGCCGAGAACAGGTGCACGCGCTCGTCGGTGAAGCCAACGCCCGTGTAGTAGTCGAGCACCGGCTCCCAACGGCGCGCGCCGCGCCCGATCTCCTCCGCGAGCTCTCGCTTGGCCGCCTGCAGCGCCGACTCGCCCTCAACGTCGAGGCGGCCCGCGGGGATCTCGAGCAGCGCGAACTCCCCCACCGCCTCGCGCGGCTGGCGCACCAGGTGCACCGCCCGCTCGTCGTGCGCCACGATCGCCACCGCGCCTTTGTGGCGCACCACCTCGCGGGTCACCACCTCGCCGTCGGAGTGGCGGAAACGATCGACCCACACATCCACCAGGCGCCCGTGGTACACGCGCTCGCCGCCCACCCGCTCGAACCGCGCGCCCGAGCCCTCGGGCGCGTTCACTCCCCCTCCCCCGCCCCGTCCACCGGGGCCGCCATCACCGCCACTCCCCCGGCGAGCTGCGCGAGCGCCGCGCCACCCGCGAGCGCCGCGCCAAAGAACAGCGGGTCCTCCGCGAGGCCGCGTCCCATCGTCTCGCCCGCGAGGCCGCTCGCTGCGAACGCCGGGAGGTCCACCGGCGCGCGGCGCCAGTCGTGGCGCGTGATGCGCGCGGGGCGCTCCACCTCGAGCGCCAGCGCCGGGCGCCTCGCGCTCGAGCCCGCGAACACCGAACGCAGGCCCGCGCGCAGCTCCGCGCCCACCGGCGAGCGCATCCCCGCCGGCAGCGCCACCGTGACCGGCTCCAGCAGCAGGTCGAGCACCGTGAGCGTGTGGTGCGAGATGCCGCGGTGGCGCTCGCGCGGGTCCGACGAGGACATGCGCGCCACCAGCATCGTCGCGCAGCCCAGCGCCAGCGCCGCATGCGCCGTGTCGAGAGCCGCCATGCCGCCGTGCCCCAGCGCCGTGCCCGAGCCCACGATGCCCGGCCCCGGGCCGCACACGGCCGCGTCCCAGCCGAGCGTCCGCAGCCCGTGGTGGAGCGCGCCCGTCGTGGTGATCGCCTCGGCCTCGCCGCCGAAGCACGCCCCCGCCGTGAGGTGCCCCGCGAGCAGCCCCCGCTCGCGCAGCAGCGCCACCGTGCGCGAGCGCGAGCCCGGCAGCGCGCCGCCCTCGGTCTGCACGTAGCCGAGCGCGCGGCCCGGCGCAGCCTGCGAGAACGCCCACGCCACCGCCGCGAGCTGGCCGTGCAGCGCGAGCACCGCAACCGGTCGCTCCAGCGGCAGCGACAGCTCACGCTCCTCCACCGGCGCCACCACGTGCTGCAGGCTCGTGTAGTTGAGCTTCATCGCGCCGCCCGCGCCAGCCCCAGGTCCGCGCCCGTGCCGGCGCCGTCCGCGCCCGTGCCGGCGCCGGCGTCCGCGACGCCGCGCGTGAGGTTCGCGTGCACCACGTCGAAGCCGCCCGAGCCGAGGCCCAGGTCGAGCGCCTCCACGTTCACGATCAGCTCGTCGCCCACCCGCGAGCGCCCCACCAGCGCCACGTCGGCGATCGCCGTGCGCGGCGCGCCCGCCTCCCCCGCGAGATCGATCGCGAGGCGCTGCTCGCCGTCCTCGCCCGCCTCCCCCGTGCCGTCGTCGGCGGCCGCCGCGGGCAGGCCGCCGACGGGCCCCGCGTCGAGCACGATCGCGCGCCGCAGCTTCAACATTCCGCCGACGCTACCGTCGCACCGGCGGCTCGAGCGCCGCCTCGCGCAGCAGGGCGAGCGACACGTCGAGCATCTGCTCGAGCGCAACCACGCTCACACGCTCATCCGGCTCGTGATTGCGCTCCGTGCCGTTCGCCAGATTGACCGTCTCAAAGCCCTGCACCAGGAGCGCGTTCGCATCCGAGCCGCCGCCGCTCGCCACGCTGCTCGGCTCGTGCCCGCACGCGCGCAGCGCCGCCTGCGCCACCCGCACCGCCGGCGCGGACGCCGGCAGCCTGTAGCCCTGGAAGGTGCGCTGCACGCTCACGTCCACGTCGCAGTCGCAGTCCGGGCGATTGGCCGCCTCGTGGATGCGATCCACGATCAGCGCCGCGGTGCTCTCCGCGCGCGCGTCCTCGAGCGAGCGCGCCTCCGCGCTCAGCGTGCACCGCTCCGCCACCACGTTGATCGCGCTGCCGCCCGAGATCGTGCCCACGTTCGCCGTCGTCTCCGCGTCCAGGCGCCCCAGCGGCATCGACGCGACCGCGCGCGCCGCCGCGAGGATCGCGCTGCGGCCGTCCTCCGGGCGGATGCCCGCGTGCGCCGCCACGCCGTTGAACGTCGCCTCGATGCGGAAGTGCGTGGGCGAGGAGGAGATCACCTCCCCGATCGGGCTCGCGTGGTCGAACACGTAGCCGAAGTCGCTGCGCAGGCGCGAAGCGTCGAACACCCGCGCGCCCGCGAGGCTGCGCTCCTCGCCCACGGTGAACAGCAGCTCGAGGTCCACCGGGGCACCCTCGCGGTGCACGTGGCGAGCCAGCGCGAGCAGCACCGCCACCGCCGCCTTGTTGTCCGCGCCGAGGATGCCCTCGTTGGCGTTCTCCCAGAATCCGTCCACCAGCACCGGCTCCACCGGCGCGAGCAGCGGGACCGTGTCGAGATGGGCGCACAACAGCAGCGAGCGGCGCGGGAACACGTCGTCCCCGCCGGGCTGTGCGCCGCCCACGCGCGCGAGCAGGTTGCCGCAGTCGGAGCCCGCGAGCGGCCCCGCGCCGTCCTCCTCCACGTCCACGCCGAGCGCCCGCAGCTCCGCGATCACGCGCTCGCCGCACGCGCGCTCGCTGCCCGACGGGCTCTCGATCCGGCACAGCTCCGCGAACGTGCCGCTCAGATAGCGGCGCTCGAGCTCCCCGACGCCGTGCGCCGGCGCACCCACCGTCACGATCCGCGCTCGCTGCCTGCGGCCTGCGGCAGCGAACGCGCGTCGTGCAGGTGGAAGTCCTCGCGCTCCGCCGCGCGCTCCAGCGCGGCCGCGACGAAGCCCCGGAACAGCGGCGCCGGGCGCTCCGGGCGCGACTTGAACTCGGGGTGGAACTGCGAGGCCACGAAGAACGGGTGGCCGTCAAGCTCGATCGCCTCCACCAGCCGCTCGTCCGGCGAGGTCCCCGAGATGCGCAGGGCGACGTCTCCCGCAGCCGCGTTCGTGAGCCGCTTGCGCAGCAGGTTGTTGACCTCGTAGCGGTGGCGGTGGCGCTCGTAGATCACCGCTTCGCCGTACATCTCGAGCGCGCGGCTGCCCGCGTGCAGCTTGATCGGGTCCGCGCCCAGGCGCATCGTGCCGCCGAGGTCCGCGACCTCCTTCTGCTCCGGCAGCAGGTCGATCACCGGGAACGGCGTCTCGATGTCGAACTCGGTCGAGTTCGCGCCCTCCATGCCGGCCACGTTGCGCGCGAACTCCGCGACCGCCACCTGCATGCCGAGGCAGATCCCCAGGTACGGGATGCGCCGCTCGCGCGCCACGCGCGCCGCCTCGATCTTGCCCTCGATGCCGCGCCCGCCGAAGCCACCGGGGATCAGGATCCCGTCGGCGCGCTCCAGCAGCTCGAGCGCCGCCGGCTCCGAGGGCCCGCCGTCGCCCGCCTCGAGGCGCTCGGAGTCGATCCAGTCGATCTGCACGCGCGCATCCTGCAGCGACGCAGCGTGGCGCAGCGCTTCGGAGACCGACAGGTAGGCGTCCTCGAGCTGCACGTACTTGCCCACCAGCGCGATTCGCACGCTTCGCTCCGCGCGCTCCGCGCGTTCGATCGGCTCGGTCCAGCGCTCGAGCGCCGGCGGCTGCGCGTCCACGCCGAAGTGCTCGAGGATGAACCCGTCCACCCCCTGCTCGTGGAACGTGAGCGGCACCTTGTAGATGTTGTCCACGTCGCACGCCGAGATGATCGCCTCGGTCGGCAGGCTCGCGAAAAGCGCGATCTTCTTGCGGATGTCCTGCGAGAGCGAGCTCTCGGAGCGGCACATCACCATGTCCGGCGCGATCCCGATGCGGCGCAGCTCGTTGACCGAGTGCTGCGTCGGCTTCGTCTTCAGCTCGCCCGCGTGGCCGATGTAGGGGACCAGCGTGAGGTGGATGAACATGCACCTGCGCCTGCCCACGTCCACCGGGAACTGGCGGATCGCCTCCAGGAACGGCAGCGACTCGATGTCGCCCACCGTGCCGCCCACCTCGGTGATCACGAAGTCCACGTCGCTCGACTGCGCGATCAGCGCGATGCGCTGCTTGATCTCGTCGGTGATGTGCGGCACCACCTGCACCGTCCCGCCGAGGTAGTCGCCGCGGCGCTCGCGGCGGATCACCGTGTCGTAGATGCCGCCCGCCGTGACGTTCGAGGCGCGGCTCGTGTTCACGTCGGTGAAGCGCTCGTAGTGGCCCAGGTCCAGGTCCGTCTCCGCGCCGTCCTCGGTCACGAACACCTCGCCGTGCTGGTACGGCGACATCGTGCCGGGGTCCACGTTGATGTAGGGGTCGAACTTCTGCAGGCCCACCGACAGGCCGCGCGAGACCAGCAGGCGGCCGATCGACGCCGCCGCGATGCCCTTCCCCAGCGAGGAGACCACGCCGCCGGTCACGAAGATGAACCGGGTCTTGGATGGGGCCTGAGCGTGGCGGTCGGGCTGGTGCAAGGTCATGAGGGCCTGCCCAGAGAGTCTAGTTCCCGCAGCACCGGAACCCGGTCCACGAGCCCCGAGATCGAGCGGAGCTCTCCGTAAACAGCGATGGACACGAGCGCAGCGAGCGCGATCCACTGCCCCGTCGCGGACAGCGTGAGCACCAGCCACAGGCCCGCCAGCGCGCCCAGCAGGCTCGCGCCGGCGTCTCCCAACATCGCGCGTTCGCGCAGATCGAGGAAGCCCGCCACGAGCGCCGGCCCCGCGAACAGGCCGAGCGCCCACAGGGGCCGCAGGTCGGCGGCGCCCGCCGACAGCGCCACGCCCAGCGCCACGAACGCCTTCGCCGAGCGCCCCGGCCGCAGGTCCAGGAGGTTGAACACGTGCGTCGCCGCCACCAGCACCGCCGCCGCCAGCAGCCAGCGCTCGTCGGAGGCGTGGTAGCTCATCGCCACCAGCGCCAGACCGAGCGAGCCCGCCGCCTTGATCGCGCCCGTCGAGAGCTCGCCGCGCAGCAGCGCCGCCGCGTGCCCGCGCAGCCCACGCGCGGCGCCCGCGCGAGCGTCCCCGCGCGGAGCGCCGAGCACGTCGTCGAGGAGCCCGAGCGCCACCACGCCGGTCGCGTACACGAGCACCACCCCTGAGCGGCGCTCCAGCAGGCCCACCGAGCCGAGCCGCTCCACCAGCACGAGCACCGCGAGCGCCGGCAAGGCCACCGCCGGCACGAGCACGCCGAACGGGCACGGAAGCTCGCGGCCGCGGTAGTTGGGCCGCGTCACCCCGCGCTCTGCCATCGCCCGCAAGAGCGGCCGCGCCAGCAGCGCGCCGAGAAGCACCGCGAGCGCGAACGGCACGGCGTGCACGCCCGCAAGCTAGCGGGCCGCGCAGACGCGCGCCACGCCGCTCGCGCAGACGCGCGCCACGCCGCTCGCGCGCGCCCGGACAGTCGCTCAGGGCGTCTGCGGCGGCTCGCCCAGCCCAGCCTCCGCGAACGCCTGCGCGGGCTGCGCGAACACGCGCACGCGCCTCACCATGCCGCCCGACACCGTCCACACCGCCGCCATCCGCTGCTCCACCGGGATCTCCGTGTGCCTGCCCCTGGCCGACATCGTCATCGCCACCACCACCGCGTCCGTGCCCTCCCACATGCGCTCCGCATGGAAGCGGATGTCCCACATCGCCTCGCGGAAGCTCTCCCAATAGCGGCGCATGCCCTCGCGGCCGCGGTAGGTGTCGGGCTCCGCCGAGAACTCCGGCGGCACCTCCACCTCGAAGTCCGGGTGCGTCAGCTCGAGCACGCGCTCGAGGTCCTCGCTGTTGATGGCCTCGAACGTGGCGCGCACCACCTCGAGGTCGCCCTCGCCCGCCATCACGCGCCCGCCTGCGCGCCCGGCAGCAGCGACTGCGAGCCCGAGCTCACGCCGAAGCTCCCGTGCTCGCCCGCGAGCGCATACGCGAGCGCCGTCTGGCCCGCCAGCGTTTCGAGGTCGTCCACGCTCGAGATGCCCCTCGCCCGGTACCACGGAACCTGCGAGGGCGCCGTGCCGGTCAGCTGGACCCCCACCGCCGTCACCCCCGCCGCGCTCACCCCCGCCAGCAGCCCCGACTCGAACGCAGCGCTCACCTGGCTCTCCGCCGCCGTCATGCCGCCCGGCTGCGCGCGCACCACGATCACGCCGTCGAGCCGCCGCAGCTGTCCGTCGAACGCGCTCAACAGGCTCGAGCTCACGCGCGCCAGCAGGCTGCGGCCCACGCTCGGCCGACCGCCGACCAGGTCGCGGCCCGCGATTTCGCCGAAGCGGCCGACGAGCGCCGCCGAGCCCGCGAGTTCCGCGAAGCGCGTGCCCGCCGCCTGGCGCGCGATCGCCACGAGGTCGAGCGGCTCGCGCACCGCCGCCACCAGCGCGAGGCTCGCGCCCGCGTGGGACACCGCGCTGCGCGCGAGCGAGTTCACCGTGTCCGAGGAGGAGCCCAGGAACACGAGCCCCACGTTGCGCCCGCTCAGCACTTCGTGCACCGCCAGCGGGTACACGCCCGACGCGAACGCTTCGGACTGCGAGAGCTCTTCCTGCAGGCGGCCCTCGCGCGCTTCGGCCTGGCCGAGTTCCGCTTTGAGGCTGTGCACCACGCCGCTCTTCGCCGAGGAGAGGATGTTCGAGTCGCCGATCGCCACGCCGATCAGCACCCCCAGCGCCAGCGCGAACAGCACCGCCGCGAGCGACAGCGCGTGGTAGCGGTAGTCGAACACAGGCTGTGGGCGCCGCTCGCGGCTCTAGCCCGCGATGCCCCCGCCGAGCCCCACCGGCCCCACCGCCGCGAGCTGCGTGAGCCGCAGCCACAGCAGTTCGACCACGTCGCGCAGCACCGGCGTGAGCAGCACCAGCGCGACCATCGCGAGCAGGCCCGCCGCGATCACCACCAGCAGCGGCGTGAGCCCCGGACGCGGCGTGTACAGCCTGCTCACGCCCTTCGCGTCCACGAGGATCTCCCCCACCCGCAGCCGCGTGAGGAAGGTCGAGGACATGCCCTCGCGGTTGCGGTCGAGGAACTCCACGAGGTTGAACTGCGAGCCCACCGCCACGATCAGCCGCGCGCCCTTCTCCGCGGCGATCAGCAGCGCCACGTCCTGGCTCGTGCCCGGAGCCGGAACCAGCTTGAACGCCAGCCCCAGCTCCTCCAGGCGGTGGCGCCCCGGCGCGCGCCCGTCGGGGTAGGAGTGCACCACCAGCTCCGCGCCGCAGCGCAGCGCCGCCTCGCCCGCCGAGTCCATGTCGCCCACGATCATGTCGGGCTTCAGCCCCGCCTCGAGCAGCGCCTCCGCGCCGCCGTCCACCGCCACCAGCAGCGGGCGCATGTCGCGGATGAACTGGCGCAGCGCGCGCAGGTCGCGCTGGTGGCCGACGCCGCGCACCACCACCAGCGTCGAGCGGTCGCGGAAGTCCGTCTGAAAGCGCGGCAGCGTGATCTCGCCCGCGAGCAGCTCGCGCTCCTCGCGCATGTGAGCGATCGTGTTGCGCGCGAAGCGGTCGAGCGCCTCGCCGATCTCGCGCCTGCGCTGCTCTGCCTCCTCGCGCACCCTGCGCACGTCGAGCACCTCCCCGAGCGCCAGCAGCTCGCGCCTGCGCACCACCTCCGCGCGCGAGCCCGCGGGCCCCTCCACGATGCGAAGCTCGATCCGCTCGCCGTCGCCCAGGCGGCCGAACAGCTCGTCGCCCGGCACGTCCACGAGCGCGATGCCCGCTTCCACGAGCAGCTGCGGGCCGCGATTCGGGTACGCGCCGCTCGAGGACGCGCTGCAGTTGAGCACCGCCACCGCCCCCGCCGCGATCAGCTCCTCGGCCGACACGCGGTCGATGTCGCGGTGGTCCAGCAGCGCGATGTCGCCCCGCACGAGATGCTTCACCAGGAGCTTCGTCCGCCGTCCCGGGCGCACCGGGCCGACGATGATCCGCGCGTGCCCTGCGCTCGCAGGCGCGCTCGCCGGCCACTCGCTGCCCGGCGGCCTGGGTCGGGTTGCGGCCATCAGATGCGAGAGTAACGCCCGCGCAAGCGCGGTGCGTCCGGTGTGCGCGCCTCTCGCGCTACGCCGCGCGGCGCAGATCGCGTGCGTGGCGGCGCGCCGTCACGTCGCCCGTGTCCGCGCCCAGCATGCGCACCAGCTCCGCCACCACCTGCTGCTCGTCGAGCCGCTCCACCGACGCGCGCGCCGGCTCGCAGGAGGTGTCCTTCGCGATCGCGAAGTGGCGCTCGCCCAGCGAGGCGACCTGCGGCAGGTGGGTGATGCACAGAACCTGCCTGCGCTGCGCCAGCGCGCGCAGGCGCGCCCCCACCGCGCGCGCCGTGTGGCCGCCGATGCCCGCGTCCACCTCGTCGAACACCAGCGTCGCCCCGCCCTCCGAAGCGCTCGCCACGCTCATGATCGCGAGCATGATGCGCGAGAGCTCGCCGCCCGAGGCGATCTCGCGCAGCGGCGCCGCCGGCACGCCCGGGTTCGGCGCGATCACGAACTCCACCGCGTCCGCGCCCGCGCGCCCCGGCTCTCGCTCGGACATCACCACCTCGAAGCTCGCCTCGCCCATCGCCAGCGCCTCGAGCTGGGCGCGCACCTCGCGCGTGAGCCTGCCCGCCGCGCCGCGGCGCGCCGCCCGCAGCTGCTTCGCGTGCGCCCCGAGCGCGCGGCCCGCGTCCTCCAGCTCCGCCTGCGCCTGCTCCGCCGCGCCCTCCACGCCCTCGAGCTCCGCGCGCCGCGCTCGCGCCTGATCGGCGAAGCGCTCCACCGCCTCGGCGCTACCGCCGTGCTTTCGCATCAGCCGCTCGATCGCCTGCAGGCGCTCTTCCACCGCGTCGAGCGAGCCCGCGCCCGCGCCATCCTCGCCGCCCGCGCCCTCGCAGTAGGAGCGCAGCTCGCCCGCGAGCTCGCGCGCCTCGATCGCGCTGGCGCGCAGCCGCTGCGCGAGCGCGTCCAGGCGGGCGTCCACGCCCGCCACCGCCTCGCGCGCGCGCCACCGCCACCGCGAGCAGCTCCGCCGCGCCGCCGTCACCCGAGTCCGGCGCGAGCGCCTCCGCGCCCGCGCCCGCCGCGGCGAGCAGCGCGTCGAGCGAGCGCAGCCGCTCGCGCTCCGCCAGCAGCCGCTCGTGCTCGCCCTCGCGCAGCTCCAGCGCGTCGATCTCCGAGAGCTCGAACGCGAGCAGGTCGAGCTCGCGCTCGCGCGCGCCCTCCAGCTCGCGCAGCTGCTCGAGGCGCGCCTGCGCCACCCGCGCGCGGCCGAGCGCCTCGGCACAGCCCGCAAGGCGCTCCGCCTGCGCCTCGCCGCACAGCCCGTCGAGCACCTGCAGCTGCGCGCCCGCAAGCGTCAGCCTGCGGTGCTCGTGCTGGCCGTAGAACGCGAGCAGCGGCCCCGCGATCTCGCGCAGGTCCGCCACCGTCACCGAGCGGCCGTTCAGATACGCGCGCGTGCGCCCCTCCGAGCTCACCCTGCGCGCCAGCACGATCTCCTGCGCGTCGCCCGCCAGGCGCTCGCCCAGCTGCTCGCGCAGCGGCTCCGGGCAGTCGAAGCAGCCCTCCACGTAGGCCTCCTCCGCGCCCGGGCGGACCACGCCCGCTCGCGCGCGCCCGCCCAGCAGCAGGTCGAGGGCGTGCGCCAGCATCGTCTTGCCCGCGCCCGTCTCGCCCGTGAGCACGTTCAGCCCCGGCGCGAGGCGCAGCTCCGCCCGCTCGATCAGCAGCAGGTTCTCCACACGCAGCTCTCGCAGCATGCCCGCAACTGTCGCAGCGACCCCCGACGGATCCCGTGCGCGACCCCGCGGCCGCGTCAGCGGCCTGTAAAAAAGCCCCTCCGCGCCTTTTCAGGGGCCCGGCGCCCAGGCATAATCCAAGGTCTCGGCAGGGGGATGGAACCTCAGCCGCCCGTCCGCGCACTTGAGGCATGGCTGCCAGCGAACCCAACCCTTCTACCGACCCCGTGCCGGAGCCCGGCATGGACTACCTCTCCGCCGGCGAGCTCAGCGAGCGGATCGACGAGGAGATCGGCCGCGCCGAACGGCACGGCACGCGCCTCGCGTGCCTGCTCGTCGTGATCGACAACCTCGCCGAGATGGAGCGCGAGCACGGCAGCGAGCTCTCCGAGCAGACGCTTGCCTACCTCGGCGGCACGCTGCGCCGCGAGCTGCGCCGCTTCGACCGCGTCGGCAGGCCCGCCGAGCACGAGCTCGTGATCCTGCTGCCCGGCGCCGACGGGCCGCAGGGCGAGACGGTCGGGCGGCGCGTGCTCGAGCGCGTCAGCGCGATCAAGGTCGAAGCCGACGGCGAACGCCGCCCGCTGCAGATCTCGGTCGGCCTCGCCGTGTGGAGCCGCGACACCAGCCCCGCGCAGCTGCTCGCCCGCGCCCGCGCCGCCACGCGCATCGGCAACGGCGAGAACGGCGCCGGCGGGCCCGCCGCCCAGTAGGGGTTTCCCACCGATCGCACCCGAACATTCGCCCGCGCCCGCGAGGGCGTCCGCGCGCAGTTCATAATCTGGGGCGGTGCTTTCCGGTTCGGAGTTGTGGCTGCTGCGGCTGATGGCCGACCGCGGGCTCGCGCTGCTCGAGGCAGACGCGCTGCTGATCGCCATCGAGGAGAAGGGCGAGCTGCGCGTCGCCGCCACCAGCGGCAGCCTCAACGTGCGCACCCGCATCACGCCCGTGCAGGGGAGCGCCCTCGGAGAGCTCTACCAGGCCGGCAAGCCCATCTCGCTCGACCGCCCGCGCGGCCCCGAGGCGGCGTTCCTGCACGAACTCGGCGTCGAGGCGCGCTCGGTGCTCGTGGAGCCGCTCAGCATGGAGAACCACGGCGGCGGGCTCATCATCGCGCTGCGCACCAGCGGCAACTTCCGCGGCCCCGACAAGCAGGCGCTGGGCGCGTTCGCCACCAGCGTCGCCCAGCGGCTCGCCGCCGAGCGCTCGCACGAGATCGAACGGCTGCGCTACGGCATGGAGGCGCGCGAGCACGAGCGCACGCGCTGGGCGCGCGAGATCCACGACGAGAGCATCCAGGGCATCGGCGCGCTGCGCCTGCAGCTCGCCAACGCGCGCGACCTCGACGACACCGAGCAGCTGCGCGCCGCAGTCGAGGCCGCGCTCGAGGGGCTCGGCAACGAGATCGACGGCCTGCGCCACCTGATCACGGAGCTCCGGCCCGCCGCGCTCGACGAGCTCGGGCTCGGCCCCGCGCTGCAGGCGCTCGCGCGCCGTGCCATGGCCATCGACGGGCTCGACGTGTCCACCGAGATCGAACTCAGCGAGCACGCTGCCGAGAACGGCGACGGCGCGCGCCTGGACCCCGAGCTCGAGAGCACCATCTACCGGATCATGCAGGAGGCGCTCACCAACGTCAGCCGCCACGCCGAAGCCAGCAGCGCCGTGGTGCGCGTCACCGAGCGAAACGGCTACGTGGTCGCGTCGGTCACCGACGACGGCAAGGGCATGCCCGGGGCCGACCGTCTCGGCCCGCGCGGCGACGGACTCGAGGGCGGCTTCGGCATGTCCGGCATGCGCGAGCGCGCCGAGCTCGTCGGCGGCGAGCTCGACTTCGCCCCCGCGCCCGTGAAAGGCACCGTCGTGCAGCTCTCCGTGCCGCTCGCCGGGCGCCCCGCAACGCCCGCTCCGGCGCCCGCCGCGCAGGGCTGAGCCCGCGGCCGGGTCAGTCCGCGAGGCCCACGCGGCGCACGTACGCGGTGATCTCCGCGCGCGAGGACACGCCCAGCTTCTCGATCGCGCGCGCCCTGTAGGTCTTCACCGTGCGCTCCGCCACGTTCAGCTTGTCCGCGATCTCCGGGTTGGTGTAGCCGTTGGCGATCAGCCTCACCACCTCCTGCTCGCGGTCGCTCAGAGCCACGCCGTCCTGCTGCGCGCTCTCATCGCCCGTCGCCATCAGCGCGCCGAGCCGCGGATGCAGGTAGTTGCCGCCCGCCACCGCCAGGCGGAACGCCTGCAGGAGCTCCGCCGGCTCCGCCTCCTTGAGCACGTAGCTGCGCGCCCCCGCCCGCAGCGCCTGGCGCGCGTACTCCGGGTCCTCGCGCATCGTCAGGATCGCCACCGCCAGCGTGGGGTGCGCGATGAAGCACTGGGGCAGCGCCGCGAGGCTCGAGCCGCCCGGCATCGTCAAATCGAGCGTCAGCAGATCCGGCTTGTGCTCGCGCACCGCGCGGATCATCGACGGCACGTCCGCCGCTTCCGCCACCACCTCGAACTCGCCCTCCTCGCGCTGCAGCACAGCGCGGATGCCGTCGCGCACCACCGTGTGGTCGTCCGCGATGATCACCTCGACCGGGCGGTTGACGCCCGCAGCAGCGCTCGCCTCCATATCAGCCAACCGTAGCCCTTCTCCAGGACCGAACCCGGGCCATGCGGGCGATACGTGTGTATATGGGCCGCGAGAGCGACATGATCGTCCCAATACTCGACCGCGACTGGGCCGCTCGTTAGCTTGGGGAGCGTGCGTTCAACGCTTCGCTCACCGCACGTGCGCCGGATCCTCGTCCGGGTACACCGTCAACAGGCTCGGGACGTGGATCGGCGTGGTCGCGCTGTCGCTGGCCGTGTACGACCACACCCACAGCGCGCTCGCCGTGTCCGCGCTGCTCGTCGCCGCCCAGGTGGTGCCCGCCTTCGCGGTGCCCGCGCTCGTGGCGCGCGTCGAGGCCTCGCCGCGGCGCGGCGAGCTCAGCAGCCTGTACTTCTTCGAGTGCGCCGTCACCGCCGGCCTCGCCGTCCTCTTGTGGCACTTCTGGCTGCCCGGCGTGCTGTTCCTCGTCGCGCTCGACGGCATCGCCGCGCTCGCAGCCAACGCGCTCCTGCGCACCGAGGCCGCGCGCGCCGCGCGGCGCGGCGTCGCTCCCGACGCGCCCGGGCGCGAGGAGCGCGAGCAGGCCGCCGAGCAGGGCGCCAACGCCGCCATCAACATCGCCTTCTCCGCCACGTTCGTGCTCGGCCCCGCGGCCGGAGGCGCGCTCGTCGCCGGCACCGGCGCGTCGTTCGCGCTGTTCCTCGACGCCGCCTCCTTCCTGCTCTGCGGCGCGCTGCTGCTCGACGTGCGCCCGCACGTGGAGGACGCCGGCGGACCTTCGGTGACCGCGCGCCTGCGCGCCGCATGGACGTACATAAACGAGGTCCCCGCGCTGCGCTCTCTGCTGCTCGTGCAGGCGTTCGCCCTGATCTTCTTCGAGTCCGCCGGGCCGATCGAGGTGGCGTTCGCCAAGAGCACCCTGCACGCCGGCGACCGCGGGTACGGCGTGTTCATCGCCGCATGGGGCGTCGGCGTCGTGCTCGGCAGCATCCTGTTCGCGCGCTCGCGGCCGCGCTCGCTCGGCACGATGCTCGTGGCCGGCACGTTCGCCGTCGGGCTCGCCTATCTCGGCTTCGCCGCCGCCCCCTCGCTCGGCGTGGCGTGCGCCGCCGCGGTCCTCGGCGGGATCGGCAACGGCGTGCAGTGGGCGCCGCTCGTGAGCGCGCTGCAGCGGCTCACACCCCCCAACCTGCAGGGCCGGGTGATGGGCGCGCTCGAATCGATAGGCGCGCTGTGCCCCGCGATCGGGCTCTCGCTCGGCGGCGCGCTCGTCGCGCTCGACTCGCCGCGCTTCGCCTTCCTGATCGTCGGCGCGGGCGCCGTGATCTCCACGATCGGCTTCATGCGGATCTCGCTCGACTCGCGCGCGCCCGAGCGCGCCGCCTCCGGCGAGGCGCTCGGGCGCGCCCCGTCCGGCGCCGCGGACGGCGCCGGCGCGCCGGGCGAACACGCCGGCACGGGCGAGCTCGCGGCCTCGGCGGGGCCCGGCCGTGGCCCGCAGCGCGCGGAGGAGGAGCTCGAGCGCGCGGGCGCCCCCGAGGCCTCGAGCGCCCCCTCCGGCGCCCCACCGGCCTGAGCGAACACCCGGCCTTCGCCGGAATACGGCTCTGCGAAGGCGTTCTCGCGGCCCGCGTCAGTGTCCATTTGGTGCCGTAGCACCTTAAGGACGACATGCGCACGGTCGATAAGCACGACAGCGGCACGCACGATGCTGACCTCCAAGCTGACCAACCGCCTTTTCTGGGCCTTCGAGGGGCTGCTCCTCATGGGATGCGTGGCGCTCGCCGTGCTCGCCACCCACGCACAGGACTGGCACCCCATGCTGCTCGTCGCGCTGCTGCTCGCGCTGACGCTCGTCGGCCAGCGGCTCGGCACCACGATCGGCACGGGGCAGCTGTCCACCGCCCACGTGGCGCTCGTGCTCGCCATGAGCCTGCTCGGGCCCGCGCCCGCGGTGCTGTTCGGCCTCGCCGCGATGGTCATGACCTCGGGCCTGCGCCGGCTGCCCGCCGCGCACTGGCTCAACAACCTCCTCAACTACGCGCTGTACCCGCTCGCCGGGAGCCTCATCGTGAGGACGCTCGTCGGCAACGTCCACGACCCCCACAACCACATGACCCAGGGCATCACGTTCGGGCTGATCGTGT
Organism: uncultured Solirubrobacteraceae bacterium; assembly: GCA_963813685.1. Lineage (GTDB taxonomy): Bacteria > Actinomycetota > Thermoleophilia > Solirubrobacterales > Solirubrobacteraceae > Palsa-744. The sequence goes on from CAWEZQ010000001.1 coordinate 179,746, forward strand.
TCGGCGTGTTCATCCTCACGCTCGCCCTCAACTTCCTGGTGGTCGCCGTGGACATCTGGCTCGGCGGCGGGCGCTCGGTCGCCCGCCAGGCGCGCGAGGAGTTCATCCCGGTGCTCCCCGGCCACCTCGCCACCGCCGTGCTCGCCGGGCTGCTCGCCGTCGCCTACACCAACCTGGGCCTCGAAGTGCTGTTCGGCGCGATCCTGGTGCTCGTCATCTTCCAGTACCTCACCGTCGCGCTGCTGCGCTCCGAGGAACGCGCCGACCAGCTCGAAGCGCGCTCGATCCAGCTCGCCTCCATGCAGTTCGGCGTGCTCGCCACGCTCATGGACGCGCTCGCCCTGCGCGACCGCGGGACCGCCCGGCACGCCGCCTCGGTCGCCCGCTACGCCAAGAACCTCGCCGCCGAGATCGGCGCGAGCGACGAGGAGCAGGAGACCATCCACACCGCCGCGCTGCTGCACGACATCGGCAAGTTCACGCTTCCCGACCGCATCCTCGGCGCCGAGCTGCTGTCCGACGACGACTGGTCGATGGTGCGCCGCCACCCGCAGGACGGCGCCGCTCTCGTCGGCAAGCTCGACGGCTACGGCTCCGTCGCCGACGCGATCCTCTACCACCACGAGGCGATCGACGGCAGCGGCTACCCGGCCGGGCTGATCGGCAACGAGATCCCGCTCGCCTCGCGCATCATCGCGATCTGCTCCACCTACGACACGCTCATCGCGCGCGACAGCTACCGGCCCACGATGACGCCGCAGGACGCGATCGCGGAGCTGCGCCGCGTCGCCGGCCGTCAGCTCGACGAGGAGCTCGTGCACGCGTTCGTCGCGATGCTCGAAAAGGACGGCACCACCGGGCTGTTCACCGACGAGCCCGCCGACTTCGCAGCCGAGCTCGCGTTCGAGCAGCGCGTGCGCCGCATGGCCATCCCCGCTGCCAAATAGGCCGCCCGGACGCCTCCCGCATCGCCGGGCGCGCTGGGCATGCCGGCTCGCTCGCTGCGCGCGCCTGCGCGGCGATCACCCGCCCCGCGGCCGAGACGGAGCCGGCGCGCGCAACGTCGCGCGCGCCGCCCCCAAACGTCTCGTTAAAGGACTAGAGGGCACATCGCGCGTCGCGCGTCGCACCCTCCGAAATGTCCTTGTTGCTCACGACTAGTGGCTGTAGCCCATATCGTCTCCCTCTCGATGGCCGCGAGGGCCTCTTGAAAGGCGGCACGAGTGTCTCCGTCACAGGTCACCGCTAGCGGTTTGAGTAGGTTTGCCAAGGATAACCTACGCCTGAGCGAATTGTCCAGGGTTTGCACGGCTTTTGCAGGTTTGCTTGCAGACTCGTCGGGCTTTCCGCAGCCCCGATGCGGCGTTTTCCGCAGCGCAGAGCGGTATTCAGCCGCGCCGGACGTTCTGCGCCGGATCGCATCCGCGGCGCCCGAGGCGCCCGGAAGAGAGGAATCAGGGCGCAACGCCCGACGCGCGCTGCGGGCAGCCGCACCACGCGGGCGCGGGCGCGCCACCCGGGCGCGGCCCCACGCGCGGGCGGCGCCATGCACGCGCGCGCCCCGTGCGGCGCTCGTTTGCGGCCAAACGTCCGCAAGCCTCATCTGCGCTCAAGTTCGCGGCGTTTTCGGACGAAACCTGAAGCATGCAACCCTCCCTCTCAGCCTCACCGCGCGCCGGCGGGCGTCAGCTGGTGTTCACGAGCTCCCAGGCAGCCAAATACCTGGGCGTCTCGCTGGCCACCATCCGTCGCTGGACCGACGCGGGGCACGTGAGCTGCTACCGCACTCCGGGTGGCCAGCGGCGCTTCTCGCGCGACCAGCTCGACACGTTCATCGCGTCGATGCAGCGCGAGAGCCGTGGCGTCTCGACCGCGAACGGCACCCCCGGGCTCCACACCGCGCACCACGCCAGCATCGCCTAGCGCGCCGCGCCCGGCGGGCGCGGCGCGTCAGCGCGCCCCGCTCGTGCTGGAGCCGTGCGCTCGCGTGCGTCGCCGTCTGGCGGCTCAGCGCGCGAGGCGCCCGAACTTCTCGCGCAGCCTGCGGTAGAACGACGAGCCCGGCAGCTGCGCGATCGTGCCCACGTCGTGGGCGAAGCTCGCCACCAGCGACGCGCCCGCGGCGAACTCGCCCGAAGGGCGGCCGTCGAGGGCGAGGTCGAGCGGGTCCGAGCCGCGGTTGTGGATCGTCAGGCCGTCTCCCGGCGCCACCACGAGCGCGCGCGCGGTGAGCGAGTGCGGGGCGATGAACGACACCGCGAAGCCCTCCACCCCCCACGCCATCACGGGGCCGCCGTTGGCGAGGTTGTAGCCGGTCGAGCCCGCCGGCGTCGCGACCACGAGGCCGTCGCAGCGCACGCTGCCCACCTCCTGGCCCTCCAGCGCGTACGCGAGGTCGGCCACGCGCTCCCCCGCCTTGCGGTGGATCGCCACGTCGTTGATCGCCACCTGGCCGTTGGGCGCGGCGCGCCCGTCCGGCCCGAGCTCGCCCAGCTCGATCGCGGGCAGCCGCAGCAGCTCGAAATCCCGCTGCAGCGCGCGCTCGAAGCCCTCCTCCCCCTCGGCCTGCTCGACCGTCGCGAGGAAGCCGATCTCGCCGAAGTTGATCGCGAACACCGGCACGCTCGTGCGCGCGTACAGCTGCAGGGCGCGCAGGATCGTGCCGTCGCCGCCGAGCGTCACGCACAGCTCCACCTCGCGCTTGATCGGCGCGTCCAGCTCGAGCCCCGGGCCCGGCTCGAGGGCGTGCTTGCGCGTCTCCTCCTCGTCGAGGCGCAGCGTCACGCCCGCGCGCGCCGCGAGCGCCGCGAGCCGCCGCAGCATCGGCGTGGTCTCGAGCGGCAGGCGGTGCGTGAGCACCGTCACCTCCCTCATTCGGGCTCTGCCTCCAGCGCCAGGCGCTCGAGCTCCGACGCGTCCTGCGCCGGGGCGCCGGCCGCCGCGCGCGTGAGCCACACGAAGCTCTCGCGGTTGCCCTTCGGGCCCGGGAGCCCCGAGGAGACGTAGCCGCGCACATGCTCGCCGAGCGCGCCCGCGGCCTCGCCCACCGCGACCAGCGCCTCGCGCCGCGCGAGCGCGTCGCGCACCACGCCGCCCTTGCCCACGCGCGAGCGGCCCACCTCGAACTGGGGCTTTACGAGCGCGAGCACGTCGTGCGAGGGCGCCAGGCATCCCAGCACCGCCGGGAGCACCTTGCGCAGCGAGATGAACGACACGTCCACCGTCGCAAGATCCGGGCGCCCCGCTCCCGGCGGCGGCGCCGGCAGCATCGAGGGCTCGAGCAGGCGCGCGTTGGTGCGCTCGAGCACGCGCACGCGCGGGTCGGTGCGCAGGCGGTAGTCGAGGATGCCGTAGCCCACGTCCACCGCCACCACCTCGGCGGCGCCCCGCTGCAGCAGGCAGTCGGTGAAGCCGCCCGTGGACGCGCCCACGTCGAGCGCCCGCCGCCCCGCGACCTCGAGCCCGGTGGCCGCCAGCGCGTTCGCGAGCTTCGTGCCGCCGCGCGAGACGAACGGCGCGCGCTCGGCCACCTGCAGCGGGGTGTCGGGGTCGAGCAGCTCCCCCGGCTTCTGCGCCCGCCTGCCCACCGGCCCCACGAGCACCTCCCCGGCCATCACGGACGCCGCAGCGCGGGAGCGCGACTCGAACAGCCCGCGCTCCGTGAGCAGCACGTCGAGACGGCGGCCCCGCCGAGTGTGATCGATCTCACACACTTGGCGGCCCTTACGGGGCATCATGAAGAAGGATCGAGAGCATTCACATCTCTCCTGAACCCCTCCTCCCCTGAGACGGCCCGCTTCCCCGGCGGGTCGTTTCATTTGGGGGCCGGGGCGCGGTCTCAGGCGCTCAGCGCCGCTGAGGCGCGGTCTCCGATCGCCGCCGCCACCCGCTCCGCGATGCGCTTGCCGGTGAAGCCCACCTCCTCGTGCAGGAGCGCGGGCTTGCCATGCGTCACGTAGCGGTCCGGCAGGCCCACCCGCAGCACCCGCGGGGTGGCGCCCGCCTCGTTGAGCGTCTCCCACACCGCCGAGCCGAAGCCGCCCGCGAGCACGCCCTCCTCGACCGTTACCAGCAGGTCGTGCTCCGCCGCGAGCTGCGCCATCAGCCCCGCGTCGATCGGCTTGGCGAAGCGCGCGTCTGCGACAGTCACCGCGATCTCGCGCCGGTCGAGGTCCTCCGCCGCCTCGAGCGCCTTGGCCACGCCCGTGCCGTATCCGATCAGCGCCACGCGCCTGCCCGGCAGCGCCTGCGCCCCCGAGGAGAGCGCGGCTTCGCGCAGGATCTCGCCGGTGCCGATCGGGATCGCCTGCCCCTCGTGCGGCACCGGCGTGCCCACGCCCTCGCCGCGCGGGTAGCGCAGCGCGATCGGCCCGTCGTCGTACTCGAGCGCCGTGCGCAGCATGTGCACGAGCATCGCCTCGTCGCGCGGCGCCATCAGGACGATGTTCGGCAGGCAGCGCAGGTACGCGATGTCGAACGCGCCGTGGTGGGTGGGGCCATCGTCGCCCACCAGCCCCGCGCGGTCCATCGCGAACACCACGTTCAGCCGCTGCAGGCACACGTCGTGCACGATCTGGTCGTACGCGCGCTGCAGGAAGGTCGAGTAGATCGCCGCCACCGGCTTGACGCCCTGCAGCGCCAGCCCCGACGCGAACAGGATCGCCTGCTGCTCGGCGATCCCCACGTCGAAGTAGCGATCGGGCATCGCCTTCTGCAGGATGTTCAGGCCCGTCCCCGAGTTCATCGCCGCGGTGATGCCCACCACGCGCTCGTCGCGCTCGCATTCGCGTACCAGCGCCTCGCCGAAGACCTGCGTGTACTGGGGCGGCGGCGGCTTGGCGATCGTGCGCGAGCCGCCCGCGGGCCGCGTCGGGGAGCCTTTGAGGATCGACTTGGGCTTGGCCGCGTGCCACTTCTCCATGCCCTCGAGCCCGCCTTCCTCGGCGGGCGCGAAGCCCTTGCCCTTGACGGTCGCGATGTGCACCACCACCGGCCGCTGCGCCGCGAGCGCCTCGCGCAGCGACGCGCGCAGCGCTTTCACGTCGTGGCCGTCCACCACGCCCATGTACGCCCAGTCGAGCTCCTCCCACCACAGCCCGGGCGCCCAGAACGCCTTGATCGACTCCTTCAGGTGCGGGCCGAGGCGCTCGAACGCCGCGCCGATGCCGATCGGCAGGCGCACGAGGCCGTCCTCGAGGTCGGCGCGGGCGTGCCACAGCTTGGGGTTCAGGCGGATGCGGTTGAAATAGCGCGACAGCGAGCCGACGTTGGGCGCGATCGACATGCCGTTGTCGTTGAGCACCACCACGATCGGGGTGCCGAGCCCGCCCGCCTGGCTGATCGCCTCGAACGCCACCCCGCCGGTCATCGCGCCGTCGCCGATCACCGCCACCACGCTGCCGTCGTCGGCGCCGGTGTGGCGCATGCCCTCCTTGATGCCCACCGCGTAGCCGATCGACGTCGACGCGTGGCCCGCGCCCATGATGTCGTGCTCGGACTCCGCGATCGAGCAGAACGGAGCGAGCCCTCCGTACTGGCGGATCGTGCTGAGCTGGTCGCGGCGGCCGGTGAGCACCTTGTGCGGGTAGGCCTGGTGGCCCACGTCCCACAGGATCTTGTCGCGCGGGGAGTCGAGCAGCGAGTGCAGCGCCACCGCGAGCTCGCAGGTGCCGAGGTTCGCGCCGAAGTGCCCGCCTATCTCCCCCACCGTGTCGATGATGTGCTCGCGCACCTCCTGCGCGAGCTGCGCGAGCTCCTGGTCGGAGAGCTCGTGCAGATCCTGCGGGCCGTCGATGTGCTCGAGCAGGCTCATGAGCTGCGGGTGTAGATGAAGTCGGTGATCGCCTGCAGCTCCGAGGTGTCGCGCTCACCCGCGCCGTTGCCCGCGCCCGCGCCCACCTCGGTGAGCGCCTCGCGGGCCATCGCGTGCGACTGCGCCGCCAGCTCGCGCGCGCGGTCCATGCCGAACTCGCTCACGTACGTCCGCTTTCCGTGGCGCTCATCGCTGCCCTGCGGCTTGCCAAGCGCGTCGTCGGTGCCCGTCACGTCGAGGATGTCGTCGATGATCTGGAAGAGGACGCCGAGCTCTGCTGCGAACCGGCGGAAGGGAGCGGTCTTGGGCCCATCTGCTCCCGACAACAGTAGTACGCACAGGACCGACGCGCCAATCAGCCGTCCGGTCTTGAGCTCGTGCAGCCGCCGCAGCTCGACCGGCTCCTCGGAGGCCTGCGGGTGCACATCCGCATACTGCCCGCCGACCATACCGTTCACCCCGGTCGCCGCCGCGAGCTCCGCCGCGGCGCGCAGCAGCAGCTCGGGCGCCCCGCGCTGCGCGGTGAGCAGGTGGCAGAACGCCTCCGCGTAGAGGCCGTCGCCGGCCAGGATCGCGACGTCCTCGCCGAACTTCACGTGGCACGTGGGCTCGCCGCGGCGCAGCTCGTCGTCGTCCATCGCGGGCAGGTCGTCGTGGATCAGCGAGTAGGTGTGGATCAGCTCGATCGCAGCCGCCAGCGGGAGCACCTCGCCGGGCTCGAGCCCCACCGCGCGCGCCGTCGCAAGCGCCAGAACCGGGCGGATCCGCTTGCCGCCCGCGAGCAGCGAGTAGCGCATCGCCTGCTCGAGCCCCGCGGTCAGCGGCTCCTCGGAGAAGCGCATGCCGCGCAGGTAGCCCTCGATCCGCTCGCGGAGATGCTCGGGGAATCTCGGATCCGCGATCGCCGGTACGGGAGGGGTGCGCGGCGGCGTCTCTATAGCAGCGTGTCCTGGCCCGGCGCCGGGGCGGAGACCTCGGCCCGCGTGAGCTGCTCGAGCTCTGCCGCCGCCTGCGCCGCCAGCGACGCGCAATCCTCGACCATCGTCGCGGCCGCGTCCGCCGACAGCTCGCCGGAGCGCAGCTGCTCCGCTGCCCGCTCCAGGCGCGCGATCAGATCATCGAGCTGCTCCACGCTGGTCATTTGATGTGCGCATTGTCTCGCACCTCGCGCAGCGCTGCATCCAGGACGCCGTTGACGAACGAGGGAGCGTCCGGGCCGCAGAACGTCTTGGCGCTCTCCACCGCCTCCTCGATCGCCCCCTCGGGCGGGATCGGCTGCTCCGAGCTCACCTCGCCGGGGTGCAGCATCTCGACCAGCGCCACGCGCATGATGCTGCGCTCGAGCGGCTGGATGCGCGTCACCGACCAGCCGTGCGCGTGGCGGTCGATCACCGCATCGAGCTCGGCAGCGCGCTCCACACCCGCACGCGCCAGCTCGCGTACGAACTGCGAGGAGTTGCGCCCCAGCGTCTCCTCGGGCGCACGGCCCGTGAGGTCGTGCTGGTAGATCGCGATGACCGCCGCGCGCCGTTGCTCGGAGCGGCGCATTCAGACCCGCGCGACGTACTCGCCCGAGCGCGTGTCCACGCGGATGCGCTGGCCCTGCTCTATGAACAGCGGCACCTGGATCGTCGCGCCCGTCTCGAGCGTCGCGGGCTTCGTGCCGCCGCCCGACACCGAGTCGCCGCGCAGCCCCGGATCGGCCTGCGAGACCTCCAGCTCCACCGCGCTCGGCAGCTGAACGTCCGCCGGCGCGTCGTCGATGAACAGCACGTCCACGTCGGTGCTCGGCGCCATGAAGCGCAGCGCGTCCGCGATCGCGCTCTCGGGCACCGCCAGCTGCTCGTAGGACTCGCTGTCCATGAAGTGCGCGTCCGAGCCGTCCGCGTAGAGGAACTGCATCTTGCGCGACTCCGTGCGCACCGCGCGGAACTTCTCCCCCGCCCTGAACGTGCGGTCGATCACGTTGCCGTCCGAGGAGCGGCGCAGCTTCGTGCGCACGAACGCGCCGCCCTTGCCCGGCTTCACGTGCTGGAACTCGACGATCTTGTAGACCGTCCCGTCGACCTCGATGTGGTTGCCGTTCTTGAACTGGTTGGTGCTCAGCACGGTGTGTGAGGGTAGCGTGAGCGAAGCGCCGGCTACAGCGACACCAGGTGCCCGTGCCTGGAAGCCGCCTTCGCGAGCCCTTCGTCGAGCGTGATCAGCCCGACGCCCAGGCGTCGCGCGAGCGCCAGATATGCGGCGTCGTAGGCAGTCAGCTGCTCATGCTACAGTATGAGCATGTCACTCGAGCACCGGCTGCAGATCCTCATCGACGATGAGCGCCACAGGCGCATCTCCGCTGCCGCTCGCGAACGCGGCGTGTCGGTGGCGACGGTGGTGCGCGAGGCGATCGACCGCGGGCTGGCCGACCCCGATGCGCAGCGGCGCGGCGCCGCGAAGCGCCTGCTGGAGGCGCCCGACATGCCCGTGCCGGAGCCCGACGAGCTGCGCGCGGAGCTCGAGGATCTGCGCGCGCGCCGCGCGTGATCCTGCTCGACACCACCGTGATGGTGTACGCGAAGGGAGCGTCTCACCCGCTGCGCGATCCCTGCCGCGAGCTCGTGGCGGCGATCGCCGAGCGGCGCGTCGAAGCGACCACGACGGTCGAGGCGATCCAGGAGTTCGTCCACGTCAGGGCTCGCCGGCGCGGTCGCTCCGACGCCGCCGCGCTCGGGCGCGATTACGCACAGCTCCTGTCCCCCCTCCTGCGCCCCGAGGCGGGTGATCTGGCTGAGGGCCTCGCGCTGTATGAGCGTGTCGAGCAGCTGGGAGCCTTCGACGCCGTGCTCGCCGCGTGCGCGGCGCGCTCGGGGATCGCCACGCTCGTCTCGGCCGACACGGCCTTCTCGCATGTCCCCACGCTCGAGCACGTCTTCCCCGACGCCGCGGGCCTCGCTTCGCTGCTGGCCGCCTGATCCGCGAGCGCGCCTAGAACAGGCTGCTGAGCCCGTGCAGGGCGGCCTTGCCGAGCGCGACCTCGAGCGTCACTCCCGCGCCCGCCTCGGCCCCGCCAGCTCGAGGCGGCACCAGCGCCGGGGAAGCCAGAATCTCGCTGCGTCCCACGATCAGCTGCAGCGCGAGCAGGATCGCGATCAGCTCGAGCACGTGCGTGGCGCCGCCGGTGGGCAGCGGCAGAGCGGGCACGGCCAACAGGATCACGAACAGCACCGCGAAGCTCTTCTGGCCGAACACGTGGACGAGGTCGCCCACCGTCTTCTCGCCGTCTCCCGCGAGCCACAGCTCGAGCTGCGCGCTGAGCTTGTCGTTTTCGCCGCCGCCAGTCACTGATCGCCTCGGCCGCCCGCCACGCCCGCGCGCCCGCCGGAGCGCGGTGTGCGCGCAGCGTAGCCGCGCGCAGCGATCAAGCACGCGCGCACATGCGCCGATCAAGCCGGTGGATGCAAGCCCGGGTGCAATCTGCGAGCGGTTTCGTGCGCATGCGTCCCGGCGCGCGCGCCCTCGTCCGCTGCGCGTACGTCGCGCTGCTCGTGGCGTGCCCGCTGATGCCCCAGCTCGACCCCTTCTTCTGGACGTATCCCGGCGTCGAGCATCCCTGGGCCCTCGCGGTTTTCGGCGCGCTCTTCGTGCTGCCGCTGATCGACCTCGGCCGGATCCGCCGCATGGCCAACCTCGACGTGCTCGCGCTCGCCGCGTTCGCGCTCGCGATCGGCTTCTGGAGCGTGCGGCGCGCGTGGCCGCTCGTGTTCGTGTACGCGCCGCTCGTGTACCTCGCGCTGCGCATGCTCGTGCTCTCGCGGCCCCGCGAGGCGCCCGCGACGCGTGCGCGCGCGTCCGGCGCGCCGATCCTCTCGCGCGGGTGGCTGCTCGCGGGGATCGCGGTCCTGTGCGCCCTGCACGTCGCGCGCACGCTCGACTCGCGCGCGAGCACCGACATCGGCTACGCGAGCGTTCGCGGCGCGCTCGCGATCGTGCACGGCCGGCCGGTGTATGCGCCCGAGAAGGCGCTCGCGGCGAAGCTCGGCTACGACCCCCACTACGACACGTACGGCCCCGCGACCTACGAGGCGTACATCCCGTTCGCGCTGCTCGCAGGGGGGCGCACGGCGCAGCAGCTCGCGACGCTGTTCTTCGACCTGCTCACCACGCTGCTGCTGTTCCTGCTCGGGCGCCGCGTGCGCGGCCCGGGATTCGGCGTGCTGCTCTCCTACGCGTGGCTTGCGTTCCCGCTGAGCGTGTACGCAGATGAACTCGCGGCCAACGACGCGCTCGTCGCAGCGGCGCTTGCGGGCGCGCTGCTGGCCTCCTGCCGGCCCGCGCGCCGCGGGGCGGCGCTCGCGCTGGCGGCCTGGTCGAAGCTGGGGTCGGTCGCGCTAGTGCCGCTGCTCGCGCTTCATCGCCCCCCCGGCGGACGGCGCGCGGCGGCGCGCTGCGCGGCGGCGTTCGCGCTGGTGAGCGCCGCGCTGTTCGCCCCGGCGCTCGCGCACTCGAGCCCCGCGGAGCTCGTCACGCGCACGTTCGGCTTCCAGCTTACGCGCCCCGACGCCAACTCGATCTGGGAGCAGCTCGGGCCGGATGGCCTCCTGGGCGGCGCGTCGTGGGCGCCCACGCTGGGCGGCGCGCTGCGCGGCGTGTGCGCCGCGCTCGCGGGCGGCCTCGTGGTGGTCCTGATGCTGGAGCGCCGCCCGCGCGGCACCGCGGCGCTCGCCGCCGCATGCGCGGCGATCCTGATCGCGCTCGTCGCGTGCGCGGGTTACTTCTCGTTCGCCTACGTGCTCTGGTTCGCGCCGCTCGCGATGCTCGCGTCGCTCGCCGAGATGCACGCAGCCGCACCGGCCGCTCCCGCGCGGGCGCCGCGCCCGCGCCGCGCGCCTATGCGGCGGCCGCGGCGAGCGCTGCCTGGTCGATCCCGATCACCTTCAGGCGCCGGTTCAGCGCGTTGAACGCGAACGTGTTGGTGTCCTCCATCGTGTAGTCGAGGATCGCGTATTCGTTGGGGTCCTGCCCCGTCGGCACGAGCACCATCGCCGCGAGCGGGATCAGCTCCGCGACGCGCGAGGCGATGCGCGCGCGCAGCGCCTCGTCGCGCGCCTTCTCGCGCAGGAACCACGTGCCGTAGGCGACGTGCCTGTGCTCGTCCCGGGAGATCAGCTTGAAGCCCTCCACCCATCCGGGCAGGATCGAGAAGCGCTCCATGTAGTCGGTGAGGAAGTACTGGCCGGTGAGCGCGAGCGTGCCCTCGATGATCATGTGGTAGAGCGTCACGAAGTCGACCTTCGCCTCGATGTCGCTCGGGTCGTCCACGAGCCGCTGCCCCCACTCGACGAGCACGCCGTCGAACATCTCGATGAACGCGGGGTTGAGGTCCTTGCGCGCCGCCTCGAGCCGCTCCTCGAAGGTGCCGTCGAGTCCGAGCACCTGGTCGTAGAAGCGGTTGAAGTGCTGCGCGTGGCGCGCCTCGTCCACCTGCTGGGTGGTCAGGAACGCCTCTTCGCTCTGGCTCTCATACGACATCACGAGGCCCGAGAACTGGGTGGTCACCCGCTCCTCGCCCACGAAGAACGACGACAGGTTCCACAGCAGGTTCTCGCGCACGTCGGAGTCCATCGACCGCCAGTCGCGGACGTCCTGCTCGAACGAGATCGTGTGCGACTGCCAGTTCTGGCGCTCCCACAGCTCGTACAGCTGCTGCGGGTTCATGAGCGTGACCGACGAGAGCTTGGACTCGTCGGTGATCGTGCCCACGTCCCCCTGGCTGGTGAGGTCCAACAGCGACGGCATGAACTAGCACCTCCCCCTCGGCGGGTGTCGAATGTAAAGCCTCCTCTGCGGGGGGCCTGCGGCCCCTCTCGGCGCGCGCGGCGCCTTCCCACAGGCCACGATACTCGCTCTCACCGGCCGGGGGCGCTCCGCGCTCAAGCACGCGCGCGAACGCGCCGATGCGAACACATGCGCCGGTTTGCGCGTGAAAACGCCGTGTCCGCGGCGATGGCCGCGCTCGCCTCCGCGGCGATGGCGTGGCTGGGCCTGTACGGCTTCGCGTGGACCGACTACGAAACCGAGGCGCGTCCGGCGTTCGAGGCGCTCGTGCACGGCCACGTGGCCGAATTCGTGCGCCTCGCGCCCGCCTACGGCGGCTCGCTCGTGGAGCGCGCGCCGTTCGCGCTCGCGCCCTCGCTGTGGGGCGGCGGAGAACTCGCGGTGTACCGCCTGGTGGCGCTGCCGTGCCTGCTCGCGGCCGCCGCGCTGGGGGTGTGGCTCGTCGCGGACATGCGCGCGCAGCGCCGGCCGCTCGGGGCGCGCGCGCTGGCGCTCGCGCTGTGCGTGGCCAACCCGGTGACGCTACGGGCGCTCGAACTCGGCCATCCGGAGGACCTGCTCGGCGCCTCGCTGTGCGTGGCCGCGGTGCTGCTCGCGGCCGGCCGCTCGGTCGGCCGCGGCCGGGCGCTCGCGGTCGGCGTGCTGCTCGGCCTCGCGGTGGCCAACAAGGAGTGGGCGCTGATCGCCGTGGGCCCCGCGCTGCTCGCGCTGCCCTCGCGCAGGCGCGTGCTGTCGGCGGCATCCGGCGCGCTCACCGCGGGCGCCGTGCTGGCCCCGCTCGCGCTGGCTTCCTCGGGCAACTACGTGGCCGGCACCAAAGCGCTCGCGAGCGCGCCCAGCGCGATCTTCCAGCCGTGGCAGCTGTTCTGGTTCTTCGGGCGCCACGGCGCGCTCGTGCACGGCGCGTTCGGCGCGCCCAAGCCCGGCTACCGGGAAGCGGCCGCGTGGGCGTCGAGCGTGAGCCACCCGCTGATCCTCGTGCTCGCCGCGGCGCTCAGCGCGCTGCTGTGGCTGCGCTTCCGCCGCCTGTGCGCGCGCGACGCGCTGCTCGCGCTCGCGCTGCTCGGCCTCGCGCGCTGCGTGCTCGACACGTGGGACGCCGTCTACTACTCGCTTCCGTTCCTGCTCGCGCTGCTCGCGTGGGAGGTGCGCGCGGCGCCGCGGCGCCCGCCCGCGCTCGCGCTCGTGTGCACGATCCTCGTGTGGGCGAGCTTCCAGTGGCTGCCGGGGCGCGTGAGCCCCGATGCGCAGTCCGCGCTGTACCTCGCGTGGACGCTGCCGCTCGCCGTGTGGCTCGCGCGTCGCCTGCTGCGGCCCGTGCAGCCGGTGCTGCGACCGATCGAGCGCCCGCCCGGCGCGCGCGCCCGAGCGAGGCGCCCGCGCTTCGCTCACGGCACGACGCTGAGCGCCTTGGGCAAGCTCGTCAGGACCTCGTGAGAGTCCTCGCCGACGACCACCAGATCCTCGATCCGCACCCCCAGGCTTCCCGGCAGGTACACGCCGGGCTCGACCGTGACCACGTTGCCCGCGGCGAGCGCCTGCTCGCCGGCGACGCGCGACAGGCGCGGGCCCTCGTGGACCTCGAGCCCCACCCCGTGGCCGAGGCCGTGGCCGAAGTCCTCGCCGTGCCCGCCCTCCTCGATGATGGCCCTCGCCACCGCGTCCACCTCGCGGCCCGTCGGCCCCGCGCGCACCGCGTCCACGCCGGCCTCCTGCGCGCGCAGCACCAGCTCGTAGACCTCGCGTGCCTGCGCCGAGACGCCCTCGCCGGTCGCGTAGGTGCGGGTGCAGTCCGAGCAGTAGCCCTCGAGCTGCGCGCCCCAGTCGATCGTGACGAGCACGTCGCGCGCGATCTGCTCATCGCGCGGCTGCGCGTGCGGCAGCGCGCCGTGCGCCCCCGAGGCCACGATCGACGAGAAGCTCGGCGCCTCCGCGCCGAGGCGGCGCATGCGCAGCTCGAGGTCGATCGCCACGTCGCGCTCGGTGCGGCCCGCGAGCCCGCCCTCCAGCACCTCGCCGAGCGCCCGGTCGGCCAGCTGCGCGGCGGCCCGGATGCGCTCCACCTCGCCGGGTTCCTTGATCGCGCGAAGCCCCTCGAGCACGCCGCCCAGACCCACGAGCTCCCAGCCGTCGCCGAGGCGCTCCCGCAGGCGCCGGTGCGCCTTCACGCTGAGCTGCGCCTCGTCGAAGCCGAGCCGCCCGCCGCCGCCCGAGAGCAGCCCGGCGGCCGCGTCGAGCAGCTCGCCCGTGACGATCTCGCGCTCGAGCGCGGCGGGCAGCTCCCGCTCGGACTGCGAGAGGTAGCGGAAGTCCGTGAGGAAGCGCTCGGGGACTCGCCCCGCCGCCGCCGCGGAGGGAGCCAGCACGAGCCCGTGGCTGCCCGTGAAGCCGGTGAGGTAGCGCACGTCAACGAGCTTGCCGACCACCATCGCGTCGACCTCGCTGCGCTCGAGCGCGGACGCGAGCCGCGCCATCCGCGCGGGGCCGGGGTGCGCGGCGGCGCTCATGCCGGGCTCTTCTCGAGCTCCTCGCGCAGCAGCGCGAGCGCGTCGGCGTAGCCCGCGGGCCCGCGCCCGGAGATGGTCGCGAAGCACAGGCCCTCGAAGACCGACACGCGCCGCCACGGCTCGCGGCTGTGCACGTCGGAGAGGTGGATCTCGAGTGTGGGCAGCGCTGCGATCTCGAGAGCATCGCGGATCGCCCACGCGTAGTGCCCCCACGCCCCCGGGTTGATCAGGATCGCGTCGGCTGCGCCGCGCAGCGCGTGCAGGCGCTCGATGAACTCGCCCTCGTGGTTGGAATGGAAGAAGCTCGTCTCGAGCCCCAGCGCGTACGCGTCGCGCTCGATCTGCGCCTCGAGCTCCGTCAGCGTGAGCGTCCCGTACAGCAGCGGGTCGCGCCTGCCGAGCTGGTCGAGGTTGACGCCGTGCATGACCGCCACGCGCGGCCCGCCGGGGCTCACCGCGCGAGCTCCTCGACCGCCGCCGCGAGCTCCGCGGGCGCCACCTCGCAGCCGGTCAGCGCCTCGCCCGGGCGCGCGAGCAGCACGAACGGCACCGTTGCGCCGGTGCGCTTCTTGTCGCGCGCCACCGCCTCGAGGACCGCGCGCGGATCGGCGCCCTGCAGGCGCACCGGCAGCGCCCGCGCCTCGAGCAGCGAGCGCACCTGCTCGCGCAGCTCCGGCAGGCCCGAGAGCCTCAGCGCGGCGAGCAGCCCGAGCCCCACGGCCTCGCCGTGGCGGTAACGCGCGTAGCCGCTCGCGCTCTCGATCGCGTGCCCCACGGTGTGTCCGAGGTTGAGCACCTGGCGGCGCCCGGAGTCGCGCTCGTCGGATGCGACCACCTCGAGCTTGGTGCGCGCGCACGCGAGGATCTCCGCCTCGCCCGGCTCGCCGCCGCCCGCGACCGCCTCCCACAGGCTCCCGCCCGCGATCAGCGCGGTCTTCAGCACCTCGACCCAGCCCGCGGAGCGCTCGGCGGCGGGCAGCGTGGCGAGCGCGGCCGGGTCGGCCAGCACCGCTGCGGGCTGGTGGTAGGCGCCGACGTAGTTCTTCGCCTCGGGCAGGTCCACGCCGGTCTTGCCGCCGTACGCGGAGTCCACCTGGGCGACGAGCGTGGTGGGCACCTGCACCACCGGGACGCCGCGCTGGTAGGTGGCGGCACAGAACCCCGCCAGGTCGCCCACCACGCCGCCGCCGAGCGCCACGAGGTGGTCGCCCCGGGTCATGCCGCACGCGACCAGCTCGTGCCACACGCGCTCGGCGCTCGCGAGCGTCTTCGAGCCCTCGCCGGGCTCGATCGCGATCGTGTGCTCGAGCGGGCCGAGCCGCTGCGCGTACAGCGCCGCGACGGTCTCGTCGCTGACGCAGAACGCGCGCGAGAGCTCGCGGTCGAACGGCCACAGCGCCGCCGCGCGGCCCTCGCCGAGCAGCCCCTCGCCCACGTACACGGGGTATTCGCCGGAGGCCGAGCGCGCCCACAGAAGGCGCGCGCCGCCGCCCAGCGCGTGCAGCGCGCGCAGCGACTCGAGCGCGCGCCGCGCGCCGCCCTCGGGCAGTTCCGGCAGCTGCGCGTCGGCGAGCGCCTCGTACAGCCCGCGTCGTCCGGCGTGCAGCGCCAGGAACGCGTCGCGGTCGCGCGCGAGCGGGCGCTCGTGACCGTTGCGCGACGCGCTCACGCGCTCCCACGCGGCGTGCGGGTCCACGTCGAGCAGCACCGTGAGGTGCCCCGCGAGCGCGTCGCGCACGCGCTCTGAGAGCACGCTGCCGCCGCCGAGCGCGAGCACGTCGCCCGGCCCTGCGCCGGCGAGCAGCTCGCACACCACCTGCTCCTCCGCGGCGCGGAAGGACTGCTCGCCGCGCAGCTCGAACTCGCGTGCGATCGAATGGCCGAGCCGCTGCTCCACGAGCGCGTCGCTGTCCTGCGCCACGGCGCCCAGCTGCTCTGCGAGCTCCCCGGCGAGCGTGCTCTTGCCGGAGCCCATGAAGCCGATCAGGACGTACGCCACCCGATGCGCTCCTCGTACGCCCGCACCGCTCCGAGCACGTCGTCGATGTGGTCGCCGCCGAACTTGCGCCGGTAGGCGTCGGCGAGCACCAGCGCGACCATCGCCTCGCCGACCACGCCCGCGGCGGGCACCGTGCACGAGTCGGTACGCTCGCGCAGCGCCTGCGCGGGCTCGTGCGTCTCGGTGTCGACCGAGCGCAGCGGCTTGGTGAGCGTCGGCAGCGGCTTCATGGCGCCGCGCGCCACCAGCGGCGAGCCGGTCGTCATCCCGCCCTCGAGGCCTCCGGCGCGGTTGGTCTCGCGGTAGTAGCCGCGCTCGGCCGAGTAGAAGATCTCGTCGTGCGCGCTCGAGCCGGGCACCCCGGCGATCGTGAACGCGTCGCCGATCGACGCGCCCTTCACGGCCTGGATCGAGCACAGCGCCATCGCGAGGCGCCCGTCGAGGCGCTCCTCCCAGGAGACGTGCGAGCCGAGCCCCGGGAGGAGCCCGAAGGCCTGCACCTCGAACACGCCGCCCAGCGACTCGTTGGCGCGGCGCAGGTCGTCGATCTCGCGCACCATCGCCACGCCCGCCTGTGCGTCGAGGCAGCGCACCGGCGAGGCGTCCACCTCGGCGAAGTCCGCGCTCGAGAGCTCGCGCTCGCGCTCGGGCGCGCGCACCGAGCCGATCTGCAGCACGTGCGAGTGCACGCTCACGCCGAGCGCGCGCAGGAACGCCTTGCACAGCGCGCCGCCCGCCACCCGCGCTGCGGTCTCGCGGGCGGACGCGCGCTCGAGGATGTTGCGCACGTCGGACTGCTTGTACTTCTGCGTGCCCACCAGATCCGCGTGGCCGGGCCGCGGCAGGTGCACCTCCGCGAGCTCCTCCTCGATCGGCCATGGGTTCATGCGGGTTTCCCAGTTGGCGTAGTCGCGGTTCACCACGTGCAGCGCGATCGGCCCGCCGAGCGTGCGCCCGTGCCGCACGCCCCCGGTGACCGCGGCCGTGTCGCGCTCGATCTTCATGCGCCCTCCGCGGCCGTGGCCGAGCTGGCGCCGGGCCATGTCGGCGTTGAGCCCCTCGGGCGCCAGCTCGAGGCCCGCGGGCAGGCCCTCGACGATGCACGTGAGGCCGGGGCCGTGGGACTCGCCGGCGGTGATCAGGCGGAGCGTCATCGGCTCCAAGCTTATTGGCGGCGCCCTGCGCGCCGGCGCTCGCTCAGCGCGACGGCGCGACGGGTTCGGCCGTCAGCTTCACGCGCGCCGCGGTCGCGGCGCTGGCAAAGGCGAGCACGCCGGGCGTGGAGGTGGCGCGCAGCCCCGCTGCCTTGAGGCGCGCGTGGCGCAGCAGGCGGACCGAGGCCTTCGAGGCGCGCGCCGAGGCGGCGCTCGCGGTGGTGGGCTCGATGCTCAGCAGACGCAGTTCGTAGGTGATCGTTTCGCCCGCGGCGCCCAGGTATTCGAGCTGCTCGGACTGGCCGGTCTGCAGCTCGAGCTCCTGGCACTGCGTCTCGCTCGGCAGGCACGAGGCGGTGCCGTGCAGGATCGCTTCGCCGACCAGCGTGAAGGTCGCCTCGCTGCCGCCCTGGATCACGCCTCTGAAGACGACCAGCGGCTGTTTGGCGGAGGGCAGCGGCGTGAGCAGCTTGATGTCCTGGTCGGGCGTGAGCTGCGCGCTCCCGGGCGCGGTGCCCGCGGGGACGACTCCGAAGAGGACCGAGACGTCGTAGGTCTTGCGCGTCTTGGCTTTCTTGTGGGGCGTGGTGGATTTCGTCTGCGTGGGCGTCGAGCCTTCGCTCTTGCCCGAGCTCGGCGAGCTCGTCGTTTCGCTGCTCGAGCCCGACGAGCTCGTGGAGGAGCCCGTCGTGCCGGAGGCGCCACTGCTCGCCGATGAGCCTTCGGCGGCTTTCGATTCGCCGGTGACCGCGCCGGGGAGCAGCGCGAACGGGTTGCGCGAGCTTCCCTTCCGCTGGTCGCGTTCGCCGCTGGTGGTCTCGGCGACGGCCGCGGCGGTGCTCTGCGGCGCTTCGCTGACGGAGAGGCCCGCGGGCGCGGTGACCGGCGCGACGGTCTGGCTCGGCGCGTTCGAGGTTGAGCCGCCGGTGACCGCGTAGATCACCGCCGCGGCGAGCGCGACGAGCGTGACGGCCACCATCGGCAGCAGCCGCCGGTCGGTGAGGTCGGCCTTCAGGGCCGCGAAGAAGCTGCTCATGGCCCCACCTTGATGACCGCGGGCGCCGCGCCGGCGGGCGCGCTCGAGGCGCTGGATGCGGGGCTCGCCGAGCCGGTGGAGCCGACGGGCGAGGAAGAGGTGGCGCCGCCCGTGAGGCTCTGCCCGGCGGGCAGCACGTACGCGGTGGCGGTGATCGTGCCGGACAGGAGCTGCTGGGAGGAGGCTTTGGAGGCCCCCGCGCTCCCGGCGCTCACCAGCGGCGAGAGCTTGACGCTCTGGATCGTGAGCAGCCTGCCGCTCACCTGCAGGTCGCCGGCGGACGTGCGCACGGTGAACCTGTTGAGCTGCTGGAAGAGGTGTTCGAGCGAGAAGAAGCTGCCGTTGAAGATGAACGTGAAGGGCATCTGCGAGAAACCGGCGGCGGCGGCGCTCGCGGCGGGCGCGGAGCTCGCCGAGGAGCTGCTCGCGCTGGAGCCCGACGCGCCGGCCGAAGCCGCCGAGATCGAGGTGAATTCGACGTTCTTCTTCTGCGTGGCCTGCGAGAGCTCGTACATCAGCGAGGGCACTTCCTGGCTCGCGGGCACGGCTTTGCCGAGGCTCACCACGGAGGAGTAGGCGGCCGCGTACTGCTTCTGCGCCGCGCGCGCGGTGGAAAGCTGCGATTCGGCCGTGGAGAGCTGGCTGCGCGCTTCGCCCAGCTGGGTTTCGACCTTCTTCGCTTCCTTGCGCTTCGGCGAGACGGCGCCGACCCAGCCGATCGCGAGCACCGCGATCACGACGAGGACGGCGAGGACGATGCGGTCGCGGGCGGTCATCGCGCACCTCCGCTCGAGTTCGAGGCGTCCGTGGCGGTCGCCGTCTGGATCGCGCTGCTCGCGGGCAGCCCGTCGAAGGTGACGCCCACCGCGAACGACGGGTCGCTGCCGGGGCAGCTGCCGCCGCCACCACTGCCGGTCGCTTTGGTGGAGCTCTGCAGCGTCACGTCGCTGACGCCGTCCATCAGGCGCAGGCGCTCGAGCATCAGCGCGACCACGGGCTGGCTGGTGGCGCAGCCGGTGACGGTGAACACGGGCACGCTGCCGGGCGGCGTGGCGGAGGTCACGGAGGAGGAGCCCGCGGCGGCCGGAGCGCCGCTCGCGTTGGCCGAGGTGGAGCTCGAGCCGGTGGCCGAGCCCACGCTGCCGGTGACCGAGCTGAGCGACACGCCGGCGGGCAGCACCCGGCCGAACTCGTGCATCACGTGGGCCCAGTCGAAGCGGGAGTCGACGAGCGCGCTGACGGCCTGCACGCGCTGTTCGCGCAGCGCCACGAAGCTGGTGTAGGGGGCGAGCTCGCTCGCTTCCTGCTTCGCCCGCGCTGCCTGGGCGGAGAGCTGCTGCGCCTGGTTGCGCCGGCCCGAGACCTCGTGCGAGGCGCGGCCGTAGAGGAAGGCGAGGATCGCGATTCCGGCGACCAGCGCGAGCACCGCGTACACGACGCCCTGCGAGCGCCCGGCGCCGACGCCGCCGCCGCCGCGCTGGTCGGCGGGGATCAGGTTGACGGCTCTCACTGTGCCACCTCCGCCGCGGCCAGCCCGGTCGCGACCGCGAGCCGCTGGCGCTCGGGCGAGCCTGCGAGGTGCTCGTCGGCGACGCCGACGCTCTCGCCGTGGACCTCGACGCCGAGCGCCTGCTGCAGCGTCTCGGCGAAGCCCGTGATGTTCTGCGCGGCGCCGCTCAGCACGACGCGCGAGACCTCGCCGCCGCCGTCCTGCGAGCGGTGGAAGTCGATGGAGTTGCGCACCTCGCTCGCGATCTCGCGGACGCCGTTCTCGAGCACCTCGCGCGCGACCGCCTCGGACGCCGCGTCCTTGGCCGGCGCCGCCGGGTCGCTTGCCGGCAGCTCGGTCGGCTGCGCGAAGCTCATGTCGCGCTCGGGCGCCTCGTGCTCCTCGGGGCTCAGCGTCGGCGCTCCGGCGTCCTCGCCGTCATCTACGTGCGCGTCCTCGCCGGCATCCGCGCCGTCGGCGCCGTCGCGGGCGTCCGCGCCGGCGGCCGGGGCGTCCGCGCCGGCGATCGGCGAGTAGGCGCGGGCGGGCGCGATCTCGGCGCTCGCCGCTTCGGTGCCGAGGTCCACGCCTGCGAGCAGCTCGTGAGCCTCCGCCACCGACACGCCGAGGCGCGCGGCGAGCTCGCCGGCCATGCCCTCGAGGCCGCTGCCGACCACGCGGGTGAAGTGGCAGACCGTTCCCTCGGCGATCGCGAGGTTGGTGAGGCCGTCCACGTTCAGGTAGAGCACCCGCCCGGCGCTCTCCTCGAGCGGCCGGTAGAGCGAGCGGATCAGCGCGAAGGCCGACAGGTCCACACCCTCGGCGATGAGGCCGGCGCCGCGCACCGCTGCGAGCAGCCGCTCGACCATGTCGCGCTGCGCCGCGACGAGCGCGACGCGCTGGCGCGGGCCGGCGGGAGTGTCGATGATGCCCAGCGGCTGGAAGTCGAGCACCGCGTTGTTGAGCGGCATCGGGACCTGCTCCTGCGCCTGGAAGGTGACGGCGGCCGCGAGCTCTTTGCGGTCTGTGAGCGGCGGCAGCTCGAGGATGCGAAGCACCGTGCGCTGGTTGGCGATGCCCACGCGCACGCGGCGGCCGAGGCCGCTGCCGGAGAAGAGCTCGCGCAGCGCGTCGCTGAGCGCGCCCGCGTCCGCGACTTCACCGTCGCGCACCGTGTCGGCCGCCAGCTCGATCGTGGCGGCGCGCTCGGCGACGATCCCGCCGTTGCTGCGCACCTGCACCGCCGCGGCGAACCCGGGCTGGATGTCGAGCCCGACGGCGGTCCCGCCGCCGCGCCGCGTGATGTTGAAGTTGGTTTTGAGAGAGGGAAGTCGCATCGAAGGTGGCGCTTGCGGATGTAGCGCCGGTCGCCCCGCACGTGCGGTATCGGCGGCAGGCAGGCGCCGCTTTAGTGAACGAAGTGTTTGGTGTAGAAATCCACGAGTGGGTGGCCCACGAACACGGCCGCCACGGCGCCCGCGGCAAGAAACGGCCCAAACGCGATCGCGGTCTTTCGCCCCTCCGCCGCGCCCTTGCGCGCGATCACCACGACGCCCACGAGCGTTCCCGCGAGGAGTGCGAGCAGGACCGCGGCGGCGACCGACTTGCCGAGGAAGAGCCCCATCACCGCGACGAACTTCACGTCGCCCATGCCCATTCCCCCCGGGTACGCGATGGCGGCGATCAGCAGGAAGCCACCCGCCGCCACCGCCGCGATGATGCGTTCGGGCTCGCCGCCGGGGTCGAGCGCGGTGCCGAGCACCAGGCCCAGGACGCGCTCCGAGCGCGGTCAGGCGGTTGGGAATGATTTTGTGCTCGAGGTCGATCGCCGCGGCCGGCACGGCGAGCAGGATCAGCGTGATGCTCAGGACGATGCCCGTGGCGGTGTGGTGGACGAGCACCGCGCCGACGCACAGCGCCGCGGTGAGCGCCTCCACGAGCGGGTAGCGCGCGGGGATCGGCGCCCCGCAGTTGCGGCAGCGCCCGCGCAGCAGCAGCCAGGAGAGGATCGGGATATTGTCGCGCGCCGCGATCTGCGCGCCGCAGCCAGGGCAGCGCGAGCGCGGCTTCACGAGCGATTCGTGCCGCGGCAGGCGGTAGGCGACAACGTTCAGGAACGAGCCGACCACGGCGCCGAGCACGCCGGCAAATGTTGCGGCGGCCATGTGAGCGTGATCGGTCCCGCCGGCGCGATACTTGAGCGCGAGACGCCGCGCTGCGCCGGCGCGGCGCTCAGCGGCGCGCGGCGCCGCGCTCACCAGCTGCCGTTCTGACAGCCGCCCGCCGCCGACCCGGTGACGCCGGTGGGCGTGCATTCGCGCCTCACTTCGCCGGAGGCGAGCTTGTGGATGCTGAAGGTGTGCCCGCCCGGCGTGCTCGCGGTGACCGTGTATTCGTTGGCCGCGGGAACGCTCACCGACGAGAGCCAGCCGTTGCCTTTGCCCGACGTGGTCTGGATGGTGGGCTCGTACGTGTGGATTTCCGCGACGGTCATGCCGCTGTATTCGCCGCCGTGGTCGGTCGCGTAGGTCTCCGCGGTGAGAGCCGCGGCGTGGGCCACGGCCTTGGCGGACACGTCGGTGGCCTTGCTCTTCTGGCTGATGAACGACGGGATCGCGATTGCCGCGAGGGCGCCGATCACGAGCACCACCACCAGCAGCTCGATGAGCGTGAACGCATCCTCGTCCTGCATGCGCCGGCGCAGCCGGTGCGGCATCGGTCCTCCCCTATGACGGTCTCGTTTGCACATGCCGAAGTCCCGGTAGGACACTCATCGGCTCCGTTGCGGAAATGATGAAGTGTGAATCAGTGGTGTCCGTAGACCGCGGGATTCGCGGCGGCACGCGCGGTTCGGGGCGTGGCGGACGCAACGCGCCGCCGGGCGAGCGCCGCGGCGCCACACCAGCAGAAAGAAAGAGGCGGCCCGGAGGCCGCCTCTTCCCACATTCGACGCTGAGCGCAGGAGCTACCAGGTGCCGTTCTGGCAGCCACCACCCGCGGACCCGGTCAGACCGGTCGGGGTGCACGTGCGTTTGGTTTCGCCGGACGCTTCTTTTTTGACGGTGAAGGTGTGTCCGTCGGTAGCGGTCGCGGTGACCGTGTATTCGTTGGCGGCCGGTACCGTCACAGACGACAGGTAGGCGTTGTTGTTGCCCGACGCCGTCTGGATGCTCGGCTCGTAGCTGTGGAGTTCGGCCACGTTCATGCCGGTGTATTCCCCACCGTGGTCCGTGGCGTAGGTCTCCGCCGTGGTCTGAGCCGTGCGAGCAAGCTCCTTCGCGGACGAGTCCGTGGCCTTGCTCTTCTGGCTGAGGAACGACGGAATGGCGATCGCGGCGAGAACGCCGATGATCAGGATGACAACCAGAAGCTCGATAAGGGTAAAACCACCCTCATCACGCGAGCGCTGGCGCAGTCGGTAGAGCATTGAATCTCCTAGTGATCCGGTTAATTTGCGCCAACTCCAGGTGGCTCGCCCGATGGCGATGCGTCCCCCTCGTGAGGTCCGCCGGCTGTGTCAAACACCCTCTTCGGGTGATGCCTGGGCACCTCGGAACTGGCTTTTTCAGCCACCCCATCGACCCCCCTCGTGTGCACCTTGATAGCTGCAGGCGGCCGTGGACGCATGATGCGTGCAAACCACCGAGAGCCCTTGCGGTGAAGCCGAATTCATGCGGCTGCATCTCCACGATGGGCGCGCTCCACCGGCTGTGTCACAGCGGCCGCGCAGCCCGCAGCGCGGGCGCGGGTCATGCGTCATGCGTCGTCGGCCGCGCGCCCGGTGTTATGTGTCGCCGGCGCGCGCGCCGCCCGGTGTTATGTGTCGTCGGCGGAGCGCGGCGGGTGTTATGTGTCGTCGGCGGAGCGCGCGCCCTCGCCGGGCGCCGCGCCGTCGCCGGCGGGCGAGCTCACGCCGGCGCCCGCCCCGCGGCTGTCCCCGCCGGCGGAGCGAACGTCCTCGTTCGCGGAGCCCCCAGCCTCTCCCTGCATCTCGCGCCAGTGCTCCTGGGCATCGATGCCGGGCCGGCGCACCCCGCTGCCGGCGCACCACGGGCACGTGACGCTGCTGGGCGTTCCGCCGAGGTTCGAGATCACCTGGCCGGTGCCGCGGCAGGGCATACACTCCCGCGGCTCATGGGATGCCGCAGCAGGATCCTCTGCGTTGGCCGCCGGATCACCGGTTTGAGCGCCTTCGCCCGCCATGAGCGGACCACACTAGCGTTCGGGGCATGAGCCGGCAGGCCGCGCACATCTCCCCGGCGCCGCGCGCCGCGCTGCAGAGCCGCGCGGCGGGCGCGCACGCCACCTTCGCCGTGTGGGCGCTCGTCGGCACGATCACGCTCGCGGCGGCGGTGCTGCGCCTGATCTACCTCGACCGCGTCCTGCCGGACCCGTTCTACGACGCCGCGGTGCGCAGCATGGGCTCCTCCTGGCACAACTTCTTCTTCGGCGCGTACGAGCCGAGCGGGAGCCTGTCGATCGACAAGCCGCCCGTCGATCTGTGGCTGCAGGTCGCGAGCGCGAAGATCTTCGGGTTCAGCTCGACCACGCTGAAGCTGCCCGAGGCGCTGGCGGGGACGGCGGCGGTGCCGCTGCTGTTCGAGACCGTGCGGCGCATCTGGAACGCGACCGCGGGCGTGGTCGCGGCGGTCGCGCTGGCGGTGCTGCCGGTGGACGTGATCACCTCGCGCAGCGACACGATGGACGCGGTGATGATGCTCGTGATCGTGCTCGCGCTGCTGTGCGCGGTGCGAGCGGCCGAGACGGGCAGGCAGCGGTGGCTCCTCGCGGCGGCCGCGGCGATGGGGCGTGGCGTTCAACGTGAAGCTGCTCGAGTCGATGATCGCGCTGCCGGGGATCGCGGTGTTCGCGTACGCGGGCTTCCCCGCGAGCAGGCGCCGGCGCATCGCGGCGCTCGCGGCGGCGGGCGCGCGTGTACCTGGCGGTGGCGCTCTCGTGGCTCACGGCCACGCTGATCGCGCCCGCGCACGAGCGGCCGTGGGCGATCGGCTCGACCAACGGCAGCGCGTGGAACGCCGCGTTCGTGTTCAACGGCACCGAACGCCTCGGCGCGAAATCGCCGGAACCCTCCTCGCCGTCCTACGAAGCGGGGCACTCATACCCAGAGGCCACGCAGGCAGAGCGCGACCACATCCCGATCCTTCCGCCCTCGGCGACGCGGCTGCTCGCGCGGATCGGGCCGCTGTCGGGCGAGCGGCTCGGGCTCGAGCTATTGGTGGCACTTCTGCTGGGCGTCCCTGCGCTCGCGTGGGGGCTCTCGCGCGCCGCCGAGGAGGCGCCCGAGGGCGAGGCGCCGCGCTCGGCGCGCATGCGCCGCGCGGCCGCCGCGGGGCTCGGGCTGTGGACGCTCACGGGGATCGCGCTGTTCAGCCACATGGCGCGCCTGCACCCCCGCTACGTGGAGGCGTTCACTCCCGCGGTGGCGGCGATCCTCGGGATCGGCCTCGCGTGGGCGGCGCTGCCGCGCGGGCGCGGGCGCGCGCTGATCCTCGGCGCGACGCTGCTCGTGGTGGTCGCCTACTCCGAGCGGCTCATGTTCGGCACGCCGCCCACGTGGTGGATCGCGCTGCTGGGCGCGCTCGCCGCCGGCGGCTGCGCATGGCTCGCGCGCCTGCACTGGATCGCGCCGCGCGTGCGCGCGCTGCTCGCGCCCGCGGGGGTGGTCGCGTTCGCGCTGGTGGCGGTGCTGGCGGTGCCGCTCGGAGCCGACGTGACCGCGATCCGCGACCGCGTGAGCGACGCGGGCTACGTGGGCGCGCTGCCGGTGGAAGAGCAGCACAGGCTGAGCTCCTACCTGCTCGCCCACCAGCGCGGCGCGCGCTACGAGGTGGCGGCGGAGTCGGCCACCGCGGTGGGCTCGCTGATCGTGCAGGACGCCCGCCCGATCCTCGCGCTCACCACGTATGACGCGCGCGTGTTCACCCCCGTGGCGAAGCTCCGCCGGCTGATCGCCGAAGGCCAGGTGCGCTACGCGTTCCTCAACGCCGTGTGCACCGCGCACGCGGCCTCCGTGAACGCGGCGTGCTCCGCTCCGGCGAAGTGGGTGCGCGCGCACGCGACCGACGTGTCGGCGCAGGCTGGAGTGCGCAAGGGACTTCTGTGGCTGCTGCCGGGGGCGCGCGGGTGAGCGACGACGCGCAGCAGCGCGCGCTTCAGGCGCTCGCGGACGGCGCGCGCGCGGAGGGCCGCATCGCGCTCGACACGGAGTTCATGGGCGAGGGGCGCTACCGCACGCTGCTGTGCCTGGTCCAGCTCGCGATCCCCGAGCGCAAGGAAGCGGGCGAGCGGATCATGCTCGTGGACCCGCTCGAGGACGACCTCGACGGCTCCGCGATCGCGTCGGTGCTCGCCGACCCGGCGGTGCAGGTGGTGGTGCACGCGGGGCGCCAGGACATCGCTCTGATGCGCAGGCGCTTTCACACCGACGTGCACAACGTGTTCGACACGCAGGTGGCGGCGGGCTTCGCGGGGCTCGGCGCGCAGTGCTCCTACGACACGCTGCTGTCGGAGATCCTGGGCCTGCGTGTGGCCAAGACCGCGAGCTTCACGCGCTGGGACGCGCGGCCGCTCTCGCCCGAGCAGCTCGCGTACGCGCGCGAGGACGTGGTGCACCTGCTCGAGCTCGCGAGCACGCTCGAGCGCCGCCTGCGCGAGCTCGGCAGGCTGCGCTGGGCGCAGGAGGAGTGCGAGCCGCTGGAGCGCTCCACCGACGAGCGCGACGTCGAGAGCATCTTCGCGCGCCTGCCGCGGATCGCCGCGCTCGGCGCCGGCGCGCGCCCGGTGGCGCGCGAGCTGGTGCGCTGGCGCGAGGAGACCGCCGCGCGCCAGAACCGGCCCGCGCAGAGCGTGCTCAGCGACGTCGCGCTGATGGAGCTCGCGCGGCGCGCGCCCGCGAGCAGGCAGGAGCTCGAGCGGATCCGCGGCGTGGGCTCCGGGGGCGGGCGCAGGCGCGCCGAGGAGCTGCTCGCGGTGATCGCGCGCGGGCGCGAACACCCCGCGGATCCCGCCCCCAAGCACACCCGCACCCCTCCGCCGCGCGCCGACGACGCGCCGCTCGTGGCGCTCGCCGAGTCGCTGCTGCGCGCACGCGCGCGCGAGGCCGGCCTCGCCTACGAGCTGCTCGCCGCGCGCGCAGACCTGCAGGCGATCGTGATCGCCGCGCGCACCGGCGCGGCCGAGGCCGACGTGCGCACGCTGCGCGGCTGGCGGCGCGAGCTCGTCGGAGAGGAGCTGCTCGAGCTGCTCGACGGCCGCCTGTCGCTGTCGGTGGCCGTCGACTCGCGCGGCAGGCGCGTCGAGGTGCGGCGGCGCGAGGATCGCTGATGGGCGCGCACAGCGCGCCGTGACGTGCGTGGCGCGGGCCCGCGCCTCGCACGGACGGGAGCGGCGCTGCGAGCGGGCCCGCGGCCCGCGGCCTGCGGCCGGCGCGAGCGGGATCCAGAACTGGACTTGACCGCAGCGCGCCGTGCGGGGAGATTGGAGCCACGGCGAGGGCGGCCATGCTGACCGTGGGCCGCCTCCGACCCGTGTTCGGTGCGGGCCACGGTGGCCCCGCACAGCGGCGTGCTCCGTCGTAGCGGACCGCAGCCCGTCTGCGACGGAGGCGCCATTAGAGGCGCGTGCGGCACGCGCGGCAAGCCCATGCCTCGCGTCCGTCATTCTTGCCTGACCCGTCGCCGGGCTCTAGTAGCATCGGCGCATCGCATTCGGGCTCTGGCCGGGCCCGAGGACGGCCTCAAAGGGTGCAGAGCCGCCGGCATCGGTTAGGTGCTGGAGGAATCACCCCCGAATACCAAGACTGGTGAAGGGGTGATTGCCGTGGACGGAGAGAGCTGCATCCGTTGTGGCCGGCCGGCTCCCGCGGCCGGGAGCGCGGGCTACCTGCAGATACTGGTCGTCGCGGGGCCCGACGGGGAGCCCGCCTTCTCGTGCCCGGACTGCATGACCGAAGGCGAGGTCCGGACCGCCGGCGACTACATCATCGACATCGCGCCGGAGCGCGGTGCGTGAGGCGTTGATGACCCCGGGATCGGCTTCATAGCGCCAGATCCGCGGTCATGTGCGCCGCTGGGCCTATTCGATGTGGTTGTACACTTCGAACAGCGGCAGGTACATCGAGATCACGATGAAGCCGACCATGGCGCCGATCACGATGATCATGATCGGCTCGAGGATCGAGGTGAGCGCCTTGACGGACGCTTCGACCTGTTCCTCGTAGAACTCGGCGATCCTGTCGAGCATCGTGTCGAGGGCGCCGGTTTCCTCGCCGACGCCCACCATGTGGGTGACCATCGTGGGGAAGATCGGCGCCTGCGCGAGCGGCGCGGCGATCGTGCCGCCGCGCTTGACCGAGCCGATCACGCTGTCCATGGCCTCGTCGACCACGATGTTGCCGCCGGTCTTGCCGGTGATCTCGAGCGCCTGCAGAAGCGGCACGCCCGCGCCGGTGAGCGAGGCGAGCGTGCGCGACCAGCGCGCGACCGCGACCTGCTGGACGATCGTGCCGATCTTCATCGGCACGTGCAGCCGGAAGCGGTCCCACTGCGGCCGGCCCCAGCTCGATTTCTTCCAGTTCAGGAACGCGGTGATCGCGAGCGCGACCACCGAGAACATCAGCCACCAGTAGCCGGTGACGGCTTCGGACATGAGCACCGAGACCTTGGTGAGCGCGGGCAGTTCGCCGCCGAACTCCTTGAACACGCTTCTGCGAACACGGGCACGAGGAACGCGACGAGCGCCATCATCACGCCGACCGCGAAGACGATCACGAGCACCGGGTAGACCATCGCCGAGCGGATCTGGCGGCGCAGCGCGGCGTCCTTCTGCAGCTGGTCGGCGACGCGCATGCAGCGCGTCCTCGAGCACACCGCCGGTCTCGCCGGCCTGCGTCATCGCGACGAACAGGGGGTTGAAGACCTTCGGGTGGCGCGCCATCGCGTCGCTCAGCGAGAGCCCCGCCTCGACGTCCTTGCGCACCGCGATCGATCGGTTTCTTTGAGGAACTTGTTCTCGGTCTGCTCCTCGAGCACGTACAGCGCGCGCAGGATGCTCATCCCCGAGGAGATCATCGTCGAGAGCTGGCGCGAGAAGATCGCGAGGTCGTTGGCCTTGACGCGCTTGAGGAAGCCGAGCTCGATCTCGCGCGAGGCGTGCTTGTCGGTGATGTCGAGGACGATCAGGCCGCGCTGCTTGAGCTGGTCGGCGACCGCCTGCTTGGACTCGGCCTCGACCTCGCCGCGCGCTTTGCGCGCCGGCGAGGTCGATCGCCTTGAAGACGTAGGTGCTCATCCGCGCGACCTACGCGACCGCCAGCGAGGGGCTGCCGAGCAGGCGCCGGAGCTCCTCGGGCGTGGTCGAGCGCGCTTCGGCGAGCTTCTGCGTGATCTTGCCCGTCGCGCACGAGCGTGGCGCGAGCGAGGTGTCCATCGTCTGCATGCCCACGGCCGAGCCGGTCTGCAGCACCGAGTAGATCTGGTGGGTCTTGCCCTCGCGGATCAGGTTGCGCACCGCGGGGGTCGGCACCAGCACCTCGGTGGCGACCACGCGGCCGGAGCCGTCGGCGGTGGGCAGCAGCTGCTGGGTCATGATCCCCTGCAGCGCGACCGACAGCTGCACGCGCACCTGGCCCTGCTGGTGCGCGGGGAACACGTCGATGATGCGGTCGATCGTCTGCGCGGTGTCCTGCGTGTGCAGCGTGGCGAACACGAGGTGGCCGGTCTCCGCCGCGGTCAGCGCGGTCGAGATCGTCTCGAGGTCGCGCATCTCGCCGACCAGGATCACGTCGGGGTCCTGGCGCAGCGCGGCCTTCAGCGCGTCGGCGAAGCTCTGCGCGTCGGCGCCGAGCTCGCGCTGGTTGACGAGGCACTTCTTGTGGCCGTGCAGGAACTCGATCGGGTCCTCGATCGTCATGATGTGCTCCTCGCGCGTTGCGTTGATCTCGTCGATCATCGCCGCGAGCGAGGTGGACTTGCCCGAGCCGGTCGGGACCCGTGACGAGCACGAAGCCGCGCGGCTTGCGGGTGAACTCGTGCACGGTGGCGGGCAGGCCGAGCTCGTCGATCGTGGACAGGCTCGAAGGGGATCAGGCGGAAGGCCGCGCCGACGCGCCGCGCTGGTAGTAGGCGTTGACGCGGAAGCGCGCGTGGCCGGGGATCGAGTAGGCGAAGTCGAGCTGCCAGTTCGTCTCGAGGCGCTGGCGCTGGTCGGCGGTGAGGATCGAGTAGACGATCTCGCGGGTGTCGGAGGTCGACAGCTTCGGGTATTCCTCGAGCGGCGTGAGCCGGCCGCGCACGCGCACGCGTCGGCTGCGCGCCGGCGCTCAGGTGAAGGTCGGACGCGCGGCGGTGTACGACCTCCATCAGCAGGTCTGCGAAATCGATGTCCATGCCGCGCCGATCGACGCGCCGGAAGCGGACTACGCACGCCCGAGGGGTCGACTGGACGAATATTCGAGCGACGCCGGCACCGCTGCATGCGCGCATGCGCGAGCGGCGCCGTGCAGCCGCCCACGCGGCCGCGCGCGGCGCTCAGCCGGAGCCGATCACGCGCGTGATCTCGGCGATCGAGGTGCGCCCCTCGCGCACCTTCTACAGGCCGTCGTCGCGCAGGCGCAGCATCCCCTGTGCGACGGCGACGTCGCGGATCGCCTCGGCGGGCCTGCGTTCGAGCGCCATCGTCTGGATCTCGGGGCTCATGTTCATCACCTCGTAGAGGCCCGATGCGCCCGCGGTAGCCGCTGCCGCCGCAGCGCCGGCAGCCGACGGTTCGTAGGCCTCGAGCTCCACGAGCGCCTTGTAGCCGCTGTCCTGCAGCACCTTGCGCGGGGATGATCGTGCGCTTCTTGCAGTTGGCGCACAGCATGCGCGCGAGCCGCTGCGCGACGACGCACTCGAGCGCGGAGGCGACCAGGAACGGCTCGATCCCCATCTCGATCAGGCGCGTGATCGCCGACGGCGGCGTCGTTGGTGTGCAGCGTGGAGAGCACCAGGTGCCCGGTGAGCGCGGACTCGACCGCGATCTGCGCGGTCTCGCGGTCGCGGATCTCGCCGACCATGATCACGTCGGGGTCGGCGCGCACGATCGCGCGCAGGCCCAGCGGCGAACGTGAGGCCGACCTTGGCGGCGACCTGCACCTGTGTGAGGCCCGCCATTTCGTACTCGACCGGGTCCTCGATCGTGATGATGTTCTTCTCGGGCGTGTTGAGCATGCTGCAGCGCCGCGTACAGCGTCGTCGACTTACCCGAGCCGGTCGGCCCGGTGACGAGCACCGCTCCGTGCGTCTCGCGGCAGGCGTGTTCGAAGCGCTCGCGCGCGCTCGTCGGCCATGCCGAGCTTGTCCAGCTCGACGACGACGGAGGCCTTGTCGAGCACGCGCATCACGATCCCCTCGCCGTGGACGCTCGGCAGCGTGACCACGCGCAGGTCGACGTGGCGGCCGTCGACGACGAGGCCCACGCGGCCGTCCTGGGGCAGGCGCTTCTCGGCGATGTCGAGCTCGGCCATGATCTTCACGCGCGAGACCACGCCCGCGGCCATCTTGCGCGGCACGGTCGTGATGTCCTGCAGCACGCCGTCGACGCGGAAGCGCACGCGCAGCTCGCGGCCCGTCGGGCGCGAGGTGGATGTCGGAGGCGCCACGCTCGACCGCCTGCGCCGACGATCTGGTTGACGAGCTTGATGACGGGCGCGTCGTCGGAGGTCTCGTGCAGCGCGACGACCTCGCCCTGTTCCTCCTCGGCGAGCTGCTCGACGGCGTCGCCCACCACGTCTTCGAGCCGGTCCAGGCGCGATATCAGCGCGGCGATGTCGTCGGGCGTGCGCGACCGCGACGCGCATCTCGTAGCCGGTCATGATCGCGATGTCGTCCACCGCGAGCACGTTGGAGGGGTCGGCCATCGCGACGAGCAGCGTGCGCTTGTCGGCGAAGGCGACGGGCACCGCCTGGTAGCGCTTGGCGATCGCGGTGGTGACGAGGTTGGCGGCGGCCATGTCGACCTGCGAAGAGGCCAGGTCGAGGTGGTCGAGCCCGTAGCGTTCGGCGAGCGCGCGCGCGAGCCGTCGGCGGTGATCGCGCCCTTCTCGAGCAGCACGCGCTCGGGCGTGGTGCCGGCGACGCGCGAGGTCTCGAGCGCGTCGTCGACCTGCTCGCGGGAGGCGAGGCCCATGTCGACGATCACGTCTGTGAGGAAGCGCGGCGAGGACCCGCGCCGCGAGGGCGTCGTGAGGCCCTGGAGCTCCCCGTCGGCCTCCTCCTCGCCGGCGGGCTCCTCGGGGCCGGCGCCGGGCGCCGGCGGCGTGCCGAACGCGCCCGAGCCTTCGCCCGAGCCGTCCTGCGGAGCGGAGCCGTCCGGCTCGAGCTCGTACTGCATGCGGGGCTCGAGGTCCGGCACGCGGGGCTCGAGGTCCGCGAGCGCCTGGACGTCCGCGAGCGGCTCGATCCGGGGGTCCGGCTCGCGCTCGAGCTCCACCTGCGGCTCGCCCTCGAGCTGCACCTGCGGCTGGTGCGCCCCGGAGCCCGGCGCGGGCTCGCGGCTCGGCTCACGCTCCCGCTCGAGCGCGGCGTAGCGCCCGCGCTCTGTGAGCTCGGACGGCGGGCTCTGGTAGGCGGGAGCGGGCTCGGCGGCGGGCGGCGCGTCCGCGCCCGCTGCCATGCCGAAGATCGCGTGCAGGTCGGGGCGGCGGCTGCGGGCTCGCTCATCGCGGGCACGCTCCCGCGGGGCGGCGGTCAGCCCTCGAGGCCGGCGCGCGCGGCGCTGCGCATGACCTCGAGCGGCGGCCTGCGGCCGGTCCACAGCTCGAAGCTGAGGGCGCCCTGGGCGACGAGGATCTCGAGGCCGTCGAGCGTGCGCGATCCGTGCTCGCGGGCGGCCGCGAGCAGTGGTGTTGGCTCGGTGCGGTAGACCATGTCGACGACATACGGGTACTCACCGACTTGATCGAACGTAAGCGCGAGTTGGTTGAGCGCCTGATCGTCACTGGCCGAGGGTTCTAGGCCGAGGCCCACGGAGGTGCAGTTGACGAGCAGGTCGGCGGCGGCGGGACGGCTCACGGCGCGCACCCCGAGCTCCCGCGCGAGCTCGGCGGCGCGCTCGGGCGTGCGGTTCCAGACCGCGACGTCGCGCGGCGCCCGCCTCGCGCAGCGCCCACGACCGCGGCGCGCGCGCTGCCGCCGGCTCCGAGGATCATGCGCGCTGAGGCCCCGCGGGGGCTCGCCGAGCGCGGCGATCAGGCCCGGCGCGTCGGTGTTCTCGGCGGCGATCGAGCCGTCGGGGTCGAAGGTGAGCGTGTTGGCGGCGCCGATCGCGCGCGCGGCGTCGCTCGCGCGGTCGGCGAGCGCGAGCGCGGCGCGCTTGTGCGGGATCGTGACGTTGGCGCCCGCGAACGCCGGCGCCGCCGAGCGCTCGCACGGTCTCGTCGAACAGCTCGGGTGGCACGGGCAGGCGCTGGTAGCGCCAGCCGCTCCATCCCGAGCGCGCGCGAGCGCGGCGTTGTGCATCGCGGGCGAGCGGCTGTGCGCGACGGGCCAGCCGAGGACGCCGAGGCGCGGCATCACTTCTTGGCGCAGGCCGGAGGGTGCCCGTCGTTCTTGGCGAGCGCTTCGCGGTAGGCGGCGGCGTGCACTTCGAATTCGGCGGCGGTGGTGGAGAAGACGTGCTCGCCGCACCCGTCGGGCGCGAGCACGTAGTAGAGGTAGGGCACGTGCGCGGGGTGCGCGGCGGCGTGGATCGAGGCGGCGCCGGGGTTGGCGATCGGCGTCGGCGGCAGCCCCGTGTGCGTGCGCGTGTTGTACGGCGAGTCGATGTGCAGCTGCGCCTGCGGTGAGTTCGTGCGTGTAGGTGGGGACGTCCGGTGCGCAGCTCGATGGCGTAGTAGATCGTCGCGTCGACCCCCAGCGGCATCCGTTTGCGCAGGCGGTTGTAGATGACCCCGGCGATCTTCGCGCGGTCGCCGGGGACCTGCGCCTCGCGCTCGACCATCGAGGCGACGATCAGCAGCTCGTAGGGCGTGATGTGCAGCTCGTGCGCCCGCGAGATCTCGGTGACGCCGAAGTTCTGGTGGAACGCGATCAGCTGCTCTTCCACGAGCCGGCTCACGGGCGCGCCCGCGTACATGTCGTAGGTGGCGGGGAACAGGAAGCCTTCGAGGTCCGGCGTGCGGCGCGGCGCGCCGTAGCTCGCGGGGTTGAGCAGCGGCGAGCTGCGCGAAGCGCCCCGGTAGCTGCCTGTCGAGCCCGGCGCGCTTGGCGAGCTGGGCGATCTGCACGCGCGTCTCGCCCTCGGGGATCAGCACCTTGATCACCTTCGGCGCCGCGACCGTGGCCGCGTGCCCGCCGCCGGAGCGCGAGTCCACGAGCACGATCGCGAGCACCACCACCACGATCAGCGCGAGCACCGCGAGCCCGCGCGCGAGCCACGCGCGCCGGCGTCCTCCCCCCCATCGCCCACCGGGCGGCGGCGGCGGTTGCGGCGGCGCGGGCTGCAGCCCACCAACGTGCGGGGCATCGCCCCAGCCGCCGGCGGAGCCCCAGCCGGGGCCACCCGAGCCCGCGCCGGCGACCGGGCCGGAGCCGGGTCCGGCGGCGGCGGGCGGCGGCGCGGGGGCCGCGAGTACGCTGTCGGGGGCGTCCAGCTGCGCGGGGGCGGGAGCGCCGCCGGGCTCGACGGCCTGCTCGTGCTCGACGGGCGGCCCGAGCTCGACCTGCGGCTCGGCCATGCTCGCGGGCTGGGGCTCGATCGCGGGCTCCTGCGGGACGTACGGCTCGGGCTCGATCGCGGGCGCGACGGCAGGCTCGGCGGCCTCGGGCGCGGCGCCTTCGCGCTGGGCGCGCCGCAGGGCTCTCTCCTCGCGCGCGCGCTCGCGTTCCTCGGCGGTGCGCTGCGCGAGCTGGCGTGATCGATTGCCGCGAGACAACAGCTGGACCCTAACGGGAACGGGTGTCGAGCCAGCTCTCGAGCAGGTGGGCGGCGGCGCGCGAGTCCTCGCCGGCGCGGGAGCGGGCGCCGGACTCGGCGCTGGTGCGCTGCGCGAGGCGGGTGGTGAAGCGCTCGTCGTGCAGCTCGACGGGGACGCGCTCGCCGAGGCGCGTGGCGAGCGCTGTGGCGAACTCGCGCGTCTCGCGGGTCTGCTCGGTGTCGTGGCCGCGCAGAGAGAGCGGCAGGCCGACGACGACGCGCTCGACCTCCCGGCGCGCACGAGCTCGGACAGCGCGGCCATGCCGCGCTTGGTGGCGGGCGCGAGCACGGCGTGGATCGGGCGTGACGATGGTGCCTGTGGGATCGCTGACGGCGCAGCCGCAGCGCGCGCTGCCGTAGTCGAGCGCGAGCACGCGCATCAAGGCTTGCCTGAGAGCGCCGCCTCGATCGTGCTGCGAGCGGCCTGTAGAGCGTCGGGCAGCTTCTCGGGTTCGCGCCCGCCGGCCTGGGCCATGGTGTCGCGGCCTCCGCCGCCGCCTCCGACGGCCTCGGCGGCGCTCTTGACGACGGCGCCGGCCTTGACGCCGCGCTCGACGAGCTCGGGCACGACGCTGGCGACGAGGTGCACGCGACCGTCGGCGGCGGTGCCGAGCAGGATGGCGGCGTCGTCGAGCTTGTCGCGCAGGCGGTCGAGCACCTCGAGCAGCTCCTTGGCGTCGGAGACCTCGACGGTGGCGAGCAGCACGCGCGCGCCGTCGAGCTGCTCGGCGCGGGCGACGAGCGCGTCGAGGTCCAGCGAGCGGGCGCCGCGCGCGCTGGCCCCCTGCTTGACGGCGCGCTCGAGCTCCTTGCGCTCGGCGACGAGCGCGGCGGCGGCCTGCGGCGCGTCGGCGGGGCGCGTGCGCAGCGTGTGGGCGATCTCGCCGAGGAGCGTGTCGTGTTCGCGCAGGAGCTCCACGGCGGCGGGGCCGGTGAGCGCCTCGATGCGGCGCACGTTGGCGGAGCTGGAGGTCTCGGAGATGATGCGGAAGGGGCCGATCTCGGCGGTTCTGCGCACGTGGGTGCCGCCGCACAGCTCGCGCGAGTAGTCGCCGTCGCCGATCTCGACCATGCGCACGACGTCGCCGTACTTCTCGCCGAACAGCGCCATCGCGCCGAGCCGCTTGGCCTCATCGAGCGTGGTGGTGATGGGCCGCACGGGGTCGTTGCGCGAGATCCAGGCGTTGACGCGGTCCTCGACGTCGCGCAGCTCGCCGGGCGTGAGCGCCTGCCCGTGGCTGAAGTCGAAGCGCAGCTTGTCGGGGCCGACGTAGGAGCCGGCCTGGCGCACGTGGCCGCCGAGGCGCTCGCGCAGCGCGGCCTGCAGCAGGTGGGTGGCGGTGTGGTTGGCCTCGGTGGCGTGGCGCGCGAGGTGGTCGACGCGGGCGAGCACGGTCTCGCCGGGCTCGAGCGTGCCGCGCTCGAGGACCACGGCGAGCGCCTGGTCGTCTCCGAGGCGGTAGACGTCCTCGACGCGCGCTCGGCAGTCGCCGCTCGTCGCATTCGATGGTGCCGACGTCGGCGACCTGCCCGCCGCCGGGGGCGTAGAAGGGCGACTCGGCGAGCTTGACGAGGTAGCGCGACGGGGCTCCGTTGCCGTGGCTCTCGGCCTGCACGGCGCCGACGGTGGTGTGCTGCTGCTCGGTCTCATAGCCGGTGAAGCGCGGTCTGAAAATCGCTCTGGCCGGCGAAGGCTGAGGCGGCGGCGCGCGGGTCGATGCCGTCGTTGCGGGAGGGCGCGCGCGAGCCGGCGCGCCCGCGCTCGCGCTGCGCGTCCATGAGCGCGTCGAAGTCGCCCTCGATCGAGAAGCCCTCCTCGGCGAGCAGTTCGCGGGTCATCTCGTAGGGGAAGCCGTAGGTGTCGTGCAGCCGGAAGACCTCCTCGGCGGGCACGGTGCTGTGGCCGCGCTCGCGCGCGGTGTCGATGTGCAGCCGCAGCGTGCCGAGGCCCTGCGCGAGCGTGCGCCCGAAGGACTCCTCCTCGGCGGACACCCACATGTCGATCGCGTCGGCCTGCTCGCGCAGCTCGGGGTACGCGCCGCCCATGACCTCGCGCACGCGCTCGGCGTAGCGCCCGAGGAAGCCGGGCTGCAGCTCGAGCGAGCGCCCCTGCTGGATGGCGCGGCGCATCACGCGCCGCAGCACGTAGCCGCGCTCCTCGTTGGAGGGCACGACGCCGTCGGCGATCAGGAAGGTCATGGCGCGCGAGTGGTCGGCGAGGATGCGCAGCGCGCGGTCGGCGGCGAACTGCTCGCCGTAGCGCACGCCGGCGAGCTGCTCGCCGAGCTCGATGAGCGGGGTGAACTGGTCGGTTTCGAACACCGACTCCTTCTCCTGCAGGATCGCGGCGAGGCGGTTGAGGCCGAGCCCGGTGTCGATGTTGTTGGCGGGCAGCGGCTCGAGCCGCGGGGGCTGGCCCTCGGGGCGGGGCTTCTGGTCGAACTGCATGAACACGAGGTTCCAGTACTCGAGGAAGCGCTCGTTCTCGCCGCCGGGCAGGTCGCTCTGCCTCACCGAACTCGAGGCCGCGGTCGAAGTACAGCTCCGAGCAGGGCCCGCACGGCCCGGTCGGGCCGGCCTGCCAGAAGTTCTCCGAGCGCGGGCACTGCACGATGCGCTCGCGCGGCACGCCGACGTGCGACCCAGAACTCGATGGCTTCCTCGTCGGGGCCGAGCGCGAGCTCCTGGTCGCCTTCGAAGACGGTCACCCAGATGCGCTCCTCGGCGAACCCGAAGCCCTCGCGCGAGAGCTCCCACGCGTACTGGATGGCCTCGCGCTTGAAGTAGTCGCCGAACGAGAAGTTGCCGAGCATCTCGAAGAACGTGAGGTGCCGCGTGGTGTTGCCGACGTTGTCGATGTCGACCGTGCGAAAAACCTTCTGGCAGCTCGTGAGGCGCGGCGCGGGCGGCGTCTCCTGGCCGAGGAAGTAGGGCTTCAGCGGGTGCATGCCGGCGACGGTGAGCAGCGCGGAGGGATCGTGCGCGGAGGGCACGAGCGAGGCGGATGGGATGCGCTGGTGGCCGCGCTCCTCGAAGAAGCGCAGGTAGCTCTCACGTATCTCGTCGGAGGTCATGGTGTGGGGATCTTAGGCGCGCCTGGCGGCGCGGGCGGGCTGCGTGCGCCGCGCAGGCTGCGCGATGGCGCCACGCGGCGCCGCGCGGCGGGCGGAGCGGCGGCGGGGCGGCGCGCCGGGACGCGCCCGCTAGCTCTCGATGATGGCGTGCCCGACGACGAGCTCGCCGCTGTACAGGCAGGCGACCTGTCCGGGCGCTGTGCGCTCGGCGGCCTGGCCGAGCTGGATCTGCGCGCGCGGGTGGCGCCCGGGCGCGAGCTGGCCGGCGAGCGCGCACGCGAGCGTGCGGCCGTGGGCTCGCACGCGCACGCCGTCGACGTGCTCGCCGCGGCGGCGCAGCGTGAGCTCGCGCACGGTGAGCGCGCGTGCGAGCAGGTCGCTGCGCGAGCCGACGGTGACGGTGTTGGCGAGGGCGTTGGTGGAGAGCACGTACAGCGGCTCGCGCGCGCCGATGCCGAGGCCGCGACGCTGGCCGACGGTGTAGGCGTGGACGCCGGAGTGCTCGCCGAGCACGCGCCCGTGGCGATCGACGATGGGGCCGCGGCGGTGCTCGAGGTGGCCGTGGCGCTCGAGGAACGCGCGCTGGCGTGTGCCGGCGAGGAAGCACAGGTCCTGCGAGTCGGGGCGCCGCGCGACGGCGAGGCCGGCTTCGCGGGCGATCTCGCGCACGCGCTCCTTGTGCAGGTCGCCGAGCGGGAAGCGCAGCCGCGCGAGCGAGGAGGGCGCGAGCGCGGACAGCACGTAGCTCTGGTCCTTGCGCTGGTCGGCGGCGACGCGCAGGAGCGGCCCGCTGGCGGGCTCCTCGCTGCCGGGGCGCTCGTGGCGCTCGTCCCCGCCGCCGGGCTCCTCGTGGTCCTCGCGCGCGTGCACGCGCGCGTAGTGGCCGGTGGCGAGCGCGGCGGCGCCGAGCCGGTCGGCGAGCTCGATCATGGCGTCGAGGCGCACGCTTCCGTTGCAGCGCACGCATGGGTTGGGCGTGAGCCCGGCGGCGTGGCCTGAGAGCCACTCGTCGACGACGCCCGAGCGGAACTCGGCGCGCAGGTCGATCGACAGGTGGGGCATGCCGAGTCCGTGCGCGAGCGAGCGGGCGGAGCGCACGGCCTGCGCGGAGCAGCAGCTGAGCTCGCCGTTGTTCTCGGGGTCGGACCACAGCTCGAGCGTGACCGCCACGGCCTCGCTGCCGTCGCGTGCGAGCACGAGCGCGGCGACGGCGCTGTCGACGCCGCCGCTCATCGCGACGAGGGTGCGCTGCGGGTTCGGGGCGAGCGCGGCGCGCTCGCGGGCGCAGGCGCCGAGCGCGCGGTGGAGCGCGTCGGCGGCGAGCTCGGCGGCGTGCAGCTTGGCGGCGCTGAGCCCGCCGAGCTCCTCTGCGATCTCGCGGGCGCCGATGCGGGCGGCCTCGAGCAGCGGCGCTCCGCGCAGCAGCGATACGGCGGCGCTGCCGGCGGCGACGGTGGCGCCGCAGCCGCTGGCGTCGAAGCCCGCGTCCTCGATCTCCGCGCATGCGCTGCGCGGGTCGACCGCGACGGAGACGCGGATCAGGTCGCCGCACGCTGCGCCGCCGGCGGCGCCGGTGAACGAGCGGGCGGGGCAGTGCCCGCGGCCGAGCGGCCGTTCGAGGTGGTTTGCGAGGAGATGCCCGGCGGCGCTCACCGAGCGAGTGTAGGCGCTAGGCGCCGCGCGCTTCGTCGATCGCCTGGTTGATCGAGAAGGCGTCGGTGAGGCCGGTGATCGTCCTGGCGAGGCCCTTCTTGTTGACGATCAGCAGCGTGGGCGTCTGGTCCACCTGCACGCCGCGGGTGATGGTTCCGAAGTCGGCGACCATGCCGGCGGTGGCGGGGAGCACGACGACGCTCTTGGGCAGCTTGCGGGTCTGCGCGAGCACGACGTTGTCCTCGGCGCCGCGCGGGTTCCAGAAGAGGATCACGGCGATCTTGCCGTGCTGCAGCACGGCTTCGACGACCTGCTGCATGACGGGCGCGTTCGCGGCGGTGGAGGGCTTGGCGGCGCTCGCGCCGGGCGCGGCGGATTTGGAGGGCACGCTCGTGGAGGGCGTGGCGGCCTTGGTGGGCGCGGAGGCGCTCGTGCTGCGCGTGGAGGTGGTGGGCGCGGCGGCGCTCGTGGTGGGCGTGGCGGGGGCGGAGGAGTGGGCGCTTTCGCCGGACGCCTGGGCGGATTTTTGTTCGAGCTGCTTGGCGTTCTGCTGGGAGGTGGCGACGGCGCCGTGCGCCTTGGCGATGGCCTTGCTGAGGCCTTCGACGCCTGGGGCGGAGGTGTGGATGACCTTGGTGGGCGCGGCGGCCTGTTTGGCCTCCGAGGAGGCGCTTGGCGCGGGCGCGGAGGTGGCGCTTGAAGAGCTGCCGGAGCTGCCGCTGGAGTGCGGCCTCAGCGCGATCAGCCACACGCCGACGAACAGCACGAACACGGCGGTGACGACCTGAAATGGGCGTGAGAGCTGCGCCATCTCTCCTTCCTTCGGCAAATGGCGCGAGAAAGTTGAACGGCGAAAGGCGCCATGGACGGCTGCGGGCGCGGTTTGGCGGGCTCAGAGGTCGTGCTGGCCGCGCAGAACGGCGTGCACGACGGTGCGGGCGTCGAGCTCGTGCTGGGTGCCGCTCTGCATGTCGCGCAGCGCGGCGGTGCGCTCTTCGAGGATCGCGACGAAGCGGGCGCCGAGCGCGTTGGCGTGGGAGAGCTGGCCTTTGAGCGAGCGCCCGCCGAGGTCCATCTGCGCGGCGAGCCCGGCGGAGCGCGCTTGGGTCACGAGCGCGAAGGCGGTGGCGCGCAGCTCGGGCGTGTGGGGCTCGAGCGCGATGTAGAGCTCGGGCGCGGGCAGCGTGGCGGGCTCCGCGGTGATGCGGGGTCCGCCGCTCGCGAGCAGGATCCGCTCGACGCCGGCGGCCCAGCCCATGCCGGGCGTGGCGGGGCCGCCGAGCTCCTGCACGAGGCGGTCGTAGCGGCCGCCTCCCCCCACCCCGCTCTGGGCGCCGAGCGCGTCGGAGACGAACTCGAAGATGGTGCGCGTGTAGTAGTCGAGCCCGCGCACGAGCGTGGAGTCGATCTCGTAGGCGACGGACGCCTCGTCGAGCAGCTGGCGCACCTCGGCGAAGTGCGCGGCGTCCTCGCCGGAGAGGTGCTCGAGCAGCCGCGGCGCGCTCTCCATCACGGCGCGCGTGCCGGCGTCGTCGGCGTCGAATGCGCGCAGCGGGTTGAGCTCGATGCGCTCGCGCACGTCGCGCGAGAGGCTCTGCTCGTTGGCGCGCAGGTGCGCCTGCAGCCGCTCGCGGTACTCGCTGCGGCTCTCGGGGCTGCCGAGGCTCGAGAGGCGCAGCGTGAGCTCGCGGGCGCCGGACTGCTCGAGCAGCGCTCCGAGCAGCGTGATGGACTCGGCGTCCACGGCGGGGTCCTCGGAGCCGAGCGCCTCGGCGCCGACCTGCCAGAACTGCCGGTAGCGGCCGGCCTGCGCGCGCTCGTGGCGGAAGAAGCTCGAGAGGTACCACAGCTTCACGGGCTGGCGGCGCTTGTGCATGCCGTGCTCAACGTAGGCGCGGCACACGGGCGCGGTGCCCTCGGGGCGCAGCGTCATGGAGCGCCCGCCGGGGTCCTCGAACGTGAACATCTCCTTGCGCACGATGTCGGTGGCGGCGCCGACGCCGCGCGCGAACAGGTCGGTGGACTCGAAGGTGGGCGTCTCGATGCGCTCGTAGCCGGCGCCCTCGAGGATGGAGCGGGCTCGGGCCTCGAGCTGGGCGCGCGCGAGCGCCTGCTCGCCGAGCACGTCGAAGGTGCCGCGCGGCGCTTTGATCTGCGAGCCGCTCAACTTCCGGCGGAGGCGGCGCGAGGCGCTGCTGCGGCGCTCTCGCGCGGCACGCGCACGCGGAGCTCGCTGAGGAAGGGGTTGGTGTCGCGCTCGCGGCCGAGCGTGGTGACGC
This sequence comes from uncultured Solirubrobacteraceae bacterium, assembly GCA_963813685.1. Taxonomy (GTDB): domain Bacteria; phylum Actinomycetota; class Thermoleophilia; order Solirubrobacterales; family Solirubrobacteraceae; genus Palsa-744. The sequence continues at coordinate 221,545 of CAWEZQ010000001.1, forward strand.
CCATGTGGCCGGGATAGACGACGGTGTCGGGCGGGAACGCGTTGAGCAGCCCCTCGATGGAGCGCTCGAGCGTGGGCCAGTCGCCGCCGGGCAGGTCGACGCGGCCCACGGAGCCCTGGAAGAGGACGTCGCCGGAGAGCAGCGCGCCGGAGACGGCGTAGGTGAGGTGCCCGGGGCTGTGCCCGGGCGTGAACAGCACGTCGATGTGAAGGCCGGCCAGCTCGAGCTGCTCGCCGCCGGCGAGCGTGTGCTCGGGCTGGTGTGATCTCGAACGGGCCGAAGCCGGGCGGCACCCAGCTCATCACGTCGGTGAGCAGCGGCACCTCGATCTTGGGGCAGTACACCTCGGCGCCGGTGGCGCGCGCGACGGGCGCGACGGCGCCGATGTGGTCGAAGTGGCAGTGGGTGAGCAGGATCGCCTCGATCTTCACGCCGAGCGCTTCGGCGGCGTCGAGCAGCCGCGCGGGCTCATCGCCGGGATCGACGATTACGGCGCGCTGCGCCCCGGCGCCGGCGCGCACGATGTAGCAGTTCTCCTGCACGGGGCCGACGGTGAAGGCGCGCACGTCGAGGCCGCTCATCATGCGGCCTTCCTGCGGCTGTCGCGCTCGCGCGCCTTGTTGCGCTGCCGGCGGTTGTAGGCCCATTTGTCGGTGTAGTAGCTGATGGGCGTGTACAGGATGAGGACGAACACGAACAGCGGGAAGGCCTGCGATTCGGACTGCTTGAGGACGAGCAGCAGGATCAGCAGCAGTACGACGGCGGCGGCCATGGACCGGATGAAGGCGCTGCGCCACGACGGCGGGCGGTCGCGCCGGTCCACCTGTTTGGCGCGCGCGAGCTTGGCCTCGCGCGAGTCGGGGTTCTTCTCGGCGGCGGTGGGCTTGCGCCCGGTGCGCCCGCGCGACTCGACGACGCCGGCGGCGTTGCCGCGGTGCTTGGTGTGACGCCTGCGCCGTGCTTGTGCCATGCCATCAGCCTAATGCGTTCTCGACGAGCTGGCGCGCGGGGTCGAAGCCCGACGATCTCAACGTTCCCGGGGAACCCGTGGAGCGCGGCGCGCGGAGCGAGGCCGACGAGCTCGGCGCTCGCCACGGGCGCGTGCTGGGCGACGGCCTCGAGTACGGCTGCGAGCGGAACGTCGAACGGCCGCTCGACGTTGAGCGACACCTGCGCGACGTTGCCGCGCAGCAGCACGCCGATCGCGCGCACGCCGGGCAGCCCTTCGGGCGCGCCCTCGCGGACGGCCGCGGCGATGCGCTGCGCGTCCTCGAGCGCGGCGGGCGGGGCGAGCTGCAAGTTGAAGGCCACGAGCGGCGGGCGCGCTGCGACGAGCGTGGCGCCGGCGCTCGGATGCGGCTCGCGGGGGCCGAAGTCGGGGGCGAGCGCGGTGCGCGCCGCCGCGGGGTCGCGGCGGTCGTCGCGGGCGCTCTGCGACGCTCCCGCGCGCATGCGCTCGGAGAGGGCGCGAACGCCGCCGCGTCTGAGCTCCGCGCGCGTGCGCCCGCCGCTCTCGCCGGCATCGGTCAGCTCGCCGTAAAGGAACACGGGCACGCGCAGCTCGGAGCCGATGCGGTCGGCGAGCACGAGCGCGGCGGCGCAGGCGGCGCCGCGCGAGGAGTCGTCGAGGTGCACGACCGGCGCGACGTCGAGCGCGCCGATATGGGGGTGCTGGCCGCGCCCATCGGCCCCGCTGCGAGCTCGCGCCACCACGTCGATCAGTTCGACGGCGACGCGGGCGCCCGCGACGAGGGCGCCCACGAGCGCAGTGGGCGCGCCGGCGAGCGTGAAGACCGAGCGGTGATGGTCGGGGTCGGTGTGCACGTCGAGGAGGCGCACGCCGTCGGATTCGAACGCGCGGCGGACCGCGGCGATGGTGGTCGCGTCGCGCCCCTCGGAGATGTTGGGGACCGCGAGCAGCTGGGGCGCGGGCATCGGCTGAGGCTATCTGCGGGTGCGCCGGGAAGCACGTTGATGCACAGCGCCTGCGCCGGAGCATGCGCGAGCTGTGCGGTAGGCTCGCTGCTCGGGATCGGCGGGCGACGAGGAGCCAGCGAGCCTCGCACCGCCCGGCTGCGGTCCCGGCGCATACACGGCCCCGCAGGGGCACCCCGCCGGAGTAGCTCAGTCGGTTAGAGCAGCGGAATCATAATCCGCGTGTCGGGGGTTCGAGTCCCTCCTCCGGCACTATCAGCGCGGCGGACCGCTTGGTCCGGCGCCTTCTCCTCCGACGAATCGAGCCAAACTGGTGCAGCTAGCGGAGCCGCACATGACATCCTCAGCGCCGGCTGGTATCGGGCACCTTGGCCCGGCAGAATGAGCTATGGCCTCGACGGTGCCCACTGCGCCTTTCGTCGCCGCGGAGGGTGGAGACCTGAGGGCATTCGCCGATCTCGGTCAGGCCGCCGCGTCAGCCGAGGCCGTCGACTTGCCCCACTTGGAGTGTTTCGCCGCGACCGGTGCTCGGCTCCGAGCGAATGCGGACGGCTACCACGTCCGTCTCGAGTTCGATCCAAGCACACGTGTCGAGGCCGATCGCCTTGAGGCGATGTTGAGAAGCTACGTCGCTTTTGATCAGCCTACGGGCTTCGCTGCGGAGCGATGGGTGCCTGCGGGAAGCGCAGCGCGGCTAGAGAGGGAAGCTCGCTGATCGGTTCGCCGGAGGTGCTGTACACCTCGAGTTCGGAGAGGTATCCATCGCGCTCGAAGAACAGGACCCCGCCGATCTGTTCCCCGTCGTCCCCTAGAACGTCAGCTTCGTTCGGGATCAGGTGCGAGGGCGCCTCGCTGGCCGGCGACGAATCGACACCGAGCATCACCGTGGCGCACCCGCAGTCGCAAGCCGCCTCTGGGGGCCGGTCCCGTCGGACTGGATCGTTGGCGTCGTACGAATAAGCGTGCGGTCATCAAGCCGGGTATAGCGTCCGAGGATGCGTAGACGCACGCGTTTGTCTTGCTTGCAGCCCTGATCCTGCCCGGTTGTACCGCGACTGCCTCGTCGTGGGTGATGTTGCGTGGCGTACGACGGTCGCCAAACTCCCGTTCGACCTCAAACGCGAGCGCCGACGGGGCGCCCATCGGGAGCGACGCATAAGCGAGGGGACGCACGTCACGACGCGGCGCTGTGCGGTCCGCTCGAACGCCGACGCCAATGATCAATGGAACGCCCTCGCGGCGGGGCGCAACGCGCAGCTCGCCGACCGGCTCACGACCACGTCCCTGGACGCGCTCGGCCCCTCCGCCACCCTGCTCTGCGCGGTCTCGTTGCGCTTCAGATGACCGGCTCTACTCCCTTTCCCAGTTTTGCGTGGTTCGTCGCGAACACGACACCGTTCCCATGGTCTCTCAAGCTGAGCGTGACGAAGCTGTCTTCACCCGTCACTTCGAACGTGTACTGGAGGCGATAGCCCGATGTCCTACCCACTCTCGCCGGGCCTTCTCCGCTCAACGTGCGTGCGGCGAGCGTGGCTGTGCAGCTCGCGTTGCTGAGGCCCTGCAGGCGAATTTCTTCGCTGCCGGCGCCCCTGATGGCGATCATGGGACTGGTGTCGGTTTCCGTGTTCACGCGATCGGTGATCGTCCGGCCGCCGCCGAGGGGGACGGAGCCCTTGCTGGCGATTTCTTCGCATTCGCCCACCACGCGATAGGGCACCGGCACCGCTTCCCCGGTCTGACCGTCGTTGCTCGTGGCGAGGACGCGGTATTCATACACGCCTTCTTCACCGGTATACAGCTGCCCCGGCGTCACCGGGCCGCCGCTGGAGGGGATGCAGCTCGCCAACCCGCTTCCGAACGCGCCCTCTTTGCACTTGAAGTTGGTCGGTACCGTTTCGCCCAGCGGAAACACCCGGCGGCTGCTCAGCCGCGGAGATATGATCTGCGCAGTCGGAGCGGCGGCGACCTTGTAGCTGATGCTCGTCGACCTTCGCGCGCCGTCGAAGCTGACGGCGGTGACCGTGTAGTTGAACTTCCCGAGCCGTTCGGTCAGCAGGAACCCTTCCCCTTCGAACGCGCGGTCCGCCGAGTCAAAGCACCGTTCGATGCCGGGACCGCCCGGGGCCTCAGTGCACGCGAACGCGGTCGGTACTTCCTGTTCCACCGCATACACACCGCCGGTTGCAGGCGTCGTTATCGCCACCTGCGGCGCGGAGACGACGTCATAGCCGATTGTCGCTGCCCCCCGCTGGCCATCGGTGTCCAGAGCGGTGACGGTATAGGTGTAGTGACCGACTTTCTTGGTAGTTAGCGCCCCTTCTGCCGGCTGCGTGACTCCGTTCGAGTCCTGGCACGACGACAAAACGCCTCCGCTGGCGCCGGCGCGACAGGAAAACTGTGTAGCGACAACCGCCCCCTGCGCAAATGCCCTGCCATCGCCTGGCGCCGTGATTTCGACGGCCGGCGGGAGCGCGGTTGTATAGGTGAACGTCCGGCGGGCGAACCCATTCGTACCCACGACTTCGACTTCGACTTTTTGCGCTTCTGGCGAAGCCGGCGACGTGACGGTGATTTGATGGGAAGAATCGACGGTGAAGGGGACCGCAACCGGCACGCCGTTGCCGGCGAACCGCACACTTTGAATCCCCGTAAAGCGCTCGCCGTTGATGAGGATCCGGGTACCGCCCGACAACGGCCCAGCGGGCGGCGAGAGTTCCGTGATTTCCATCGACTTGTTCACAAAGCCCTCGACGAACCGCGAGATCGCACCACCCCGTTCTTCGGCGTTCTCAGCGAGGAGCGCGTAGCCGCCGTCGTCCGTCACCGCGACCATCTCATTCGGCTGGAGAACTTCTGCGCCAAACCGCAACTGCAGCCTGTCGGCGATGGCAACGCTTGGCGTGGCGGGGTTTACTTCCAGGATCTGGTTGTTCAATCCTGCACCGCCCACAAATATCACGCGTCCGTCCGGCGAGATCGTCGCGACGCCTCCGAGCCCGATCATTTTTTCTTTCGTGACCGGCGCCGTGTTGGTCGCGGTCCACGCGTCGTTGCTCTGATGCATGACGACGAAGCTGCCGTCGCCGCCGCAGGGAGCACCGGACACCGCAGTTCTGCCGTCAGCTGACATCGAGACGTTGACGCCGAGCCAGCCGGTGTTCGGGAAAGCGATGGCGCCTCCCTGCGTGCTCCAGTCGTCTTGGCCTTCACCCCTCGAGTAGGGCACGACCTTCCCGTTGGCACCCGCTATTGATTTGTAACAGAAGGGTTCGACACGTGGCCCCCCTCCCGGCTCTCCGACGAGGGCGGTGCGCCCGTCCGCGGACACCGCCACGCTCCAGCCGAAGAGGGCGAAAGATTCTTGTTCTTCCACGTAATTCAGTGTCGGCGTCAAGATCTGGGCCCGCTGGCTCCACGTGACGCCGGATCGGTTGAACGTGAAGACGGCGCCCTCTTCGTTGTTGCGTGCAAGCGGCGCTCCGATCAGCGCTGTCGAGCCGTCGGCCGACAGCGACACTGCGGAACCGAACTCGCCTCCGTCCGTTTCGTTTTCTCGCCGGAGTCTGGCCTGTTCGTGCCATCCGCCGCCCACGCGCACGAACACGAACGCCGACCCGATTTCGTCCTCGAATTCGGTCGGCGTTTCGCCCAGGGTGTCACCGGGCGCGCCGATCAGCGCGGTGCTCCCGTCGGCTGAGAGCGCGATGCTGTGGCCAAAGCAGGCGCATTTTCCCGGTCCGTTGTCATGGACCGTTGGTTCGAGGGCGGGCCCCTGCTGTTCCCACCCGCCTGTCGCGTTGCGGATAAAGACACGGGCCCTGTCAGCGGTCGGTTCGCCAACGAGCGCAGTTTGGCCGTCAGGCGTGATCGCGACGGTGTGTTCGTCTTTCGGACCGCTCGGCACGGCAAGCCTCGCCTGCTGAACCAGCGGATCGATCCGGAGTGGATAGCGTGCGTGCGTGTCGTCGACAACGAGACGGAGCGTTCCGTTGTGGACCTGCATACGCGCTGGCAGTCGGCGGCCGGTGGCGTCGAATGCGCTCAAGTGCCCGTAGCGGAGCGCCGGCGGGCGGGAGCGGGCTCCGAAGACGATTTCTGATCCCACCTGCCTGGGGATCAGCGACCCGCGAGCCGACACCGCCAGTACAAGCGATCCGCTCCCTGCATGCGGGCGCTCGAGCAGCGTGAAGCCCTGCTCCAGCCCGTCAGGCCCGTTCTTGAAGAACTCGGTGATGGAGCCGTAGCGGTAGAGAACCTGGTTCGAAGCTTGTATGGGTGCTAGGGAGGCGACACGAGCAACGTGCGCTCCACGCCCGACAGCGGCGAGGGAGAGGCCAAGCGCTCCCTGAGCCACGCGCAAGCTCGCCCCCGAGCCGGTGAACGCGCTGTGGATGCCTCCGCCCTGGGTCATCAACGAGGCGCCCCGGCGGACGGGCCAGAAGCTGTGATCCGAGGCACCGGCACCGGCCTGCCCGGTCTCGGCGAGGGCCATCGGCACGCTGGTCGCCGCGTGGCTCAGCATGGCGTCGCGGGAGGCGAGCGGGGTGCCAGGCCCGCTCAGCACCGGGAGCGCCGCCACGAAGATCGCGGCGATACAAGCGAGCGTCGCCGCGACGATCAACGTCAACGCGCGCCGATGCCCCCCGTCGCCGGCTCCTGCTTCAAGGGCCGCCCGACCCTGAATCTGCACCGACGCACTCGACCCAAAAGTGCTCATCGCCATGCCCCCCAACGAGGACCTCCGAAATCAGGGCAGGTCCCCTGTGAGTAACGGCGTCTCGGCGCTTCGGACGAAACCTACCCGTGAGGTCGGGTGCCTTGCACCCCGAAGACCTGCGCGAGAGAGTCGAGCGCAGCGGCCGGTGACGGCCCTGCGGTGGAGAGTACTCCTTCTCAGTCGCGGGAACCGTCTCGCGCCGTCACGAAGCTAAGCCGCGCCCTCCGCGACGGCAACCATCGCACCCCACTCCTCGCTGCCGCGGAACAGGTTGAGGGTGTCGCGAACCGACCACGCCAGCAATGCGATCAAGAACGGGGCATCGGTCAGCGCGATCACCAGCGCATAGCTGTTCGTGTCGAGCATCAGCTGATGGCCGCGAAGATGGAACGCACGCAGACGCCTGGCGTCTTCAAACGTGGCTCCCGCTACGTGTTCAGCTACCGCGTCGAAGGCGCGCAGACATGGGAGAGCGCGAGGACGCTTGACGGGGCCCTAGTCCCGAACTTGGTCCCCGACTCGTCAAAAACAACCCTCGCCAACCCGAGGTAGCCGAACTAGATTCGACTCTAGAAAGCTAGATCCGTGCCCCAGGTTGACAATCATAATCCGCGTGTCGGGGGTTCGAGTCCCTCCTCCGGCACTACTGGCCCCGTCAGCAATCTCCTCGGCTTATGCGGCTGCTTCTCCGGAGAGGACTCGGGACGGCCTGAACCCGCTGACGATCAAATAGATCGCAAATGAGGCCTCGAAGATGAACACCGGAATCGCGAAGACGCCCGCGGCGGAGCTAGTTATGGTGAAGGCACCGAACACAACGGCGATCTTCGAAGCAAAGATCAGCGGACCGCCGACCAGGCCGAGCAGTGCGAGCCGCTGTGGCATCAGGCGGGTGCTGTACATCAGATAGCCCAGCAGGATGTCGTTGACGCCGACACAGAGTCCTGGTCCGAACAGGAACGTCCATTCGTGGATCGCTACGAGCGAGCGACCGGCGATCTGAAGCGACCCGCCATCAGCGCCAACGGACCCTGCCAAGTCGCCACGGAGTGTCAGGATCGCTAGGAGGCTGATGATGCCGATGCCGATCATGGTCGACTCGACAATCCGCGACGCGACGTAGCCGAGCGCGAGGCGCTCGCTCTCGCGCCGGAGGATCGGGAACATCACGATCGCCACACCGATACCCGAGATCATCAGAAAAACCTCGAGAACAGCCGCGAACTCGATGCGAGTATCGTGCCCCGCCCCCAGGATGTAATTGTGATCGTGTAGGACGGGGTGGTACAGAAGCAGCGCCGGGATCGACGTGGCGAACGTGATCGCCATGAACCATCCAGCCCAAGATGCTGCCCTCTTCTCGCCAGGCGTCGGAAATTTCGCACCCGTGGCGCGCTCGCCGTGATCGACAGCCACTTCAGACCCTCCTCGCCTTTGAGTTCGACGAACTTCTACGGCGCTATGGCGCTAAGTCCTTCCGTGTCAAGGCCTCGTGTCGGGTTCGAGTCCCTCCTCCAGCGAGCGTTTCGCCGCGTTCGGGATGCAGGTCCAGCGCGATCTTGTGCCGCGTTTCGGCATGGGTCCACAATCTGATAAAGTGGATACATGCGTGAAGTCGGAGTGCGCGAGCTGAAGCAGTCGTTGAGCAAGACGCTCCGTTCGGTTGCCGCTGGCGAGCAGGTTCGCGTCACGGTCCACGGCAGAGCCATAGCGGACATCGTTCCGGCCGGCCGGGCGTCCAGTGGCGATCGTATGCGCGAGCTCGTAGCCGAGGGACGTGTCTCTCCCGCCTCACGGCCTCATCCCGTTCGGCCTCCACGCCTCGTAGATGCGGACCGTCAGGCCTCCGCGATCTTGCTCGCCGACCGGGACGCCGAGCGCTGAGACTCTATCTCGACGCAAGCGCGCTTGTGAAGCGCTACGTCGCGGAGCCGGGGAGCGAGCTGGTGCGGCAGGCGATGACGGCCGCCGACAGTTGGTACATCTGCCGGGTCGGCTTCGTGGAGGTCGTGCGCGCGGTGTCCTTGGTGGCACCGAGGACGATCGGCGCCGTCCGTCGAGAGTGGCCGGCGCTGGACGTCATCGAGGTCGACGCTCAGCTGGCGGAGCACGCGGCGCAGCTAGCGGTCGAGCGTGACCTTCGCACCCTCGACGCGCTACACCTCGCCGCCGCGATCATCCTTCCGCGCGATGAACTCGTCATGGCGACATGGGATCGACGGCTTCATGCGGCGACAGCAGCCGAAGGGCTCGACGTGCTTCCCGAAACACTTCCCTGAGCGCGTGTCGTTCGGGTCGGCAACACGCTCGGCCCGCCACGGCGACCGGTGACTGCGCGAGAACGCGCACGCTTGTCTCTCTCGGGCCCCCGCCGGGGCGCAGCAGCCGCGCCCGGCCGACGAGCACCGGCCCGGTCTTGTCCCGAACGTTGTCCCCGACTCGGCAATTCTTACCCAGCCCCCACCCCCCACCTAACGGACCGAAAGACGCCGCAAAATCGGGGCACTTTGGCTCCTGGGCGCCAACTCATAATCCGCGTGTCGGGGGTTCGGTATCTACCGGGACATCAGTCCACCATCAGGTGGAACCACACACCTCCTCCGGCATACAAAGCCCGCGGGCGACGCGGTGTGGTCAGACACCACACTTAAGCTCAAGCAGGCTTCGGTCACTCTCTCCGGCCGCCCGTTCCACGCGATTGCGAGCGTCTCAGGCGCATCGCACCGCGTCGCCCGGCCTGAATGTGACCGCGCGGCGTGTTGCAACCAGGTCGTCATGGAGAGCCTGCCTCGTTCGCCGCGGACGGGCACGGTCCAGACATTCGTGGACCATGCGAGGGGCGCCGTCACCCGCTGGGCGGGGAAGCGCGGAGCATTCCGGCGACCGGGTAGGGTCACGTGGCTGACGGCCACAGGGCGTGAGCACGGCCACCAGCCCGGGAGGAAGCGGGACAGGCGGCGCGACTGTGAGGAATCGGCTCGTGCCGGACATCTAAAGGGTTGTGACTGCTCAACAGCGCTTCGAAGCGATCTACTGCGAGCACGCCGCGGCGGTCCACCGCTATGCCCTGCGGCGCACGCAGCCGGGCGAGGCGGAGGACATCGTGGCGGAGGTGTTCCTGATCGCGTGGCGGCGCCTTGAGGATGTGCCGTCCGACCCGCGCGGGTGGCTCTTGGGGGCGGCGCGTCGCGTCGTCTCCAACCGCCGCCGCAGCGATCGGCGGCGCGCGGCGCTGCGCGAGCGGGTGGCGGCGGCGCCTTCCGGCGGCGAGGAGGCGGCGGCTGGCTTGGGCCAGCTGGCAGAGGCGCTGCTCAGCCTGCCCGAGGCCGACCGCGAGGCGCTCACGCTGATCGCCTGGGACGGGCTCAGCCACCGAGAGGCCGCCCGCGCGCTGGGTGTCCGGGAGGGCACGTTCACCATGCGCCTGTCCCGTGCCCGGCGCCGACTCGCGCGGGCGCTGGCGGCCTCGCGGGAACCGACGAAGACCACCACGACGCCGCTGGAGGCACGATGAGAAACACACTGATGGACGATCTGCGCCGCATCGACCCGCTGCGGGGCGAGAGCGAGCCGCCGCCGGTCGCAGAGCTGCTTGAGCGCCTGGACACCACGATCCGCCCGCCAGGGGAGCCGCTCACCGCTCCCAGCGGACGTCGGCGTCGGTGGCCCGCACGCCCGGCATTCGCCGCGGCGGCGCTCGCTGGCGCGAGCCTCGCCGCTGCGCTTGCACTCAGCGACCTCGGCGGCGGGCGGCTGGACGTCGCCGCGGCTGCCTATCGCGCCACGCAGCAGGGCGGCGGCGTCCTGCACATGAGCGTCGTCAGCGAACGGACGGTGGGCTCCTCGACACGCACGACACGCGAGGAAATCTGGACCGCGCAGAACCCGCGTCGCATGCGCACGATCCACACCGACTCCGAAGAAACGCTCGAAGGATCACTGACTACCACGCCCGTGCGCGCGCTTGAGTGGTCCTCCTCGCAGCCGACGCTCATCAAGGAAAGCACTCCCGCGAATGTGGAGACCACCGAACAGTCACCGGTGCAGACGATCCACCGGCTGCTCGGTGAAGGCCGCGCGAGCGTCGCCGGCAAGACGAGCTACGAAGGCCGCGAAGCCTGGGAGCTGCAGATCCACCCAGACACGCCGCCCGCGTCGTTCGAAGGCGCGCAGCTGCCCGACCCGACCCTGATCGCGGCTGCCGGGAGCTACGTCCCGCTGGAGCTCGTCGAGCACTATGTGACCAGCGAAAACGGCAAGCCCGAACTGGCGGAACAGCGCGAACGCTACACCGAATATGAGGAACTGCCGGCGAACACGCCCGACGAAGCGCTGCTCAAGCTCGCGCCCCACGCGGGAGCGAGCGTGCGGAGCGAAGGCTAGGTGCGGGCGGGCAGGCTCTCGCGGAGCCTCGCGCTCCTCGCCGCCGTGCTCGCCTCTGGGCTGCTCGCCACGGCCCTGGTCGCGCTGGCCGGGCCGGGCGGGCATCCGCCGCCCGCCCCGGCCGCCGCGCCGACTCCTGCCGGTGTGAAGATCGCCTCCGTGCAGCTGCTGGCGCTGCGCGCGGACGACCCGCAGGGAGGGCCGCCGTGGGGGCTTCGCATCGTGAGGACCACGCGCGGATGGATCTGCGCGCAGGTGGGGAGGGTCGACGGCGCGCGCTTTGGCGAGCTGGGGCTCGACCGCGCCTTCGGCGACGACGGGCGTCTGCATCGGCCGCCGGCATCGCAGATCCCCGAAGAGGAGGCACCGGGCAGCGGGCCTGTGAACGACGACTGCATGGCGCCGGGCGAAACGTTCGCGGGCGAAATCGCCGCGCTCGACCGCAGCGCCGCATTCGGCATCGCCGAACGCAGGGTGCCGTCCGCGGACCTGCGCCGCGTGTCCTTCGGGCTGCTCGGCCATCACGCGCTTTCGATCACCTACACCCAGCACGGGCGCCCCGTGACGCGCCGGCTGCGGGGGCCCTACGGCGCCTATCTGCTCGTCGAAGGCGTGAGCGGGCGGGCGGCCATTCGGGGCATCGGGACCGCGCCGGGCAGCGATGACCCATCAAGGCTGCAAGCAGCCGGATTGACGAGTGCGCTCACGTCGATCCGCTACCGCTACGACGGCAGCTACTGCGTCGAGCGCAAAAACGGCCCTTCGTGCACCGCGAACCCGCTTCGCCATGGCGAAGGAGGTGTCAGGGCCGCGCTGCCCGAGACTGCTCATCGTCCTCCTCAGCGAGCGTGAGCGGACGATCGGGCGGGCCTCCTGGCGTGCGCTCAAGTTCAGCGGCTCTGCGGACGTTGTAGACCACGGGTCGCAACCGGCCATGCACACCACACGACACCGATCACAGCGCCTGTCTCGCCAGAGCGATGGTGAAGGCCACCTCGCGCGCAGGCCGGACATCGCTCCCGTGCGCCCTGAGAGCAGGGCGCTCGAACGAGCGGAGCAGCTCGCGCAGACCGGCACCTGGGAGTGGGACCTCGAGACTGACGTTCTGCTGTGGTCGACCAATATGTGGCGCCTCCTCGGCCTCGAGCCGGATTCGGTCACGCCAACCCCCGAGTATGTGATCGGGCGCGTACATCCAGACGACCGTGAGCGGGTCGAGGTGGAGATCGATCTGGCCAGGCGCGAGGGGAGGCTGCCCGGACCTACCTATCGGACCGTATGGCCCGACGGAACCGTCCACGTTCTGCGCTCCTACCCGGCCGTGGCAGAAGAGCGTGAGGGTCGCCCTCGGCGACTCGTTGGTGCCGTGCGCGACGTGACGGAGCTCTCCGAGGCCGAGCGGCGGACCTCTGAGACATTGACCCTCATGGAAACGCTCCAATCAGCCGCACCGGTGGGCTTTGCGTTCGTCGATCGCGATTTCCGCATCGTTCGTATGAACGAGAAGCTAGCCGAGGTGAACGGTTCTCCGCTACACGAGCAGATCGGGCGGACCGTCGCCGAAGTGGTCCCGGACGTGTGGCGCCAGATGGAGCATGTATACCGCGGGGTGCTGGAGACCGGCGAGGCAGCGGTGAATCTCGAGGTCGCACGTCAGAGGGGCGGTAAGGAGGGTTCGCGGTTCTGGCTCGCCAGCTACTACCCAGTTCGCGCAGAGGAAGAAATCATTGGAGTAGGCGTGATCGTGACCGACATCACCGAGCGCCACGAGGCGGAACATTTCCGCGCCGCAGTGATGGACACCATGGTGGAGGGGCTCTACGTTCTCGATGACGAGGGCCGCTTGAGATTTATGAACTCGGCCGCGTCGAAGATCCTCGGCTGGAGCGAGGAGGAGCTGCGTGGGAAGCCCATGCATGCCGCGATCCACGGCCAGTACGCCGACGGCTCGCCCCACCCCGAGCATGATTGTGAGCTGTTCAAGGTACGGACAGAGGGGCGGCCGGTACGGGTGACCCATGATGCCTTTACCCGCAAAGATGGCACGATCTGTCCCGTCGCTTATTCGGCCGCGCCTCTGATGAGCGGCGAGAGCCTCAGTGGCGTGGTTGTCGTGTTCCGCGACACCACCGTCGAGCAAGCGGAAGAGGCCCGAGCCAGACGAGAGTTGGACGCGCTGGCCTGGGTAGGTCGCATCAGGGATGCCCTCGACCAGGATCGGCTCGTGCTCTACTCGCAGCCGATAGTTCCCCTGGCAGGTGGGCATCCGAGCCAGGAGCTGCTGCTCCGGATGGTCGGGCAAGACGGGGAGATCATCCCGCCCGGGAGCTTTCTACCCGTCGCCGAGAAGTACGGGCTGATCGGCGAGATCGATCGCTGGGTGATCGCGCAGGCAGTGCGTTTGGCCGCAAGCGGCCAGCGCGTGGAGGCGAACCTCTCGGCGGCGTCGGTCGGCAACCTCGATTTGCTGCCCCTGATCGAGCGTGAACTGCGCGATGCGCACACCGATCCAGCAAACCTTGTCTTTGAGATCACCGAGACGGCGCTGATGGAGGACATCGAGACCGGAACGGCCTTTGCGCATAGGCTGACTGGGATCGGCTGTCAGCTCGCCCTCGATGACTTCGGCACCGGGTTTGGCAGCTTCACCTACCTGAAGTCGGTACCCGTTTCATATCTGAAGATCGACATCGACTTCGTGCGCGACCTCAAAGCCAATCCAGCTAACCAGGTCCTGGTCAAGGCGATCGTGGGCCTGGCCGAGGGGTTTGGCTACCAGACGATCGCCGAGGGAGTCGAGGATGCCGAGACACTCGCGCTTCTTGAAGAGTACGGAGTCGACTTCGCTCAGGGCTTCCACCTCGGACGTCCGGCGCCGATAGTGGCCTCGTAGGTCAGGCACAACAGGCTCCGCACTCCGGTTCCGCAGGCGACGAGCGAGAGTCGCGCTTACTGTCACTTTGGACTGCCATGAAGGAGGGCCTCCTCTGCGGGATACTGGCTGTCGTGATGTCCGAGGAGTCGACGACCCCCGACCTGGTCGAGCTTATGGGCAGGGCGTTTGAGGCTGCGAATCGTCGTGATCTCGACGCCGTGGCCAGCAGCTTCGCCGAAGACGCGACCTTCGACGGGAGGGTGGGTGGGGACCACTTCGAGGGACGGGCGGCCATTCGCAGCTTCCTTGAGGACTGGTTTGGCACATACGACGAGTTGGAGGTCGGGCTCGAGGAAATCCGCGACCTCGGCAATGGGGTTGTGTTTGCCGTGGTCGTTCAGAACGGTCGTCCGGTTGGCAGCGCCGGTCACCTTCGACAACGCGAGGGATGGGTCTTCGTGTGGGTACGAGGCTTGATTGCACGCCTTGCGACCTACGAGGTCGACGAGGCTCGTGCTGCAGCCGAACGCCTGGTGCAGGAGCGGGCCGGTGGCTGACGAGGCCAGGACTTCCGACGACCCAGCGGACGCCAGCCCGCGCTTCTTGCCGGCGCTGCCGTGCGCCCGTCCGTTGCGCGCGTGGCGCCGCCTGCGCCGCTCGGCGGGCATCCGAGCGGGTCCTCGGGCCGGTCATCACCCGCGTACGGCCATGGCGCGCGGCAACGGGACCGCGGATATCCTCGACCGAAACCCCCGAGGAGAGGACACACGATGGCAGTCGGGATAAGACTCAGGTTCGCGGGCGGAACGCAGGAGCAGTACCAAGCCGTGCACGACGCCGTGAACGCCAGTAGCCCGCTCGGCAGGGCAGACGGTATGCTCGTTCATTCGGCCGGCCCGATCGACGGGGGCTGGGGCGTGATCGACTTCTGGGAGTCCAGTGAGGCATTCGACCGCTTCACCCAGGACAAGCTCATGCCAGTCATCCAACAGCTCGGCGACCGAGCTTTTCCGAACCCGCCGGAGCGCAAGGACTTTCCGGTCTACAACCTCGAGCAGCACGGCGACTGAGCATGCGGGCGCGCCGGGGTTGCCCACAGGCTGCCCCGGCACGCTCAGCCGCTCACGCTCGAAGGTCGTATCAGTGCGCGCGGGTGAGCAGGCCCGTGTTCCAGCCCGTGCTGTGAGCAGGTGCGTATTCGTCGAGCACCCGCGATCCGTCGCGCTTCAGGCAGTCGACCCCGCTGCCACTTCCGCCGCTGCAGGTGGCGCCGGTCGCCGCGATCCGGTTGAAGTGATGGAAGCCATCGGAGATGTCTTTCAAGACGAGTGTCCCGTGGCAGCTCGCACTCACAGACCAGGTTCCCTTGCGCTCTCCCGACTTGATCTTGACGGTGAGCCGCTCTGACGGTGCGGCGCTGCCGTCGATCTTTCCCGTCCACGTCCCGGTGATTTGCGTGGCCGCGCTGGCTTGGACCGTGGTGGCTCCCGCCCCGAGCACGATCGCGACAAGACCAATGACGGCGAGGCCGCCCGCGAGACCGACGATGCGACGCATTATGCGAAGGACTATACGCGGTTCGCGCCGCGGACACCACCGTCTCCACGCGCGCGCTCCCATCAACGTGAGGGTAATTGCTTGACGCCGGTCCTACCCCTCGCGGCTGTCAGTGCTTTGGGCAGGGTGTCGTGTAGCTCGCGACTGCGGTTTCGCCGGGCACCCTCGCCGGCAGCGCCGAGACGTTGGCGAAGATCATTTCGACCTTGCCCTTGAAATGGCCCTTCTTGCATTCGCGCTTCTTGGGGACGGTGCCGTAGTAGACGACCTTCTTGCCCCTTCTCATCGCCGTGCCCGACTTGATGCTGATCTTTTCGGTCGATGCATCCGCTGCCCCGGTGATCGGTTCGACGAGCGGCACTTCGGTCATGAGCTCGGGTCCAAAGCCGGCGCCGCCGCCGAGATGGCTCCAATGGCCCGCCGAGACGAATTCGAGCGACACGGGGCTGTGACCTTCGACGTAGAACAGTAGCCCACCGGGTGTGAAGTAGGAGAGAATCTTCACTTCCTCGGGCACGCGTTCGGCGCCCAGTTCGACCACACCGAGCGCGTGGCCCTCAGGACCGGCCGCTGAACCCTTCCGGCAGGCCCGCGGACCCATCTGTTCGAGCGCGGCCTTCGAGCAGGTCTTGAAGCCCTTGGTGTTGATCTTGGAACCCTTCGGCAGCCAGAAGTTGACGCCGATCAGCGGCGCCGGATGTCCTCCGTATTCGGTGCCTTTGATTTCGAGTTCTGCTTGGACCGCGGCACCCTTTCCGTAGAAGTTGCCGGTGCCCCGGAAGCCTGGGATCGGGACGGCCTTGGCTTTCACCTTGATCGTCGGCGCGGCCGAAGCCAGAGCGGGCGACACGCAGGCAGCCGTAAGACCGAGAACTACAAGACGGGTGGCTGCTCTGCGCATCACATCCCTCCTCCGTTGATGGACCGTTCCGCCTCACGCATCATCTCTGTAACCCACACCACGGGCGCGAGTTGCGCGCCGCGCTGAAGCGGCGGTCAGAACAGGAGCATCAGCGTGATCGGCGACCCTGTTCTCGCGTTTCGCCGCACAGCTGCACGACAACGAGCGCCCGGCGAAGCACCGCCCTGTTTGTTGGTCTCGCTACGGCACCCACGTCTCTGCGAGTGGCGTGAGCTGGAGCTCATGCGTCGCGGCCCGCGTCCCTTGGCCGGCGAGAAAGCGAACGGCATCCGCGATCTCGCCAGGGTCGGCGAGGGTCTCGGGTGCGACGCCCTGACGCGGTGCGCCGCTCACCGGCTGGATGCCGGCGTCGACGATCAGCAGCGCGACATGGATGCCGAGGGGGCGCAACTCGAGCGCCGCGGCCTGCGTGATCGCACGCACCCCGAATGCGCCCGCCGCCCAGAGCCCGCGGCCGGGCATCGCGCGCCGCGCCGAGCCTCCCGTCACCTGGATGATCGTCGCGAGGCCGCCCTGCGCGACGAGGAAGCTCCCCGCGCCGGAGAGGAAAGCGAACGCGGAGCGAGCAGGCGCAATCGCCCACGAGTCAAACGCGTCCGCGCCCGCCTCCGCGATCGGGCCACCGCCAAACGGACCCGTGCGGGTCCCACCGTACGCGGACGCGGCATTGACCACGAGATCGATCCTGCCGTTGGCTTGCGCCGCCCTCCCCAACGCTCCGGTGACGCTCGCCTGATCGGTCACGTCGGCCTCCAACGCGAGCGCGCCGGCGTGGGCGATCTTCTCCAAGGTGGCTGTCGAGCGAGCGACGCCCGCCATCGCCCAGCCGTCTGCGATCAGCGTGTCGATGATCGCGCCGCCGAGGTTGCGCGCACCGAACACGAGCCCGCTCCTGCCGCCCGCTTGCTGGTTGGACATTTCTCCTCCTCTGTTGATGGCACGTGCGTGAATGATCGCGGGCCTCCGCTCGACGGGCTTGACGGCTCTGCCATCAGGAGCGGGGTACGTGTTTCGCGCTTACGAATCAGGGGGTCGAGGCGGGGGCCTCGCATCAGGGTGGACACGTGTGGCTTTCCGAGCTGCGACGCGAGCGGCTACGTTGTGCGGCATGCACAGGATCGCCAGCCTGCTGACTGCGTATGACGAGCAACTTCGCACGGATGCGGAGACACCCAGCGCGGCGGCGGTTACGCGCCTCGGCCCGTTGCGGCTGGTGACGTTCCCGGGAGGACGAGGATTCGTCACCTACAAAGATCTCGCCGGAGCAGACGGCCAGGCGATCCAGCGCTTGGTCGCGGAGGCTGTGGCCCACTACCGGCGGGACCCCGCGATCGATCGGGTCGAGTGGAAGACCCGTGGCCATGACCATGCGCCGGGCCTGCACGACGCATTGCTGAACAACGGGTTCACCCCCGACGAACCTGAGTCGATCATGGTCGGCGACGCGCATGCGCTGGCCGTCGACGTTGCCGTGCCTGCGGGTGTGCAATTGCGACGGGTCACCACCGAAGCCGACGTGCGCGCCATGTGCGCGATGCAAGGCGTAGCGTTTGGGGATCCGGACTCCGACGAAGTGGCCGACGCTCTGCTGCGCCGACTGACCTTCGACGACGGCATGGAGCTATGGGTGGCCGAGCGTCAGGGACAGATGATCGGCGCGGGACGACTCGAGCCGGTCCGCGGGAGCCAGTTCGCTGGCATCTGGGGTGGTGCGACGCTGCCTGAATGGCGGGGCCTCGGAATCTACCGGGCACTCACGGCGGCACGGGCAAAGTCGGCGTTGCGCGCGGGCAAGACGCTCATCCACAGCGACTCGACCGAATACTCGCGACCGATCCTCGAACGCTCCGGCCTGGTCCGCGTATCGACCACCACGCCGTACCGCTGGAGACGCTGACTCGGCTACCCTTTTCCGGTGCGCCCGACGGATCTGCGCGTCCTCGAAGCTGTTGTCGGTAAGGCGGGCAAATTCGGCCACCGTGAGCATGTGGAGCTCGCGTGGCGCTACCTCGATCGGCATCCGCTCGCGGCCGCGAAGCAGGCCATGGCCTCGGCCATCCGTCACGTCGCTGCGCAACACGGGGCTTCGGACAAGTACCACGAGACGCTCACGCTCGCCTGGGTACACCTCGTCGCGGTCCATCACGAGCGTTGGCCCGCCGGCACGTTTGAGGAGTTCATCGCGCGAAATTCGCAGCTGCTCGACAGTCGGCTGCTTGACGAGCACTACAGTTCGGACGTGCTTTGGACGGGGGGCGCCCGCTCCTCTTGGACCGAGCCGGACCTCCGAGCGTTACCGATGCTCGTCTCGAGCTGACGGGGAACGGTTGGCTGCGATCGAGAACAGATCTCGTTGCTTCGCGTTGATGCGTACGCCCAGACTCGCTCAGGTGCGGGAAGTGCTCATCCCAAAGCGCGCGCTGCCCGGGAGTCAGGAAGGTGAGATCGACCTCTACGGCGTCCCGCCTTCAGGGTGAGGAGGCCGGCGACGCATCGTCTCGCTCCTCGCATCGGGCGGACACACTCGAGCACCTCCTCGCCTGCGGTGCGGGCGAACGCGCCCAACTCCCGGGCGCCGACGATCGGGACGTCCCACTCGTGGGCGAGCGTCGTCATGAACCGCCGCTGCTCAGCCGATACGCGAGCGCCAAGCGCGAAACATTCAACCCGAGCGGTTTCGGCCCTCAGCCAGATGTCGTGCAGGATCGTCCGGCCGGCGACCGCGATAACACCGGTCACCCCGGACTCACCGGCGAGCGGCTCGTAGAACGCCGAGAGCCCGCATCTGCAGTGCCGCTCGGGCGAGGGCGTGTCGTGTTCGACGGCGAGCTCGCAGCGGCCCGCCCTCCCTGGTAGCTGCGGACCTGCCAGAAGCGGTATGCGAGGACCGGCCGCGCCGGCTCGCGATCGAAGGTGTGTTCTGCGCTTGGGTTGTATGTCGGGCTCCAGCCGCCGTCGCGGCCCGGGCCGACGATCATGATCTCCCCCACGTCAGGCGCGCCCGCATTGCGTGGTAGCCGGTGACGGCAAGCATCTGCGCGCCTCAACGCGCTGCAAGCTCTGCTGCATGTTTACCTCCATCGTTCCCAGCGTTAGCACCGTTCCCTACGGGCGGTTGCTGCGGCGTCGCAGGGCTGGGTCCCTCGGCCGCTCTGGATGGATGAGACGACCAGAGCGTAGCGTGCGAGGCGCGCTTGACGTCGTGCCGATCCCGGGAGTACGCTGTCGTTCGTGATCCACGTCGCGCCGCCACGGGCTGCGCGGAGGGTTGCCAACCAGAAGCGGAGCTAGTTTCGCGGTCACACGCTGGCCGCCATGATCTGGTCCGTGCAGCCACTCGCCGGAAGGAGGCGAGATGCTAGCCACGAGCGGACCTATAGGCGGGGTGCGATGTCGGAACGGAGCGTCATGAGCATCCGGACAGCGGTGGGCGTGCGCGTCGCGCTGGTTCGCGTTCCGGAGATGGCGCGAGAGATGACCGGCGCGCGCTACGCCGCCCTGGCGGTCTTGAACGAGAACCGCGACGGACTCGAGCAGTTCTTTACGGCGGGGGTGGATGAGGACACTCGCCGGGCGATTGGGCACGTGCCGCGCGGACGTGGGGTGCTCGGCGATCTGATCTTGGACCCGCGCCCGTTGCGCGTCACCGACGTCAGCCAGCACCCAAGCTGCTACGGCTTTCCATCGGGTCATCCGCTGATGCGGAGCTTCCTCGGCGTGCCGATCATGATTCTCGGACAGGCGTGGGGCAGCCTACACCTGGCCGAGAAGGCCGATGGCGAGTTCACCGAGGCGGATGAGCGGGCGGCCGTGGCTCTCGCGCAGCAGGCCGCGGACACGATCGGGTTCCAGCGCCACGCTGGCGCGGGCGTCGCGGGATCGTAGATGGCGGTCTTCGTGTTGATCGCGGCGGCGTGGTTGGTGGCCACGACGCTCTGCCTGGCGGTGTGTCGCACGTCCGCCCGCGGCGACGCGGCCTCGGCCTCCGCGTCGCGTCGGCGGGGCTCGGCGAAGAAAGACTCCCTTCGACAGCTTGGACGGTTGCCCGTCTCTCTCCGGTCACCGCCCAGGGAAGCGCCGAGGTTCAGACCGCTCAGTCCCGGCGCGCACGAGCGGGTGCGAGGGCATCTCTCCCCGGTGTCCTCGCACCTCGCCTCAGCCAAAGCGACTCGCCCCGCCTGCCACCCTCATGGCGAGCGGCTTCGCTAGACGGCGCGAGGCTATTCCGGCTCGACTATCTCGACCGCGCCGAAGCCCGCAAGCGGGCCGTCGACGAAGAAGATCTCCATCGTGATGTCCGGCTCGACGTGGGCCTGGCTGAGGAACGCGAGGACGCATCGCCCGGTGAGCTCTTCGATCGTCTCCTTGTAGCGCTCGGCCATCACGCGTTGGAAGTCCTCGCGCATCGCAACGACACGTTCGGGCTGGCCGCTGTCCATGATCGTCTGCTCCAGCGGGGTGAAGCCGCTGCCGCGCATCACCACGACGATGATGTCGTCGAGCGCGTAGGTCTTGGCCTTCATGGGGCCGCGACCGTAGTGCTCGCGCAAGATGGCGACGATTCTGGTCGAGATCGCCGCCAGCAGATGTCCACCGGAGAGGGGAAGCGGTATCCCTCCGGCTGAAATAGCTCCGTCGTGTCCTGCTCCTGCACCTGCTCCCGAATCCTGCAAGGCCCGCGAGACCTCTTCCGTCTACTCGTCTTTTCTGCCCACGCGCCTGATCGTGGGCGCTTCTGCCCACCGACCATCGCCTTGGCGGAGCGTAACGCAACGGGCGCAGTGATTCCAATCCGTCCCCCCTACCACGCGGACGCAACCGCCGAGGTCCCCGTTTCCGCCGCGGAGACGCGCGCCGTCCTGCCTGCGTCAGCTCCCGACGACTGCAGCGGCGTCCAGCGGCTGGAACTCGGGCGGGCGGCGCTCCAGGAAACTGCGCACCCCCTCCGCGAAGTCGGGGCGTGAGAACGAATCGAACATCAGCCGGTTCGCGTCCGTAACAGCCTCGCTCAGACCCTGCTCGAGGGCGGCGTACACCTGTCGCTTCATGTCGGCCATGCTCGCGGGCGAGCACTCGCGGGCGAGCATCCGGGCGTACTCGAGCGACTCGTCCAACAGGGTGGCGGCGGGGAACGCCCGGTTGACCATTCCCAGCTCCGCCGCCTCGTCTCCGAGCACGACCCGCCCCGACAGCAGCAGATCGAGTGCACGGGCCGGTCCGACCAGGCGCGGAAGGATCCACGAACTCCCGTGCTCGGCGACCAGTCCCCGGCGCACGAAGGCGGTCGTGAGCTTCGCGTCGGCGGCGGCGAACCGCAGCTCGCACATCAGCGCCATGACCAGCCCGAGCCCGGCGCATGGCCCGTTGATCGCGGCGATGACCGGCTTGGGAATGCTCATCGGGAATCGCACCGGTCGCTCGTCCACGGCGCCCGACGTCGCTCCGCCCTCGCCGCTCGACAGGGCCTGCAGGTTCTGCATGTCGGCGCCCGCGCAGAACCCGCGGCCGGCGCCGGTGAGCACGATCACGCGCACGTCATCTCGCGCGGCGCACTCTTCGAGCAGATCGAAGTAGCGAGTCTGCATGTCGCCCGTCCACGCGTTGAGCCGCTCCGGCCGGTTCAACGTCAGCACCGCCACCCCATCCTCGACATCCATCAGCACCACCTCGGACATGTGCTCACCTCTCTCTCTCGCGCGCTTCGTGGGCGTCGTGCACAAGTATCCCGCTTGCGAGCAGCGGGCTCCACTGCGGATCGCTGCGAAACGCGCGGGTGGTGTAGTGCACCGACCACGCGAGCAGGCCGATCAGGAACGGCGCGTCGCTGAGCGCGGCGACGAGCACATAGGCATTGGTGCTGAGCGTCAACCACGCCAGGAGCCGAACGAGCCCGCGCGCGAAGAAGTAGCCGCCCCAGACGGCGCTGGTGAAGCGCATCGCGCGCATCCACACCTCCGAGCAAAGCACCTCCGCGGGCAGCGGGAACACCTCCTCGGTGAACCACGAGGTGAACGGGCGCCGTGTGCGCAGCGAGCCGAGGACGACGCAGCCGAGCAGCACGTCCACGGCGACTTCCATCGCGAGGTACGTGCGCGCGTTGCCCGAGGCGAAGCCGACGCTGGCGCGGATCGCGACGAGCACGAGCGCCACGCGCACGATCACGCCGGGCCGCCCCGACAGGCGCTCGTGCAGGTAGACCGCGACGCCGAACACCAGCGCGATCGCGATCCCGGCCGAGAGGCCGATCAGCTTCCAGCCCGCGAAGAAGCACGCGAGCGGGCCGAAGCCGTCGCGCGCGAGCCGCGGACCCGCCCGCCGGACGACCGCGCCGACCGACGCCGGCTGGAACGCGAACTCCTCCACCCCGCGCGCATCGGGCACGGGCGGATTCTAGGCCCGTGCCGGCGCGCCGGCGCGGCGACCTATCTGCGCGCGATGCGCGAGGTCCGCAGCGCCTGCCCCTGCGCTCCCAACGCCTCGACGGCCAGGTAGCGCGGTGCGGACCGGAGCTCGATGGTCGTCTCGAATCCGTGACGTGGCGCGGTGGCGAGCGGCGCGAGCGCGTCCGGAGCATCTCCGCCGAGGACCCGCCACGAGGCGACTTCGGTTGACCCGTTCCAGCTCGCATGCACGAGCTCCTTGCCTTGTGCGCCGCGCGAGACCGCGATGCTCGGCGCGACGGCGGGCAACCCGACCCACGGGTACTTGAAGACCGTGTAGGTCTGGTACGTGTCCGGCAGGCGGGCGTCGAACAGGAGGGCGCCGTTGGCGCCATATTCGGAGAGATAGGGCTGCTGGCCCCAGCCGATGAACCAGCTGCCGCCCGGCAGCGGCTGGAAGTTGCCCTGGCTCGCGGCGACGAGTGGCTTCGGGTGGACGAAGCTCGAAACGAGGCTCGCGGTCATGTGCGTGGTGTCGAGGCGCAGCACGATGGCGCGCGACTGCTTGTGCACCGCCGGGGTTGCGCCGTTGTCGAAGAAGGAGACCGTTTCGCCGGGGCCGATGCGCACGTCGTGCTGCCACGCCGGGCGCGTGCCCGGCCCCATGGAGAAGCTGGAGCGCTTGCCGCCCAGTTGCCAGATCACCCTGCCGCTGACGGGATCGACGCGGTATGCGGCCCATGTGTTGCGCGAGTCGACGTACAGGCTCCCGGCGGTTTCGCTGACGACGTTGATGTGAAACCAGTCCCACGGGGAGCGCGCCGTGCCGTTCTTGCCGACCGGAAGGTAGGAGTCGGACATCGGGACGTGGTCGAGGCTGTGCCACTCGTAGCGCACGAGGCCGGTCTTCAGGTCGATCTCCTGAAGGACCGTGTCGGCGACGGCGCCGTCGGCGGGGCCGTGATAGGCGCTGAGGTTGCAGCGGATGGCGTCGTAGACGGTGAACAGCGCGGTTCCGCTCGGCGTGATCTGGAAGGCATGCAGATCGGGCTCGTAGCCGTTGCCGGCGCGCACGACCTTGATCGTCCGGTAGGAGCTGTCGGCGATCACGAGCGCCCCGTTGCGGTAACTGCCGGACACGTAGGGCTCCTGCCACCAGGTGAGCACGGGCTGGCCTTCGTAGAGCTGAACGCGCAGGTCGGCGGCGCGCTCTCCCTTGGGGATGGGGTCGAACCAGACCAGCTGCCCGGCGCCGTCGAGGATCATCGGGCCAAGCTGGCCCGGGCCGGTGTAGGGGGCGAGCAATATGTCGCCGGCGCTCCGCGACGGTCCGCGCGACACGGCCACCTTCGGGGGCAACAGGTCCGGACGGGAGACGAAATGCTGGAGTTCGCCGTGCTTGGGCGGCGGCGGTGGCGGTGGCGGGGTCTCCAGCGAGCGGCTGGTGGTGTCGCGTTCGGCGACCGTGAAGCTCCACGCCACGGGGATCTGCTGGCCTTCGTGAAGCAGCGTGGCGCGCACGCTGACCTGCTCTCCCTGATCGAAGGAGCTCGCCGGGACGAAGCTCGCGCCGTCGCCCTGGGAGTAGGGCGTCAGGCTCCCGGTGTGAGGTCCGCTGCGCGAACCCGTGACGCTCAGGTCGGCGATCTCGGCGGCGGGAACGCCGAGCATGCTGATCTGCGTCTGGTAGGAGGCGTCTCGGGTACCCGGGCCCGGCGACACGGTCAGCTGGCCGCCGGCGAGCGCGGCGGACACGTTCAGCCGGTGCGGCGCGCACGCGGGCGCCACGCGGGCGCCTCCCGTGGCCGTCGCGATCGACGCGGCGGCTACGGCGGCGAGGAGCACGACGAGCGCGCCGCCGAGCGCGCCGCGCGCTCTGCGTGAAAGCGTCGGCAAGGTCGGCAGGATACGCGACGCGACGGCGAGCGCACGCAGCTGCCGCCGAGCCCCGGCGCGAGTGCGGCTCAGTCCTCGGCCTGGTGGATCTGCTCGTCGATGTCCTCGCCGCCGAGCTGCGCGCCGAGGAACGGGCCTCGCCGCGGAAGGCTCAGGTACAGATCGGAGAGCACGCTGATCGCCACGGTTCCCCGCGTGAGCGTGAAGTCGAGGACATGGCCCCCTCGCGTGCGGCTGTCGTCGATGAAATGCAGGTGGTATCCGGCGACGGTTATCCCCTGCTCGTAGTCGGGCGCGCGGAATCCGACGAGCGTGCCGGCGACGTCCGCGAATCTCATCTCGGCCTGGTGGGCGGTGGCCTCGGTGAGCGGCGGATAGGGCTTGTGCTGTTCGCTCACCGTGCGGGTCCTCATCTCGCCGAACGTCCCGTCCACGCGGATCGCGTACAGCAGGTTGCCACTCGCGGTCCGCTCATCGAGTCGCTTCGTGAGCGTCTCGCGGGTGAACTCGGAGACGTCGAACTCGGTGTCTGCGCTGAAGTCGGTCACGAGCGCGAACGGCGTGCGCTCGTCATCGGCGGCGACGCTCACACCTCCGTCGGAGCGCATGTGGTAGCAGGTGCCCTCGAGCACCAGCATCTCGCCGTCGAGGTGATTGAAGGTGCCGAGCCCGAAGTCGCCGTGCGTGAGCAGCTCGCCGATCGTCATCTCGCCGTCGTAGATGCCGGCGAGCAGCGCCGCCATGACGGAGCTCTGGAAGGCGGCGTGCGCCACGTGCGCGTCGTCGTGGAGCCCGTTGCGTCCGTCGTGGTGCGCGAGCGCTGCGCTCGCAAGCTCGTGGTGCATCAGCCCTCAGCGGCGTTCGCCGCCGAACAGCTGCAGCATGAAAAGGAACACGTTGAAGATGTCGAGGAAGATGCTCGCGGCGATCGGCACCGCGCCGGCGGCGCTCGTGCGGCGCAGGCGGTTGAAATCGAAGATCGTGAACGCCGCGAACACCACGAGCCCCAGCGCGGCATAGATCACGTGCCCGCTCGGGATCGACACGAAGATCGTGACGAGCCCGAACAAGATCAGCGCGAGCAGCGCGCCGAACAGCGCGCGCGCCCAGCTCGACAGATCTTTGCGGGTGGTGTAGCCGAATGCGCCGAGCGCCGCCACGAACGCGGCGGTCGCTCCCGCGGACTGCCATAGAGCGGACGGGTCGGCCTGGGCGTATGCGTTCAGCACCGGGCCCACGGCGAAGCCGAGCAGCAGGCCGAGCCCGAACAGCAAGGTCATCGCGAGCTGCTCGTGCCCGCGAGTCGAGGCGATGTTGAGGCCGAAGATGCAGCCGAAGGCGAGGATGAAGGACACGATCCCCGCTCCCCCGCTGAGGTTGCGCCCGAGGTAGGCGCCGAGCGCCACGCAGCCGATGGTGAGCGCCACGAGCCCCATCACCTGGCCGAACACCGCGCGGGCGCGGTCGCCGACGAGCTCCGTGGAGCGACCGAACGCAAGGCCCCCCGGGTCCGCCGATCGCGGGTCTGCGCCGCCGAAGTTCATGGTGCCCTCTCCCCCTCTCTCGGCGCTGGACGCCGAACGGATGAAGTGCCTGCAAAGGCCTCGGCTTGAGGATAGACGCCGACTGCGTCGGCGACGGTGAGTTTGGCGCGGTGCACGAAGCGCCCACCGTACAGAGCAGCCCCGCCACCAACCAGCTCGCAGGCGCTCAGGCTGCCACCCAGCGCCTGAGGCTTCTCTTGGCCATCGGAAGCCCGCCGCCGAGCATCGCTGCGCCTTCGCCGAAATGGGCGTAGCTCGTCGGGCAGGTCGCGGCGACTTCGATCACGCGCTCCAATTCTCGCGGGTTGCCGGGCGCATCCTCGCGCTGCGCCGGCCGATGCTCCTGCAACTACCCGTTCCGCCCGGCGGTATCCTCGACGCGATGGCCTGGCGCTCGCTGAAGCTCGCCCTCTACCTGTTGCCGCGGCTGCTCCTCCTGGCGCTCGTGATCGGGCTGTTCGCGTTCCCCAACACGACGACCGCGCTGTTCATGGGCTCGAGCCGGACGAGCGTCAAGCAGATGGGGGCGGACATGCAGCAGACGCTCGGGCGCGTGGAGTCCGCGCTGCGCGCCGCGGGGCACCCGCACCCGGCGGCCCCCAAGCGCTGAGCCACGCGATCACTGGGTCAGCCCGAGCGTGTCCAGCGCTTTGAGCCAGTCGATCTGGCCGACGAGGAATTCCTGTTCGGTGATTTTCCGTTCGAGGCCCAGCGTGCGGTGCAGCACGCTCGCGTCGCTGCCGCGCTCGAAGCGGGCGAGCAGCCCCGGCGAGACCGGCAGCGGTTCGACGCCTTCGACGCGGCTCACCTGGCTCGCGACGGCCGCGGGCATCTGCTGGAAGCCGGTGAGCTTCCAGGCGTGGATCGATTCGCACAGCGGTGGCACCTTGAGCGCCGCCAGCGTGCTCAGGTCACGCGCGTAGCGGCTCGCAGCGTGCGCGATCGCGCTGTTGCTCCAGCGCAGATGCTGCGTGGCACGGACGAACGCGTGGATCGGCGCCGCCGCGGTGCCGTACTCGATCTCCCACAACGCCACCGCGACCTCGTAGCTCATCGGCTGGGAGGCTTCGGTCTGCAGCGAGCCGAGGCCGGCCTTCGGGCATTCGCGCCCGTAGCCCGCGATCGCCTGGCTCACTTTGTGCTCGACGGGGTGGATCAGCGCGACGCCGGCGCGTGCGAGCTGGTAGCGCGCTTCGATGTACGCGTGCGTCGATGCGACGTCGCTCGCGTGTGCCTGCGCGGGTGCCGCCGCGAGCACGACGGCCGCCACGACCGCGAGCAGCACGCCTCCTCGCCTGTACCCCGTCTCTCTGCTCACTCCGCCTCCATCCCCGGTAGCACGTCTCCGGATCGACTGCAAGGTAGCGGACGCACGCGCGCGGCGCGCCGCCCGCGCCTCCCGTCAGCGCGCCCCGTCGACGGCTGCGCGCAACGCGTCGAGGTCGGCGGCGCCGAACACAACGCGGTTGCGGGTGGCGATGTAGAGCAGGTCGATGTTGACGCCTGCCTTGGCGATCTTGCGCGCCAGGTCGGCGAGCACGCCGGGGTTGTCCTCGACGTCGACCACAACGACCTCGCGCTCGCGGCTCACAGCCAGCTGCGCCGTGGCGAGCGAGTGCTTGGCTGCCTCGGGGTGCGGCACCAGGATGTGCAGCTCGGCGCGCTCGCCCGTGCCGATGCAGGTCGCCGCAGCGAGGTTCACGCCGGCGTCGCTCACCGCGGCCGCCACGCGGGCCAGCGCCCCGGGCGTGTTCTCGAGATCGATGACGAGGTCGAACGCCATGCTCTGCTGGGCGTCAGCCTATCCGTTTCCCCCGGCCTCGCGGTGGCGCGGAAAGAGCGCCCCTGGTGCGCACCGGTGGCTGCGAGCCTCACCTGACCCAGTAGCGGCGTTTGCGCACGCCGTCGGCGTCCACGCGCACGTCCTCGAGCACGCCGCCGACACGCTCGATCACCGCCGCCGACGCGGCGTTCGGCTCGTCGCAGGTCACCAGCACGTCCTCCACCCCCTGCGAGCGCGCCACGATCAGCGCCTGGCGCAGGATCTCCGTCGCGTGCCCGCGCCCGCGGTGGCGTGGGCGCACCGCGTAGCCGACGTGCCCGCCCACGTGCGCGAGGAACTCGTTGAGCTCGTGCCTGACCGATACGCGCCCCACCAGCTGCTCCCCGCAGACGGCCACGAGGAACGTCGAGGGCACGCGGCCGGGCGGCACCCGAATGCCGCGCCTGTGGTCCTCGCGCTGCTGCACGTACTCCGCCCACGGGGACGCTGGATCCCAGTCGAGCAGGAACGAGAAGGCGTCGGCTTCGAGCTCTTCGTGGGCGGCCCTCGCTTCGGCCTCGTCGGAGATGCGCAGCGGGCGCAGGCGAAGTGACATCGCTCTGAGTCTGGCGCAGCCGGGCGGCGCCTCACGCCGCGGCCGCAGCGCCCGCACACGAACCGTCCGCCGTCGCGCTAGCGGCGACCCTGCTCCGCGCCCAGCACCGCGGGCACCAGCCCGTCGAGCGACTCGATCACCGCGCCCGCCAGCGCGAGCGCGTCGGGCCCGGGCGGGAAACGCCGGTTGGGGACCGCGACGACCGCCATGCCCGCGGCGTACGCCGAGCGGATGCCGTTGGCCGAGTCCTCGACGGCCACCGCGCGGACGGGATCCACTCCGAGAGCGCGCGCGGCGGCGAGGTACACATCCGGCGCGGGCTTGCCGCGCGCGACCTCGTCGGCCGACACCGTGACGGAGAAGCATGCGGCGAGGCCGGCGCGCTCGAGCACCTCGTCGATCACCTCGCGGTTCGCCGAGGACGCGAGCCCGAGCGGGCACAGCTCGGCGGCGGCGGCGACCGCCTCACGGGCGCCCGGCAGCAGCGGGAGCTCGCGCCGGTAGGCGGCGAGCACCTCGGCGGTAGCGCGCCGGTTGATCTCCTCGGGCTCGAGCGAGAGGTGGAACTCGTCGCGCAGGTAGCGAGACCACTCGGCGGAGCTCATGCCCAGCACTGCGGTGGACGCCGACTTGCGCCAGCTCGCGCCCGCCTGCGCGACGACGCTGCGCCTCGCGGCGTCCCACACCGACTCGGAGTCGAGCAGCACGCCGTCGAGGTCGAACACGATCGCCGCGGGAGGGTGCACCCGGCAATGATCGGACATACGGGCAGACTCGCGGGCCAGCGATGGCCCGGTGCGCCGTCGCGGGCGCGCGGGCGCGTAGACTGCGCGCGGCACCTCGCCCGCAAGGCGGGCCCACGGTGCTCGCGAGCACCGCAGGGAGCGTGAACATCGACCTCAACACCGCGCCCGCACCTGCCGTAGACCCGCTCGGCGTGGTGAGCGACGCGGTGGCGCGCAACGGCGAGACGCTGGCGCTGGCGGAACGCCACCTCGACCCCTCGCTCGTGGACGTTCTGCGGATCCTCGGCTTCGACAAGGAGTTCGCGGGCGCGCGGGGCTCGCACCTGATCGACGCCGAGGGCAACGCGTACCTCGACTTCCACACCGGCGAGGGCTTCGCGAGCCTCGGCCACGGGCACCCGGACGTCCGCGCGGTGCTGCAGGCGACGCTCGCCGCGGACCTCGCCGACGGCGTCCAGATCCACTACTCGGCGCTCGCGGGCATGCTCGCCGAGGAGCTCTGCCGGCGCCTGCCCGACGGGCTCGAGGCGGTGTTCTTCGCGAGCACCGGGGCGGAGGCCGTGGACTCGGCGATGAAGTTCGCGCGCGCGGCGACCGGCAGGCCCCGCCTGCTCTCGTGCGAGAGCAGCTTCCACGGTGTCACGCTCGGCCCGCTGTCGCTGGTGGGCGACGAGTTCTTCAAGGAGGGCTTCGGCCCCCTGCTCCCGGGCTGCGCGCGCGTTCCGTTCGGCGACCTCGAGCGCCTCGAGGCCGAGCTGCGCGCGAAGGACGTGGCCGCGTTCATCGTCGAGCCCGTGCAGGGCCGGATGGTCACGCTCCCGCCGCCCGGATACCTGAAGGCGGCGCAGGAGCTGTGCCGGCGCCACGGGACGCTGTTCGTGCTCGACGAGGTGCAGACCGGCCTCGCGCGCACGGGCCGCTGGTTCGCGCTCGAGCACTGGGGTCTCGAGCCCGACTTCGTGCTGGTCGGCAAGGCGCTCAGCGGCGGCTACATGCCGGTCGCGGCGATGGTCACCACGCGCTCGATCTACCAGCGGGCGGTGGGCACGCTGGAGCGCTCCTACGTGCACCAGTCGACCTACGGCCGCAACCGCCTGTCGATGGCCGCGGGCCTCGCGGCGCTGCGCGTGATCGAGCGCGACGGGCTGGTGGAGCGCGCGGCCCGGATGAGCCTGCTGCTGCAGGACGGCCTGGCCGAGCTGCAGAAGCGCTACGAGATGATCCGGGAGGTCCGCGCGTGCGGGCTGATGCTGGGGATCGAGCTGGGCCCGCCGAGCAGCCGTGCGGGGCGGCTCAACTGGCGCCTGATCCATATGGCCAGCGAGGGCCTGTTCCCGCAGCTGATCGTGATCCCGCTGCACCGCGACCACCGCGTGATCACGATGGCGGCGGGCAAGAACGACGTGATCAAGCTGCTGCCGCCGCTGACGCTGTCGGAGGGCGAGGCCCGCTCGTTCCTGGACGCGCTCGACGCGGTGCTGGCGGACTGCCAAGGCGCCGGCAGGAACTGGTCGGTGGTGCGCGACATCGCCACCGCGACGCTCGCCCGCCGCGCGCGCAGCGCGCTGCGTTGAGCGGCGGGCCGGCCGCAGGGCGCGCGGGCGCCCGGCAGGGCGCGACCGACGCGCGCGAGCTGGGCCCGTGCCTCGTGACCGGCGCGACGGGCTTCATCGGCGGGCGCCTCGCGGCGCGGCTCGCGGGCGAGGGGCGCGCGGTGCGGTGCCTGGCGCGCGCGCGCAGCGACACCTCGCGGCTGCGCGGCGTGGGCGTCGAGATCCTCACGGGCGACCTCGCGGACCCCTCCTCGCTCGCACGCGCGGCGGCGGGCTGCACGCACGTGTTCCACTGCGCGGCGCTCGTGTCCGACTGGGCCACCACGCGGGAGATGCAGGCGGCCAACGTGACGGGCACGCGCAACATGCTCGAGGCGTGCGCGGACGCGCGGGTCGCGCGCTTCGTGCACGTGAGCAGCACCGACGTGTACGGCCATCCGGGCACGGCGGCGGTGGAGGAGTCGTTCACCGCGAGGCGTTTCGCGAACTGGTACGCGGAGACGAAGCTGCGCGCGGAGCGCGAGGTGCTGCGCGCGCACGCCGAGCGCTCGCTCGAGACGGTGATCGTGAGGCCGGCGACCGTGTACGGGCCGGGCTCGCGCGACGTGGTGGGCGAGATCGCGCGCGCGATCCGCGCGGGCCACATGCTGCTGATCGACGGCGGCCGCGCGATCGCGGGGCTGTGCTACGTGGAGAACCTGCTCGACGCGATGCTGCTCGCGGCGCGCGGCGAGGCCGCGGCGGGAGGCGCCTTCAACGTGAGCGACGGCCTCGGCGTGACGTGGCGGCAGTTCGCGGACGACCTCGCCGACGGCCTCGGCGCGCGCCGCCCGCGCCTCACCATCCCCTACCGCTTCGCCTACGCGATCGGCTTCTCGCTCGAGCACGGCTATCGCGCGCTGCGCGGCGCGACCGGCGTGAGCCTGCCACCGCTGCTCTCGCGCCAGGCGGTGCAGGTGCTCGGGGTGGACCAGGACTTCAGCACGCGCCGGGCGCGGGAGCTGCTCGGCTGGGAGCCGCGCGTGGGCTACGCGGAGGGTCTCGCGGCGACGCTCGAGTGGCTGCGCGCGTGAGGAATACTCCGTCCTGAATGCTCGACCGGGTGAAGCGCGCCGGCTGGCTGCCGGTGAGATCCAAGCCGGCGGCGCTGCGCGCGGTGCGCGCGACGCTCGTGATGGCGGGCACGTTCGCGATCGCCGACCGGGTGATCGGCAACCTGCAGATGGCCACGTTCGCGGCGTTCGGCAGCTTCGCGACGCTGGTGCTCGCGTCGTTCTCGGGAACGTGGCGCGAAAAGCTCGCGGCGCACGCGGTGCTCGCGGTGGCGGGCAGCGCGCTCGTGGCGATCGGCACGGCGGTCACGGGCAACACCGCGCTCGCCGCCGCCGTCACGGTCCCGGTCACCTTCGCGGTGTTCTTCTCGGGCGTCGCGGGCCCGAACGCCGCGTCGGGCGCGACGGGGGCGCTGCTCGCCTACGTGCTCCCGGCCGCCTCGCCGGGCAACACCTCGATGATCCCCGACCGGCTGGCGGGCTGGTGGCTCGCGTCGGCGGCGGGCACCATCGCGGTGCTCGCGATCTCGCCGCGCCGGGCGGCAAATCCGCTGCGCGCGCGGCTGTCGGGCCTCGCGCGCCTGCTCGCCGGCCAGCTCGACTCGGCGCTCGCGGGTCATGGCGTTGACCGCCTCGACGGGCTGATCGCCGCCAAGCACGACCTGCTTGCGAGCTTCAACGCGTCCCCGTATCGGCCGCTCGGCCTGGCGGAACCCGACCAGGCGCTCGCCAACGTGGTCGAGCTGCTGGAGTGGTGCACGTCGCTGATCGCGGACGCGGTGCGCGAGCATCACGACCTGCGCCGCGCCTCCTCTGAGGATCGCGACCTCGCGGCAGCCAGCGCGGACGGCCTGCGCGAGGTCGCGGCGGTGCTTGACGGCGAGCGCCGCGAGGTGGGGCTCGCGCTGATCGAGCGGCGCCGTCAGGCGAGTCTCGCCGCGGCTGCTCGTCTGCGTCCGCAGAGCGCGATGTTCGAGAACGACGCGCAGATCGCCTTCCACGTCCAGGCGATCGCGGTCGCGGTGATCGCGGCGGGTGGCGAGGCGCTCACCGCCGAGGGGCGCGCTGAGCCGCGCGGCGCTCAGGGCCGCGAGCGGATAGCGGCCGCCGCTTCGCGCTCCTCGCGCAGGGTCTCGGACCTGCTGGCGGCCGCGCAGAGCCACGCGACGGTGCGCTCGGTGTGGTTCATCAACAGCCTGCGTGTCTCGGTCGCGCTCGGCGTCGCCGTCGCCGTCGCGGACCTGAGCAGCGTGCAGCACGGGTTCTGGGTGGTGCTGGGGACCCTGTCGGTGCTTCGCACCAACGCCGCGTCCACGCGCTCGACGGCGCTGCAGGCCCTCTCGGGAACGGTGGTCGGCTTCATCGTCGGCGCCGCGCTGCTGAGCGCGATCGGCACGAGCGCCACGGTGCTGTGGATCGTGCTGCCGCTCGCCGTGTTCGTGGCGGCGTACTCGCCCGGCACCGCCCCGTTCGCGGTCGGCCAGGCGGCGTTCACGGTGACGATCGCGGTGATCTTCAACATCCTCGTGCCGGTCGGATGGAGGGTGGGCCTGGTGCGCGTCGAGGACGTGGCCCTCGGCTGCGCGGTGAGCGTCCTGTTCGGCGCGATGTTCTGGCCGCGCGGCGTCTCCGCGGTGGTCGGCGACGACCTCGCGGACGCTTTTCGCGCGGGGGCGTCGTTTCTCGAGCAGGCGGTGGGCTTCACCGCGGGCCTCACGGCGGCGAAGCCCGACGGGGAGCCTGCGACGGTGCTCGCCGCGAGCCGCCTCGACGACGCGCTGCGCGGATTCCTCGCCGAGCGCGGTGCGAAGCGGATCGACAAGCAGGACCTGTGGCGGCTGGTGGGCGGCACGCTGAGGCTGCGCCTGACGGCGCACGCGGTGGCGGAGCTGCCGCGCGACCCGATCCAGGTGGCGGACGCGCGCGAGGCGCTCGAGCACCGCACCGGCAGGATCGCCGCGTGGTACGCGCACCTCGCGGAGGTCCTCGGGCGCCCGCATGGGCATGCGCCGACCTCGCTCGAGCCGCCGCGCTTCGGCGCGGAGGACATGGTGCTCGCGTCCTCGGGCTCCCACTACGGGGTGTGGCTGTGCGAGCACCTCGACCACCTCGCGGAGCACTTCGACGAGCTGGTCCACCCGGCGCTGCGCCTCGCGCAGATGCGCCGCCTGCCGTGGTGGCGCTGACGCCCGTCGCCGCCAGGCGATGCGCTCAGCCGCACCCGCCGGCCGCCGCGAGCCGGCGCCGGTAGATCTTCATGTCGGCGTGGTCGAAGTCGGAGTGCGTCTGGCTGCGCAGCGAGGGCACGTCCTCGCGGTGGTAGGGGCTCGTGAGGCTCTCGTTGTGGCCGATCACGTCCCTCACCGCGATGCCCTCGCGGCAGCGCAGCCAGCGCACGAGCTCGAGGCTCGCGCGCATCTGCGCGGCGTCGCCGAGGACTTCGGCGTCGCTGTAGCCGACGTGCTCGATCCCGATCGCGGTCCAGTTGAGCCCGACGGTGTGGCGGCACATGACGTCGAGCGCCACCAGCTGGTGGATGCCGCCGCCCCGATCGATCACGAAGTGCGCGCACGTGTTTGGCAGCTCGTGCAGCTCGGGGTCGGGCGTGTCGGGCGCGAACGTGTTGTACGTCGCCTGGAAGGACGGCGTCTCGGTGTAGTGGATGACGATCACGTGCGGGTCGAGGAGCTTGTACGTGGGTTTCATGAAGCTCCCGTAGTGGCGGCGCGCGTAGGCGACCGTCTGGGCCTTGCGTTCGGGCCCGAAGGGGATCGGGTCCCAGATGATGTGCGGCCTCGGGACCGGCGCGGCGCTCGGGGGCGAGGCCGGCGCGGGCGTGGTGGCGGGCGCGCTCGCAGGCGTCGTCGGCACGGCCTGCGTTTCCGGGCTCCCGGCCGTGCCGGCCGCGCGCGCGGGCGATGAGCCGGCGAGCGCCGTCTGCGTGACCGTCGCGGCCGCACCGGAGCCGCAGCCCGCCGCGAGCGCCAGCGCGGCCAGGGCGGCCGCGGCCGCGGCGCCGGCCGCGGCGGCGCGGGTCACACGCTCCCCCGCCGCCAGCGGCCGAGCAGCCGCTGCACTTCCGCGAGCAGGTATGGGCCGAGCGTGGTGGCGAAGGCGCGCGTGAGGTGGTCGGCGTCGCGGTACACGAGCGCCCCGCCGATCACCGGATAGCACAGTTCGGAGCTGCAGAAGAAGCGCGTCAGGTCGATCACGTGCACGCGCGCGCTGTGCAGCTCCTGGGCGGCGACGACGGCTGGGTCGTACTGCAGCGCCTGGCTGCGAGGCTCCGCGCAACGCATGCCTGCGTCCTCGTGCGCGGCGATCGCGGCTTCCACGCACGTGAGCACGCTGAGGCGGTTGTAGGGGTTGTCGCGGATCACCACGATGTGCCTCACGCTCGAGGGCAGCGAGTGCCACATCGAGATGTACCCCGCCACCTCGGTTGCGCGAACGCTCTGCCCGCGGCGCACGAGCGGGATCGTGGGCTGGTTGGAGGTGAACACCGTGTGGATTTCGGGGTGCCGGCGGAACCACGCGAGCACCCCGTCGCGCCATCGCGTGCACTGCGCTCGCTCCGGTTGCGCGAGGTCGGTGGTGGCGCGCGTGAACGGGCAGCTCGAGCGCGTGATCGAGATCCCCTGCCAGTCGAGAGCGCGCGCGGCCACCGCGAGCGCGGCGCGCCAGTGGCCTGCGTGGCTGTTGCCGACGAGCGCGACCGATGCGCGCGCGCCGGCCGGCGGCGCGCCGAAGCCGCAGATGTTGAGCCCGGGGAAGCCGAGCGGGTCGCAGAATGCGTTGGGCGTGAGCAGCGCTTCGTCGGGTGTCGGGATCACGTCGTAGCGCAGCCGGGGGTTGCGGCACGGCCGGTACTGATCGCGCGAGGCGGCTCCGAAACAGCGCGGGAGCGCGGCCTGCGACGCGGCGGGCGCGGCGGGCGCGGCGGCGGGGAGCGAGGCCGAGAGCAGCGCGGCCGAAAGCAGCGCGGCGGCGAGCAGCGCGGGCGTCAGTGAGAGCAGGGCGCGGCCCGCCATGACGCGCACGGCGATGAGCGCCGCCCTCCTCGGCTCGCCGGCTGCTCCGCGCACCGGGATCCGTCAGCCGCGCCGCAGGCGGCCGAGCGCGAGCGAACGCCAGAAGAAGCTCATCAGCGGCGGTCGCGGCGAGGCGCTCTTGCCCGCGGGCGCGCTGCGCCGCCGGGATTTGCCGCGGGCGAGCTCGCCGAGAGCGTCGCGCTCGGCGATGGCGAACCACACGGTCTTGCCGTCGGACCCCGGCGCGATGCCCCACTCGTCGGCGAGCGCGTCGACGATCCGAAGGCCCCTTCCCGAGGGCTCCTCGGCGGCCGGGCAGAGCACCGTGGGGCGCCCGCCGCCGGTGTCGCGCACCTGGATGCGGATTTCGTCGTTGGCGCTGATCGACAGCTCGAAGTCGGTGCGAGCGTGGCGCACGCAGTTGGTGGCGAGCTCCGAGGTCATCAGCTCGGCGGCCTCGATCACCTCGCTCGGCCGGCCGGAGAGGACGTCGCGCACGAAGCGCCGCGCTGCGGTGACCGACTCGGGCTGGCATGGGAAGTGGCGGCGGGTCATGGCGTCTCGATCGGCAGGAGCGTGGTGAGGCCGCTCAGCTCGACCACGCGGCGCACTGCGAGCGAGGGCTCGCGCAGGCGCACCGACTCGACCTGCGAGGCCGCCTCGATCAGCACAGCGATCGCGGCGCTGTCCATGAAGCTGAGGCCGCTCAGGTCGAAGATCAGTTGCTGCGGATGCGCGGCGGCCACCGACGCGACGGCCTGCTCGAGGGCGGCGGCGTTCGACATGTCGAGCTCGCCCGACACGGTGAGCACGGGCACCCCGCTCGGGTCAGAGCCCGTCTCGATCACCGCCTCTGCGGGCCCGTGGGCCCCTAGCTCCGCCATCGGATGCCCACCATCGCTGTGTCGTCGTGCAGATCGCCGGAGGCGAGGTTGTGCGCAAGCTTCGCCAGCAGCTGGTCGAGCTCGAGCGGTTGTTTGCTGGCTTGGTCGCGCAATCGCGCAAGGCCTACGTCGAGCGGCTCTCCCCGGCGCTCGACGAGCCCGTCGGTGAAGGCTATCAGCGTGGCACGCGGCGGCATCGGCATGGTGGTCTCGCGGTATCCGCCGCTCCACGGCACGCCGATCGGCGCGTCCACGTCGAGGCGCACGAACTCGCCGCTGTCGCCGTCGAGCACGAGCGGCGCCATGTGGCCGGCGCTCGCGAGCGTGACGCTGTGGCCCTCGACGTCGATCAACGCGCACAGCACCGTGGCGAAGTAGTCGTGCTTGGAGCGGTTGACGAACTCGGAGAGCCTCGCGAGCACGGCGCCGGGGCGGCTGTCCTGGGCGACGTAGGCGAGCGTGGCGTGGCGCACGAGCGCCATCGTGGTGGCGGCCCTCAGCCCGTGGCCGGAGACGTCGCCGATCACCATCAGCACTTTGCCGTCGCCGGCGGGCACGACGTCGTACCAGTCGCCCCCGATGTCCACGCCGGAGGCCGCGGGCACGTACAGCGCGTCCACGCGCAGCCCGTCGAACTGCGGCAGCGCGTCGGGCAGCAGCGCGTGCTGCAGCGTCTGGGAGATGCTGCGCTGCTCGGTGTACATGCGGCGGTTCTCGGCGGCGACCTGGTCGAGCACGCCCGCGAGCTGCTCGGCGCTCTGGCGCCGGCGCGCGAGGCGGTCGGTCATCAGCGCGGCGGCCAGCGAGATGAGGACGCCGAGTATCGCGATGATCCACGGCAGGTCCTGGAAGAACGAGCCGCCGAGCGAGCCGATCGGGCTCACCACGAGCGTGAGCGCGGCGGCGCCGAACGGCACGGAGTCGGAGGCCTGGCGCCCCGTTATCGGAAGGCTCTTCACGCTCGTCACGAGCAGGCTGGCGTTGCCGCGCGCGTGGCCGAGGTAGAGCGCGTAGTTGAGGTCCGCGAAGGCGCTGTTGCGCTCCAGCCGCGAGCGCCGGTTCGCGGGCAGCACGTTTTCGGCGTACACCGCCACCCGCCCGCCGAGCCCGGGCACCGTGACCTCGTAGCCGAGCGTCGGGTGGCTGGTGCCGAGGACGCCGGTCAGGTTGAGCGCGCCGGAGGCCTTTGCGTGCGCGAACAGCCGGTGCGCGGTGGCAGGCAGCGAGGCGAGAGCGGGCTTCGCGCCGACGAGCGTGCCGGGGATGGGCTTGGCGGTGTCGATGCGCCACAGCGAGGCGGAGGTGAACTGGCGGCCGGGGCCGACGAGCGGCTTGATGAACGCGCGGAACTTCCGGGGGTTGCCGGCGGTGGCGCCGGCGAGGTCGGCGGCCGAGGTGAGCGGGGTCTGGATCGACGGCGCGGCCGCGCCGAGCACGAGGCCGAGCTCGCGCACGCGCAGGTTGAGCAGGCGCCGCTCGTTGCGGTTGTAGACGGCCAGCGAGGTGAGCGCGAGCGCGGCGGTGACGACCAGGCCGATCGCGAGCGCGAACCACGCGGCCCGCGAGAACCAGAGGCGCGGCGCGCCGGCTTCGATCGCCACCTCGCCGTCCGGCGACGCGGCGGCGGGGAGCGCGACCGGCAGCTGCTCGCGAGAGGCGATCATCGCGACGCGGCCGAAGGTTTGGCGATATGGAACATCCTGTGCACCCTCCCCCGGTGCCAGCTTACCCGAGCGTTTCCCGGGAGTTTGCGCGGCCTGGCGGCGGCAGCCCGCGCGGCCCCGCCGCCGCGGTGTTTGTGAGGCATCGCACACACGCGCGAGGAGGGCGGAAGTAAGTTCACCGTAGGGAAGGCAGGTCGGCAGGGAAGGAGGGCAGCATGCTCATAGACGCAGCGCCCACGGTCGGGAGCGGTGGGACGAAGACAGCCCCCGAGGCCGGCGCACGGTCGGGCCCCGCGGGTGTGCACGCGTCGTACGCGGCCACGCCGGAGGCGGTGGCGCAGCTGCGCGCCTGCGCGGCCGCGTTCGCGGCCGCGGCGGGTGCGGGCGAGCGCGTGCTCGAGGACGTGCGCCTGGCGGTGTCGGAGGCGGCGACCAACGTGGTGCAGCACGCGTATCGGTTTGCGCCCGGTGGAGATCCGGCTCGCGGCGCGGGTGCGCGAGGACGCAATCGAGCTGAGCATCGCCGACGACGGCGGCGGCTTCGGCGCCCGGGAGGACGTGGGCGGACTGGGGCTCGGAATCCCGGTGATGAACGACTGCGCGGACGAGCTCACGCTCGAGCGGGCGTCCGGCGGCGGATGCGTGGTGCGCATGCGCTTCGATCTCGCCCGCTGAGCCGGGCGGCGCCGAGGCGCTCAGCCCGCGGCGCCCGAGAGCCCCTGCAGGGCCTGTCCGGTGATGTCGAACACGTCGTGCGGGCCGGGGACGCTGACGGCGGTCGTGGGCCCGAAGCGGAAGTATTCGACCTGGACGACCTCGGAGAGCGTCTGGCCGCCCGCGCTGACGTTGATGGTCATGGCGAGCTTGCGCAGCAGGCCGTGGCCGTCCACCCACGCTTCGACGGGGATGGCGGTGGTGCCCATCTCCGAGGCGAGCTTCGAGAACGCTTCGCGCGCGAGCTTGACGTTGGTGCCGGGTTCGGCTTCGGCCGCCTTGAGCAGGTCGAGGGAGGCGGCGTAGCGGGTGCTCTGCACGCCGCGCACCGCTTCGTGGCCGACCACGTGCGAGCCCGCGCCGACCTTGGTGAGGTACTGCAGGAACTGCGCGGGGTTGGCGCCACCGCTCGTGATCGCCGCGGGGTCGAGGCCGAGCGCCTGGCTGAAGCGCGCGAGGTCGAGCTTGACCCAGTGCGCGCCGTCGGGCAGTTTGCCTGCGAACAACGGCGAGGCCATGTACAGCGCGCCGCCGGCGAACAGCTCGTTGATCTTCAGCGAGGAGCTTCCGCCGAGCGCCTGCTGCGCGGCGGCGGGGAGCCCGGTGACGGACAGTTCGAACTGGCCTTCGTGCGCGCCGAAGTTGGCTTCGCCGGAGCCGGTCATGGTGATCGCGCCGAGTGGCGAGGAGACCTTCGCGGTGAGGGCCATCTGGGACCCGTTCTGCTTGGTGGTGACGACGGCGGCCTGCGCCACGGGGTCGAGCGTGGCGGCGGTCGAGCCGCACCCGCTCGCGCACGCGGCGGCCGCGGCTGCCGCGAGCAGCGCGGCGGGCAGGGCGAGTGGGCGTCTGAGCCGCATACCGTGAAGCTAATCGGATGTGCCCGGAGCGCCCTTTAGCGACAGCACTCCGCGTGGCCGCGAGCGTGAGGGCCGGCCGCGGCGGCGCGCGCTCTCAGGCGAGCGCGTGGTGCGCGCTCAGCCGCGGCCGTGTGAAAGGGAGCTTGCGCACGAGGCCGTGGCTGTCGATCCACGCTTCGACCGGTATTTCGCCGCCCAGCTGCGAGCCGAGCCTCGCAAACGTTTCCCGGGCACGCGCGACATTTGTGCCAGGCAGCGATTCGATGGCCTTCAGCAGGTTCAGCTTCCCGGCGTAACGGGTGGCAGGGACGCCGCGGACGGCTTCGTGGCCGACCACGTGCGCGCCGGATCCGGCGGCCATCTCCTGCAGCAGCTGCGCGGGATTCGTTTCGCCGCTCGCGAGCGCGCTCGGATCGAGTCCCATCGCGGCGCCCACGCGCGCGATGTCGAGCTTGAGCCAGCTCGCGCCGCCTGGCAGCTTGCCCGTGAACGAGGGCGAGCCGGCGCCTTGCGGCGCCGCGGTGGTTGCGCGCCTCCGCCGGCTTCAGCCGGGGTTGGCGCTGGCGTAGATCGCGCCCAGCCAGATGTGGTTGAGCACGTCGATCACCTGCTCCTCGGCGACGGCGGGCTGCTCCTCGACGAACACGGCGCGCAGCACGCGTTCGTCGAGCTGCACGAGCGCGGTGGCGAGGCTGCGCGCGGGCGGCCCCGGCGGCGCGGCGCCGCGAGCGCGCTCGGATTCGATCTTCTCGGCGACGTTGTCGACCCAGGCCTGCATGATCTGCGACCACAGGGCACGCGCCTCGGCGTTGGTGGCGCTCATGTCGGCGACCGCGCGCACCACGGCGCGGTGCGCGCCGAAGGTCTCGTAGAAGACCAGCGTGGACTCGCGCAGCGCCTTGGCGGGCTCCTCGGCGTGGCGCTCGAGCACCTCGTCGCGGGCGGCGCCGGCCTCCTCGACCATGCGGTCCATGAGCGTGAGCATCACGGCGTCCTTGGAGGGGAAGTAGAAGTAGAACGCTGGGCGCGAGATGCCCGCGCCCCTGGCGAGGTCGTCGACGGAGATCTCCGCGAGCGGGCGCTGCTCGAGCAGCCGCTCGGCGGTCTGCATGATCGCTCGTTCGCGCTCGTCGCCGCTCGCGCGCACCGTCCTGCGGCCGCGTCCGTGCCGGCGATTCTCGCTCTCTGCGGGCAGCGCGCTCACGATCCGATGATACTCCGACACGACGCTCGTAAACAAGCTGTTTGATTTCTTGACACAGTGTCAATGAAGCGCTAGCGTGCCCACCCATGGCGAAGGCCCCCACCATCGCCGAGGGCAACGGACGCGTCGCGCAGACGCGCGCCGCCTCCGAGCCGGCCGGCTGCCCCGTCGAGCACTCCCCCGCCCAGACCCCCGGCATGGCCGAGCGCCCGGTGATCGACGGCCTGCCGCCGGGCCCGCGCATGCCGGTGACGCTGCAGACGCTCGCGATGCGCACCCGCCAGCGCCCCTATCTCGAGCGCACGAGGCGCCGCTTCGGGCCGATGTTCAGAGGTCGTCTGCTGACGCTGGGACCGACGGTGATCGTGTCGGACCCCGAGCTGATCAAGCAGACCTTCCGCGCGGATCCGAAGGTGCTGCACGCGGGCATGGAGAGCCCGCTGCGGCCGCTGCTCGGCGACAACTCGCTGCTGGGCATCGACGAGGAGCAGCACATGGAACAGCGCAAGCTGCTGCTGCCGCCCTTCAAGGGCGATCGCATGCGCCGCTACGAGCCGATGATCGCGGAGATCGCGGCGCAGGAGATCGACGAGTGGCCCGAGGGCGTCCCGTTCTCGAGCAAACAGCCGATGCAGCGGATCACGCTGCGGGCGATCCTGCGCGCGGTGTTCGGCGCCGAGGGCACGCGTCTGGCGGTGCTCGAAGACCGCATCCCGCGCTGGACGGCGCTGGGCAACCGCGTGGTGCTGGCGCCGGAGCTGCGCCGCAACTACGGGCGCTGGTCGCCGTGGGCGAAGTTCACGAGGCTGCGCGCGGAAATCGACGCGGTGCTCGACGAGCTGATCGAGGTGGCGAAGGCCGACGCGAAGCTCGAGGAGCGCGCGGACGTGCTCGCGCTGATGGTGCAGGCGCGCCACGAGGACGGCAGCCCGATGAGCGGCGCGGAGATCCGCGATGAGCTCGTCACGATGCTGGTGGCGGGCCACGAGACGACCGCCCACCAGCTGTGCTGGGCGGTCGAGCGCCTGCGCCGCCACCCCGACGTGGTGCGCAGGCTCGTGCAGGAGGCCGACGAAGGCGGCAAGGCGCTGCGCGAGGCGACGATCCGCGAGGTGCAGCGCTCGCGCCCGGTGATCGCGTTCGCGGGCCGCTACGTGTGCGAGCCGTTCGAGCTGGGGGGCTACCGGTTGCCGGCCGGCACCAGGATCCTGCTCGCGGCGTGCCTCACCCACTACGACCCGCAGCTGTTCCCCCACCCCGACCGCTTCGACCCCGACCGCTTCCTCGGCGTGACGCCCGACACGTATTCGTGGATCCCCTTCGGCGGCGGCATCCGCCGCTGCATCGGCGCGAGCTTCGCGCACATGGAGATGGACGTGGTGCTGCGCGTGATGCTGGAACGCGTGGAGCTGCTGCCCACCGACGAGCCCGGCGAGGAGTGGCACTTCGGCGGCGTCGTGTGGGCGCCCGAGCAGCAGGGCAAAGCGGTGATCCGCCGCCGCGTACGCGAGCAGCAGTCAGAGCTCGCCACCGCCGCGTAGCCGCGCCGGCGGGCGGGCGGGCCGCGCGGTTCGCCATCATCGGGAGCATGAGCCAGGCTGCCCCCCAGCGCACGCAACCCGCGCCCGAGGTGCGCGCGATGCTCGCAGCGGACGTCGCGGAGGTGGTGCGGATCAAGTGCCTCGCGTTCGACGTGGACCCCGAGGACCCCGTGCGCGCGGCGCGCGCGCGGCGCCAGGCCGATCACATCCTCGCCACGGCGCCGGGCTGCTCGTTCGTTGCGGAGCTCGGCGGCCGCGTGACGGGCGCCGCGCAGGCGCTGCGCCGCGAGTCGCTGTGGTGCCTGTCGCTGCTCGCGGTGGACCCCTCCGCGCAGAGCGCCGGCGCCGGGCGGGCGCTGCTGGCGGCCGCGCTGGGGTGCGCCGCGCCCGGCGACGCGGGCATGATCGTGGCGTCCAACGACCACCGCGCGCTGCGTCTGTACGGGCTCGCGGGCTTCGCGCCGCACCCCACCATGGAGGCCGACGGCGAGGTGGACCGCAGCGCGCTGCCGCGGCCCGACCCGCGCGTGCGCGACGCGGGCGAGGAGGACCTCGAGCGGCTCGAGCAGGTATCGCGCGAGCTGCGCGGCGCCGCGCACACGCAGGAGCTGCGCTTCGCGCTGGCGGAGGGCACGCGGCTACTGGCGCTCGGCGACTCGGGCTACGTGGCGGGCGGCGACGACGGCGTGTGGCTGCTGGCCGCGCGTGACGAGGATGACGCCGCCACGCTGCTGTGGCACGCGCTCGCGGCGATGCCAGCGGGCGCGCCTGGCCGCCCGCCGATCCGCTGGATCACGGGCGGTCAGCGATGGGCGGTCGAGGTGGCGTTGCGCGCGGGGCTCCGCCTGCGCTCCTACGGCGCGCTGTGCGTGCGCGGCGAGCCGGGGCCGCTGCGCCCGTACCTGCCGAGCGGCCCGTTCGCCTAGCGCCGCCGCGCCGCGGGCTCGAGCGCGGGGTTCTGCCAGCCGCCGTCCCCGTGGTTGATGTTCACGCCCGGCGGCACGATCTCGTCGATGCGATCGAGCACGTCCCCGGAGAGCTCCACCTGGGCGGCGGTGAGCTGCGACTCGAGGTGCTCCATCGTGCGCGGGCCGATGATCGCGCTCGTGACCGCGGGGTGGCGGATCGTGAACGCGATCGCCATCTCGATCAGCGTCATGCCGGCCTCTTCGGCGAGCCGCGCGAGCGCGTCGGCCGCCTCGAGCTTGCGCTGGTTGCCGGGCAGCGACATGTCGTAGCGCACGGGGATCCGCTCGGCGCGGCGCGAGACGGGGATCTCGGCGTCCTTGCGGTACGCGCCCGTG
This sequence comes from uncultured Solirubrobacteraceae bacterium, assembly GCA_963813685.1. Classification (GTDB taxonomy): domain Bacteria; phylum Actinomycetota; class Thermoleophilia; order Solirubrobacterales; family Solirubrobacteraceae; genus Palsa-744. The sequence goes on from CAWEZQ010000001.1 coordinate 265,685, forward strand.
AGCCACCCGCCCGCCAGCGGGCTCCACACGATCGCGCCCATGCGCTGGCGCAGCAGCGTCGGCAGCACGTCGTTCTCGATGTCGCGCACGAGCAGCGAGTAGGGCGGCTGCTCGCACACGAAGCGCTCGCGCCCGCGCCGCTCGGCCACCCACTGCGCCTCCACGATCTGGCTCGCGGGGAACGTCGAGGAGCCGATGTAGCGGACCTTGCCGGCGCGCACCAGGTCGGTGAGCGCGCCCAGCGTCTCGTCGATGTCGGTGTCCTGCTCGGGACGGTGTATCTGGTAGAGGTCGATCCAGTCGGTTTTCAGCCTGCGCAGGCTGTTCTCGACCTCGCGCGTGATCCAGCGCCGCGAGTTGCCGAACTCGTTGGGGTCATCGCCCATCGTGCCGTGCACCTTCGTGGCGAGCACGACGTTCTCGCGCCGGCCGCCCGCGAGCGCCTTGCCGACGATCTCCTCGGACTCCCCGCGCGAGTACACGTCGGCGGTGTCGATGAAGTTGATGCCCGCGTCGAGCGCGCGGTGGATGATCGCGATCGACTCGTCGTGGTCGGGGTTGCCCCAGCCGCCGAACATCATCGCGCCGAGGCACAGAGGCGTCACCTGCACGCCGGTGTGGCCGAGGTTGCGCGTGCGCATGGCGCCACCCTAGAAGATCGCGTTGTAGGGTCGCGCGCACACAGCGAGGAGGGAGGGCGAATGGGCGAGCGGGTGCTTCTGCGCGGCGGCTACGTGCTGTCGATGGACGACGCGGTGGGCGAGCTCGAGCGCGGCGACGTGCTCGTGGAGGACGGCGCGATCGCGGCGGTGGAGCGCGAGCTCGAAGCCGACGCGGAGGTGCTCGACGTGGCGGGCCACGTGGTGATGCCGGGCTTCGTCGACACGCACCGCCACACCTGGCAGACGCCCTTTCGCGGCGTGTGCGCCGACTGGACGCTCGAGGACTACTTCCGCGGGATCCGCATGTCGATCTCGCCCAACTGCGGGCCCCAGGACGTGTACGCGGGCAACCTGCTGGGGGCGCTCGAGGCGCTCGACGCGGGCGTCACCACGGTGCTCGACTTCTCGCACTGCAACAACACCCCCCAGCACGCCGACGCGGCGCTGCAGGGCCTGCGCGACGCGGGCATCAGGGCGATGTTCGCGTACGGCTACTACCCCTCCCCCGCTCCGGAGCCCGCGTTCGCCGAGCACTCCGAGCGCCTCGCCGACGCGCGGCGCATCCGCGAGCACAGCCTCCCCTCGGACACGGGGCTCGTGACGATGGGCCTCGCGCTCACCGAGGTGGGGCTGCTGCCGTTCGAGCAGACGATCGCGGAGGCCCGCTCCGCGCGCGAGCTCGCGGTCCCGAGCGTGCTTCACACGGGCTGCAACCGGGGCTCGCCGATCACCGAGGGCATCCCCGAGCTGGAGCGCCACGGCCTGCTCTCGCCCGAGCAGGTGCACGTGCATTGCAACACGCTCGACGAGCGCAACCTGCGCAGGCTCGCGGAGCACGACTGCAAGGTGTCGAGCAGCCCCGAGACCGAGCTGCAGATGGGCATGGGGCACCCGGTGATCGGGCGCGCGCTCGCGCTGGGGATGCGGCCGAGCCTCTCGTGCGACGTCGCCTCGTCGAACTCCGGCGACATGTTCAGCCAGATGCGCCTCGGCCTGCAGTTCGAACGCGCGATGGCCAACGACGAGCTGCACGCGCGCAACCGCATGCCCGAGCACCTCACGCTCACGGTGCGCGACGCGCTGCGCTGGGGCACCGTCAACGGCGCGCACGCGATGGGCATGGAGCAGCGCATCGGCTCGCTGGCGCCCGGCAAGCAGGCCGACGTGATCGTGATCGGCGGCGACGGGCTCAACGTGGTGCCGATGGCCGACCCCGTCGGCTGCCTGGTGGCCCAGGCGAACGCTTCGAGCGTGCGCCACGTGCTCGTCGCGGGGCGGTTCGCCAAGCGCGACGGCCGGCTGCTCGGCGGCGGCGTGCAGCGCGCCTGCCGGCTCGCGCGCGAGAGCTGCGAGCGCGTGCTCGGAGCGGTCACGGCGGGCGGCGCGCCGCTGCTCCCGCCCGCGCCGGAGGGCTTCGCCGACATGCTCGGCGCGATGGCCGCGCAGAACCTCGCGCGCGCTTGGACCGTGGACGTGGCGGGCTCTTAACGATTTCTTCGCTGATCTTCAGTCGCCTTTGTGGGGGCGGTGATGGACTTGCCGCCATGAGCACTCTCTCCCCCCATCACACAGAGCAGACCGAGGAGCACACCGGCGCCCACGAGGCGCCGGCCGGCGGGCTCGCGCGCCACCCCGCGCTCGCGCTGAGCCACCGCTCGTGGTCGCACGCCGTGCGCGAGGAGCGCGCGCGGCCCGGCCGCTACCTCGCGCTCGACGCCGGCCGGACGCGGCTGCTGCTGGCGCTCGAGCGCGAGGTCACGCACATCGGGCGCGGGCTCACCGCCGACGTGCAGCTCGAGGACCAGCGTGTGTCGCGCCACCACGCGATCGTGGTGCGGCGCGGCGAGCGAGTGGTGATCCTCGACGACCGCAGCGCCGCGGGAACGTTCGTCAACGGCGATCGCACGAGCGAAGCGGAGCTGCGCGACGGCGACGAGATCACGGTCGGGCCCGTGAGCATGCACTACGTCGAGCTCGCGCGCCGGCCCGTGTGGCGCCCCGTGCGTGAGCAGCGCGCGCCCGGAGCGCTCGAAGAGCGGCTCTTCCGCCGCGTGCGCCGCCAGCTGCGCGTCTCGCCGGCCGAGCGGTAGGTGACGAGCCGCATCGCGCTACGCCTTCGCCGGCTCGCTGCGCGGCACCTCGATCGGCGCTTACGCGCGCTTGGTGGCGCGCACGGCCGTGCCGTACGCGCAGATCTCCGTCCACGTGGTGCCGAGCTCGGACGTGTCGAAGCGGAACGCGATCACCGCGTTCGCGCCGCGCGACTCGGCCTCCTCCACGAGGCGTTCCTGCGCGTGCTCACGGCCCGCCGCGAGCATCTTCGTCATCCCCTTGAGCTCGCCACCCACCAGCGACTTCAGCGAGGCGCCGATCTGCGAGCCGAGGTTGCGCGAGCGCACCGTGAGCCCGAACACCTCTCCGAGCACCTCTTCGATGTCGTAGCCCGGCAGGTCGTTCATGGTGGTGATGATCACGGGCGCAGCCTAACGGACGGTCAAGCAGCGCTCGATGCCCACCGCCTGTTCAGCCGAGCAGCCGCGCGAGCGCCACGAGCGCGTGCTCGACGTCGGCGCGCGTGACGTCCAGGTGCGTGACCGCGCGCACCCTGCGCGCGTCCGCCGCGGTCAGCTCCACCTCGGCTGCGGCGCGCCTCACGAGCTCGTCCGCGTCGTCGACCGCGAACATCACGATGTTGGTCTGCACGTCGTTCGGGTCGATGCTCGCGCCGGGCAGCTCCGCGAGTCCCTCGGCCAGAACGCGCGCGTTCGCGTGGTCCTCCGCGAGGCGCTCCACGTTGTGCTCGAGCGCGTAGATGCAGCCCGCCGCCAGGATCCCCGACTGGCGCAATGCGCCGCCGAGCATCTGCTTGTAGCGCCATGCCTCGGAGATCAGGCTCTCCGAGCCCGCCAGCACCGCCCCCACAGGGGCGCCGAGCCCCTTGCTGAAGTCGATCCACGCGCTGTCGAACCCGGCCGCGTACTCGCTCGCGGGAACGCCGGAGGCGACCACCGCGTTCATCAGGCGCGCGCCGTCGAGATGCGCCCGCAGGCGGTGCTCGCGCGCCACCTCGAGCACCTCGGCGATCGTATCGAGCGGCCAGATGCGCCCGCCGCCGAAGTTGGTCGTCTGCTCCACCGAGACCACGCGCGGTCGCGGCGCGTAGCGGCCTCCCCTCCCCCGCAGCGCCTCGCGCAGCTGCTCCGCGGTGAAGATGCCGCGGTCGCCGTCGAGCACGCGGATCATCGCGCCCGACAGCTGCGCGGGGCCGCCCGCCTCCGCGACCACGGGGTGCGCGGTGCGGTCGAGCAGCAGCTCGTCGCCGCCGGGCCTCACGTGCACCCGCAAGGCGATCTCGTTGCACATCGTGCCGCTCGGCAGGAACACCGCGGCCTCGTGGCCGAGCAGCTCCGCCACGCGGCGCTCGAGCTCTTTGGTGGTGGGGTCCAGGCCGCGCTGCTCGTCGCCCACCTCCGCGCGCGCCATCGCCTCGCGCATCGCTTCGCTCGGGCGGGTCTGCGTGTCGCTGTAGAGGTTGACTGGCTGCACGGCGCCGCGCTGGCGTTACGCGCTCAGCCGGTGTACACGCGCGCGAGCGACTCCGCCACGCACACGGGCTTCTCCGAGCCCTCGTGCTCGAAGGTCAGCTCGGAGGTGATCTGCGCGCCGCCGGGGATGTCCTCGACGGAGGCGAGCACCGCGCGCATGCGCACCTTGCCGCCGACCGGCATCGGCGCGGGGAAGCGCACGCGGTTCAGGCCATAGTTGACACCGAACGCGAAACCCTCGAATTTGAACATGTCATAGGAGAAGCGCGGCGCGAGCGAGAGCGTGTAGTAGCCGTGCGCGATCGTCCCCCCGAACGGCCCCTGCTTGGCGCGCTCCACGTCCACGTGGATCCACTGGTCGTCGCCGGTCACCGCCGCGAACTCGTCGATGTCCTTCTGCGTCACGAGCTTCCACTCGCTCACGCCGAGCTCCTTGCCGACGTGCGAGCGGACCTCCTCGAGACCCGTGAGCGTGAGCATGGCGTGAAACCTACACGCCGCGCTCAGGGCGCGCCCTGAAGATCCTCGGGCAGCGGCACGTCCTGCGGCGGCGCGCCGTCGCCCGGCTCCTCCCACGAGCGCCACGCGCGCCCGTCGCGGCCCTCGTGCACGCCCGAGCCGCCCAGCGCGAGCAGCACGAGCCGCTCGGGCCCGCGGTTGACGAGCTGGCGGCGCACGCTCGGCGGGACCCGCACGAGGCGTCCGCGCACGAGCACGTGCTCGCGGCCCTCCACCAGCAGCGTGAGCTCGCCCGCCAGCACCAGGTACACCTCCTCCTGGCGCTCGTGCGCGTGGATGCGCCCGCGCTGGAGCGGCTCGAGCACGATCTGGTTCATGCCGAAGGACTCCACGCCCAGCTTGCGCCGCAGCGAGCTGAAGCGCTCGCCGCCGCTCTCCTCGAGCGCCGCGAACGTGATCTCGGGCTCGCTCATCCCCGGCCCGTGACCCGGTTCTCGCTCATTCCCGGCCCGCCCCGTCGGCGAGCGGCTGCACGTAGCGCATGAACGGCGCGATCTCGAGCGCGCGCCCGGTGGCGCGCTCGACCAGCGGCATCGTGTCCAGGCGCCTGCCGAAGCGGTGCACGTTGCGCTCGAGCCAGTCCTGGATGGCGGCCACGTCGCCGCGGCGCAGGTCATCCTCGCGAGACCCGATGTCCGCCTCCATCGCCTCCCACAGCTGGGCCGCGATCAGGCAGCCGAGCGCGTAGCTGGGGAAGTAGCCGAAGCTGCCGCCGCTCCAGTGGATGTCCTGCATGCAGCCCTGCGCGTCGCCGGCGATCTCGATGCCGAGCAGCCGGCGCATGCCGTCGCGCCACGCGGCCGGCAGGTCGGCGACCGCGAGCTCGCCGCCGATCAGCGCGAGCTCCAGCTCGAAGCGCAGCACGATGTGAAGCGGATACGTGAGCGGGTCCGCCGAGACGCGGATCGGCGACGCTTCGACGCCCACGAGGCTCGCGTGCAGCGTCGCCGGCTCGACCTCGAAGCCGGCCGCGCGAAGCTCCGCGGCGAGCACCTCCGCGAAGCCGCGGCTGCGCGCCACGTGGTTCTCCCACAGCTTGCTCTGGGACTCGTGGATCGACATCGAGGTGCCGTGGCCGAGGTTCGTGCGCTCGAGCCGCGGGTCGATCTGGCGCTCGTACAGCGCGTGGCCATACTCGTGCAGCGAGCTCAGCAGCGACTCCACGTCGCCGTCGCCGTAACGCGTGGTAACGCGCGTGTCGAGCCGTCCCATCTCCGCGGTGAACGGGTGCGTGGAGGTGTCCACGCGCCAGCTCGCCTTGTCCACCCCGATGTTCGCGAGCGTCGCCTGCACGGCGGCCCGCTGGGCCTCGACGGGCACGCTCAGGCGCAGCCGCGGAGAGCGCTCGGCAGCGAGCACCACGAGCGGCGACAGCGCGGCCGCGAGCTCCGAGAAGAGCCCCTTCAGCTGCTGCTCGCGCAGCCCGAAGTCGTAGTCGCCCAGCAGCGCCTCATACAGGCTCTCGTCCTCACCCTGCAACGCGCGCGCGTACTCGCGGGCGAGCTCCACGTTGCGCTCGAGCGCCGGCGCGAACGCCGCGAAGTCGTCGTTCGCGCGAGCCTCCTGCCACACCGCCTGGCCCTCCGCGTGCGCGCGCGAGAGCTCCGCCGCGAGCTCCGAGGGGATGCGGCGCGCCCGCTCCCAGTCGCGGCGCGCGATACGCACCACGTCACGGTCGATCTCGTCGAGCTCGGCGCCGTCGAGCTCCTCGAGCCAGGCGCCGAGGTCCGCGCCGGTCGCGCGCTCGTGGGTCACGCGAGCCAGCGTCGCGAGCTGGTGCGCGCGCCCGTGCGCGCCCTCGCTGGGCATCATCACGAGCTGGTCCCAGCCCGCGAGCATGTCGAGGTAGTGCAGATCCGCGAGCTCGGCCACCCGTCCGCGCAACTGTGTCAGGGGGTCCACGGACACAAGCGTATGCGAGCGGGCAGGCGGCTTGCTTGCAGCGCGCGCTTCTGCGAGCGCTCGCGCGGGTTTATCGTGGATGTGTGACCGATTCGAGCGCGTCGAATCTGCATCCCCTCGTTTCGGGCTTCGCGGACGCCGCGCTGTACGACCGCAGCAGGCCGGCCTACGGCGTGGAGTTCGCCAGAGCGCTCTGCTCGCGGCTCGAGCTGAGCGCCGGCGACCCCGTGCTGGAGCTCGGCGCGGGCACCGGACAGCTCTCGCGCGCGCTGCTCGAGGCGGGCATGGAGCTGACCGCCGTCGAGCCGCTCGCGGGGATGTGCGAGCTGCTGCGCGGGGCGATCGGCGCCGATCGCGTGCGCGAGGGCGCCGCCGAGGCGATCCCGCTGCCCGACCGCTCGGTGCGCGCGGTGTTCGCGGCCGACTCCTTCCACTGGTTCGACGAGTCGCGCGCGATGCCCGAGATCAGACGCGTGCTCTCGCCGGGAGGCGGCGTCGCCATCGCGCGCATCGCGCCGTCCATCGACGCGCCATGGACGCGCGAGCTCGAGCCCATCTTCCTCGCCGAGCTCGGGGAGCACCCCGCGTTCGGCGAGCGCTCGCCCGCGGCCGCGCTCGAGGAGGACCCCGCGTTCGGCGAGGTGAGCGAGCTCACCATGACCGTCACGCGGCCAACCGACCGCGAGGGCGTGCTCGCGTACCTGGCGAGCGTGAGCTGGATCGCCACGCTCGAAGAGCGGCGGCGCAGCGCGGTGCTCGCCGCCGTGGAGGAGGTGTTGGAGCGCAACGGCGTCGTGCAGGTGCCCGGCCGGCTGTCGCAGCGCGCGTGGACCGCGCGCCTCGCGCTCACTCCGTGATGCAGGTGTCCTCGTCGGAGTACGCCGGCGCGCACGCGCAGATCACGCGCAGCGGCCCCTCGCCCGTGTTGAACAGCTTGTGGCGCGCACCCGGCGGGATGAGCGCGCAGTCGCCCTCGCCCACGGCCCGCTCCTCGCCGTCGATCACGAGCCTGCCCCTGCCCTCGCGCACCAGGTAGAGCTCCTCGGTCTCGCGGTGGTAGTGCTCGGCGGTCGCGCCGCCCGGCGGGATCGTCGCCTCGGCGAGGCTCTGGTTGCGCGCCGGCGCCGACACGCGGCCCGCCCACTCGCGGATCTGCGAGCCGTCGAGCGTGACGAACGGCTCGATCTGCGCATAGGATCGCACGTGCATGTCGGGGCACAGCGTAGGCCAGACGCACTACGTGAAGGGGCTGCACGAGGTGGGCGACGGGCTGTATGCCTACCTGCAGCCCGACGGCGGCTGGGGCTGGAGCAACGCCGGCCTGATCGCCGACGGCGAGCGCACGCTGCTGATCGACACGCTGTTCGACCTCCGGCTGACAGGCGAGATGCTCACCGCGATGCGCGACGCGGTGCCCGCCGCCGCGAGCATCGACACGCTCGTCAACACCCACGCCAACGGCGACCACTGCTACGGCAACCAGCTGCGTACGCGGCGCGCGCATCGTGGCCTCCGCGCAGACCGCCGAGGAGATGGCGGAGCTGCCGCCCGCGGCGATGGCCGCGCTCGTCGAGCAGGCGCCGCAGCTGGGCGCGCTCGGCGAGTTCTTCCTGGAGCTGTTCGGCTCGTTCGAGTTCGCCGGCGTGGAGCTCGAGCTGCCCGGCGAGACGTTCAGCGGCGAGCTCGCGCTGCAGGTGGGCGACACGCGCGTCGAGCTGATCGAGGTGGGCCCGGCGCACACCCGCGGCGACACGCTCGTGCACGTGCCCGCACAGCGCGTGCTGTTCACCGGCGACATCCTGTTCGCGGGCGCTCACCCGATCGCCTGGGCCGGCCCCGTTTCGAGGTGGATCGCGGCGTGCGAGCGGATCCTCGCGATGGACCTCGAGGTGCTGGTTCCCGGCCACGGGCCCGTGTCCGAGCCGGCCGCGGTGCGCGAGCTGAAGGCGTACTTCGAATACCTGTACGAGCAGGCGCGCGCGCTGCGCGAGGAGGGCATGAGCCCGCTCGAGGCCGCCCGCGCGATCTCGCTTCAGCCGTGGGCCGACTGGGGCGAGCCGGAACGCCTCGTGGTCAACCTCGAGAACATCTACCTCGAGCTCGACGGCGAGGGCGAGGCCGTCAATCCGCTCGCGGCGTTCGAGAAGATGGCCGCGCTCCGCGCCGACCCCTGAACGCCCGCTCCGCGCCCGCTCCGGCGCGTCCGCCCGCCGCCCGCGCGCTGGACGTTTGTTCGATGCGGCGCGCGCCCGAGGCTACCCTTCGTCTTTACGGAGTTTGCGGCCTGCTGAACGGGGGAATCGGGAGCTGCAGGGATGCCCATCGCTCTGGAAGCACCTCACCTGGCGGTCTCGCTGCCGCTCGATCCGTACGCGCCCCGCGCGGCGCGGTTCTACGTGGGGCAGGTGGGCAGGCCCTCCCCGGACCTGCGCGACGCCGTCACGCTGCTCACCAGCGAGCTCGTCACCCGGGCGGTGCAGCAGTGCGAACACCGTCCCGAGTCAGTGGAGCTGCGCGTGTGGATGCCCGCCGAGGTGGTTCGCGTCGAGCTCGCGGGCGCGCGCGAGCTGCTGCTGCCGCCGGTGCTTCCCGACACGCCGCGCTACGACCTGATGCTGCTCGAGCGGCTCGCCGACCGCTGGGCGGTGGAGCCCGACAGCGAGCATCCGCGCATGTGGTTCGAGATCGACCGCTGCGACGCCCACGAGGCGCACTGAGCGGCGCCTTTAGCCGGGCGCAGGCGTCCCGGTCGAAAGCGCCGCCGCGCGGCGCAGGCGCGCCGGTAGGGTGTGGCGAGCTTGGCTGTCCCCTTCGTACATGAGCTGCGCGTGCGCTACGGCGAGTGCGACCCGCAGGGGATCGTGTTCAACGCCAACTACCTGCTCTATTTCGACGTCGCCTTCACCGAGCTGTGGCGTGCCGCGGTGGGGCCGTGGCAGGACATGCTCGAGCTCGGCGTGGACGCCGTCGTGGCCGAGGCAGGCATCGTGTTCCGCGCGCCCGCGCGCTTCGACGACGAGCTGCAGCTGCGCGCGCACGTCGAGCGCCTCGGCACCACCGCGATCACGACCCGCATCGATGTGATGCGCGGCGAGGAGCTGCTGGTCACGGGGACGCTGCGCCACGTGTGCGTCGCCACGCCCACGCACGAGGGCGAGATCCGCTCGCAGCCCTGGCCCGATCAGATCCGTGCGGGGCTCGCCCCGTTCGCGGACGGCTCGCGGGCGTGACCGGCTGCGCTCGCGCCCGCCGCGGGCGCGCGGCGCTCGCGAGATTCTTTTTGCGCAAGATGCACGATCGTCGCGCGCGCGCACTTGCGCGCCCGCGAGGCGCGGCATAGGTTGCCCCACGACGCGGTTTGCGAGCCGTGAAGAGCGAGGCCACTGAGGTGTGAGGCCGCGCCACCCGGACGGAAGGCCCTCGGGCCAGAAGCTCGGGTTCCTCGACCGGCTCGCGGCCGCGTCACTTGCGTTCCGGGCCGCGCCGCGCGAGCGGGCCTCGCCGGCCCGCCGCACAGCCTGCGAAGCTCTCTCAGCAAGCTCACAGCTTTCTCTCGGTTAACGCTCACCCCGGAGGGCGATCCTCGCCTCGGGTAAACCTGAGCGAATACCGAGGACACGATGAGATCGAGGACACAAGGCGCCGCGGAAGCCGCGACGCAAGCCGACACGAGGACGCCCTCGCATGGCTGAGAACGCGACCGGACCCCGCATCCTCGTGGTGGACGACGAACCCAACATCGTCGAGGTCATCTCGATGGCGCTCCGCTTCCAGGGCTTCGGCGTCGAGACCGCCGGCACCGGGCGCGAGGCGCTCGCGAAGGTCGGCACGTTCAAACCCCACCTGATGGTGCTCGACGTGATGCTCCCCGACATGGACGGCTTCGACGTCGCAGCCAGGCTCGGCGCCCAGCGCGCGGGCGTGCCGATCATCTTCCTGACCGCGCGCGACGCCACCGAGGACAAGGTCCGCGGGCTCACGGGCGGCGGCGACGACTACATGACCAAGCCGTTCAGCCTCGAGGAGCTGGTGGCCCGGATCTGGACGATCCTGCGCCGCACCGGCCAGGCCGCGCCCGAGACCGGACGGCTCGTGTTCGAGGACCTCGAGATGGACGAGGAGTCGCGCGAGGTCACGCGCGCAGGAGTGCCGATCGAGCTCACGGCGACCGAATACCGCCTGTTGCGCTACCTGCTGCTCAACCCGCGGCGGGTGATGACGCGCGCTCAGCTGCTCGACCACGTGTGGAACTACGACTTCGGCGGCGACGGGCGCGTGCTCGAGACCTACATCAGCTATCTGCGCAAGAAGCTCGACGCTCACGGCCCCTCGCTGATCCGCACGGTGCGCGGCGTCGGCTACGCGCTGCAGGCTCCCCGCCGCGGCTGATGTCCTCGCTGCGCGCCCGCGTCCTCGTGAGCGTGCTCGCGCTCGCCGCGGCCGGCCTCGTGATCATGGCCGTGGTCACCTACGCCGAGCAGCGGACGTTCCTGATCGAACGCGTGGACGGCGAGGCCCGCGACGCGGTGCCCGCGCTCTCGCAGCTGCTCGACTCCGAAGGCTTCAGGCCCGCCGCAAACGCTCCGGAACAGGGCGAAGGGAGCCGGCAGCCCGGCGCGCCCTCGCCCCAGAGCGGCCGCCCGCGCGGCCCCGGCGTGAACCTCCCGCCGGGCACCTACGGCCAGCGCCGCGCAGCCGATGGCCGCGTGCTGCACGACACGCTGATCAAATACAGCAGCAGCGAAGCCGAGGCGCCCGAACCGCGAATTCCGGCCGTGATCCCGCTCGAAAAGCCGTTCACCGTGGGCTCGGTCGGCTCCAGCCAGCAGTACCGCGCCTACGAGATCCGCGACCCCGAGGACAGCGGGTTGACGGTGGTCGCGATCCCTCTGCGCGACGTCGACCAGACGCTCGACCGGCTGCTGCTGGTCGAGGGGCTCGTGATCGCTGGCGTGCTCGCCGCGCTCGGGCTGAGCGCGTTCTTCGTCGTCAAAATCGGCCTGCGCCCGCTCGACCGGATCGAGCACACCGCCGGGCAGATCGCCGCGGGGGACCTGTCGAAGCGCGTGAGCCCCGCCACGTCGCGCACCGAGGTCGGGCGGCTGGGGCTCGCGCTCAACGCGATGCTCGACCGGCTCGAGCAGGCGTTCGCCGCGCGCGCGGCGAGCGAAGAGCGCCTGCGCCAGTTCCTCGCGGACGCGTCGCACGAGCTGCGCACTCCGCTCGCGTCGATCCGCGGATACGCCGAGCTGTTCCGGATGGGCGCGACCGCCGGCGGCGAGGACACGGAGCTCGCGATGCGCCGCATCGAGGAGGAGTCGAAGCGGATGGGCGTGCTCGTCGAGGACCTGCTCACCCTCGCGCGACTCGACGAGACGCGCGAGCGCAGACGCGAGGCGGTGGACGTCGCGGCGCTCGCCCGCGACGCGGTGCAGGACGCGCGCGCCACCGCGCCCGAGCGCCCGATCGAGCTGAGCGCTCCCGAGCGCGCGGTCGTGGCAGGCGAGGAGCTGCAGCTGCGCCAGGTGCTCGCCAACCTGCTGCGCAACACGCTCGTGCACACGCCCGCGGGGACCCCCGTCGAGGTCTCGGTCGCCGACGGCGAGCGCGAGGTCACGATCGGCGTTCGCGACCACGGCGCCGGCCTGCCGGCGGGCTCGACGGAGAAGCTGTTCGACCGCTTCTGGCGCACGCAGCACGGGCGCGAGCGCGGCAAGGCGGGAGCGGGGCTCGGCCTCTCGATCGTGCGACGGCGTGGTGGAGGCGCACCACGGGCAGATCACCGCCGAGAACGCTCCCGGCGGCGGCGCGCTGTTCACCGTGCGCCTGCCGAAGGCGCCCGCGGCGCAGCGCCCGGAGCGGGCCGAGAGCTCGCGCTGAGCCTCTCAGGGACCTCTGAGGTTGCGGTCAGATTCGCGTGAGGGTGGGGGGCGATACTCGATCCATACAACGAAAAGCACCGGATCGAAAGGCTCCCGATGTCCATCCCCCTCGCAATCACCGCCATAGCCGCACTCGACGTCCTGATCATCGCCGCGCTCGCCTTCGTGATGACCCGCGCGAGGCTGCTGACCCCGCATGCGCCGGCGCCGCTCGCCGCGCTCAACACCGCGCAGCCGTCCGCCGGCGGCGCACGCCGGCGCCCGCGCCATGCCCGCCACGGAGGCGTGCTGCCCGCGAGCGCATGAGCTCTCGCGCCGCCCCCGCGGCGGCGCGGCGAGACACCCAGGCGGGCGGCGCATCCCCTCTGCGCCGCCCGCCGCACCCCCTTCTCCCGGAGACCCAACCATGACGAGCACAACCTCCACACTCCTCGCCACCTCGGCCGGGCCCCACCTGTTCTGGATCACGAGCAGGGCCGCGGGGATCGCCGCGCTCGTACTCTCGAGCCTCGGCGTGTCCGCCGGGCTGCTGATGGGCGGCCGCCTGCTCGCGGGCCGCCGGGCCGAGCTGCGCGTCGTCCACGAGGCGCTGTCGCTCGCCACCATCGGCGCGATCGCGGTGCACGGCCTCGCGCTGCTCGGCGACGGTTACCTGCGGCCGAGCCTCGCCGACATCGCGATCCCCTTCGTCAGCGGCTACCACACGTTCTGGACCAGCGCCGGCATCGTCGCCTTCTGGGCGCTCGCGCTGCTCGGGCTCTCCTACTACGCACGCACCCGTATCGGCGTGCAGCGCTGGCGCAGGCTCCACCGCTTCACCGCGCTCGCCTGGCTGCTCGGGGTCGCGCACTCGCTCGGCGAGGGCACCGACGCCGGCCAGGCCTGGTTCCTCGCGATGGCCGCGATCGCCGTGCTGCCGGCGCTCACGCTGCTCGCGGTGCGCCGGCTGGGACCGGCGCTCGCGAACGCCGGCCGTCCGCGCGCGGACGCTCCGCGCCCCCGCCGCCTGCAGGCTGGGAGCGCACGATGAGCGCCACGCAGCCCACCCCCAACGACGGCACGGGCGCGGACGAGCAGCGCAGGGCCGAGGCGCGCGCGCTCGCAGGATCGCGGCGCGCGGCGATGCGCCGCCGCGCCCGGCGCATCCGCCGCACGGTGGCCGCGCTCGCGGTCGCGCTGTTCGTCGCAGCCTTCGCCTTCATCTACGTACGGCTCGTCGCAGGCCACGACCCGGCGCTCTCGCGCCAGCGCACCAGCGCCGTGCTCGCCTCCGAAAGCTCGAAAACGCACAACGCGACGGGCGGTGGCGGCTCGACCACCACCAAGAGCAGCGGCGCGAAGGCCGCCTCCACGGCGGTCGAAAGCTCGGCGAGCAGCGAAGGCGCGGAAAGCAGCGAAAGCACGGAAAGCGCCGGAAGCTCCACCGGCAGCGAAAGCTCCAGCAGCGAAGAAGGCTCGACGGGCACTGAAAGCTCCTCGAGCGAAGAATCCGCGGGCGCGTCGGTCAGCACGAGGGCCTCGTGATGCACGAGCGTGAGGCGATCGAGCGTTTCGACTGCTTCGGCAGCAGCTGCGCGGTGCTGGTGCGCGGCGCGCACGCCCACACGAGCGCGGAGGAGGCCGCGCAGCTCGCCAAGCACGCGCTGCTCTCGTGGCACTCGCGCTTCTCGCGGTTCAGCGCCGGCAGCGAGCTCTGGAGGCTGAACGCCGACCCGCGGGCGAGCGTGCCGGTGAGCCCGCTGATGGCGCGGCTCGCCTCGGTGGTCTCGCTCGCCGCCTCCAGCACCGGCGGGCTCGTCGACGCGACGATGGTGGACGCGATCGAGGCCGCGGGCTATGCGGGCGAGCCGCGCGAGCCGCTCGAGCTCGACCGGGCGCTGTCCGGCGCTCCGCCGCGCAGGCCCGCGCGCCCGGACGTGCGCAGGCGCTGGCGGGCCCTCGACGTGGACCCGGAGCGCAACGTCCTGACGCGGCCGCCCGGCGTGAAGATCGACAGCGGCGGCCTCGCGAAAGGCATGTTCGCGGACCTGCTCGCGGCGCAGCTCGCCGGGCACCTCAGCTTCGCGCTCGACTGCGGCGGCGACCTCAGGATCGGCGGCTCCGGCGGCCTGCCGCGCACGATCGAGGTCGAGAGCCCGTTCGACGGCGGCATCCTCCACACGTTCTCGAGCGCGAGCACGGGCGTGGCCACGAGCGGCATCGGCCGGCGGTTGTGGCGCGACGCGTTCGGCGCCCCCGCGCACCACCTGCTCGACCCCTCGACGGGGCGCCCCGCGTACACGGGCGTGGTGCAGGCCACCGCGCTCGCGCCGAGCGCGGTGCTCGCGGAGGTGTACGCGAAGGCCGCCGTGCTGAGCGGGCCCGAGGGCGCCGCGCGCTGGCTGCGCCACGGCGGGGTGGTGGTGCTCGAGGACGGTTCGCACGAGGTCGTCGAGCCCGAGGGCGCGCGCAGGTCTCGCACAGCTCCCGGCTCCCGCCCACAGTCCGCCCAGGGAAGGGCGGCATGATCGCCCCATGAGCACCACCGCACGCACAGCAGACGCACACCCGCCGGAGCTTGCGCTCGCGGCCACGGCGCCCGCTGCGCGGCCACGCACGGGCGAAGCCGGCGCCGCGCACCCGGCCGACGGGGGCGTCGCGCACCCGGCCGAAGCCGGCGCCGCGCACCCGGCCGTCGAGGTGGTGATCCCGGTGTACAACGAGGAGCGCTCGCTCGAGCGGTGCGTGCGCACCCTGCACACGCACATGCGCGCGCTCGGGCTTCGCTTCGCGATCACGGTGGCCGACAACGCGAGCACCGACGCCACGCTCGAGCTCGCGCGCCGGCTCGAGCGCGAGCTGCCGGAGGTCTCGGTGGCGCACCTCGAGCGCAAGGGGCGCGGGCGCGCGCTGCGCGCCGCGTGGAGCGCGAGCCGCGCGGATGTGCTCGCGTACATGGACGTGGACCTCTCGACCGAGCTCTCGGCGCTCGCCCCGCTGCTCGCGCCGCTGCTCGACGGCACCGCCGACATCGCGATCGGGACGCGGCTCGCGCCCGGCGCGCGGGTCGAGCGCTGCATGCGCCGCGAGCTGATCTCGCGCTGCTACAACCTGCTGCTGCGCGTGCGCCTCGGAGCGACGTTCTCCGACGCGCAGTGCGGCTTCAAGGCGGGCCGCCGCGCCGTCCTGCAGGAGCTGCTGCCGGCGGTGCGCGACGAGGAGTGGTTCTTCGACACCGAGCTTCTGTACCTCGCGCAGCGCGCGCGCCTTTCGATCCACGAGGTCCCCGTGGCGTGGATCGAGGACCGCGACTCGCGGGTGCGCGTCATCGCGACCGCGCGCGAGGACCTGCGCGGCATCCGCCGCCTGCGGGCGGCGGCGCGCGGACGGGCGCGCACGCGCCTGCCGCGCCGGCGCGCCCTGCGCGAACGCACCACCTGAGCGCGGCCCGCGGCCGCGCGGCTGGCATACTCGCGAGCCGTGCGCGCGCTCGTGCAGAGGGTGTCAAGCGCGGCCGTGAGCGTGGACGGCGAGCTCATCTGCGCGATCGGCCCGGGCCTGCTGGTGCTGCTCGGCGTGGCCGCCGGCGACGAGGAGGCGAGCGCCGAGCGGCTCGCGCAGCGCGTGCGCGCGCTACGCGTCTTTCCCGACGCCGAGGGCAACATGAACGAGCCGCTGGGAGAGCGCGAGCTCTTGTGCGTGAGCCAGTTCACGCTGTACGGCGACACCCGCAAGGGCAACCGCCCGAGCTTCGTCGCCGCGGCCCGGCCCGAGCAGGCCCGGCCGCTGTACGAGCGCTTCTGCGAGCGCGCCGGCGCCGCGAGCGGCGTGTTCGGCGCGCACATGCAGGTCGAGCTCGTGAACGACGGGCCGGTGACGCTGATGCTCGAGGCCTAGCCTTGGCGGGCCCTGCGCGACCTGCTAGACCCGGCGGGGTGTGCATGCCGGAGAACCCCCCGCCGCGACGGCGCAGGGTCCGGCGCAGGCACGTGGGCGTCGCGCTCACGTTCGTGCTCGTGGCGGGCCTCGTCGTGTTCGCGGTCTCGCGGCTGAACCTGAAACGCGTGGGCCACGCGCTGATCACCGCGAACCCCGGCTGGATCGTGCTGGCGCTCGCGCTGATGGCGATGTCGCTGCTGATGCGCTCGGTCTCCTGGCACGAGACGCTGCGCGCGGCGCTGCCCGAGGCGAGGATCGGCTGGCCGGCGGTGGTGCGCGCGACGATGATCGGCGTGATGGGCTCGGCGGTGTTCCCCGGCAGGATCGGCGAGCCCTCGCGCGTGATCGTCCTCGCGAGGCGCATCGAGGGACCCAACCGGCGCCTGTTGCCCGTGATCGCGGGCACCGTGTTCTCCCAGACGCTGATCAACCTGCTCGCGCTCGCGGTGCTGCTCGGCGCCACCTTCACGAGCGTGCCGATCTTCCACGGGCACGGCGCCGGCATCGCGGTGGCGCTCGGGGTGCCGGTCGCGATCGCCCTGCTGGTGGTGGCGGGGCCGCGGATCGCGGAGCGCGCGGCACGCTCGCGCTCGCAGCGCGTCGCCGGCGCGGCGCTCGCGCTGACGCGCCTGCTGCACCTCGCGCGCCAGGGGCTCGCCGTGTTCGCACGGCCGCGCCACGGGATGCTCGCGGTGTCCGCGCAGCTGATCGCGTGGACGCTGCAATGGCTCGCCTGCTACGCGGTGCTGCTCGCGCTGGGCCTGCAGTCGCAGGCCGGGCTGATCGGCGCCGCGGCGGTGCTGCTCGCGGTCAACCTCAGCGCGATCCTTCCCGCGACCCCATCGAACGTGGGCGTCTTCCAGGCCGCCTGCCTGGTGGTCCTCGCGGCGTACGGCGTCGGCGCGGGGCTCGGCCTCGCCTACGGGATCATCCTGCAGGCCGTCGAGGTCGTCACCGCGCTCGCGCTCGGCGTGCCCGCGCTGCTCGGCGAGGGCCTGCGCTGGCGCGACATCCGCGCCGCCGGCGAAGCCTCACCCGACGAGGGCGCGTAGCGACTGCTTCAGCGAGCGCGTTGTCGCGAGCACCGCGGTGGGCTCGTACCCGCAGTGCGCCATGCAGTTGTCGCAGCGCGGATCCCGGCCGCGGCCGTACTTCGACCAGTCGGTCGTCTCCAGCAGCTCTTTGTAGGTCTGCGCGTAGCCGTCCGCCATCAGGTAGCACGGCCGCTGCCAGCCGAACAGCGAGTAGCTCGGGATGCCCCATGGCGTGCACTCGTATTCGGTCTTGCCTTCGAGGAAGTCCAGGTACAGCGGGCTGTGGTTCAGGCGCCAGCGCTTGCGCCTGCCGCCGGCGAACGCCTCGCTGAACAGCTTGCGGGTCTGCTGCACCCCGAGGAAGTGCTCCTGGTCGGGCGCTTTCTCGTACGCGTACGCCGGCGAGATCATCATCTCGTCGACCCCCAGCTCGTCGTTGAGGAAGTCGAGCACCTCGCGCACGGTCTTGGGCGAGTCGTGGGTGAAGAACGTTGTGTTGGTCGTCACGCGGAAGCCGGCGCGCTGCGCCGCGCGGATCGCCGCCACGGCCTTGTCGAAGACGCCCTCGCGCTCCACCGACGCGTCGTGGCGCTCGCGCAGCCCGTCCATGTGGATCGCCCAGGTGAAGTACGGGCTCGGCCTGAAGTTCTCGAGCTTGCGCTCGAGCAGCAGCGCGTTGGTGCACAGGTACACGAACTTCTTGCGTTTCACGAGCTCGTCCGCGATCACGTGGATCTCGGGGTGGATCAGCGGCTCGCCGCCCGCGATCGAGACCATCGGCGCGCCGCTCTCCTCGATCGCCGCGACCGCCTGCTCAACCGGCATGCGGCGGCGCAGCTCGTGCTCGGGGTGCTGGATCTTGCCGCAGCCCGAGCACGCGAGGTTGCACTGGAAGAGCGGCTCGAGCTCGACTATCAGCGGGAACTTCTCGCGGCGTTTGAGCTTCTGGCTGGCGAGATACCAGCCCATGCGCGCGCTCTGTCTGATCTGGACGGCCATGGCGCCTACCTTAGACGTAGGGGCTCCAGTCGTGAAGTGCGCCCGCCACGCGCCGCAGCGCGCGCGCGGCGCGCACCGCGCCGGCCGCCGCCCGCGGGTGCAGCAACTCGTGCTCGGGGCTGTCGAGCACCACGCGCACCACGCCGAACGGCCGTTGCCCGGCGGCCTGCGCCAGCCACACCGACTCCATGTCCACGGCGATCGCGCCGCCCTCGAGCAGCTGCGCGCGGCGCTCGCCGAGCGCGATCTTCGAGGTGCACACGATCGCTCCCGAGCGCACCTTCAGCCCGAGGCCCGTCACGCGCCCGAGCAGCTCGCCGGCGCGCTCGCAACGCACCCTCAGCTCGGCGTGGCCTTCGTCGGCGGCCGCGTAGAGCTCCTCGGCCACGATCACTTCGCCGGGCACCGAGGCGGCGTCGAGCCCGCCGCAGAAGCCGAGCACGAGCAGCGCGCCCGCGCTGCCGCGGGCGAGCTCCCCGGCTGCGCTCTGCGCGCGCACGGGGCCCATCCCGCTCCTGTGAACGTTCACCGCACGGGCGCCCCAGCCGACGATCGCGGCCTCGACGCCCAGCGGCGAGACGATCGTGAGCTCGCTCACCCGCCCGCCCCCGCGGCGACGCCCACGGCGCCGCCGCGCGCGCCCTGCGCGCCGGGCGCCGCCGCGCCGATCCCGAGCCGCTCGAGCGCCACGCGCGCGGCCTCGTGGCCGCTCATCACGGCGCCCTCGAGCGTCGCGGGCCAGCCCGTGTCGGTCCACGTGCCCGCGAGCACCACGCCCGCGAGCCTGGTGCGCGCGGGCGGGCGCAGCGCCTGCACCCCGGGGGCGGCGCGGAACGTGGCCGCGTGCTCGCGCGTGGCCACGAACAGCTCCATGCTCGCGCCGCGCGCGCGCGGCAACAGATCGCGCAGCGCCGGCTCGTAGCGCTCGCGCAGCTCGTCCACGCCCATCGCCATCTCGCGCTCGGCGCCCGACAGCGAGACCGCGAGGTACTGGCTGCCGGCGGGCGCGCCCGCGGCGGCCGTGCGGTCGAACAGGTACTGCACCGGCGTGTCCACGCCCGCGGCGAAGTGCCCGTCGAACACGGGCCTGTCGTAGAGCACGTGCAGGTTCACGATCGGCGAGCTGCCGATCCGCGCGATCCGCGCCGCGAGGTCGCCGAGCAGCGGCTCGAGCAGCGCGCCCGCGCGCGCGTGCGGCAGCGCCACGATCGCCGCGCGGCCCTCGACCTCCTCCTCCCCGGCCTCGCCGCGCCCGCCCACCGCCACGCCGCGTTCGTGGTGGCGCAGCCGCTCGGCGCGCCAGCCGAGGCGCACCTCCACGCCGGCCTGCGCGAGCGCGCGCGCCGCCGGCGCGGCGATGGTGTCGCTCAGCGTGGCTTCGTGGAAACCGATGTCGCCCGCGTCCGCGCTCGAGAGCAGCCCCATGTGGAACACGAACAGGCCGAGCGACAGCGACGCCTGCGAGGCCGGCAGGTTGAGCGTGGGCAGCGCGATCAGGTCCCACAGCGCCGCAATCGCGCGCTCGCCCTGGCCGTGCGCGGCGAGCCACGCGCCGAACGTCTGCTCGCTCGCGGCCCTCCGCTCGACCGGGGTGCGCGCGAGCGCGACCGCGGCGCGCGCGGCCGAGAGGCGCTCGGCGCGACTCAGATGCCGGTAGCGCGCGAGCGCGCCCGCCAGGTGGAGCGGGGCGGGAAGCGCGCCGCGGCGCAGCGTCACCGTCGCCGCGCCCGGCCTCAGCACCGGGATCTCGAGCCGCTCCTGCACGCGCACGAGGCGCTCGGAGCCGAGCCTGCGCAGGAGCTCGCGGTAGGCGGTGCAGCAGCGCAGGAACACGTGCTGGCCGTTGTCCATGTGCAGGCCCTCGCGCTCGAACGAGTACGCCGCGCCGCCCAGCCTGCGGCGCACCTCCACGAGCGTCACGTGCGCCCCCGCGGCGGCGCAGTCGAGCGCCGCGGCGATCCCCGCGAGGCCGCCGCCCACAACGATCACGCGGCGCTCGGCGCTCACCCGTTCGCGCCCCCCAGCATCCCGCGCGCGGCCACCCACGCCTTCTCGCGCACCGGCAGCGACACGCGCTCGGAGATCGCCTGCTGCGGGCTCGCGGCGATCCGCTCGAGCAGCCGCCTGTAGATGCCCGCCATCGCAAGCACGCAAGCGGCGCTGCGCCGGTCGAGCAGCGGCGCGAGCTCCATCCCGCGGATGAACCACTGCCGCGCGCGATCCGCCTCGAAGCGCATCAGCGTGGCCAGCCGCTCGCGCCGCTCGCGCCGCTCGCGCTCGCCGCCGCGCCCGGCGCCCTGCGAGCGCCCCGCGAGCGCCGCGAGCATGTCCGCGGCGCTGCGCCGGTCCTCCTCGCGCACGAGCCCGAAGCGGAGCAGGTCCTCGCGGGGCAGGTACACGCGGCCGCGCTCGGCGTCCTCGCCGATGTCGCGCAGGATGTTCGTGAGCTGCAATGCAACGCCCAGCTCGTCGGCGACCGCTTCGGCCTCCTCGCTCTCGACGCCGGCGTCCTCGCGCAGCCCGAAGATCGCGAGCGATATCCGCCCGATCGTGCCGGCCACGCGGCGGCAGTAGACGACCAGCTCCTCGAAGCGCTCGTAGGTGACGCCGCGCACGTCCATGCGCATTCCCTCGATCAGTTCCGCGAGCGCGTCCGCGGGCAGCGCGAAGCGCTCGTGTGCGTCGGCCAGCGCGAGCACCACCGGGTCCCCGCCGGTCCGCAGCTCGCCCGCGCGCAGGCGCTCGAGAGCCGCCGCCTCCGCGTCGAGCAGGCGCAGCTTCTCGGCGGCCGGCAGCTCGCCGTCGCCGATGTCGTCCACGCGGCGCGCGAACGCGTACACCGCGCTCATCGCGCGCCGGCGCGGGCGCGGCAGCAGCCGGATGCCGTAGTAGAAGTTCGCGGCCTCGCTGCGCGTGATCGCTTCGCAGGCGGCGTACGCCTGCGCGAGCCCGGCCGGGTCGCTCACCGGGCGCTCCCGCGCTGCGCGCGAAGCGTGGCCGCGAGCGCGAGCGTGCGACGCCACGCCCCCGCGCGGGGCGGGCCGGCGAGCACGTCGTAGCGCGCGCGCTCGATCGCGTCGAGCGCCGCGCGCCCGCCGGCGACGAACGCCGCCACCGCGAGCCGCGCGCGGCCGCGCAGCTCGCCGATCAGGGGCGCGCCCTGCGTCGAACAGCCCGCGCGCGCGCTCCACCTCGAAGGCGAGCACGCGGCGCAGCGGCTCGCCCGCATGCGCCGCGCCCAGCTGCTCGACGGCGCAGCCGAAGCGCTCGAGATCCTCGCCCGGCAGGTACACGCGCCCCTCCGCCGAGATCCTCGGCCACGTCCTGGCAGTGCTCGGTGAGCTGCAGCCCGGTGCAGATCGCGTCGGACAGCGCGATGCGCGCGGGGGTGCCCGCGCCGAGCACGGCCAGCACGAGCTCGCCGACAGGGTCGGCCGACAGCGCGCAGTAGGCGCGCAGCTGCTCCCAGGTCTCGTAGCGGCTCACGCGCTGGTCCATGCGGTTGGCCTCGATCAGGCGCTCGAACGGCTCGCGCGGGAGAGAGCACTCGCGCAGCGTCGGCGCGAGCGCCGCCATCAGCGGGTGCTCGGCCTCGCCCGCGAAGGCGCGGTCGAGCTCGCCCGAGAGCCAGTCGAGCGCGGCCAGCCGGTCGCCGGGCGCGGCGTCGCCGAGTTCGTCCACGAGCCGCGCGAAGCCGTAGATCGCGAGCAGGTGCGCGCGCTCGCGGCGCGGCAGCAGGCGGCTTGCGACGGGGAAGTTCTCAGCGGAGGCGCGAGCCATCACCGCCGCGGCGGTCGGCGCGCCGCTCGGCGGGTCGGCTACGCGCATCTACCCCCCCTCGGGGACGGGCTCGCGTGCGGCGAGGCCGTCGGCGCCGGCGGCGGCGGCGAGGCAGCGGCCGAGCGCCATCACCGGGAACGTGAGCCGGTACAGGTGGTAGTTGATGTAGTAGTCCGAGGGGAAGCCCGTGCCGGTGTACTGCGGCTCGTCCCACGTCCCGTCGGCGCGCTGCGTGGCCACCAGCCAGGCGACGCCGCGCGCGAGCGCCTCCGAGCGCTCGCCCGCCGCGTGCAGCGCCAGCAGCGCCCACGCGGTCTGTGAGGCGGTGCTCGCCCCACGCCCGATCGCGGCGCGCTCGTCGTAGGAGCGCGCGTCCTCGCCCCAGCCGCCGTCGGGGTTCTGGTGCTCCTCGAGCCAGCGCACCGCGCGGCGCACGCACGGCTCCGAGGGGTCCACGCCGGCGTCGATCAGCGCGGGCAGCACCGCGCCGGTCCCGTAGATGTGGTTGATGCCCCAGCGGCCGAACCACGACCCCTCGGGCTCCTGGTTCTCGACGAGCCATTCCACGCCGCGCCGCGAGCTCGAGCTGTCGGGCAGGCCCAGCGCTGCGAGCATCTCGACGGTGTGCGCGGTCACGTCGGCGCTCGGCTCGTCGATCACCTCGCCGAAGTCCAGGAACGGCAGTTCGCGCACGAGCGAGCGCGTGTTGTCCACGTCGAACGCGCCCCAGCCGCCGTCTGAGCTCTGCATGCCCTGTGTCCAGCGCAGCGCGCGGCCGACCGCCTGCTCGATGCGCGCGGCGATGCCCGCGTGCGGGTCGCCCGCCGCGGGGCCGGCGCCCGTCTCGCCCGGCGCCGGCGCGGTCGCGTCGGCGACGCGCTGCAGCGCGAGCATCACCTCGACGGTGTCGTCCACGTCGGGGTAGTTGACGTTGGCGAACTCGAACGCCCACCCGCCGGGCTCGAGCTCGGGCCTCGCCACGGCCCAATCGCCGCGCACCGTGACCTCCTCGCCGAGCAGCCACTCGGCGGCGCGCACGAGCGCGGGGTGGTCGCCGGGCACGCCCGCGTCGCTCAGCGCGACCACCGCGAGAGCCGTGTCCCACACCGGCGACTGGCACGCTTCCAGGCGCCGGCTGCGACCCGGGGGGAGCGCCGACGCCGTGCGAGTCGTCCTCGTCCTCCACGAGGAACTGGTCGAGGCCGTGCATGCCCTTGCGCATCACCGGGTGCTCCATCGGGTAACCGCCGAGCGAGAGCGCCATCAGCGAGTACACCCACGGCGGCTGGATGCCGCCCCACGACCCGTCGGCCTCCTGGCGGCGCACGATCCAGCGCTCCGCGCGCGCCACCGCGAGCCTGCGCAGCGGCTGCAGCGGCCTGCGCTCATACGCGCGCAGCGCATGGTCGAGCGCCTGAAGGCCCCGCACGCGCAGGCTGGGCGGCCGCGACGGGGGCGGCTCGGCGCCGGGCACGCGCAGCTCGTCGAGCGCGAACGGCAGCGGGCGCTGCGGGCGGTGGGATTTGACGAGCGACAGCGCCACGATCGTCTGGCGCGCCCAGCACGCGAAGTCGTACACGTTGAACGGCACCCACGAGGGCAGCAGGATCACCTCGGGCGGGAGCGCGGGCACCCGGTCCCACGACCACAGCCCGAACAGCGCGAGCCACACGTGCGTGAAGACGCGCGCGCGCTCGATGCCGCCCTCGCGCCGGATGAACTCGGCGGCGGCGAACATGTGCGGCTCCTCGGCGGCGTCGCCCGCGAGCCGCAGCGCCGCTGTACGCCTCGATCGTCGTCGACAGCTCACCGGGCCCGTCGTAGAAGTTCGCCCAGGTGCCGTCCTCGCGCTGCTGGGAGCGGATCCAGGCGGCCGAGCGCTCGGTCTCGTCGTCGCGGCGCACCCCGAGGAACTCGCGCAGGAGGATGTCCTCGGCGTCCATCGTCA
The DNA here is from genome assembly GCA_963813685.1 of uncultured Solirubrobacteraceae bacterium. Lineage (GTDB taxonomy): Bacteria > Actinomycetota > Thermoleophilia > Solirubrobacterales > Solirubrobacteraceae > Palsa-744. Next base: position 289,874 of record CAWEZQ010000001.1, read on the forward strand.
CGTTCGTCTGCAGCTCGCCGCGCCAGAAGCCGGCGCCGTCCTGCAGCGCGAGGAGATGCTCACACGCGCGCGCGAGGGTCACCTCCGCCTCGCCGCGGGCGTCAAGCGTCAATGACGGCATTCTCAAAACCTAGATCTTTTCGCCGACGGCAGTATTTGTGCACGCGCGCCTGCGCCCGCCGGGGCCGGCGCCGTCGGGCGAAGCCGCTCCGGCACCAGCACCTCGGGGCGCGCGAGCGTGATCACGTGGCTGCGCAGGGCTGACTCGGACACGGCACGGGGGGTCGAGGATACGAAGCGATACACCATGAGGCCGTTCAGGTTGCGGCGTTCCAGGAGCCTGAAGCCCGCCGCCGGGGGCTCTCCCGCCGTCCCGACCAGCGGTCTGTACCCCGTCTCGTCGATTTCCGTCAGCTCCACCGTGCTTGCGCGCGCGAGGTTGTGCAGCCCCGGCAGGTAGTACTCGAGCGGCGCCGAGCCGAGCTCGACGGTGGTGATCGCACGCTCCCGCGGGCCCGCGGACAGGGCGTGCGCCACCGCCTTCCAGTCGCCGCGCTGCAGCCTCGGGCTGAGGTCGATGTCGATCGTGACCGCGGCGAAGGCGACCGCGATCAGGGCGGCGAGCGCGAGGCCGGCCCGGCCCGCCGCGGGCGAGACGACGAGCACGCCGATGAGAGCACTCACAGGAACCATCGCGCCGAGCAGGTTGCGCGGCGCGAGGTAGTCGGCGCCGGCGAGCGCGAGCAGCACGGGCAGAAGCACCCCGCCGGCCGCGAGCAGCAGGCACACCAGCGCCCCGCGCTCCTCGCGCTCGTCACGCTCGGCCGGCGGGCGGCCCGCGATGCGCCACAGCGCGAACGCCACGCCGGCGAGGATCGGGAGCGCCACGAGCAGCTCGATCCCATGGCCGAGCGAAGCCCCGGTGTAGCCGGTGAGGTAGTACTGCGGGATCGCTTCGAGGCGTTCCGCGAGCGGCCATTCGCCGATCCACTGGGTCCCGTGCCCGCCCTGCGCCACGATCAGCGCCAGCAGCGCCAGCGCGACCGCGCCGATCGCGGCGAGCGCCGGCAGCGCGGCGCGGCGCGCGCGGCGGTCGGCGAGCAGCATGGCGGCCATGCCCGCGAGCAGGAACACGGCGAAGTAGTGCGTGAGCAGCGCGAGCGCGCCGCTCACCGCGAACGCGGCCATGCGGCGCGCGCTCGGCTCGCGCAGCGCGCGCAGGAAGCACAGCATCGCGACCGCCGCGAGCAACGCGAACAGCGCGTACGCGCGCGCCTCCTGCGAGTACCACACGAACAGCGGGTTGGCCGCCACGAGCAGCGCCGTGGCGATCGCCGCGCGGCGCCCCGCGAGCTCCTCGCCGATCATCCACGCGACCGGCACGGTGGCGATCCCGGCGATCGCCGAGGGCAGCCGCAGCGCGACCTCGCCGGTGCCGAGCACGCGCGAGTCGGCCCACGCCAGCAGGTACCAGAGCGGCGGCGTGTTCTCGGTGTGCACCACGTGGCGCAGCGTCGCCACGAGGCTCGGCCGCAGCACGTGCACGACCGTGAACGCCTCGTCGTACCAGAAGCTCTGAAGGCCGAGCGTCGAGAGCCGCAGCGCGGCCGCGAGCAGCGTGATGGCCGCCAGCGGCCACCAGCGCGCCCAGCCGCTCACGGGCACATGCCCCGCGCGCCCTCGCCGAAGCACCCGTGGCGATAGCGGCGCAGGTCTTCGACCGCGGGCGGCAGGCGCCAGCCGCCGTGCACCGTGCGGCGCCCGCCGCGCACGGGACCCCACACGGCGAGGCACAGCTGCGGCTGCGAGCTCGCGGCCCCGGGGCTCGCGGACGTGGCGGCGCACACCACGTCGTGCTCGCTGCGCGCGCCGAGCAGTTCCTGGTTGAGCGAGATCTTGCTGCTGTCGATCCCGGTGTACGCGCGCCACGTCCGAACGTCGGCCACGAGGCGTTCGTTGATGTGGCTCTGGCGGACCGTGTCGTACACGGTGGCGGTCGCCAGCAGCAGCCCCACGAGCACGAGCAGCGTCGTCTCGACGAGGCGCAGCCGCCCGGAGCCCGGCCGCTCTGAGGCGCGCGGCGCCAGCGCCCGGGGCAGGCCGGCGAATCCCGCCGGGGGCTGTGACGGGCCGCTCATGGCACCGGCACGAACAGCTCGGAGAGCTGGTGGAAGACGAACAGCCCCTGCACCGCGAGGGTCGCGGCGAGCAGCCGCCGGTCGCGCGCGATCACCGCGAGCGGCAGCGGCCACACGATGTACCAGGCGAGCAGCCACGTGCTCGTCACGGAGATCGCGAGCAGCGTCCAGCCCGACGCGGCCACCCAGTCATAACCGCGCCACGTCCGCCACAGCAGGTGCAGCACGACCACCACGAGCAGCGCTTTCAGCAGGTCGTGGTCCACCGGGAACACGCCCGGCTTGCCGAACAGGTGCGCGATCTCGGTGGGGAAGCTGTCGGGCGAGACGAACGCGGCGTCGCGGTTGAGCGCCCCGACCACGTCGAGGCCGTGCGCGCCGAACGCGGCGTAGCCCGCGGCCGCGCCGAGCACGAGCGCGCCCGCGGCGCCGAGCACGCCGGGCGTGCGGCGGCGCGCGATCACCATGAACGGAAGCAGCACGCCCACCGTCGCCTTCACGAGCGCTCCGGCCACGAGCACGGCGCCCGCCCACGCTTCGCGCCGCGGCGCGCCGGCGAGCGTGAGCGCGACCGCGCCCATCATCGCGAGCAGCATGATCAGGTCGTTGTGCGCGCCGCCGAGCGTGTAGATCACGTACAGCGGGTTGGCGCCGAGGGCGAGCAGCGCCCACACGGGGTCGAAGCCGCGCGCCTTCGCGCAACGCCACACGAGCGCGAGCGTGCCGACGCTCGCGGCGCACGCCACGAGCTTCATGCCCCACACCGCGCCGACCACGCCGAGCGGCGCGAGCGGGTAGGAGAGCAGCGTGTACAGCGGGCCGTACGCGGTCTTGGTGTGGCGCCACTGGTGGCCCACGTACTGGAAAACGGGGTCGTGCGCGATCGCGGCGGGGCCGTGCAGGTACGGGTTTATCCCGTGCTCCACGCCCATGCGCGCGTACGCGATGTAGCTGAACACGTCGGTGGAGATCAGGATCGGCCCGGCGAGCACGATCACGTGGAGCGCCCCGAGCAGGATCAGCGCGAAGCGTTTCGAGACCGCCGCGCCCTCGCGCGAGCGGGCGAGCGCGAGCAGCCCCGCGTAGCCGCCGCTCGCGACGAGCAGAGCGATCATGAAGGTGCGGTATCCGAGCAGCTCGCCCGCGTGGCCGAGCCAGCCCGCGATGCGAGGGGATTCGGGGACGAGCGGGGTGTGGCCGGCGGCGGCGTCCACCGCCACCTCGGCGGTGGCCGCGACGATCAGCAGCGCAAGCAGCGATGCGACCGCGGGCCGCCATGGCGAGGAGCGAGCGCCCGGCAGGGCGCGTTCGCTCCGCGTGGCCACGCTCACGAAGCCGCGAGGCTCACAGCGCGGTCCACACCGTCTTCGTCTCGAGGTAGGCGTCGAGGCCGTCGCGGCCGTGCTCGCGCCCGATGCCCGACGCCTTGAAGCCGCCGAACGGCGCCGACGGGTCGGCCATGCCCCAGCGGTTTATGTACACCGAGCCGGCGCGCAGCATCGCGGCGAGGCGGTGCGCGCTCGAGAGGTCCCGCGTCCACACGCCGGCGGCGAGGCCGTATTCGCCGGCGTTGGCGCGCTCGGCGACCTCCTCGAGCGTGTCGTACGGCGAGGCCACCAGCACCGGCCCGAAGATCTCCTCGCGGGCGATGCGCAGCTCGTCGGAGGTGGCGCTGAACAGCGTCGGCGCCACGAACCAGCCTCCGCTGGCGGCGAGCGCGGCCTCCCCTCCGGCGAGCAGCTCCGCGCCTTCGGAGCGGCCGGCCTCGATGTAGCCGAGCACGCGCTCGTGCTGCTCCGCCGAGACGAGCGGGCCGAGCTGGGTGTCGGGGTCGAGGCCCGGCCCGAGGCGCGTGGCGGAGGCGGCGTCGGCCAGCGCCCCCACCACCTCGTCGTAGCGCTCGGCGGGCACGAACAGCCGCGAGCCCGCGTTGCACGCCTGGCCCGAGTTGAAGTAGATCGCCTGGAAGGAGCCCTTGACCGCCGCGTCGATGTCGGCGTCGGGCAGGATCACGTTGGGCGACTTGCCGCCCAGCTCGAGCGTGACGCGCTTCAGCGCGCGCCCGGCCTTCGCGCCGATCTCGCGCCCCACCTCGGTGGAGCCGGTGAACGCGACCTTCTGCACGCCGGGGTGCTCCACGAGCGCCGCGCCGGTGGTGCCGTCGCCGGTGAGCACGCTGAGCACGCCCGGCGGGAAGCCCACCTCGAGCGCGAGCTCGCCGAGGCGAAGCGCGCTCAGCGGCGTCTGCTCGGCGGGCTTCAGGACGGTCGTGCAGCCGGCCGCGAGCGCCGGGGCGATCTTCCAGGCGGCCATCAGCAGCGGGAAGTTCCACGGGATGATCTGCGCGCACACCCCGACGGGTTCGCGCCGCGTGTAGCAGTGCATCCCCGGCACCGCCACCGGCAGCACGGCGCCCTCGATCTTGGTGGGCCAGCCGGCGAAGTAGCGCAGCTGCGCCGCCGTCGAGCTCACATCGACGAAGCGCGCCAGCGCGACCGGCTTGCCGTTGTCGAGCGACTCGATCTGCGCGAGCTCCTCGGCGTGCTCTTCGACCGCCGCGGCGAGCGCCAGCATCAGCTTCTCGCGTCCCGCGGCGGGGAGCTGCGACCACGGGCCGTCGAGCGCGTCGCGCGCCGCCGCGACGGCGAGCTCCACGTCGCGCGGGCCCGCGAGCGGAAGCTCCGCTATCTCGCGGCCGGTGGCCGGGTCGAAGCTCGTGAAGGTGCGCCCGTCGGCGGCGGCCGGGCGCTGGTCGCCGATCACGAGGCCGTGCGGCTTCGCGACGAACGCGCGCGCCGCCTCGCCGAGCGCTTCGGGGAGGGTGTCTGCGTAGGTCGTGCTCATCGCGAGAGCGTACCCCGTCGGCGGCGGATCGACGGCGGCGCCTTGGCGTAGGATTGCGCGCGATGAGGCCCCGTAGCCGCCGCCGGCGCTCGCAACGGGCACGCGAGCGGTGCGCGGGCTGAGACGGCGATGGCCGCTGTGAGCTCGGAGCGGCCGCCCGCGGCGGGCGCGGGCGGGCTGCGCGATCGGGTGCCCGGGTGGCTGCGGCGCGAGCCGTGGGCGTGGGCGACGCTCGCGGCGTGCGCGCTGAACGTGCTGGTGCTGCTCGAGCAGCTTCCGCGCCTGCTCGGCAACCTCTATCTGAACGCCGACGTCGCCTCGGCGCCCGTGATCGCCTCGCTGATCGGGCGCGCGCCCTCGGGGCGCGTGGTGACGCTCGGCGAGTACACGTGGTTCGAGCCGCTGTGGTTCATGCGCGCCACCGCCGGGCTGCCCGCGCACCGCCTGATCTGGGAGCTCGCCCCGGTGCTGTTCAGCCTCGCGGGCCTCGCGCTCGTGGTGTGGGCGAGCTGGCGCACGCTCGGCGCGTGGGCCGCCGCGATGACGGCGGGCGTGCTCGCGTGCATCGGGACCGTGCTGCGCTACGTGTACTTCGCGCCCGACGCGCACGGCTCGACGATGGTCAACGGCGCGCTGCTGGGCGCAACGTTGGTGTTCCTCGCGCGCAGTCCCCGGCGCCCGCGCACGCTCGCGCTGCTGGCGGTGCCGCTCGCGGCGCTGATGGCCGCGGGCGCCACCGACCTCGTGTTGCTGGTGGCGGGCATCGTCCCGTTCGCGCTCGCCGCGTGCGCCCTGTGGCTGCGCACGCGCTCGGCCGAGCACGCGCGCCTCGCGCTGTTCGCGGCAGCCGTGAGCGTCGCCGCGGCGGCGGGCGGCGCGCTCGCCACGCACGCGATGCGCGCGGACCGCATCGTGCACTCGCCGCTGCTCAAGCTCGGCTTCGTGGAGAACGTCAACTACAACGCGGAAGTCCTGGCGAAGGCCACCTCGTTCCTCGGCAGCGGCTACTTCTTCGCCGCGCGCCTGAGCGTGCAGAGCGCGCTCACGTTCGTCGCGGGCGCGCTCACGCTGGCCGCCGCGGGATACGTCGCGGTGCTTTTGTGGCGCTGGGCGCGAACGCTCGCCGCGCGGCCCGCGCCGGCCGACGCCGCGGCGGCGGCGCGCGAGATCCACCTCACCTACTGGGGGCTCGTGGGAACGGCGGTGATCGCGGCCTTCATGCTGAGCTCGCAGCCGTTCGACCGCTGGAGCGCGCGCTACCTGGTGGGCGCGTTCGTGGCGCTCGCGGTGCTGCTCCCGGCGCTGCTGGGAGATCGCCGCGGCGCGCGCTCGGCGCTCGCGGTGGCGATCGCGGCGTTCGGCCTGCTGGCCGTGAACGACCATCTGCAGGAGCGCGAGAGCACGTACGACAACGGCGAGATGAGCGTGGCGCAGGCGCACGACATCGAGGCTGTCGCGCGCTCGCAGCACCTGCGCTACGGCTACGCCGAATTCTGGCAGGCGGCGCCGCTCATCTGGAACTCGCACCTGCGGCTGCTCGCCTACCCCGTGGACCGCTGCCACCTGCGCTACATGTGCCCGGCGGCGGTGCACACGATCTCGAGCTGGTACGAGCCGCGGGCGCACACGCGCACGTTCTTCGTGCAGTACTCGCGCAGCCACGCGAACGTGTTCCCGGCGGCGGGGCCGCCGGTCTCCGAATACCGCTTCGGCCGCCTCACGATGTTCGTCTACGACCACGACATCGCGGCGCAGATGGGACACAGCATCGCGGGCAGCACGTGCAAGTCGCTGACTCCCTGCTACGGCGAATAGCGGCCGCTGAGCGCGCGGGCGCGCGCCTGCAGGTGCGTCTGCGGCCGCGGGACTCTGCCAACATCAGCCGCCGATGTCCCTGCGCACCACCCACGGCGCGCGCTGCGCGGCGGCGGCGCTCGCGTGCGCCGCGCTCACCGCGCTGTGCGCGGCCCGGGCGCAGGCGAGCGAAGAGGCGAACGTCGAACGCGCGGTGCTGTCCTTCGACGCGATGCAGCAGGCGTTCTACCTGCCCCAGCAGCACCTCTACCGCGGCGAAACGGGAGCGAGCTCGGGCCCGTACTCGTACTTCTTCCCGTTCACCCAGGCGCTCGCCGCGACGAACGCGCTCGGCGGCGTGCCGCGGCTCGCGGCGGAAGACCGCGGCGACATCCCCGAACACCTGCTGGGCCTGCGCTGGTACTGGAACCCCAAGTCCAAGCCGCCGGGGTACGAGGGCGGCGTGCTCGTGGAGGGCGGCGCCGAAAAGTTCTACGACGACAACGAGTGGGCCGGCCTGCAGCTGATCCGCAGCTACCGCATGACCGGCGAAGCGGCGCTGCTGGTGAAGGCCGAGGAAACGTTCAACCTGGTCACCTACGGCTGGGACAGGAGCAGCTCGCACCCGTGCCCCGGCGGGGTGTGGTGGACGCAGCGCGAAGGCAGCTTCACACGCAACACGGTCAGCAACGCGCCCGGCGCGGAGCTCGGGCTCGAGCTCTACCAGCTCACGCGCCGCTCCACCTACCTGCAGTGGGCGCGGCGCATGTACCACTGGGTGAGGGTGTGCCTGCGCCAGCAGGTGGGCCTGTATGCCGACAGCATCACGCTGTCGGGGTACGTGGACCCCACCTACTGGATCTACAACCAGGGCACGATGGTGGGCACCGAAGTGCTGCTGTACGAAGTCACCCGGGTGCGCAGCTACCTAGAAGGCGCCCTCGAATCGGCGGCGGCCACGATCGCCTACTTCACGCCCGCGCGGCTCGCCCACCAGCCGCCGTTCTTCGTGGCGATCTTCGCCGAGAACCTGCTGCGGCTGAACGCGGTGGCGCCCAACCCGGCGTACGCGGCGTACCTCGAAGAATTCGCAAACCACGCGTGGCTCACGAACCGCAACCCCGCCACGGGCCTGTTCGAATTCCACGAATCGCAGGCCAACGCGCTGCTCAACCAGGCGGCGATGATCCAGATCTACTCCTACCTGACGTGGGAAGCGGCCGAGTTCACCGCGCCGCCGCCCGCGCCCGCGCCGCCGCCCCCTCCACCCAAGCCCAAGCAAAAGCGCGCGCGCAGGAGCCCGCACAAGCCGGCGCGCGCTCCCGCGCGGGCGCCCGCCGCGAAGCCGCGCCCGCGCCACCCCGAGCCGACCGGCGGATCGCGCGCGCCCTGAGCGCATATGCTGCGCCCATGTCCGATCCGGCGAGGGCCGTGCTGATCACGGGCTGCTCCACGGGGATCGGCCGCGCCACGGCCGAGCGCCTCGCGGGCTCGGGCTGGACGGTGTACGCGACGGCGCGCCGGCCCGAGTCGCTCGCGGACCTCGAGCGCGTGGGCTGCCGCACGCTCGCGCTCGACGTCACCGACGAGCCGTCGATGCGCGCGGCGGTGCAGACCGTGGTGGACGAGCACGGCGCGGTGGGGGTGCTCGTCAACAACGCGGGCTACAGCCAGAGCGGCGCCGTCGAGACGGTGCCGCTCGCGGCGGTGCGCCGCCAGTTCGAGACGAACGTGTTCGGCGTGATCGCGCTCACCCAGCTGGTGGCGCCGGGGATGCGCGCGCAGCGCTGGGGACGGATCGTCAACGTGGGCTCTATGGGCGGGCGCCTGACGCTGCCGGGCGGCGGCATCTACCACGCCACCAAGTACGCGCTCGAGGCGATCTCCGACGCGCTGCGCTTCGAGCTGCGCGGCTTCGGCATCGGCGTGACGCTGCTCGAGCCGGGCCTCATCACCACCGAGTTCGGCGAGGCCGCGAACGCCGCGATGAGCGGCGTGGGCGCCGAGGACGGCGCGGGCAGCGAGGACCCCTACGCGCGCTTCAACGCGCACGTGGGCGCGCTCACGAAAGGCGCCTACGACGGGCCGATGCGCCGTCTCGGCGCCGGCCCCGACCGCGTGGCACGCGTGATCGAGCGGGCGATCTCGGCGCGGCGCGCGCCCACCCGCGTGACGGTCACGGCGTCGGCCAAGCTGATGATCGGCACGCGCAGGCTGCTGAGCGACCGCGCGTGGGACGCGGCGATGCGGCGCCAGTACCCAGCGCCGGGCTGACTTCAGGCGGCGAGCGGCAGCGCGCCGCGCGGGCGCCCGAGCTCGTAGCCCTGGCCGTAGTCCACGCCCATCAGCCGCAGCAGGCCGAGCGTCGCCGGGTCGCCCACGAACTCCGCGATCGTGCTGCGCCCGAGGCCGCGCGCGAGCTGCACGATCGCCTTGACGACCAGCTGGTCGGTGCGCGAGCGCATCAGGCCGCGGATGAACTCTCCGTCGATCTTCAGCAGCGTGAACGGCAGGTGCTTGAGGTACTGGAACGAGCCGAAGCCGGCGCCGAAGTCGTCGAGCGCGATGCTGCAGCCGAGCGCCTGCACGCCCGCGCAGAATTCGCGCGCGCGCCGCATGTCGGAGATCGCGGCTGTCTCCGTCAGCTCGATCACGAGCCGCCCGGGGTTCGCGCGGTGGCGCGCGAGGCTGCGGCGCACGTGCCCGAGCAGCGAGGGTTCGCTGATCGAGCGCGCCGACACGTTCACGGCGATGCCCGTGGCGGGGCGCACGCGGCCCGAGCCGAGCAGCTGCGCGGCGCGGTCGATCACCATCCGGTCGATGTCGCACACGAGCCCGTAGCGCTCCGCGATCGGCAGGAAGCGCCCGGGCGCGACGAGCTCGCCGTCGGGCACGTCGGCGAGGCGCAGCAGCGCCTCGTAGTGGGTGATGCGCGAGTCGCGCAGTTCCACGATCGGCTGGAAGTGCAGCACGAACTGCTCCGCCGCGAGCGCGCGGCGCAGGCGCACGAGCCAGCCGCGCTGCTGCATGCCGGTGGGCGAGCAGGGGGCGAGCGGCGTCGGCGCAAGCGCGCCGTGCAGCAGGCGCGCGCCCTCGTCCTCGGGCGCCTGCTCGGCGGCGGGCGCGGCCAGCGCGAGCCGCCGCGCGGCATGGGTGCTCGTGGTGCGAGACATCCGCGACGTTGTTCGACGGCGCCGCGCGCTGACCTCGCGCTGCGAGCGCTGTTGCGCGCGCGTCAGCGCTCGCGCGGCGCGTACGGGCGCCGCGCCCGGTCGGAGACCACCAGCAGCAGCGCGACGAGCACGAAGTTCATGACGACCGACGAGCCGCCGTAGGCGACGAACGGCAGCGTCACGCCGGTGAGCGGGATCACGCGCGTGACGCCGCCGACGATCACGAACACCTGCATCGCGATCACGAACGACAGCCCGGTGGCGAGCAGCTTGGAGAACGAGTCGCGGGCGAGCACCGCGGTCTTCAGCCCGCGCGCGACGAGCAGCAGGTACACGAGCAGCAGCGCGGCGCCGCCCACGAGCCCGAGCTCGTTGACGATCACCGCGTAGATCATGTCGCTTTCGGGCACCGGCAGGATCGGCGCGCCGTGGTGTGGCGCCGCGCAGCAGCGACTGGTCGAAGCCGGTCCCGAGCAGCCCCCCGTCGGCCTGCGCGAACAGCGACTGCGCGAGCTGGTAGCTGCCGCCGGGCCGGCGGTAGAGCGTTTCGTCGAACGGGTGTTCCCACGCGAGCACGCGCGAGTGCACGTGGCTCACGTGGCTCGGCCACGTACCACGCGCCGAGCGCGAACAGCACGAGCCCGATCAGCGGGAACGAGAAGCGCCCGGTGGCGACGTACAGGAGCGCGAGGAAGGCGCCGTAGAACATCAGCGAGGTGCCGAGCTCGCGGGTGAGCAGCAGCGTGGCCATGGCGGCGCCCCACACGATCAGCATCGGCCCGAACTGCTTCATCGGCGGGATCGTCAGCCCCAGCACGCGGCGGCCGGCGGTGACGAGGATCTGGCGGTTGTCGCGCAGGTAGCTCGCCAGGAAGATCACGATCGCGACCTTCGCGAACTCGGCGGGCTGGAAGGAGACGCTGCCCACGTGGACGTCGAGGTACGCGCCGTTGACCTGCTCGCCGATGCCGGGCAGGCGCGGCAGCACCGTCACGCCGATGCCGACCGCGGCGATCGTGTAGCGGTAGCGCTCGAGCACGCCCACGCCGCGCGCGGCGCAGCGCGAGGATCGTGGCCGCGAACAGCGACCAGGCCGATCACCATCCACTGCGCCTGCTGGCGGGCGAGCACCGGGTCGATGCGGTAGACCATCACGATCCCCACGCTCGCGAGCACGGCGACGAGCGGGAACAGGTAGGGATCGGCGTGGGGAAGCGCGAAGCGGATCACCAGATGCGCGGCGAGGCACAGCGCGAGGAACAGCGCGCCGTAGGTCAGCGACACGCTGGACGCGTGGTTCAGCGTGAGGTTGGTGGACGCGCCCGGCGTGTTGTTCTGCTGCCTGGATGAAGATCGCGGTGAAGCCGGCGATCACCAGCAGCACCGAGGGCACGAGGCCCAGCAGCTCGCGGTTGCGGGGGCTCAGCACGCCTCGAGCGTACCCGCCGCGGCGGCGTGGCACGCCGGGCGGCCCGCTACGCTTGCGGCCAGGAGCACGCCGCGGACGAAGCTCGCATGGCGGCCGTTACGAGCGCGTGGCCGTGAGGATTGCCCATGAACGACGAGCGCCCGCCATCGCACTGGTGGAGCATGTGGAAGCGCTTCGCGATCGCCGCGGTGCTGATCGTGGCGCTCAGCGCGGGCGCGACCGCGACGGTCGCGCTCAACAAGATCACGAGCATCGCCGAACGAGGTGTTCCCGACGATCAACCAGATCGCGGCGCCGAAGGGCGCTGGTGACGCCCGAATACAGCGGCGGCCCGCAGACCTTCCTGATCCTCGGCTCCGACCGGCGCGTGGGCTCGAAGGACGTCTACGACCGCAGCAACCCGCCGCACAGCGACACGATGCTGCTGGTGCGCTTCGACCCCGGGCAGGGCCAGACGTCGGTGCTCTCGATCCCGCGCGATCTGATGGTGAACATCACCACCAAGTCGGGGGCGGACTACTCGAACGAAAAGATCAACGCGGCGTACACGATCGGCAGCAAGCGCAGGCGGCACCAAGGGCGGGATCGTGCTGGCGGCGGAAACGATCGAGCGCGAAGTGTTCCCGGGCCTGAAGCTCAACGGGATCGTCGACGTGAGCTTCCGCGGCTTCATCAAAGTGGTGGACACGCTTGGCTGCGCGTACGTGAACGTCGACCACCGCTACTACAACGCCAACACCGGCGCGAGCGAAAGCGACTACACGAGCATCAACCTGCAGCCGGGCTACCAGAAGCTGTGCTACGAAAACGCGCTCGACTACGTGCGCTACCGCCACACCGACTCGGACTTCGTGCGGGTGGCGCGCCAGCAGGACTTCATGCGCGACCTGCGCGAGCAGATCTCGCCGACCGACGTGCTCGGCCAGATCGACACGGTCGCGAAGGCCGTCGGCCACGCGATCGCCTCCACGTTCAACGCCTCGGCGTCGAGCTGATCGAACTCGCGAAGCTGATCGCGTTCTCGCAGCGAAGCCGCTGCGCCAGGTGAAGTTCCAGACGGCCGACGTGAACCTGCAGCCGAACGGCGGTCGTTCGTGACCACCACGCCCGAACTCGAGCAGGCGACGCTCGCCGAATTCCTGCACGGCCACGAGACGGTGCAGCTGCCGGCCTCCTCGCCGGCGCACGCGCTCGAGCCACGCCCGCCACTCGAGCCACTCGCACCACGCGCGCCCGCGCAGCCACGGCCCCTCGCCGGCCTCGATCGGCCTGTACCCCAGCTCGGGAGCCTCCGAAGCGGTGCGCGCGACCGCGCGGGTGCCGTTCGGCGTGCTCTACCCCACGCTGCAGACGGGGCCCGCCGAACAGGACGCCGTGCGCCCGTACGCAGCTGCGCGACGCGCACGGCACCCTGCACCAGGCCTACGTGGTCGTGTGGCGCGCAGAACACGATCGGCGGCTACTACGACTTCGAGGGCACCGACTGGCTCAACCCGCCGCTGTTCAGCCACGCGCGCACCGAGGTGATCAGCGGCCGCCCGTACATGCTGGTCGACGACGGCGCGCACATCCACGTGATCGGCTGGCGCCGGGCACGGAGCGCTCTACTGGGTCACCAACACGCTGCTCGAGGACCTCTCGAACTCGCAGATGCTCGCGATCGCGCGCTCCGCGCAGCCCCTGCGCTGAGCGCGCCGGAGCGCCCCCGCGCGCTCGGCGCAGGGCGGTCACAGGGCGCCGGGCGCGCCTCCGTCGAGCGCCTCGTTGACGAGCGCGTCGGCGTCGGCGTTCTGCGCGCGCGGCACCGTGCGGATCGACCAGCGCTCGAAGCCCGCGCAGCGCCGCCATCGCGTCGCGGTGCAGCGGGCGCATCGCCTCGTGCTTGACCTTGTAGACGCCCTGCACCTGCTTGGCGATCAGCTCGGAGTCGCCGACGATCTCGACCTCGCTCGGCGCCGAGCTCGCGCGCGCGCTCGAGGCCGAGCAGCAGCGCGCGGTACTCGGCGACGTTGTTGGTGGCGGTGCCGAGCAGGCGCGCGGTGCGCTCCGAGCACCTCGCCCGTCGGCGTCGCGATCACGCAGCCGCGGCGGCGGCGGGGCCGGGGTTGCCGCGGGCGCCGCCGTCGACGTGCACGATCACCTTCATCGGCGCGGCATTATGCGCCGCGGCGGCACGGCTGTGCGGGGAGGGCGGCGCCGGCGCTAGGCGTGCGCGAGCGGCGGGAGATCGCCGGGCACGCGTGCGCGGCGGCGGTCGCGGATCACGCGGCGCTGCGCTCCGCCGGGCGCGGCGGCGGCGCCGGAGCGTCCCTGGCGCGCGCGCCGGTCGAACTCGCGGCGGTCGACGATCACCGTGACGTTCTCCTCGTCCTCGTAGTGCTCGACGAGCTTCGGATAGAGCTCGTCGGCCAGCGTCTCTCGGTACGACGCAGTAGATCATCTGGCCAGCGATGTTACTCCCCGTGCGCAGCGCGCAAGCGCTGAAACGCAGCAGAGCTACGCAAGCGAGAGCAGCCCGCCGCTGTCGGCGCCGGCATTTGCCTCGCGCTCGGCGCCGGCGAGCTCCGAGAGCTCGGTTCCCTGCGCGATCACCTCGCACGCGGCGTCGAGCTCGTCGAGGTCGACCTCGTAGCGGTACCAGCACAGCTCCCAGGCGACCACGATGCGCACGACGCTGCGCGCGTGCTCGGCGGAGCGCACGCTCACGGCGGGCGCGCCGAGCGAGCGCGCGACGCCCGCCACCCGGCGCGGGTACTCGCTCGCGTTGAAGATCGCGAGCGCCGCCTCGAGCACCGGGTCGCCGTGCGCGCCCTCGGCGTGCGCGCCCGCGCCGGTGTCTCCAACTTCCGCCCCGCCGGGGCCGGGTGCCTCCGCCGAGGCCGGAGCGCGGTCGAACGGCCGCGCGGCCACGGGGCGCCGCGCGCGCGAGGGCGCGTCGTACGCGCCCTCCTCGAGCGCGCCCGCGCCGTCGAGCGGGCGGGGCTCGGAGAGCGCGAAATCCTCCGCGGGGCGCTGCTCGCGCGAGCGCTCGCCGGGCGCGACCTCGTCGCGGCGCTGGCGCAGGCGCGTCGAGCAGGCTGCGCCCGCGCCGCGGGCGCGTGGGCGGCAGGCTCACCTCGGGCTGCTCGGACTCGCGCATCCAGCCCTCGTGCACGGCGCGCGGCGCGCACAGCTCGCACACGGTGCGCCGCTGGCCCGCGGCGATGAACACGTCGTGGCTGCTCGCCGCGCAGCAGGCGCCGCTCGCACACGTCGCAGGCGACGTCGGGCTGGGAGGTGACGATCGTTCGTGTGGCCATTGCAATTGCACGCAGGGTAGCGGCGCGGGCGGGCTGCGCTCCGCGCGCAGCACGCCAGCGTAGCGGCACGCGCGCGTGCCCGCGAGCCGCTGCGCCGGCGCGCGGCGCCTCAGGCGTGCGCGGCGGCGCGCTCCTCGCCGGCCTGCGTCGACGACCTTCTGCGCGAGGTGCCCGGGCACCTCCTCGTAGCGCAGGAACTCGAGCGTGTAGTCGCCCTGGCCCTGGGTGATCGAGCGCAGGTCGGGCGCGTAGGTGAGCATCTCGGCCATCGGCACCTCGGCCTTGATCTCGGTCATCGCGCCGATCCGGCTCCATCCCCTGCGGGCGCCCGCGGCGGCTGTTGAGGTCGCCGATCACGTCGCCCACGTAGGCCTCGGGCACCGACAGCGTGACCAGCATGATCGGCTCGAGCAGCACCGGGTCGGCCTGCTCGAGCGCCTGCTTCATCGCCTGCATGCCGGCGAGCTTGAACGCGATCTCCGAGGAGTCGACCGAGTGGTAGGCGCCGTCGAACAGGCGCACGCGCACGCCCTTGCACGGGGTAGCCGGCGAGCACGCCCGCTTCCATCGCTTCGCGCACGCCCTTCTCGACGGCGGGGATGAACGAGCTGCGGGATCACGCCGCCCTTGATCGCGTCGACGAACTCGAATCCGCCGTTGACGCCCGGCTCGAGCGGCTCGATCTCGATGTGGCAGTCGCCGAACTGTCCGCGCCCGCCCGACTGCTTCTTGTGGCGGCCGTGCGCCGGCGCGCGGGCCGCGGATCGTCTCCTGGTAGGGCACGCGCGGCGGCTTCAGCGTGACCTCGACGCCGAAGCGGTCGCGCAGGCGGTCGACGATCACTTCGACGTGCACCTGCGAGAGCCCGGCGACGATCTGCTCGCCGGTCTGCTGGTCGCGGTGCAGGTCGATCGTCGGGTCCTCCTCCTGCAGGCGGCGCAGCGACGCGAGCACCTTGTCCTCGTCGCCGCGGCTCTTGGGCTCGACGGCGAACGCCATCACCGGCGCGGGCAGCTTCAGCCGCGGCATCTCGATCGGCTCGTCGCGCGCCGCGAGCCAGTCGCCGGCGCGCGTCTCCTTGAGCTTCGCCACCGCGCCGATGTCGCCGGGGCCGAACTCGTGCACGTGGCGGCACGTCCTTGCCGGCGAACACGAGCAGCTGCCCGATCCGCTCCTTGGCGTGGGCGTGCGTGTTGAGCACCTGGCTGTCGGCGCGCATCACGCCCTGGTAGACGCGCAGCAGGTTGATGCGCCCCGCGAACGGGTCCGCGCGCGTCTTGAACACGTAGGCGAACAGCTCTGCGTCCTCGCTCGGCGTGAGCTCGACCTCGCCGACCTGCAGCGAGCCGTGCTTGACCGGCGAGGGCAGGTCCTCGACGATCGCGTCGAGCAGCCGCGAGGTGCCGAGGTTGCGCGTGGCCACGCCGCACACGACCGGGAAGATCTTGCCGTGGTTGGTGCCCTCCTTGAGCGCGCCGACGATCTCCTCGTGGGAGATCTCCTCGCCCTCGAGGTAGCGCTCCATCAGCGCGTCGGAGACTTCGCAGACCTCGTCCATCAGCTTCTCGCGGTATTCCTGGGCGACGCTCGGCGCTGCTCGTCGGGGATCGGCGATCTCGCTCCAGCCGCCGCGCTCGGCGGAGTCCTGGCGGAAGGCCTTCATGTCGACGAGGTCGATCACGCCCTCGAGCTCGTGCTCGGAGCCGATCGGGATCTCGGTGGCGACGACGTGCGGGCCGAACGCCGCCTTGAGCTGCTCGAGCGCGCGGAAGAAGTCGGCGCGCTCGCGGTCGAGCATGTTCACGAACAGCATGCGCGCGATGTCGAGCTCCGCCGCGCGCGCCCACAGGCGGCTCGGTGGTGACCTCGACGCCCATCACCGCGTTGATCACGAACACCGCCGACTCGCACACGCGCAGCGCGCCGAGCGCGTCGGCCACGAAGCTGGGCTCGCCCGGCGTGTCGAGCAGGTTGATCTTGCGCTCCTGCCACTGAAACGAGCTGAGCGACGCCGAGATCGACATCTGGCGCGCCTGCTCGTCGGGGTCGGAGTCCGACACGGTGCTCTCGTCGGGAACCGAGCCCAGCCGGCTGGTCGCCCCCGCCTCGAACAGCAGCGCCTCGTGCAGCGACGTCTTGCCGGCCCCCCGATGGCCGACCAGGGCGACGTTGCGAATGCGGTCCGCGGGCGGCCGCTCCCCAACCGGTGGCATGCACTCTCTCCTTTCCTGCCTGCAGTCAGCCCACCATAGCGCCGGGCCCAAGCCCGCGCTAGGGCAGATCGGCGCTGCTAGGAGCCGGCGTGGGCCGAGCCGGCGCTGCCCGCTTCGCCCCTGCTCGGCGCAACTCACAGAACCCCGGAGGGTTCTCGACGCATGCAACGCACTGCTCGCTTGCTCCTCCTCGCGCCGCTGTTGTTCGTGTCGGCGGCGAACGCCCATGGAGCACCCGCACATGCTGCTCCGACGTCGAGGTGCCTGCCGCGCAGCATGCCGTTCAGCACGCGTTCGCGTCCCTACCGACGGCTGCTCGTGGCCGACACGAGCGCGCAGATCTACGCCCTTGCGAAGGGTCCGCCCGCGCCGGCGAGCAGCCTCAGCCCTTACAGCGGCCCCCTACAGGAAGTCTTCGGCTGCGCTTTCGGGCACCGCGGGGCCCACAAACTGGGCGACCTGGCGCATTGGGAATCGTCGAGGTATGGCGAAGAGGGCTACTGGGGGATCGCGCGCGTGGCGCTCAGCGGTCACTACGCGGCCTACGAAGTCATCGCCAACCGCCTCGGCTGCGGATTCTGTCACTGGGGAGTCGCTGTCCGCGACCTGAGCTCGGGCCGTGTGGTTCGCGAGGTGCCCACCGGGACGCCCACCAACCCAGCACTGGAGGAGAACTACGGCGTCGGCCCCACCACCGCGCTGCTGCTCACCGATTCCGGCTCGGTGGCGTGGATCACCGACGCCCACGGCGGGGAAGGCAGGCCCTCGGAAGGTGGCTACCAGGTCCATGCAGCCGACTCGCATGGCACCTCACTGCTCGCGAGCGGACCCGACATCGATCCGAGCTCACTTGCGCTCGCCGGAGGAACGGTCTACTGGATGCAGGGCGGCGAGCCGAGATCCGCTTCGGTCGAATGACCGCAGGTGCCGGCCAGGCGCTCGGACGCGCACCGGCACGGCCAGCGCGCGCGTCCCGCCCGCCACGGCGGCCCCGCAGGGCCGCCCATCAGTCGTCGAAGGACTCCTCCTGCATGCGCGAGCGCAGGCGCAGCACGGCCTTGGTGTGCATCTGCGAGACGCGCGACTCGGTCACGCCGAGCACCTCGCCGATCTCGCGCAGGGTCAGGTTCTCGTAGTAGTAGAGCGCGATCACGAGCTTCTCGCGCTCGGGCAGCTTCGCGATCGAGTCGGCGATGCGGTCCTTCAGGTCGCCCACGTCGAGCGCCCGCGCGGGGTCGGGCGCGCCGGGATCCTCGATCGTGTCCATCAGCGAGACCTGGTCGCCGCTCGAGTCCGACACGCTCCACAGCTCGTCCAGCGCGACGATCGAGGAGTGCGAGATCGCGAGCAGCGACTCGTTCAGTTCGTCGACGGTGATGCCCATCTCGTCGGCGATCTCCTGGTCGGTCGGCGCGCGCTGCAGCGTGTTCTCGAGCTTCGCGTTGGCGCGCTCCACTTCGCGCGCGCGCGCGCGCACGCTGCGCGGCACCCAGTCCAGCGAGCGCAGCTCGTCGATGATCGCGCCCTTGATGCGCATGATCGCGTACGTCTCGAACTTGATGTCGCGCGAGAGGTCGAAGCGCTCGATCGCCGAGATCAGGCCCGACCAGGCCGTAGGAGATCAGGTCGGCCTCCTCGACGTGCGGCGGCAGCCCGGCGGCGGTGCGCCCGGCCACGTACTTGACCAGCGGCGAGTAGGCGACGACGAGCCGCTCGCGCACGCGCGTGTCGCCGTCCGTCTTGTAGCGCCGCCAGAGTTCGCGCAGCTCGATCGGTTTGACGTTCGTCTCCAGGGTTCCTCCCCTGGTTCAGGCCCGAGGGTGACTGCGCGCATAGGCGCTGTTTGAGTCGCGCGGACTCTACCCGAGTGTAAATCTGGGTGCTGGACACGCTCGCGTGGCCCAGCAGCTCCTGGATGCTGCGCAGGTCCGCTCCGCCGTCGAGCAGGTGCGTGGCGAAGCTGTGCCGCAGCGCGTGCGGCGAGCTCCCCGCCGCCCGCGCCCGTGCGCGCCGTCCACGTGCGCAGCCGGCGCCGCACGTCGCTCGTGCCGAGCGCGCCGGCCGCTCTTGCTGAGGAACAGCGCGCGTCGGCGCCCGGCTCGCGCGGTCGCCGGCGCCCGCCGCGAGCGCCGGCGCGCGCCGCGCTCGCAGGTACGCGCGCAGCGCCGCCATCGCCGGCTCGCCGACCGGCACGAAGCGCGTCTTGCGGCCCTTGCCCTCCACGCGCAGCTGCTCGGCGTCGTGGTCGACGTCCGCGAGCGCGCAGCGAGACGATCTCCTCGGCGCGCAGCCCGCACGCGTAGGCGAGCTCGAACATCGCGCGGTCGCGCAGCTCCAGCGGGCCGCGCGCCGGGATCGCGTCGAGCAGCCGCCGCCGCCTCGCGCGCGCTCAGCACGCGCGGCAGGTGCGCGGGCCGGCGCGGCGTGCGACACCAGGTCGGCGGGGTTCTGCGCGATCACGCCCGTGCTCGCGCTGGCTCGAGAACAGCGCCCGCAGCGCCGCCAGCTTGCGCGCGCTGGTGCTCGGCGCGGCGCCCTCCTCGGAGAGGTGCGCGATGTAGCGGCGCACCGCCTTTGCGCCGACGTCCGCGGGCTCCAGGCGCCTGCTCCGCGGCCCAGCGCGCGAACTGCGCGAGGTCGACGCAGTACGCGCGGCGCGTGCGCGCCGCCGCGTCGCGCCGCGCAGATCCTCGCCCGAGCAGCGCCATCGCCTGCTGCCACGCCGGGATCGAGCGGCTGCCTGTTCGGGTTGCGCGGCCGTGGCCATCCCGCCTATTTTCGCCGCCGGGGTCCTCGCCGCCTGCCCGGGGCGTGCTCGGCGCGCTCGCGCGTGGGGTAGATTGGCCGCCGTGAGCGCTCGGGAGCACGCCCCCGGCACACCTCAACGGGCACGCCCGCGCGGGCCTCGGCGCGTCCGCCGTGGACGCCGCGTGCCGCTCGGCGTGGCTGGACGTCGACTGGCGCGAGCACCAGCGCTGGGTCACCGTGGAGGGCCGCCCCGTCAACATGATCGCGCTCGGCTCCGGAGAGCTGCCGCCGGTGGTGTTCGTGCACGGGCTCTCCGGGTCCTGGCAGAACTGGCTGGAGCAGCTGCCGGTGCTCGCGCAGGAGCGCCGCGTGGTCGCGCTCGACCTGCCCGGCTTCGGCCACTCGCCGATGCCCTCGCGCGAGATCTCGATCTCCGGCTACGCGCGCATCCTCGACGGCGTGCTGCACGCGCTCGGGATCGACGCCGCAGCGGTGGTCGGCAACTCGATGGGCGGCTTCATCGGCGCGGAGCTCGCGATCGCGTTCCCGCAGCGCGTCGAGCGGCTCGTGCTCGTCTCCGCCGCCGGCGTCTCCACCTATGACGACCCGCGCGCGTTGCGCGCGCCTGCCCACGCTGCGCCGCACCGCGCGGATCCTCGCCGCGGGCTTCGCGTGGCTCGCCGCGCGCTCGGACGCCGTGGCGCTGCGCCCGCGCTCGCGCGCCGCCGCGCTCGCGCTCGTCACCGCGCACCCGTCGCAGCTGTCCGCGCCGCTCGCCGCCGAGCAGCTGCGCGGCGCCGGCACGCCCGGCTTCATCGGCGCGCTCGAGGCGATGGTCGCACTACAACGTGCGCGAGCGCCTGCCCGAGATCGCCTGCCCGACGCTGATCGTGTGGGGCGACAAGGACAGGCTCATCACGGTGCGCGACGCCGACGTGTTCGCAGCAGCTGATCCCCAACTCGCGCAAGGTGCTGTTCGCCGACACCGGGCACATGGCGATGCTCGAGCGCCCCGCCGAGTTCAACGCGCTGCTGAGCGACTTCCTCGCCGAGTAGCGGCGCGCCTCAGCGCGCGACGGGTGGGAGGCACGCGCTCCTCAGCGCGCGACGGCGCCCTCGGCGGCGCTGCCCACGAGCTTCGCGTACTTCTGGATCGCCACGTCCACGTGCTCGTCGGCGCGCGGCGGCGGCGCGTAGGCCGCGAGGCGCTCGGCGATCTGCTCGTCGTCGAGCGCCACGTCGAGCGTGCGCGCGTCGACGTCGATCGTGATCTCGTCGCCGTCCGCGAGCGCGCCGATCGGCCCGCCGCGCGACCGCCTCGGGCGCGACGTGCGCGACCATGAAGCCGTGCGTGGCGCCCGAGAAGCGCCCGTCGGTGATCAGCGCGACGGTCTCGCCGAGGCCCTCGCCGACGATCGCCGCCGGTGACCGCCAGCATCTCGCGCATCCCCGGGCCGCCCGCGGGGCCCTCGTCGCGGATCACGACCACGTCGCCGTCCTTGATCTCGTGCGCGAGCACCGCCGCCATCGCGGCCTCCTCGCCGTCGAACACGCGCGCCGGGCCGGTGTGCTTGCGGCGCTCGTGGCCCGGCGAGCTTGACCACGCAGCCGTCGGGCGCGACGTTGCCGCGCAGGATCGCGAAGCCGCCGGTCGGCTTTGAGCGGCTCGTCGAGCGGGCGCACGACGCGCTGGCCCTCGGTCTCGCGCGCCTCCTCGGCGTGTTCGCCGATCGTGCGGCCGGTGACCGTGGGCGCGTCGCGCGTGCAGCACGCCCGCTTCGCTGCAGGCGCTTGAGCACCAGCGGCACGCCGCCCGCCTCGTACAGGTCGGTGGCCACGTACTGGCCGCCGGGCTGCAGGTCGCACAGCAGCGGCGTGCGCTCGGAGATCGCGTCGAACTCGTCGATCTCGAGCGGCACGCCCATTTCGCGCGCCACCGCCAGCAGGTGCAGCACGCCGTTGGTCGAGCCGCCGCTCGTCGCGACCGCCGCGATCGCGTTCTCGAGCGCCGGCTTGGTGATCACCTCGCTCGGGCGCTGGCCGCGGCGCAGCACGTCCATCACGAGCTCGCCGCACTGCGCGCGCCACCTCGAGCTTGCGCCCGTCCTCGGCCGGCACCATCGCGGAGCCCGCCGGCGAGATGCCGAGCGCCTCGAACGCCATCGCCATCGTGTTGGCCGTGAACTGGCCGCCGCAGGCGCCCGCGCCCGGGCGAGGCGACCTCCTCGAGCTCGTGCAGCTCCGTCCTCGGTGATCTTGCCCGACGCGAACTCGCCGACCGCCTCGAACACCTGCTGGATCGTGACCTCCTCGCCCTTGAAGTGGCCCGGGCGGATCGAGCCGCCGTAGAGCATCAGCCCGGGGATGTCCAGGCGCGCGAGCGCCATCACCGTGCCGGGGATCGTCTTGTCGCAGCCGGAGATCGTGACGAGCGCGTCGAAGTGGTGCGCGCGAGGCGACCAGCTCGATCGAGTCGGCGATCACCTCGCGCGAGACCAGCGACGCGCGCATGCCCGCGGTGCCCATCGTGATCCCGTCGGAGATCGCGATCGTGTTGAGCTCCATCGGCGTGCCGCCCGCCGCGCGGATGCCCTCCTTGACCTTCGCCGCGAGCACGCGGTTGTTGAAGTTGCACGGCATCGTCTCGATCCACGAGTGCGCGACGCCGACGATCGGCTTGGCGAGGTCCTCGGCGGAGTAGCCGATCCCGTGCAGGTAGGCGCGCGCGGCCGCGCGCTCGGGCCCCTCGGTGAGGGCGCGGCTGCGGTGCTTGACGTCGAAGGCCTGGCGCGGTGCTCACGCGGCGCGCACACTATCTGCCGCGACGCCGCTCGCGCTCGCGCTCCCAGCGCGCCAGGCGCGCGAGGTCGCGGCGCACCCGCTCGGGGTCGACCTGGCGGCCCGGCAGGTGCATGTTGGCGCTCGCGCGATCAGCCGCCGCTCGTCGGCGCGTCAGCGCCATCCACTTGGCGAGCACGTCGTCGGAGTCGGGCAGCCGCGCGCTGCCGTAGGGCCTGCGAGTGGTCGGGGAACGCCACGCAGTACTCGTTCAGCAGCTCGCCCGTCTGCGGCACGTAGGCGACGATCGGCTTGTGCGGGTAGATCAGGTAGGCGTAGGAGCGCGCCTCGCGCCGCGGCCGCGCGCGTCGCCGCAGCGCCGCCCCACACGCGCAGGAAGCCGAGGTCGCGGTACATCGCCCAGTCCTCCTCCTCGACGCACGAGCGCAGCAGCTCGCGCGCGCGCTGCTCGGCGCGACGCTCGCGGCCGGGGTCATAGCCGTTCTGCAGCCGCCTCGCGTGCGGCGCCGCTCGCGCAGCTCGCGGCGCGCGCGAGCGCGCGCGCGCAGCGTGGGCGCGCGAGCTCCCACAGCAGCACCACGAGCACCAGCGCCGCGGTGCCCAGCGCGAGCGGCACGCCGGCCCTACAGCGCGCGTCGGCGGCGCGCCGCCGGCGGCGCGCGGGAAGAAGATCACGCGCTCGGCGTCGCGCGGCACGTCGGCGAAGCTCTTGCACGAGCTCGGCCTCGCGGCGGCCGCCGGGCGTCTCGGTCGGCACGGCCGCCCACATGCCCGCGTCGAGCTCGCGCCGGAAGGCCTCGATCAGCTCGCGCTCCTGCTCGGGCACCTCGACGTCGCCCTCGGCGAGCACGATCTCACCATGACCGGGCTTCATCCGCAGCAGCTTCATCGTGCGTCGGATTATGGCAAACCGCGCGCACGGCCACGGCCGGCGCCGCGCATCGCCGCGAGCCCCAGGACGTCCACCGGCCCCGCGCCCGCGCCGACGTCGCGCAGACCGTGCGCGACCGCCTCGCCCGCGAGCTCGCGCGCCGCGCGCGCGGCCTGCAGCGGCGTGGCCCCGAGCGCGAGCTGCGCGGCCAGCGCTGAGGAGTGCGTGCAGCCGGAGCCGTGCGCCGCGCCGTCGGGGTGGCGCTCGCCCTCGATCTCGACCGGCTCGCCCCCGCGCCGGTCGAGGAACAGGTCGACGGCGCGCGCGCGGTGCCCGCCCGTGAGCACGACCGCGCGCGGGCCGAGCGCGAGCACCGCGCGCGCCAGCTCGAGCGTCCTCGCTCGTCCGTCGTCGCCCTGCGCGCCGCGGCGCGGCAGGCGAGCAGCGCGCGCCTCGGGCAGGTTCGGCGTGAGCACGCTCGCGCGCGGCAGGATCTCCTCGCACGAGCGCGCTCGTGCGCGTCTCGCGTCCAGCAGCCGCGCGCCCGACTCGGCCACCATCACCGGGTCGACCACCACCGGCGTGCCCGCCGGCAGCTCGTCGAGCGCGCGCGCCACCGCCAGCGCGATCTCCGCGCGTGCCGAGCATGCCCACCTTGACCGCGTCCACGCCGATGTCCGACGCCACCGCGCGCACCTGTGCGAGCACGATCTCCGCGGGCACCGGATGGATCGCGCTCACGCCCGTGGTGTTCTGGGCGGTGATCGCGGTGATCGCGCACATGCCGTGCACGCCGCAGCGCGCGAACGCCTTCAGGTCCGCCTGTATGCCCGCGCCGCCGCCGGAGTCCGAGCCGGCGATCGTGAGCGCGCGCGGGGTGCGCGCGTCGCTCCCGCGCTCATCGCGATCCGCCGCGCGCCTGGCGCCCACCGCGCTCAC
The DNA here is from genome assembly GCA_963813685.1 of uncultured Solirubrobacteraceae bacterium. GTDB lineage: Bacteria > Actinomycetota > Thermoleophilia > Solirubrobacterales > Solirubrobacteraceae > Palsa-744. The sequence continues at coordinate 314,121 of CAWEZQ010000001.1, forward strand.
ACGACATCCTCGCCGGCGTCGTGCACCGACTCGAGCTCGATCGACCGGTCATCGAACGCGCCCACCCACTCGCGCAGGAACGCGCGCACGCCCCCCGCGCCCTCGTACTGCTGCTGCTCGGGCCAGCCGCGGAAGGTGGACATGTCCCACACGAAGCCCGGCGCGAGCAGCTCCTCGTCGGGGCCTCCGGTCGTACGGAAGTGCTCCCAGCTGCGCCGCACCACCTCCACGTTCTGCTCGGACACGCCGCTCACGCCTCGCGCTGCGCCGCCTCGGCCGCGCGCGGCCGTTTGGTGAAGATCGTGTAGCTGCCCACCGCGGTCGCGAGCAGCCTGCCGTCCTCGTGCGTCACCTCCGAGCGCATCACCGCGGTCGAGCGGTTGCGCCGGTCGAGCGTGCTGCGGCACACGATCTCGCCCTCCACCGCGGTCTGCACGTAGTTGATCGAGATGTTGATCGTGGCGATCCGCTCGCCCGGCGAGGTCTGCGCCCACAGCGTGGAGCCCATGCAGTAGTCCACCAGCGCGAACGTCGCCACGCCCGACAGCAGGCCGCCGCGGTTGATCAGCTCGTCGCGGATCCGCAGGCGCACCGTCTGCGGATCGTCCCAGCGCATGCCCATGAAGCCCGTGACGCCATCGAGCGATTCGGGGCCCCGGCCGCGTGCGGGCGCGTCGCCTCCCGTCATGCGCGCGGCGTGAACGAGCAGTCCATGCGCTTCACGCCGTGGATGAACGCGCTGCGCAGCAGCTCGGGCTCCTGCGCCTCGATGTCGGGGAACACGCGCAGCATCTCGCCGAACAGCGAGCGCAGCTGCGTGCGCGCGAGCGACGCGCCGAGGCAGTAGTGCGGCCCGCCGCCGCCGAAGCCGAGGTGGCGGTTGGGATCGCGCGTGATGTCGAAGCGCCCCGGGTCCTCGAACGCGTGCTCGTCGCGGTTGGCGGAGTGGTAGAAGAGCACCACCCTCTCGCCGGGCGCAAGCAGCTCCCCGTGGAGCTCCACCTCGCGCGTGGTGGTGCGGCGGAAGGTGAGCACCGGAGTGGCCCAGCGCACGAACTCCTCCACCGCCGCCGGCAGCCGCGCGTCGGGATCCTCGAGCAGCAGCGCCCGCTGCGCGGGGTTCTCGCTGAGCGCGCGCAGCGCGTGCGAGGTGGTGTGACGGGTGGTGTCGTTGCCCGCCACCGCCAGCAGCACGAAGAACGCCGCGATCTCCTGGTGGGTCAGGCGCTCGCCGTCCACCTCGGCCTGCACCAGCGCGCTCATCAGGTCCTCGCCCGGGTGCTGTTCGCGGTGCACCGCGAGCTCCGTGGCGAATGCGGTGAGCGTCCACAGCGCCTCGCCCAGCACTTCGATCGGCAGGCGCTCGCCGAACGCCTCGGGGTCTGAGGCGGTGACGAGCAGGTCCGCCGCAGTGACCACCCGCTCGCGGTCCTCCGCGGGCACCCCGATCATGTCCGAGATCGTGACCAGCGGCAGCCGCTTTGCGATCAGCTCCACGAAATCCCCGCCGCCCGTGGGCGCCGCCTCCTCGACGATGCGCCGCGCGTTCTGCCTGATCCCGTCCTCGATGCGCGCGACCTGGCGCGGCGTGAACGCGGAGGACACGAGCCCGCGCAGCTTCGTGTGCCGCGGAGCGTCCATCGCGAGGAACGACATCGACGCTTCCAGGAACTCGGGCGGCGCGTCGCCGAACTGCGTGCCCTGGCCCGAGCAGTACGTCTCGGGGTGGCGCGAGATGCTCCTCACGTCCTCGTAGCGCACGATCGCCCAATAGCCGTTGCGCTCCTGGTCGGGCAGCCCCAGGATGTCCTCGGGCGGCTCGTGCCGCGAGATCGGCCGCTCGCGCCTCAGCTCCGCGAACACGCGGTCGCGCTCCTGCGCCGGCAAACCCCAGAAGTCGAGCGACCCCAGGTCCGCCTGCGGCGCCTGCCCGTTGCCCTGCGCGTGCCTGTGCCCGGCAGGGTGCTCGCTGCGCTGTGCCTGCTCGCTCCCCGAGACCCTCACGGCGCCGAGCGTAGCGCGGATCTGCGCGGGCCGGCGGGCTCACGCCGGGCACCGCTCGCGCGGCCCTCGAAAGGCCGCTCGCCCCGCGTCCGGAAAGGGCCGCTCAGCTCGGCGCTTGACAAGTTTCAGTTTCTCGATAATATTTGTGTACAATGCTCGACCACGTGACATGCCTCTCGGCGGATGCGTCCGCCCGGTGGGAAGCCACGACCGGCGCTCCCTCGGCGCCGGTGGAGTTGGTCGGGCGCTGTTCACCCGCCTGACCTGTCTCCTCCTCCTGTCCGGGGAGGGGCTCCGCACCCTCCCCGGACCTCCCTCTGCCCCGTACGCACGCTCCCCAGGGCGTGCGCACGGGGTACCCCTCCCCATCCGCAAAAGGAGCCGTGATGCCAAGGATCATCGTCACCACAGATCCCAATTCCCTACAGGGCGAGGCGCCCGTGCTGCTCGACGAGCACGTGCGCTCCGTACACCTCTCGAGCGGCCATGCGGCCGCGCAGCTGATCGAGCGCGTCGGCTGGGCGATCAGCGACGCCGAGCACGCCGAGGGCCAGGCCGGCGCCGCGCGCGCGGAGAGCGGGCCCACGAGCGAGCGCGAGGACGCGAAGCGCCCGCGCGCATCGCAGCGGCCGCGCACCGCGAAGGGCACAGGCACGCTGAAGGGCACGGGCACGCTGAAGGGCACAGGGAGGCGTAGGGGCTCGACGCCGTCGCGCCCGTACCTGATCGGCGCGTCCTAGCTCCGCGCCCGGCAGGGCGCGCGGAGCTGGCCAACCTCCGCGCGCCCGCCGCCGGGCAGCTGTGCGCCCGCCGCCGGGCAGCTGTGCGCCCGCGGAGCGGGCGCCGCACATGCGCCCGGGCCGCCGCGCGCCGAATGTGCGCCCGGGCCGATCGGCGCCGAATGTGCGCCCGGGCCGAGCGCCGCCGAATGTGCGCCCGGGCCGATCTCACTGTGCGCCCGGGCCGAGCGTCCCATCCCAGGCGCGGCCTAGCTTGCGGGGGTGTGAACCGCGACGCCCCCACGCCGTCCGCCGGGCGCCCGCCCGTGCCCTTCAGGGTGCGCGACGCTCACCGCCGCGAGCTCGCGCGCCTCGGCGAGCGCCTCGCGGCCTCGCACCTGCAGCGGCTGGGCTTCGAGCTGCTCGATCGCAACGCCCGCACTCCAGCCGGCGAGCTCGACCTCGTGGCGTTCGACGGCGGCGTGATCGTGTTCGCCGAGGTGAAGACGCGCCAGGTGAGCGGCCGCACGCCGGTGGCGCCCGGCTCAGAGCCGCTTGCGGGGCTGCGCGCGAAGCAGCGCCTGCGCATCCGCAGGGCGGCCGCCGCGTGGCTCGCCGAACGCGGCCGAGGCCGCCCGCGCGCGCGGGAGATCCGCTTCGACGCGATCGGCGTGCTCGTGGACGGCTCGTGCCGCCTGATCCGGCTGGAGCATCTCGAGGCGGCATGGTGAGCGCGTAGGGCGCTCTGTCAAGGGGTGAGCACGATCCGCTGTCCCGGCGCGCTCTGCGCGCCCCACGCGGCCTCGACCTCGCTGGGCGGCCAGGCGGGGGCGACCGGCTCTATCACTCCGAGCGCCCCGAGCGCGGCGAGCCGCTCTTCATCGCGTCCCGCCGCTGTGACAGCCCGCCCCGAGGAACTTCGCAACCTGGATCGCCATGCGCCCGGCGCTCCCGGTGGCGCCGAGCACCAGGACGCGCTGCCCGGCCTCGAGCCGGACGCGCCGGCGCAGCGCGATCCAGGAGGACATTCCGGGGTTCATGCCCGCGGCGAGCGCGAGCACGCCGGCGTCCGCGGGCAGCGCCGCGGCTCGCCGCCCGTCGACGACGGCGCGCTCGGCCACGAATGGCCCGAGTCATGTAGCGCTACAGCGCGAGCTGCTGGTAGGCGAGCGACTGGAAGGACATGCGGTGCAGCGGCGAGACGCCCTGGCGCAGGATCGCCTCGCGGTGCGACGGGCGTGGAGTAGCCGACGTGCTCGGCGAAGCTCCAGCCGGGGTGCTCGCCGTCGGCGTGGTGCATGTAGCGGTCGCGCGTGACCTTGGCGACGATCGACGCGGCCGCGATCGCCGCGCTCGTGGCGTCGCCGTCCACGATCGCGCGCTGGGGGCGCTCGAACTCGCGCACCGAGAAGCCGTCGACGAGGCACAGCACCTCGCCGGTGACGTCCGCGGTGACGCCGCGCAGCGCATCGCGCAGCGCGGCGAGGTTCGTCTTGTGCAGCCCGCGCTCGTCGATCCCGCGCACGCAGCGCGAGACGACGACCACGCGCGCGGCGCTGCGCAGCACGAGCGGGTAGAGCTCCTCGCGCGCCTCGGCGGTGTGCTGCTTGGAGTCGTTCAGCGCGCTCAGCGCGCGCAGCTCGCGCGTGGTCAGCGCGTCGTAGTCGAACAGCACGCGCGGCCGCCACGAGCGGTCCGGCGAGCCAGCCGCGGCCCGCCTCGTCGGCGCCGGCGACGAGGCGCACGCCGAGGCGGCGGTCGAACGCGAACAGGCGCCGCTGCCGCTCGACGCGCGCGGCGTTTGCGGCGCCGTGCCGCGCGCGCTGGCCGCGCGGGAGGCTCGGGCCGTCGCGATCGCAGGCTACCGTCGCCGCTAGAAGAATCCGATGCGGTCGGGCGGCCAGTAGGTGGCGAAGGCCCCGCCGATGATCCATCCGGTGGGGACTGGTCCCCAGAAGCGGCTGTCGTCGGATTCGCCACGGTTGTCGCCCATCATGAACCAGTGCCCGGCGCGGAATCTTGATCGGCGTGGGGAAGTTGCACTCGGGGCTCGAGCCGCATGGGCGGATGTAGGAGTCCTTCTCGCGCTTGCCGTTGCGGATCACGTGGCCTTCGACGATCGAGATCACGTCGCCCGGGCCGGCGACGATGCGCTTGATGAAGTTGACGCTCGGCCTTCTTCGGGCACCGGCTCCGCGCACGCGGCGCCGCCCGGCTTGATCACGTGCGGCGTTCGGGCCCGCACGCCTCCTGCTGGGCGTCCTTCGGGCGGGTGGAACACGGCGATCTCGCCGACGTGCGGTTTGCTGAAGTGCTTGCCGATGCGGTTGACCAGCACGCGCTGGCCGATCGACAGCGTCGGCTCCATCGAGCCGCTGGGGATGCGGTAGGGCTTGACGATCCACGCCTGGATGGCGAGCGCGAGGCCGAGCGCGACGGCGATGATGAGGACCAGCTCGACGACCGAGGCCGTGGTCGATTTGCGCTTCTTGGCGGCTTTCGTCGCGGTGCTCACGCCGGCTGCGTCGCCGGCGTACGCCCTCCTGGGCATCGCCGGCATCGGAGGAGGATTGCGGCTCGGCCGTGGCCTCGCCGGAGCTCTCGGCGTCGCCGGCGTCCGCGTCGGCGGCCTCCGGCTCGGCGGTCGGCCTCGGCCTGCCGCCGGCGCCTCGCTCTCCGCGCCGGCGAGAGCCGCCCTGCTCTGAGCCCTCGGCCACGGCCGCGCCGTCTGCGGCGCCGTCGCTGCTCGAGGACCTCGCCGACCGCCTCCTCCGCGGTCATGCCGTCTGCGTCGGTCGCCTCCGCGGGCTCGTGCAGCAGCCCGGGCTCGATCGTCTCCTCGGGACCGGTGTAGCGGCGCTCGCGCACGCGCGCGCGCTTGCCGACGCGGTCGCGCAGGTAGTAGAGCTTGGCGCGGCGCACGTCGCCGCGCGCGGCCAGCTCGATGCGCTCGATCTTCGGCGAGTGCACCGGGAACATGCGCTCGACGCCGACGCCGAAGGACTGCTTGCGCACGGTGAAGGTCTCGCGCACGCCATGCCCCTGGCGCTTGATCACGACGCCCTCGAACACCTGCACGCGGCGGCGCGTGCCCTCGATCACCTGGAAGTGGACCTTCACGCGGTCGCCCGGCGCGAAGTTCGGAACGCGGCGCAGCTGCGCGCGCTCGATGGTTTCGATGACGCTGCTCATGAGGAAAGAGGGGCGCCTTGTGCGACCGGGGCGATCCGCAACGGTGTGGCGGCCGGCGCGCGCAGCAATGGTAGCGGACAGCCGCGGCGCCGCGTCACTGCCGATGCGTCAGCGCACGCCGGCGCCGCGCCGGCGCCCGCCGCGCTCGCGGCTGCGCTCGCGCCGCCACTGCTCGATCCGCTCGTGGTGGCCCGAGAGCAGCACCTCGGGCACGCGCCAGCCGCGGTACTCGGCCGGGCGCGTGTAGTGCGGGTACTCGGGGTCGCCCTCGAGCGCCGCGCTGAAGGACTCCTCGCTCGCCGAGCGCTCGTCGCCGAGCGCGCCCGGGCAGCTTGCGCAGGACGGCGTCGCACAGCACCATCGCGGCGAGCTCGCCGCCGCTCAGCACGTAGCGCCCGATCGAGACCACGTCGCTGCACGAAGTGCTCGACGATGCGCTCGTCGAAGCCCTCGTAGCGGCCGCACAGCAGCGTCAGCGCCGGCTCGCGCGGCGAGCTCCGTCCACGAGCTGCTCGTCGAGCAGCCGCCCGCCGGGCGCCAGCGCGATCACGCGCCGCGCGCGCGCAGCTCCACCGGGTCGACGCCGTAGTGCGCGCGCAGCGCGCTGTCGAGCACGTCGACGCGCAGCACCATCCCGGCGCCGCCGCCGAACGGCGTGTCGTCGACCTGGCCGCCGCTCAGCGGCGTGTGCTCGCGGTAGTTCACGCACTCGAGCTCGAGCCCGCGGCGAGCACGTTGCGCACGTGGCGCTGCGCGGCGAACCACTCGAACCACTCGGGGAACAGCGTGAAGACGTCGATCTCCATCGCCGTCCTCGCCCGGCCGACGGCTCCTCGGCAGGTCGAGGAACTCGACGTCCACCTCGATCCGCCTGCGCGGCGGCGTCGACCGCGCGGATCGCGTCTTTGACCATCGGCACGAGCAGCGGCTCGCCGCCGCGGCGCGCGTCACCTCGAGCGCCTCGCAGGAGGGCAGCTCGAGCAGCCGCGTCGACCGTGCCGAGCAGCCGCTCGCCGTCGCAGCACCTCGCAGCCCTCCAGTTCGTGCGCCCACCACTCGCCCTCGGCGAGCACGGGGCGCGTGCGCGGCGGCGACCGTCAGCGCCGAGCCCGCGCAGCGCCTCGGCGGCGCGCGCGGTCCTCGACGCCCTCGAGGCGCACGATCGGCCGCTGCGTCGGTGCCCGCGCGGCGCACGATCTCGCGCCGCTGCGCCCGCCGACCGTGCACGGCTCGCGCCGAGCGCTCAGCAGGCGCGGCACGCGGGCGCGGTCACGTAGAAGCTCCCGTCGAGGCCGTGCGGGCGCCCGACGCGCCCGGCCTGCAGCTCAGCGCCGGCCTCGCTCGCCGCACCTGCGCGCTCGCGCGCCCGACGGCGCGCGCTCAATCGACGATGTCGACGAGCACGTGGCGAGCCCTCGCCGGCCGCCGCCGCTTTGACGACCGTGCGCAGCGCGTGCGCGGTGCGCCCGCCGCGGCCGATCACGCGGCCGTAGTCGTCCGCGGCCGACGCACAGCTCGAGCACGATCGTGCCGTCGTCCTCCTCGAACTGCTCGACCGACACCGCGTCGGGCTCGTCGACGAGCCCTTCGGCCAGGTACTCGAGCAGCTGCCTCGGGATCTCGCTCGGCATCTCGCTGCCAGCTCGCCCGGCGCGCTAGCCCGCCCGGGTCTCGATGCCCTGGATGCGCAGCAGCTTGCGCACCGTGTCCGACGGCTGCGCGCCGCGCGCCAGCCAGCTGCGCGCGCGCTCCTCGTCGATCACGATCGTCGAGGGATCGGTCTGCGCGTTGTAGTGGCCGATCGTCTCGATCACGCGACCGTCTCGCGGCGAGCGCTGGTCGGCGACGACGACGCGCCATATCGGGTCCTTCTTGCCGCCCACTCGCGTGAGCCTGAGCCTTACCGCCACGTTTTCCTCTCTGCTCGATCGTGCCGGATAGCTCTGCCGCAGAGAGCTTAGACGGTGCGCCCGCGCCGAGGCCGGGCTGCGCCTCAGCGCGCGCCGCGCATCAGCGCGCCGATGTCCGGCATCTTGCCGCGGCCCACCTGGCGCATCATCTTGCGCATCTGCCCGAACTGCTTGACAGGCGGTTGACCTGCTGCACGTTCGTGCCCGAGCCCGCGCGCGATGCGCAGCCGCCGCGAGCCCTTGATCAGCTCGGGCCGGCGGCGCTCCTCGGGCGTCATCGAGAGGATGATCGCCTGGATGCGGTCGAGCTCGCGCTCGTCGACCTTCATGTTCTGCAGCTGGTGGCCGGCGAAGCCCGGGGATCATCCCGAGCAGGCTCGTCAGCGGCCCCATTCGCCGGATCGTCTTGCAGCTGGTCGAGGAAGTCGTCGAGCCCGAACTCGTTGCGGCGCAGCTTGCGCTCGAGCGTCGCGCGCGTCGTCCTCGTCGAACTCGCGCTCGGCCTTCTCGATCAGGCTCATCACGTCGCCCATGCCGAGGATCCGCTGCGCCATGCGGTCGGGGTGGAAGCGCTCGAACTGCTCGAGCTTCTCGCCGGTGGAGGCGAACAGGATCGGCTTGCCGGTGACGGCCTTGACCGACAGCGCCGCGCCGCCGCGCGCGTCGCCGTCGAGCTTGGTCATGCACGACGCCGTCGAACTGCACCGCCTCGGCGAAGCTCTCGGCGACGTTGACGGCGTCCTGGCCGGTCATCGCGTCGACGCACGAGCAGCACGTCGTGCGGTTTCACCGCGTCGCGCATGCGCACGAGCTCGTCCATCAGCTCCTCGTCGACGTGCAGGCGCCCGCTGGTGTCGACGATCAGCACGTCCTTGCCCTCCTCGCGCGCGCGGTCGAGCGCCCACGTGGCGATCTCGACGGGGTCGCGCGTCGGTGCCCTGCTCGTAGACCTCCGCGCCGGCCTGCGCGCCGACCTTGACGAGCTGCTCGACCGCCGCCGGGCGGTAGACGTCGCAGGCGGCGACCGCCACCGCTCGAGCCGTGCTCCTCGCGCAGGTAGCGCGCGAGCTTCGCCGTCGCCGTCGTCTTGCCCGAGCCCTGCAGGCCGGCCATCAGGATCACGGTCGGCGGGCCGCGGCGAGAAGCTCAGCCCGGCGGAGGCGCCGCCCATCAGCGCGGTCAGCTCCTCGCGCGACGATCTTCACCACCTGCTGGCCGGGGTTCAGCCGCGCCGACCACGTCGGCGCCGAGGCAGCGCTCCTTCAGCTGCGAGGTGAACTGCCGGACGACCTTGAAGTTGACGTCGGCCTCGAGCAGCGCGAGGCGGATCTCGCGCATCGCCGCGTCGACGTCCTGCTCGGTCAGGCTGCCGCGCTGGCGCACGTCGGCGAGCGTCGCCTGCAGCTTCTCGGCGAGCGAGTCGAACATCGCCCTGGATTCTCGCAGCCATCGCGAGCGCGCCGCGCGGCGCGCTCGCGCCTCGGCGCGCGGCGCGGCGGCCGCGTCCGCGGCGCGGCGCTCGCGCGGCGGCTCGACGCGCTCGCGCCGGCTCCGCGGCGGCCCGGGCGCGGGCTTGCCGTCGGCCGGGCGGCGGCTCGATCCGCCGGCGCCGCAGCGCCTCGCCGATGCCGCCGAACGCCTGGGCGAACTCGGACGGCACGACGAACACCTTGTTGGCGTCGCCTTCGGCCAGCTGCGGCAGCATCTTCAGGTATTCGTAGCTCAGCAGCTCGCGGTCGGGGCGCCCGTCGTGGATCGCCTGGAAGACCGTGTCGATCGCCTTGGCTTCGCCCTCGGCGCGCAGGATCGCCGCCTGGCGCTCGCCCTCGGCGGTCAGCACGGCGGCCTGCTTGGCGCCCTCGGCGGTGAGGATCTGCGACTGCTTCTCGCCTTCGGCGGTGAGGATCGCCGCGCGCCGGTCGCGCTCGGCGCGCATCTGCTTCTCCATCGCGGTCTTGATGTCCGGCGGCGGGTCGACCGACTTGATCTCGACGCGGTTGATGCGTGATCCCCCACTTGCCGGTCGCCTCGTCGAGCACGGTGCGCAGCTCGGTGTTGACGTTCTCGCGCGCGGTCAGCGTCGCCTCGAGCGTCAGCCCGCCGATCACGTTGCGCAGCGTGGTGACGGTCAGCTGCTCGATCGCCTGCAGCGGGTTGGCGATCTCGTACGTGGCCGAGCGCGGGTCGGTGATCGTGAAGTAGAGGACCGTCTCGATCCCCACGACGACGTTGTCCTCGGTGATCACCGACTGCGGCGAGAAGTTGACGACCTGCTCGCGCAGGTCCACGAGCGGCCGCACGCGTTCGATGAACGGGGTGATGATCGTCGAGGCCCGGCTCGAGCGTGCGGCTGTAGCGGCCGAGCCGCTCGACCACGCCGGCGCGCGCCTGCGGGATCACGCGGATCGCGCGCGCGGCGACGACCAGCGCGAACAACGACCACGACGATGACGACGATCAGAGCGGCCATCGTGGCGCCTCCTTTCTACGTGCATCACGAGCGCCGTCGCGCCCCGGATTTCGACCACCTCGACGCGCTCCCCCGCGGCGATCACCTCGTGTCGTCGAAGCTGCGCGCGGTCCACACCTCGCCGCCGTCGATCTTGCACGCAGCCGACGCCCTCGTCGTTGGCGATCCGCTCGAGCACCATCGCGTGCTGCCCGACCAGCGCGGCCGCGCCCGTGCGGATCGCCGGCGGCAGCCGGCGATGGCGGCGCGCCACCGGGCGCAGCGCGGCGAGCACGAGCAGCCGAGACCGCGAGGAACACGATCGCGGCGAGCAGCGCGCCGACGCCGAGCAGGCTGACGACCGCGGCGAGCGCCGCGCCGATCGCGAACGGCAGCAGGTAGAAGCCGTTGGTGTGCATCTCGCCGACGCCCAGCAGACACGCTGCAACCACCCAGACAACCCAACTCATGTGTCCCAGGTTACCCCTGCAAAGCCCGGCTGCCTAGAACGAGCTCAGCGCTCCTCGATGAGCGCGCGGGCGAAATCCTCGGGGTCGAACGGGCCGCAGGTCCTCGACCGACTCGCCGACGCCGATCAGCTTCACCGGCAGATCACAGCTCGCGCGCGATCGCCAGCGCGATCCCGCCGCGCGCGGTGCCGTCGAGCTTCGTCAGCACGACCCCGGTGACGTTCGCCGACTCCGCGAACAGCCGCGCCTGGCGCAGCCCGTTCTGGCCGGTGGTCGCGTCGAGCGTGAGCAGCGTCTCGTGCGGTGCGCCCTCGAGCTGGCGCGCGATCACGCGGCGCACCTTCGCGAGCTCGCCCATCAGGTCGTCCTGCGTGTGCAGGCGCCCGCCGTGTCGACGATCACGACGTCGACGCCGCTGCGCGCGCGCCTGCGCGATCGCCTCGAAGGCGACCGCGCCGGGATCGGAGCCCGCGCGCGCCCGTGACGATCTCGCAGCCCGCCCGCTGCGCCCAGCCCTCGAGCTGCTCGGCCGCCGCCGCGCGGAAGGTGTCGGCCGCGCCGAGCAGGACGTCGAGGCCGAGCTCCTCGCGCAGGTGCCACGCGAGCTTGCCGATCGTCGTCGTCTTGCCGGTGCCGTTGACGCCCACCGCCATGATCACGGTCGGCTTCGCGCGGATGTCGATGCGCCCGTCGCCCGCGCTCGCGGTCTGCGCGAGCAGGTCGATCAGGCGCTCGCTCAGCGCCTCGCCGCCCTCGATCTCGCCGGAGCCCGCCTCGGCCTCGAGCGTCTGCACGACCGACGCGGTCGTGGCCGCGCCGACGTCGGCCATGATCAGCGCCTCCTCGAGGCGTTCCCAGGTGTGCTCGTCGAGCGCGCGCGAACAGCGTCGCCTGGATCTCCGAGCCGAGCGCCTGGCGGGTCTTCGCCATGCTCTCGCGCAGGCGCCTGAACAGGCCGCGCCTGCGGCCGCCCTCCTGCTCGCCGCCGCCATCTGCGCCGTCCGGCGGCGCGGACGCCTCCCCGGTGATGAACAGTTCGCTCCACTCGCGCGCCACGGGCGGCGCGACGATAGCAGCGGGCGCTACGCCACCTCGGCGACCTCCGGCCGCAGCGCCTGCTGGGCATCCGGCGGCAGGCGCCGCGAGAGCACCTTCGAGACGCCGTCGCCGCCCATCGAGACGCCGTACAGCCAGTCGGCGGCCTCCATCGTGCGCTTCTGGTGCGTGATCACGATGAACTGGGCGCGCTCGGAGTAGCGGCGCAGCAGCGCCAGGAAGCGGTCGAGGTTCAGGTCGTCGAGCGCCGCCTCGACCTCGTCGAGGATGTAGAACGGGCACGGCCGCGCGAGGAACACCGCGAACACGAACGCGAGCGCCGTCATCGACTTCTCGCCGCCGGACAGCAGCGACAGGCGCTTGGTGGACTTGCCGGCGGGCGTGATCTCGATCTCCACGCCCGGCAGATCCTCCTCGCCCTCGCGCTCGCGCTCCTGCTCCTGCGCCTCGGCCTCGGCGGCCTCCTCGGCCGCGTCCTGCTCCGCGCCCCCCTCCTCGCCGTCGGGTAGCCGCGCACCGCCGAGCACCGGCCGCGGTCCGCGCTCTTCCTCGACCAGCGTCAGCCTGCCGCTGCCGCCCGGGAACACGTCGCCGACGAGCTCTTCGAAGTTGCGCGCGGCCGCGGCGAACGTCTCGGTGAAGCTCTCCTCGATCTGGCGGTCGGTTTCGCGGATCACCGAGCGCAGCTCGCGCAGCGCCGTCTCGAGGTCGGCGCGCTGCGCCTCGAGCTCCTCGACGTGGGCGACCGCCTCCGCGTACTCCTCCTGCGCGAGCGGGTTCACGGGCCCGAGCTGCTCGCGCCGGCGCTCCAGCCGCTCGACCCGCGCGCGCAGCGCCTCGCGCTCCTCCTCGCCGAGCGGGGTGTCCTCGGCGTGGCCGCGCCCTTCGGGGTGCTCGTGCCCTTCGGGGTGCTCGTGCCCTTCGGGGTGCTCGTCCTCGATGCCCAGGCGCCTGACGATCTCTGCGAGCTCCGCGCTCAACCTCGGCGGCTGGCTCGCGCTCGCGCTGCGCGGCCACCTCGGCCTCCGTCACCGTCTCGCCGGCCTCGCGCAGCGCCGCTTGGATCTCGGCCTCGCGCGCCGCGCACGCGCGCAGCTCGCCGGCCATCTGCTCGCCCGGCCTGCCGGTCGCCCGCGAGTCCCGACTCGAGCACCTCCACCCGGTCCTCGAGCGCGCCGACGAGCGACCCGAGCGCCCGCGCGAGGTGCTCCGCGCGGGGCAGCGCCGCGCCGTCGGCCTCCTGCTGCGCCTGCAGCCGCTCCATCCGCGCGCGCCGCCGGACGCGCTCCTGCTCGAGCCGCTCGGACTGTCTGCGCTCGGCCGCGAGCTCGCCCTCGAGCTCGGCCCTGCGGACAGCGAGCGGCCCCTGTGCGGGCGCGGCGCGCCGCTGCTCGATCAGCCACTCGCTGCGCCGCGCTGCCTCCGCGGCCTCCGTCAGGCGGCGCTCGGCGTCGCGCAGCTGCTCGTCGGCCTCCGCGCTCGCGGCCTCGGCGGCGCGCAGCTGCTCGAGCGCGCGCTCGCACGCTGCCGCGCGCGCCGGCCTCGCCCTGCGCCGCGCGCTCCGCGGCGGCGACCAGCCGGTCGCGCTCGTTGCGGCGCGCGAGCACCCGCTCGCTTCCGCCCTCGTCAGCTGGCGCAGCTCGCCGTAGGAGCCGAACCACACGCGCCCGCCGCGCGTCGCGGCGATCCCCGCGAAGTCGGCGGGAAGGTCCTCGAGCCGCTCGACGACCCATGCGTCCGCGAGCAGCCGCCGCGCGAGCTCGAGCACGCCGGGCGGCCCGCTCAGCAGGTCGAGCAGGCGCACCGCGCCGGGCGCGGGCCGCGTGCGCGACTCGCCGGGGTGCACGCCCTCGCCCGCGTCGGGCGCGAGCAGCACCGTCGCGCCGTCGGCGCCCGCCGCGTCGAGCAGCGCCTGCGCTCCCGCGACGTCGGGCGCGAGCGCGGCGTCGAGGCGCCCGCCGAGCGCCGCGGCGAGCGCGAGCTCGTAGCCGTCGCGCCACGCCCAGCTCCTCGCTCAGCGCCCGCGCCGCGGGCGCTCCCTCGCGGTCGAGCCGCACATGTCCGCGCAGGAACTGGTTGGCGGCGGCGAGCTCCGCGCCCACGCGCTCGGCGGAACGCCGCGCCTCCTGAGCGCGGCGCTCATCGGCGGCGAGCAGCTCGCGCCTCTCCTGCGCCCGCTCGTCGGCCTCGGCGCGCGCGGCGCGCGCCCGCTGCACATCCGCCTCGGCCACCGCCTGCGCCTGCGCGTGGCGCTCGCCGGCCGCGCGCAGCTCCGCCACCTCGGCATCCAGCTCGCGCTCGCGCGTGGCGTCGATGCGCGCGAGCTCCTCCTCGAGCGTCGCGATCCGCCCGCTGGGCGCCTGCGGCTGCCCGTGCTCCTCGGGCGCGTCCGCAGCGAGCGCCTCGAGCTCCGCGCGCGTGCGCTCGATCCGGCGCCGCAGGCCATCCGCCGCGCCCGCAGCCTGCTCGGCGCGCAGCGCGATCCGCTCGCGGGCCGAGCGCGCGTCGTACACGCGCCGCGCGAGCGCGTCGTGGCGCTCGGCACGCTCGGCCAGCGCACGCTCGGCCTCGCCACGCCGGTCGACGGTCTCCTGCAGCGTCGCGCTCGAGCGCCGAGCGCGCGTCCCGCGACTCGCCGCGCCCGCCGCTCGGCCGCCTGCAGCTTCGCGGCACACACGCGCTCGGCGTCGCGCGCCAGCTCGAGCCGCGCTTCGAGCGTCTGGCGCTCGAGGCGCTCGTGCAGCTCGGCCGCCTCCGCCTGTCGCTTGAGCGGGCGCAGCCGCGTGCGCGCCTCGCGCTCGACGTCGAGCGCGCGGTCGAGGTTCTCCTGCGTGCGCTCGAGCTTGAGCTGCGCCCGGCGGCGGCGCTTGCGGTGCTTGCCGAGGCCCGCGGCCTCCTCGATCAGCATGCGCCGCTCGCGCGGCTTGGAGGTGACGATCGCCTCCACCCGGCCCTGCGAGATGATCGAGTGGGTCTCCTTGCCGAGGCCCGTGTCCGAGAGCAGCTCGATCACGTCGGTGAGCCGGCAGCGCGCGCCGTTGAGCGGTAGCCGCCCTCGCCCGCGCGGTCGAGCCGCCGCACGATCGAGATCTCGCTGAGCGGCAGCTCGAGCGCGCCGTCGGAGTTGTCGAGCACGATCTCGACCTCGGCCTCGCTGCGCGCCTGCACGCCGCGGCCGCCGCCGAAGATCACGTCCTGCATCGACTGCCCCGCGCACCGCGAGCGGCGACTGCTCGCCCATCGCCCACAGCACCGCGTCGGTGATGTTCGACTTGCCCGACCCGTTCGGCCCCACGACCACGCTCACGCCCGGGCCGAAGTCGAGCCGCGTGCGGTCGGGGAAGGACTTGAAGCCCTTCAGCATGATCGACTTCAGGTGCACCGGCGCGCCCTCGCCCCGTTCGCGCTCACTCCGCTTCGAGCCTCTCCACCGCGAGCCGCGCGGCCTCCTGCTCGGCGTGCTTCTTGCTGCGCCCGCTGCCGCTTCCGAGCTCGCGGCCATCGACGACGCGCCGCCACCACGTAGGTGCGCTCGTGCGGCGGCCCCTGCTCGCCGGTGACCTCGTAGCTCGACCTCCGCACCGCGCCGCGCGAGCAGCTCCTGCAGCGCCGACTTGAAGTCCACGGGGTGCTCCAGCGCCTCCTCGATCTCCGGCGCGAAGGCCTCCACGACCGCTTCCGCGGTGCGCTCGTAGCCCGCATGCAGGTAGCACGCGCCGATCACCGCCTCGATCACCGAGGCGAGCACGCGCTCGGTCCCGACCAGCGCGCTGCGCCGTCTCGCGGGCGGCCTGCGGCGCCGCGGCTCGCAGCCGCTCGGGCAGCGCGAGGCGCTCGGCCACCGCGCGGCACGACGCGCCCGACACCGCCTGCGCGCGGATCTTCGTGAGCCTGCCCGCGCCGAAGCGCTCGGCCTCGAGGCGCGGGTACAGGTGCGCCGTCACCGCCAGCGCGAGCACGCTGTCGCCGAGAAACGCGAGTCGCGTGTAGGAGTCGCTGCGCCGCTCGCTCCACGAGGCGTGCGTGAACACCTGGCGCTCGAGGTCCTCCGGCAGCTCCTCGAGCAGGTCGGCCAGCAGCATCATCGCCCCGCATCGCTCACCCTCTCGTGGGCCAGCACGAAGTCGACCGCCTGCCCCACGGTGAGGATCTGCGCAGCCTGCTCGTCGGACATGCGCACGCCGTAGGTGTCCTCGAGCTCCTGCACGAGCGTGTACAGATCCAGCGAGTCGGCCTCGAGGTCCTCCTTGAAGCGCGTCTCCTCGCCGATCGGCCGGCGTCGAGGTCGAGCTCGTCCGCGAGATGGGCGCGGATCAGCTCGAAGACCTGCTCGCGCGCCGGATCGCTCATCGCTCGGGCAGGCTAGCGTCCGTCGCGGACACCGGCGAGCGGCGCAGCGCGCCCGCCTCGCTCGAGCGCGCGGTGCGTCTGGCCGACGAGGTCCTCGCGCGCGCCGCGCTGCGCGCGCAGGATCGCCTGGGCGAAGCCCGCGCGCGTGAAGCGCCCGTGCGGGACCACGCCGAGGCGCCGCAGGCCGAGCAGGTAGGCGCCGCCCTGCGCCTCCGGGTCGATCTCCTCGCGGAAGGCAGCGCAGCGCGGCGCGCAGCAGCATCCCGCCGAGCTTCGCGCGCACCGTCGAGGTGGCCGCCTCGCGCATCGCGCCGAGCATCGTCTGCGAGACGCCCTCGATCAGCTTCAGCGCGATGTTGCCGGTGAAGCCGTCGGTCACCACCACGTCCGCGCGGCCCGACGACCAGGTCTCCGCCCTCGACGTTGCCGACGAACTCGAACGCGTGCGAGCCGGCCGCGCGCTCGGCGAGCTCCTGGTGGGCCTCGACCACCAGCGCGCTGCCGCGCGTCGCCTCCTCGCCGTTGGAGAGCAGGCCCACCCGCGGGCGCGGTACGCCGAGCACCGTACGCGCGAGCGCGGCGCCCATGAACGCGAACTGGACGAGGTGCTCGCGCCGGGCCTCGGCGCTGGCTCCCACGTCGAGCAGCGTCACGGTCCCGCTGGGCACCGGCAGCGGCAGCGCGAGCGCAGGCCGGTAGATCCCGGGCGCGCGCTTGATGTTGAACGTGCCCGCGGCGAGCGCCGCGCCGGTCGAGCCGGCGCACACGAGCGCCTGCGCGCTGCCCTCGGCGACGGCGCGGGTCGCCTGCACGATCGAGGCGTGCGGCGTCGAGCGCACCGCCGCGACCGGGTCGGCGGCCTTCGCGATCGACACCGGCGCGTCGACGACTGCGCACCCCCGGCCGCTCCTCGCCGAGCTCGCCTGCGGGGCCGAACAGCAGCACCTGCGCGCCGCGCGCGGCCGCGATCGCGGCCCCAGCGGCGACCTCGGCGGGACCCAGGTCGGCGCCGTTGCATCGACCGCGACGACCAGCCCCCTCCCGGCGGCGACCTGCTCTCGCGGCTCGCTCAAGGACGGCGCCCCGTGCGACACCGCGGGCTACTCGTGGTCGTGATCGTGCTCGTGCTCGGGCGCCGCGGGCGCGACGACCTCGCGCCCCGCGTAGCTGCCGCAGACCGGGCACACCCGGTGCGGCCTGCGCGGGCTGTGGCACTGCGGGCACTCGCTGAGCGCCGGCGCACCGATGCGGTGCTGGGCGCGGCGCTTGGCCGTGCGGCGTGCGACTGCTTTTTCTTGGGCACTGCCATCGGCGTGGAAGGCTACCAGCAGCGCGCTGCGCTACTCGAGCTCCAGCTCGCGCAGCTTCGCCCAGCGCGGGTCGGGCGCGGGCTCGTGGCGGTGCTCCGGCCCGGCCTCGTTGAGGTTCGCCGCGCACACCGGGCACAGCCCCGCGCAGTCGTCGCGGCACAGCACCTTGGCGGGCATCGCGAGCGCGAACGCGTCGCGCGCCCAGCCGGCCAGGTCGAGCGTCTCGCCGCTCACGTACGGGCTGTCGAGCTCGTCCCCGCCGCCCGGCCTGTCGACCTCCCGCGCCTCCACCGCCACGGCGGGGCACGCGGGCTCGAGGCAGCGCATGCACGGGCCGCGACACCTCGGCTTCGAAGCGCAGCCTGCAGCGCGTAGCCGCCGCCGGTCATGCGCGAGACGCTCGAGCTCGACCGGCACGCGCTCGGGGCGCACCTCGTAGCGCTCGCTGCCGAGCATCAGCGGCTCGATGCGCACGTCCAGCTCGAGGCGGCGGCCCTCCCCGGCGCTGAGGCGCAGCCCAGCGAGGTCGAAATCGTGGGTCTCTGCCGCCATGCATCCAGGCTAGCGCGCGACCCGAGCGCGGCTTCGGCGCTGCGCGGGGCGTCAGTCGGCGCCGTCGAGGCTCGCGCTTCAGGACCTTGCCGGTGGCGTTTCGCGGGAGCTCCTCGATGAACACGACCTCGCGCGGCACCTTGTAGCGGGCGAGGTTCTGCTTGACGTAGCCCTTCACCGCGTCCTCGGTCAGCTCGGCTCCGTTGCGCGCGACGACGAACGCCCTCAGCCGCTGGCCGAACTCCTCGTCCTCCACTCCCACCACCGCCGACCTCTTCGATTTCCGCGTGGTCGGCGAGCAGATCCTCGATCTCTCGCGGGAACACGTTCTCGCCGCCGCTCACGATCATTTCGTCGTCGCGGCCGTCCACGAACAGCCGGCCCTCGGAGTCGAAGCGGCCGACGTCGCCGGTGCTCATCAGGCCACCGACGATCTCCTTGTTGCCGCCGCCCGTATAGCCTTCGAACATCATCTCGTTGGCGACGAAGATGCGCCCGCCCTCACCCTTGGGGACCTCGCGCCCGCGCGGGTCGAGCAGCTTCACGATCGTGCCGAGCGGCGGCCTGCCGGCCGTGCCGGGCGCCGCCCGCAGATCCTGCGGCGTGGCGATCGTCGCCCACGCCACCTCGGTCGAGCCGTACAGGTTGTAGAGCACGTCGCCGAAGGTGTCCATCGCACGCAGCGCGAGCTCGCCGGGGAGGGCCGAGCCGCTCATCGCGATCACCCTGAGGCTGCTCGTGTCGTAGCGGGCGATCGTCTCGGCCGGCAGGTCGAGGATGCGCTGCAGCATCACCGGCACCAGCACGAGCGCGCTGGCGCGGTGCTGGGAAACGGCGCGCAGCGTCTCCTCCGGGTCGAACTTGCGGCGTGAGAACCAGCGTCGAGCAGAGCGGCAGCGCAAGCGTGAAGTGCGCGAACCCCCACGAGTGGAACATCGGCGCGGCGATCATCGTCGTCTCCCGCGCGCGTAGCGGGATCTTCGAGAAGAGCGCGGCGACCGGCTCGAGCGAGTCGGGCTGCTTGCGCGCGGCGCCCTTCGGGGCGCCGGTGGTCCCCGAGGTGAGGATCACCACGCGGCCGCTCTCCGCCGGCGGGTCGAGGTCCGAGTCCTCGCCGCGCGCGATCAGCTGCTCGAGCGTCTCGTCCTCGCCGCGAGCGGCGCCGGGCTCGCTCCACGCGACGAAGCGCAGGCGCTGCGCCGCGCCATCCGCGATCAGCCCGGCGAACTCTTCGTCGTAGATCACCGCAAGCGGGTTCTCGCGCTCGAGCACGTCCGCGATCTGCGGGGCCGCGAACGCCGTGTTCAGATAGAGCGCCCCGGCGCCGAGCTTCGAGCACGCGATCGTGGACTCGACGAACCCGCGGTGGTTGCGGCACATGATCGCCACGCCGTCGCCCTCGGCGATGCCCGCGCGGTTGAGTTCATGCGCGAGCGCGTTCGTGCGCAGATGCATCTCCCTGAAGGTGAGCGCTGCCGCGCTCGTCCACGAGCGCGACGCGGTCGGGGTAGCGGATCGCCGCGCCCGTGTACGCGGCCGCCGGGGTGGGTCCCCAGCGCTGCAGCGCGACCAGCGAGCGCAGCGTCTTGTCGGGACGCGACGGAGCGAGCATGCCCGTCTCGAGCAGCGTCTTCGCGACCTGCGCCCTGTACCTCAGCCTCCGCGCGTCCATACGCAAGCGGACGTTACACCCAGCCGCGCGCGCCGTGCCGGGCGGGTGCGGCGAGCGCTCTCAGCCGACCTCGGCCGGTTCGTCCTTGCCCTGCAGCCGCTCGCGGCCGCGCTGCACGGCGGCGATGAACTTCGACAGGTTGACCTCGAGCGTGTTGAGGATCTCGTCGG
Source organism: uncultured Solirubrobacteraceae bacterium (assembly GCA_963813685.1). Classification (GTDB taxonomy): domain Bacteria; phylum Actinomycetota; class Thermoleophilia; order Solirubrobacterales; family Solirubrobacteraceae; genus Palsa-744. Next base: position 333,975 of record CAWEZQ010000001.1, read on the forward strand.
CGTAGTCCTCGGCGCCGAGCCTGATCTCGCGCTCGCGCGCTCGCGCGTCCTCGACGATGTCCTCGGCGGCGCGCTCGGCCTGCTTGGTGACCTCCTCCTCGCCGACCAGCCGCTCCTGGCGCTCGCGCGCGTCCTTGATGATGCGCTCGGCCTCCTTCTTGGCCTCGGCGAGCATCTCCTGGCGCTCCTTGACGATCCAGCGCGCCTGCTTGATCTCCTCGGGGATCGTCGCCCGCATCTGGTCGAGGATGTCGTAGATCTCCTCCTTGTCGACGCGCACCTGGTCGGTCAGCGGGACCGGCTTGGCGTTGTGGACGAGGTCGTCCAGCTTGTCTATGAGAACGAGGACGTCCATCTAGCGGCCGCCTCCGCGCGGCGCGCACGCGCCGTGGCTCGAGAGGTTGTGCATCTCCGTCAAGATCATTTCGTCAGCGCCTCAGCTCTTCCTGCAAGCGCCGGGCCACCTCCGCCGGGACGAGATCGTCGATCTTGCCGCCGAACGTTGCGAGCTCCTTGACGCCGCTGGATGACAGGAAACTGTACTGCGCGCTGGCCATCAGGTACACGGACTCGATCTCCGGCGCCTGCCGCCGGTTGAGCTGGTTCATCTCCAGCTCGTACTCGAAGTCGGAGATCGCGCGCAGCCCCTTGACGATCGCCTTCGCCCCCACGCTCCTCGCGAAATCCACGACAGCGTGCAGAACGGCTCGACCCGCACGTTCCCGAGGTCGGCGGTCGCGCGCTCGATGAAGCCGAGCCGGTCCTCGATGCCGAACAGCGCGCTGCTCTTGCGCACCGAGCGGTTGACGACCGCCACCACCACCTCGTCGTACAGCCCCGCGGCGCGCCGGATCACGTCGAGATGCCCGTTCGTGACGGGGTCGTAGCTGCCGGGGCAGACCGCTATGGACTTCTGAGGGGTCATGGATGCCGGTGGATTGTGATCGAAGTATCGCCGTAGCGGCGCGCACGCTCGACCTCGAGCGGCAGGCCGAGCGGCGACCTCGCCGGTCGCTCTCGACGACCACGCGGGCGCTCGGCGTCGAGCACCTCGGGCAGCGCCTGCGCCAGCTCCAGCGCCAGCGCGCGCGCCCGTCCGTAGGGGGGGTCGATGAAGACGAGATCGTATGTTCTCCAGGCGCTCGCGTGCGCTCCGCAGCGCCGCGCGCGCGTCCCCGCGGCGGACCTCCGCGGCCTGCGGAGCGATCGCGAGCGCGGCGAGGTTCTCGCGCAGCGCCCTCAGCAGCGGCCTCGTCGCGCTCGACGAACACCGCACGCGACGCGCCCCGCGAGAGCGCCTCGATGCCGAGCGCGCCGGTGCCCGCGAACAGGTCGAGCACGCGCGCGCCCTCGAGCTCGCCGAGCATCGAGAAGAGCGCCTCGCGCACCCGGTCGGAGGTCGGGCCGCGTGGTGCGGCCGCGGGGCGCCTTCAGGCGCCTGCCGCCGTAGGTCCCCGCGATCACCGCATCGACGCGGGCCGATCGGAGCTCGCGCGCCGCGTCGCCGAAGCGCTCGCTGCGAGCGCCGCCCGCCAGCAGCGCGTGCTCGGGCTCGACGAGGCGTCGGGTCGCGCGGCGAGCATCGCCACGGGCGCATGCGCGGGCGCGCTCGAGCAGCTCGGTGTCCTCGCGGCAGGCGCGCGATCCGAACTCGCGCAGGCCCGACTGGCGCGTGCCCGATCAGCTCGCCCTCGCTGCGCAGCTCGAGGTCGATCTCGGCGAGGCGGAAGCCGTCGGCGTGCTCGGCGAGCGCACGCAACGGCGCGCGCGCGCGAAGCCGTCGGCCGCGAGCAGCCAGCACGCCGCCGCGTGCTCGCCGCGCCCCACCCGGCCGCGCAGCTGGTGCAGCTGGGAGATGCCGAAGCGCTCGGCGTTCTCGATCAGCATCACGGTCGCGTTGGGCACGTCGATGCCGACCTCGATCACCGTCGTCGCGACCAGCACCTGCGCGTCGCCGGAGGCGAACGCGGCCATCGCCTGCTGCTTCTCGCGCGGGCGCATCGCGCCGTGCAGCAGCCCGAGCTCGTAGCCCGCGCAGCTCGCCCTCGCGCAGCCGCGCGAGCTCGGCCGTGGCGGCGCGCTGCGCGCCCTGGCCGCCGTCGCCGGCGTCCGGTTCGAGCGCCTCGCCCTCGTCGATCAGCGGGCACACGACGAACGCCTGGCGTCCCGCGTCGAGCTGCTCGCGCAGCTCGCTCGTACGCCCGCGCACGCGCGCGCTCGCCGCTCAGCGACGCGCGTCTTCGACCGGCCTGCGACCGGACGGCAGCTCGCGCAGGCACGTCCTGTCGAGGTCGCCGTAGCGGGCCAGCGCGAGCGTGCGCGGGATCGGCGTCGCGGTCATGTGCAGCGTGTGCGGCGGGTGGGCGGGGTCCTTGTCCTCGAGCGCCGCGCGCTGGCGCACGCCGAAGCGGTGCTGCTCGTCGACCACCGCCACGGCGAGCGACGCAAAACGGACGTCGGGCTCGATCAGCGCGTGCGTGCCGATCACCAGCGAGAGCTCGCCGCTCGCGAGCTTGCTCGAGGATCTCGCGCCGCCTGCGCGCCGGCGTGGAGCCGGTCAGCAGCGCGGCGCGCAGCGGCTCGGCGCCCATCAGCCGCTGCATCGTCGCGAAGTGCTGTTCGGCGAGCGTCTCGGTCGGCGCCATCAGCGCGGCCTGCGCGCCGTGCTCGACGGCGCGCAGCATCGCGTACAGCGCGACCACCGTCTTGCCGCTGCCGACCTCGCCCATCAGCAGGCGCTGCATCGGCCGCTCGCGGCCAGGTCCTCGTCGACCACCGCCATCGCGTGGCGCTGGTCGCCGGTGGGCGCGAACGGCAGCTCGCCGCGAGCCAGCGCTCGCTGAGCGTGCCCGCCTCGCACAGGGCGGGCGCGCCGGCCCGCTGCTCGCGCGCTGGCGCGGCGGCGCAGCGAACGCGAGCTGCGCGAGCAGCAGCTCCTCGAAGGCGAGCCGGCGGCGGCCCGCCTCGGCCTCGCGCGGCTCGCGCGGGAAGTGCATCGCCGCGAGCGCGCCGGCGCGGTCGGGCAGCCGCTCGCGCGGTGCGCGTCCCGGCCGCGAGCGCCTCGGGCACATCGGCGAGCGCGCCGCGCGCGCCCTGCACGAGCGTGAGGATCTGCGTCGAGCTGACGCCCTCGCTCGCCGGGTAGTGGGACGACCGCGCCGGCGCCCGCGTCCGCTCCCGCCGGCGCGGGCGCGGCATCGGCGCCCGGGTTCTGCACGGCGTGGTGGGAGACGCGGAAGCCCCCGCGCTCGTCGGCCTTGCCGTGCAGCAGCAGGCGGGTGCCCGGCGGGTAGCGCTCGACGAGCCACGGCTGGTTGAAGAAGGTGGCGCGCATCGTGCCGGTCGCGTCGAACACGCGCGCCTCGACGAGCGGGCGCATGCCGCGGCGGCGCACCGGGCGCGGCGGCGATCGCGCGCACCTCGACCGCCACCGTCGCCTGCTCGCCCGGACCGCAGCGCCGCGACCGTGCGCGCCTCGCGGCTGTCGCTCGGCAGGTGCTCGAGCAGGTCGCCGACGGTCTCGATCCCGAGCGCGCGCAGCGCGGCCGCCACGCGCTTGCCCGGCAGCTCGAGCGGCTCGCGCAGGCGCGACGGGCGCGGCCAGCGCAGCGGCGCGTCGATCAGCTCCTCGCGCGTGAGCGTCGCGGGTACCGGCGAACGCGACGCGGCGCGGCGCACCCGCCGGCGGCGCGCGCCGCCCTCGCACTCTGGCGCATGCGGCTTCAGCGCCGGCATAGTGCGCCCATCATGATCGCGCTGCGCGGTCGTAAGCGGCGCCTACTCGGCGGCCAGCAGCCACCAGTAGGCGGGCTGGCCGCCGTGGCGCAGCTCGAGCTCGATGCCGCCGTTGACCATGCCGCTCGAGCTCGCTCAGGTCGATGCGGCGCCTCTTCGCCCGCGAGCACGCTGATCAGCTCCGGCTCCTCGCCGTCGCCGTCGGCCTGCGCGAGCGCGCAGAGCACCGCCTGCGAGCGTCGCGCGCGGCTCGCCCCACGCGAGCACGTCCTCGCCCGACGAAGCCGACCGCTTCGCCGCGCCGGAAGCGCCCCTGCGCGTCGTCGCGCGCCGCCGGCGCGACCGCGCCGGTGCGCACGCGCGCGAGCGCTTCGTTCATCGCCCGCGCGTTCTCCTCGACGGAGCGGTCGGCGGCGAGCGCGACCGCGGCGGCGAGGCCGGCCTGCTGGCTCGTCGTGCGCGCACCACCGACACGTCCTTGTCCGAGAGCCGCGCGGCGTGCTCGGCGGCCATGACGACGTTTGCGCTGTTCGGCAGCACGACCACCTCCTCGGCGCGGCACCTCGTGGATGCCCGCGAGCAGGTCGTAGGTCGAGGGGTTGAGCGTCGGCGCCGCCGTCGATCGTGTGCACGCCGAGCTCGCGGAAGAGCTCGCGCAGCCCCTCGCCGCTGACCACCGCGACGGCGCCGCAGCGCGCGTTGGCCGTGTCGCCCTCGCCGGCGCGAGCCGCTGCGCCCCGCTCGGCCTCAGGCTCGCCGAGGCGCTCGTCGCGCTCGGCGACCTGCTGGCGCATGTCGGCGACGTCCAGGCGCGAGACCTCGCCCGCGCCCTCGAACACCGCCGTCGCGAGCTCGGGCGTCGTCGGTGTGCAGGTGCACCTTCAGCGTGCTCTCGTCGCCGACCACGAGCACCGAGTCGCCGAGCCGCTCGAGCGGCGTCGACGAACCGGCCCGCGCTGCAGCCCGCTGCCGGTGACGGCGAAGTTCGTGCAGAAGCGGTAGGTGGCGGAGCTGTGCTCGGGGTGCGTGATGCGCGCCGGCGCGTGGTGCTCGAGCGCGCGGCGCGTCGTCGCCGCGCAGCGCGGCGACCACGCCCGCGATGATGATCGTCAGCCCGTAGCCGCCCGCGTCGACCACGCCCGCGTCGCGCAGCGCCGCGAGCAGCTCGGGCCCGCGCTTGACCGACTCCTCGCCCGCGAGCACGGCGCGCTCCAGGGCGTCCGCGATCGCGCGGTCCTGCGCGCTCGGCTCGGTCTCGGGCCGAGCCGCGGGTTCTCGGGCTGTGCGCCACGTCGGTCACGATCTTGTGCGCCATCTCGCGCGCGACCGTGAGGATCGTGCCCTCGGCGGGGTCGCGCACGGAGGAGTAGGCGCGGTCGGCCGCCTTCGCGAGCGCCGCGCCGATCAGCGTCGCGTCGATCAGCTGGCCGGGCCTCGAGACGAGCTCCTCCGCGGCGCCGCGGATCAGCTGCGAGAGGATCACGCCGGAGTTGCCGCGCGCGCCGAGCAGCGCCGCACGCGCGACCGACTGCACGATCTCCTCGCGGCCGATCTCGTCGATCGTGCGGTTCTCGTCGGCGTCCATCAGGCGATCGAGCTCGTCGCGCACCGCGCGCAGCGTGAGCGCCATGTTGTCGCCGGTGTCGCCGTCGGCGACCGGGAACACGTTGAGGTCGTTGACCTCCTCGCGGCGCGATTCCAGGTGCGCGAGCGCTCCCTCGACGGCCGCACGGAAGCGGACCAGGTTGGGGTCGGTCACAGCGACACGTCTATCACCTTGACGCCGGGGCGGACACGCCGCCGCCGGGCGCGCCTCAGGCGGCCTTGGTGACCTTGCCGGCTTTCAGGCAGCGCGTGCACACGTACACGCGCCGCGGCGCCTTGCCCACGAGGATCCGCACCTTCTGCAGGTTCGGGTCGAAGCGGCGCTTGGTGGCGACCATCGAGTGGCTGCGGTTGTTGCCGAACGCAGGGCCCTTCCCGCAGCTGTGAGCAAACCTTTGCCATCGGCCGCTGAGTCTAGCCGCTCGCGAGCCGCGCCCGCAGGGCGGCCATCGCGCAGCACCGCGTGCGCGGCGTTGCGCCCCTGGTCGCGCTTGCCGCCGCCGGAGCGGGCGAGCGCCTGCTCCATGCTCTCGCACGTGAGCACGCCGAACGCGCACGGCACCCCGGTGCGCAGCGACACGTCCATCACCCCGCGCGCGGCCTCGGCGCACACGAAGTCGTAGTGGTCGGTCTCGCCGCGGATCACCGCTCCGAGGCACGCCACGCCGTCGAAACGGCCGCTCGCCGCGGCGTAGCTGGCCGCCAGCGGGAGCTCGAACGCGCCGGGGACGTCGAACACCTCGACCGCGTCGTGTCCCGCCTCCGCGAAGGCCGACGCCGCTCCCGCGACGAGCCGCTCGGCGAGGTCCTCGTAGAAGCGCGCGACCGCGATCGCGTACGCGCCGCTCACCGCTCGCGCGCGCTCGGCTCGCGCGAGCATCTCCTCGTCGAGGTTCAGCCCCTGGTGGTGCAGCGTGTGGCCCATGCGCTGGGCCTTCGTGCGCAGGTACGCCTCGTTGTGCTGGTTGGGCGCGTGCTCGATCGGGATCTGCGCGCTCACCGACAGGCCGTAGCCCTCGAGGCCGCGGATCTTCTTCGGGTTGTTCGTGAGGATGCGGATCGAGCCGAGGCCGAGGTCGACGAGGATCTGCGCGCCGATGCCGTAGTCGCGCAGGTCCGCGGGCAGGCCCGAGCCGCTCGTTCGCCTCGACCGTGTCGAGGCCGTCCTCCTGCAGCCTGTACGCGCGCAGCTTGTTGAGCAGGCCGATGCCGCGGCCCTCCTGCGAGAGGTAGAGCAGCACGCCGCGGCCCTCGCGCTCGATCATCGAGAGCGCCGATTCGAGCTGCTCGCCGCAGTCGCAGCGCAGCGAGTGGAACACGTCGCCGGTGAGGCACTCCGAGTGCACGCGCACGAGCACGTCCGGCTGCCCCGCGACCTCGCCCTTGACCAGCGCCACGTGATGCTTGTCGTCGACCAGCGAGCGGTAGCCGACCGCTTCGAAGTCGCCGAACGCGGTCGGCAGGCCGGTCGCGACGACGCGCTCGACGAGCTTGTCGTGGCGGCGCCGGTAGGCGATCAGGTCGGCGACCGTGATCATGTACAGCCCGTGTCGCGCGCAGTAGTCGGTGAGTTCCGGCACGCGCGCCATCGTGCCGTCGTCGTTCATGACCTCGCAGATCACGCCCGCCGGGTTGAGCCCCGCGAGCCGCGCCAGGTCGACCGCCGCCTCGGTCTGGCCGGCGCGCTCGAGCACGCCGCCGGGCCGGCTCTTGAGCGGGAAGACGTGACCGGGCTGCACGAGATCCAACGGGCGCGTCGCCGGGTCGATCGCGATCTGGATGGTGTGGGCGCGGTCGTGCGCGGAGATGCCGGTGGTGACGCCTTCGCGCGCCTCGATCGAGACGGTGAACGGGGTTTCGAAGGCCGACTCGTTCTTCGCGGCCATCAGGTCGAGCCCCAGCTCGTCGCAGCGCTCGGGGGTCAGCGACAGGCAGATCAGCCCGCGCCCCTCCTTTGCCATGAAGTTGATCGCCTCCGGCGTGGCGAACTGCGCGGCCAGCGTGAGATCGCCCTCGTTCTCGCGGTCCTCGTCGTCGCAGACGACGACCATCTTGCCCTCGCGGATCTCCTCGAGCGCGCGCTCGACGGTCGCGAACGGCGTGGCGGTGCTGGCGCTCACGCCCGCGCCTCCAGCAACCGCTCGACGTGCTTGGCGAGGATGTCCACCTCGATGTTCACGAGCTCACCCTCCCCGATCATGCCAAGGTTGGTGCGCGCGAGCGTCTCCGGGATCAGCGAGACGCTGAAGCGCGTGCCGTCGAGCGCGCTCACCGTGAGGCTCACGCCGTCCAGCGCCACCGAGCCCTTCTCGGCCAGGTAGGGGAGCAGGCCCGGCTCGGGCTCGATCTCGAGCACCCGCGAGAAGCCCGCCTCGCGCACGGCGGCGATCGACCCGGTGCCGTCCACGTGGCCCTGCACGAGGTGTCCGCCGAGACGGTCTCCCGCGCGCAGCGCCAGCTCGAGGTTCACGCGCGCGCCCTCGCGCAGGTGCCCCAGCGAGGAGCGCGCGAGCGTCTCGTTCATGGCGTCCGCCGAGAAGCCCTCCGCCGCGACCTCGCGCGCGGTCAGGCACACGCCGTTGACCGCCACCGAATCGCCCTCGGAGAGCTCTCGCGCGAGACGCGTGCGCACGCGCAGCGTCGCGCCCTCGCCGTCGCGCTCGAGCGACTCGACGCTGCCCAGGTCGGCGATCAGCCCCGTGAACATGGCGCGCCTCCCCCTCACCACTCGCGCAGCCGCGCCGATATGAGGAGGTCCTCGCCGACGCTCTCGCAGTCGAACGTGAGCGCGCGCAGCGCGTCGGAGATCTGCCCCACTCCCTCGCCCTCGAGCGGGTCGCGGGCGGCGCTGCCGCCGAGCAGCAGCGGCGCCAGGAACAGGCGGATCTCGTCGATCTCGCCGGCGTCGAGGAATGCGCCCGCCAGGTGCGGCCCGCCCTCGAGCAGCACCGAGCTCACCCCCATCGAGCCGAGCTGCTCGAGCGCCGAGCGCACGCGCGCGGGCTCGTTCTCGCCGGTCGCCACGAGCACCTGCGCGCCGGCTATCTCGAGCGTCTCGGTGTCGGCGTGCGCTGCGGCGCGGGACACGACCACCGTGAGCGGCATCTCCGCGGCGGCGGCCACCAGCCGCGAGGCGGTGGGCAGCCGCGCGAGCGCGTCGAACACCACGCGCCGCGGCTGGAGCTCGGGATCCGCGGGCAGGCCTTCCGGGCGCGCCGTCAGCTGCGGGTCGTCGGCGAGAGCGGTGCCGATGCCCACGACCACCGCGTCCACCTCCGCACGCCAGCGATGCGCGAGCTCGCGGCTTTCCTCGCCGCTGATCCACTTCGAGTCGCCGGTGCGCGTGGCCACCTTGCCGTCGAGCGTCATCGCGGACTTGAACAGCACCCACGGCCGCCCGACCCGCGCGTGCTTGCGGAACGCCTGGTTGAGCAGGCGCGCACGCGCCGCGAGCTCGCCGTCGGCGATCACGATCTCGACGCCCTCGTCGCGCAGGATCCCGAGGCCCCGGCCGGCGGCCTTCTCGCTGGGGTCATCCGAGGCGACCACCACGCGCCTGATGCCGGCCTGCAGGATCGCGTCGGTGCACGGTGGCGTCTTGCCCTCGTGGCAGCACGGCTCGAGCGACACGTACAGCGTCGCCTCCCCCAGCTCGGTCAGGCCGCACGCCTCGATCGCGTTGACCTCCGCGTGCGCGCCGCCGTAGCGCTCGTGCCAGCCCTCGCCCAGCACCTCGCCGTCGCGGGCGATCACCGCGCCGACGACGGGGTTGGGCTTGACCACGCCCCTTCCCCTCTCGGCGAGCTCGATCGCGCGCGCGAGGTGCGTGCTGTCGACGTCGGTGATCACGGGCATCCCGAAGGCCAGGATAGCCCTGCAAAGCCGCGTCGCCGTGGAGCCGCCGCGCGCGCCCTGCGGGGACCGCCGGGCGGCCGGCGCGAGCCTCTCACCCCGCCGGCGCCGCGGGCCCGCAGCGCCCGCCGTGCAGCCTGTAGACGGTCATCACCGGCCCCGGCCGCTCGTACGCGAGCGGGTAGTAGTCGAAGCTCCAGTCGAAGCCGAAGGCGACGGGCCGCGCGCCGCGGGCGTACGGCGAGGCGCTGAACACCACCTGCCCCTGCCGCGCGAGCGCGCGGTAGTAGGCGATCGCGTGCGGCACCGCCGCGGGGGCGGCGAATGCGCGCCCCGACTGGGTGGAGCCGCTCACCACCCAGCAGTAGCCGTGCGCCCGGTAGTAGCCGAGAAGCGCCGGGCTCAGCGTGCGCTCGTAGTCCTCTATCTGCACCTGCGGCCCGGTTCGCTTCGCGAGCGCGCCCGAGGGAGCGATGCGCGGCACGAGCGAGGCGTACTTGTTCCAGCGCTTGCGGTTCGACGCGGTGGAGGTTCCGGGCCGCACTTCGTTGGCCCATTCGTCGGGCGAAACCGGCTCGGCCACGATCTTCGCGTGGACGGGTACGTGGGCGACCAGCCACGCGCGGGTGAGGTTGCGCGTGTCGGCGCGCGCGAGCACGAGCCCCGAGTGCACGCTGTAGAGGAGGCCCTGCGCGAGCAGGGCCGCCGCGAGCAGAGCGGTGAAGAGCGCGCCGAGCTGCCGCGCGCCCGGCGCGCGGCGGGCGAGCGCGCCGGCGAGCTGCACCGCGAACAGCGCGGCGAGCAGGCACAGGATCGGCAGGATCGGCATCAGCCAGCGGCCGAAGTAGCGGCCCTCGGAGCCCATGAACGCGAGGTACAAGAGCGGCGCGGGGACGAGCAGCCAGCCGAGGTACGGGCGGCTCGAGCGCCACACGCTCACCGCGCCCGCGAGCGCGGCGAGCGCCGGGACCCAGCCGAGCCCCCACGTCAGCGACCACAGGTAGTAGGCGAAGCCGCCGTTCCCCGGCGCGCCGAGCTTGCCCTGCGATTCGGCCGACAGCGAGGACTGGTGCGCGAGTTCGTGCCTGAAGCTGTGGAAGTCGAGCAGCGAGAAGGGGTTCGCGAGGAAGAACAGGCAGAGCGCCCCCACGGCCGCGAGCACCAGGCCCAGCGCCGCGCCGGCCCGGTCTCCCTTCCGCCCGGAGGGTCCCCGGCCGAGCGCATGCAGCGCCGCCGCGGCGAGCAGGGGCACGACCGCGATCCCGGCCGTGTACTTGGTCGCGCAGGCGAGCCCGAGCGCGGCGCCCGCGAGCGCGTAGTCGCGCTTACGGCCGTTCGTGAGCACGCCCGCGCTGCCCAGCAGCGACAGCGTCAGCGGCAGCAGCGTGGGCACGTCGTTGAGCGCGAGGTGCGCGTAGAAGACCGGCAGGAACGCGACCGCCTCGATCGCCGCCGCGAGCAGCCCCGCTCCTCGCCCCAGCAGGCGCGCCCCGGTCAGGTACAGCAGCCACAGCGCGAGCACGCCGAGCACCGCCGCGGCGATGCGCGAGAGCGTGTAGAGCTCCGCGGGGTGCAGCGCGAACGCCCGCTGCGCGCCCGCGCCGCCCCCGTACCACACCCAGAAGAGCGCGTGCAGCAGATACGTGAACGCCGGCGGGTTGGCGAAGTAGTGGGGGTTGAGCGTGCCCTCGGCGAACATCTTGATGGCGCGCGGCACGAAGTGGTCGCCCTCGTCGCTGTTGAACACGTACGGCAGCCCCTGCTGGACCCCCCACAGCCGCAGCGCGAGGCCGCCGCAGAGCACGAGCGCGAGCCCCAGCCAGGCGGCGCGGCGCCGCGGTCTGCCGGCCGCGCCCGCGCGGGCGCGCGGCCCGGAGGCGAGCGCGCTGTGCTCAGCAGTTCGCATAAACCGCGTAGTAGCGGCTCGTGTAGATGCGCCTGAAGCCCGAGAGCGGGACCTGCACGCGCGGATCGTCGCCGGTGTCGACGATCGCCTCGAAGAACACCGCGTCGGACAGCGGGTACACGGCCACGCTGCCGCGGCGGATGCGGTCCTCGAGCCCATGCGAGCCGTGCTGCACGTCGGACAGGGCCTGGCTGCGCGCGAGGATGTCGTGCTGGCCCACGCTGTCGAGGATCCAGCGTGCGTCCGGGATCAGCTTGTTGTCGGGCAGCGAGACCAGCGGGCAGCGGCGCAGGCTCGCCTTCACGGGCCGCGCGGAGAGCGCGGCGGCGAGGCCCTCGTGGAAGTCCTCGTGGTAGGCCAGCGTGGTGCGCAGGCTCGTGAGGCTCAGCGTGGTGGCGGCCTGCGCGGTGCCCACGGCGAGCAGCGCCACCGCGCCGGCGATCCACCAGCGGCGCAGCGCCGAGCCGGAGCGCAGCATCGCCCAGCCGCCCAGCGTGACGGCACAGAAGGGCAGCAGCATCGTGTCGGCGCCGAGCAGGTAGCGGTCGACGAGCGACGCCCCGAGCGCGCCCTCGGCGAGGTACACGAAGGCGAGCAGCAACACCCCGGCGAGCGGCACGAGGACCCGCCGCGGCGCGAGCCACACCGCGATCGGGATGCCCACGAGACCGCCGAGCAGCACGGGGAGCTTGTCGATTCGCACCGAGTACGTGACGATCGACCCGAGCACGCCGGAGAACCCTTGCGTGCGTTCGAGTTCCTGCGCGAGTTCGGCCGTGGCGTGCAGCGAGTAGAGCGGGTTCCCGGTGACGATCGCGTCCACCGCCACCCACAGCGCCGGCGCGACCGCGGCGAGCGCCAGCAGCCGCAGGCTGCGGCGCGCGTCCGAGCCCCACGCGCACCACAGCCAGTAGGCGCCCGCCAGCACCCACGCGTCGGGGCGCAGGAGACCGGCCGCGGCGAGCAGCAGCAGCACCGGCGCGCCGCGTTTGGGGCGCTCGACCTCGAGCGCCGCGGCCCAGATGACGAGCGCGAGGTAGGAGATGTCGAGGTAGCCCTGCGCCGAGAGGTTCTCCACGAAGAAGCGGCTGAGCAGGAGCAGCGCCGCGATCCAGCCCACGACGGGGCCGAAGCACAGCCGCGAGAGCCTGTAGATGCCCGCCACCGAGGCGACGAACGAGGCGATCGAGCCGAGCACCATGAGGCGCGCGCCGCCCTGGCCGAAGATCGAGCACAGCACGCCGAAGGCGATCGCCAGCGGGTGCTCGGTCGGCGCGCGGTAGACCCTGAAGTCGGGCAGGTGCAGATGCAGCACGTCGCGCCCCCACAGCAGCGAGTAGAACGAGTCGTAGGTGGGGTAGGTGGGGTACGCGAAGTAGCCCGCGAGCGCGCCCGCGCACATCAGCGCGAAGCCCGCGCGCGCCCATGTCCGCGGGGGCACGGCGCGCAGGCGCTCGAGCAGGGTCGGGCCCGGGGTCACCCGGGTGAGCGTCGCGCTTTCCATCTAGCCTTGGCCATGTGCCGCCGCCGGCGCCCTTCCGGCTGGCTTGGAGACCGTAGCCTGCGCTCTGGGATACTGGGGGCAGCCAAGTCTAGGCAATAGCTGCAGATGAAGCTCATCATCCAGATCCCCTGCTTCAACGAGGCCGACCAGCTCCCCCAGACTCTCGCGGAGCTGCCGCGCGCCGTCGAGGGCTTCGACAGCGTCGAGTGGCTCGTGGTGGACGACGGCTCGACCGACGGCACGGTCGCGGTCGCGCGCGAATGCGGCGTGCAGCACCTCGTGCGCCTCACGAGCAACAAGGGGCTCGCCACCGCGTTCCAGGCCGGGATCGACACGGCGCTGAAGCTCGGCGCCGACGTGATCGTCAACACCGACGCCGACAACCAGTACCGGGGCGCGGACGTGGCCGCGCTCGTGCGCCCGATCCTGCGCGGCGACGCCGACATGGTGGTCGGCGACCGCGAGGTCACGGGCATCGAGCACTTCTCCACGCTGAAGAAGGCTCTGCAGCGGCTCGGCTCGTGGGTCGTGCGCCAGGCCTCCGGCACCACGGTGCCCGACACCACCTCGGGCTTCCGCGCGTACAACCGCGAGGCCGCGATCCAGATGCTCGTGGTCTCGCGCTTCACCTACACGCTCGAGACGATCATCCAGGCGGGAAAGCAGCTCGTCGCGATCGACCACGTGCCCGTGCGCACGAACCCGAAGACGCGCGAGTCGCGCCTGTTCCCCTCGATGGGCGCGTACGTCCGCCGCAACGCGCTGTCGATCTTCCGCGTCTATGCCCAGTACGAGCCGCTGCGGGTCTTCTGGAGCCTCGCGCTGCTGATCGGCCTCGCCGCGGTCGGCGTGTGGATCCGCTTCGCGGTCGCCTATGCGGAAGGCAACGGCAAGGGTCACGTCCAGTCGCTGATCCTCGGCGCCGTGCTGTTCATCGCGGCGATCGTACTGTGGGCGCTGGGCGTGATCGGCGACCTGCTCGCCGCGCAGCGCGTGATGACCCAGAAGAGCTTCGAGCGCATCCGCAGGATCGAGCTCGCGCTCGGAGTCGCGCCCTCGCACTACGAGCCGGCGCGGGCGCCGGGCGAGATCGCGCCCACGCGCGACGGCACAGCCCCTCACGCATGGGGCGCAGCCACCCGAGCGGGAGGCGCAGGCGCGCGAGGACGATCCGAGCGAGCGCGAGGCGACCGCGCCGCCCGCGCAGCGGGCCGGCGAGGACGCGCCCGCGGGCCGCAGCGAGGCGGTGCGCCTGTGAGCGGAGTGACCGTCTCCAAGGACGGGGTGGTCACCGGCAACACCTACGACAAGTACGGATCCTCGAACCCCGTTGTGCGCCGGCTGATGGCGCGCTTCGAGGCGGACCTCGACGCGCTGCTCGAGAGCGCCGCGCCGCGCTCGCTGCTCGACGTGGGCTGCGGCGAGGGCGTGCTCGTGCATCGCTGGGCACAGCGCCTGGCGGGCGCCCGCCTGGTGGGCATCGACCTCGAGGAGCCTTCGATCCAGGCGGGCTGGGCCGAGCGCCGCGCGCCCAACCTCGAGTACCGCGTGATGAGCGCCGCCGAGCTTCCGTTCGCGGACGGCGAGTTCGAGCTGGTGAGCGCCATCGAGGTGCTCGAGCACCTGCCCGACCCCGCGCTCACGCTCGCCGAGATGGCCCGCTGCGCGAGCGGCCACCTGCTCGTGTCGGTGCCGCGCGAGCCGCTGTGGCGCATGCTCAACATGGCGCGCGGCGCGTACCTGTCGGCGCTCGGCAACACGCCCGGCCACCTGAACCACTGGTCCAAGCGCTCGTTCATGAGGCTGCTGGAGCGCCACGGCGAGGTGATCGAGACGCGCTCGCCGTTCCCCTGGACGATGTTGCTTGTCCGCCTCTAGGGCCTCCTCCCCGCGCGGCAACTCCACCGGCGGGCACGATCAGCGGAGCGGGTCCGACCCCGCCCCGCGCTCCTACGCGAGCGGCGCGCGCATCCTCTCGATCGGGATCGCCGCGACCGGGGTGCTCACGTTCGCCTACTTCTCGCTCGCGAGCCACGTGCTCGGCGAAGTGCAGGCGAAGCGCATCGACCTTCTGTGGACGGTGATGTTCGTGACGATCTCGGTGATCTACCGCCCGATCGAACAGCTCCTCTCGCGCACGATCGCAGAGCGCCGCGCGCGCGGCCAGCGCGAGCACTCGCTGCGCGTGCCCGTGTCGATCCAGCTGTCGTTCGCTCTCATCTACGTGGTCGTCGCGCTCGCGCTGCGCAGCACGCTGGTGGCGCACGTGTTCGACCACTCGGGCGGGCTGTACGACGTGCTCGTGGCCGGCACCGTGGCGTACGCCGCGAGCTACTTCGCGCGCGGCTGGCTCGCGGGCCACCAGTACTTCGCGCTGTACGGCGGGCTCGTGCTGATGGAGGCGACCTCGCGCGTGTGCTTCGCGCTCGTCGCGGCGATCGGCATCACGCACGGCCAGCTCGCCGTGGCGCTCGGCATGGGCGCCGCCCCGTTCGTCTCGCTCGTGGTGGTCCCGTGGGCGTTCTCGCGCCGCGCGCGCGAATCGCGCGGGCGCGAGCAGGGCGCCGAGCCGCATGGCGCCCCGCAGCTCGAGGAGGTCGACGCGGCGCTCGCGGGCCCCGGCGCCGAGGGCGTGCAGGAGGCGGTCGCCGCCGATGAGCTCTCGCTCGGGCGCGGCTCGCATTTCGCGCTCGTGGTCTCGGGGATCATGGTCGCCGAGCAGGTGCTGCTGAACGCGGGCGTGCTGACCGTGGACGCGACCTCGGCCGACCGCGCGCTCGCCGGCGTGGTCTTCAACGTGCTGTTGATCGCGCGCGCGCCGCTGCAGCTCTTCCAGGCGATCCAGACCTCGCTGCTGCCCCACCTCACCGGGCTCGAGACGACCGAGGGCCACGGCGCGTTCTCGCGCGCGGTGCGCGTCACGGTGCTGGCGATCGCCGCGTTCGCGCTCGTGGTCGCGCTCGCCCTGCTCGCGATCGGCCCGGAGGTGATGCGCCACCTGTTCGGCCAGGTGTACACGTACGACCGTTGGGGGCTCGCGCTGATGGGGCTCGGGATGGGCTTCCATCTCGTCTCGGGCGCGCTCAACCAGGCGGCGCTCGCCCGCAATCAGGCGCGCGCGGCCGCCGCATGCTGGCTGCTCGCCGCGGTGGCGTTCCTCGGCTGGATGGTGAGCCCCGTGGTCCACGTGCAGGTGCTGCGCGCCGAGGTCGGGTACGCGGGCGCCACGGCGATGCTCGCGGCGCTGCTCGCGGCGCTCTACCGTCGCGGCGCGAGCGCCCGCCTGGGCCGCTGAGGCGGCGCGGCGGCGCGCGGCGCGGCGTTCACGCGGCGTCTATCGAGGTGGCGATCGCGGCGTATGCCTCGGCGGGGTCGGCGGCGTCGAAGATCGCCGAACCCGCGACGAACACGTTGGCGCCGGCCGCGCGGCAGCGCGGCGCGGTGCGCGCGTCGATCCCGCCGTCCACCTCCACCGCCACGCGCTCGCCCACGATCGCGCGCGTCCGCGGAAGCTTGTCGAGCGAGTGCTCGATGAAGCGCTGCCCGCCCCAGCCGGGGTTCACGGTCATGCACAGCGTGAGGTCGATCAGGTCCACGACCTCGGCGAGCGCGCCCACCGGCGTCCCGGGGTTGATCGCGAGCCCGACGCCCGCGCCGCTCTCGCGGATCAGGCTCGCCGTGTAGGCGACGTGCGGCGTGGCCTCGGCGTGGAAGGTGACCGACTGGGCGCCGGCCCTGACGAACTCCGCGGCGTGGCGCTCGGGGCGCTCGACCATGAGGTGCGCCTCGAGAACGCCGCCGGCCTGGCGCACGAGCTCCGCGAGCGCGCCGACCACGGCGGTGCCGAACGTGATCTCGGGCACGAAGTGCCCGTCCATCACGTCCACGTGGATCACGCGCGCGCCGGCGTCGAGCACGCTCGCCACCTGCTCGCGCAGGCGCCCGGCGTCCGCGGAGAGGATCGACGGCGCCACGCGCACGCCGCGCAGGATCTCGCCGGAAGCGTCGCTCATACCGCCTGCAGCATCGAGTCGCCGCAGTGGTTGCACTTGAGGATCGCCGTCGAGGACATGCGCACGATCGTCGAGTGCTCCCCGCAGTTGGGGCACACCGAGCTGAGCTCGAAGCGGTGCAGGCAGTAGACGCAGCGATAGCGCCCCGGAAGGTTGGTGGGCCTCAGCCATGGCTCGCCGCAGTGGGGGCATTGCGGGCCGAGATCGACCGCCTTGGCCGGTTCGTCGCGTTCCCCCTCCATCGGGATCTCAGGCGCGCCGCACCCGCGCGATGAAGAAGCCCGCGGTGCGGTCTCGATGGGGAAGCGTGAGCGCGAGGCCCGGGCGCGGCGCGGGCCGGCCATCGCCGCCCGTGGCGCGCTCGAGCGCGTACGAGGGCATCTCGGCAGACAGGTCGTCGAGGCTGAAATCGGGGCGGGATTCCAGGAAGGCGTCGATCTGGCGCTCATTCTCGGTAGAGGAGATCGTGCAGGTAGAGTAGACAAGCACGCCTCCCGGACGTACGGCTGAGGCCGCCGCGGCCAGGATCCGGGCCTGCTCGCGGGCCATCTCCTGTACCGCGGAGGGGGTCACCCGCCAGCGCAGGTCCGCGCGCGACTGCAGCGTCCCGAGGCCCGAGCACGACGGGTCCACGAGCACGCGGTCGAACCCGCCGGACTCGCCCTGCGGCGCCGGGAGGGCGCCCGCGTCGCCGACCTCCACGCGGATGTTCCCGGCGCGCAGGCGCTCGGCCGTGCGCGTCAGGGCGGCGGCCCTGCCGGCGTTGCGCTCAACGGCCACGATCTCGCCGTGGCCCTCCATCAGGGCGGACATGTGCGTGGTCTTGCCGCCCGGCGCGGCGCACAGGTCGAGCACTCGCTCGCCCGCGCGCGGGGCCACCGCGCGCGCCACGAGCATCGCGGCGCGCGACTGCGCGAGGAACGCCCCTGCCTGCCACAGCGGCGAGCCGTGCAGGTCGAGCGGCTCCTCGAGCACGAGCGCCTCGGGGATGTGGGGGTCGGTGCGGGTGGCCACCGGGAGCTGCTCGGCGAGCGCGGCGATGTCCGCCACGAGCGTGTTGGCGCGCAGCGCGAGCTCGCTGGGCTCGTTGTCGACGGCGAGCAGATCGCGCGCCTGGCCGGCCCCGAGCTCGCCCCACCACAGCCGCACGATCCACTCCGGGTGGGAGTGCTTGACGGCGGCGCTTTCGGGAGTGTCGTCGCTCAGCGCGCCGGTCAGCTGCTGCGCGCCCTCGCGCGCGGCGCGGCGCAGCACCGCGTTGACGAGGCCGTAGCCCGCGCGCGCGTGGCGCTTGGCGAGCTCGACCGCCTGCGCCACCGTCGCGTAGTCCGGCGATCCGCGCAGGTAGATCAGCTCGAACAGCCCGAGCCTGAGCGCGGCGAGCACCGGCGGGTCGAGCCGCCTCAGGGGGCGTTCGGCGAGGATCTCGATCAGGTAGTCGACGGTCCCCCGGCGCTGCACCGCGCCGTATGAGAGGCGCATCGCGAGCGGGCGCTCGCGCGCCTCGAGACCCGCGGCCTCCGCGTGGAACGCCTGGTCGGCGTAGGCGCCATGCTCGAAGACGCGGCGCAGAACCGCGTACGCGGCGCTGCGCGCAGGGGAGATCGTGGCGGTGGGTGACATCGTCTCTGCCATGCAGTTACCCGCTTCGCCTGAAGCCCACCGGGGCGAGCACGTCTGCGACGTCGCGTGCGAGCCGCGCCGCCTCCCCGCCGTCGAGCGTCGAGATCGTGGCGCGCACCGCCGGGGCGCTGCCCGGCAGGCGGTAGGGGGCGCCCGGGGCGAGCACCCAGCCGCGCTGCAGGAGCGCGCCGATCGCGCCCGCCTCCTCCTCGACCGGTATCCAGACATTGAGGCCCGATTCGCCGTGCGCGCGCACCCCCGCGCGGGCGAGCAGGCCGATGAGCCCCTCGCGCCGCCGCGAGTACGTGCGCTCGGCGCGCGCCACCCGCTCTGCGACGAGCGGGTCTGTCCACAGGCTCAGCACGAGCGCCTGCAGGATGTGGCTGACCCAGCCGGGGCCGCACTGCTGGCGACCCTCCACACGCGCGATCGTCTGGTCGTCCCCCGCCACGACCGCGAGCCGCAGGTCGGGGCCGAGCGCCTTGGCGACCGAGCGGGTGGCCGCCCAGCGACCCGAGCCCGGAAGGGCGGTATGCAGCGGACGGCCGGCGACCGGCCCGAGGTGGTCGTCCTCGATCGCGAGCACGCCGGGAAACGCGCGCAGCACCTCGCGCAGCTCGCCCGCGCGCCCGGCGTCGAGCGCCGCCCCCGTGGGGTTCTGCCCCCGCGGCGTGATCACGACGGCCGCGGCGCCGCGCGCGAGCGCGGCGCGCAGCTGCGCGGGGCGCATGCCGCGGTCGTCCACCGCGACCGGCTCCAGCACGAGCCCGAGCGCCCTCAGCAGGTCGAACAGCGCGGCGTAGCCGGGGTTCTCGACGGCGACGCGATCGCCCGCGCGCAGGTGCGCGGCGAGCACCCGCTCGATCGCGTCGAGCGCGCCGCTCGTCATGCACATCGCCTGCGCCGGCACGCCGTCGTCCCGCAGCCTCGTCCGCGCGAGGTCGAGCAGCTCGCCCAGCGAGCCCTCGCCGCCGTACAGGCGCAGCGGCGGCTCGAGCACCGCGAGCGCGCCCGCGAGCGAAGGCAGCAGCGCCGGGTCGGGATTGCCGCGCGAGAGGTCGCGCGCGCCCGGCGGCACCGGCAGCGGCTTGTACTGGCTGTGGATCGGCGGGCCCGCGCCGATGCGCGTTCCGCGGCGCGGCTCGCTGAGCACCACGCCGCGGCGGCGCAGCTCGGCGATCGCCGAGGCGACGGTGCCCGGGCTGAGGCCCGTCGAGCGTGCGAGCGCCCGCACGGACGGCAGCGCGTCGCCCGCGGCGAGCGCGCCGCTCGCCACGCCCGACTCCACGGCGCGCACGAGCTCCGCCGCGCTCGAGCCCGTGATCGTGTACTGTTCTGATGCAGACACCTGTCTGTACTATTACAGATCGGAGGGCCGACATGCAACCTGCCTCTGAGCGGGTGCGCCTGAGGCGCATGCGCGAACGCGGAAGCCACGACCGCGCGGTGATCGACGCGATCCTCGACGAGGCCCTGATCGCGCACCTCGGCATCTGCGACGAGCACGGCCAGCCGTTCGTGATCCCCACGCTGCACGCGCGCCGCGGCGACGTCGTGTACTGCCACGGCTCGAGCGCCGGGCGGACGATCCGCGCGCTCGCCTCGGGAACGCCCGCGTGCCTGACGGTCTCGCTGATCGACGGGCTCGTGCTCGCCCGCTCGGCGATGCACCACTCGGCCAACTACCGCTCGGTGATGCTCTTCGGGAACGCCCGCGCGGTGACCGACCCGGCCGAGAAGCGCATGGCGCTCGAGACGGCCGTCGAGCACATCGTGCCCGGCCGGGTGCGCGAAGTGCGGGCGCCCACCGAGAATGAGCTGCGCGCCACCGGCGTGATCGCGCTCCCGATCGAGGAGGCCTCGGCGAAGGTGCGCAGTGGCTGGCCGGTGGACGACGAGGAGGACTACGCGCTCAGAGCCTGGGCAGGCGTGATCCCGCTCGCGCTCGGG
The DNA here is from genome assembly GCA_963813685.1 of uncultured Solirubrobacteraceae bacterium. Taxonomy (GTDB): domain Bacteria; phylum Actinomycetota; class Thermoleophilia; order Solirubrobacterales; family Solirubrobacteraceae; genus Palsa-744. The sequence continues at coordinate 354,163 of CAWEZQ010000001.1, forward strand.
GCAGGCGCGCCCCTGACCGACCCGCGGCTCGCGCCCGGCATCGCAGCGCCGGGCCACATCACCGGCTACCGGCGCGCCTGAGCGTGTCCGCGCAGGTAGTCCTGCGCGGACATCGGGCGCCCGCCGGGGGGCTGCACCACGAGCAGCTCGAGCACGCCCGGGCTCGCCCCGAGCAGAAGCCGGCCCTCCTCGGCGCGGAGGCCCACGGGCACGTCGGCGTCCTCGCTGAGCAGGGCCGCCCCGTGCACTCCGAGCAGCTCGCCGCCGTCGAGCGCGACGCGCGCGCCGATGTGCGGCTCGAGCGCGCGCACGACCCGCTCGAGCTCCACCGCGGACCTGTCGGGGTCGAGCAGGCGGTCGGCGGGACCGATCTTCTCCGCGTAGGTCACGAGCTCCTCGTCCTGCTCGGCGAACGGCGGGCGTTCGCGCAGCGCCCGCACGACCAGCACGCCCGCGAGGCTCTGCAGGCGCTCGGCGAGCGTCCCGTAGGTGTCGGCGGGCGCGATCGGCGCGGGCGCGACGAGGCACACCGGGCCGCTGTCGAGGCCGGCCGTGAGCCGCATGATCGAGACTCCCGTCTGCTCGTCGCCCGCCATGATCGCGCGCTCGACCGGGGCCGCCCCGCGCCAGCGCGGCAGCAGCGAGGGGTGCACGTTGAGAATCTCGTAGTCCGACAGCAGCGGCTCCTTGATGAGCGCGCCGAACGCGCACACGACGACGCGCGTCTCGCCCCCGCCGGCGCGCTCGCCGGCGGCCGCGATCAGCGCCGCCACCTCCGGCGAGTTGACGCTCTCGGGTTGCTCGAGCGGGATCTCGAGCGCGCGCGCCGCCTCCGCGACCGGGGGAGCCTGCATCCGCCGGCCCCGCCCAGCGGGCCTGTCGGGGCGCGTGATCGCGAGCGCCGGGCGCTCGGTCGCGCAGCCCGCCAGATAGTCGAGCACCGCCGCGGCGAAGCTGGAGGTCCCGATGAAGACGATCGGCGCCGGCGCCGGCATTCGCGCGCCGGACCTAGGCCGTGCCCGCCGGCTGCGCCGATCCGTCGCGCGCGTGCTGCTCGCCGTCCTGGCCGTCCTGCGCCGCGTCCGCGTGCGGGCGCTCGGCGAGGGTACGCCGGCGCTCGGGGCCACCCTCGCGGGCTTCGCGCATGGCGCGCATCGCCGCCTTGCGCTCCTCGCGCGTGATGCGGTCGAGGATCAGCACGCCGTCGAGATGGTCGATCTCGTGCTGGATCACGCGGGCCTCGAGCCCTTCGGCCTCGATCTCGCGCTCGCGGCCGGCCTCGTCGCGTGCCAGCACGCGCACGCGCGCGGGACGCTCCACCTCGACGTGCACGCCCGGCAGGCTGAGACATCCCTCCTCGCCGCGCTCGAGCTCGTCGCTCGTCCACACGAGCTCGGGGTTCACGAGCGCGGTGACGGGGTCATCGGCGTACGCGCGGTACACGAGCACGCGGTGCAGCACTCCGAGCTGGGTGGCGGCGAGCCCCACGCCGAGCGCGTCGTGCATCAGCTCGCCCATCCGCTCGACCTCCGAGCGCAGTCGCTCGTCGAAGCGCTCGACCGGCAACGCCTTCGCGCGCAGCACGGGATCGCCGAGCTTGCGCACGTGAGCGAGCGCGGCGTCGCGGCGCTCGCGCGTCTCCGCGTCGAGCTCCTCGATGGGAGGCGCGTCCTGCTCGCGCTCGACCTCGACGTCCGCGTCAGCGCTCACGCTCGCGTCGATCTCGGCTTGCATCGTCTTGCGCTCGGCCATCGGCCAAGAGTTTAGGAGCGCGGGCGCGGCGGCGGCTATCTCTTCTTGAGCCTCACGGCGAGCGCGGCGGTGCGCGCGGCCGATTCGGCCCCACCCGCCGCCGTGAACGTGACCTTCGCGGTGACCGGTAGCGCGCCATGCCGCCGGCGCGCGGCTTCCAGCGCCTTGCGTGCCAAGGCGCCCGGCTTCGCGACGAAGCTGAAGCTGCCCGCCGCGGCGACGCTCATGCGCCCCGTGGCGAAGTCGATGCTCGCGGGCCTGCAGCGGCGCTGCAGCCGCACCTGGCCGCTCCTGCATTTCGCCCCCGCGCTCGCGGCGAACACGCCGAACTTGCCGTTCTGGAACGCGAGGACCCACGAGAGCATGCCGGGCCGGTTCACCGACACCGTGAACGTGACCGCGCCGGTCGCTGCGCTGACCGTGCGGCGCGCAAGCGCGAGCGCGGGCACGGGGAAAGGCGACGCGGTCAGCGCGCCCGGCAGCACGGCGGACGGCGGCGCGGCGGACGCCCCGGTGGTGAACGTCGCATCGGCGGTGTACACGGTCGTGCCCGCGCCGGTCGCCGCCAGCCGGTAGTGATAGGTGCTCGACGGGGCGAGGGCCGCGAGCGCGGCCGAGACGCCCACTACGGCGAGGCCCTCGCCGGGCTGCGGGCTGCACTGCGCGCTCGAGCCGTAGGCGGCGCTCGAGCCGTATTCGAACACGCAGGTGGTTTCGCCGCCCTTGGGGTCCACGCTGCCGGTGAGCGTGGCGGTGCTGCTGCCGATCGCGGACGGAGAGCCGAGCGCCGCCTGCGGGGCGGTCAGGGCGAGGGTCGTGAAGATCGCCTGTAGGTCGCTTTCGGCCAGCCCGCCGCGCGTTTCGAGCAGCAGGATGTATTCGTATTGGGTTCCGGGTACGAGCCCAGACACGGTCGCGGACACGGGCGCCATCGCGTTGACCCTGCCGGGCGCCGCGGCGCACGGCGCGTGGTTGACCAGTTTGCCCGCGACGAAATAGACGAATTCGCACTTTTCGACGGTCGCGCCCATCGGGTCGGCTTCGCCGTTGAGCGTCGCGTAGGTTTGCCCTACCGGGCCCGCTGGCCTCGCTTCCGCCTGCGGCGGTTCCGGGATAGTGGTGAACGCGACGTCTTTGCCGGTGCTCAGATGACCTCCGGCCGTTTCGAGGGCGATCGCGAAGTGGTAGATGGTGTTGGGGAGAAGCCCGGCGATGCTCGCACTGACAGTGACAGGCGCGCTCCCCGACGGTTTCGCCGGCGTGCATTCGGCCGTTTTGCCGTAGCTCGCGGAGGTCCCCCATTCGAACCTGCACGAGGTCACTTCTTCACCGTTGGGGTTGGCCGACGCGTTCAGCGTCGCGGTGAGCTCTGTTTCTCCGGTCGCGGGCTTGGTGATCACGGTCGCTCCCGCGACCGACACGGGGTGTTCGACGCTCGCCGTCGCATGGGTGAGCGCGTCTTCCACGGTCATCGTCGCCGTGTACGTGCCGTGGGCTTTGTAGGTGTGGGTGGGAGCTGCGCCGCTGCCGGTGGTTCCGTCGCCGAACTGCCATGAGTAGACGGGGTGCCCATATGGGTCCGACGCGCCGCCTTTGAAGGTGACGGGATCTTCGGGAGACGCCGGCGAGAAGGTGAACGCCGCCGAGGAGATCGGCGCCGGCGCCATGAGGCATTTTTCGGTCGCGTTGTCCCACTCGCTCTGCAGGTAATAGTGGCCGCCGTCGATCGACTGGTCGTACAGCGTCCCCGCGGCCGCCGTGCCGCCGAGCACCGGCAGGAACGCTTTCGGGTTCGCCCCCGGTTCGGAGGCCGCCCCGAAGAAGTTGCACTTGTCGCCCACCTCTTCGCCGTTCCCGTCGACCCACGCCGTTTCGTATTCGACGAGCGGGTCGGTGATCGACTCGCTGAACTCGTGGCTTATGTACTTGACCGCGACGTCGGCGAAGCGGGTCGTGGCGCCGGTGCCCCCCGTGTCGCCGTTGGGCGCCTGGATCTGAGCGTGGTTGTCGGCCTGGCAGCCCTTGGCGAGTTCTTCGTCGAGCAGCGAGAACGGGATGTCGGCGTACACGATCCGCTTGGCCGGCGATTTCGGTTCGATGTAGCTGTGGTAGGCGCAGTAGAAGTTGTTGGAGCAGATTTCGCTTTCGTCGAAGCAGGTGACCACCTTGTGGGGCAGCAGCACGAAGTACAGCTGCGGAAACCCTCGAGGCAGGCTCCTCGAGGCCACGAACGTCTGCAGCTGAGACTGCAGCTGGGAGTCATAGATGCACGCCGTGTACGGCGGCCCGAGGTCGACTTCGGGCGGGACCGCGCACTGGTTGGCTTTCGAGGGGTACGCGTTCGTGTCTTCGAGGGCGCCTTCGTAGGTCGAGCTGTACGCGGCGTTCTGGCCGCCTGCGTCGGTGTACTGGGCGTCCACGCCAAAGACGTTCGTGGCGAGGCCGCTGTCGTGGGCGACGTCGGAGAAGAAGGCTTCGACGATCTGCTTGGCTTCGGGGGTGAATTCTTTGTTCGGATCCCAGAAGATCACGTGCGTGTGCGTTGCCGCCATCACAGGCCCGCCGAGGTATTTGAGGTTGCCGCCAGCCTCGCCGGCGAGGGCGCGCGCCGCGCGCGAGACGCCGGGCACGCTCGCGGGGCTCACGCCGGGGCGCAGGTTCACGCCGTAGCCGTGGCCTGAGTTGACGACCACCACGGCGCCTGCGCCCGGCGCCGACAGCGCGCATACGAGCGCCGCCGCGCACAGCGCGGCGAGCAGCGCGGCGCGCCTGCGCGCCTCACTTCGGCCCAACGTCCTTGTCCGGGCGATCAAGGTTTCCCTTTGTTCCTCTTTGTCAAGCACGACGCTACCCGCGCCGGCTCTCGCCCCCGTCCCCCTGGACGAAGGGGCGAACTAAGGGCACGCTACCAGATAGTGATAAACGCCTGCAAATCGCGGCTTTACCTCTGGCGCGACGCCGTGTTTCCTGCCTGCAACCCGGCGGTTACTGCGGATCGACGTCGACGCTGAAGCTCACGCCCGCGTGCGCCCGGCCGCCGGCCGCGAGCCGCACGGCCTCGCCCACCGCAGCCACCGCGGCGCGGCGCTCGCCGGCCTTCACGACCACGACCTGCCGCTCGCGGCCGCGCAGGCGGAACAGCGCGGCGGGGCCGAGCACGGCGAGCGCCCCGCCCGCGCCCGCAGCGGGCGGCTCGCCCCCGGGCGCGCCGCGCAGCCGCTCGCGCACGTCGAGCGCGGCGGCCCGCGCGGCGGCCGCGTCCTCGGCGGCGAACACCACGCGGATCAGATGCGAGAACGGCGGGTAGGAGAGCGCGCGGCGGCGCTCGAGCTCGGCCGCGGCGAAGCCGTCGCTGTCGTGGCGCGCGGCGTGGGCGATCGCGCGCGCGTCGGGCGCGATCGTCTGCACGAGCACGCGCCCGTCTCCCCCGCGGCCGACGCGGCCGGCGAGCTGGGCGATCAGTGCGAACGTGCGCTCCTCCGCGCGGAAGTCGGGGAAGCGCAGCGTGGCGTCCGCGTCGAGCACCACGCCCAGCGACACGTCGGGGAAGTCATGGCCCTTGGCGACCATCTGCGTGCCGATCAGCACGCCGCAATCCGCGTCCTGGAAGGCGCGCAGCAGCGGCCCCGCGCCCTCCGCACCGGGCGCCGGGCCCGCTTGGCGCGCCCCGCGGGCGCCCTTCGCCGTGTGCGCCTCGCCCGCGGGCGCACCCGACGCGTGCCCCGCGCCATACAGCGCGTCCGCGTCGAGCCTGAAGACCGGGAAGCCGCTGTCGCCGAGCACCTCGGACAGCTCGTGTGCGAGCCGCTCGGTGCCCGCCCCGTGGCGCGCGAGCGACACGGAGCCGCAGCCGGCGCACGCAGAGGGCAGCGGCTCGGAGTGCCCGCAGTGGTGGCACGCCATGATCCCAGCGGAGCGGTGCAGAACGAGCACCACGTCGCAATGCGGGCAGCACCACACGCTCCCGCACGATCGGCACGAGAGGAAGTTGGACCACCCGCGCCGGTTGAGCAGCACGATCGCCTTGCCGCGCTGCGCGCGCACGCGCGCCAGCGCCTCGCAGGTGAGCGGATGCAGCGCGTGCGGCTCGCCGCGCATGTCGAGCACGGCGACCGGCGGCAGCGGGCGGCCGTCGACGCGCTCTGCGAGCTTCGCCACGGGCATCCGCAGAACGCTCTCCACGCGCGGCGTGGCGCTGCCCGCGAGCAGCACCGCGCCACAGCGGCGCGCGCGCTCGCTGGCCACGTCGCGGGCGTCGTAGCGCGGGTCGCCCTCGTGCTTGTAGGAGGAGTCGTGCTCCTCGTCGAGCACGATCAGGCCAAGGTCCCCCACCGGCGCGAACACCGCGGAGCGCGGTCCCACGCAGACGCGCGCCTCGCCCTCGCGCAGCCGCCGCCACTCCGCGTAGCGCTCGGACGGGCGAAGGCGGGAGTGCAGCACGGCCACCGTGTCGCCGAAACGCTCGGAGAAGCGCGCCACCACCTGCGGGGTGAGCGTTATCTCGGGGACCAGCACGATCGCCCCGCGGCCGCGCTCGAGCGCGGCCGCCGCCGCCTGCAGGTACACCTCGGTCTTGCCCGACCCGGTCACGCCGTGCAGCAGCAGCTCCGCGGAACTTCCCTCCGCGAGCGCGCGGCCCAGGAGCTCGAGCGCCTCGCTCTGCGCGCGCGTGAGCCGCGGCTCGCGAGGGGACGCCGCGCCGACCGCGACGTTGCGCGGGCGCGGCGCCGCTCGCCGCGCCCGGCCCGACAGCCGCCGCGCCGCGTCCGGCGGGAGCACGAGCGAGAGCGCGCGCGAGATCGTCGAGCAGTACTCGGCTGCGACCCATTCCGCCAGCGACACGAGCTCGGCGGGCACGCCGAGCTCGAGCGCGCGCAGCGGCGCGAGCAGGCGCCCCTCGGCGAGCTCGCTGCGGTCCGACATGCCGACCACCACGCCCAGCACACTGCGCCGGCCGAACGGCACCACGAGCATCGAGCCGACGCCCACGCCCTCGCGCAGCTCCTCTGGCAGCAGATAGTCAAACGGCCCGCGCAGCGCGCGGGCCGTCGTCAACGGCTCAACCTGGGCGATCGCGGGCACCCCTCGGCACCCTAGCCCCCGCTCCGGTCAGAGCCCGGCCGCTGCGCGCAGCTCGTCCTTCTTGTCTGTGCGCTCCCACGTGAAGTCGTGGTCCTCGCGGCCGAAGTGCCCGTAGGCGGCGGTCTTCTGGTAGATCGGCCGGTGCAGCTTGAGCTCCTCGCGGAACGCGCCCGGGCGCAGGTCGAAGACCTCGTCCACCGCGCGCGCGATCTGACCGCGGCTCACGCCGTCGGCCTCGGTGCCGAAGGTCTCGACCATCACCGACACCGGGTGCGCCACGCCGATCGCATATGCGACCTGGACCTCCGCGCGGTCCGCGAGCCCCGCGGCGACGATGTTCTTCGCCACCCAGCGCGCGGCGTACGCCGCGGAGCGGTCCACCTTCGACGGGTCCTTGCCCGAGAACGCGCCGCCGCCGTGGCGCGCCATGCCGCCGTAGGTGTCGACGATGATCTTGCGCCCCGTGAGCCCGCAGTCGCCCATCGGGCCGCCGATCACGAAGCGCCCGGTGGGGTTCACGAGGAAGTTGCGCACCAGCTTCTTCTCCTCGTAGAGGTCTCCCGGCAACACCGGGCGCAGCACGTGCTCGAGCAGGTCGGGCTTGATCAGCGTCTCCGCGTCGATTCCGTCCGCGTGCTGGGTGGAGATCAGGATCTTTTCGATCTCAACCGGCTTGCCGTCGCGGTAGCGCACCGTCACCTGCGTCTTGCCGTCGGGGCGCAGGTAGGGCAGCACCTCGCCCTTGCGCACCTCCGACAGGCGCTTGGCGAGCTTGTGGGCGAGCGCGATCGGCAGGGGCATCAGCTCGTCGGTCTCGCGCGTGGCGTAGCCGAACATCATGCCCTGGTCGCCCGCGCCCGCCACGTCGAGCTCGTCGTCGTCGGCGGGGTCGTGGCGCGTCTCGTAGGCCGCGTCCACTCCCTGCGCGATGTCCGGCGACTGCTTGTCGATCGCGTTGATCACCGCGCACGTGTCGCAGTCGAACCCGTACATCGCGTCGTCGTAGCCGATTTTGCGCACGGTTCCGCGCGCGATTTCCTGTATGTCCACGTAGGTCTTCGTGGAGATCTCGCCCGAGACCACGATCAGCCCGGTGTTCACGAGCGTCTCGCACGCCACGCGCCCGTACGGGTCGTCGGCGAGCACCGCGTCGAGCACCCCGTCGGAGATCTGGTCGGCGATCTTGTCGGGGTGGCCCTCGGTGACGGACTCGGAGGTGAACAGGTACTCGTTGTCTGAAAGCTGGTTCATGGGGTGGCGGATTCGCTCCAGTGTGGGGTGCGGGGCCCGAGCAGGCTAGCGCACGCCCGTGCGCCCCGGCGAGCGGCCGCGCGCCCTACGCAGCGCGCTCGCCTGTGCCCTTCGGGGTGCGCCTGCGCTGGCCCCGCTCGACGAAGTCGATGATCAGCGGCACGCCCTGCATGCTGTAGCGGGCACGCAGGCGGTTCTCGATGAAGTACGCGTAGTCGCGCGTGACCCGCGCGCGCGAGTTGACCTGGATCGCGAAGCGCGGCGGGCGCTCGCCCACCTGCGCCATGTAGATCAGCTTGAGGCGATGCTGATTCGAGCCGCGGCGCGTGCCCACCGGCGGCTGGCGCGCCTGTACGGCCTCCGAGAGGAAGCGGTTGAGCTCGGGGGTGGGGATGCGCGAGGCCATGCGGTCGCCGAGCGCGAGCGCCTCGTTCAGCGCGCGCGCGACGCCGCGGCCGGTCTTGGCGCTCGCGGTGAGGACGCGCGGGCGCAGCCGCAGCTTCTCGGCCACGCGCGCCCGGATGTGGTCGAGCTGCTTCTCGTCCACCGCGCCGATATCCCACTTGTTGACCACGACCGCCGTCGCGCAGCCCGCCTTCATCGCGAGCTCCGCCACGCGCAGGTCCTGCGCGGTCACGCCGTCGGCCGCGTCGCACACCACAAGCGCGACGTCAGCGCGCTCGGCGGCGCGCTGGGATCGCAGCGCGGTGTAGTACTCCACCGAGTCCGAGACCTTCGCCTGCCGGCGCATGCCCGCGGTGTCGATCAGCGTGAGGCTCCGCCCATCGACCGTCAGCGGTATGTCGATCGGGTCGCGGGTGGTGCCGGCGATCTCGGAGACGATCACGCGCTCTTCGCCGAGGAAGCGGTTCACCAGGGACGACTTGCCCACGTTGGGGCGGCCGAGCACCGCGAGGCGCACGCCCTCGTCCTCGGGCGCGCGCCCGTCGTCGGGCAGGAGCTCCACGATCCGGTCGAGCAGGTCGCCCGAGCCGAGGCCCTGCGCGGCCGATACCGCGATCGGCTCGCCGAGGCCGAGGCGGTGGAAGTCCGCCGCGAGTGGCACGTCGGCGACGCCGTCCACCTTGTTGGCCGCCACGATCACCGGGAGCGGCGAGCGGCGCAGCAGCTCGGCCATCTCCTCGTCGCCGGGGCGCACGCCCGCGCGCGCGTCCACCACCAGCACCGCGACCTGCGCGTCCGCGAGGCCAGCCCGCGCCTGGTCGCGGATCGAGCTCGCGAGCGGATCCTCGTCCTCGAAGTCCATCCCGCCGGTGTCGATCAGCTTGAACGTGCGCCCGTTCCACTCGCAGTCGAGCTCGCGGCGGTCGCGCGTGACGCCCGAGCGGGCGTGCACGACCGCGTCGCGCGTGCCGCTCAGGCGGTTCACGAGCGACGACTTGCCCACATTCGGGTATCCGACCACCGCAACCTTCATCGCGGCCAGTATGGCGTCATACGGCTGCGGCTCCCGCCGGCGCCTCGCGGCGCGGGCCTCAGCGGGCGAGCGCGGCGATGCGCGCGACCACCTGCTCGACGCTCGAGCCGGTGGTGTCGAGCCGCACCGCGCCCTCGGCCGGCCGCAGCGGGCTGTGCGCGCGCGTGCGGTCGCGCTCGTCGCGCAGCGTCTGCTCGGCCAGCACGCCGGCCACGTCCGCGCCGATCTGCTCGGCGCGGCGGCGCGCACGCTCGGAGGGGTCGGCGGTGAGGAACACCTTCAGCGCGGCCTCCGGAGCCACCACGGTGCCGACGTCGCGCCCCTCGGCCACCCAGTCGCCGCTCGCGAGCAGCTCGCGCTGCCTCTGAACGAGCGCCGCGCGCACACCCTGGTCCGCGGCGACGCGCGAGGCCGCCTCTGAGACCTCCGGGGAGCGGATCTCCTCGCTCACGTCGCGCCCGTCGAGGAGCACGCGCGCCTCGCCGCCGGACGGGCCGGCGGCGAGCTCGATGCGGGCCGCGCGCGCCAGCGCCGCGGGCTCCGCGCCGGGCTCGCGCAGCGACAGCAGCCCCACGCTGCGGTACATCGCGCCGCTATCGAGGTATGAGAAGCCGAGCTCCCGGGCGAGCGCGCGCGCCACCGTGGACTTGCCGGCGCCGGCCGGCCCGTCTATCGCGATCACCACGCGCGCGCCTCCCCGCTCACCCGGCTCGCCACACGCGCTCCCGCGCTCACCCGGCTCGCCACGCGCGCTCCCCCGCTCACCACGCGCGCTCCCGCGCTCACCCGGCCAGCGAGGCGAGGTCGTCCACGAAGCCGGGGTAGGAGATCGCGGCGGCGTCCATCCCCACCACCTCCACGCCCTCGCGCGAGGCCAGGCCGGCGACCGCGCCCATCATCGCCATGCGGTGGTCGCCGCGCGCGTCGAGCACGCCGCCGCGCAGCGATCCGGCGCCGCGCACGCGGAACCCGTCCGCGGTGGCCTCGATGTCGGCCCCGAGGCCGCCGAGCCCCTCGACCACGCCGGCGATGCGGTCGGACTCCTTCAGGCGCAGCTCCTGCGCGCCGCGCACCACCGTCTCGCCCTCCGCGAAGCACCCGAGCAGCGCCACCAGCGGCAGCTCGTCGATCGCGAGCGGCACCTCCTCGGGTTCGATCGTGGTGCCCTCGAGCGCGCCGTGCGCCACGTCGAGGTCGGTGACGGGCTCCTCGGGAGTGAGCTCGGAGTTCTCGGGCTCGACGTCTCCGAGCACGATCCCCTGCATGCGCCGTACGATGCGCAGGAAGCCCGCGCGCGTCCAGTTGACGCCGACGTCGCGGATCAACAGGCGCGAGCCCGGGACGAGCACGCCCGCGGCGATCATGAACGCGGCCGAGCTCACGTCGCCTGGCACGCGCACGCTCTCGAGTGCCAGCTCGTCGGCGTTGACAACCGTCACGTGATGGCCGTGGCGGTGGATCGACACGCCCGCGCGGAGCAGCATGCGCTCGGTGTGGTCGCGGCTGTGCGCGGGCTCCCCCACGGTGGTCGCGCCGTCGGCGGCGAGCGCGGCGAGCAACACGCACGACTTGATCTGGGCGCTCGCCACCTCGAGCTCGAGCGAGACCGCGTGCAGGCGCGAGCCGCGGATGCGCAGCGGCGCGAAGCGCCCGTCGCGGGCTTCGAGCTCCGCGCCCATCGCGCGCAGGGGCTCTACGATCCGGTCCACGGGCCGCCGGCGGATCGACTCGTCGCCGTCGAGCGTGAACGAGCGCCCCTCCTGCGAGGAGAGCCATCCGGGCAGCAGCCGCAGCAGCGTGCCCGCGTTGCCCACGTCGATCGGGCCGTCTGGCTCCGAGGCCTCGCGCAGCCCGCAGCCGCGCACGAGCACGGCGTCCTCCTCGCCGTGCACCTCCACGAGCGCGCCGAGCGCGCGCACCGCGTCGAGCGTCGAGATGGTGTCGGCGGCATGCAGGTAGCGCTCGATCCGCACGGGCTCGGAGGCCATCGCGCCGAGCAGCGCGGCGCGATGCGAGATCGACTTGTCCGCCGGCGCTCGCAGCTGTCCCGAAAGCCCCCGCGCTGGCTCGAAGCGCATGTTCATCGCGAGCACATCATGCCCGCGCGACGGGAAAGCCGAGATCCGCGACGAGTCGCGCGGCGTTCGCGGCGTTCTGCTCCCCGGCGATCCACAGCGCGACCACCCCCTGGCGGTTGTCCTCCGACGGCGACAGCGCCATGTCGGAGATGTTGACCCCGGCGCGCCCCAGCGCGAGCGCGATCTCCGCGATCACGCCGGGCCTGTTGGGCACCGAGGCGCGCAGCTCGTGCACCGGCCCGCCCGCCACGCCTGCGCCGAGCAGCGCCCCGCGCGCCTCGCGCGCGGCGTCGTTCCATGCCCGCAGCGCCTCGGCATCCCGCGCCGCGAGCGCCGCGCGCACACCGCCGAGGCGCGCCGAGAGGTCGTCGATGCGCGCGATCAGCGCGTCGGCGTTGGACACGTAGATGTCGGTCCAGATCGCGCTGTTGGCGCCCGCCACGCGCGTGGCGTCGCGGAAGCTCGGGCCGACCGGCGGCAGGCGCTTCGACTCTTCGCCCTCGAGCTGCGCGGCGGCCTGCGCGACGAGCAGGTTGGCGAGCACGTGCGGCATGTGCGACACGCACGCCATCAGACGGTCGTGGGTCTCCGCGTCGATCGCGGTGGGCTGCGCGCCGAGCGCCGAGAGCAGCCTGTGCAGGCGCTCGTAGAGCACCCCCGCGGAGCGCCCGCGCGCCGGCGTCAGATACCAGATGGCGCCATCGAAGAGGTCCTCGCGCGCGTGCTCCACGCCCGCGCTCTCGGCGCCCGCGAGCGGGTGCCCGCCGATGAAGCGCTCGTCCGCGCCGGCCTGCTGCAGCGCGAGCTTGGTCGAGCCCACGTCGCTCACCACGCAGTCCGCCCCCGCCGCGGCGAGCGCGACGCGGATCGTCTCGGGGAGCGCGCCCACGGGGGCCGCGGCGAACACCACCTCGGCGCCGCGCACCGCGGTGGCCACGTCGGCGGCCTGCTCGTCGATCGCGCCGAGCGCGAGCGCGCGCTCGCGCACCTCGGCGTCGGGGTCGAACCCGCACACCTCGGCGCCGGCGCGGCTGCGCGCTGCCAGGCCGATCGAGCCGCCGATCAGCCCGACGCCGAGGACCGCGACCCTCACGCCGGGCTGAGCACCTTCCCCGCGAGCCGGGCCGCCTGCTCGACCGCTTGCGCGTAGTCGGCGAAGTCGTCCGCCCGCAGCGCCTGCGGTCCGTCGCAGATCGCCTCCTCGGGGTTCGGGTGCACCTCCACGATCACGCCGTCCGCCCCCGCCGCGGCCGCGGCCAGCGACAGCGGCAGCACCAGCTCGCGCCGGCCCGCGGCGTGGCTGGGGTCCACGATCACCGGTAGGTGCGTCAGCTCCTTGAGCACCGGCACGGCCATCAGGTCGAGCGTGAAGCGGTAGGCCGTCTCGAACGTGCGGATGCCGCGCTCGCACAGCATCACGTTGGGGTTGCCCTCCTTGAGGATGTACTCGGCGGCCATCACCAGCTCCTCCAGCGTGGAGGACAGGCCGCGCTTGAGGAGCGCTGGGCGCCCCGAGCGGCCGATCTCCGCGAGCAGCGGGTAGTTCTGCATGTTGCGCGCGCCGATCTGCACCACGTCGGCGACCTCGAGCACCGCGTCGATGTCGCGCATGTCGATCAGCTCGGTCACGATCGGCAGGCCGGTCTGCTGCTTGGCCTCGGCGAGCAGGCGCAGCCCCTCCTGCCCGAGCCCCTGGAACGCGTAGGGGGAGGTGCGCGGCTTGTATGCGCCGCCGCGCAGCAGGCTCGCGCCGGCGTCCGCCACGGCGCGCGCGGTCTCGAGCGTCTGCTCGCGCGACTCCACCGTGCACGGCCCCGCGATCAGCGCGAAGTTGCCGCCGCCCACCTTGGCGCCGTCTATGTCGAGCACCGTGCGCTCGCCGCCGCGCAGCTGCGAGGAGGCGAGCCTGTAGCGCGCCTCGAGCTCCTCCCCGGTGGTTGTCTCCCCCATCACGATCATCGTCGACTCATCCTTTCACCTGCGTGTCGAATCCCTGAGATTGGCGATCGCCCGCGCATGCGGGCCGTGAGAGGGCGCTCCCGCGCCCGTGGAGCCGGCGCCTGACCCGTGACGGGCCGATACGGCCGAGATGGGCCCGCTCACGACGGGCCGGGCCGCAGCGCCTAGATAAATCGCCAGTAGGGGTAGGACGACCGCCCGGCACTGCCGATGAGGGGTGCTTCGGATGCATATGCCGGGTTCTGCATGGGCGTCTCTAGAGGAGGGTTGTACCAGAGATCCCGCGCCGCGTCGAGGGTCGAGGGACGCTCGGCGCGCCGGCGATGGGCGCGCGGCGCGCCGGCGCCCGGGGCGCGGCGCCGCGAACGGCGCTCAGCGCGCGGGCGCCCGCTCGAGCACCTCGGCGAGCGCGCGCACGAAGCGCTCGTTCTCCTCGGCGAGCCCGTAGGTGACGCGCAGCGCGGGCACATCGGAGCCGAGCGCGGAGCCGCCGCGAACGAGCACGCCGCGCTCGAGCAGGCCCTTCATCACCTGCTCCTCGTCGTGATCGGGCCCCAGCGTGATCCAGCAGAAGTTCGCCTGCGAGTCGGCCACGTCGAGGTCGAGCGACGCGAGCGCGTCGGCCATCGCGACGCGCTCGGCCACGGTGCGGGTGACGCGTTCCACGACCTCGTCCTGGTGCGCGAGCGCCTCCACCGCGGCGGCCTGCGCTGCGGCGTTGCAGAAGAACGGCTGGCGCACCTGGTCGAGCGCCCGCGGCAGATCCTCCGAGCCGCACAGCGCGAAGCCCACGCGCAGCCCGCACAGGCCGTGCACCTTGGAGAAGGTGCGCAGCAGGGCGAGGTTGGGGTGCGCGCGCAGCAGGTCGATCGACGCGTCCGGGTCCTCCAGCAGGTTGAACTCGCAGTACGCCTCGTCCACGATCACGCACACGTGCGGCGGCACGCGCTGCAGGAACGCCGCGATCTCCTCGAGCGCCACCGCGGTGCTGGTGGGGTTGTTGGGGTTGCACACGATCACCAGGCGCGTGGCCACCGTGACCTCGCGCGCCATCGCGTCGAGGTCGTGGCGCAGCTCGGAGTCGAGCGGCACGGTCACCGCGCGCGCGCCCGAGGCGGCGCTCAGGTGGGGGTACACCGAGAACGACGGCCACGCGTAGACCACCTCGGCGCCGGGCTCCAGCAGCGCCTCGCCGGCGGCGAGCAGCACGTCGCACGAGCCGTTGCCGATCGCGATCTGCGACCGCGGCACGCCGTAGCGGTCGCTGAGCGCGCGCCGCAGCAGCGAGCTCGACGGGTCGGGGTAGCGGTTGAGCGTGCCGAGCGTGCGGGTCACGGCGTCGCGCACCGCCTCGAGCGGCGGGTAGGGCGACTCGTTCGAGGCGAGGCGCACGAGCGGCTGCTCCTGCGCGTAGCCCCCGGCCACCGGGTACACCGGGATCCGCCTGATGCGCTCGGAGAACTCGAGTGTCATGCCGCCCCTATTGTGGCGCGCGCGCCGCCGAGGATGCCGCGCGCCACGCCGCGAGCGGCGCGTGGCGGCGCGCGGCGGCGCTCACTGCGCGGCCTTCAGGTCGGTGCGCAGCTCGCGCGCGGCGTGCAGGTACACGTGGTAGGGGCGGTGGTCCTCGGCGGCGTGGTAGTGGATCAGCACCCTGATGATGCGCGGCGCCGAGCGCGGCACGGGGATCTCCTGCGCGCACAGCAGCGGCACCCGGTCGAAGCCCATGTTGCGCGCGGCCACCGCGGGAAACTCGGCGTTGAGGTCGTTGGTGGCCGTGAAGATGCAGCTCACCACCGCGTTCGTCTGGATGCTGTTCTTCTCCATGATCGCGCCCATCAGCTCGGCGGTGGCCTCGAGGATGTCCTTGGCGTCGTTTCGCTCGACGCTGGTTGCCCCGCGCAGGGCGAACAGTCGCATGGCGCGCGATTGTGTCAGAGCGCGCGCAGGCGCTCGGCCTCGGCGTCGGAGAGCCGCCGGTGCGCGCCGGGCGCGAGGCCCGCGAGGCGCAGCGGGCCGAAGGCGACGCGCTGAAGCTCAAGCACCGGGTGCCCGACCGCCTCGCACATGCGCCGCACCTGGCGGTTGCGGCCTTCGCTGATCGTGATCTCCACGAGGTTGCCGCGCACGCGGCGCACCTGCGCGGGCGCGGTGGGGCCGTCGTCGAGCTGCACGCCGGCGCGCAGCGCAGCGAGCGCGCCCTCGCCGGCGGCCCCGCCGCCGAGCCGCGCTCGGTAGGTCTTCGGCACCTCGAAGCGCGGGTGCGTCAGCCGGTTGGCGAGCTCGCCGTCGTTCGTCAGCAGGATCAGGCCGCTCGAGTCGGCGTCGAGCCGCCCCACCGGGTACAGGCGCAGGCCGCCGGCGGGAACCAGGTCCACCACCGTGGGGCGCCCGTGCGTGTCGCGCGCGCTCGAGACGACGCCCTGCGGCTTGTGCAGCGCGATCACGACGCGGGGCTCGGGCCCGCCGAGCTCGCGCCCGTCGAGCGCCACCCGGGCGTCCGGCGGAACGTCGCGCGCGGGGTCGCAGACCACCTCCCCGTCGATGCTCACGCGCCCCGCGGCGATCAGCGGCTCGGCGGCCCGGCGCGAGGCGACGCCCGCGTGGGCGAGGTACTTGACGAGGCGCATGTGCTGCCACCATAGGTGCGCGGCCCGCCGCGCACCGCCGCCCGCCCATGGACCTCGACCTGCTCGACAGCACCCTCGCCGGCCTCGGCGAGCCCGCGTTCCGCGCCCGCCAGGTGTGGGCGTGGATGGCGCGCGGCGCGGGCTCCTACGAGCACATGACCGACCTGCCTGCGCACCTGCGCGAGCAGCTCGCGCGCGCGGTGCCGCTGTCCTCGCTCGAGCTCGAGCGCGAGTCGCGCTCGCGCGACGGCACCGTGAAGGCGCTGCTGCGCACCGGCGACGGCCGCCCGCTCGAGGCCGTGCTGATGCGCTACCGCGACGGGCGCCGCTCGCTGTGCCTCTCCTCGCAGTCGGGCTGCCCGCTCACGTGCAGCTTCTGCGCGACCGGCTCGATGCGCTTCGCGCGCAACCTCACGGCGTCCGAGATCGTGGACCAGGCGCTCCACTTCCTGCGCTCCGGGGAGCGGCTCACCAACTGCGTGTTCATGGGCATGGGAGAGCCCATGCTGAACCTCGACGCGGTGCTCGCCGCGTGCGAGCGCCTGCCGGCGCTCGGCATCTCGCACCGCCACACCACCGTCTCCACGGTCGGCTGGATCCCCGGCATCGAGCGGCTCGCGGCGCACGACGCGCCGCTGCGCCTCGCGCTGTCGCTGCACGCGGCCGACGAAGCGCTTCGCTCGGAGCTGATGCCGGTCAACGACCGCTACCCGCTGCGCGACGTGCTCGAGGCGTGCCGCTCCTACCGCGAGCGCACCAACAGGCGCGTGTTCGTCGAGTACGTGATGCTCGCGGGCGTCAACGACCGCTACCAGCAGGCGCTCGCGCTGGCGCACGCGCTCGCGCCGCGGCGGCCCGGCGCGCCGGCGGAATTCAAGGTCAACCTGATCCCCTACAACCCCGCGCCGGGCACGCAGTTCGGCGGATCGGGCCGCGCCGCGATCGCGGCGTTCCGCGACGCTCTCCTCGCGCACGGCATCCCCGCGACCGTCCGGCTCACGCGCGGGCGCGACATCGATGCCGCCTGCGGCCAGCTGGCGGCGCGCGCAGCCTCTCCGTCCGCGGCGTAGCGGGCGCCCCCGCCCGCGGAGCCCCCTCAAAAAGCGCCCTCCGTGCGCGCTCAGCCGCCGCCGGCGCGCGCCTCACCGGCGCGCAGCAGGCGCTCGCGCAGCTCGGCCTGCTCCTCGGGGCTCGGGTCCCAGCGCGCGACGTCCGGCAGCTCGTCGAGCGAGCGCAGCCCGAACAGCTTGAGGAACTCGGTGCTGGTGCGGTACAGCACGGCGCCGAACTGCGAATGCCCCGCCTCCTCGATCAGGCCCCGGTCGAGCAGGGTGGCGGTGGCCGAGTCGGCGCTCACGCCGCGGATGCGGGTCATCTCGGGGCGCGAGATCGGCTGCAGGTAGGCGACGATCGCAAGCGTCTCGGCCTGCGCGGGGGTGAGCGTGGAGGTGCGCGGCCGGCTCAACAGGCGCCGCGCGGCGTCCTCGGTGGAGGGGTCGGTTGCGAGCGTGAAGCCGCCGCCGAGCTCGCGCAGCGTGATCCCGCGACGCCCCGGGGCGTACTGCTGTGCGAGCCGCTCGAGCGCGGCGCGCACGGCTTGCTCGCTCGCGAGCGCCGCCTCCGCGAGCTCGGCCGCGCTCACGGGCTCGATCGACAGGAACAGGAGCGCCTCGATCGTGCGCGCCAACTCGTCGCCGGCCGGCGAACCCCCACCCACCCCGCCCGGACCGCTCACCCGGCGGCGCCCTGCGCGGCGGCGCCCAGCGCGAGCGCCCCGGAGCCGGAAGGCTCCTGTTGCGCGGCGCCGGACGCGATCACCGAGATCTCGCCGAAGCTCTCCTCCTGGCGCCACTCAGCCTCGCCCAGTTTGTAGAGTTCGAGCAACGCGAACAGCGTCACCGCGACGGTCATGCGGTCCGCGTCGCCCACCGCCTCCTCGAAGTCGAACACGCCGCGGCGCAGCAGGCCGCGCAGGATCGACAGGCGCTCGGCGACGGTGACGCGCGGCACGAGGATGTGCTCGGTGGATATCTGCGGCGGCATGCGCAGCAGCCGGCCGACCGCTTCGCCCAGCAACGCGGGGTCGCCAGAGCCGGCGGGCGCGGGCACGATCGTGCGGCGCAGCTCGGGGGGCGGTGGCGCCTCACGGAAGCGCACGCCGTGCTCGGCTTCGAGCAGCCCGCCGAGGTGGCCCGCGGCGGCGCGGAAGCGGCGCGCGTCGAGCATCCGCGCGAGCAGCTCCTCGGCGGCCTGCTCGGGCTCGAGCTCGAGCACCTCCTCCTCATCGCCGGAGAGCAGCAGGCGCGACTTCAGCTCGAGCAGCGCGGCCACCAGCACGATGAATTCGGTGGCGGTCTCGAGGTCGAGCTCGCCGCGCGCCTCGAGGTGGTCGAGGTACGCGAGCACGACCTCCGCGAGCTGCAGCTCGCGCAGGTCCACCTCTTCGCGCAGCACGAGCGTGAGCAGCAGGTCGAAGGGACCGCTGAAGACGTCGAGATCCAGCTCCAGCGCGGCTAGGCTCACGCGCCAACCGTACCTGCAGCCGCCGACGGGGTGCCCCGAGCGCCGCGCGGCGCGCCGAGCGCCATCCGCTCGCGCACGTCGGCGACCGTCTCGGAGGCCATCGCGCCGGCGCGCTCGGCGCCGTCCGCGAGGATCGCCTCGAGCGCCCCCTCGTCACCGCGAAGCTCGTTGTAGCGCTCGCGCACCGGCGCGAGATACTCGACCACCGCATCCGCCACCGCGGCCTTGAACTCGCCGTAGCGCGCGCCGGAGAAGCGCTTCTCGACCGCCGCGGGGTCCTCGCCGCGGACCGCCGCGAGGATTTCGACGAGGTTCGAGATGCCGGGCTTCTCGCGGTCGCGGCGCACCTCCGAGCCCGAGTCGGTGACGGCGCTCTTGAACTTCTTCTCGATCGCCGCGGGCTCGTCGAGCACGAGCACGGTGCCCTGCGGCGAGCCGCCGGTGGTGGACATCTTCGAGGTGGGGTTCTGCAGGTCCATGATGCGAGCCCCCACCTCGGGGATGCGGTGCTCGGGCACCACCAGCACCTCCTCGCCGCCGCCGTAGCGCGAGTTGAAGCGGCGCGCGAGGTCGCGCATCAGCTCGAGGTGCTCGCGCTGGTCCTCGCCCACGGGCACCTCCGCGGCACGGTACGCGAGCACGTCGGCGGCCTGCAGCACGGGGTACATGAGCACGCCCGCGGACACGAGCTCGCGCTGCGCGAGCGCGGACTTGTCGCGGAACTGGTGCATGCGCTGCAGGCGCCCGAGCTCGGCGATGCTCGACAGGTACCACGTGAGCTCGGTGTGCTCCGGCACGTCGCTCTGGCGGAACAGCACGCAGCGCCGCGGGTCGAGCCCCGCGGCGAGCAGGATCGCGGCGGTGTCGTACAGCCGCTCGCGCAGTTCCGCGGGCTCGTAGGGCATCGTGATCGCGTGCAGGTCCACGATGCAGAAGATGCCCTCGCCGCGCTCCTGGCTCGCGACGTACTGCGCGATCGCGCCGATGTAGTTGCCCAGGTGCTTGCGGCCGGTCGGCTGGATGCCCGAGAAGATGCGCATGCGCGGGGGACGGCGGGCGGGCCGGCCGCTACATCTCCTGGCGGACCACCGGGCGCTTCGCGGCGGCGACCTCGTCGAGGCGGCGCACGGGGGTCGAGTAGGGCGCCTCGCGCGCGATCTGCGGGTCCTCGGCGGCCTCCGCCAGGATCGCGCCGACCGCCTCGGCGAACGCGTCGAGCGTCTCGCGCGTCTCGGTCTCGGTGGGCTCCACCATCAGCGCCTCCTCCACGAGCAGCGGGAAGTACACGGTGGGCGGATGGAAGCCGAAGTCGAGCAGCCGCTTGGCGAGGTCCGTGGTGCGGATCCCGAGCTTCTGCTTCATCGGCCCGCCGGAGAGCACGAACTCGTGCATGCACAGATCGCCGTACGCGAGCGGCAGGTACTCGCAGACGGGCGCGGGCGCGGTGGAGGAGCGCAGCCGCGCGAGCAGGTAGTTGGCGTTGAGCACCGCCGCCTGCGAGGCGTCCTTCAGCCCGTCGCCGCCCAGCGAGCAGATGTACGCGTACGCTCGCACGAAGCAGCCGTAGTTGCCGTGGAAGCCGCGCAGCCGCCCGATCGTCTCAGAGCCCGCGCGCCCCGAGCCGAAGTTGAGCTCGAAGGCGCCGTCCTCGCGGCGCGAGGCGAACGGCACCGGCAGGAACGGCGCGATCCGCTCCGACACCGCGATCGGCCCCGAGCCGGGGCCGCCGCCGCCGTGCGGCTGGGTGAAGGACTTGTGCAGGTTGAAGTGCACGATGTCGAAGCCCGCGTCGCCGGGCCGCGAGAGCCCCATCACCGCGTTGAGGTTGGCGCCGTCGTAGTAGAGGGTGGCGCCCACCGAGTGCACCAGCTCGGCGATCTCCACGATGTTGGGGTCGAACAGGCCGAGCGTGTTGGGGTTGGTGAGCATCAGGCACGCCACGTCGCCGTCGGCCTTCGCGCGCAGGTCCTCGAGGTCCACGCCGCCGTTCGCGTCGGTGGCGACCTTCACGGCCTCGAGCCCCGCCATGGTCACGGTCGCGGGGTTGGTGCCGTGGGCGGTGTCGGGCGTGAGCACCTTCGTGCGCCGCTCCCCGCGCGACTCGTGGTAGGCGCGCGTGAGCAGCACGCCCGCGAGCTCCCCGTGCGAGCCCGCCGAGGGCTGCAGCGAGACGTGCGGCAGGCCCGAGATCTCCGCGAGCGCGTTCTGCAGGCGCCACATGAGCTCCAGCGCGCCCTGCGCGCGCTCGGGGTCCTGCAGGGGGTGAAGGCGCGCGTGCCCCGGCAGCGCGGCGGCGCGCTCGTGCAGGCGCGGGTTGTGCTTCATCGTGCACGAGCCGAGCGGGTAGAAGCCCGAGTCGAGGTCGAAGTTGCGCTTTGAGATGCCCACGTAGTGGCGCACGATCTCGGGCTCGGAGACCTCGGGCAGCCGCGGCGGCTCGCGCCGGCGGTAGCGCTCGGGCAACAGCGCGCCGACGTCGGGCACGGGCACGCCCGGGTCGGGGCAGGTGAACGCGCGCCTGCCCGGCGCGCCCTTCTCGAAGATCGTGGTGGCGGCCTCGCGCTGCAGCGGCGGGGAGCTCTCGGCGGGCGCGCTCATGCGGCCACCGCCTCGGTGCGGTGCTCGCGCACCGCCGCGCCGAGCAGCTCGGCGAGCCTGTCGATGTGCTCGCGCGTGCGCCGCTCGGTGAGCGCCACGAGCAGGCCGCCGCGGTCCTCCTCGCGGCCGCTCAGCGCGTGCAGGTCCGCGCCGGGGTTGACGCCGCGCTCGGCGCAGTAGGCGCGCACGGCCGCCACGTCCGCGT
This sequence comes from uncultured Solirubrobacteraceae bacterium, assembly GCA_963813685.1. Taxonomy (GTDB): domain Bacteria; phylum Actinomycetota; class Thermoleophilia; order Solirubrobacterales; family Solirubrobacteraceae; genus Palsa-744. The sequence goes on from CAWEZQ010000001.1 coordinate 375,679, forward strand.
CGAGGCGCAGCGCGAACTCGCGCACGACCGGCTGGGAGTGCAGCTTGTGCACGCCCTCGAGCGCGGCGAGGGTCTCGCGCGCGTAGTGCGTGCGCGCGAGCAGCAGCTCGCCGAGCTCCACGATGCCGCGGCGCCCGAGCCACGACAGGTACACCACGCCCGCGAGCGCGTTGAGCGCCTGCGCGGTGCAGATGTTGGAGGTGGCCTTCTCGCGGCGGATGTGCTGCTCGCGCGTCTGCAGCGTGAGCACGAATCCGCGGCGGCCGTCGGCGTCGCGGGTTTCGCCCGCGATCCGCCCCGGCATGCGCCGCAGGTACTCCTCGCGCGCGGCGAACAGCCCGAACGAGGGCCCGCCGAAGTCGAGCCGGTTGCCCAGCGGCTGGCCCTCGCCCACCGCCACGTCCACGCCGCACTCGCCGGGCGGCGCGAGCACGCCGAGCACGATGGGGTCCACCTGCGCGACCACCACTGGCGCCCCCGCGCCCGCGGAGCCGCCGCGCGCGGCGACGCGCGCGTGCGAGCCGTTGGCGCAGGCGCCGTTGGCGCCGGCGGGCGCGCCGCCGCCGGGGCCCTGGCCCGGGCCGGCTCCGGCCTGCGCGCCGGCCGCCTTGGCGGCGGCGCTGAGCGCGGCCGCGTCCTCGACGGCGCCGTAGAAGTTGGGCTGCGCGAACAGCGCGGCGCTGGTGCTCGCGTCGATCGCCGCGGCCCACTCGTCGGGGTCGGTGACGCCGTCGCGCAGCGGCACCTCGACGACCTCCATGCCGAAGCCGCGCGCGTGCGTGCGCAGCGTCTGCAGCGAGTGCGGGTGCAGGCCCGCGCTCGCGACCAGGCGGGTGCGCGAGTTGTGCAGCTTGGCGAGGTAGGCGGCGGCGGCGAGCGCGGAGGGGCCCTCGTAGCTCGAGGCGTTGGACACCGGCAGCGCGGTGAGCTCGGATATGGCGGTCTGGTACTCGAACATCACCTGCAGGCCGCCCTGGGAGATCTCGGGCTGGTAGGGCGTGTAGGGGGTGAGGAACTCGGAGCGCTCGGTGAGCATGTCCACGAGCGCTGGCACGTAGTGGTCGTACATGCCGGCGCCGAGGAAGCTGATCTCCTGCTCGCAGCTGACGTTGCGCGAGGCGAGCTCGCGCAGGTGCTCGTAGACGTCCTGCTCGGGCTTGCCGGAAGGGAGGTCGAGCTCGCGCCCTAGGCGCACGGCCTCGGGGATCTGGCGTTCGAAGAGCTCGTCGAGCGAGCCCACGCCGATCTCGGCGAGCATCGCCTGAAGGTCGGCGGGTGTGATGGCGGTGTAGCGGCTCAAGCTATGAGCAAGCCTAGCCGCCGAGCGTGCGCCTGTAGGAGGCGGCGTCGAGCAGCTGCTCGACCTCGGCGGGGTCCGTCATGCGGATCTTCACGAGCCAACCCTCGCCGTAGGGGTCTTCGTTGATCAGCGCGGGGTTGTCCGAGAGCGCGGCGTTGACCTCGGTGATCTCGCCGGACAGCGGCGCGACCACGTCTGAGACGGCCTTGACCGACTCGACCTCGGCGTACGGGGCGTCCTTGGCGAGCTGCGTGCCGGCGGCGGGCGGGTCGAAGAACACCACCTCGCCCAGCTGGTCCTGCGCGTACCAGGTGATGCCGAGCGTGGCGGCGCCGTCATCCTCGACGCGGGCCCAGTCGTGCTCGGCGTGGTAGCGGAGGTCGTCGGGGTAGCTCTCCTGCGCCATTCAGGGGTCCTTTCGGTAGAGCGGCTTCTCGCGGACCACAGCGGGGCGCATCTTGCCACGAACGTCGATCTCCAGGCGGGTGCCGGGCGCGGCGCGCTCCGCGGGTACGTAGGCCATGCCGATGCCGAGGCCGAGCGACGGGGAGAGCGTGCCGCTCGTGACCTCCCCCCCGCCCGCCACGGCGTTTCCGGCTCGCGCGATGCCGGGACCGTCGATCTCGAACGCGACGAGCCGCTCCGCGGGGCCGCGCTCGCGCGTGTCGCGCACCGCCTGCGAGCCGATGAAGCGGGTGTCCTCGGCGCAGCACCAGCCGAGCCCCGCCTCGATGGGGCCGCGCTCCACGCCCAGCTCGTTGCCGTACAGCGGGTAGCAGACCTCGAGCCGCAGCGTGTCACGCGCGGCGAGCCCAGCGGGGACTACGCCGCGGCGCAGCAGCTCATCCCACAACAGCGGCGCCACGAGCGGCTCGCACAGCAGCTCCACGCCGTCCTCGCCGGTGTAGCCGGTGCCGCACACCAGCACCTCCGCGCCCGCGAGGCGCCGCGTGGCGGCGCACATGCGCGGCGGCAGCGGCGCGTCGGAGATGCTCTGCACGGCCTCGCGCGCGAGCGGACCCTGCACCGCGAGCATCGCGTAGCGCGAGGCCGCATCGAGCACCTCGGCGCCCTCGAACGCGCGCGCCTGCGTGCGGAACCACTCGACGTCGCCGTCGTGGTTGGCGGCGTTCGTGACGGTGAGGTAGCGCTCGAGGTCGAGCCGGTAGGTGATGAGGTCGTCGAGCACGCCGCCGTCCTCGCGGCACATCACCGAGTACTGCGCGCCGCCGCCCTCGCCGCTGGCGCTGGTGACGGTGAGCTTGGACACGTCATTGGAGAGCAGCAGCTGCAGCAGCTCGAGCGCCTGCGGGCCGCTGGTCTCGATCTGGCCCATGTGCGAGACGTCGAACACGCCGCACGCGCGGCGCACCGCGAGGTGCTCCTCGCGCAGGGAGGGTGGGCCACCGTAATAGACCGGCATCTCCCAGCCCGCGAACTCGACGAGCTTGGCGCCCGCCGCGTGGTGCTGGTCGAACAGGGGCGTGCGCTTCAGGCGCGGGGGAGCCTGGGAGGACATCCCGCCCCAGGCTACCGGAGGCGCCGCGCCGGGCCGGGCCCGCCCGGGGTAGGCTCGCGGACGTGGAGGGGTGCATCGCATGCGACCTTGCGGAGGGGCGGACGGAGCTGCCGGGCGGGCGCATCCACGAGACGCGCGGGTGGCTGGTGGAGCACTGCGTGGGGCCGCTCGGCGTGGGCACGCTGATCGTGAAGCCGAGGCGCCACGTGACGCACGTCTGGGAGCTCGACGAGAGCGAGGCGGGCGAGCTCGGCCCGCTGCTCGCGCGGGTCGCGCAGGCGCAGCGCCGCGAGCTCGAGCCGGAGCAGCTGTACGTGACGCTGTGGTCGCACGCGGGCGGCGTGCCGGTGCACATCCACTGGGTGCTGCAGCCGGTCGCGGCGGAGCGGCCCGCTGGCCTCGTGGGGCCGCACCTGCAGGCGGCGATGTTCGACGCCGGCGAGCAGCCCCGCCGCGCGGAGGTGGAGGCGCTGTGCGCGAGGCTGCGCGAGGCGCTCGCGGCGCCGGGCTGAGGGCGCCCGGGGCGCCCCGCGTCTAGGACTTCGGAGCTTGCCGGGCGCGGTCAGTCGCGCAGGAACGGCGGGACGTCGATGTCGTCGTCGGAGATCTCGAGCGAGGAGCGCTGGCGCTCTGAGATGCGAGGGTTGCGGTCGGGGCGCTGGGCGCGGTCGCGGCGGGCGCTGCGGCCCGGGCGGTGGTCGAAGCCGGTGCCGATCACGGTGACGCGCACGTCGTCGGCCATGCTCTCGTCGATCACCGCGCCGAAGATGATGTTGGCGTTGCCGTCGGCGGCGTTCTGGATGATCTCGGCGGCGTCGTTGACCTCGAACAGGCCCAGGTCGCGCCCGCCGGTGATGTTGAGCAGGATGCCGGTGGCGCCCTGCACCGACTCCTCGAGCAGCGGCGAGGAGATCGCGGCGCGCGCGGCATCGGCGCAGCGGTTCTCGCCCGCGGCGGTGCCGATGCCCATCAGCGCGGAGCCCGCGTCCTCCATGATCGTGCGCACGTCCGCGAAGTCGAGGTTGATGAGGCCGGGGATCGTGATCAGGTCGGTGATCCCCTGCACGCCCTGGCGCAGCACGTTGTCGGCCTCGCGGAACGCGTCGAGCATCGAGGTGCGGCGCTCGACCACCGCGAGCAGCTTCTCGTTGGGGATCACGATCAGCGTGTCCACCACCTCGCGCAGGCGCTCGATGCCCTCGGTGGCCTGGCGCGCGCGCTGCGTGCCCTCGAAGTCGAATGGCCGTGTGACCACGCCCACGGTGAGCGCGCCGATCTCGTTCTTGGCGATCTCCGCGATCACCGGCGCGGCGCCGGTGCCGGTGCCGCCGCCCTCGCCCGCGGTCACGAACACCATGTCAGCGCCCTTCAGCGCCTCCTTGACCTCGTCGCGCGACTCCGACGCTGCGGCCAGGCCCACGTCGGGGTTGGAGCCCGCGCCGAGTCCTTTGGTGGAGGTGTGGCCGATGTTGAGCTTCACGTCGGCGTCGCACATAGCGAGCGCCTGCGCGTCGGTGTTGGCGGCGATGAACTCCACGCCGCGCAGACCCGCGTCGACCATGCGGCTGACCGCGTTGGTGCCGCCGCCGCCGACGCCGACGACCTTGATTACCGCCAGGTAGCTTCCGCCGCTCTCCATGATTATCTTTCCGAGAAGAAAGCCTTCAGTGCTCGTTTAGGGTTGGCAAGCATACTGCCTGCCGGCCCTCGGGGTTATCCACGTTATGCAGGGAACTTCGCCCTGTCAACGAAGGTGTGCAGTCTCGCAACGATCGTTGCATTTCGCCCGAGTCTCGACCAGTGGGTGAGAATCGCCGCCGGCCGGCCGTAACCCTCCAGTTGAGCCTTAGGGCGGTTTGTCAGCCTCCGGAGCCGGGTTCGGCGCCGCCGGTGGCGCCCCCGGCGGCGGCTTCGCCGCTCGGCGTTCCGGAGCTTTCCGGCGGGGCGGAGCCTTCGCGGGCGGGCGCCGACGATTCGCCGCGCGCGCCTTCTGAGCGTTCGCCGCCGGCGCCTTCGGTCCCGCTCGCGCCGCCGCCTTCGGCGTTGGGGCCGGCTTCGGTTTCGCCTTCTTCTTCGCTCGACTTGCCGGTGGCGCCGGCGCCGTTTTCGATGCCCGCGGCCTTCTCGAGCGCGGCGGCGAGCGCTTGGATCGTGCCCGCCTGGCCGTCCGCGCCGGCCTCCGCCGCGGCGGCCGAGGGGTCGCCGGCGCCTTCGCCTTCCGCTTCGGGCGCGGAGCCGGCGGCGGGTCGCGTGACGCCGGGCGGGAAGCCCGCGGCGGGCCGTTCGGGCAGGCGCACGTCCACGTAGGACGCGCCCGCGGAGCCGGGGTCGGCGAGCACGCGCACGAGCGCCACCCACTTCGCGTGCGCGCGCGTGGCGTCGCCGAAGTAAACGAGCAGGCCGCTGTGCATCGCGAGCGTGAGCCCCTTCGGGCCGGTGTACGCGCGCTGCACGTCCCTGAGCAGCAGCGAGGGCGCGGCGCCCAGCGTCGCGAGCGCTTCGAGCGCGCCCGCGTCGTGCACGCGCTGCCCCTGCGAGAGCGCCCGCCACACGCCGAGCTCGGGCAGCGAGCGGGAGATCAGCGCGGGGCCCAGCACCGCGCCGTCGGCCGTCACCGCGGTGCGCGCGGACCCATACGTGAGCACCGCCACCGGCAGCTGCTCCACCACGGTCACGCGCAACGTGTGCGGGAAGCTCGCGGAGGCCCGCACTTCGCGCACCACCGGGAACGGCGCCACCGCCGCGCGCAGCGCCGCGGTGTTGACGTCGAGCGTGCTCTGGCGCCGTGCCGCCGCGAGCAGCGCCGCGTCGATCTGATGCGCCTCGGGGCCGCGCGCGCCGCTCAGGCGCACGTGGCGGACGGCCGCGAGCGGCGAGTGGCGCAGCCACGCCCAGCCGCCGGCCAGCACCGCCAGCGCGAGCACGGCGCAGATCAGCGCGATGCGCAGCCGCCTGCGCGCCGACAGCGCGGTGAACAGGTCGCGGCCCGCGCGCAGCGGCGCCCCCGCGAGGCGGTGCTCCGCGCTCGAGGCGAGCCGGCCGCGGGCGCGGCCGTGCGCGCGCCCGCCGCGCCCGCCGCGCCCAGATGGCCGCGACCGCGCGGAGGCGCCGAGCGGTCGGCCGAGCAGAGCGGCGAGCGAGCGTTCCATCCCCCACCCTCTTCGACTTGCGCCGCCCAACCCCTACCGGCGCCCGGCGGGTGTTTTCGCAGGGCGCGCGCCCGGGCGCCGCCCGGGCGCCGCCGGGGAGCCGCCGCACGGGGCGCGCGCGGCGTCAGCGCCACGGGACGCGCACGTCGCCGAGCGCCTGCACCTCGGGCTCGAGCTCCACGCCGAAGCGCTCGAGCACGCGGCGCCGACCCTCGGCCATCACCGCGAGCACGTCCGCGGTGGTGGCGCCCCCGGTGTTCTCGATGAAGTTGGCGTGCTTGGGCGCGAAGCGCGCGCCGCCCACCGCGAGCCCCGCGCAGCCCGCGTCCGCGAGCAGCAGGCCCGCGCTGCGCCCCTGCGCGCGCGGGTCCTCGGGGTTCTTGAAAGTGGAGCCGAACGTCCTTATGCCCTGCGGCTGCGCCTCGTGGCGCCGGCGGCGCATCTCCTCGAGCGTGGCTTTCACCTGCGCGGGGTCCGCGGGCGAGAGCGCGAGCGACGCGCGCACCACGACCTCGCCGGGAGCTATGCGCGAGCTGCGGTAGGCGAGGCCGAGCTCCGGCGGCGCGTGCCTCTCGACGCCGCGTGCGCCTGCGATGTCCACCCACTCGAGCACCCGCGCGAGCTCGCCGCCGTACGCGTTGGCGTTCATGCGCACGGCGCCGCCGAGCGTGCCGGGGATGTTCACGCCGAACTCGATCCCCGACAGGCCCTCGCGGGCGGCGCGCGCGGCGACGGCGGGCAGGCGCGCGCCGGCGCCGCACAGCATGCGCGGCGACTCCACGGAGATGGCGGCCAGCCCGCCGTCGAGCTTGACCACGAGGCCGCGCACGCCCTCGTCTGCCACGAGCAGGTTGGAGCCCGACCCCACCACGCTCACCTCGTGCCCGTGCGCGCGCGCCCACGCGAGCAGCTCGAGCAGCTCGGCCTCGGAGGAGGCGCGCGCGAAGAACTCGGCGCTGCCGCCGGTGCGCACCGTGGTGAGCCGCGCGAGCGGATATGCGCGCTGCATGTCCGCGCCGGGAGCGCTCACGGCGCTCGCCCCGCCACGAGCGCGCGCGCGAGCGCGTCCACGTCCCCTGCGCCCATCACCACGCACACGTCGCCGCGCGCGAGCGTCGCGCGCAGCACCGGCTCGGCGTCGGCGAACGACGGCAGCCAGTACACGGGGCGCCCCGGCGCGGCGTCGGCGACCGCCTCGGCGAGCATCAGCCCGCTCACGCCGGGGTGCTCCGCGGCGCTCTCGCGCGCGGGGTACACGTCGAGCACCGCGACCGCGTCCGCGAGCGCGAGCGCGCGCCCGAACTCGGCGGCGAGCAGCGCCGTGCGCGAGTACAGGTGCGGCTGGAACACCGCCACCAGGCGACGGTGATCGAGCGTGCGCGCGCCCGCGAGCGTGGCGGCGACCTCGGTGGGGTGGTGCGCGTAGTCGTCGTACACGGCCGCGCCCGAGGCGCTCTCGCCGAGCAGCTGGAAGCGCCGGCCCGCGCCGTGGAAGGCCCCGAGCGCCTGTACCGCCGCGCCCTCGGAGGCGCCCGTGAGCGCGGCGGCCTCGAGCGCTCCCGCGGCGTTCACCGCGTTGTGGGCGCCGGGGATCGCGAGGCGCACCTCGTGCGCGCGCCAGCGGAAGCTCGAGCCGCCCGCGTGCAGCGCCAGCCCGCGCGCGTCGTATGCGACCGTGTCGCGGTGGCGCAGCGCGAGCAGCTCGGGGCGGTCCCACACGACCGCGTGCGCGGGCGCGGAGAGGAACGCGCGGAACGCCTCGCGCAGCTCGCCCAGCGAGGAGAACGCGGCGTGGTGGTCGAGCTCGACGTTGGTGAGCACCGCGATCTCCACCTCGAGGCTCAGCATCGAGCGGTCGGACTCGTCGGCCTCCACCACGAGCCACTCCCCCTCCGACCAGTGCGCGTTCGCGAGCCCACCCCCCACGGGACCGCCCACGAGCCAGCCCGGCTCCAGCCCGGCGGCGCGCAGCGCGTGCACGAGCATCGAGCTGGTGGTGGTCTTGCCGTGCGTGCCGGCGACCGCGATCGTGCGCCGCAGCGCGGACAGCTCGGCGAGCAGCTCGGCGCGCGGGCGCTCGCGGATGCCGCGCTCGCGCGCGGCCGCGCGCTCGACGTTCTCGGCGGGCACCGCCGAGGAGTACACGAGCTCGACCGCCTCGCCCGTGGGCACGTTGGCCGCGTCGTGGCCCACCGCCGCGCGCACGATGCCGTCGGCGGCGAGCCGCTCGAGGTACGGGCTCGAATGCGCGTCCGAGGCGCTCACGCTCGCGCCCAGCGCATGCGCGGCTCGAACGTACGCGCTCATGCCCGCTCCGCCCGCGCCCACGAAATGGATGCGCCGCCCCTGCCACGGGCGCTCGCCGCCCGCGCGCGCCTGCGGGGCCCCGGCGGCGCCTGCGCGGTCTTCCTCGCGGCCGCTCATCGCGCGGCGCTCTCGAGCAGCTCCGAGGCGATGTCGCGCGCCGCCTCGGGGCGCGCGAGCCCGCGCGCCGCCAGCGCCATCGCGCGCAGGCGCGGCTCGTCGGCAAGCAGCGCGTCCACCTCGGCGCGCAGCCGCTGCGCGCTCAGCTCGCCGTCGGGCAGCGCGAGCGCGGCGCCGGCGTCGGCGAACCAGCGCGCGTTGGCCGTCTGGTGGTCGCCCGCGGCGGCGGGGTAGGGCACGAGGATCGACGGCACGCCGTGCGCGGCGATCTCGAACACCGATCCGCCCGCGCGCGCCACCACGAGGTCCGCGGCGGCGAGGGCGTGGCCGAACTCGGGCAGGTCGAGGTACTCGCGCAGGTCGTAGCCCGCGGGCAGCGCGCGCGAGACGAGCTCGGCGTAGTCGCGCCGGCCGCACACGTGCAGCACGCGGTAGGGCGCGCCCGCGAGCCCCTCGACCGCGGCGAGGTTGAGCGAGCGCGCGCCCAGCGAGCCGCCGAACACGAGCACGCAGCGCTCCTGCGGCCCGATGCCGAAGCGCTCGCGCGCCGCCGCGCGGTCGTGCCCCGCAGTGGGCACCGGGCGGCCGGTGACGCGGTAGCGGCTGCCGTGGCGTCCCGCGATCGGGAACGCGAGGCATACGCGCCGCGCGAACGGCGCGAGCAGCCTGTTGGTGAGGCCGAGGTGGCTGTCGGCCTCGCTCAGCACGAGTGGAACGCGCCTCGCGACCGCGGCGGCGCCCACCGGGCCCGCCACGTAGCCGCCGGCACCGAGCACGGCGTGGGGCGCGATCTCCCCGAGCAGCGCGCGCGCCCTCGCGGTCGCCGCGAGCGCGAGCGCGAGCGAGCGAGCGGCGCGCAGCGGGTGCGAGCGGCTCAGCCCTTCGACCTTCACCGTGTACAGCGCGAAGCCCGCCTGCGGCACGAGCTCGGCCTCGGCGCGGCCGCCGCCGATGAACGTGACCTCGGCGCCGCTAGCCCGCAGCGCTTCTGCCACCGCGAGCGCCGGCACCACGTGTCCCGCTGTTCCGCCGGCGGCGATCACGATCCTGCTCGGCGCTGCGCTCACCGCCCAATCGTGCCTTCTCGGGCGCGCGAGCGTCGCGCGCCGCATCGCGCGCCCCGGCCTCGCGCCGGCGCGAGCGCGGGTCGCGCACCGCGCGCACGTGGCCGGTGGCGCCGGAGGCCACGTTCAGCAGCAGGCCCATCCCCGCGAGCATCACCACCATGCTGGAGGCGCCGTAGGAGACGAACGGCAGCGGCACCCCGGTGAGCGGCGCGAGCCCCAGCACCGCGAACACGTTGAGCAGCGCCTGGAAGAGGATCGTGGCGGTGACGCCCACCGCGATCAGCATGCTGTAGAGGCTGCGCGCCCTGCGCGCCGCGCGCATGCCCGCGTAGCCGATCAGGCCGTACAGGAAGAGCAGCGCGCCCACCCCGACCACGCCGAGCTCCTCCGCGATCACCGCGAGGATGAAGTCGGTGGGCGCCTCGGGCAGGTAGAAGATCTTCTGCACCGACTGGCCGGGGCCCACCCCGAACATCCCGCCCGACCCGATCGCGATCTGGCCCTGCACCGCCTGAAAGCCGCTGCCGGACGCGTGCGCCCAGGGGTCGAGGAACGAGGTGAGCCGCGCCCGCGCGTAGGGGCGCGCGAGCGCATACAGCAGCACCACGACCGCCACCGACGCCCACAGCACGCCGAGCCGGCGAATGGGGATGCCCGCGACCACCAGCATCGCGCTGATCGTGAACGCGATCACCATCGCGGTGCCGAGGTCGGGCTGGCTGAACACGAGCGCGCACGCCGCCGCCACCACCAGGAGCAACGGCTTGGCGAGCCGGCGCATGTCGTGCACGCGCCGGGGCTTTCGCGCGAGCAGCGCGGCGCAATACAGCACCAGCGAGAGCTTCATGAGCTCGGAGGGCTGGAACTGCAGCGGCCCCGTGCCGATCCAGCGGCGCGCGCCGTTGACGCTCACGCCCACGTGCGGCAGGTGCACCGCCGCGACGAGCACGAAGGAGATCGCGAGCAGCGGCCCCGTGAGGCTCTGCACGCGCGCGACCCCGTTGCGCGCGAGCACGCGCATCAGCACCAGCCCGAGCGCGCCGTACACCACGAATTTGACGAGGTAGCCGCTGCCGGTCCCGCCGCTGCTCAGCAGGCTGGTGGCCGAGGTGGCGCTGTACACCATCACCGCGCCGTATGCCAAAAGGCACAGCGTGGCGGTCAGCAGGATCCGGTGCTCGAGCGACCGGCCCGCGCGCGAGCGCGAGCGCTTCTCCCGCGCCTGCGGGCCGGCCCTCCGTGGCGTTCGCCCGGCTGCGGATGCTGGCATCCCAGGTCATTTCGACGTCGCCGCGATGAAGCCTCTCTCGCCGCCGCGAGGTTGTTTCCTGCAGCCGCCAGCGAGCGTGCAGGCGCGCGTCAAACGCCGCGGCTCTGGCGGTAGACGGCGAAGCCGATCGCCGCGCAGATCGAGGCGACGATCCAGAAGCGCAGGATGATCTTCGTCTCCGACCATCCCTTCAGCTCGAAGTGGTGGTGGATCGGGGCCATCAGAAACACGCGGCGGCGCATCATCTGGAACGAGAACACCTGGATGACCACCGACAGCGCCTCCACCACGAAGATCCCGCCGATCAGGATCAGCAGCACCTCGGTCTTGGTCATCACCGCGAGGCCCGCGATCGCGCCGCCCAGCCCGAGCGACCCGGTGTCGCCCATGAAGATCGTGGCGGGGAACGCGTTGAACCACAAGAAGCCGATGCACGCCCCCACCAGGCAGCCCGCGAGCATCGCCATGTCGGTGTCGCCCACGATGAACGTGATCCCGACGTAGGCGAGCAGCACGATCGCGGCGCAGCCCGCGGCCAGGCCGTCGAGCCCGTCGGTGAGGTTGACGGCGCTCGTGGTGCCGGCGACCACCAGGTAGATCAGCACCGGGTAGAGCGGCCCGACGTCCACGTGGTAGTCCACGAAGTTGAGCCACAGCGTGGGCTGCAGGTTGGCCTTCTGCGTGGCGATGTACCACAGGCCGATCGAGATCGCGATCGTGACGCCGAGCTTCGTGCGGGCGCGCAGGCCGAGCGAGCGCCGCTTCAGGAGCTTCGTGTAGTCGTCGGCGAACCCGAGCAGCGCGCACGCGATGGCCGCGCCGAACACGCCCACCGAGCGCCATTCGTAGTTGGTCAGGATCAGGTAGGCGACCGACACCGCGAGGAACACGAGCACCCCGCCCATCGTGGGAGTGCCGGCCTTCTGCAGGTGCCCCTCGGGGCCGTCCTCGCGGATGTGCTGGCCGAACTCGCGCTCGCGCAAAAACTCGATGAACCGAGGGCTCAGGAAGATGCAGATGAGCAGCGCGGCGGTGCCGCCGAACAGGATGCCGCCCATTCAGCGCCGCCCCGCGCCCGCGCCGCTCGGCACGGCGTGCGCAGGCGCCTCACCGCCGGCGCGCAGGGCCGCCACGGCGCGCTCCAGGCCCACCCCGCGCGAGGCCTTGACGAGCACGGTGTCGCCATCGCGCAGCAGGCCGGGCAGCAGCGCGGCGGCCGCTGCGGCGTCCTTGACCGCGTGGCTCTCCCCCGCGAAGGCCCGCGCGGCGTACACGGCGAGCGGCCCCACCGACACGAGCACGCCGACGCCGCGCTGCGCGGCGTAGCGGCCCAGCTCGCGGTGCAGCTCCGGCGCCTGCGGCCCGAGCTCGAGCATGTCGCCGAGCACGGCCACTCTCCGCCCGGGGGCGGTGCGGGCGAGCTCGTCGAGGGCGGCGCGCATCGACATCGGGTTCGCGTTGTAGCAGTCGTCGATCAGCGTGACGCCGCGCGCGAGCGCGATCCGCTCGCCCCGCATCGTCCGTGAAGCTCACCTCGAGCGGACCGCCGGGTGTGATCCCGATCAGGCTTGCCGCGGCGACCGCGGCGAGGAGGTTGGTGAGGTTGTGCTGCTGCTCGAAGGACGGCCGCAACGCGAGCCGCTCGCCGGCGCAGTCGATCAGCAGCTCGCCGGCGTCTGAGCGCCCGAGCAGCGACACGTCGCCCCCGGAGCCGAAGGTGAGCGTGCGCAGATCCGCGCGCCGGTGGGAGTCGAGCAGCGGCTCGCCGGCCGGCAGCACCGCGCCCGCGCCCGGCTCGAGGCCCGCGAGCAGCTCGGCCTTGGCGGCCGCGATCGCCTCGATCGAGCCGAGCAGCTCGAGGTGCGCGGGGCCCACGTTCACGATCACGCCCACGTCCGGCTCGGAGATCGCGGCCAGCTCCGCGATCTGGCCGGCGCCGCGCATGGCGAGCTCCAGCACGAGCACCTCGCAGTCCTCGGCGGACGCGAGGATCGCCAGGGGCACGCCGATCTCGGTGTTGAGGTTGGCCAGCGTGGAGCAGGTGCGCCGCGCCGTGGCGCAGAGCGCCGCGAGGATGTCCTTGGTCGAGGTCTTGCCGGTGGAGCCCGTGATCGCGATCACCTTCGCGCCGCGCTCACGCAGCTCGGCGCGGCGCGCGTGCGCGAGCGCCTGCAGGGCGCGCAGCGGCTCCTCGTGCACGAGCACCGCGGCACCGTGTGCGGCGCGCTCGGCGCCGCTCGCGTGGGCCGGCGAGACGAGCACGCCCCACGCGCCCGCGGCAAGCGCCTGCGGCGCGTGCGCGCCGCCGTCCTCGCGCTCGCCGCGCAGGCCCACGAACAGCTCGCCCGGGAGCACCGCGCGAGAGTCCACCGAGGCGCCCGCGAGCTCGCGCCCGCCCTCGCCGTCGGGCTCGCGCACGAGCCGCGCGCCCGCCTCGCGGGCGACGCGCTCGGCGCTCCACTCCCTCATGCGCGCGTCCCCGCGAGCGCCCCGGCGAGAGCTTCGCGCGCGACCGCCGCGTCGTCGAACGGGATCTTGCGGCCGTCCGCGAACTCCTGCCCCTGCTCGTGGCCCTTGCCCGCGATCACGAGCACGTCGCCGCCGCGCGCCGCGGCGACCCCCGCGGCGATCGCCTCGCGGCGGTCGACGAGAGCGCTCACCTGCGAGCGCCGCCCGCCGGCGCCGCGCCAGGCGGAGGCGGAGCCGGAGGCCGAGCCGGAGGCGCCCTCCATGATCTCGGCGATGATCTCCTCGGGGTCCTCGGAGCGCGGGTTGTCGGAGGTGACGATCACAACGTCCGCGAGCCGCGCGCCGATCTCGCCCATCAGCGGGCGCTTGCCGCGGTCGCGGTCGCCGCCCGCGCCGAAAACGCACAGCACGCGGCCGCGGCCCGCCAGCTCGCGCGCCGAGCGCAGCACGTTCTCGAGCGAGTCGGGCGTGTGCGCGTAGTCGACCAGCACCGCGAAATCCTGCCCCTCGTCGACGGGCTCGAAACGCCCCGGCACGAGCACGCCGCGCTCGAGCGCCCCGGCCAGCGCCTCGAGCGGCGCGCCGAGCGCATGCGCGGCGGCGAGCGCCCCGAGCGCGTTGGCGACATTGAAGCGCCCCGGCATCGGCAGCGCGACGCGGCGCTCGCCCTCGGGCGTGGCGAGCACGAAGCTGCATCCGCCGAAACCGCAGCGCAGCTCGCTCGCGCGGTAGTCGGCGGGCTCCTCCACGGCGAACGTGAGCGCGCCCTCGAGCTCCTGCGCGAGCCGCCTGCCGTACGGGTCGGCGACGTTGAGCACGCTGTGCTCGGGCGCGGGCGCTCCGCCGTCCGGCGCGAACAGGCGGCGCTTGGCGAGGAAGTAGTCCTCCATCGTGGGGTGGAAGTCGAGGTGGTCCTGGGTGAGGTTGGTGAAGATCGCGGCGGCGAACGGGATGGCGTCGGCCCGCGCGAGCTCGAGCGCGTGCGAGGAGACCTCGATCGCGCACGCGCGGTCGCCTCCGTCGAGCATCGCGCGCAGGTCGGCCTGCAGGTCGATCGCCTCGGGGGTTGTCCGCGCGACCGGCCGCTCGCTGCCGCCGATCACCGACTTCACCGTGCCGAGCAGCCCGCACTGCAGGCCGCTTGCCTCGAGCAGCGCGCGCACGAGGTAGGCGGTGGTGGTCTTGCCGTTGGTGCCGGTCACGCCCACCACCCGCAGCTCGCGGCCGGGCTCGCCGTAGAAGCGCGCGGCCGCCGGCGCCATCGCGCGTCGAGCCGACTCGACGAGCAACTCGGGGACGCCGAGCCCGAGCGAGCGCTCGACGACGAGCGCGGCGGCGCCGTGCTCGACGGCCTGCGGCGCGAACTCGTGGCCGTCGCTGCGGTAGCCGCTCACGCAGAAGAACAGATCGCCGCGCGAGACCGCGCGGCTGTCGTAGGAGAGGCCGGCTATGTCGAGCTCCGCGTCGCGCTGCGAGAGCCCCGCGGGGCCGCCGGGGAGGGCCGCCGCGAGCTCGGCCAGTCTCATGAGAGTCTCCGCCGGGGCATCGCGATGAGTCTAGTTTCCACCCCCGCCGGAGCTCTCGGGCCGCCGGCCCGGGGCGTGTCCGTCCCGCTAGCCCGGCGCGACGCCCATGTAGGGGAGCGCGAAGCTCATGATCTGGCCGAACGCGGGGGCGGCGACCTGCCCTCCGTAGATCGAGCCCGCCTGTGGTTCGTCGACGACCACCGCACACAGGAGCTTGGGGTCGCCGGCGGGCGCGAAGCCGATGAACGAGGCGATGTACGCGGATTTCGAGTATTCGCCGGTTTCGGGATCGACCTTGCTCGCCGTTCCGGTCTTCCCGGCGAGGTGGTAGCCGGGGATCGAGACCTCGCTCGCGGTCCCGCCGGGCGCGAGCACGCCTTCGAGCATGTGGCGGACCTCAGCGGCGATCCTCCCGGAGATGATGCGGTGCCCGCGCGGGAGCGGCTGCGGGCGGCCGTCGATCGCGCCCACGATGTGCGGCGGGCGCAGGATCCCGCCGTTGGCGATCGCGGAGTACGCCGCTGCCATCTGCATCGGCGTGACGAGCTCGCCCTGCCCGATCGGAAGGTTGCCCATCGACGAGCCCGAGTAGTGGCTGAGCGCCAGCACGACGCCCTTTTCCTCGCCCGGCAGGCCCACGCCGGTGGGCGCGCCGAAGCCGAAGCGGTGCACCCAGCGGTTGAAGCGTTGGGCCTGCAGCATCGCGCCGATCTTGATCGCGCCCACGTTGCTGGAGCGGGCGAGGATCTCGGAGGTCGTGAGCGTTTCTTCGGGGTGTTCGGTGTCGTCGTGGATCGTGCGGTCGGCGACGTGGATCTGGTCGGGGATGTTGAACGGGGTTTCGGGCGTGATCAGCCCTTCCTGCAGGGCGCCCGAGACCGCGACGGCCTTGAACGTCGAGCCGGGTTCGTAGGCGAAGTCGACGGCGCGGTCCTCGGGTTCGGAGGCGCCGGGGCTCAGCCCGCCGACCTGCGGCCAGTTGGCCGCGGCGAGCACCGCTCCGGTGCGCGGGTCAATCACGATCGCGGTCGCGTCTTTCGGGCTGAAGTCCTTGCCCACCGCGGCCAGCACGTCTTCGGTGCGCTGCTCGAGGTTGGCGTCGAGCGTGAGCGTGAGCGAGTCGCCGGGCGCCTCGGGGCGCGTTTCGGCGATCGACACGGGCTGCCCGATCGCGTCGCTGACCACGCGCCGGCGGCCGGTGCGCCCGTGCAGGAATCCGTTCCAGGACGCCTCGATGCCCGACAGCCCCGCGCCTTCGGTGCCGACCGCGCCGAGCACCTGCGCGGCGAGGCTCCCGCGCGGGTACACGCGGCGCATCACCGGCGTGCCGCTCACGCCGGGGATCCTCAGGTTGAGCACCGCCTGCGCCCGGCGCGAGGGCAGTGCGCGCGCGAGGTACACGAAGCCGGTGCGCTCGGAGAGCTTGCGCAGCACGCTCGCCTGGGATTGGGCGAGCAGTGGCGCAAGCCGCTGCGCCGCCGCGAGCGTGTTGGAGATCAGGTACGGGTCGGCGGAGATGTCGCTGGCGGGTTCGGACACGGCGAGGTCCACACCGTTGCGGTCGCTGATCGTGCCGCGCTGCGCCGGCACCGTTTCGAGCGTCAGCTGCTGGTCGCTTGCGGCTTTGCGAAGCGTGCCCGCACGGACCAGGCCGAGGTACAGGGTGCGCGCGCCGGCGAGCGCCAGCAGGATCAGGAACAGGCCGAAGACCGCGCCGATGCGCTGCTGTGCAAGCGCCACCCGCTACCCCGAGCCCGGCTGCGTCCCGCCCGCCGGGGAGGCTGAGGATTCCCCGCTCGGCTGCGCGGCCGCCGCTTCGGCCGCGGCGGGGCCGGATTCCCCGCCCGAGGAGGATTCGCCGGCGGACGGCGATTCGCCACTGGACGAGGATTCGCCGGCCGATGAGGATTCGCCGGCCGATGAGGATTCGCCGCTCGACGAGGATTCGCCGGCCGACGAGGATTCGCCGGCTTCGCCAGAGGCGCTCTGTTCGCTTGACGTCCCTTCGCCCGAGGCGGACGATGTTTCGCCGCCGCCGGTGGAGGACGAGCCGGCGCCGCCTTCGGAGGAGCCTTCCCGCGCCGGGCGCGAGGGCGGCGAGGTGAGCGCTGCGGCGGCGCGAGCGATCTCGGCGGGCCCGTACCCGGACGCGGGCAGGAAGCGCAACGTGCTGACGGGCGTGAGCCGCATGCCCATGCGCGCGGCTTTGGACTCGACCTGTTCGCCGGCGAGCACCTCGGAGTTCTCGATGCTGAGCGCGGAGTTCTGGCGCTGCAGCAGCGCCTCGCGCTCGAGCGTGCGGCCGATCGTCGAGTTGAGCCGCAGCAGGCCGAGCTGCAGCGTGACGATCCCGATCAGCGCGAACGCGACGATCGCGATCGAGATGCGCCCGCGCACGAGGCGGTCGAGCAGGCGGCTCTCCGAGAGCGCAGCGAAGGCGCGCGGGAGGACCGCGACGAGCCCCGCGCGTTCGCGCGCAGGGCGCGCGGCGGCGCCGCGGGCGGCGGTGCGGGGACGCGAGGGGCCGGAGACGCGGCGGGGCCGGGCGGGCGCGGGCGGGCGGGCGGCCCTGCTCGGCGCCCGGGCGGCGGCTGCTGCGCTCGGCGGGGTCATCGCTGCGCTCCGTCGGGGCGCAGCTTGCGGGCGGCGCGCAGCCGGGCGGACGCGGCGCGCGGGTTGCGCTCGAGCTCGCCTTCGGAGGCGACGATCGAGCGGCGCGAGAGCAGCGCCGCCTCGGGCTCGCGGCCGCACGCGCACACGGGCAGGTCCGGCGGGCAGATGCAGCCGCGCGCGCGCTCGGCGAGGAAGCCCTTCACGCGGCGGTCCTCCAGCGAATGGAAGGAGATCGCGGCGAGCACACCGCCCTCGCGCAGCAGCTCCCAAGCGAGCGGCAGGGCGCGCTCGAGCTGCTCGAGCTCGTCGTTGACCGCGATGCGCAGCGCCTGGAACGAGCGCTTGGCAGGATGCCCGCCTCCGAAGCGCGCGGGCGCGGGGATCGCCGAGGAGATCGTCTCCACCAGCTCGAGCGTGGTCTCGATCGGCCGCTGCGCGCGGCGGCGCACGATCGCTCGCGCGATCGCAGCGGCGTGGCGCTCCTCTCCGTATTCGCGCAGCACGGTCGCGAGCCGGCGCTCGTCCCACTCGGCGACCGCGGTGCGCGCGCTGAGCGGCTGGCCTGGATCCATGCGCATGTCGAGCGGCGCGTCGTAGGAGTAGGAGAAGCCGCGCTCGCGCGTGTCCACCTGCATGGAGGACATGCCGAGGTCGAAGTACGCGATGTCGGCCTTGACGCCCTCGTGCGCAAGCAGCTCGAGCGCCTCCGCGTAGCCCGCCCGGATGAAGCGCAGGGTGCACCCGGCGTCGGCCGCGAGCGCGTCGAAGCGCTCCTGCGCGAGCGGGTCGCGGTCGATCGCCACGAGCGTGCCGCGCGGGCCGAGCCGCTCGGCGAGCAGCCGCGCGTGGCCGCCGTCCCCGAACGTGCAGTCGATCGCCGTCTGGCCGGGCTGCGGATCGAGCAGCTCGATCAGCTCGCCGGCGAGCACGGGCGTGTGCGAGCCGGCGGGCGCGGAGCGCCGCCGCGCGGGCCCGCTGATGCGACCGGCGCGGCCCGAGGCGCGCCCGGATCCCGAGGCGCGCCCGCGGCGCGCGAGCTGCGGCACGCCGGCGGGGACGGGCGCGAAGCGGCCGTCGTCGATGTCAAGCACCGTCCGCGACACGTGCGGTGACCTCCGCGACGCCCTTGAGCAGCGCCGATCGATGTTCATCCCATCCACCTTTGTCCCACAGCTCGAGGCGTTCTCCGACGCCGACGACGACGACCTCCTTCTCCAGCTTCGCATGCCGCCCGAGCGACGCCGGCACCATGATGCGCCCGGCCGCGTCGAGCTCGGCGTCGAGCGAGTTGCCGAAGAAGAAGCGTTCGAGCTCGGGCCGGCGCGAGGAGAGCGGCGGCACCTCGGCGAGCGCGCGCTCGCTGTAGGCGGCGTAGTCGCCGGGCCTCCACACGCACACGCACGGTTCGAGGTCCATGGGCATCGCGAGCACCACGCCGTCGGCGAGCGCCGCCCGGTAGCGAGCCGGCACCGTGAGGCGGTTCTTGGCGTCGAGTGTGTGGTCGAACGTGCCGCGGAAGAGTGCCACTCGTGGGCCCTGGCTTGAAGAGTTCGAGCCGAGGTGGAGGAGTGGGAGGAGCCCCTCCACCCCGGCTCGCTGGGCGCGACCTTACCCCACTTCGTCCCACGATGCAACCCCGTTTGCACATCTTGTCCCACCGCTCCCCCCAGAGCCGTACCGGCACCGGGAAAAGCGGGTCACGGCCCGTGTTCTGAGGGTTTCTCGCTCGTGCGGCGGGCGCGGGCGCAGATGCAAGCCGCGATGCATCCGCCGCCGCTGCAACGCTGCTTGCCGGGTTGCGCGACCCTGTGAGGCGTGCGCGCCCGGACGGCCACACCCCCAGCCGAGCCCCCACAAGCCTCGAAAGGACAGCCAGTGCAGAAAGCGCCGAGCCACTCCGCCGACCCTGCAGCGCAGCGCGGCGGCGACCCGAGGCGGCTGCTGGCGCTCGGCGCCGCGCTGCTCGCGACCGCGCTGGTGGTGGCGCTCGCGGGCGCGCTCGACGGTTGCGGCTCCTCGGGCTCGTCGGGCGTCGGCGCAGACCCGGCCACGCTCGTGCCGGCGACGGCGCCGCTGTACGCGGGCGCCACCGTCCGCCCCACCGGCGCCCTGAACACGGCGGCGCTGGCCGCGGGCCGCGAGCTCACGCATCAGCGCGACCCGTACATGCGCCTCGTGGCGCTGCTGCAGACGCCCGGCTCGCCCACCCTCGACTATTCGCGCGACATCGCGCCGTGGCTCGGCGAACGCGCGGGCATCTTCACGACCTCCGCGAGCGGATCGGGCTCGGCCGTGCAGTCGCTGCTCGGCGTCGTGCTGCCCGGCGGCTCGAAGGCCGCGAGCGCCTTCCCGTTCGGCCCCGGCGGTGCGCAGGGCGCGATCGTGCTCGACACCAAGGACGCATCGAGCGCACAGTCGTTCCTCCACGCGCAGGCGGCCCACGCCGGCGCCGCCGCGAGCAGCTACCGGGGCGTGGGGCTCGAGGCGAGCGCCACGGGCGTGGCCTTCGCGATGGTGGACCGCCTCGCGGTGATCGGCAGCGAGTCAGCCGTGCGCGCGGTGATCGACACCTCGCACGGCGGCGGCTCGCTCGCCCACGCGGCGGGCTACTCCAAGCTCGCCGCGGCCGCGCCCTCGGGGGCGCTCGCGCACCTCTACTCGAACGCCACCGCCGCCCAGGGAGCGAGCGCCTCGCACGGCGCGGGCGGGCTCGTGCAGCTGCTCGCCGGCGCACGCGAAGCGAACGTCTCGCTGGTCCCGTCGGCCGCCTCGATCGGGCTCGACGCCGACATCGCAGGCGCGGCGCCCGCGGGCGCCGGCGGGTTGCTCGCGGCGGGCGTGAACGGCTCGCAGGCGTTCGGCGAACTGCCCGGCGGCTCGTGGCTGGCGCTGGGGGTGGGCGATGCGGGCGCGAGCCTGCACGAAGACGTCGCCGGGCTGCGCACCCTGCTCGGGCTCGCCACGGGCGCGACCGGTGAAGGCCAGAGCACGCCCGGGCTCAGCCTCAACGGCATCGCCGAAGGCCTCCTGACGCCGCTGGGCATCCTCGGCGGGACGAGCGCGCAGGCACGCAGCGCGTTCACGTCGTGGATGGGCCCGGGCGGGATCTTCGCTACCGGTCCGAGCCTGTTCGAACTGCGCGGCGCGGTCGTGATCGCCTCCAAGGACCCGGCGGCCTCGCGGGCCGCGGTGGCGAAGCTCGGCAGCGCCCTGAGCGCGGCCGGCGAGGCGGTCACGCCCGTCACCATCGCGGGCACCGAAGCGGCGCTCGGGGTGCGGGTGAACGGGCTGCCGCTGATGCTCGACATCGCCGACGGGCGCGACGCGCGGGGAAACACGAAGTTCGTGCTCGGCCTCGGCGAACAGTCGGTGCAGGAAGCGCTGCACCCGCAGAGCACGCTCGCCGGCGCGAGCTCCACAGCGGCGGCCGCGGCGGCGCTCGGCGAAGGCATCAAACCCAACCTGACGGCGAACGTTCCGACGATCATCAGCCTGCTCGAAAGCGTGGGGCTCACGAACGGGCTGTCGGGGCTGCTGCCCTACCTGCGCAACGTCTCCACCGCGGCGGGCGGCGCGAGCAACCTCGCCGACGGAATCGAGCGGGTGCGGATCGTGGTGGGCCTGCGCCAGAGCGAAGGCTGAGCGGCGGCCGCGAGGCCCGCCGCTCAGCCCGCGCCGATCTCGCGGAAGAAGACGGGGCTCCCTCCCTCCACGCGATCCACGCCATAGCGGGTGAGCGTGGTTTCGCCGTTCGCCTGCATCGAGTAGCGGCCGAGCACCGACTCGCGGTCGTGCGTGGCGAAGAAGCGCTGGATCACCACCTGGCGATCGTCGCCGCGGAAGCCCGCGCTCGAGATCGCGTTGAGCACCACGGCCATCGTCTCGTAGCCGTACAGCACGTACGCGCTCGCGTCGCCGCCGAAGTTCCGGCGGTATTCGCGCAGGATGCGCTGGGCCGGAGCCGGATACAGGCGGGGCGCGAGCACCGGCGTGGTCAGGTAGGCGCGTTCACCGGCGGCGCCCAGCTGGGAGGTGAACGTGACGTTCGCCATCTCGCTCGTGCCCAGCAGCAGCAGGCGCGGGTCGGCAAGGTGCAGCTGGGCGAACAGCGGCGCCTCGGCGGGGCTCCCGTCGCCCGACAGGAAGACCGCCTGCGGGTGGACGGCGAGGATCTTTTCGACCTCGCTCGTGTAGGCGGTGCCTTCGCGGGAGCCCACCGAGTCGTGCGCCAGCACTTCGATGCCGGCCGCCTTCGCGTCGGAGGCCACGAGGTCCGCGAGCGGCAGGTCGAACGGCTGTTCGTCGTCGAGCACGTACACCCGCTCCACGTGCAGCGATTCCATCAGCGCGACCTGCGAGCGGGCCTCGACGGGATCTCCCGGAGCGAGCCGCCCGAAGTTGCGGCTGCCGCTCGGGTAGAAGCGGTTGGGCTCGTCCTGGCCCGCGTCGAGCGCGGCGGTCAGGCCGATGTAGGGGCTCGAGGGGCTCACCTGCAGGATGCCCGCGGCGTTGATCAACGGCAGCGAGATCGCGGTGGCGCCCGAGTTGAAGTCGCCGAGGTAGGCGATCGTGGCGGTGTCCTGGGCGGCGGTCTTGGCGTCGGTCGCGGTGATACCGGGGTCCCAGCGGCCGGTGGCGGGGCTCGCGTCGTCGAGGGAGTCGTAGTGGATCGTGAACGGGCCCGCGCGGCCGTGGGCCTCGGCGAGCGCCAGCTTCTCCCCGCCGACGATCTGTTCGGAGACTTCCGCGCTCGGGCCCTGCAGGGGCAGGCTCGAGTAGACCGTGAGCTGGTCGCTGACGGCTTCGGAGGCGATCGAAGCGCCGGTTTCCCCGCACCCGCTCAGCACCAGCAGGACGGGTATCAGAGCGGCCAGACCCAGCCAGCGCGCCCGCACGGGGGCCCTAGCTGCGGCGGCCCGGCAGGTAGCCGGAGAGAATCTTCAGCGACGCCCCGACGAGGATGATCGCGGCGGCGAGCATGAACGCATCGAAGCCCTTGGTCCCCAGGGCCCACAGCACGATCCATACGACGAGGCCCGCCGTGACGGTGAGGATCAATCCCATGCGGGGGCAATCCTAGCGAGACGGCGCGAGGCCCGCTGCTAGTTCGGCGAGCACGTCGCCGACGGCGCCCGCGGGGTCCTCGGCCTCCGCGGCGGCGCGCACGAGGCGGGTTCCGACGATCACGCCGTCGGCGCCCGCGTCGGCCGCGTGGCGAGCCTGCTCGGCGGTGCCGATGCCGAAGCCGAGCGCGACCGGCACCTCGGTGCAGGCCTTTGCGCGAGCGACGATCTCGGGCAGCTGCTGGTCGAGACGGCGGCGCTCGCCGGTGGTGCCCACCACCGACACGGTGTAGAGGAAGCCGCGTGCGCGGGCGCCGATCGCCGCCATCCGCTCGGGGGTGGTGGTCGGCGCGACGAGCGGCACGAGCGCGATGCCGCGCTGCTCGCACGCCTCGAGCACCTCGCCGGCCTCCTCCTGCGGCAGGTCGGGGACGATCAGGCCGCACGCGCCGGCGCGCTCGAGGCGCTCTGTGAACGCGTCGAGGCCGGGGGCGAACACGAGGTTGGCGTAGCACATGAGCACGACCGGCACGCTCGGCGCGAGCGCGCTCGCGATCTCCAGCACGCTCGCGGGCGTGGCTCCGGCGGCGAGCGCGCTGGTGCCGGCGGCATGGATCACCGGCCCGTCCGCGAGCGGATCGGAATAGGGCATGCCCAGCTCGATCACGTCTGCGCCCGCGCTCACGCAGGCCTGGCCGATGCGCAGCGACTCCTCGGCGGAGGGGAAGCCGCCCATCATGTAGGGCATCAGCGCGGCGCGCTTGCCGCTCGAGGCGAACGCCGCGGCGATCCGCTCATGCCCGCTCGCGCGCACCTGGGTCATGGGCTCTCGGCGGCGAGCACCTCGGCGAGGTCCTTGTCGCCGCGCCCCGACAGGCACAGCAGGTCGAGCTCGCCGCCCTCCTGGGCGAGGAGCCACGCGAACGCGTGGGCGGTCTCGAGCGCGGGGATGATGCCCTCGAGACGCGCCACCTCGCGGAAGGCCGCGAGCGCATCGCGGTCGCCGACCGCCTCGTAGCGCGCGCGTCCGCTGTCGCGCAGGAACGCGTGCTGCGGCCCCGCGCCCGGGTAGTCGAGCCCGGCCGACACCGAGTGGGCCTCGATGATCTGGCCCTCCTCATCCTGCATCACGGCGGAGCGCGAGCCGTGCAGGATCCCCGCGCGCCCGCCCGCGGTGAGCGGCGCGCCGTGGCGCCCTGTGTGAAGGCCCTCGCCGCCGGCCTCCACGCCGATCAGCTGAACCTCGGGGTCCCTGAGGAACGCGCTGAAGATACCGATCGCGTTGGAGCCGCCTCCGACGCACGCGATCACCCGTTCCGGCAGCCGGCCCTCGCGCTCGAGCAGCTGCGCGCGCGCCTCGTCGCCGATCACGCGCTGCAGCTCGCGCACCATCGCCGGGTACGGTGCGGGGCCGACCGCGGAGCCGATCACGTAGTGGGTGCTCGCGACGTTCGAGACCCAGTCGCGGATCGCAGCGGAGGTGGCCTCCTTGAGCGTCATCGAGCCTGCCTCCACGGGAGTCACGGTGGCGCCGAGCAGCTGCATGCGCTGCACGTTGGGCTGCTGGCGGCGGGTGTCCTCGACGCCCATGTAGACCACGCATTCGAGCCCGAGCAGCGCGCACACGGTGGCCGTGGCGACGCCGTGCTGGCCGGCGCCGGTCTCGGCGATGATCCGCCGCTTGCCCATGCGCACGGCGAGCAACGCCTGCCCGAGCGCGTTGTTGAGCTTGTGCGAGCCCGTGTGGTTGAGGTCCTCGCGCTTGAGGTACACGGGCCTGCCGGCGCGCTCGGACAGCCGCCGCGCCATGTACAGCGGCGTGGGGCGCCCCGCGAAGTCCCGCAGCAGCCCGGCGAGCTCGGAGCGGTAGGAGGGATCCTCGCGCGCGGCGCTCCACTCCCGCTCGAGCTCCTCGAGCGCGGGCATCAGCGTCTCGGGCACGAACTGCCCGCCATAGGGGCCGAAGCGGTGCTCGACCGGCGAGCCGCCTGCCTGCGCGAGCGAGCCGCCCGCGTCCGCGGCGCTCACGCCGGCTGGCCGATCGTCGCAGCCTGCTCGGCGGCGCCGGCCGCGCGCGCGGCGGCGATGAACTCCGCGAGGCGCTCGGGGTCCTTGCGCCCCGGCGCGGACTCGGTGCCGCTCGCGCTGTCCACCGCGAACGGGCGGGTCAGCGCGATCGCCTCGGCGACGTTGCCGGCGTGCAGGCCCCCGCTCACGATCAGCGGAACGCGCGAGCGGCGGCCGCTGATGAGCGACCAGTCGAACGTCTCGCCGGTGCCGCCCTTGAGGTGCTCGCGCCCGGGCTTGCGCGAGCACGCGTCGAGCAGGTGGAAATCCACGTGGAAGCGCTCGAGGTCGCGCACGTCGCCGGGGTTGTGCACCTGGCGCGCCTTGATCACGCGCGCGCCGGTGCGGCGTTCGACCTCGCCGCAGTACGCGGGGCCCTCCTCGCCGTGCAGCTGCAGGAGGCTCAGGCCGAGCGCCTCGCCCGCGGCGATCACCTCCTCGAGGGGGGCGTTGACGAACACGCCGCACAGCTCGACCCTGCGGCGCAGGCGCGCGCAGATGCGCTGCGCCTCCTCGAGCGAGCAGCGGCGCGGGCTCGAGCTGTAGAAGATCATCCCGATCGCCCACGCGCCGAGCTCCGCCGCGAGCTCCGCGTCCGGCAGGCTCGTGAGCCCGCAGACCTTCACCTCGACGGGCGCGCTCGCGGGCGGTTGCGGCGCGCCGGCATCGCGCGGCCGGCTTGCGCTGTGCTCCATGCATCCAACCGTAGCGAGTTCGCGGAGCGCGAACTCGCCACGGCCGGTGCGGCCGAAGGCGAGGGAACTAGCCTTCGGTCTGCGTTTCTTCTTTGGGCGCCGAGTTGGGACGGCTGCCGAGCGTGGCGGTCACGGTCTTGTGTTCGTAGCTGCCCTTGCCGTTGTCCTGCGGGCGGAGCAGTTCGATCGTGACCTTGTCGCCGGGTTTCTTGGCGGCGATGTCGTTGGCGAGGTCTTCGGAGCTCGCGACCGCCTGCCCGTCGAGCTTCACGACGATGTCGCCGCCCACCTTGATCTGGCCGATTTCGGTGCTGCTGTTGACGCTGCCGCCGCGGATGCCGGCCTTGGCCGCGCCGGTGCCCGACTGCACCGTCTGCACGAGCGCTCCCTGCTTGACGGGCAGGTTGAGCGCGGACAGCGACCCGTCGATCGTGAGCGACGTGAGGCCGAGGTAGGCGCCGCGCACGGTGCCGCCCTTCTCGAGCTGGGAGATCTCCGACTTGGCGGTGTCGATCGGGATCGCGAACCCGATGCCGACGCTGCCGCCGCCGCTGGAGGCGGTCTCGATCTGGGAGTTGATCCCGATCACGCGGCCGAGCGCGTCGAGCAGCGGGCCGCCGGAGTTGCCGGGGTTGATCGGCGCGTCGGTCTGCAGCACGTTTTTGATCGCGAACCCGTTGGGCGCTTCGATTTCGCGCTGCAGCGCGGAGATCACGCCCGTGGTGAGCGTCCGTTCGAGGTCGAACGGGTTGCCAATCGCGTACACGGGGTCGCCGACCTGCACGTTGCTCGAGTTGCCGAGCGTGAGCGGGTGGAGCGTGAGCCCGTCGGGGTGGATGCGCAGCACCGCGAGGTCGTTCGACGGGTCCTTGCCGACAACCTGGGCTTCGACCGATTCGCCCTTTTTGAAGCTCACGGTGACCTTGATCGCGTTCGCGATCACGTGGTAGTTGGTGAGGATCGTGCCCTTGTTGTCGATCACGATGCCCGAGCCGGTGTCGACGCCCTGGCGCTGCGTTTCGCCGCCGCCGAACAGGTTGAAGGGCGATTCGGAGCGCTGCACGACGGTGGAGGTGACGAAGGCGACGCCGGGTGCGTCGCGTTCGTAGACCTGGTGGGGCGTCAGGCCGGCCGTGCGCAGCGACGCGTTGGAGGGAGCGATCGGAGCGGCCTGCACGGTGGTCACGCTGGTGGTGTGGTCTTTTTCGAACCCGCCGGCGGCGGCGACGACGGCGACGACCACGCCGCCTCCGATCAGGGCGGCGAGGAAGGGGATGAAGAACATGCGTTTCATTGCGTGACAGGGTGCTCGCAGGCGATGAAGGGCATATAAAAGGTTCCGCGAGCCGCGCTAAAGGTTATGAGGTCGGATCGTGCAGCGGCCGCGGCGCCGCGCGCGCGGTGAGCGCCCGTAGGGCCGCGGCGGGGTCGGGGGCGCGCATCAGCGTCTCGCCGACGAGCACCGCGTGCACGCCTAGCGCGGCGAGGCGCGCGAGCTGATCGGGCGAGCCGATCCCCGACTCGGACACCACGAGCACGCCGGGCGGGACATCGGCGAGCAGCTGCTCGGTGCGCCCCACGTCGACGCTGAAATCGTGCAGGTCGCGGTTGTTGATGCCGACGATCCGGGCTCCGGCCTCGAGCGCGCGCGCCAGCTCGGAGCGGTCGTGGGCCTCCACGAGCACGTCGAGCCCGAGCCCGAGCGAGGCGGCGTGCAGCCGGCGCAGCTCCCGCTGCGGGAGCGCTGCGACGATCAGCAGGACCGCGTCGGCGCCCGCGTGGCGCGCCTCGCGCAGCTGCCACTCGTCCACGATGAAGTCCTTGCGCAGCAGCGGCAGCGCGCACCCGGCGCGCGCCGCGCGGAGGTCCCCGATGGAGCCGCCGAAGTTCGGCTCCTCGGTGAGCACCGAGATCGCGGCGGCTCCGCCGCGCTCGTAGGCGCCCAGGACCTGCTCCAGGTCGGCGCCCTCGCGCAGCGCCCCGGCGGACGGCGAGCGGCGCTTGAACTCGGCGATCACGCCGATGCCGGGAGCGGCGAGGGCCGCGCGGAAGGCGCCCGGGGGGCGCTCGGGCGCCGCCTCGGCGCTGCCGCCTGCGCCGGAGCCGGCGGGCGCAGCGCGCGTGCCGGGCGGCGGCGTCGCCTCGCGCTTGGCGCGCTCGACCCGCTCGCGCGTTTCCGCGAGGATCCGCTGGAGCACGCTGGGCGCGTGCGCGCTCACCGCAGCGCCTCGGCGGGCGCGTGGCGAATGCTCGCCTGCACGTAGCCCTCGAGCGCGCCGGCGGCGCGCCCGTCCCCGATCACCTCTCGCGCGAGCGCCACGCCGTCGGCGATCGACTCGGCCCGGCCGCCGGCGTAGATGGCGGCGCCCGCGTTGATCACTGCGAGGCTTTCGCCGGCGCGGACGTCCCTGCGCGAGCGCCCCGGCTCGAGGATCGCGCGGGTGACGGCGGCGTTCTCCTCCGGGCTCCCCCCCACCCAGCCTCTGGCCACGGGGTCCACGGTGGCGTCGATCCCGGCAGAGCGCGGGTCGAGCACGTATTCGCGCAGCTCGTCGGCCGCCACCTCGACGACTTTGGTGGGCGCGCGCGAGGAGATCTCGTCGAGCCCGTCCTCGCTGCAGACCACGAGCGCGCGGTCCACGCCGAGCCGCATCAGCGCGCCGGCGATCCGCTCGAGGAAGGCCGGGTCGGAGACCCCGATCAGCTGCCGGCGCGCGCCCGCGGGGTTGGTGAGCGGACCGAGCAGGTTGAAGATGGTGCGCACCGCGAGCTCCCTGCGCACCGGTATGACGAAGCGCGTGGCGCGGTGGTGGGCTGGGGCGAACATGAAGCCGAAGCCGGCCTCCTCGATGCACGCGGCGACGGCGTCGGGCGCGAGGTCGATGCGCGCGCCGAGCGCCTCGAGCACGTCGGCGGAGCCGCAGCGGCTGGTGGCGGAGCGGTTGCCGTGCTTGGCGACGGCGCAGCCAGCGCCGGCCGCGATCAGCGC
Source organism: uncultured Solirubrobacteraceae bacterium (assembly GCA_963813685.1). Lineage (GTDB taxonomy): Bacteria > Actinomycetota > Thermoleophilia > Solirubrobacterales > Solirubrobacteraceae > Palsa-744. The sequence goes on from CAWEZQ010000001.1 coordinate 403,830, forward strand.
GGCTGTGGTCGACACGTTGAAGCTGCTCGCGCCGCCGCCGGTGCCGGCGGTGTCGAGCAGGTCCGTGCGGCTGGTGCGGACGGGTGCGGAGAGGGCGCGCATGGTGCGCGCGAGCCCGGTGAGCTCCTCGACGGTCTCGCCCTTGGTGCGCAGCGCGATCAGGAACGCGGAGATCTGCACCTCGGAGACCTCGCCGCTCATGATCTGCGCGAGCACCTCCGCGCTCTGCTCGGCGCTGAGGTCGCGGCGCGCGGCGAGCGCGTCGATCGCAGCTGTGAGCGTGGCGTTGGGCATGGCCGGGATTCTGCCTTCCGCGCTCAACCGGCGCGTTCGAGGAAGTTGCGCAGCAGCTGCATCCCGTGCTCGGTGAGCACGGACTCGGGGTGGAACTGCACGCCCTCCGCGGGCAGCTCGCGGTGGCGCACGCCCATCACCACCTCGCCGCCGCGCGCGCTCTCCTCCATGCACGCGGGCAGATCGGCGTCGACCACCAGCGAGTGGTAGCGGCCCACCGTGAGCGGCGTCGGCAGCCCGCGGAAGATGGTGCGCCCGTCGTGGCTGATCGTGGTGGACTTGCCGTGCACGGGCGCGTTCAGCCTGACCTTGCCGCCGAAGGCCTGCGCGAGCGCCTGGTGGCCGAGGCACACGCCGAGCGTGGGGATGCCGGCTTCGGGCATGCGCCGCACGAGCTCGAGCGAGATGCCGGCCTCGTTGGGCGTGCACGGCCCCGGCGATACGACGCAGCGGTCGAAGCCGCCGTCGAGCAGCTCGGCCACGGTGGCGCGGTCGTTGCGCACCGCGCTGACCTCCGCGCCGAGCTCGCCGAGGTACTGCACGAGGTTGTAGGCGAACGAGTCGTAGTTGTCGAGGACGAGGACCCTCACGCCCACTCCGCCTGTTCACAGGCGAGCGCGATCGCTCGCATCGCGGCCTGGGCCTTTGCGACGGACTCCTCGTACTCGTAGGCGGGCTTGGCGTCCGCCACCGTTCCCCCGCCCGCCTGGATGTGCGCGACGCCGTCCTTTATGACGACGGTGCGGATGTGGATCGCGGTGTCGAGGTCGCCCGCGTAGCTGAGGTATCCCACGGCGCCGCCGTAGCCGCCGCGCTTGACGGGCTCGAGCTCATCGATGATCTGCATGGCCCGCACCTTGGGCGCGCCCGAGAGCGTCCCCGGCGGGAGCACCGAGCGCAGCGCGTCCATCGGGCCGAGCCCCTCGCGCAGCGTGCCCGACACGGTGGAGACGATGTGCATCACGTGGCTGTAGGTCTCGATCTCCATGAGCTCGTCGACGTGCACGCTGCCGTACTCGCACACGCGCCCGAGGTCGTTGCGGCCGAGGTCCACGAGCATCACGTGCTCGGCGCGCTCCTTCTCGTCGGCGAGCAGGTCCTGCGCGATGCGGCGGTCATCCTCGGGGCTGACGCCGCGCGGCCGGGTGCCGGCGATGGGCTTGGTGGATACGTGGCGGCCGGTGACGGTGAGCAGCGGCTCGGGGCTCGCGCCCGCGACCTGGAACTCGCCGAAGTCGAAGAAGTACATGTAGGGGCTCGGGTTGATCGCGCGCAGCCCGCGATAGATCGAGAACGCCTCGACGGGCACGGCGGCGGACCAGCGCTGGGAGGGAACGACCTGGAAGGCGTCGCCGGCGTAGATGTAGTCGATGATCCGCCGCACGATCGCCTCGAAGCTCTCGCGCGACATGTTGGAGCGGAACTCCGGCAGGGCGCGCCCGGGTGCGGGTTGCGCCTGCGGCACCGGACCGGCGAGCGCGCGGCGCATCTCGCCGATCCTGCGCGCGGCCTGCTCGTAGGCGCGCTCGACGTCGGGCTCGGCCCGCAGGTCGGCGCCGGCGAGGATCGTGATCTCGTGCTTGAGGTGGTCGAAGACGACGAGCGCGTCGGAGAGCATGAGCGCCATGTCGGGCAGGGCGAGCGGGTCGGGGCCGGGCTGGCCGAGCGGCTCGACGGCGCGCACGAGGTCGTAGCCGAAGAAGCCCACGGCGCCCCCGGCGAACGGCGCGGCGCCCGGCGCGGGCGCCTGCGTGAAGCGCTCGACGCGCTCGGCGGCGAGCGCGTAGGGGTCGCCCCCGTCGGACAGCGACCAGCGCAGCACCTCGCGCGGGCGCACGCCGATGAATGACCAGCGGCCCACGCGCTGGCCCTGCGCGGCCGACTCGAGCAGGAACGCGGGCTCGCCGGGGGCGAGCTCGCGCAGCTTCAGGTACGCGGACACCGGCGTCTCGCAGTCGCCCACGAACGTGTAGCTCAGCGGGATCAGGTTGTGCTCGCGGGCGAGCTCGCGCGCTCGCTCGAGGCTCGGCTGCAGCGCGTGGGCGGCGCCGGCCGGGGGCGATGCGTGCTGGGTGCTCTCCATCGTTCCCCCGCGTCCCGCCGGCGCGCCGCTAGGCGCGGCGACCATCCAGTACCCGCTCGGCGTCAACGAGCGAGCGGCCGCGGCTGCGGAGCAGCACGAGCAGGTGGTAGAGCACATCTGCGGCCTCCTCGTCGATGCGCTCATCGGACTCCTCGCGCGCGGCGCGCGCGACCTCCTCGGCCTCCTCCATCACCTTCTCGCCGATCCGCGGCGGGTCGTCGAGCAGCGCGACGGTGTAGGAGCCCGCGGGCCGCTCGCGGGCACGGTCGGCGAGCGTGCGCTCGAGCGCGGCGAGCGCCTCGTGGGGCGCGCCAGGTTCGAGCTCGCCGCGGTGGAAGCACGTGCGCTCGCCGGTGTGGCACGCGGGGCCGGCGGGCTCGACGAGCGCGAGCAGCGTGTCGCCGTCGCAGTCGATGCGCAGCGCGCGCACCGTCTGCACGTTGCCGCTGGTTTCGCCCTTGTGCCACGGCCTGCCGCGTGAGCGGCTCCACAGGTGCAGCTCGCCGGTGTCGCGGGTGCGCCTGAGCGCCTGCTCGTTCATGTAGGCGAGCGTGAGCACCTCGCCGGTGCGCCAGTCCTGCACGATGCACGGCACGAGGCCGTCGCTGTCGTAGCTCACCTGCTCCTCGATCTGCGCTTCGCGGGCATCGCTCATGGCTCCGACGATTGTAGGTACAGCCGATGTGCGGCGGTTTGAGGGAGACTGCCGCGCGATGCAATCGCTGCTCGAGCGCGAGCTTGTCGTGGTGACCGGCAAGGGAGGCGTTGGCAAGACGACGATCTCGGCGGCGCTCGGGATTGCGGCGGCGGCGCGCGGCAGGCGCGTGATCGTCGCGGAGGTGGGCGGGCAGCGGCGGCTGCCGGAGCTGTTCGGCCATGCGCCGCAGGCCGGCGGAGAGGAGACGCGGCTGCGCGAAGGACTGTGGAGCATCTCGATCGACCCCGACCGGGCGCTGCAGGAGTGGCTGCAGGCGCTGGGCGGGCGGGTGCCGGGCCGGCTGCTCGCCTCCAGCGGGACCTTTCAGTACTTCGCGGCGGCGGCGCCTGGCGCGCGCGAGATCGTGAGCATGGTGAAGATCTGGGAGCTGACGCTCGGCGAGCGCTGGGGACGGCGCGGCGCGGGCTACGACCTGGTGGTGCTCGACGCGCCGGCGACCGGGAACGCGCTCGGCATGCTGGGCTCGCCGCGCACGTTCGCGGCGATCGCGCGGGTGGGCTCGGTCGCGAAGCAGGCGCACAGCGTGAGCGAGCTGCTGGAGGACCCGCAGCGCAGCTCCTACGTGGCGGTGGCGCTGCCGAGCGACATGGCCGTCACCGAGACGCTGGAGCTGCAGGACGGCGTGAACGAGGCGCTCGGCAGAAGCCTCAGCGCGGTGGTGGTGAACGCGCTGCTGCCGCAGCGCTTCACGGCTGCGGAGCTCGAGCGGATCGACGTGCTGGACCCGGACGGCGCGGGCGCGGCCCGGGGCGCCGGCGCGGGGCGGCGCGCGGGCGCGGACGGCGACGAGGACGTGAGGCGCTCGGCGGCGCGCGCCGCGCGCGCGGTGCACGAGCGCGCGCGCTTCCAGCACAACCAGCTCGCGCGGCTGCGACGTCGCAGCTCCGACGTGCTGGGCGTGCCGTTCGTGTGGGGCGAGGCGATGGACCTCGGCGCGATCGAACGGATCGCGGAGCAGATCGCGCGCCACGAGTAGGCGCGCGCCGCGTGACGCGCGCCGCGCTCAGGTGATCCCGAGGCGGTCGAGCAGGCCCTCGTCGGCGCGCCAGTCGCGGCGCACGCGCACGGAGAGCTCGAGGTGCACGCGGCGGCCGAGCTCGCGCTCGAGTTCACGGCGCGCGGCGATGCCGATCGACTTGACCATGCGCCCCTTGGCGCCGATCACGATGCCCTTCTGCGACTCGCTCTCGACCCAGATCCGCGAGCGCACGGCGAGCACGCCGGAGCTCAGCTCCTCGAGCTCCTCGACCACCACCTCGACCGCGTGGGGCAGCTCGTGGAAGGTGCGGCGGATGACCGCCTCGCGCACGAGCTCGGCGAGCAGCAGCTCGCGGGACTGGTCGCTGCTCTCGCCCTCGGCGAACAGGAACGGCCCCTCCGGCATGAGGCCGGCGAGGTGCTCGGCGAGCGCCTCGAGGCCGGCGCCGGTTCGGGCGGATACGGGGAAGACGTCGTCGCCCGCCTCGAGCGCGGCGGCCTCGGCGAGCGTCTCGAGCAGCCGCGCGCGAGACACGCGGTCGATCTTGTTGACGGCGATCACGACGGGGATGCGCGCGCCGGCGAGCGTGCCGGCTATGTGACGGTCGCCGGGGCCCACGCCCTCCTGCGCGTTGAGCATCAGGAGCGCGGCGTCGCTGCCGTCGAGCTCGGCGGACACGCGCGCGGCCATGCGCTCGGTGAGCGCGTCGCGCGGGCGCTGCACGCCCGGCAGATCCACGAGCACGATCTGGCTGTCGCCGTGCGCGCGCACGCCACGGATCGCGCGGCGCGTGGTCTGCGGGCGGTCGGAGACGATCGCGACCTTGCGCCCCACGACGGCGTTGACGAACGTGGACTTGCCGACGTTGGGCCGGCCGGCGAGCGCGACGAAGCCGCTGCGGCTCATGCGCCCCGCGCACCGCCGCCGTGCGCGGCGCCGCCGGTGCGCGCGCGGGCGGCGCGGTGCTCCTCGAGCAGGCGCTGCTGCAGCGCGAGCATCTCGCCGCTGTCGGTCTCGTGGTCCATGCCGAGCAGGTGCAGCATGCCGTGCACGATCGCCTCGCGCAGGTCGGCGGTGCGCGCGGGGCAGATCACGACGTCGCCGAGCTCGCGCATGCCGGCGACGCCGGGCCCGCCGCCGTCGACTGGGAACGACAGGACGTCGGTGGGCGCGGCGCGGCCGCGGTGCGTGGCGTTGAGCTCGGCGATGCGCGCGTCGCCCACGAACTCCACCGCGACGTGCCCGTCGCGCACGCCCGCGCTGGCTGCGGCGGCGCGGCAGAGCTGGCGCACCTCGGCGGCGGGCGGAGCGCCGGCGCCTTGCGCGCCGAGGACCTCGACCTCGAGCACGCGCTCAGGCGCTGCGGATCGACCTTGCGCCGGCGTCGGCGCCGGTCGCGCCGCGCGAGCCCGTGGAGCCGCGCTGGGAGTGCTCGTCGTATGCCTCCACGATGCGCTGCACGAGCTTGTGGCGAACGACGTCCTCGCCTCCGAAGCGCACGAACTGGATTCCCTCCACCCCGTCGAGCACGTCGGCGACGGCGATCAGGCCCGACTGCTGCTCGCGCGGCAAATCGACCTGGGTGACGTCGCCGGTCACGACCATGCGCGAGCCGAAGCCGAGGCGCGTGAGGAACATCTTCATCTGCTCGGGCGTGGTGTTCTGCGCCTCGTCGAGGATGATGAACGAGTCGTTGATCGTGCGGCCGCGCATGAATGCGAGCGGTGCGATCTCGATCACGCCGCGGTCGATGTGCTGGGAGACCTTCTCGGGGTCGAGCATGTCGTGCAGCGCGTCGAACAGCGGGCGCAGGTACGGGTCCACCTTGGCCATCATGTCGCCGGGCAGGAACCCGAGGCGCTCGCCGGCCTCGACGGCGGGCCGGGTGAGGATCACGCGGTTGACCTCGTGGCGCGCGAGCGCGGCCGCGGCCATGGCGACGGCGAGGAACGTCTTGCCGGTGCCGGCGGGGCCGATGCCGAACGTGATGGTGCTCTCGCGCACCGAGTCCACGTAGCGCTTCTGGTTGACGGTCTTGGGGGCCACGCGCAGGCCACGGTGCCGCCACACGACGTCCTCGAGCACGCGCGCGGGCGATTCGTGCGCGTCGAGCGCGCCGGTGACGGCGGTGATCGTGCCGGGGCCGATCTGGTGGCCGCGCCCGATCAGGTCGGCGAGCTCGCGCACCACCCGCTCGCCCGCGATGGTGTCGCTCTCCTCGCCGTCGAAGGTCATCACGTTGCCGCGCAGGTACACCTTGCACTCGAGGTGCGCCTCGAGCGCGCGCAGCACCGCGTCCTGGCTGCCGGCGAGCTCCGCGGCGACTTCGTTTGGCAGCTCGATCTGCGTTCTCATCCCGCGAGCGCGTCGCGCACGAGCCCGGAGACGCGCTTCCCGTCGGCGCGGCCTTCTACGGCCGCCATCGCGTGCTTCATCGCGGCGCCCATGTCCCTGGCGCTCTCGGCGCCGCTGTCGCGCACCGCGCGCTCGACGACCGCCCGCAGCTCCTCTTCGGAGAGCTCGGCGGGGAGGTAGCCGCTGATCAGCTCGGCCTCGGCGTCCTCGCCGGCGGCGAGCTCCTCGCGGCCGGCGTCGCGGAAGGTGGCGGCGGCCTCCTGGCGGCGCTTGCGCTCGCGCCGCAGCACCGCGAGCTCGTCGCCGGAGCCCTCCTTGGCGTCCTTCTGCAGCTCGGACATCACGAGCCGCAGAGCGCCGACCCGCTCCTTTTCCCCGGCGCGCATGGCGCCGGCGAGGTCGGCTTTGATCCGCTCGAGTATCGCCATCCTCGAATCAGGATACGCAGGTGGCGGCCTGGTGCGCTCAGGAGCGCTCGAGCGGCGTGGGGCTTCCTAGCCTGCCGGGCGCGGATGCGTCGCGGCCGAACAGGAGCGCCACGTTCCAGTCGACGAGCAGGCGCAGCCTGCGGCCGATGCCGGGCATCAGCAGCAGGTGGTAGGTGCGCGCGATCAGCCACGCGGGGAAGCCGCGCCAGCGCACGCCGAGCGTGATCGCGACGGCCTCGTTGCGCCCGAGCTCCGCGACCACTCCGCGGGTGCGGTAGCGGAACGGCGTGGGCTGCCCGCCGGAGAGCGTGGCGGCGATGTTGCGCGCCGCGAGCCTGCCCTGGCGGATCGCGTGCTGCGCGGTGGGCGGGCACGGCTGCCCCTGGCGGGAGGGGTCCGGCACCGCGGCGCAGTCGCCGATCGCCCACACCTGGGCGTGCGCGTCGGGCTGCGGCACCACGCGCATGGTGCGGTCCACCACGACGCGTCCCGACGGGTCGAGCGGCAGGCCCAGTCGCGCGACGACGGGGCTCGGCTTCACGCCGGCGGTCCACACGAGCGTGCTCGCGGCGATCGTGTCGCCGTCGGAGAGCGTGGCTCCGGCGGCGGTGACCTCGGAGAGCGTTGTGCGCGTGCGCACCTCGATGCCGCGCCCGCGCAGCTCGCGTTCGGCGAAGCTCGAGAGGGTTTGCGGCACCTCCTGCATGATGCGCTCGCGGGCCTCGACGAGCACCCAGCGCATGCCCTGGGCGCGGCAGCGCGGGTACAGCTCGATCGCCTGCACCGCGAAGTCCTGCAGCTCGGCGAGCCCCTCGACGCCGGCGTAGCCGGCGCCCACGAACACGAACCCGAGGTACTCGGCGCGCCGCTCGGGATCTTCGAAGGACTCGGCGATGTCGAGGCAGCCGAGCACGCGGTTGCGAAGCGCGGTGGCGTCGGACAGCGACTTCAGCCCGATGCCGTGCTCGGCGAGCCCGGGCACGGGCAGCGTGCGCGAGACCGAGCCGAGCGCGACCACGAGCTGGTCGTAGGGGAGCTGGACCGGCTCGCCGTCGATCCGCCGGACGAACACTTCGGCGTTCGCGGGGTCCGCGCCGGTGAGCTCTCCGACCATCAGGTCGGTGCGCCGCAGCTCTGCGCGCAGCGGCACGACCACGTGGCGCGGATCGAGCGTGGCGCCGGCGGCGCCGGGCAGGAGCGGCGTGTAGAGCATGAAGTTGGCGTCGTTGACGAGCGTCACCCGGGCGCTCTGGGCGGGCAGGCGGCGTTCGAGCGCGCGGGCGGCGTAGAAGCCGCCGAATCCGCCTCCGGCGATGACGACCTGCCAGGCCACGCCGACAGAATAGGGTGCAGCGTATGAGCGGTGACTCCGTCTACGCCCGGGCGCTCGCGCCGTTTCTCGCGGAGGTCGAGCGCCTGCGCCCGCGGGACACGGAGGTGATCGACGCGCACACGCACCTGGGGCTCGACGAGGACGGTCGCTCGCTGACGCTCGAGCAGCTGCTCGGGCAGCTCGACGCGGCGGGCGCGCGCAGGGCGTGCGTGTTCCCGCTGCACGACCCGGACCGCCACCCCTCCTACAGCGTGCCCAACGACCGCGTGCTGGGCTGGGCGGGCGAAGCGGACGGGCGCCTGGTGCCGTTCTGCAGGCTCGACCCCGCGGAAGACCCGGTGCGCGAGAGCGAGCGCTGCCTCGCGGCGGGCGCCCGCGGGATCAAGCTGCACCCGCGCGCGCAGGACTTCGTGTTCGACAGCTCGGAGCTCGACGAGGTGTGGCGCATGGCGGAAGAGGCGCGGGTGCCGATCCTGATCCACGCCGGCAGAGGCCTTCCTCCGCTGGCGGAGGGCCTCGTGGACCTCGCGCTGCGCCACCCCGGCGCGGTCCTGATCCTGGCTCACGGCGCGATCTGCGACCAGGGCATCCTCACCTCGAGGCTCGCGGACCACCCGGGTGTGCTGTACGACATCTCGTGCTTCTTCCCACTCGACGTGATCGAGCTGTTCGCGCGCGCGCCCGCTGAGCGGATCGTGTTCGCGTCGGACCCTCCCTACGGGCAGCCGGCGACCACCCTGTACATGGCGCTGCGGGTGGCGGAGATGGCGCACCTGGACGAGCGAGCGACGCGGGCGATGCTCGGCGGCACGATGGCGGCGCTGCTGGACGGCGGCGAGCTTCCGCGGTCGAGCGCGCCGCGGCGCGGCTCGACGATCGAGATGTCGGGGCGCCTTCTGCGCGTGTACGGCTACGCGAGCCTGGTGGGCCCGGCGCTGTTCTCGGGCGCTGTCGACCAGGGGCGGGCGATGCTCGACATGGCGCTGGCGGCGTGCCGCGACCCGGAGCCCGACGGCGTGGGCGAGGCGCTCGAGGTGATCGGCGACGCGCTGAGCGCGGCCTCGAGCCTGCTCGGCGAGGAGGGCAGCGTGCGCCCGGCGATCGACCTGGTGTACCGCTCGATCGTGCGCGCCGCGACGGAGATCCCGGACGGGTCGTGATCAGCGGGCGCTGAGCCGCAGCGCGGCCCACTCGCCGCTCTCGCGGCGCTCGCGCTCGCGCATGCGGTGGCGGCTCTCGAACGCGCCGGCGATCTCGCCGGCCTCCTCGCGCAGCAGCCCGCCCGCGATCAGCTCGCGGGGCGCGCATGGCAGCACGGCGGCAAGCTCGAGCAGCAGCGGCGCGAGCAGGTTGGCGAGCAGCGCGGGGCGTGCGGCGGCGGGCTCCCCGCAGTCCAGCCACGGCACCTTCTCCGAGCGCAGGTCGAAGCCGCGCACCTCGAGCGCCACCGCGTTGGCGGCGGCGTTCTCGCGCGCGGCGCTCACGCTCTGCGGATCGTTGTCGAGCGCGAGCACGGGCGCGTAGCCGAGCCGCGCGGCGGCGATCGCGAGCACGCCCGAGCCGGTGCCGACGTCGATCAGCGGCCCGCGGCCTGGCTCGCGCGCCAGCTCGAGCAGCAGCTCGAGGCACAGCCTGGTGGTGTGCGTGCGCGCCGGTGCCGAAGGCCTGCCCGGGGTCGATCACGATCTCCTCGAGCTCCGCGGGCGCGCGCGCGGGGTCATGCGGAGGCTCCCACGGCGGGCGGATGCGCAGCGCGGGAAGCGCGCGAGGCGCGCGCGGCTCGCGCGGCCGTTCCTCGCCTTCCTCGCCGGCGCGCGCGCGGGGGGCAGCGATCAGCACGGGCCGGTGGAACGCGTGCCAGCGCTCGCTCCAGTCGTCGGGCAGCTCGCTGGTGGAGACCTCCACGAGCGCGCCGCCGGCGGCGGCGCGCAGGTCGGGCAGGCTCGGCAGCTCGCCGGGCGCTCCGTAGACGGCGTACTCGACCAGGCCGCTCGTCGAGCGCGACCTCCTCGACGCCGGCCGGCGCGAGCTCGAGCAGCTCGGCGAGCACGAGCTCTGCGTGCTCGCGGGGCACGCGCAGGGCGAGCCGGATCACGCGGCCTGGCTGCCGAGCACGCGGCGCAGCTTCGACGAAGACCGACTCGTGCGAGCGCAGGTTCTCGTCGGTGAGGCTGTCGTTGAGCTGCTCGAGCAGCTCGCGCTGCTCGCGCGTCGAGGCGGCGCGGCACGATCACGTTGACGACCACCCGCAGTTCGCCGCGGCGGCTGCGCCCGACGGCGGGCATGCCCTCGCCCTTGACGGTGAGCACGTCGCCGGGCTGCGTTCCGGCGGGCATCTCCACGCTGACGGGCTCCTCCAGCGTCGGAACCTCGAGGGTGGCGCCGAGCGCGGCGAGCGGGGCGGGCACGTCGAGCGGCGTGATCAGGTCGTCGCCTTCGCGCAGGAAGCGCTCGTCGGCGCGCACGCTCACGAGCACGTAGAGGTCGCCCGGGCGGCGCGCCGGCGTCGCCGGCGTGGCCGCGGCCCGTCAGGCGAATGCGCTGGCCGTCGGCGATGCCCGCGGGGATCTCGACGCTCGAGCTCGCGCTTGGCGCGCACGCGCCCGCGGCCGCGGCACTCGCGGCACGGCTCGGCGGCGATGCGCCCGTCGCCGTGACACGCGTCGCAGGCCATCGTGCGGACCATCTGGCCGAACGCGGTCTGGGTGACGGCCTGCAGCTGGCCGGCGCCGCCGCAGCGCTCGCAGGTCTCGATCGGCGTGCCCGGCTCGGCGCCGTTGCCGTGGCAGTGCTCGCAGCGCTCGACCGCCTCGAAGGACGACCTTGCCGGTGGCGCCGTGCGCGGCCTCGAGCAGCTCGATCTCGACGGCCACGGCGACGTCGCCGCCCTGCGCGGGGCCGCGCTGGCCACCGAACGCGCCGCCGCCGAAGAACGCGTTGAAGAGGTCGCCGATCGAGCCGAAGCCGTCGAAGTTGGGCGCGTAGCCGCCGGAGCGCAGGCCGTCGTGGCCGTAGCGGTCGTACGTGGCCCGGCGCTCGGGGTCGGAGAGGATCTCGTACGCCTCGGCCGCCTCCTTGAACTTCTCCTCGGCCTCGGGGTCGTGCGCGTTGACGTCGGGGTGCAGCTCGCGGGCGAGCGCGCGGAACGCCTTCTTGATCTCCTGCTCGGAGGCGTGCGGCTCGACGCCGAGCACGCTCATAGGGATCGCGTGGCATCGCCCTGCTGTCAGTTCTCGGCGTATGCGTCTTCGACGAAGCGCGAGAGCTCGTGCGCGGCCTCGCGCACGGTGGCGATCGCGCCCGCGTAGTCCATCCGCACCGGGCCGATCACCGAGACGGTGCCGAGCTTGCGCTGCGGCCATCCCGTAACCGGTCGCGACGACCGCCAGCGAGTGCATCGCGGGCAGCTCGTTCTCGCTGGCCGATGCGCACGTACACGCCGGGCTCGGCGAGCGCCTCGCGCAGCACGCGCAGCAGCGCGACGCGCCGCTCGAGCAGGCCGATCAGCTCGTTGACCTGCGGCCGCGTCCTCGATCTGCGCGGTCGTCGAACAGGCGCGCGGTGCCCTCGACGTAGAGCGCGTCCTCGCCCTCGCTGCCGAGACTCGCGAACGCCGGCGCGAAGCGGTCGAGGAAGTCGAGCTCGACGGGCGAGAGGTCTCGGATCGATGAGCCGCTGCTGGAGCATGCGCGCGCCGAGCCGAGGCCGACGAGCCGCTCGTTGAGGTACTCGCCCGCCCACGCGACCAGGCCCGGGTCGACCGGCGTGGTCGAACGTCGGCGAGCATCTTCGAGACGCCCCCGGTGGAGGTGATGATCACGACCAGCACGACCTGCGGCTGCAGCGCGAGCACCTCGACGTGGCGGATCGTCGCCGTGTTGATCGACGGCGCGGAGACGACCGCGAGCAGGTTGGTCATCTGCGAGAGCGTCTCGGTGGTCGCGCGCATCGCCTCGTCGACCTCGCGGCGGATCAGCGACAGCTCGAGCCGCGCTGCGGGGCGCGCGCAGCGCCGTCGCGGAGCTGAGCAGCCGGTCGACCACGTAGCGGTGGCCCGCGTCGGTCGGCACGCGCCCGGCGGACACGTGGGGGTGCGTCAGCAGGCCGTGCTCCTCGAGCAGCGCGAGCTCGTTGCGGACGGTCGAAGGGGCTGCAGTCGAGGTCGGGATCGGCCGCGATCACGCGCGAGGCGACCGGCTGGCCGGTGCGCAGGTAGTCGTCGACGACCTTGCACAGGATCCGCTCCTGGCGCGGCGTGAGCATGGCTGATTGTGGGGCGACGCCGGCGGACTCGGCCGCCGCCGGACGCCGCCGAGCGACGCGCCGGCCTACGGCCGCTGAGCTCGAGCTCGGCCTCGGCGTTGCGGATGATCTGGTTGCCGCGCCTGCTCGGCGACCGTGTCGATCATCGCGCGGCCGTCGCCGCACCTCGCGCACCGTCCCGCTCACGACGCACCTCCTGCTCGGGCAGGCCCATGCCGCGGAACTGCACCGACAGCCGCTTGAGGTGCTCGGGGCCCCCGGCCGCCTCGCGTCTGCGCGCGCGCGACCTGCGCCATCGTCCAGAGGCCGTGGAGGATGCGCCCGGGCAGGCCCACCGGCGCGCGCGAACTCCTCGTCGATGTGGATCGGGTTGAAGTCCCCCGACGCGCCCGCGTAGCGCACCGTCAGGTACTTGTCGGGGGTGATCTGCAGCTCGGGGATCTGCTCCCCGGCTTGAAGCTCTGCCATCGCGATCACACTCCTCGGACGATGTTGGTCCAGGTCCCGCGACAGACCTGCTCGCCGCGCTGGTTGGTGGAGACCGACTCGAACACGTAGTAGCCGCGGCCGTCCCTTTCGGAGATGTCCTTGACGCGCGGCGGTGGTCGTGATCTCGTCGCCCGCGACGACCGGCGCGCCCCACTCGAACTCCTGGCCGCCGTGGACCATCATCGCGAAGTTCAGCTCGATCTCGGGGTCGAAGATCGGCGGCCCGACCGCGGGCGCGCTGTAGACGACGGCGAACATCGGCGGCGCCACGAGGTCGGCGTAGCCGGCCGCGCGCGCCGCCTCGAGCGTCCAGGTGCACCGGGTCGGTCTCCCCCACCGCGCGCGCGTACTCCGCGGATCTTCTCGCGGCCCACCGCGTAGAGCGACGGGCTCGTACGTCTTGCCGATCGCTTGGGTGTTGACGGGCATCGGACCGGCTCCTCGCGGCTGCTCCTGCGGCGATTGCGGCGCTTGCGGCGCGCCAGTCTACGCGCAGCCGCGGCCGGCGCGCGGCGCGGCCGGCGGCGCGCACGCCGGCGCCCGCTCCTCCGGCTCGCAACGCTGCGCGAGCTCCTCCGCGCCGACGCCCGCGAGCTCCGCGCCCGCCGCTTCGCCGTCTCGCCGTCGCCGCGCGCGCGCCGGGCCGTCGAGGAACTGGACCGTGTCGGCGACGATGCTGACGGCCTGGCGCCGCTGCTGATCGGAGGTCTCCCACTCGCGCCAGTCGAGGCGCCCGTCGACGCGCGACGCGGCTGCCCTTGCGCGTGTATGCGCGCGACGTTCTCGGCGGGCGCGCCGAAGACGCTGACGTCGAAGAAGTTCGGACGCTCGCTGTAGTCGCCGTCGGCGTCGCGCCGGCTCGAGTTGCAGGCGATTCGCAGGTCGCAGACGCCCGCGCCGGACGGCAGCGCGCGCAGCTCCGGGTCGCGCGTCAGCCGGCCGATCACCACGACTCGGTTGATGGACGGATAGGACATCTCGTTTGCCTCCGCTGCTCGATTTCTCACCCCCACGCGCAAGCTAGGCGCCGATTGGGACGGTTCTCTCGAACGCAGCGCCGCGCGTCGCGCGCCGAGCAGAGGCCACCTGCAGCGTCACTCGAGCAGCGTCGAGAGCGCGACGATCGCGACGCGGTCGCACGCGCGCGCGCCGTCCAAGGCACGCCGCAGCGGCGCGCTCCACGCGCGGAGCGGCGACGTAGAGGACGCCCGCGAGCGAGCGCGAGCGAGCCCAGGCACGGCAGATCTCCGCGAGGCGCGCGGGCGCCTTCACGGTCAGCTCGACCTCGACCGCGATCGCCTCCGACGGCGGGCGCTCGTGCGGGAGGAGCACGAGATCGGGTCGGTGCAGATGCCGGCGCGCCGGCGCGGCCACGAACCTCGGCGCTCGCCAGCGGGCGGCTGCAGCCCGCGCTCCAGACGCGCGCAGCTCGGGCACGCCGATCACGGCATGGTCCGGATAGCGCGCACCGAGCAGCCACGGCGACCGACGCGCAGACGATCGCGTGCTCGGCGCTCGCCGCGCTCACGCGAGCCGGCTGCGACGCCCGCGCAGCGCCGCACGCGCGCAGGCCGCCTGCGCGTGACGGTGAAGAGCGCCGGCCGGCCGCGAAGCAGCGCGTGCCGGCGCAGCAGCCCGCTGCCGACCGCCGACCCCAGCCGCCCGCGCGCGGACGCGATCGAGCGGCGCTCGCGCGCGGCGAGCGCCTCGGCCGTGACCGCCCCCACGCAGGCGATCCAGCGCACGCATCTCCAGGCGCTCGGCGCTCGGGCGCGCCTCAACGCGGCCCATCGTCGCGCGCGCCGCGCGGGGCCTCGCGGCGGGCATGAAGACGCGCACCAGACGCGCCTCGCTGTGCGCCACCCGGGACGATCACCGCGGCCCAGCCGGTCGGCAGGCACATGATCCGGTCCGGGCCGATCACCGCCTCGCGCGATCGCGTGCGCACGCCGGTGCCGAGCCGCTGCTCGTGCGCAGCCAGGTCCCCCTCGTGCCCGCGATCTGCGCCAGCAGCTCGGCCGAGGACGGCACGACCTGGCGATGGGCGAGGAGCGCGGAGAGGTTGCCGAGCACCTGCTCGAGCAGCCGCTCGCGGCCGGGCAGGCGCAGGTCGGAGAGCTCCTGCGTGCCGAGCAGCAGGCTGAGTCCCGCCGAGCGCGCACGGGCGAACAGGCGCACGACCTGCTCGGCGGCGAGCGGCCGAGAACTCGTCGATCAGCGACGAGCGTGGGCGTGGGCTCGGCCTGCAGCGCCGACGACGATCCCGAGCAGGTCTTGCACGATCGCCGCCGCCGAGCATCGCGGCCAGCAGCGGGCGGCTGTCGGCTTCGAGCGCGAAGTAGACGACTCCGCGCTCGCGCACCACCCGTCCGAGCTCCAGCGGCGTGCCGCTCAGGCGCGGATCGAGCCAGCGCCCGACGTCGGACTCGGCGAGGATCGCGAGCCGGTCGCGCACGCCGGCGAGCTCGGCCTGCTGGCGCGCGGTGAGCGAGTCGAGATAGGCGTGAGTGGACTCGGCGAGCTCCTCCGGGCAGGCTCGCGCGCGAGCAGCTCGAGCCGCGAGGCCTCGAGGTGCTCGACGAGCGTGTGCAGGCTCGTCTGCACCCCGGCCGCGCGCATCGCCCGCACGGCGTGCCCGAGGTAGCGCTGGGCCTGGCGCAGATAGTGCGGCTCGGTGAAGCGCTCGCCCGCGAGCGCGCGGTCGGCGATCTCGGTCTCGCTGCCCTGCGCGAGCGGGTTGTAGACGGCCTCGCCCTGCGGCGACCAGGCGATGAACGGGCGCGCCGCGGCGCTCGCGGCGCTCGCGAGTCTGCTCGCGCAGCGCAGCTGTCGCCCTTGGGGTCGACGACGATCGCGCCCAGCCCTCGCGCGATCGCGTTCACGGCGATCAGCGATTGCGTGACCGTCTTGCCCGAGCCGGTCGCTCCCACGACGAGCACGTGCCGCCCCTGGCGCTCGCCGAGCGGCACGGTGACCGTTCGCCCCCGCTCGTCGCGCCCGATCGCGAGGGCAGCGCGGGCTGCGGGGTCCGTGGCCACAATGCGCCCGGGGTGCGTTCGGCGAGGCGGCGTAGGTGTGGCAGGAGCACGTCGAGCGGTCGCAGCCCGACGGACGCGAGCCGCGCCAGGTCGGCGCCCGCCTCGAGATCGCGGCGGTGCGCGCCGGCCGAGCGCGCCGGCGCGGCCAGCAGCAGGATCGTGCGAGCGGACGCGGGCGAGCCCGAGAGCAGCGCGGGCAGCGCGGCGGCGGCCCAGCTCCAGTGCAGGCGCAGCCGACGCATGGCCGTAGCGATCAGGTAGCGGTGATCGCACCGATGAGGACGTGCCGCAGCGACTGGACGCCGCGCTCAGCTAGGTACTTTAGCACCGCGAGGGGCCGGAGGGCGTCGCGGACGGGCTGGCGGACGACATACCGTTCCTCCCGCGCAGCCGCGACCGCGGCGTACGTGTTGCCGGCCCAGCGGCGCCGTATGCGGAGGCCGGCGCCAGGCCGTCGATGGATGCAGAGACGGCGGGCTCGAGGGTGGTCGTCGCTGGGTCGGCATGTGCCGACCTGGCGCTCCGGCTGGAACTGGGTCGGCAGTGCGCGGTCTGGCGTTCGGCTGGACGCCGGGCCGGGCGGCGACCTGCGTCTGGCTGGATCAGCGGGTCGGCGGGCGCCCGCGCGCGGGCGCGAGCGGGTCAAGGAGTTCAACCTCGCGGGGGCGGACCGAGTCCATCGCGAGCGATCAGCGCGAGCACGCTGCTGTGGACCCATGGTGTGGGGACGCTTCGCCCCCGTTGGGAGGAGTCCCGATGCGGCGCGCGAGCCAGCTGGTCTCGCCGCTCTCGTGCCGCTCGGGTCGCGCTTGACGCGGCCGCAGCGGATCGCGATCTCGCTCATGCTGAGGTGCCGTCGGTGATCGCCGCGAGCACCGCTCGCGCAGCCCCGGTTGAGCACGATCGGGCTGTTGCGCACCGGGCGCAGCTCCGAGGCGGAGCACGGTGGTTCAACACGGCGTCGTTGTCGGCGTGCAGCGTGCAAGCGCATGCTCGGGTGCGGAGTACGTAGGCCGCAGCTTTCGAGCGGCGCCCACCACGTCACGCAGCGAGTAGTGTCGCGGCCACGTGGAACGGCGACGTTGAGGATCAGCGAGCCCCGGGATCGACATGCTGGCGTCCAGCAACGCTTATCGTCAGCCACCATAGGTGCCTCGAAGCGCGCCGCGGGTACGCGGTAGACTCGGCCAACGGCGCGCCGGCGAACGGCGTGCTGCGAACGGCACGGGCGCGGCATCCTCGGCCCAGAAGCGGCGGTGGCGGGCGCGGTACGGGGCGGCGGCGATGAGCATGCGCGCGAGGAGCTAGTGTCTGCGCGCCGGCTGTCGCGGCGAGACGCGCGACGAGCGCGGCGTTGTACTGGAGCGGGCGTGGCGATCGACGACGAGCAGGCTCCCGCCGGCCTCCCAGCGCGAGCACCTGGCGCAGGCATGCGGTGGCGTGGCGGTAGGAGGCCAGCAGTCGCTGCGGCCGCTGGAGCGACTGTTCGCCGGGCAGCGACTGTGCGCCGCAGCGGCTGCGGCGCGAGTGTTCGCCGAGGAGCGAACCGCGCGCTGAAGCGGTGGGCAGAACGGCGGCGCCGGCCGTGCGGACGGGGCCGTGGTGTGAGCGCGTGGTGGCGCCGACCGGCGGTGCTGCGGTGGCGGTGCGGCGCGGCGCCGGGCGAGGGCGCCGGTCATGGTCCTGGCCAGCTCGCCGCGGAGGCGGCGGAGCTGTTCGCTGTGGCGGGCTTGTAGGAGCGGGCGGTGCTCTCGTCAGAGGCGCGAGGCGTGCTCGCAGGCGGCGCGTTTGCTACCCCGACGGGGTCGCGGGAGGCGGCGGTCGTGGACCAGAGCTGCGCGAGCGGGATCGTCGGGGTCCTGCGTCGCAGCGGATGGGTGTGGTTGGCGCTGCGCGGCGGGGCTCGGCAGTGAAGCGAGGGCGGCGAGCGTAGCGGGCGCGCGCGCCTCCTCGCGTTCGCTTCGCCGTACGCGCGCGCGCGCGCGGCGCCCCGAGATGTGCCGTGTAGCGGGCGATCGTGACGCGCCTCGCTCGCCCGCGCCGGCGACGTACGTGGGGTCGCGCGACAGGGCGGGCCGGCGCTGTGTCGAGGGTGAAACGCGGGCGCGCGGGCGCGCAACTGCGCGAGCGGTGCATGCCTGGAGCAGTTCAGCGTTCGGTCGGCGCGCCGAGCGAGCTCTCAACGGGGTCGAGCCGGCGGCCGCGGTCGCTGTGGCTGCTGCGACGACGTCGGGCGGCAGCGGCGCGAGCGCGCACACGCTTGCCACGCGCCCGTGCACGTCGCGCTCGGCGACGAACACGATGCCCTCTCGACCGGGGTACTCCCAGTCAGCCGGGTACTCGCCGGCGTATGCGCGACACGCCGTGAGGACCACGTCGGCCCTGCACGCGCACTCCCGCGCACGGGAGCGATCGCGGCACACGAATACGACCGATGGCGGGGCCCCGAGCCGGCGGCCATAGCGGGCGGTCGCCACCGACCATCCCGCCAGAAGGTGGTCGTAGCGTCGAGCTTCCCCGCCGCACGCCCCGCCGGCAGACGGTCGTCGAGCTCCACCAACAGATCGATCGCGGTGCCCGTCCGCTCCGTCAGTTCGATCGTCACGGCGGGGCGCACCGTCTCAAAGCGCTCTACCGGCATCCTCTCCCCCGTCTGGGCGGTTCTCAAGAACTCGTGTGCCAAGCGCCCGCCGGGCAGCGTCAGGTCAGCCGGCCCGAACGCCCTGCGGCCCTCCGAGGTCGAGCGCAGTGGCGGTGACAGCACCGACTCCTTTGCTCCCCGCACGGAAAGCGGCGCGCCGCCGAGGGCATGCTCCAGCGCCAGCATCCAGCCGGCCACATGCACGTCGTGACGCGCGTGGCGCAACAGCCGGTCGCCCTCAATCGAGGCGACCGACGAGGGAGGGCCCGACAGCGCGTCGACGTCCTCTTCCTCGTCAGACCCTTCAGCCGGTCGCGAGCGTGCAGCAACTCGAGCGCGCCCCGCACGGTGATCGCGTAACACATCGGCACCCCGCCACCGTCGCGGCGGTGGAACTGAAAGCGCCGCACCAGCCCGGCGTCCGATAGCCGCTTCAGACGTCGCTGCGTCGTGGTTGCCGCTCGCCCCGAATTGAAGCGACGATGGATCTGGCTGCTCAGCACGTGGCGCAAATGTGCGACGAGAGCCAGAATCTCCAGGTCGAGCGCCTCGGGTTCCAGCGACCGCGGCTCCTGCACCCGTTTGGCCCAGCGCACGCTGTGCGCGCCGTCGAGCTCCGCCAACTCGCTGTAGCTGTCCGGTGGGACTCCGGAGCGCATCGAGCCCACGTCGGCCTGCTGTCGGGGCGCAGCCGGGGTTCGCTCGGCCACAGCGGGGATTCGCCCAGCCGCGGCGGGAGCTTGCGTGGCCGCAGCGGGAGTTTGCCGGGCCGGAGCGGAGTTTGCCTGGCCGGAGCGGGAGTTTGCCTGGCCGGAGCGGGAGTTTGCCTGGCCGGAGCGGGAGTTTGCCGGGCCGGAGCGGGAGTTTGCCGGGCCGGAGCTCGCTCGGATCTAGCCTGTCGGGCAGGTGTCTTTGCCTGGGCTGCGTCCGTCCGAAAGTTCTGTTCGGCGGTATCGCGTTCAGGCCTCGCCTTACCGCCGCGTGGCTCGCGGTCCCAGTGAGGTTGGCGCTGGTCGGTGCGATAGCGCCCGCCACGCGCTTCCTGTCGCGCCGCGTGCAGCGCCAGCCGCCCTGGATCGACGCACAGCGGGATCGTTTCGGCGACGAACGCCGCCTGTCGACCCTCGGGCGTGCTCCAACTGGCAATCGCGTGGTGGCGGGGCAGGTGCAGGCGCGCATCGGGATGGCCGAGCGCGGAGAGATGCTCGATGCCCGGGCGCACGGTGTCTGAGAACTCGGCCATCGTCAGCTCTACAGAGGCGCGCGCGTCACGCACCGAGGCCGTCGCGAAATAGACGCGATGAGCGAACAAAGCGTCGAGCTGGTCGCGCACCTCGCGTTCTGTCCACTGCGCCTCGGTCTGCCAGCATGCCACGGTCTCCAAGCCCGCGGAGCGCTTGAGCGCCATCGTTTCCGCGAAGCCACGGTTGAGCACGAGCGGCGCCTCGTCGACCTTCAGCGCCACAGTCATCCGCTGTGGCTCTGGAACGAGATCCTGCTGACGGGCAAGCGCCGCGTCGAGCATGCCGACGAGCAGCTGCATCAGAACCGAGGTGTTCCCCGCGCCCATCACTCCCAGAGCGCCCTTCACGACGAGCACCTCGCCCCCGGCGATCACCTGGTCGAGGTCGACCCGCAGCGAATCGTTCAGCAAAACCCGCTTGATCGATTGCGAGTTGAGCAGCCGAGCAAGCTTGTTCACAGGCGCGTCGAGCTTGGA
>CAWEZQ010000002.1:0-181319 GCA_963813685.1 uncultured Solirubrobacteraceae bacterium
TAGCCGCAGAACCTCGACCTCCCGGTCGGTGAGGCCCGCGGGCGCCTGCGCAACGGGCTCGGCGCGCTCGCCGACAGACTCGAGCACGGCGTCCACCGCCTCCCCCGCCAGCCTTCCGGCGCGAGCTTCCGCACGAAGCATCTCGGCCGCTTCGCCGGACGCGAACGCGGGGCGGTGGGCGCGCGGCTCGCCCATCGCACACCACGCGTCGGCCACCGCGAGGACTCGCGCGGCCGGCGAGAGCCGGGCTCCGGTGAGGCCGCGGTGGTAGCCCGAGCCATCCACCCGCTCGTGATCGGAGCCGGCTGTGTCCGCGAGGCTCGCCAGTGCCGGCACGCGCGCAGCAGCCGCTCGGTGTAGTAGCTGTGGAGCCGGACCTGCTCCCACTCGCCGCTCGTGAGCGGCCCGGGCTTTTCCCAGACCGCGCTGGATACGCCGACGCGACCCAGATCGTGCAGCCACCCCGCAGAGCGCAGGTCGTCGATCTGCTTCTCCTCGAGCCCGAGCCGCCAGCCTGCGGCCTCGGCGACCTCCGCCACCGAACGCGAGTGCCCCAGCGTTCCGTAGGACTTCAGGTCGGCGTAGTCAGCGATCACCCGGCAGGCCTCGGCACGCTCGTCGCCGGTGAAGAAGCGTGGCCGCGGCTCGCCCGCGACGACGCTCTCCCACGCGTCGGCGCCGGCGACGCGTTCGAGCAGCTCGCCTGCGTGATCGCACACCAGATCGGCCAGCGCCGGGTCGAGGCTCACGCCCGCGCACCTGTGCGCCATCGCGACCGCCATCCCATTCCCTCCCGCGGCAGCGAAGGCGGCGGTGTCGCGGGCGGCGTGCAGGATCCGGGCGGCGATCGGTATGTCCTCCCGGGCGGCGCCGTCGGGCATCCCCTTGCCGTCCCAGCGCTCGAAGACGTACCGGAGTCCTTCGCAGCTCCGCGCCGGCAGGCGCAGCCGCTCACCCAGCCGCTCGCCGACCTCGCAGTGCCCGCGCAGGTTCTCGCGCGCGACCTGCGGACCGCCCGCGACGGCGAGCGCGAAGGCTCGCACGCGCTGTGTTCGCGGCGCCCGGGGGTAGACGTTGTGCCACAGGTACGAGAGGATCTCCACCGGTCGCCCGGAGTCGATCAGCGTGTACGCGGCCTTGTGTGCCACGTCGTTGCCGAATACCCGTGCGGTCACCGGCGCGTCCGAGGTGCATCCGATCGAGTGCAGCAAACCCAGGTAGTAGGCGTCCTCGCGGTCCTGCGCCTGAAGGCCGGCGAGCTCCGCCAGCTCGAGCGCGAGCAGGCACGTGCGCAGGCCGTGCTCGGCCGGCTGGCCGGTCCCCAGATCCGTGGCGAGCGACAGCGCCGCGAAGAACTCCCCCGATCGAAGCCCCGAGCTCACCGGCCGGACCCTGTCGAGGTGCCCGTGCGCGATCCCCGCATGCCCGAGTTCTACACGCGAATCGGCGTATGGGCTTGGCCCGGCTCAGCAGGCAAAGACGTTCGACGAGCCGGCGAGCGAAGCTTCGGGGCCCGCCAGCCTGATCCCCGCGTCGCTCACCGTCACCGTGAACCTGCCGTCAGGGCTCGTCAGCTGGCCGGTCGAACCCGCCGATCCGGCAGGGCCCTGACCGCGCGTCGATCCGGGGGGACCCGGACTGCCCGCGGCGCCCGCAGGACCGCTGCAGCTCTGGCAATGTCAATCGGCGGCGTCATCGCGGTCCTAGCCACGGCGAATCTCACCCGTGGACCGGTGCAGCCCCCGAGGCCCTGAGCGTCGCCCAACCTGGTCCCGGAAACGCAAACGGGAGCCCGTGGCTGGGCTCCCGTTTGTTCGGTGTGGCTGTGGAGTGAACGTCAGGCCGGTGCGTTGTCGCAGCCGTATTCGAAGGCTTCCTGTTCTGAGCGCAGGACGGCGGCTTCGTTGTTTTCGAGGTCTTTGGTCGCGTTTTCCTTGCCGGCCTGGCCGATCCCCTTGAGCTCGAGCCAGTCGTGGTCGTCGCCGACGAGGTTCTGGGCGGAGCCGAGCTGTCCGTTGATGCGGGTGCAGGGGCTGACGCCGCCTTCGGTGAAGTTGCCGTGCGTGATGACCTGGCCACCGACGACGATGGTGTGCCACTGGGCCTGCGAGACGGCGGGCGCGATGGCCGTGCCGGCGAGTCCGGCGGTGGCGATCAGGGCGATGATGCTGGTGCGGATCTTGGTGGTGCTCATTTCGTGGCCTCCTGAGAAGTGCGAGTTGGTTTGTACGACCATCCTCGCCCGGCGCCAACGATCCGGAAATGCACCCTAGGGGTGATGTTGCCCACCGATGCGAGAGAGCACGCGCCGGCGCCGAGCCCCGAGTAGGCTCGGCTATCGCGCTGCCCGGGGTGAGTCCGACCCGGTTGCGCACGAGCGTTCGCAGCTGGCCGTACACCTGAAACAGACCGGAGGATTGGAATGACCGAGGAGACGTTTGACCCGGCTGCGTACAAGCGCACCACGCGCGAGCAGTGGCAGGCCGCGGCGGAGCCGTGGTATCGGTGGGCACCGAAGCTCGAGGAGTGGCTGGGCGAGGCGACCGAGCTGATGCTCGACATGGCGCACGTCGGTGGCGGCAGCCGGGTGCTCGACGTCGCGGCCGGAGCGGGCGGCCAGACGATCGCCGCGGCCCGACGCGTGGGGCCTGAGGGGTCGGTGCTGGCGACCGACATCTCGGAGAACATCCTCGAGTTCGCCGAGCACACCGCGGCCGAAGCCGGCCTTGCGAACGTCATGACGAAGGTGATGGACGGCGAGGCGCTCGCCGTCGATGAGGGGTTCTTCGACGCGGTGATCTCGCGCGTCGGATTCATCTACTTCCCCGACCAGCACGCCGCGTTCGAGGGGATGCGCCGTGCGCTGAAGCCCGGCGGGCGGCTGGCGGGGGTCGTCTACTCCACGCCTGAGGCGAACGGCTTCTTCTCGATCCCGATCTCGATCATCCGCCGGCGCGCCGCGCTTCCTGCGCCGCTCCCGGGCCAGCCGGGACCGTTCAGCTTCGGCGCGCCCGGAGCGATCGAGGCGGCGTACACGCAGGCCGGGTTCACGGACATCGAGGTGCGGCGGGTGAGCGCGCCTCTGCGGATGCGCTCCGCGGCGGAGTGCGTGCAGTTTGAGCGCGAGTCCTTCGGTGCGCTCCACCAGATGCTGGCGGGCCTGAGCGAGCCGGAGCGCGAGGAGGCGTGGCGCGAGATCGAGGACGAGCTCTCGAAGTTCGAATCCAACCAGGGGTTTGAGGGACCATGCGAGCTGATCGTGAGCGCGGGTACCGCCGGGTAGGACCCGCCGCGGACCGTTGCACGCAGCGTGTGCTGGTCGCGGTGCTCAAGCTCTCGCGAGGCTGTGCGAGCCCGCTGCGGCGACTTCGGCCGTAGAAGACTTTCTCCAACCTCGTTGTTCCTCCGATGGTCGTGGTCCTACTCTCTTGACAAGCGGCGAGCAGAAAACGTGACGCGATCCACCGGGTCCCCACGATCCATCTGGTCTCCGGCGTAGGCGGTGGGCGGCAGATGTTGCGAGGCTGTTACTCGCGGCGACGTCGGCTGGGCGGCGCGTTACCCTGAGCCGACGGCCGAGGGGACGGCCTTAGCGCTCGAACGAAACCGATCCTTGGGGGCAGAACATGGATGCTTTGTGGTGTCGTCGCCTGCGTCGTGCCTGCCTCGCCCTTGCTGCATGCCTGATCGCGGGCGTGCTCGGCGCGGCGGATGCCGGCGCCGAAACGGTGGTGCTCAGCCCTGGGCCTGAGCAGACGTTCGTCGTCCCCTCCGGCGTCACCCACATCAAAGTCACGGCGATCGGCCAAAAAGGCCAGGACCTCTGCCTGTTCGGGACGTGCTTCGGGGGCTTCTCCGAGAAGGTCACGGCCATGCTGTCGGTCAGTCCGGGCGAGAAACTCTATGGGGACTTCGTCGGCGGTGGCGCTGGGTCAGGCGGCGCCGGCAACGGGGGCAACGCTTCCGACCTGCGCACGATCCCGAGCGGCGAAGCCGGGTCGCTCGGCTCTCGCCTGATCATCGCGGGCGGGGGCGGCAGCGAGGGGGAATCCGAAGAAGGGTCGTTCCCGGGCCAGGGCGGCAACGCAGGCTCCGCCGAAGGCGAAATCGGCTCGCCCGCAAGTCCGGCCGGCGGCGGTGCCGGCGGTGGGGGCACGCAGAAAAACGGGGGCGGAGCCGGTGCGGCGGGCGGCGGCACAGCCGGGGAAGCGGGGCAGCTCGGAAGAGGCGGGAACGGCGGCACGGGCTCGCCCGCCGGCAACGCCGGCGGTGGCGGTGGCGGCTACTACGGAGGCGGCGGAGGCGGCGGGGGAGAATTCGCTGGCGGAGGCGGAGGCGGCGGCTCGAGCTTCGTCGTGGCCGGGTCCGAAGAACCCTCGTTCGCGCTCAACTCCGCGGAAGCTGCCGCGGGCATCACGATCACCTACGCCGGCGGCACCGAAACGGTGATATTCAACGCCAGCGGTTCCGAGCAGTCCTTCGTAGTTCCCGTCGGAGTCTCCCGCATCAAAGTCGCGGCGACCGGCGCGAACGGCGAAGACAGGTGCGGGTGCGGCGCGGGGATGGGCGAGAAAGTGACGGCCGCGTTCTCGGCGAAACACGGGCAGAAGTTCTTCATCGACTTCCTCGGCGGCGGCTCGTCGGGCTCAGGAGGCACGGGAGGCAGCGCGGCCGATCTGCGCACGGTCTCCCGCTCGGAAGCCGGGTCGCTGGCGTCGCGGCTCGTCGTGGCCGGAGGAGGCGGCGGTAGCGGCCTAGACGAAGAAAACTCGCGTGGTGGGACCGGCGGCAACGCCGGCTTCACCGAAGGCGGGGGTGGCGGCTCTGCCCTTGCAGGCACCGGCGGCGGCGGGGGCACGCAGAAAAACGGCGGTGCCGGCGGTAAAGGTGAATCCAGCGGGGAAGCCGGGGGGCTCGGCCAGGGCGGCAAAGGCGGCACCAACAGCGAAGGCGACGGCGCCGGCGGGGGCGGCGGCTACTACGGCGGCGGCGGCGGCGCAGGCGGCGGCGGCGGGACCGGCGGCGGCGGTGGCGGCTCGAGCTTTGCCGCCGCGGGTGCCGAAGAAGTGTCCGCGGCCCTCAACGGCCCGAAAGAACAGTCCAGCCTCACGATCATCTACCAATCCGCGCCGCCGCCGACCGTGTCGATCACGACACCGGCGGAAGGCGCGGTCTACAGTCAGGGCCAGAGCGTCGCCGCGTCGTTCAGCTGCACGGAGGGCGCCGGCGGACCCGGGCTGGCTGCCGGGAGCGAAGGCTGCAGCGGGCCGGTGGCGAACGGTGCGGCGATCGACACTTCGACGGCGGGAGAACACAAATTCACGGTCACCGCGACCAGCCAGGACGGCCTGACGGCCAGCAAGACTGTCACATACACCGTCGCCGCGGCGCCGACCGTGTCGATCACGACACCGGCGGAAGGCGCGACCTACAGCCAGGGGCAGGTCGTCGATGCTGCTTACTCGTGCACGGAGGGCGCGGGTGGCCCCGGCTTAAAGCCGGGCAGCGAAGGCTGCAGCGGGCCGGTGGCCAACGGTGCGGCGATCGACACTTCGACGGCGGGCGAACACGAATTCACGGTGACCGCGACCAGCCAGGACGGGCTGACGGCGAGCAAGACGGTCACTTACACAGTTGCTGCGGCGCCCACCGTGTCGATCGCGACCCCGGCGGAAGGGGCCAAATACACCCACGGGCAGAGCGTCGATGCGGCCTACTCGTGCAGCGAGGGGGCGGGTGGCCCCGGCTTGAAGCCGGCCAACGAAGGCTGCAGCGGCCCGGTGGCCAACGGCGCGGCGATCGACACCTCGGCAACGGGCGAACACGAATTCACGGTGACCGCGACCAGCCAGGACGGGCTGACGGCGAGCAAGACCGTCACCTACACCGTCGAAGCGCCCGTCCCTCCGGCGCCCACCGTCACCGCCATCAGCCCCTCGAGCGGCCGTGCCGCGGGCGGCACGGCGGTGACGATCACCGGCAAAGGCTTCACGGGAGCGAGCGCCGTCAAGTTCGGCTCGAACCCCGCGCAGAGCTTCGAAGTCCAGTCGGACTCCTCGATGACGGCCGTGGCGCCGGCGAAAAAGCCAGGCAGCGCGCCCATCACGGTCACGGTCGGGGCGGTCACGAGTCCCAAGGTGAAGGCCGACATCTTCCGCTACCTACCCGAATCCCCGCCCGAACTCGGCCGCTGCGTGAAAGTCGCCAAAGGGACAGGCAAATACGCGTCAGGCTGCACTGTGCGCCAGGGCGCGGGCAGCTACGAATGGATGCCCGAAGCGCTCAAACGACGATTCAGCTCGAGCGGCGGCAAGAGCGTGCTCGAAACCTCCACCAAGACACAGATCGTGTGCAGCGGCGAGCAGACCTCGGGCGAATACAGCGGGTCAAAAGAGGTCTCCAATGTGACGCTCGCGCTGAGCGGCTGCGAACTGGAAGGCGCTCGCTGCACGAGCGCGGGTGCGGGCGAAGGCGAAGTCAGGCTGAATGACCTGGAAGGCGTGCTCGGCTGGAACATCGAAGAAAAGAACGCGGTCGCGCTCGACCTGTTCGGGCTCGGCAAAGCCCCGAACCTCGCCGATGCCGTGTGCGGCACCACCTTGGTCTCGATCGATGGCTCGGTGCTGGCCCCGATCACCCCCGTCAACGCGATGGCCTCGGCCTTCAAGCTGACCTACAGGGCGGCCAAGGGCAAACAGAAACCGGAACACCTGGAAGGCCAAGCCAACGACGTGCTCGAACTGTCGCTCTCCGCGGGCCCCTTCGTGCAGGCCGGCCTCTCGATCGAGGCGATCACCAGCACCGGAGAAGCGATCCGCTACGGCAACGCCGTGACCGGCGAAGAAGCACTCGAGATCAACACGGTCGTCTAGCGGCTAGGTGGCGGCGCGACGCTGCTTTAGGGCATCAGCAGGAACTCGACGCCGGTCCATGCCGGGCGAAAGCCGAGCCGCGAGTAGAGCCGCTTGGGGCGGCCGTCCTCGTCTGCGCTGATCCACAGCTCGCGGGACCCCGCGCCGTGTTCGATCGCCGCACGCGTCAGTGCCGTGCCGAGTCCTCGGCTGCGATGCTCGGGCGCGATGTAGAGCTGCGTGATCTCCGCACCGTCGCCTGCTCGGACCAGCTCGGCGAAGCCGACCGGCTCGCCGTCGCGGAGCGGCGCAAGGACGGCGCACTCGCCTGCCCGGTCGATCTCACGCTTGGCGGCCAGGTAATCCTCGGGGTCATAGCCGGGGAAGTCCTCTAGATGCCAGAGGGCGCGCAGGGCGTGGACATCATCGTAGTCAACCTCGACGATTCCCCGCTCGTCAGCACGCGTGGGTGGGAGCGCGAGTGTGTGAAGCATCAGTGTCAGCCGGGACGTGCGCCAGCCCAGCGCCTCCATCTCCGGGCGCAGCCGCTCTGCTGCCGCCACCCGGTCGAAGGTAATCATGCGGCAGGTTTCTTGAAGGGCGCAATCGGAAAACGAGATCAACTCGTCGGCGCTAAGCGCAGGCTCGTCCTGGACCCGCACCGCGTTATGGAAGTAGAAGCTTGGGTAACGGGTCGCCCTCACGATCGTCCCGTGCTCCCAGACCGTGACCACATCGCACGGCGCCTCCTGGAGCGCGTGGTGCCAGGCTCTGGCCGCCGCATCCGTACCTTCGCCGAGCTCCACGGGCGATACGATAGCCGCGGCCGCCCACACGAGCTGGCTTAGAGTCGTGTCAATCGCGACAACACAGCGTCAGGCGAGGGTTGCGCGATGACGCACTCGCGACTGTGAGCTTGGGCACGAGCGGCTGCGAGCTCGCTGAGCTTCGAGTCCTTGACATCACAGGTCGAAGAGACCCGGGGAGTCATCCCCTTCTATGGCGGCAGTTCCAAGCCGCAGTGAGGATCCGACCATGAGTGTCGTCCCACGGACGTACGAGTCGCCTCGTAGCGACTCCCTCGAAGTAAGCCGGCCGTGCCTCCTGCAGACCGGTGCCAAGGCGGTTCCGGTTGTCGGCGAGGAATTGTGCGGGAAGTACGAGCAGCTCTCGGCGAAACTACGGTCATCTCACCGATGGAGCGGGACGATGTCCTTGGCGTGACTCCCAACGGACTGGAGAGACTGCGCAAGCACGGACTGCTACGGAGCGTGGCTCGCCGTTTCGAAAGGCGCGACCTCCTCGCCACGCGCGTGGCTCCTCGCCGCGACGGTGGTCGGCCCTCTCGGGGACGCCCGGTCGGCAAGGCGATCCCTCTTCGCGTCCCTCCGTGGTCGGCCTACCTAGCGGGAGTCACAGTACTCACCGCCGCATACATCCTCGGGCATTTCGTTCGGCTGCACTGGCTCAATAGCGGTCCGGTTTACAACCTGATCGGAGGCTCGGCGGTGGTCGCGCTCATCGTCGGTGTCAGGAAGAACTCCCAGGATCGCCGCTTGCCCTGGTACCTGTTCGCGCTCGCGCAGGCGTTCTTCGTGACCGGCGATGTATTGGCGTACAACTATCAACGCTTCTTCGGGAGCGCACTCCCATTCCCCTCGATCGCCGACGCGTTCTACCTCGCGGTCGGTCCTCTCCTGGTGGCGGGTCTGCTGATGCTTGTGCGCGAGCGTAACGAGACTCGCAGTCCCGCCAGTCTGATCGACGCGCTGATCATCACCGTGGCGGCGGCCGCGCTGTCGTGGGTCTACCTGATGGCGCCCTACGCTCACGACCACACGCTGAAACTGACGACGAAGCTCACATCGATCGCCTATCCGCTGGCCGATATCTTGGTACTCGGCGTGCTCCTTCGCATGGCGGTGGGAAGTCGTCGTCGCGGGCTGGCGTTCGGATTGCTTGTCTGCGGGACCGGCGCGCTGCTGCTTACCGACACGCTCTATGGGTGGAAGCTACTGCACGGCGGCTACAACACCGGGGGTGTGCTCGATGCCGGGTGGGCGACGTTCTACGGTTTCCTCGGCGCCGCGGCGCTGCATCCGTCGATGCGAAAACTCGCCGAACGTGCTCCGGATCCCGGGGATCGTCTGACCACGCGTCGTCTTGCGCTGCTCACGTGCGCGACTCTGACAGCGCCGATCCTGCTCATCGCCCGAGGGTCGGCAGTGGGGTCGCTCGACGGTTACGTCCTGGTTGCTGCGTCGATCATCCTATTCGCGCTCGTGCTCTTGCGTATGACGGGGCTCGTTCACCGCAACGAGGAGGCGGTCCGCAGTGAGGCCGCGCTGCGAATCGGCGGCGAGACGCTATTGACGGCCGTCGGCCGGGAGGAGATCTACTCGGCCACGCTGCGGACGGCCCGGTCGTTGGTGCACGAGGACGTGGCCGTGAGGCTGTATCTGAACGACGGTGGCGAGGGACAGCTGACTGTCGTAAGCGGCTCCGATGAAGCGACCCTGAACAACCCCGCGCTGTGTCTTGAGGAGCTCCCTGCGACCGCGCGCGAGCGGCTCGACGAGCACCGCGTGGTGATTTTCGAGCGTTTGGAAGAGAACGTGTTCCTCGCGCAACTGTTCGTCCGGGGCGAGGTCGTCGGCTTCTTGTCGGTCCTGTCCCAGACGCGCCTTCGGCGCGCCGCCGAGGAAAGTCTCGCCACGCTCGCCACCGAGGCCGCGCTTGCGTTGCAGAGCGCTGCGCTGACCGAAGAGGCGGCCCACCAACGCTCCGAGGCGCGGTTGAGCTCGCTTGTAAAGAACGCCTCCGATGTGATCTGCATCGTGGCAGAGGATGGCGGGATCAATTACGTGAGCCCGTCGGTACAGCGGATGCTCGGATATCTCCCGGGCGTCCTCGCTGGCGGTTGTCTTACGGATATCGTGGAGCCCAACGAGCGGACGCGAGTGCTCGCTTTCATTGCGGCAACGGCAGCCCAGCTCGCCAGTCAACCGCACACGCTCGAATTCCGAATACGGCACGCCGAACACGGTTGGCGCGATGTCGAGGCTCTCGCTACGAATCTTCTCGGAGATGAGGCCATTAACGGCATCGTGCTCAACATCCGCGATGTCACAGAGCGCAAGGCCTTCGCGGCCGAGCTGGAGCATCAGGCCTTTCACGACACGCTCACGGGCCTAGCCAACCGGGCGCTGTTCCGCAACCGCCTCGAGCACGCGCTGGCCGGCCAGGACCGCGACAGCGGGACCGTAGCCGTCCTCTTTGTCGATGTTGACGACCTCAAGGATGTCAACGACAGCCTCGGGCACCGCGCGGGCGACGAGGTCCTACGAGAGGTTGGCCGTCGACTTGATGGCTGCATGCGCGGAGTAGACACCGCCGCTCGCATCGGTGGCGACGAGTTCGCCGTCCTCATCCATGGCTCGGAGAGCGAGACCCACTCAATCGAAATCGCTCGGCGGGTGATCAACGCCCTGTCGGTCACTCTTCCGCTCGAGGGTAAGCAGGTTCACATCGCGGCGAGCATGGGGATTGCTTTCAACAGCGACGGTGGGTCGGCACGCGCCGACGCAGAGGAGCTCATGCGGGACGCGGACGCCGCGATGTACATGGCCAAGCGGTCCGGGAAGGGTGGTTATGAGGTCTTCCAGCCCGAGATGCACGCTCAAGTGCTTGCGCGACTCGAGCTCAAAGGCGATCTTCAGCGGGCAATAGAAGCGAATGAGTTTACGGTCCGTTACCAGCCGATCATGGATCTCGCGCGCCAGGACATCGCGGGTATGGAGGCGCTCGCGCGGTGGGAGCATCCGGTTCGTGGCACGGTTTCGCCGGCCGAGTTCATTCCTCTCGTCGAGCAAAGCGGGCTGATCGTGCCGCTCGGACGTCACGTCCTGAGAGAGGCGTGTCGGCAAGCCGTGCTACTGCAAAACGAGTGCCCGCGCGAGCCGGCATTGTCTGTCTCGGTCAACGTCTCGGCGTTCCAGCTGCAGCGTCCCGAGTTCATCGATGAAGTTCGTGACGTGCTCGAAGAGGCCAGAATTGAGCCGAGCAGCCTGATTCTTGAGCTGACGGAGAGCGTGCTGATGCGCAACATGGATTTGAGCATCTCGCGCATGAGCGTGCTGCGCTCGCTCGGCGTCCGGCTTGCCATCGACGACTTCGGGACGGGCTATTCGTCGCTGGTGTACCTCCGCATGCTGCCGGTCGACATTCTTAAGCTCGACAGGTCATTCCTGGCAGACCAGAGCGACCAGGCAACAAAGATGATCGCGGCTGTTGTCGAGCTTGCGCGAATCTTCAACCTCCAGTCAGTTGTTGAGGGAATCGAGAACGAGGCATCCCTCGCGCGTTTGCGCGACGCGCACTGCGACTTCGGTCAGGGCTTCTACTTCGCCAAGCCACTCTCAGGCGAGGACCTGATCACCTTCGCGCTGCAGACACGCGTGCGCGGAGCAAGCGGCGCTGTGTCACTCGGGGTCGCGTAGCATCACGGCGTCAAAATCAAAGGTGCCCTGACGGGCTGCACGGGCGAACCGTTTACCGAAGCGAAATACACCGCGACATTGACAACGACCAGCAAGGTGACCTGCTCGGCGCTGAGCGGACCGGGCGCTGCGACGTTCGGGACCGTGAAATACGTTTGGACGCCGAAAACGAAAGTTACCTACGGGACCTTCAGCCTGCCACTGACCGAAGCCGCAGGGATCGCACTCTCAAGCGAACTGGAAAGCGGGCCGCACTCGCCGCTGACACTCTCAGGGACGGCCTCTGAGAACTACCCAAATGCGGCATGTGCGGTGTCCCGCAAGGGAAAAAGGGAATCATCAAACCGGTTACGAAAGGCGCGTTCAGCGGATCAGCGGTCGAGTTCTCCTAGACCACCACTGACAGTCGGGATGGTGGCCTGCGCTACGTGCATGTGCCACCGCCTCGGCAGACTTGTGTCCGGACCGAGCGCCTTGGGTTGCGGTCAGCAAACGCGCGCTGTCACGCGGAAACGGCACGCCCAGAACTTGGCGCTACGGTTGGAGGCGCAAGATCACTGTCCATTCTGCGCGAGGAGGCCGTATGTCTCGTTTCGCCGTCGTGAACCTGTTGGAGCTCGAAAACTCCGTCGGCAATCGGGCTCCTGGGATTGAGGGCCGGTTCGGTCGCAAGCACCTGGACTCGCGTGACCTGGGGATCAGCCATTTTCGCTACGCGGCGAACGTGCGCAGTCCGGCAGCGCACAGTCACCGCGAGCAGGAGGAGGCCTACGTCGTCGCCGCCGGGTCCGGACGGGTCCTTCTCGACAACGAGGTCCACGATCTCCGGCAGTGGGACGTGGTGCGCGTCGCCCCTCAGGTCGTACGCGCTTTCGAGGCAGGCCCGCGCGGACTGGACATAATCGCCGTGGGCGGTCCCAGGCCCGAGGATGGCGACGGCGTGATGGCCAACGTCGCTTGGCCTGACGCTGAGTAGCCCGCCTCCGACCGCAGTCGACACCGGACGCGCCGTACACGCCGCCGGCATGGTCCAGCGCAGGGACGCCTAGCGGCACATGGCTCGTACCGCCATGGCGGGCGGGCCTGCGTCACTCCACGGGGCTCGCTCACACTGGCGCGTGTGCGCGAGCCCCGTGTACGTTCACCTCTGCCTGTCGCGCGACCTGGCTGCGGAAGCCACGATCTCGCGCGCGTCGAACTAACAACTCGCGCAGTCGACGACCGCGCGTGCCCGCCTTGCCAGCGACGACGAGACCCTTCTGCCGGCATGTAGGGCAGCCCACCCACCGGTGGCGCCTGGGTCACCCCCGGAGATGCGACATCACTGATCACGGCGCGTAGTATGGATTCTCGGATTAGGCTTCCTCCGGGATGTCATCGGTGGCGCGGGAAAGAGTTCGTCTGGCGGAGCTTGTCGCGTTGCTGTCGCTGGGGACGGACTTGGGGCTGGGACAGCCGATGGAGCACATGATCCGCGCGTGCTTGATCGCGCTCCGGCTGGGCGAGCGAGTGGGGCTGGCGGAGTCGGAGCGCGGGGTGGTCTACTACTCGGGGCTGCTGGCGTGGGTGGGGTGCCACACGGACGCCTACGAGCAGGCGAAGTGGTTCGGGGACGACACCACGCTCAAGCGCGACGCGCACTACTTCTATGACATGGGCAGGGTCGGCCCGGCCCTCTCGTTCATCCTCAAGCATGTCGGCGGGCCAGAGCGGCCGCTGGGCACGCGCACTCGGATCGGTGTCGCATTCATGGGTGGCGGGCTGCGGGCGTTGAGAGAGTTGGCGGAGAACCACTACCGCGCGACCGATCAGCTTGTGGGGCGTCTCGGGCTCGGCGAGGACGTGCGTGAGAGCCTTCGACAGACGTATGAGCGCTGGGATGGCAAGGGCGCGTACGGAATGAAGGGCGAGGAGATCGACGTCAGCTCTCGACTGATCAACCTCGCGGACGTGGTCGAGGTGTTCGGCCGCACCGGCGGCATCGAGGCGGCGATCATGGTGGCCCGCGATCGGAGTGGCACCCAGTTCGATCCGGATCTCGTAGATGCGTTCTGCGAGCAGGCGCCGATGGTGTTGTCCGAGCTCGATGAGACGCCGAGCTGGGAGGCGGTGATCGCAGCCGAGCCCGCGCTGGCGCGGGAGATCGCGGGCGAGGAGCTCGATCTCGCGCTCGAGGCGATCGGCGAGTTCGCGGAGCTGAAGTCGCCGAGCATCATGGGCCACGTCCATGCGGTCAGAGGTCTCGTCACCGAGGCCGCGGCGGGTTTCGGTCTGCCGGACGACGACGCAGCTGAGCTGCGGAGAGCGGCATGCGTCTACGACCTCGGCCGGCTCGGGGTTCCGAACACTGTCTGGGACAAGCCTGGCCCGCTTACACAGTCCGATGTGGAGCGGGTGCGAATGCATCCGTATCTGAGCGAGCGGATGCTCGCGTTCGCGCCCTCGCTCGAGGGCCTCGGCCGGATCGCGGTCCAGCACCACGAGCGGCTTGATGGCTCGGGGTATCCCCGCGGCCTTTCGGGCGATCAGATCGAGATGAGCGCGCGGTTGCTGGCTGCGTCAGACGTGTATCAGGCGCTGTGCGAGCCACGCCCGCACCGGCCGGCTCGCGGCGCCGAGGACGCGGCCAGCGAGTTGCGTCGCGAGGTCACGGCCGGGCGGCTCGATAGCGAAGCGGTCGACAGCGTGCTGCGCGCCGCGGGGCATCGGGTCGGCCGTCGCCGCGAGTGGCCCGCGGGCCTGACTACGCGCGAGGTCGAGGTGCTCAGGCTCTTGGCCCGCGGGCTGTCGAACAAGCAGATCGCGGCCGAGCTCGTGATTTCGCCGAAGACCGCGGGTAGCCACGTCGAGCACATCTACCGCAAGATCGACGCGGCCAACCGCTCACAGGCCAGCCTTTTCGCGATGCGGCACGGGCTGATGCGCACCGCGTCGGCGCCGGACGCCTCATAGGCGCCCGAATCCGGAGGTTCCAGAAGATCGGGCGAATGCCTGATGACGTCCAGCTACTCGGTTGCGAGCCTGTACGCATCCTTGACACCCAGCTGGAGGACAACCATGAGCACAGCCACGCCCCAAGGGCAATGCGTTCACGCGAACGGCATCGACATCCACTATCTCGACCAGGGCGAGGGCGAGCCGCTCGTGCTGCTGCACGGCGGCGTCGTCTCCACGAATCCGATCTGGACCGGTGTGCCGGTCGCGTATGCCGGCCACATGGACACGCTCGCCGAGCGCTTCCGTGTGATCGCCCCGGACACACGCGGGTGCGGCCGGACCGTGCATAGCGGTGGGCCGATCAGCTTCGACCTGTTGGCCGACGACGTCGCGGCACTGATCGGCGCACTCGGGCTCGAGCGGCCGCTGATCGCGGGTTTCAGCGAGGGCGCGATCACCGCGACCGTCCTCGGAATCCGCCAGCCGGATGCTGTCCGAGCGATCGTCAACGACGCCGGCTTCGACGCGTTCGATCCCGCCGCTCCGACGATCGCGATGATGCGCCAGATCCTCGGCGGCAGACCCGACGCAACCGAGCCCGACCCAGACGCCGCCGCACGCGGGTTCGAGGCCTCAGAGCAGATGCGCGCGATGTTCGAGCTCATGAAGCGCGACCAGGACGACGGCCAGGGCGAGGGACACTGGCGGGAATACCTGCGCCTGTCCTGGGACCGCACGACCCAGCCTCCCGGCTACACCTACGGCGACCTGACGAAGATCACCGTGCCGACGCTGATCCTTGTCGGCGACCGCGACGAATTCTGCACGGTCGAGGCGGCCGTCAGCGCCTACCGGCAGCTCCCCGATGGCGAGCTCGCGATCCTGCCCGGCCACGGCCACTACATCCCGCCGACCGCAGTTCAGACGACCGTCGAGTTCTTCGCACGCAGGCTCGCGGCGCAATCTTGACTGCCACAGGGAGCGGCTATGACCACGATCCACGTCACCATCCAAAGCCGGCTGTCGCCCGAGCGGGTGCTCGCCGCGGGCTACGACTTCTCAGCTCGCCGTACAGAGATCTTCCCCGCCGTCTCGACCCCGCACTTCGAGGTCCACGAACTCGGCGAAACCTCAGCCGATGTCACCGAGGGCACACCAGTCGGCGTCGGCATCAACTGGGAGCGCTGCCGCTATGACTGGTCGCAGCCCGGTTCGGTCAAGGCGCTCGTCACCGACTCTAACGTCTACCGACCCGCTGTAAGCAGCTGGGAGCTCCGAGCCGCACCGGTCGAGAGCGGCAGCACGATCGAGATGATCTGGATTCCGCGAGTTCACTCACAACGCGCGCGGGAGGATCTTCGGGACCCTGTTCAAGCTGATCGGGAGGCCCATCTTCACCCGCGAGGCGAGGCGCGTGGTCAGAAACCTCGAGCGCCTGGAGGTGACATCCCCCTAGCCGAGTCACGATGGGCGCTGCGCTCAGCGGTCATCTACCGCAAGCTCTCGCTCACGCAGCCAGTCCGCGGCCGGCGAGCTACGCTTACGAATTATGGAGCTAGGGGGACTCGAACCCCCGACCTCCTGGGTGCGATCCAGGCGCTCTCCCAACTGAGCTATAGCCCCGCACGCGGGCGACAGCCCGCACGACACCGCAGTCTAGTGCCGTCTGGGGCAGCGCGCAGGTATGGTTTGGCGGCCCCATGGGACTGCTCGACGACGCTATCCGCGAGCACCTCGAGCTCAAGCGGCGCCGGGGCGCGGACCCCGGCGAGGTCGCGCGCGAGGAGCGCGAGGTGCTGAGCGCCGAGCTGCGCGAGCCAGAGGACGCCGAGCACGAGGCTGCATCGGCGCAGGCGGCCACGGACACCAACGGTGCGGAGCAGGCGAGCGCGAGCGGCGACGCGGAGAGCGCGAGCACGGGCGCGGAGCACACGGATACCGCCGCGGAGCCTGAGGACGCCCGCGGCGCCGGCCAGCCCGCGGACGCCCCCGGCGCCGGCGAGCCCGACCCCGCGAAGGCCCCGGACGACCACGTGGGCGCGGCGCTGCAGGAGACGGCGGAGATCGACATGAGAGGCGTGCTCGAAACCGACGGTGACGGCACGGCCTCGCGCGAGGCGGCGGTCTCCGGCGACGGCGACGGCGCCGCGCGCGACGACGGCGCCTCGCGCGCCCCCGCGCCGGCGCGCCGCGAGCCGCCGCCCTCCGCGGAAGCCTCGCCGGGCCCGGCCGTGTTCGACGAGCCGGACGGCGGTCGCCACGGCCACGTGCCGGGCCAGGAGAGCTTCCCCTTCGAATAGGCCGGCGCCCGCGCGCCGCAGAGCGACGCGGTACCCCGAAACGCGCCCCGCGCCCGGCGCCTGCGGGCCCCGCCCTACTCCTCGAGGTCGCGCTGCGCGATGGTGCCGGTTTCGAACGCGCGGTGCACGAGCCGCGCGCGCTTGGCGTCGCGCGCGAGCGGACCCACGTCGAACTTCTCGAAGAGCGCGCGCAGTTGCGTCTTGACGGCCTCCACGCTCACGACGAGCTCCTCGGCGATGTCGCGGTTTGAGGCGGGTGTGGGGAACTTGCCGCCCTCGCGGTAGGGGCGGCACAGCGCGACGAGCACGCGCCGCTGGGCGGGCGTGAGCTCGATGTTGTGCGCGCCGGCCATCACGGTGACGGTGGCCTGGTCCTGGGGGCGCGGCGCGCGGTACAGCACGGACGTCTGCCCGAAGCGCAGCACGTCGCCGTCGTCGAGGCGGCGGCGCTGGCGCAGGCGCTCGCCGTTGACGATGGAGCCGTTGTGGGAGAGGCCGTCGTCGATGAGCATCCAGTCGTGCTTGCCGAGCCGTTCGAGCTGCGCGTGCGCTCTCGAGACGCCGCCGTCCCAGCTCAGGCAGACGTGGCATCCGTCCGCGCGGCCGACGGTGAGCTGCGAGGGCACGCCGCCGAGCGAGACGATCAGCTGCTGCCCGTCGCTGTCGCGAAGCAGCAGATAGGGGTCGCCGGCGCGGTCGGCGCGGAGGCGCTCCTGAAGCTCCACGGGCGAGACGCCGTTGGGGTCCACGGGCGAGGCGGGCACAGCCGCCAGTATCATCGATCCGCTCGAGCATGGGAGATGCACAGCTGTGACTCCGACGCTTCCTCTGGTGGGGGAGGACTTCGCCGGCTACCGCCTGCGCGCGGTGATCGGCCGCGGCGGCATGAGCGTGGTGTATGAGGCTGAGAACCTGCGCCTGGGCTCGACGATCGCGCTGAAGGTGCTGGCGCCGGAACTGTCGACGGACGACACGTTCCGCGCGCGCTTCCTGAAGGAGTCGCGCATCGCGGCGTCGCTGAATCACCCGCACGTGATCCCGATCTACGACACGGGCCCGGAGGGCGAACTGCTGTACATCGCGATGCGCTACGTGAGCGGTTCGGACCTGCGCAGCGTGCTGCGCAAGAGCACGCGCATCTCGCCGGAGCAGACGCTGCTGTTGATCGGCCAGACGGGCCGCGCGCTCGACGCGGCGCACCGCCAGGGCCTGGTGCACCGCGACGTGAAGCCGGCGAACGTGCTGGTGGAACGCGGCGCGGACGAGGACCCCGACCACGTGTACCTGGCGGACTTCGGCATCACCAAGCACGCGCTGTCGCGCAGCGGCCTCACGGCGACGGGCCAGTTCGTGGGCACGGTGGACTACATCTCGCCGGAGCAGATCCAGGACAGGCCGGTGGACGGGCGCACCGACATCTACTCGCTGGGCTGCGTGATGTACGAGTGCCTCACGGGCCGCGTGCCGTTCGTGAAGGAGCTCGACGCGGCGGTGATCTGGGCGCACGTGCAGGAGCTGCCGGCGCCGCCGAGCGCGGTGGACCCCAACCTGCCGGCGGCGATCGACGAGGTGATCGCACGCGCGCTCGCGAAGGACCCCGACGACCGGTTCGCCACTTGCAGGGAGTTTCTAGTCGCGGCTACCGCCGCGCTGGGGCCGGTGGTCGAGAGCCAGCGCGCGCGGCCTGCGGACGCGGCTTTCGCGAGCGGCCCCCCGTCGGTGCTCGCGGGCCGGCCCGCGCCGCCGCCGCCCGAGCGCTCGCAGCGCACGGAAACGGTGCACGGCTTCGGCGAGGCCGAAGGCGACTCGTTCGCGACGCGGGCGCCGCTCGCGGGGGAGCCTGTCGCAGGCGCGGGCGCAGCCGGAGGAGCGGGAGCGCCCCCGGCGCCCCCCGCGCAGCCGCCGGCCGGCACGGGTCCTGCGGGCGCGGGTCCTGCGGGCGCAGGCGCGGCGCCCACCGCGCCGCCGGCGGGTGAGCAGGCGGCCGCGAGCGCGCCGTCGGCGGGCGAGGCCGCAGCGGGAGGCGCTGCGCCGCCCGAGGCCCCTCCTCAGGCAGCGGGCGACTCCGGCGCAGGCGTCCCCTCCGCGCCCGGCGGCGGTTCCGGCCGCTCGCGCCGCGGCCCGATCGCCGCCGCGGGCCTTGCGGCGCTCGTTGCGGTGGGCGTGGTGCTCGCGATCGTGCTCTCGGGCGCCGGCTCGAAGAAGAAGACCGCCACTGGCGAACTGCGCCTTGCGGCGCTCGCGTCGGTGCCGTTCAACCGCGTGCACGGCTCGGGCACCACAGAACTGCGGCTGGACGGCGACACGGCCACGATCACGCTCGACGCGCAGGGGCTGCTCAACGGCCAGCCTCACCTGATGCACATCCACGCGGGCGGCCTCGGCGCGTGCCCGCCCGCGTCGGCGGCACACGAGCACGGCGGGCACCTGACGATCAGCACGAGCGACGGCATCCCCTGGTACGGGCCGCCGGAAGCGTCGCTCACCACCAGCGGCGACGCGAGCGCGGCGAGCTACCTGGTGTTCTCGCGCTTCCCGCGGACCGGCGACATCGCATACCACCGCACGATCACGGTCAGCAACTCGCTCGCGCGGAAGATCCGCTCGAACAAGGCGGTGGTGGTGATCCACGGCATCGACTACGACGGCCGCGGCATCTACGACAACGTGCTGAGCCACTCCGAACTCGAACCCACGGTGCCCGCGGAGGCCACCGCGCCCGCGCTGTGCGGCGCGCTCGTGGCGCGGCCCACGAGCACCGCGAGCAGCACGCAGGCGTACGTGGCGAACCTCTCCGTGGAGACCGGCGCGGCGGCGCTGTGGTGCGAAGCACCGCCGCCGCCCGCGGAGCCGCGGTCGCGGGCGCGCTCGCTGGCCGCGACGCAGGCGCAGGCGTAGCGCCACTGCCCGCGTAGCGCCACTCCGCCCGCGTAGCATGCGCCCCCGGCAGCCAAACCGAAGGAGTTGCTATGGCAGGAGGAGCACAGCCGGATCCCAGGGCCAGGCTGATGCAGGAAGTCGCCGATGAGATGGACGCGATCGAATCGGAGTTCGGCGACGACTACCAGATAGGCCGTGTCATCACCGTGGTGGAGGTCCTCAGACCGGAGCCCGACGGGAACACACAGGGCGTGGCGCTCCGCGTGCGTGCCGGCCAGTACCCGTGGGTGGCGCTGGGGATGCTCGAGGCCGCCAAGAAAGTCGTGGAAGCCCAGATACAGCAGGGCGGTTGACTTGCGCCGGCGCGTCGGGCGGAACTACCGGTTGAACTGCGGCGAGGTGCCGATCACCTTGCCGGACGCGTCGAGCGCCTCCACCTCGTAGGAGGCGTAGGAGCGCGGCAGCGCGATGGCGGTCTCGAAGCCCGACTTCGGCGCGCTCGCCACGGCGGTCATGCCGCCAGTGCCCGAGCTCGAGCCGGAGCCCGTGGCCGAGCCGGAGCCCGCGGCCGAGCTGGAGCCGGTGGCCGAGCCGGAGCCCGTAACCGAGCCGGAGCCAGCGAGCACGCGCCAGGAGGACAGCTGGGTGGCGCCGTTCCAGCTCGCGTACACCGTGGTGCGGCCCGCGCTCGTGCGCGCGGCGCCCGCGGGCGGGGTGGTGGGCTGGCCGGTCCATTCGTGCAGCGTTGCGCGGTAGGTGAGGTTGGGGCCGGGGAGTTCGCCTTCGTAGAGCAGCTTGCCGCTCGCGCTGTACTCCGAGAACCACGGTTCGGAGCCCCAGCCGATGAACACGTTGCCGTTGGGCAGCGGCTGCGTGTCGCCCATGTAGTCC
Source organism: uncultured Solirubrobacteraceae bacterium (assembly GCA_963813685.1). Taxonomy (GTDB): domain Bacteria; phylum Actinomycetota; class Thermoleophilia; order Solirubrobacterales; family Solirubrobacteraceae; genus Palsa-744. The sequence continues at coordinate 20,359 of CAWEZQ010000002.1, forward strand.
GCGTCGAAGTCATCGCCGCGCTTGTACTGCGACACGAGCGACGCGGTGTGCGATTGCTGGTCGAGGCGCAGCACCAGCGCGCGCGAGGGGCCCGTGGGGTTCACGTACGTGCCGCCGCCCGTGAGCTGGCAGCAGTGGTCGTCGTACAGGCTCACCTCCGAGCCGCCCTGCCGAAGCTCCACGTCGTGCTGCCACTGGAAGTCCGCGCCGCGGTCGAACTTGAAGCTCGAGCGCCTGCCGCCGAGCGTCCATTCGATGCGGCCCGTCTGGATGTTCACCAGGTACGCCGCCCACGTGTTGCGCATCGACACCACGAACGTGTTGGCGCCCACCAGCTCGATCGAGTTCACGTGGTACGCGTCCCACGGGAAGCCGTTGGTGGGAAGCGACGCCTGCGACTCGTGCAGCGAGATGTGCGCCAGCGCGTCCCAGTTGCGCACGAGCTTGCCCGTCTTCAGGTTGTACTCCTGCACCGCCGAGTCCACCAGCGCGCCGTTGTACGCGCCGCCGTAGCCCGACAGGTCCACGGGGATGTCCTTGTTGGCCGTCACCCACGCGTTTTCGCCGTCGATCACGAACTCGTGCAGGGTCAGCACCCAGCCGTGTGTGGCTTTCAGGCGCGCCACCGTTTCATAGTGGTCGTTCACCACCACGTCTTCGCCGCTTTCGGTGGCGCCCGTGTTGGTGACCACGCCCTGCCACCACGCGAGCGCGGGCTTGCCCTGGTAGGTCTGCAGGCTCAGGTTCGCCGCGACGAGCTTTTCGGGCACCGCCTTGAACCACACCGGCTGCAGGTTTCGGTCGAGGATCAGCGGGCCGCTCTGGCCGATGATCGGCGGTTCGTTGAGGTCGTAGAAGTTCGCCGTGAAGATGTAGCCCGGCGCGAGCTGCGCGCCCTGCGCGCGCTGGGACACGCGCATCTTCGGCGGGTGGAGCGAGGGCGCCGTCACGAACGTGTACGCGCCCGCCGTGGTGAAGCGGCCCACCGGCGCGCCCTTGTTGCCCGCGAACGCCGCCGTGAGGCCCACGAACAGCGCCAGCACCACCGCGATCAGCGCCGCCAGCGGCCTCGCGCGCTCCGCGGGCGCCGCGCCGGGGCGCGGCAGCACGAAGAACGTGAGCAGCGCCGCCGCCGCCGCGAGGGCCGCGCCGATCAGGAACGCGAGCGCGAAGCCGTGTGTGAGCGCCGCCGGCACCTGCTGGCCAGTGCCGATCAGGTGCGTGGTGCGCTGCGTGGCGAGCGTGATCAGCACCGCCAGGCCCAGGCCGCCGCCGACCTGGCGCGAGGTGTTGACGAGGCCCGACGCGAGGCCCGCCTGCCCCTCCTTGGCGCCCTGCGTGGCGGCGATCGTGGAGGGCACTATCGACATCGCGATGCCCGCCGCCGTGAGCAGGCCCGGGATCAGCACGTACACGAGCGGGCTGCCGCTGGAGTTGATGCGCGTGAACAGCAGCAGGCCCACCGTCATCATGATCAGGCCGCTGCCCAGCACGGCGCGCACGCCGAAGCGGCCCACGAGCCGCCCCGCGCGCGAGGCCACGAACATGATCGTGAGCGTCATCGGCAGGAACGTGAGGCCCGTGTGAAGCGGCGAGAGGCCCAGCACCTGCTGCAGGTACAGCGAGCTCACGAACCACATCGGGAACAGCGCCGCGCTGAACAGCACCACGATGCCGTTGGCCACCTGTAGCGGCTTGGTGAGCTCCTTGAAGGGGATCAGCGGCGCCTTCGCCACGCGCGCCTCGATCAGCCCGAAGCCCGCCAGCAGCACGAGGCCGAGCGCGATCGGGCCGAGCGCCGCGAACGTGCCCCAGCCCTTCAGGCCCGCTTCCACCACGCCGAACACCAGCACCATCTGGCCGATCGTGAGCGTGAGCGCGCCGAGCAGGTCGAAGCTCGCGTTGGGCGCGCGGCGGCGCTCCATCACCACCGCCCACGCCACCAGCGCCGCCGCCGCGGCGATCGGCGGGTTGATCAGCAGCACCCAGCGCCAGCTGAGCGCTTCGGTGATGATCCCGCCCAGCAGCACGCCCGCGGCGCCGCCGAGGCCGTTCATCGCGGCCCACGTGGCGATCGCGCGGTGCAGCTTCGGGCCGGGCGCGAACGACGCGGTGATGATCGCCAGCGAGCACGCCGCCATCAGCGCGCCCGCGAGGCCCTGCAGCGCCCGCGCGCCCACCAGCACGCCCTGCGAGGGCGCCGCGCCGCCCGCCAGCGACGCGATCCCGAACAGCACCAGCGCCGCCACGAACGTGCGCCGCTGGCCGAAGTAGTCCGCCGCGCGGCCGCCCATCATGAGGAAGCCCGCGAACGTGATCGCGTACGCGTCGATCACCCACTGCAGCGCCGGCGAGGAGAAGCCCAGGCTCGACTGGATCGAGGGCAGCGCCACGTTCACGATGCTCAGGTCGAGGATCACCATGAACTGCGCCACGCAGCACACCACCAGCAGCCAGCGCGAGGGAACGCGCGGCGCGCTCTCCGGCGCCGGCGCCTCGGGGACGTGGGGGGTTTGCCTCGTCTCGACGCTCATGAACGAGCGCCCAACCGGGGTGGGCGCGGGGAGCGGCTGGTAGGGTCAGCTCCTGAGCCATCGAGCAACCGGAGCCCGGCCCATGAGAAGATCGCCACTGATCGGCATCCTAACGATAATCGCGGTCCTAGCCACCACGCTCGCGATCGCGGGCTGCGGCGGCAAATCGAGCTCGAGCTCCTCGAAAACGCAGAGCACCACGAGCTCCAAGCACAAGTCCAAGCCCGCGTACTGACGGCCCTCATTTGGAGGCCCCCGACAGCGACGCGTTGTAGCCGATCACGCGCGCAGTGGGCGAGCTCGCGAGCACCCTCCCGGCGGAGTCGAGCGCCTGCACGGTGACGTGCCCGTAGCGCTTGGGCAGGATCGTCGAGGTCTCGAAGCCCGCGTCCGCCACGGTCGTCTGCGCGGACGGCTCGGAGGGGTCGGGGCCCGCGAGCACGCGCCACGCCGCCACGCCCGTCGCGCCGTTCCAGCTCGCGTGCACGATCGTCTCTTCGCTCGTGTCGTTGAGGCTCGCGAGCAGCGCGGGCGCGGTCGCGGGCTGCGCGCTCCACGGGTGGCGGTACGCGCGGTAGTAGAGCGTGTCGAACGGCAGGTGCGCGTCGAACACCAACGAGCCGCTGCGTGAGTACTCGCTGATCGCGGGCACCCCGCCGTAGCCCACGAGCGTGTCGCCGTTGGACAGCGTCTGTACGTTGCCCTGGCTCGCCGCCAGCAGCGCGGGTTCGCGGTGCACGAACGAGGAAACGAGGCGCGCTTCGCGGGTCCTCGGGTCGATCGCGATACGCACCGCGCGCGACTGCGAGTGGATCGGCGGGTTGGAGCCGTCGTCGAAGAACGTGAGCTGCCCGTCCGCCAGCATGCGCCCGTCGTGCTGCCACGCGAGCTTCGTGCCCGGCCCCATCTTGAACGAGCTGCGGTTGCCGCCGAGGCGCCACTCGATCGCGCCCGTGCCCGCCTGCAGCTGGTACGCCGCCCACGTGTTGCGGGCGGTGATCAGGATCGCGCCGCCCGGCTCGGGGTCGATCGCGTTGATGTGGAAGTAGTCCCACGGGGTGTTGTCGTCGGGCGTTTCCACTTCTGACTCCGACGCGCCCACGTGGTCGAGGCTGTGCCATTCCCAGCGCACCAGGCCCGTGCGCACGTCGATCTCCTGGACCGCCGTGTCCGAGATCGCGCCGTCCGCTTTGCCCTTCACCGAGGAGAGGTTGCAGCGGATCGGGTTGTACGCGGTGATGTACGCCACGCCGTGCTGCTGCAGCTGGAACTCGTGCAGGTCCGCATGAAGTCCGTTGCCCGCGCGCACCGTCGCGATCCGCTCGTAGCGGTCGTTCATCACGATGTCCTCGCCCTGGCCGAAGCCGAACGAGAGCACCCGCCCGCGCCACCATGTGAGCGCGCGCTGCCCTTCGTAGTCCTGCACGTTCACGTCCTCCGCCGCTTCGCCCGCGGGCAGCTTCTGGAACCACACGAGCCTGCCGTCGGGTTCGTAGATGAGCGGGCCGTACTGGCCCGGGCCGGGGCCGTTCGAGGTGAACACGTCGCCCGCGCCGCCGTCGGAGTCGGGGGTGGTCACGCTCATCACCGGCGCGTGCACGCCCGGCTGCGTGTAGAAGCTCTGCTCGTCAGCGAGCGCCGCCGGCGGGTTGGGGAAGCCCTTCACGCCCGCCGTGGGATAGGGGGTGTCCACGCGGAACGCGAAGCTCACCTGGCGCGCCGCGCCCGCCGCGCCGACCCGCGCGCGCACGCTCACGCGCTCGCCCTCGTCGAAGGGCTTGTCCGGCACGAAGGACGCGCCGTCGGCCTGCGAGTAGGCGCGCAGGTGGCCGGGGTGCGCGCCGCTGCGCGCGCCCGTCACCGACACGTCCGCGATCTGCGCCGCGGGCACGCCCAGGAAGCTCACCTGCGTGTGCGGGTTTCCGGTGACCGTTTCGGGGGCGGGCGAGACGTCCACGTGCGTGCCCGGGAGGGCCGCGGAGTGCTCGAGCGAGGTGGGGAGGCACGCGGGGGAGGTGCCGCCCGTGCTCGCTTCGCCGGAGCCGCCGGTGCCGCTGCCGTGCGAGCCCGAGGAGCCGGCCGAGCCGATCTTCAGGGACACGGAGTGCAGCGCGAGCGCGAGCACGCCGTACACGAGCGCGAGGACTCCGACTGTGACGATCAGGTGGCGGCGCATTCAGGGGGCGGGAACGGCGGCGCCCGCGGCTCGGGGCCTTGAGGGCGGGGAGGCGGGAAGCCTTCCACATCAAGTGCAGGAGCGACGTAAGAGTTGCTGCAAGCGGCGCTTAAGAACCCGCGCGGAAGCTCAACCCGCGCGGAGATGCTGTCGATGCGAACGCGAACGCTCCGGAGCGCGCCTGCGGTACTCGGGGGCGCCCGGCCCCACACGCACGCAACCCATGCGCACGCACACATGAGCGCCACCCGCACAACCCTCGCGATCGCCGCAGCCGGCTGCCTCGGCCTGGCAAGCGGTTGCGGCTCCTCGAGCCCGTCGGCGCAGGCGCCGCCCGCCGCGGGCGCGGCGCCGCAGAGCTCGCTCAGCGCGCACGCGCAGTACGCCGGGTTCGCGGCCGCCGTGAACCTCAGGCCGGGCGACGTCGCCGGCCTGGTCGCCTCGGCAAAGAAGGAACACAAGTCGAAGACGGGCAACCGCGCGTTCGAAGGAAACGGCGCGTTCAAACGCTGTGTAAAGGGCTTGGTGACGGAAGCCAAGCCCGTGTTCAAGGCGTCCTCCGAGCAGTTCGAAGCACACGAAGGGCTGCGCCTGGAATCGGTCAAGTCGAGCGTCGAAATCGAGCGGAGCTCCACGGCGGCCTCGAACGAAATCGCGCAGGTCACGCGCGCGATCGGAACGCCGGCCGTGCGCGACTGCGTGGAACACGAGTTCGATGCGCTCGGCACCCAGGCCCAGACCACGCACGTGCGCGGCGGCGGGTCGATGCGCATCACCGTCGCGAACTTCCACATGGCGCCGGTCGCGATCGCAGCGCCGGCGAGCGGCACGAGCCACCCGATCGGTCTCAGCATCAGCCTCGACGTCGCCTACAACGTCTCCGCGCATGGGCGCAACCTGACTGTGCCCGCGTCGATCTACGTGGACGAGCTCGCCTTCCAGACCGGCCGCGCGGAGGTGACGCTGTCCACGATGACGCTCGGCACGCCGTTCCCCTCCCAGGTCGAGGCGAGGCTGCTCGCGCTGCTCGGCACACGCAGCGTGCAGGCCGCGCGTGTCTATCCGTACGTGAGGGGGGCCGCGCCGGGAACGGCGTGAGCCAGGGCGCCAGCCGCGCGACCGTCCACGGCCCCGGCAGGAAAGGCGTGCCGGACGGCGCTTCGCCGTATTCGGCGGTAGTGGTTGTAGAGGGCCGTCAGCTTCGCGATCGAGCTCGCGGGGGGCCTTCAGGCGCGCATCGCGGGCGCGACCTCGCCGGCGAGCAGCTCGAGCGTGCGGCGGTCCATCGGCGGGCGCGCCATCACGAGGAAATCCTTCACGCCCACCTGCGCGTACGGCGCGAGACGCTCGGCGAGCTGCTCGGGCGTGCCCGCGAACATCCCCTGGCGTAGCGCGTCGACGTCCATATTCAGGCCCTCGGCGCGTGCGCGCAGCTGATCCTCGGCCTCGCGCTCGTCGGCGCCGAGCACCACCCGCGCGATCAGCTGCAGCCGGATGTCGGAGCGGTCACGGCCGACGTCGGCGCAGTGCGCGTCGAGCGCGTCCAGCTTGCGCCGGTAGTCGTCCATCGGCATCAGGAACGTGTTCCACCCGTCCGCGTGTGCGGCCACGTGGCGCAGCGTCACGCGCTCGCCCGCGCCGCCGATCCACAGAGGGATGTGCGGGGACTGCAGCGGCTTTGGCTCGCAGCGCGCGTCGCGCAGCTGGTAGTGGCTGCCGTCGAAGGTGGTGGTCTCCTGCGTCCACAGCGACTTCACGATCTCCGCGGCCTCGCCGAGCATCGACAGGCGCTGCCCGAGCGGGGGAAACGGGATGCCGTACTGGTCGTGCTCGAGCTCATACCACGCGCCGCCCATACCCAGCTCGAGCCGCCCGCCGGAGACGTGGTCGATCGTCACCGCCATGTTGGCGAGCAGCGCGGGCCAGCGGTAGGTGACGCCGGTCACGATGATCCCGCAGCGCAGGCGCTCGGTGTGGGCGGCCATCGCCGACAGGAGCGTGAGGCCCTCGAAGCACGGGCCCGTGGGGTCGGCCTGGATCGGCATGAAGTGGTCGAACACCGAGGCCCAGTCGAGGCCCACCTCCTCGGCGGTGCGCCACAGCTCGAGGTAGGAGGGGAAGTCGGTGTACTGCTGGCCTGCGTGGATGCCGAAGCGGAGGTGGTCGGGGAAGAGGGGCATGGGGCTCCTTTCTCGGCGGGAGAGGGGATCGAGTCATCCTGGCACGCGTGTGAGGGCGCGCGAACCCGGGTACGCGCCGGCCGCGCGCGGCATCCGTCGGCCGAGGCGGGCTCAGGGCTGCCGGGGCGGCGGCCGGCCGGTCTTCCGCCGGGTGACGCCGTTCAAGGCCGGCGGCGAGCCGGGCGAGCCGAGCTTCCGGCTCGGTGTTGATCGACGAGCACGCGTGCCATCGCCTTGCCGCGCTGGGCGGCATGGGCGTCACCCTCGCTCGCGGCGACGATCGAGCCCTTCATGAGGATGTGGAAGGAGCGTGCGAAGGACTCGGTCTCCCGCAGGCCCGCTCTTTTCGCGAGCCGGCGCACCATCGCGCGGATCTGCTCGAGATGCCAGACACTGGCGCTCCCGGCGGGGTGCTCGGGGCCCATCTCGAGCAGCACGTTGATAAACGAGCACGCCTCGAAGTCGTCACGCTGGAACCACCCGTCGAAGACGTCGAAGATGGCGAGCAGCTGCTCCTCGGGATCGGCGCCGCGGCTCACGGCGCCCGCTTCCACGAAGTCCTTCGTCCAGCGTTGTTCGCGCAGCTGCAGAAACGCGAGCACCAACTCGTCCTTGGACGGGAACTGCCGATAGAGCGTCGCGGTCGCGACATCGGCGCGGGCGATCACCTCGTTGACCCCCACCGCGCGGATTCCGCGCTCAGAGAACAGTTCGTAGGCGGCGTCGAGAATCCGCTCGCGAGCGCTGGCCCGCGTCTCGTCCGGTCGGCGGGTCTCAAGCATTTCACCGCACCCTAGCACGAGAGAGATCGCTCTCCTTGTGAGAGAAAGAGCGTTCTCTCCTACACACGGTTTTCGATGTGCGTTCTGTTGGGTAGTAACCCTTTGAGCCCCGGTGAAGGGGCGCAATCCAAAGGAGGGCCCCAATGGGCTTAGTTGAGTTGATTTTGATCGTCCTTGTGATCGCTGCTATCGCTGGCGGAATCGGTGTGAGCCCGTTGCTGTGGCTGCTGCTGGTCCTAGCCCTTGTGGTCTTTCTCACGGGCGGCGGATTCGGCTACCGCAGGCGCGGGGGCGTTTGAGGAGGTAACTGTGAGTACCGGAACGATCATCGCCATTGTTGTCATCGCAGTAATAGCGCTGCTGCTGGTCGTGCTCATCGCCCGCGCCGCGGGCCGCAGGCGCGACGAGCGTCGCCGTGAACGGGCGGGCGAGCTCCGCCAGCAGGCCAGGAGTCGCTCGATCCAAGCGGAAAGCGCGCGCGCGTCCGCCGACGGGCAGGCCGCCGAAGCCAAGCGCGCCCAGGCTGAAGCCGAGGAACGCGCCGCCCAGGCGCGCCAGCAACATGCAGAGGCGGAGCGCCAGGCGGTTGTTGCAGAGCACCTGACCGAATCGGCCCGCGACCACAACGAGCAAGCACGCTCGATCGACCCCGACGCGGACGACAGCGGCCAGGACGAGGCGCTGGCGATCGACAAAAGCTCCTAGGCCCCCGCGAGCAGCCGCCGGCTGCACGGTACGGCGGCTCACACATGTACCACCAAGTGCCTGAAGTGCGCTGGCGTACGTCTTGAACGTGCGCTTGCGCACGTGTAATTACCCACACTCTAAGGAAGGTCGGAGACCGGATGGACAAGACTCAAAAGAAGATCGTGCAGTACCTCGGCGAGGCGCATGCCACCGAGCAGGCGCTAGTCACCATGCTGCAGTCGCAGATTGCGATGACCCCGAAGGGAAGCTACCGCGACGGCCTCGAAACGCACCTGCGCGAGACACGCGAGCACGCAGCTCGGGTGCAGCGCCGTCTCGAGGAGATCGGCGAGGCGGGGAGCAGCCCGATACAGGCCGGCGTTGGGCTCATCCAGAGCATCGCAGGACAGGCGCTCGCCCTGGGTAAGACGCCCCTCGACCTCCTGCGCGGTACGGGAGGAGAGGAGAAAGTCCTGAAGAGCGCCAAGGACTCGTGTGCGGCCGAGGCCCTCGAGATCGCCACCTACACCGCCATCGGGAGCCTGGCGAGCTCTGTCGAAGACCAGGCCACGGAGGCCCTCGCCGACTCGATCCTGGCTGACGAGCAGAAGATGCTCGACCGGATCCTGCGCGAGATCCCGAAGCTGACCGAGGCTGTGGTGCGCGCGGAGATCCACGGGGACTCCTCGTACGAAGCCAGCAGGACAGGCGCCGCCGACGCGGCCCGCTGGGCGTCAGGCAGCGTCAAGGACACTGCTCGCGAAGCCGCATCGGGCGCAAAACGCAAAGCACGCAAAGCCCGCAAGGTGCCCGGGGTCGCGCAGGCCGAGGGTCAGATCAAGGGTGCGCTCGCCTCTGAAGGAGACCTCGCGATCACCGGCTACGGCAAGCTCACCGCCGCGGAGATCGTCGAGAAGCTCCCGCAGCTCTCGCAGGTCGACCTGGCGAAGATCGACTCCTACGAGCGCAAGAACGACAACCGCACCACGATCCTCAGCCGGATCAGCGGCCTGCGCGGCGAGGAGCCGTGGCCGGGATACGACGAGCTCAGCGTGGAGGAGATCCGCGCTGTGCTGGACGAGGGCGGTGAGGACCGCGCGAAGGGCGTGCGCTCCTACGAGCGCTCGCACAAGAACCGGGCCGGCGTCATCGATGCCACCGAGCGCGAACTCGCCAGGGCGTAGGCCGGAAACGGCCGTAGCCGTCCTTCATTGAGCAGTACCCGAGCCGGCCGCCCGACAGGGGTGGCCGGCTCGGGCTCAGGACCGCGGATGTCACATTCGGCGGTTCAGCGCAAAGCTCTTGTAGATGCGCGAATACGCAGAGGACGATGAGGCGCGGCTCATGTCGGCTGTTGCGAGGGGGGACGCGGGCGCCTTCGGCGTCCTGTACCGCCGGCACCTGCCGGTGGTGCTGCGCGCGTGCCTGAGCCAGACCGGCAACCGCGAGGTGGCGGCCGACCTGACCGCCGAGGTGTTCGCTGCGGCGCTCACATCCGCGCACCGCTACCGCGCCGGCCACGGCACCGTGCTCGCGTGGCTGCTCGGTATCGCGCGCAACAAGCTGCTCGAAAGCCGCCGGCGCGGGCGCGTCGCGGACTCCGCGCGGCGCCGGCTGCGCCTTGACCCGGTGCTCCTGACCGACGCCGACCTCGAACGCGTGGAGGAACGCGCAAGTCTCGACGAGGACGTGATGGCCCGCGTGGCGGAGCTGCCGCCCGCCCTTCGCGACGCGGTGATGGGACGCGTTGTCGAGGAGCGTCCGTATGAGCAGATCGCCTCCGAACTTCGCTGCTCGGAGTCGGTGGTGCGCCAGCGGGTGAGCCGGGCGCTGAAGACCTTGAGATCTCAAATGGAGGGGCAATGAGCGACTACTTCGATCGCGTCGAGCGGGGCCTGCGGGACGCTGTGGCCGAGCGGCGACACGTGCCGTGGTATCGCCGGCTCGCCGTGCGGCCCGCGCGCGGCGTCGCGGTGGTCGCGGCGTGCCTGGTCGTGAGCGGCTCCGCGCTCGCCGCCAGCGGCGTGTTCAGAACCGGTGCTCCGGTCGCGCCGGAAGTGGCTCCGCTCGCCGGCACCAACGTCGGTGCGCCGATCCCGAGCAGCGCGCTGCTGCTGGCGCTGCGCGTCGCAGACCCGGGTGGCGGCCCGCCGTGGGGCCTGCGGACGATCAAGACCACTCGAGGGCTGATGTGCGTCCAGGTCGGGCGGATCGTGGACGGCCGCATCGGCGTGCTCGGCAGGGACGGCGCGTTTCATGACGACGGACGCTTCCATCCGCTGTCGATCGACTACCTCGAAAACGGTTCGTTCAACTGCGGCACGGAGGACGGCCACGGGAACGCGTTCCTCAACGAAGAAGCGTTCGGGGTTCCCGTCGGCGGGCTCAGAAACCGCGAAGGCGGGGGCTCGGGGGGTTGCTACCGGCCGCGGCCGTCGGCACGGCAGTGCCCGCCAAGTGACCTGCGCAACATCTACTACGGGCTGCTCGGCCCGGACGCGACGAGCATTGCGTATCGGGCGAATGGAGTCGAGCGGACCATGGCAACCACGGGAACCGACGGCGCCTATCTCGTCGTCACGCGTCACAGCGCCTCGGGCTGCCTGCGCGGAAGCGCTGAATGCTCGGGCCACTTTGCGGGTGTGTTCAGAAGCCGCGGCTCCTCCGGCGACACGGGCGGGCCGACCCTCAACGCGTTCGGCGTCGTGCGCGCGGTCGCCTACCGCGGCGGCTCCTCCTGCCGTCTGCCCGACGAAGCCGAAGTCCGGGCTCGCGAGCACGCCGAAGAGGCGGCGTTTCGCCGACGGCTGCAGAAGCGCTACCCGGCCGTCTACCGCAAGCTGCGCGAGGCCGAAGCGCACATGAGGGGCGCCCGCCTGTCCTCCCGCGAGATGCGCGAGCTCGAATCGCTGCGACAGCGACCCGCCGGGTACTCGCCGGAAAATCCATGCCCCGCCGTGGGCTATGCACCCCTGCGGGCGGCCCACTTCACCACCGCCGAGATCGCGACGCCGCTACACGTGCACATCGAGTCGGCCCGGTTCTACTGCGAACGACGTGGACACACCGAGCCGTGCGGCCCGGTGGCGCCTCGGGGCTTCAGAGAGATCCATATGCAGCCGGGCTGGCATGAGCTGCTCGTGATCATCGCCTTGAAGACGCGCATCGCGATCACCAACTACAACCGCCACTACGAGATCAACACGTCGTCCACGGCACCGTCGGGCAACCCGCGCTGCCCCGGCGGTGTGGGGGGCGGCACGTTCGGGCCGTCCGACTCCGACTACCGCGTCGGCCAGGAGGTGATCTTCACCGAATTCATCCCCGCCGAATGCCGTGGCGTCTTCCACGTCAAGGTCGGCCTTGTGAGCACCGACGGGCCGTCGGGTGCGATGCCCGTACCCGGACTGCCGGGCCAGAGCGCCGAAGTGCCGGTCGCGCAGACGACGTTCAGGATCCCGTAGCCCAGCTCTGCTTGGTGCGCGCGGCCGTCGCGTCATCTGCGAGCAGACGGATCGCCAGCAGGGCGATCTGATCGGAGAGGTCCGGCAGCGCGGAGGTTCGCCCGGCGCGGACCTCATCCGCGAGCAGCTCGGTGATCACGATCACGAGAACGCGGGGGACGAGCTCATCGAGGGGGCCGAGCTCGGGTTGCTCGGCGCGAGCGCGCGCGCCGAGCGCCGCGAACATCTCGCGGAACGCCGAGTACTGGCGCTCGCGCTGGCGCATTGCGCGCTCGCCGACGACCGGCAGCGAGACCAGGTAGGCGCTTGCGAAGGTCGGGCGCCCTCGCCACCAGTCGAGGTAGCGCCGGGTGCCCTCGCGCAGCGCCTCCACCCAGGTGGGCTGGGCGGCGAACGCCAGCAGCTCGCCCAGCATGTCCTCGGCGATCGCATCGCACGCGGCCAGGAAGCAGTCGGCCTTGTCTTCGAAGAGCTCATAGAAGGCGTTGCGCGAGACCCGCGCGGCTGCGACCACGGCGGGGACGGTCGTCGCCTCGTAGCCCTCGCACCCCACGAGCTCGAGCATCGCGTGCACCAGGCGCTCCCGTTGAGAGGCGAGCACCGCCTCCGATGAGAGCTTGTGGCGGCCCCGTGGGAGCGGCTCAGCCGGGGCGTTTAGATCTAAAGACACGCGGGTATTCTAATCGCCGTCGGGGCCAGAATCAGGGGGCCGGGGCGAGCGTCGGGTGGAGAAGAAGTTGAGAGGGATCACGGGTAGCGCACGCGTTTCGGCCGGCCGCCGGCGTGTGCTCCGCCTGCTCTCGAAGGGCCTGTCCGCCGCCGGCCTCATATCGCTGCTGCTGCTGGCGGGCGCCACGGCGTCCCTCGCGTCGCCGCCGCTGCTCTCCCGCGAAAAGAGCAGCCCCAGCATCGCCTCGAGCTACGGCAGCGGCGACTTCGGGAACTGGATCGTCGATTCCCAGGGGCTGCCCGCCTACAGCTACGAAACCGAAGAGCTCACGAGCCCGTTCGCGGCGCAGGCGGAACTGTCGGGGAACGTCAACGCGTGGAGCCAGCTCGGCAACGACCGCGTCGTGGCGGACGCCTCCAACCACGGCTACACACAGCTGTGGAGCCAGGACCGGCTGTATCAGTGGACCAACTACTACGACCCCGCCCACGACCACTTCGCGGGCGGCTTCGGCTACCTGAACGCGGGCGGCAAAGTCATCTCGACGTTCTACGACGACCGCCCCGAAGGGGCGGCCACCGAACGGATCTTCGGGGTCGGCTACTACGAAAAACGCACCGAGATTCCCGGGATCGACGAGCACGACCGCGTGTACGCGCCGTTCGGGAACGCGTCGCTGCTGCTGCACGACGTCACGATCGAAAACACCTCGAGCAAGCCGCTGAGCGGCTCCTACTTCGAGTACTGGGACGTCAACCCGGAGGTCCAGGGCGTCACGCAGTTCCCGCGCGGCTACGAGTCGCCGACGTGGAACGCGGCGACCGACACGCTGTCGGTCGCGCAGCTGCCCGACGAGGGCGACACCGAACCGCTGAGCATCTTCGCGAGCGCGCTGCAGGCGCCGGTGAGCGCCTACGACACCGACACGAGCAACTTCTTCGGGTCCGGAACGCGCGCGCTGCCCGCCGCGGTCGCCGCCGGCCAGCTGAGCGACTCGATCGCCCCGCCCGGCCGCCAACGGGGCGGAGGGGAGCGCGATGTTCGCGATGCAGAGCCCGATCTCGCTCGGCGCGCACAGGCGCATCACGCTGCGCTACGCCTACGGCTACGCGCACCCCCAGGAAGCCGAAGCGCTGCTCGGCCAGTACCGCGGGGACCCGCAGGCCTTCAAGCAGAGCGAGCGGCAATGGTCGAAATGGCTGCCGAAGGTCGAACTCGGCGCCTCCAACAGCTGGCTCTCGCGCGAGCTTCAGTGGGACGCCTACACGGTGCGCTCGGACGCGACATACGAGGACTGTGCCGGCCGGCACATCCTCTCCCAGGGCGGCTACTACCAGTACTTCTTCGGTGAGAACGAGGCGTACCGCGATCCGCTTCAGCACTCGCTCTCGATGCTGTGGGCCGACCCGGCGCTCACGCAGGAAGTCATCGAATACTCCGCGAAAGAGCAGCCGCAGGCCGGCGGAGCGATCCCCTACGGGCTGCTCAGCCAGTGCGATCGCTTCGACCTCGGCAGCTCCGATGACCTCGATCAGTGGCTGCTGTGGGCCACCGCCGAATACGTGCTGTCGAGCAGGAACTTCGCCGCGCTGAAGACCCAGCTTCCCTACTACGGAGCCGGCTCGGGAACGTTAATGGAACATCTCGAACTGGCCTTCCACAACCAGGAGGAAGTGATCGGGCGCGGCGTCCACGGCGAGTACCTCACGGGCGCCACCGGTGACTGGAACGACTTCTCGACCGAGTTCAACCAGATGACCGAATCGAATCTGGTCACCGCGCAGGCCGCCTACGTCTATCCTCGCCTCGCGCTCGTCGCCGAAGCGGCGGGCGACAGCGGCTTCGCCGGCGAACTGCGCGCCGCCGGCTCGCGTGACAAGGCGCTCGTCGACGAACAGTGGATCTCCGGTGAAAGCGTGATGGCGAGCGACGCCGGCACGGGCTGGTTCGCGCGCGGATACTCGGGCGCCAAACAGCTCGGCGCGGGCGCGATCTACGTGGAGCCCCAGCCATGGGCGCTGCTCGCGGGCGCCGCCTCACCCGAACAGGCCAAGCAACTCGTGGCCGCGTACCGCCGTTTCCTCGTCGGCATCGGCGCTCCCCACGGCCCGACGCAGATCGGCGCGGCGATGGCCCCCGGCTCGGATGACCCCGGCGCGGACGAACAGAACGAGCCCGAACTGAACGGCAGCACCGAGTACCCGGGGGGCGCATGGTTCGCGCTCAATGGGCAGATGGTGTGGGCGCTCGCGGGACTCGAAGGCGTGGCGCCGGAAGCCGTTCCGGACGCGTGGAGCGAGTTCACGCGCAACACGCTCGCCGCGCACGCCGCCGCGTTCCCCGAAAACTGGGACGGCGTGATCTCGGTGGACGACGAGTGCGCGTCCTACTACCAGGAACCGCCCTCGCGCTGCGGCATCGGCCTCGCCACCGGCGCGGGCGTGCTCAACGGCTACGACACCCAGATCATGCACCAGCCCGCGTACAGCCTGTTCGACCTGGTGAAGCTCGCGGGGGTCGAAGCGACGCAGAACGGATACGACGTCATCCCGCATCTGCCGATGAGCACCTTCGACATTCGCTTCCCGGACGTCGGCGTCGCACAGCAGGAAGGTTTGATCCGCGGCTACTTCGTCACCGACGGGGGCACCGTGACGATGCGTGTCGCTCCGCCGCCCGGCGTCCCGGCCGACGAGGCCGTCGCCTACGTGGGCAGCAAACGCGTTGCCTCGAGCGCCGTGGACGGCCTTGTGCAGTTCACGATGCGCACGAGAGCCGGCGTGGCCACGAACTGGGCGGTGAGCGCTCCATGACAACAGAACAACTCGAGCACGACAAGGGAGACGACGCGACACATGACCGGACGCACAGGCAGGCGAGGATCCGCGAGATGGCCGGGGCGGCGCGCAGTCGATCGCGCTGCTCTGTGCTCTCGCCTGGGCGCTGCCGGCCGGCTCGGCTTCGGCCGCCAACCGGGCGCCGAAGTTCCCCGGCGGCGACGGTCTGCAGGTGACGTCTGTGAAGCGGCTCGACACCCGTCTGTTCGAACTCACCGTCACGACATCGGCGCTCCCCGGACCAGCCAAGGTCCGCGTGCTGCTGCCGGCGGGCTACGAATCCGAACCGAAACGGCGCTACCCCGTCGTCTACCTCTTCCACGGCACCAGCGGCGGCGCGGCGGATTGGACCGAAAAAGGCGAAGCGGAGCAGACCACCGAAGGGCTGCCGGTGATCGTGGTGATGCCCGACATCGGCCTGGGCGACGACGGCGGCGGCTACTGCACCAACTGGGTGAGCGGCACGTACAGCTGGGAAACCTTCCACATCGATGAGCTGATCCCGTGGGTCGACCACGACCTGCACACGATCGCCACGCGCGACGGGCGCGCGATCGCGGGGCTGTCCCAGGGCGGCTTCTGCTCGCTGAGCTACGCGGCGCGCCATCCCGACCTGTTCCAGACAGCGCTCGCCTACTCGGGCGTGCCCGACATCGCCTACAACGCGACCGACGCTGCCGGCATGACGGCGATCGCGGCGGCGACCGAAACGGGCCTCGACGGCGAACCACCCAACTCGATGTTCGGCAGCCGAGTCACCGACGAGATCAACTGGGCCGACCACGACCCCACCACGCTCGCCGAGAACCTGCGGGGCATGAACCTGTTCGAGTACTTCGGCAACGGCCAGCCCGGACCCGAAGAAAGCCCCGAACCGGGCGCGATGTCGATCGAGGCGCTCGTGCACGAAGACAACATCCACTTCCACGAACGCCTGACCGAACTGGGCATCCCGAGCCTCTACGACCCGTACGGGGCCGGCACCCACTCCTGGCCCTACTGGACGCGCGATCTCAAGTGGAGCATCGGGGTGGTCATGGAAGACTTCGCCACGCCGGTGTCCGCGCCGGAAAAGGTCACCTATACGGTGGCCGACCCGCAGTACTCGGTGTTCGGGTGGGGCGTGACGATGCACCGCGCGGCCGAGGAGTTCTCAACGCTCGAGGAAGCCGACGCGCAGGGGTTCTCGCTGGCGGGGAGCGGGTCGGCGTCGGTGGTGACGCCGCGCGACTATCGGCGGGGGAAGGCGTACGTCGTCAGCATGAGCGGGCACGAAGGGGCCAGCAGCGAGATCGTGACCGCGGACGCCGAAGGGCGGCTGCACCTTGAAGTGCCGCTTGGGCCGGCGAATGCGTATCAGCAGGACACGGCTGAAGGGGTTGCGGCGGGGACGGCGGTGTACACGACGGTGGTGGGGATCTTGAAAGCGCGGGGGTAGGGCGGGCTGGGCGGCGATGGGCGGCGGGTAGCTGCTTTAGGCGGGTTCGGCTGGCGTTGTTGGCCGGCGCGTCGCTGAAAAGCCCGCGGCAGGGCTTATATTGGGCTGTCTGGGGCCATAGCTCAGCTGGGAGAGCGCCTGCTTTGCAAGCAGGAGGTCACCGGTTCGATCCCGGTTGGCTCCATTCATAAAGCCCTGCAAAGCGCGAAAACCCGCTATTTGCGGTCAGAACGGGCGAGAGCGGAGCGTGTCGTCCCGCACCCTTGCTAGCTTGGCGCGCTGAACGCCGAGTCTCTGACCAGGTGTCAGGGAACGGGGGACCCAAAAGTCTTTCGGGGCGAATCCCACGGTGAGCCCGTGGGAAGCGCAGGCTCTTTCAGCGCTAGCCCGTCAGCTAACCCCGTAGGCCAACGAAAGAGGTTGTGCTTTGCGGGTGGGACCCCTCAGCCACGCGTTTCTACTGCCGTTTGCCGATCCTGGCCGGTTCCGCGACGACTGTCCGGGCGCGCGCGAAACCACCTCCCCGGTGCCACGCAGGATGCTCGTTGCAGCGCTCGCGTCGATCCTGTTTGCAGTGATCGCTTCGTCGGCTGCGGCCGCGGTCGTGCGCGCCTCCGAGCGGGATATGAGGGCGCACGCCGCTGCCGGCGCTTGCCCAGGCGCCGACCTGCGGCCCACCGACCAGGACCTCGGCCGTATCCGCAGCGCCACGCTCTGTCTGGTGAACCGGGAACGGGCACGTCGCGGCGAGAGGCCGCTGGCGCCGAATCGACAACTCGGGCGCGCCGCCCAGGCTCACACCGACAGCATGGCCTCAGGAGGTTATCTCGGACATGATGGGCCACGGGGCGAAAGCCCCGGCAGCCGCATACGCGCAACCGGCTACGTCTCGAGCTCGCGCGGCGGCGAAGTCGGCGAGAACATCGCCTGGGGCACGCTCGGGGACGCCACACCTCGCGCGATCGTCGCCGCGTGGATGGACTCGCCCGGCCACCGCGCCAACATCCTTGACCCGCGCTTCCGCGACACTGGCGTCGGCGTCGTCGCCACGCGTCCCTCTCGGGCCGTTCGCGGTGGGGCAGGGGCGATCTACACGCAGGATTTCGGAGACTGACAGCGGACAGAGCCACGCGCCTTTCCCGGTCATCCTCGGTTAAGGTCTGCGTGGCCGTGAGGTCGCATATCCGCTGCAAGCCGATGCTGATGCTCGCCGGACCGTGTGGCGCAGGCGCTCGAGGCCCAACGCATCCGCACGGGTTTCTCGCCCCCTGTGTGACGAAGCGAATTGCCGCGCCGGCTACCCGCCGGGTGCGCCGAACGTCGATCGCAGCTGGCGCGCCAGCCGGCGAGCCCGGTCGGTCCCCCGCCGTCCCGCCCACGGATGCGGCCCGGTGGCCCAGGGGTGCCAGCCGAGCGTGCCGTAGTGCTCGCGCAACAGCGCCTTGAGCTCTCCCCTGTGCTTGCCGCAGGCGTAGCGATGCGGTCCGTAGATCCCGCGGCCGTGCCAGGTCAGCCAACCGCCGGGGTCGCCGTCGACGTACTCGCCGTGGCGGAGGTCGAGCAGCTGCCGCTCCAGAGCGGCCTGAGTCTCGGCGTCCGGGCGGGCGCCGCAGATCTCGCATCTGAATACGACCGAGACCGGCATCTTCTCACCGTAGCGCCGCAGCTCCCGCCGTCGTGCCCCGCTCGCGCACCGCGGGACGCGCGGGCCGTTCGGTCAGCGACTCGAGATGGGCCTCGACGGAGCCGTGCAGGTGCAAGTTCACGGCGGTGCCCGTCACGATCCCGGCCTCGCACAGCCGGTGCAGCGCATGGGAGATCGATGGCCGCTCAGCCCCCACCAGTTGCCCCAGGAGCCGATGGGTCAGCGGCAACGACAGGCGGAAGCCCGAAGGCTCCACCCGCCCCCAGCGGGCGGCCAGGTGCCAGAGCGCCAGCACCAAGCGCACCTCGAGTCGGGGATGACAGGAGATCGCGCGCATCACCTCGAGATCGTCCGAGCGGCGCTCGGCCCGCCGGAACAGCGCGCTGAGGATCTGCGGCCAGGAGCGCATCCGCTGCGCAAAGCCGGCATCCAGCAGCGCCAGCCGGGTTGGCGAGAGCGCACGCCACGCCGTCTCCCACCGGACCAGCTCGTCGTCCAGCGGCGTATGCGGCTGGAGCAGATCGCCGCTCCCGAGCAGCTCGGTCGTGGTGCGGCCGGCGACGCAGGTGTCGACGGCGATCAGCCCCTCGACGATCAACAGGCCGGGGCCGTGCTCGACGAGCGCGAACCACGGCGAGAGTTCGCACCTGCCGATGTCGGCGTGCAGCAGCCGCGCGGTCGCGTCCTGACGCGCGGTGAAGCGCATCCGCACCTCGAGCTGCGCGGCGAGGTCATCGTCGAGGTCCAGCAGGTAGCCGAACAGCGGCCGTGAGCTCGGCGGCTTCGCCCGAGTCGAGCGCTCGATCCACGAAGCTGTGCGCGCCGACGTTTCCTGGCCGTCGCTGGACATAGCCGCCTGCCCGTTCTCTCCCTTTGCGCTCGTGTGGCCGAGTCTACGCCTCCGGCGCTGCCCGCGCTTTTGGCCCGCGCCGTCCGCGACAAGCGGACCACGGGGCCTCGGTAACCAGGGTTACCAAGGGGCGTTTTTGCGCCGCGGCTCGGTGGTAGAACACGCCGAACCGGCAGTGTGCGGTGCTGGCGTTTGCGCGCTGCGGCGCGACGGCGACAGCCGAGCGTTTGGAGAGGCGCCCCGCCAATGTGTCTGGCGATTCCAGGGCAGGTCATCGAAGTCGTAGACGAGCATCACCGCCTGGCGAGGGTCGACGTCGCAGGGGTCAAGCGGAACGTCAACATCGGGCTGCTCGACGCGGACGGCGGGGGCGTGGGCCCCGGCGATTGGGTCCTGATCCACGTCGGCTTCGCGATCTCGCAGGTCGACGAGGAGGAGGCCCGCGCGACCCGAGACCTGCTCGAACGGATGGGCGCCGACTACGAGCGCGAGCTCGAAGAGCTGAAGGCGAGCGTTATCGAGTGAGCGACCCCACTGCGTTCGCGGCCGGCGCCCCGCACTGCATCACGTGCGGCGATGACGGCGACCCGATGACCGTGCTCGCGGTCGACCCCGAGCGTGGACTCGCGCTCTGCAGCGACGAGCGGGGCGCGCGCTCGACGGTGGAGACGGCGCTGGTCGAGCCGGTCACGCCCGGCGCGCGGCTCCTGGTTCACGCCGGCACCGCGATCGCCCGGCTCGAGGCGCACAGCGCATGAGGTACGTAGACGAGTTCCGCGACGCCGAGCTGGGCCGGGCGCTGGCCGCGGAGATCCTGTCGCTCGTCGAACCGGGCCGCCACTACAAGCTGATGGAGGTGTGCGGAGGCCACACGCACGCGATCTACAAGTACGGCGTCGACGATCTGCTGCCGGCGAACGTCGAGCTCGTTCACGGCCCCGGCTGCCCCGTGTGCGTCATCCCGATGGGCCGCGTCGACGACGGGATCGCCCTCGCGCACGACGAGGACGTGATCTTCGCCTGCTTCGGGGACATGATGAGGGTGCCCGGGTCGGACGGGAGCCTGCTCGACGCCAAGGCCGACGGCGCCGACATCCGCATGGTCTACTCACCGCTTGACGCCCTGCGGATCGCCAAGCAGAACCCCGGCCGCGAGGTCGTGTTCTTCGCGATCGGGTTCGAGACCACCGCTCCATCGACGGCGCTGACGCTGAAGCGCGCCCGCGCCGAGGGCGTCCTGAACTTCTCCTGCATGTGCAGCCACGTCACGATCGTGCCGCCGCTGCGGGCCCTTCTCGAGTCGCCCGACCTGCGCCTCGACGGCTTCATCGGCCCCGGCCACGTCTCCACGATCGTGGGCGCGCGGCCGTTCGAGTTCATCCCCGCCGACTATCGCAAGCCCATCGCGATCGCCGGTTTCGAGCCGCTCGACATCCTGCAGGCGATCGTGATGATCCTGCGCCAGCTCGCGGAGGGCCGCTGCGAAGTCGAGAACCAGTACAAGCGCGTCGTCCCACACGAGGGCAACCTGCGCGCGCTCGAGGTGATGGCCGAGGTGTTCGAGCTGCGTCCGCATTTCGAGTGGCGCGGGCTCGGGTTCATCTCCCACAGCGGCCTGAAGATCTCCGAGGCCTACAGCGAGCTCGACGCCGAGCGACGTTTCAGCGTGCCAGGGGTGCGCGTGGCGGATCCGAAGGCCTGCCAGTGCGGCGAGGTGCTGAAGGGCGTGATCAAGCCATGGGAGTGCAAGGTGTTCGGCACCGCCTGCACGCCCGAGAGGCCGATAGGCACCTGCATGGTCTCCTCGGAGGGCGCCTGCGCCGCGTACTACAACTACGGCCGCTTCGCGCGCGAGCGGGAGGTGGTGTGATGGCCGAGCCGGCCGTCATCTCCGAGCGCGAGCAGAAGATCCTCGGGATCATCGAGACCGCACGCAGCAAGCGCGCGAAGTTCCGCGACGCGCACATCAACATGGCTCACGGGGCCGGCGGCAAGGCCACCCAGGGGCTGATCGAGGGCCTCCTGGCGCCGGCCTTCGAGAACGACGCGCTGAACGAGATGGCCGACGCCGCCGGGTTCGAGGTCGACGGCGCGCAGCTCGCGATCACCACCGACTCCTACGTGGTCAAGCCGCTGCGCTTTCCCGGCGGCTCGATCGGGGAGCTCGCGGTCAACGGCACCGTCAACGATCTCGCCGTCGCGGGCGCGAGGCCGGTCGCGCTGAGCCTGTCGCTGGTGCTCGAGGAGGGACTCTCGGCGGCGGAGCTACGCGAGGAGGTCGAGGCGATCGCCGCGGCCGCCCGCGCCGCCGGAGTCCGGATCATCGCCGGGGACACCAAGGTCGTCGAGCGCGGCCACGCCGATGGTATGTATGTGTGCACCACCGGAGTCGGGCACCGCGATCCGCGCGCGTCGCTCTCGCCCGCGGCGCTGGTGCCCGGCGATCGGATCCTGCTCTCGGGCAGCATCGGCGAGCACGGCACCGCGATCATGCTCGCGCGCGACGAGTT
Organism: uncultured Solirubrobacteraceae bacterium; assembly: GCA_963813685.1. Lineage (GTDB taxonomy): Bacteria > Actinomycetota > Thermoleophilia > Solirubrobacterales > Solirubrobacteraceae > Palsa-744. The sequence continues at coordinate 42,132 of CAWEZQ010000002.1, forward strand.
CGAGCTCGACGCGGCGATCGAGTCCGATACCCGCTCGCTGTGGCCTGTCGTGGATGCGCTGCTCGACGCCGTCGGCCCGGAGCTGCGCTGCATGCGAGACGCCACCCGAGGCGGCGTGGCCTCGGTACTGAACGAGCTCGCGCGCGCCTCGTCGGTGGCGATGATCGTGCGCGAGGCCGAGATCCCGGTCAAGGCGGAGGTGGCGGGGGCCGCGGAGATCCTCGGGATCGACCCGATGTACGTGGCCAACGAGGGCAAGCTGGTGGCGTTCGTGGCGGCCGAGGCCGCGGATCCGGCGCTGCGGGCGCTGCGCAGCGTGCCGGGATGCGAGCGGGCCGTAGAGATCGGCGAAGTGCGCAGCGAGCCCCCCGGATTGGTGCTCGTACAGACGAGCTTTGGTGGCAAACGGGTGATGGACCAGCTGGTCGGAGACCCCCTGCCGAGGATTTGCTGAACCCCAGGAGAGGAGACGGGATGGCGACGTTGCAGAGCCCATATGTCGAGCAGAAGAAAACCGAGGCCGTCACGGCTCACGTGCTGTGGATGACGACCGGTCTGAGCTGCGAGGGCGACTCGGTGGCGATGACCTCGGCGACGAACCCGAGCCTCGAGGACATCATCCTGCAGGCGATCCCCGGCATGCCCAAGGTGGTTGTGCACAACCAGGTGGTCGACTACGCCGTCGGGCAGGAGTACGCGCAGGCCTGGTTCGACGCCGAAAAGGGCGAGCTCGACCCGTTTGTGCTGGTGATCGAGGGCTCGCTCGGCAACGAGGAGATCAACGGCGAGGGTCACTGGACCGGCTTCGCGGTCAACCCGGAGAACGGCCAGCCGATCACGATGAACGAGTGGATGGACCGGCTTGCGCCGAAGGCCGCGGCGGTTGTAGCGGTCGGCACCTGCGCAACGTACGGCGGTATCCCGGCGATGAAGAACAACCCGACCGGAGCGATGGGCGTCCCCGACTACCTCGGCTGGAACTGGAAGTCGAAGGCCGGCCTGCCGGTGGTGTGCATCCCGGGCTGCCCGGCGCAGCCCGACAACATGACCGAGACGCTGCTGTACCTGGCGCTGCACCTCGCCGGGCTCGCGCCCGCTCCCGAGCTCGACGAGGCGCTGCGGCCGAAGTGGCTGTTCGGCCGCACCGTTCGCGAGGGATGCAACCGCGCCGGCTTCACCGAGCAGGGACAGTTCGCAACCGAATACGGCTCCGACCACCGCTGCCTGGTGAAGCTCGGCTGCAAGGGGCCGGTGGTCAAGTGCAACGTGCCCATCCGGGGCTGGGTCAACGGCGTCGGCGGGTGCCCGAACGTCGGTGGGATTCTGTATGGCCTGCACGATGCCCGGCTTCCCGGACAAGTACATGCCGTTCATGGATGAGGACCCCTGGGGTGCGTGGGCGGCAAGGATCATGCAGGCCTCCTACGGCCCGATCGTCCGGTACCTCCGCCACCGCCACATCGACCGGAATTTCGACAAGGAGCCCGACTGGCGTCGGCCCGGCCAGCGGCTGACGAGCGGCTATCAGCCGAGGTGGTGAGCGTGGCCCTCAACCCACAGAGTTTTCGAGCGATCCCGGCGAGCGCCGAGTGAGGAGACACACAGATGGCGACTGAAACCCAGCAGAAGGTGATGGTCAAGGAGATGTCCTGGGATCCGATCACACGGATCGTCGGGAGCCTCGGGATCCATACCGAGATCGACTTCTCCAACCGGCAGGTGCTCAAGTGCTACAGCACGTCGATGATCTTCCGCGGCTTCGACATCTTCATGAAGGGCATCGATCCGCGCGACGCCCACTTCATCACGAGCCGGATCTGCGGCATCTGCGGCGACAACCACTGCACGTGCTCGTGTCTGAATCAGAACATGGCCTACGGCGTCAAGCCCCCGGCGCTGGGAGACCTGGCGTTCAACCTCGCGGAGACGGCCGACTACATCTTCGACCACGCCATCTTCAACGACTGCATGGCCAACGTCGACTTCTGCGAGCAGATGGTCAAGGAGACCAACCCGAGCCTGCTGGCCAAGGCCGAGAGCGCTGCCGCCCCGAATGGTGACATCCACGGGTACAGGACGATCGCCGACATCATGCGGGCGCTCAACCCGTTCACCGGCGAGTTCTACCTGGAGACGCTGCACGTGGCTCGCTACACCCGCGAGATGTACTGCCTGTTCGGCGGGCGTCATACGCACCCTTCGACGATCATGCCGGGGGGCTGCAGCGCCGACATCACCCATCAGACGTGCACCGACTACTACGTGCGGCTGATGCGCTACTTCGACTACGTCAAGCGCAGCGTGCCGATGCACGATGACCTGTACGACTTCTTCCTGCAGGAGCTGCCGGGCTACGACATGGTCGGCTACCGCGAGACGAACCTCGTCAACTGGGGCTCGTTCGACGACCCCGACTACGTCGATTACGACTATCGCAACATGACCGAGTGGGGGCGAAAGCGCTACATCACTCCGGGCGTCGCCATCGGGGGAGAGCTGATCTCGACCGACCTCGTCGAGATCAACCTGATGATCCGGATCCTGCTCGGCTCCTCGTACTTCGACTCGTGGGAGAACGAGCCGACGTACGTGACCCAGGACCCGCTCGGCAATCCGGTCGACAAGAACCATCCGTGGAACAAGGTCACGCTGCCCCGTCCGCAGAAGCGCGACTTCGCCGACAAGTACACGTGGGTGGTCTCACCGCGGATCTATGACAAACGCACCGACACGCACGTCTGCTGCGACACCGGCGGAGGGCCGTTCGCCCGCCAATGGTGCACCGCCAAGGCGGGACTCGTCGACTTCGGCTACGCCAAGGCGACGGGGCACTCGCTGCAGATGGTGCTGCCGCGGTCCCCCAACATGCCCGAGATGGAGCTCGAGTGGAACGTGCCCGAGAAGTCCAACGCGATCGAGCGCGACCGCGCACGTACCTATCACCAGGCCTACAGCGCGCTGATCGCTTTGCACTGCCTGGAGCGGGCGATGAAAGAGGTGCAGGCCGGCCGCACCAAAAGCTGGAACAGCTTCAAGGTTCCCGACACCGCGGTCAGCTGCGGGTTCCACGAGGCCGCGCGCGGCGTGCTCTCGCATCACATGGTGATCCGCGACGGCAAGATCGCCAACTATCAGCCCTACCCGCCGACGCCCTGGAATGCCAGCCCGCGCGACGTGTATGGGACCCCCGGCCCCTACGAGGATGCGGTGCAGAACACGCCGATCTTCGAGGAGAACGGCCCCGACAAATTCAAGGGCGTGGACATCATGCGAGCGGTGCGCTCGTTCGACCCGTGCCTGCCTTGCGGTGTGCACATGTACACCGGTGGCGGGAGGGTTCGCAAGGTGATGCACACTCCCACCGCGATGGCCTAGCCATGGACTCGGCGGCTGCGACGGCGCACCGGGACGACGCCGAGGAGCTCGTAGCACGGGTCCAGGAGCTGCAGGCGGAGCTCGACTCGGCCGCCGACAGCGCGACCGGCGAGCTCGCCGCGGAGCTGGTCTCGTGCGTGGTGCGGATGTACGGCGCGGGTCTCGAGCGGATCGTCTCCGCGCTGGCCGACGCCGGCGATCCGGGTCGACGGATCGCGGACGCGCTCGCCGAGGACCAGCTCGTCGCCACGCTGCTGCTGATCCACGACCTGCACCCGGTGCCGCTGGCCGACCGCGTCCAGGCCGCGCTCGATTCGGTCCGCCCGTACATGGAGTCGCATGGCGGCAACGTCGAGCTGCTCTCGCTCGAGGGCGCCGTCGCGAGGATCGATCTGCGGGGGAGCTGCTCCGACTGCGCCGCCTCCTCGGTGACGCTCGAGCTGGCGATCAAGCAGGCGCTGGAGGACGCCGCCCCGGACCTGATGGGACTCGAGGTCGAGGGCGTGGCGCCGCAGACGATTGGCGGCTCGGGGCTGCCGATGGTCACCGGCTCGGCACCGTCCACGGGCTCGACGCCGTCCGCGATGGAGCTGCCGATGGTCATCTCGCCATCGCCGTCACCCTTGCCGCCGCCGTCGTGGTTCGAGCTCGACTCGCTCCAAGCGCCGGCGGACGGGTCGCTGGCAGCGGTCATGGTCGCCGGGCGCGAGCTCGTGATCGCAAACGTCGAGGGCACGCTGCTGGCCTACCGCGACGTATGCGCAGGCTGCGGCGGCCAACTGCACGACGGTTCGCTCGCCGCCGGCGCGCTGGCGTGCCCCGGCTGCGAGCGTTCGTTCTTCCTGCCCCGCGCCGGGCGCTCACTGGACAACGAGCAGCTGCAGCTGGTGCCGGTACCGCTGCTCAACGAGGGTGGCCGCGTCAAGGTGGCGCTGGCGGGATGAGCGCGCAGAACGGCGAGCGCCCGCGCCGGCTGTTGGCCGATGCGCGTGCCACGCGCAGGCGCGCGGAGCTGGTTACGGGGCTGCGCGGGCTGGCACGCTCGGCGCCTCCGAGGCCTCGGGCGAGCGACCCGAATGGCTCGCCGGCGCGCACCGCCGAAGCAGAGGTCTGCGAGATCTGCGGGGTCACGATCGCGGAGGACCACCGGCACCTGCTGCAACTCGTCGAGCGGCGGCTCGTGTGCTGCTGCGAGGCGTGCTGGGCGATGCGCGCGGGCGAGGGCGAGTACCGGCCGACCGGAAATCGCACCCTGTGGCTGCCCGACCTGAGGATCCCCGACGATCTCTGGGCCGGTTTCCAGATTCCGATCGGACTCGCGTTCTTCATGCGCTCGACCGTGACCGAGTGCGTGGTCGCGATGTATCCGAGCCCGGCCGGCGCGACGGAGTCCGAGCTGCACTTCGAGTCCTGGCAGAGGATGCTCGAGCTCAACCCCGTGCTGACCGAGCTCGAGCCGGACATCGAGGGGCTGATCGTCAACCGCCTGTCGGACCCGCCGGCATACGCGATCACGCCGATCGACCGCTGCTACGCGCTGACCGGGGCGATCAAGGCGAGCTGGGAGGGGATTTCGGGCGGGAGCGGGGTCGAGCACGCGGTGAGCAGGTTCTTCGCGCACCTGCGCGACGAGGCGGTTGGCGCGGAGGTCTCCCGGACGTGAGCGTTCCCGACCTCGGCGTGAACGGGAGCTGCGCCCCGACGGCGGTTCCCGAGCCGAAGTTCGCGGTGCTCGGCGCTCGCGCCGTGCGCCACGCGGCCGCGCCGATGCTCGCACTCGATCTCGAGGTTGGCGAGCCGAGCGGGCGTCAGGTGTACATGATCGCGCTGAGCATCCAGCTGATGATCGAGCCGGCCCGCCGCAGCTACGACGAAGCCACCCGCGAGCGGCTGATGGAGCTGTTCGGGGCGCCCGAGCGCTGGGCGGTCACGACCCGCAGCCTCGTCTGGTCGAAGCTCGACGTGCTCGTGCCCGCGTTCACGCACACCACCGTCGTGAGCGTCCCCATCGCCTGCAGCTACGACCTCGAGCTCGCCGCCGCGAAGTATCTGCACGCGCTCGCCGACGGGATTGCGCCCCTCGCGCTGCACTTCAACGGCACGATCTACTACCCCGCCGAGGACGGAGGCCTGCAGATGGTGCTGATGGCGTGGAACACGTCGATCGACTTCCGCATGCCCGTGTCGGTGTGGCGCGAGATGATCGAGCACTACTACCCCAACACCGGATGGGTCGCGTTGCGCTCGCAGACGCTCGAAACCCTCCAGCGCGCCAAGCTCGATCGCGGGTTGGCGACGCTCGACGCCTGCGTGCAGGCGCTGATCGAGGAGGCGCGGGAGCGATGACGGAGGCGCTCGATCAGCTGGTCGACTCGCTCCTGTACGAGGGCTACGCGCTCTACCCCTACACTCCCCGCGCGGCCAAGAACGCGACCCCGACCCCGTTCGGGATCGTCTATCCGCCGGTGTACGCGTCCGAGTGCGCGGGCGCCTTCGACCGCGCCCGGCTCGAGTGCGTGGCCGAGCCGGCTGCCGGCGCGGCGCTGAGCGCGACGCTGCGTTATCTGATCCTCACGGGCGAGCGCCACGAGGCAGCCGATCAGCGCGTGGAGCTTGGTCCGGTTCCGGTGGGCGGGCGAGACACGGTCGAGCTCCGCGGCGGGCGCCTCACGCTGCGCTCGGCGGCGCGCGCGGACGGCCGCACGCTGGTGCGCTGCTGCGTGCACAACACGCGCGAGGCGGCGGTGGGGCTGAGCCGCGCCGAGGCGCTCGCGCGATCGCTCTTGTCGGTGCAGCTGCTGGTCCGGATCTCGCGCGGCCGGTTCCTCTCGCCGCTCGAGGCCGATTGCGAGAGCGTCAACACCTACCCGGTGCTGACCGGCGAGCGCGACGAGACGATCCTCGGGACCACGATCGTGCTGCCCGACCATCCGGAACTCGCTCCCGAGAGCCGCGGCGGGCTCTACGATTCGACCGAGATCGAGGAGGCGCTGCTGCTGCACGTGAAGGCGCTGAGCGACGGCGAGCGCGCCGAGATCGAGCAGGCCGATCCCGCGGTTCGCGAGATGATCGAGCGTGCAGCCCGCGCCACCCCCGAGGAGATAATCGCCCTACACGGGCGCGTGAGGTTGCGCGATGCGCAGAGCAGCGAGCCCCCCGCGCCGCCGCCCAACCTGCCCGACCCCACAGCCGGCGAGCCCGAGGCGACCGTGGACGGGATCCGCTTCGTCCGGGGTGGGCACGTGATGCTGCGGCCCGGCCCCGGTGCCGACCTGCACGCGCGCCTGCTCGAGGGCCGGGCCGCCACCGTGGAGCGGATCCTCATCGACCTCGACGGCAAGGTGCATCTGGGCGTGACGATCGACGATGACCCGGGTCAGGAGCTGTTGCGCGAGACCGGCCGCTTGCTGTACTTCTTCGCTCCGGAGGTGGAGGTGATCGAGCCGTGAGCTCGCAGGAGCAGCTGCGCAGCATCCTGGTGGCGGGGGTCGGCAACGGCTGGCTGCGCGACGACGGGTTCGGCGGCGAGGTGGCTCGCCGGCTGGCGGGCGGCGAGCTGCCGCCGGGGGTTTCGGTGATGGACGCGGGGACCGGCGGCCTCGACCTCGCGTACGAGGTGATGCGCGGCTACGACGGGCTCGTGATCGTGGACGTCTCCAAGCAGGGCGGCGAGCCGGGGACCCTGTACGTGATGGAGCCCGACGAGCGGGAGGTGCAGAGCGGGATCGAGGACGGCGAGACGATCAACCCGCACGGGATGGACCCGCAGACGGTGCTGCGATTCGTGAAGTCGATCGGCGCGTGGCCGGGCCGCGTCGTCGTGATCGCGTGCGAGCCCGAGCAGGTCGAGGAGATGGGCTGGGGACTCTCCCAGCAGGTCGGCGGGGTGGTCGAGCAAGCCGTCGAGCTGGTTCTCGAGACGGTCGCCGAGATGCGCTCCGGAATGCCGCTGCGGGCGGCGGAGTGAGGCGCGCCTCGTGCACGAGCTGGCACTCTCAAGCGCGATCGTCAACACCGCCGCCAAGCACGCCCAAGGGCGCCGCGTGACCACTGTCAGCTTGCGCGTGGGACGCCTGCGCCAGGTCGTCCCGGACACGCTCGCGTTCTACTTCGAGTTCGTGGCCCGCGACACCGTCTGCGAGGGCGCACGGCTCGAGCAGGAGGTGATCGACGCGCGCCTGCGCTGCAACGCCTGCGCGCTCGAATGGGGGATCGAGATCCCGGCCTTCCGCTGTCCGGCGTGCGGGAGCGGCGAGGTCGAGATCGCCAGCGGGGACGAGTTCGAGGTGGAGTCGATCGAGGTCGAGACAAGCGAGGTCCAGGAGGCGCAATGCATCGCACAAAGGTGACCGTGGTCGAGGACGCGCTCGACGCCAACAACACCATCGCGACCGCCAACCGGGCGGACTTCGACCGCGCTGCGGTCAAGGTGGTCAACTTCATGAGCGCCCCCGGGGCGGGCAAGACGGCTCTGCTCGAGCAGGTCGTGCGCGAGCTTCCAGGAGTGCGCGTCGGCGTGCTCGAGGGGGACGTGCAGGGTTCCATGGACGCCGACCGGCTGGCTCATCTGCACATCCCGGTCACGCAGCTGAACACCGACCCGAGCTTCGGCGGCGAGTGCCACCTGGACGCCAACATGGTGCGCTCGGCGATCCCCTCGCTGCCGCTCGGGGACATCGACCTGCTGATCGTCGAGAACGTCGGCAACCTCGTCTGCCCCGCCGAGTTCAAGATCGGCGAGGACGCCCGCGTAATGGTGTGCTCGGTGACCGAGGGCGAGGACAAGCCGCTGAAGTACCCGCTGATGTTCCGCACCTGCGAGCTGGTGCTGATCAACAAGATCGACCTGCTCGCACACATCGAGTTCGACCTCGAGCGCCTTCTGTACAACATCGACCAGGTGCACCCGGATGTCGAGACGATCAGCTGCAGCGCGCGCACCGGCGAGGGCGTGGGCGCATGGCGGGAGTGGCTCTCGCTCCTGGCCTCGCGCGAGGAGGCCGTTGCGTGAGCGCCGCAGCCACGGTGGGCACCGATCCGGCGGGTCATCTGCAGCGGCTGCTCGAGCGGCGCGCCGAGGCCAACGCGCAGTTCTTCCAGACCGAGGCCGAGCGGCTTGCCCGGCTCTGCCACCTGATGGCCGAACGCTTCGCCCGAGGCGGCCGGCTGATCGCGTTCGGCCGCTCGCCGGCTGCGCGCTCCGACGCGCGGCACGTGGCGGTCGAGTTTGTTCATCCGGTGATCGTCGGCAAGCGCGCCCTGCCGGCGATCGGGCTGGCCGGCGAGGGCGGTGATCTGGAGCGACAGGCCGGGCTGCTCGCCGCGCCTGAGGACGTGGCGATGGCGTTCGGCGCCGACGAAGACGGCGGTGAGGCGGCCCGGGCGCTGGCCCTGGCCCGCGGACGCGGGTGCCTGACGGTTGGCTTCTGCCGCTGCGGCGCGGAGTGGGAGTTCGACCCGCCGAGCGAGGATCCCGCGATCCGCCAGGAGCTCGTCGAGACGCTCTACCACGTGCTGTGGGAGCTCGTGCATGTGTTCTTCGAGCACCGCGGGCTGCTTCAGGGCCGCACCGCCCGGCGCGTGCATGACGCCGGCGCTTCGAGCTTTTTGTACCCGTTCCTGGCGGAGCAGGAGGCCGAGCTCGAGCCGGTCGTCGAGGACGTGCGCCGCTCGGCGCTGATGAAGGCCGAGGAGGTGGGCGAGCTGCGCCGCCAGACGCTGAGCGAGAACCGCGACGCGCTGCTCGGCGCCGCGCGCGAGCTGCGCGCGGCACTGGAGGGCGGCGGCAAGCTGCTCGCGCTCGGCAACGGCGGCTCGGCGACCGACGCGATGGACGCCGTCGCCGACTTCCGATCCGAGCGCGGCGGCCTTCGGTCCTGGCCGGCGATCGATCTGACCGAGGACCCCTCGATCCTGACCGCGATCGCAAACGACATCGGGACCGAGGCGATCTTCTCGCGCCAGGTGATCGCGTACGGCCTCGAGCGCGACGCGCTGCTCGCGCTGTCGACGTCGGGCGACTCGGCGAACGTGATCCACGCGCTCGTCGAGGCGCGGCGCCGCGGACTGTTGACGATCGCGATGGTCGGCTACGACGGCGGGCGGATTGGATCCGAGGAGCTGGCCGATCACGTGGTGATCACGCGTTCGGAGCACATCCCCCGGATCCAGGAGGCCCAGGCCAGCGCGTACCACGCACTGCGCGCGCTGGTGGGGTGAGCGCGCTGCGCCGGCGGGCGCGGGCCCGGGTCGAGGGCACCGTCCAGGGCGTTGGGTTCAGGCCCTACGTGCACCGGCTCGCGGCCGAGCTCGAGCTCGCGGGCTACGTGCTCAATGACGGCCGCGGGGTGCTGCTCGAGGTCGAGGGCGAGGCCGGCGCGGTCGACCGATTTCTGGCCCGGCTCGGGCCGGACGCGCCGCCACGCGCGGTGATCGAGCGAGTGCTGATCTCGGACAGCGCCGCCGTCGGCGAGACCCGATTCGCGATCCGTGCGAGCCCGCCCGGGGAGACCGCCGATGCTCCCGTGGCCCCCGACAGCGCCACCTGCTCCGATTGCCTGGCCGAGCTGTTCGACCGCGGCGACCGGCGCTACCGCTACCCGTTCATCAACTGCACCAACTGCGGCCCGCGGTTCACGATCGTGCGCGGGGTCCCCTATGACCGGCGCTTCACGACGATGGCCGGTTTCCGCATGTGCGCGCGATGCATGGCCGAGTACGAGGATCCACGGGACCGGCGCTTCCACGCGCAACCGAACGCTTGCCCGGAGTGCGGGCCGTCACTGAGGCTGCTCGACGGTTCCGGTGTCCGCATCGACGCCGAGGACGCGCTGCGGGCCGCTGCGGCGGCGCTGATCGGTGGCGCGCTCCTGGCGGTCAAGGGGATCGGTGGCTTCCATCTCGCCTGTCGGGCGGACGACGAGGCCGCGGTGGCGAGGCTGCGCGAGCGCAAGCACCGCGAGGACAAGCCGTTCGCGCTGATGGCGGCCTCGCTCGAGGAGGCCGCGGCGCTGGTGCACGTGGGCGCCGCCGAGCGCCAGCTGCTGTGCGGGTGCGAGCGCCCGATCGTGCTCGCCCCCCGCGTGAGCGGCGCACCGGTGGCAAGCTCGGTCGCCCCGGGCGCGCCCGAGCTGGGGGTGATGCTCCCGTACTCGCCCCTTCACCACCTGCTGCTCAACGACTCGGGATGCACTCTGGTGATGACCAGCGGCAACATCTCCGACGAGCCGATCGCGTTCGACGACGAGGACGCGCGTCAGCGCCTCGGCCCTATCGCCGACATGCTGCTCGTCCACGACCGGCCGATCCAGACGCGCACCGACGACTCCGTGGTCAGGGTGCTCGCAGGCGGGCGGCCGATGTTCGTTCGCCGCTCGCGCGGCTACGTGCCCGCGAGCGTGCCGCTGCCTGATCCGACGCGGCGGCCGATCCTCGCCTGCGGCGCCGAGCTGAAGAACACCTTCTGCCTGGGCAAGGGAGGACGCGCCTGGGTCGGCCACCACATCGGCGACCTCGAGAACTACGAGACGCTGCGCTCGTTCAGCGACGGGATCGAGCATTTCGAGCGGCTGTTCGCCGTCGCCCCGGAGGTCGTCGTCCACGACCTGCACCCCGAGTACCTCTCGACCAAGTACGCGCTCGAGCGCGCAGACGTCGAGCTGGTGGGCGTCCAGCATCATCACGCGCACCTGGCGGCCGTGCTGGCCGAGCACGGCGAGCAAGGGCCGGCCGTCGGTGCGATCTTCGACGGCACCGGCTACGGCTCCGACGGCACCGTGTGGGGCGGCGAGCTGCTCGTCGGCGACCTCGCCGGGTTCGACCGGGCCGGCGCGCTGCTGGCGGCCAGGCTTCCCGGGGGAGAGCGAGCGATCCGCGAGCCGTGGCGGATGGCGTGCGCCTGGCTGGTCGCCGCAGCCGGCGCCGAAGCCCCCGTCCCCAGGGCGCTGGCCGAGATGGTCGACGCTCGCACCTGGGCTCACGTGACGCGAATGGTCGAAACCGGGACAGCGTCACCGCCGACGAGCAGCGTGGGCCGTATGTTCGACGCCGTGGCGGCGCTGTGCGGGGTCCGCGCGAGCGTCAACTACGAGGGACAGGCCGCGATCGAGCTCGAGGCCGCCTGCGATCCGGGCGAGTCCCGGAGCTACCCGATGCCGCTCGCGCGGGACGGGGAGCGGGTCGTGATCGACCCGCGCGAGACGGTGCTCGCGATCGTCGCCGATCTCGAGGCGGGCGCCGCCGCCGGAGCGGTGGCCGCGCGCTTCCACGCGGCGCTGGCGGGGGCGACCGTGTCCGCCTGCGCCGAGATCGCCGGCGTCTCGGGTCTGGATCTGGTCGTCCTCTCGGGCGGGGTGTTTCAGAACCGCCGCCTCCTCGAGGCGGTTGGGGCGGGCCTCGAGGCGGCGGGTTTGCGTGTCCTCTTACCGCAGCGACTGCCCCCAGGCGACGGCGGGATCTCCTATGGGCAGGCGGCGATCGCCGCCCGCCGCATGGCGATCGCGGGCGGGTAGGCTCGTCGAGCGATGCCCGAGCGGCCCGGCGCGCCGGAACAGATCCTCGAGACCCCTGTGTTCATCCGGGGCGCCAACCGACCGTTCGGTGAGCTGACGCCCGATGACGTCCGCGCACGCGCCGACGAGCTTCGCGCTGCGACCGGCTGGGGGCCGACCGCGCGCGTGGCGCCGGTCGCGCGGGCTTGGCGCGAGCTCGCACTCGAGCTGGAGCGCGCGGGAGCGGCGTCCGTCGCCGAGCTCGATGCGGCGCGGCTCTCCGCCTTGGCGCCTCAGCTATGGGTGGTGTTGCCGGGCTAGCTCCGCCACGGACGCGCTCTCAGCGCTGCCGCTCCAGCGATCCGCGCCCTCGGGCGCCTACGGTTCGTGCTCATGTTCGTGCCGGTCCTCGAGGCCCTCCTGATGCACATGCGCATGTGAGTGCACGTACTCGCCGTGGCTGTGCTTGTGCTCGTGCTCAACGTGCTCGTGCTCAACGTGCTCGTGCTCGTGGGCGCTGTGCGTGTGCTGGTGCACGGTCCCGTCGGCATGCTCGTGGGGATGACTGTGCGGGTGCTCATGCTGGTGGTCGTGCTCTTGCCGTGGGTCGGCCATGTTCTCTGCTCCTTCGCCGGAGTGCTTCACGCACGTGCTGCAGAGCCCGACGATTGCGAAATGCGTGAAGCTCGCATGATGTCCGAATTCGCGCTCGAGCCGCTCGCGCAGCGGATTCATATCCTCGGCGGCCAGCACGGTCACCTTTCCGCAGCGCTCGCAGTAGAGATACTCGCCGTCGTCGCGACCCGCGAGGGCGTACAGCCCGGGACCGTGTCCGAGGTGCACGTGCCAGGTGAGGCCGTGTCGTTCGAGCACCTCGAGATTGCGGTAGACCGAGGACTCCTCGAGTGAGAGCTCTCGCGCGAGCCGCTGGGCGGAGACCGGCCCGTCGGCGGCAAACAGGGCCTCGATGATCAGCCGCCGAGGTGTCGAGACGCGCAGCCCGCGACGGCGCAGGGCCATGATCGCCTCGCGCGGCTCGCCGACCACGAGCCGCAGCACGTCACGAGCCTCGGTCATGCGTGAAGCGATTCTCGCGCAGGCGTGCCTCGCCGGGAGGACGCGCTAGCGCGAGTCGCCGCCACTCCCCAGTTGCACGGACCAACGCTCCTCGATGTGCCCGAAATGCCAGATCGACAGTGCGATCGCCCAGGTGGCGACGAACATGCCGACGATGATGTAGCCGAGCACGTTGATGTCGATTCCCTCCAGCCAACGCCAGAAGGAGCCCGGCAGGTTGAGGTGTTCGGCGATCAGCGACCCGAGCTCGATCGTGCCGATCAGCAGCGCGACGGCCACCGACAGCCCGGTGATGGTGATGTTGTAGAAGACCTTGCGCACGGGCCTCGAGAAGGCCCAGCCGTAGGCGAAGTTCATGAACGAGCCGTCGATCGAGTCCATCAGCGACATACCGGCGGCGAACAGGATCGGCAGGCACAGGACCGCGTACCACGGCAGGCCCGCGGCGCCTGCACTGCCGGCGATCACCAGCAGCGCCACCTCGGTGGCCGTGTCGAAGCCGAGGCCGAAGAGGACTCCGATCGGGTACATCTGCCGCGGTTTGGTCACCGTCTTGGTGAGGCGGCCGAGGAAGCGGTTCATGAAGCCGCGGCGGTCCAGATGCAGCTCGAGCGTCGCCTCGTCGTACTTGCCCGACCTCATCTCCCGAAAGATCCTGATGATCCCGAGAAGGATCACCACGTTCAGTGCAGCGATCACGTAGAGGAAGGTGCCGGAGACGGTGGGGCCGATCCAGCCGGTCACGTTGTGCAGCTGAGAGTTGTCGTTCTTGACCGGCCCGTCGAGCGAACGGACCCCGAGGGAGATCAGGAAGGCGAGCACGAAAACGATGGTCGAGTGCCCGAGCGAGAACCAGAAGCCGACGCTGAGCGGGCGCTTCTCTTCCTGCATCAGCTTGCGAGTCGTGTTGTCGATCGCGGATATGTGGTCCGCATCGAAAGCGTGGCGCAACCCGAGCGTATACGCGGTGACTCCTATCCCGATCGTAAACGTCCCCGACGCGCCAAGGCTGTAGCGGTTCGGCGCCACCAGTGCGATCAGCGTGAGAAAGCCGAGCACGTGCAGCCCGCCGACCACCGCGATCATCATGAACACAGTCCGTCGCGCTCGCGCGTCGAGCGAAGCCCAGAGCTGCCTCGGACTCGGACGGGTCCTCGCCGTGGTGCTCTCTGTCTCCATCGCCCTTCTCCATCTCCTCGTAGCCGTTGCCAGGCGGCGACAAGTTGCGAGGCTATGTCAATCGCGAGCGACTTGCATCTGGCAGGTAAGCGTGATTACCGCCGCGCGAGCCGGCCACCTGCAGGGCATCCGCAAGACCGCTCGCGCGCCGCGTACCGTCGCAAACCATCCCGCTTGGCGGCTTCACCGTCATGCCGACGACGGCGTCTACTGCCGCGCGTCGGCGATCGACGCCGCGATGACGCCGACCGTCCGCCGCTGGCTCCGCGGGAGCAGGAGGCGAACCTGTTCGCGGCCGCGGTTCTGATGCCGGCCGATCTGGCCGCTCCTGGGATCACGGGTGTACGCGGAGGCCCGGCTCGGCTCGATCGCCCGCCTCGCGCTCGATCTGTCGCATCGCCGCGGGATACACGATCAGGTAGCGGAACGGCTTGATCGCGGCCATGTAGGCGTTCCCGAGCAGTCCGTTCGGTTTGACCAGCACAGCCATCTGGCCGCGGTGGCCGCCCGCTCCGTCGTCAACCCAGCTGAGGTGCAGCACGCCGTGCACGGTGCGGTTGGCGACCTCCGCGGCGAACTCGTTCTCGAGCAGGTACAGCGAGGTGAACGGAAGCGCGTCGAAGCCGGGACCAGGTGCGTCCAACAGGTCCGCCGGCAGGCGCTCGCGCAGCGTCCCCACCCTCCCTCCGATCCCGGTCTCCGCGTCGTCCCAGCCGAGCAGCTCGCCGAGCCTCCAGCGCACGCTCCACAGCGCGCGCGCAAGCCGGGAGGAGCCCTGCGCGGGGTCGCCCGCCGCGAAGCGCTGCACCAGCGCGGAGAAGTCGCCCTCCTCGCCGCGCACCGGCAGCGCCCACACGTCCTCGAGCCGAAAGTCGGGGGCTATCTCATGGATTCGCCAAGGGTGCGAGGTGTGCTCGCTGTTCGGGAGTCTCGCGTCCCCTGCAAACAGGTGGTCACACAGGGCCTGCATCACTGCGCCCGTAGCGAGCTGCGCATCACCGCGAGCGCCACCTGCCGGTGGATGAGGGATACCGGAGGCCACACGAACGCCGCCAGCCGCCGGTCGTAGCGGATGAACGACGCGAACGACGCCTTGCGCTGATCGACGTGCATGAGCACGTGGCCAGTCAAGAACCACGAGGCAGCCTCGATCCGGATCCAGCGCTCGCCGCGATCGTTCTCGCCGCGTTCCGCGATCTTCCACCCCAGCAGGTGATCCGGGGAGGGGCGCAACTCCAGGCGAAGCCCCAGGATCGCGCGCTGCACGAACGGGACGAGCAAGAGCAGCCCACGCGGCAGGCCCCGCAGCGCCGCATGGACCAGCTGCTCCGGGTCCGCCGGCGTCTCGTTGAGCGTCGCCGTGACGATGTCCGCGTAGTCCGCATCCGCGAGCGCGCCGAGCGAGCGAATCGCGTCGGGCACCTCGCGTTGCAAGCGCACGCTCGAGACGTCCGCGCGTCCGTCGCGACGTGGCGAGAGAGGGTTGGAATGCCGGGACGAGGCTGTCGACATCGTCTGCTCGCCGCGATACTATCATACGTGCATGTATGTATGTGCTGATAGAGGACGACGAATGCGGCGAGGGCGATGAGCTCCGCGGTCACGCCCACACTCCCGGCGCGCCGGCGCCCTACCCAGGCTGAGCGCCGCGCCCGCTCGCGCAGCGCGTTGCTCGAATCCGCCGCGCGCGGTCTCTCGCGCGACGGCTACGGCCAGCTCGTGCTCGAGGAGGTCGCGCGCGAGGCCGGTTACACGCGCGGCGCCCTGTACCACCAGTTCAAGGACAAGGAGGACCTGGCGCTGGCGGTGATCGAGTGGGTGAACGAGAACTGGATGCGCGAAGTCGGCGCGCCCGCCGCGCAAGAGACCGACCCGGTGGACGCGCTGCTCACGCTGGCGCGCGGCCACGCCGTCTTCTGCCGGCGCGACATCGCCCGCGTGGTGATGGCGCTTCGCCTGGAGTTCGCCGGCCGGGATCATCCGGTGGGGCGCGAGATCGAGCGCATCTGGGAGGGCGGCCTCAAGCGCTGTGCCAGGCTCATCAGCGCCGGGCGCAAGGCCGGCTCGATCCCGGCGGGGCCGCCCGCCAGGGCGACCGCAATCGGCTTGTTCGGCGCGCTCGAGGGAGCAGTGATCGCGCTCGCGGGAGATGCGCCCCACGACGAGCTCCTGGCCGCGCGTGCCGTTGCCGGCGTGCTGGGGATCGACAGCCGGCGAGCCGAGCTCACGCCGTAGCCGCCGGCTGTCTCCCCTACGCGGGAGCGCTTGCGGCGACGATCCAGGTGGAGGCGGGAGCGCGCAGCTGTCCGTCCGCGGCGAACTCCGCGAGACCCTCGCGAAGCGCCGCCTCGACCTGCCCGTGCAGGTGCGCCGCGCGATCCCCCGCCAAGCGCAGGATCTCGCCCGCGGGGCCCAGCGCCATGACCAGTTCGAGGGCTTCCTCGATGTCCTTGCCGATCACGATCGGGATGTCACAGCGGTGCAGAGCGATGTCCGTGAATCCCGCATGGGTGAGGATCTCGCTCGTCGTGTCCGCGTCGGCCATCGAGAACGGGCCCGGGCCGCACGTGGGCTCGTCGTACTCCTCCGGCCGAGCCACGATCCCCTCGACGATCGTCTGCGCGCGGTAGAGCCACTCGTTGTCCGTCCGTCGTCGCCAGACGACCATCAAGATCTTCCCGCCGGGAACGAGCGACTTCCGGACGTTGCGCAGAGCAGCCACGGGGTTCGCGAAGAACATCGTGCCGAAGCGCGAGAAGGCCACGTCGAAGCGCTCCTCGCCCCCGAGCGTCTCCTGCACGTCCGCAACGCGGAAGCGCACGTTCGCGACGTTCGCCTCCGCCGCCTCGCGGATCGCGTCCTCGATGAAGCGCGGCGCAGCGTCCACACCCACCGCCTCGCCGTCCGGGCCCACGAGTCCCGCGATCCGCTGCGTCGTGTCGCCGAAGCCGCAGCCCACGTCCAGGACCCGCTGCCCGGGCTTCGGCGGGTACAGGCGCAGCGCCTCCTCGCCGTGGGCCCCGAGGCCCGTCGTGACCGTCTCGCGGAACCGCACGAAGCGCTCGTACAGCGGGCCGTCCCACGCGCGAATCGCCTCGTCGTTGGCGCTCATCTGGCGCTCGGATGCCGTCGTGCTCACAGCTTCTCCTCGTCTGAGCTCATCAAAGCCGTTCGCCAGCTCTCGCCGGGCCCCAAGCCCCCAGCAACGCCCGAGCGAGCTCCGGCGAGCGTGCCCACGAACGAACGCATCCTACCGCGAAGATGTCCTGCGGAGCACACAGAAATACGGCCCCCGATTGGGACTGAGGAGCTATGAACTACGAGACGCTTCTGTACGAGCAGGACCGGCATGTCGCGACGCTGACCTACAACCGCCCCGAGCAGCACAACGCGGTCGACCGCAGGATGAACGCGGAGCTGCACCATGCCTGGCAGCGCTTTCGCGATGACGACGACGCGTTCGTCCTAGTGATCACCGGAGCGGGGGAGACCACGTTCTGTGCCGGCTGGGATCTCCAGGACGCGGCGAACCTCAGCGAGATCGGTGACTACGACGCTTTCCGTGTCGGCCTCTACAACAGTCCCGGCGAGTGTGGCTACACGCGTAAGGCCGACATCTTCAAGCCCGTGATCGCCGCCGTGAACGGGTACGCATTTGCCGCTGGGCTCGAGACCGCGCTGCTGGCCGACATTCGCATCGCCGCGGAGAACGCCGAGTTCGGCGCGCTCGAGCGACGCTGGAACATCGTCGGCGGCGACGGTATGACCGTTCGCCTGCCCCTCGTCGTCGGGTTCGCCAAGGCGATGGAGCTGGTGATCACCGGACGGCGCATCGACGCCCACGAGGCGCATCGGATCGGCCTCGTCAACGAGGTCGTGCCGCGCGGCGCAGCACTGGAGCGCGCGCAGCAGCTCGCGCACGAGATCGCGTCGCTGCCGCAGGGCGCGATTCGCAGCGACAAGGAGAGCATCATGCGCGGCGTCGGCCGCACGCTCGAGGAACGCCTGCGCATCGAGGCGGAGATGGTGATCTCGATGTTCATGCGCCGCGATCGCCACACCCTGGGCGCCGCAGCGTTCAAGGCCGGCAACCTCACGCCCGAGTGGCCCCATCACGGCCTGTAGCGGACGGCCGTGCGAATCGGCGAGTTCGTAGCATATCCATGGCATAATCCTGGCATGGCCCGGACGAGGGTGAGCACGACCGTGGACGAGGACCTCCTCGCGAATGCCCGTCGCACGCTTTCGACGTTGACGGACGCAGCTCTTCTGGACCAAGCGCTGGCAGCGTTGCTCGACCGGCATCGCGCGGCCGAGATCGATGCTGCGTACGCCATCTACGACCAGCACCCGCTCGAGGAGCCCGACGCCTGGGGCGATCTGGCGTCCTTTCGAGAGGCGGCCGGCGCGTCATGAGCTCGAGCCCTCTTCCCGCACGGGGAGAGGTGTGGTGGTGCGAGCTCCCCGACGTCGGCCGGCGACCTGTCGTCGTGCTCTCGCGTGACGCGGCGATTCCGCGCCTGAAACGCACGCTCGTTGCGCCGTGCACCACCACGATTCGCGGTCTCGCCAGTGAGGTTGTCATCGAGCCGGCCGACGATCCAGTGCCAACGCGGTCTTCGATCAACCTCGACTCCGTCGAGAGCGTCTCGGTCGCCGTCCTCGTGGAGCGCCTCGGCCGGCTCAGCGACGACCGCATGCGCGAAGTCTGTACAGCGCTCGACGTGGCTGTCGACTGCCACGGCTGACGCCTCGCGCAACGCGCCGCCGAGCTCGCGCGATCGCTCCGGCGCTGAGCCCCGCCCCCGGGCCTGAGGACCTCCTGACGCCCACAGCCGCGGCGTGAGAGAGTCCGGGGCTCAAACGTCGAGCAGAGGAGAGGACATGGCTGACGGTGTGTATCGGGTCACCGAGGTGATCGGCGTGAGCAGCGAGTCCTGGGAGGCTGCAGCACGGAGCGCGGTGGAGACCGCCGCGAAGACCGTGCGGGACCTGCGGATCGCCGAGGTCCTGAGGCAGGACGTCTCGATCGAGAACGGCACCATCAAGAACTACAGGGTGCGGCTCGCGATTTCGTTCAAGTACGACTCCGGCGAGTAGCGCGTCGATCCTCGGGTGTGCGGAGAGCCGCGGCGTCGCCCCCGGCTCTCCGCGGCGCCTCGCCTACGCGCCCGTCCTGCGCCGAGCCGCGTCGCTGCGTGCGCTGGCTTTCTTCTCGACGGTGATCGCCCCTGGATGACCGGGCCCCGGCCACGGGGTGAGCAGCAGCAACAGGTGGGCATCCGACCGGGCACGCACGGCGTGGCGCTCGTTCGGAGCGAACTCGACGAGCAGCCCGCGGCCGCCGCTGACATGTCCGCCGGTGTCGGTCGTGATCTCGACCTCGCCGTCGATCACCGCGACAACCGCACGCTCATGCACCTGGTGGTCATCGAGGCTCTCGCCCGCCGGGATCAAGAGGGCGATGATGCGCGCGTCATCGCTCGAGGAGAGGATCGCCGGAGCGTGCGGCTTCAGTTCGAGATCGGCGATCGTCCATGACTTCATGGGTTAGATCCTCTGCGCCGTGTCAAGGCACGGCGCGCATAGGCTGCGTTGAGACCCTGGACGTTACGCCGTCGCGCTTCGCGGTGGCAAAAAGCCGCGGCGAATCGTTATGCTCCGCGTGCGACTGCACGTCGTGTGCCGCGAGGGGAGTTGTCGATGGAGATGAGGACGCTCCTACGGGAGCTGACGGGCAGGACGCTGACGACGCTGCCGGCGGCCGCGCTCGTGGCCGGCTCGCTGTTCGCGCTCGCGCTCCCCGCGGGGGCGGGCGCGTCGGAAGCGTGCAACGTCATGCCCGGCGACCCGCTCGGCGCGTGCGGTATGAACTTCGACGAAGCGCAGGCGCACTTCTCGGCCGGCAACCCGCACGAGGTGATCGCCTACATCGAGGGCGGCATCAACTGGCATCTGCCCGGGGCCGAAGAACTCGCCGACTCCGTGTACGTGAACTGGCACGAAGTGCCCGTGCCCTGCGAGGGCGCGAACATGATCGTGGGCGGCGTCAAACAGGCCTGCCACACCGTCTACTCGAGCAGCGAAGCCGACTACCTGGTGGGCGGCAGGAGCGCCGTGGACGCCGCCGACTGGTCGGAAGACGCGCGCGTCAAAGACTCCAACGGCAACGGGTACCTCGACCCCGAGGACCTGATCGTCGCCTTCTCCGACGGCGTCGACCACGATCACGACGGCTACGTCAACGACATCTCCGGCTGGGACTTCTACGACGGCCAGAACGACCCCGCCACCGAAGACTCGACCTACGGGCACTCCGACGGGCAGATGGGCGTGCTCCACCGCGAGTGCCCCAAGTGCATGATCCTGCCGGTCAAAGCCGGCAACGAGGCGCTCGACCGCACCGAGGACCTCGCCAAGGCGTGGCTGTTCGCGGGGGACGCGGGCGCGAAAGTGATCACGTCCGTCACCGCCGACCTCGGTTACAGCTCGTTCATGCGCGAGACCGTCGAATACCTCGAGCGCAAGGGCGTGGCGATGCTCGAGTCCTCCAACGACTTCGACACGCCAGACCACCAGGGCGGCATGTTCTGGCCCTACGTGATCCCCGGCAACGGCTCCGTGAACGCGCCGTCCGGCGATGAATGGGTCCGCTCCGATGAGACATCGTGGGGCGCGCACAACGTCCTCACCGCCGCGACCAACGGCGGATCGACGTCCGAGTCGACACCCACGCTCGCGGGCGCCGTGGCGCTGCTCCAGGCCTACGGCCTCGAAGCGGCCGAAAAAGGCCTGATCTCACAGCCGCTGAACGGCCCCGAAAGCGAGCAGGAGCTGATCGCCACCGCGCGGCGCATCACCAGCGAAAGCCTCGCCTGGCCGGGCGCCCCGGGCGAATGGAACCCGCAGTACGGCTACGGCATACCGAACGTGTACGAAGCCATGAAAGCGGTCAGCGAAAACACGATCTCGCCGGCGCCGCACATCGAATCGCCCGCCTGGTATTCGGTGCACGACCCCACCAGCGAATCGAGCGTGCCCGTGACCGGCGCGATCGAAGCTCCGCGCGCGAGCTCCTTCCAGTGGGTGCTCCAGGCGGGCCTCGGCGGCAACCCGCAGAGCTGGATGCAGATCGGCGAAGGGGAAGGCAAAGGCTCCTTCAACGGCGCGCTCGGGACGCTCAACCTGTCCGAAATTCCTGAAAGCTTCTGGAAAGCCGCGTTCTCGCTCTCCAAAACCAAGGAGCTGGAAACCACCGAACAGTACGCTGTGGTGCTGCGCGTGATCGTCACCGACTCGAGCGGGCGCACGGGCGTGGACCGTCGCGCGATCAACGTCGTGCACGACCCCTCATGGATGGCGGGGTTCCCGCTGAAGCTCTCCGCGGGCGGCGAAAGCCAACCCGCGCTCGTCGACCTGCAGGGGTCGGGCCACCTGGACGCGGTCTTCGGCACGGCCGACGGCTCGGTCGACGCGATCGATCCCGCCACCGGCAAAGAGCTGCCCGGCTGGCCTGTGCACACCGACGCGGAGTCCGTGCTCGTCTCCCACGAAGGCGTCGACCCAGGAGACGAACCGATCATCGCCGATGTGGCCGTGGGCGACCTCAATCACACCGGCGAACTCGACGTGGTGGCCGCCACGCTCGACGGCAAGGTGTTCGTGTGGAACACCAAAGGCGAACTTCAGAACGGCTGGCCGCAGAGCGCAAACACCGGCGTCGAAACGCTGCCGATACCGCGGCCCGCCGAACCGTACACGCGCCGGCCGGTGCAGGGCATAGCCGACGGCGGCCCCGTGCTCTACGACCTCACCGGCGGCGGCAAGCTCGACGTCGCCACCGCCGGCTGGGACGGCTACCTCCACGTATGGCAACCGGGCGGCACCGATCTCCCCGGATGGCCCGTGAAGGTGCAGCTGGCGGAAGGCTTCAAAGTGGAAAGCGGATACGTGCTCATCAACGATCAGAAGCTCGACTCGCCGCCCGCGGTCGCCTACCTGGAAGGACACTCGAAAGAACCCGCGATCGTCGTCCGTCCGCAGTACACCGAGACGAAGGGTTCAGGAATTCAGCTGAACCCGTTCGCGTTCGCGTTCGCCTACCACGCGAACGGCACGCCCGTGAGCGGTTGGCCGGTGAAACTGAAGGGGACCTTCGAGTACTACGGCTCCGCGCAGGAGTTCGTCACCGAGGGCAGCACCGCGCCCGTGGCCGCCCAGTTGAACGGCACTAGCTCCGACGACGTCGTTATCGGCCCGCAGTTCTCGCCGCCCTACCTGATCTCGGGCTCCGGCGGAGTGCTCGGCCAGTACGGCGGGAGCTTGTTCTTCCCGACGTCGATCTCCTTCACATCCTCGGGCGCCTTCGGCAAGCTCGGCACCAAACTGACGTTCGGCATCTCGGAGGCGAACGCTCCCTCCATCGAGTCCGCTCTCGAAAAAGACAACAGCGGCTCCCCGATCACCGTGGAAGAAGGGGCGTATCCGGCGACGGGCGGCTCGAGCGAGCTGAAACACTTCCCCGCCGCGCGTCAGGGTCTCGCCTTCCTCGGCGAGCCGATCTTCGCGCCGGTGACGACGGGATCCTCCGCCTCGCTGATCGCGGGCGGCGACGCCAATTCGCTCACCGCCGACACCTCCGCCGGCACGGCCGCTGCGGGATTCCCGAAGTGGACGACGGGCTGGACACTGTACGCGCCCGCTGCGGGCGACCTGCTCTCAAACGGCCATGTTGACCTCGTGAGCGTCACGCGCGAGGGCTATCTGTTCGCATGGCCCACCGTAGGACTCTCCAAATACGACACCCAATGGTGGCGCGCGCAGCACGACGAGTGGAACACCGGTAACTACGGGTCGCTGACGCGCCCGCCCGGAGCCGTCTCACACCTCGCCTGGGGCCCCAAAAACAAAAGCTTCTCGTTCACCGCCCCCGGCGGCATCTGGTACGAAGGCAAGCCCGCCTCCTACAGCGTCACGTTCGAGCCGGCCAACGAAACGGTCACCGTGGCGGCGAAAGCGGCGGCCGGACGCACCCAGAAAGTGGTCGTGCCGGCCGGAACCAAATCGCTGCGCATCCAGGCCGTCGGCGCCACCGGGCTGCTCGGCCCGGTGGGCACGCTCGAATAGCGCCCGCCGCGCACGTGGAGACGGCCACGAGCGCGCTCTTCCGCGCGCTGTAGACCTAGCCGACCTCGATCGGCTCGAGCATACGGTGCTGCCCGCGCAGCACAACCGACACGGGGTCCGTGCGACGGCTGCGACGTCGCCCGCGAGGTTCGGTGAGGAGATCCTCCACCGTGGGCGTGAGGTTGCACGCCGGGCATACGCCCGCCGCATCGAGCTCCGTGCCGCAGGCCGCATGTCTGAACAGCCGGCTATTCAGCGCGCGGTTGTGCTCGCCCCACACGAGCAGCGCGTGCAGCACCGGCCACAGCTCGCGGCCCGCCGCAGTCAGCTCGTACAGGTGGCGACCGCGATGGTCCGGATCGGGCCGGCGCACCAGGATCCCGTGCTCCACCAGGGTGCCCAGTCGCTCCGACAGCACCGCCTTCGGCACGTCGAGGTGCTGTTGGAAGTCGTTGAAACGGCGCACGCCGAAGAGCGCGTCGCGCACGATCAGCAGCGTCCAGCGCTCGCCGATCACCTCCAGCGACCGCGCGATCGCACAGTCCTGCGCGTTGTAGTCCTTTCCGAGCATGCGTCGATTGTAGCAGGAGCGGTTCAATCATCGAACCCACTGTGCTAGCGTGAGACGGGTTCGGTCATTGAACTCAAGACAGGAGGCACGCGATGCGCACCACAGCGGTCTGGCCCATTCGCAGGGACGCCCACGACTGGACGCAGACGCGCCCCGCCAGGCTCCCGAACGCGTTCGCGTTCGCCGTGGTCTCCGCGGTGATCGGCGTGGCGCTGTTTGCGTCTGCCACCCCCACGCCGCTGTATGACGTGTATCAGCAGCGCTGGCATTTCTCGACGCCCGTGCTGACGCTCGTGTACGCGACCTACGCGCTCGGAGTGCTGGGCGCGCTGCTGATGGTCGGCGGGCTCTCCGACCAGGTCGGCCGCCGGCCGGTGCTGGCATGGTCGCTCATCGCCCTGCTCGTCTCGATGGGCCTGTTCATGGCAGCCCGCACGGTCGTGTGGCTGTTCGTCGCACGCGCGCTGCAGGGGCTCGCCACCGGTGCCGCACTGGGCGCGTCGGGAGCTGCCATGCTCGACCTTCACCCTCGCAACGACGCGCGCCGTGTGGCGCTCGTGAACGGCACCGTGAGCGCCGCCGGGCTGGGAGCGGGCGCGCTTTTGTCCTCGCTGCTCGTGCAGTTCTCGCCCGCGCCTCGGATCGTGCCGTTCGTGGTCGTGTCCGCGCTGATCGGCGTGCTGCTCGCGTCGCTCGTCGCGCTGCCGGAGCCGGTGGTCGCCCGCCGCCTGCGCCTGCGCCCGAAGCGGCCCGCCGTCCCCGCGGCGATCCGCGGCCCGTTCGCACTGGCCGCGCTGGGAGTGCTCTCGTCGTGGTCGCTCGGCGGCCTGTACCTGGCGCTCGGCCCGGGTCTTGCGGGGCAGCTCCTGCACACGCACTCGCAGCTCGCGGGTGGCGTGGCCGTGGCCGCGTTCACGATTCCCGCCGCGCTCTTCCAGCTCGCGGGCGGCGGGCTGTCCAACCGAACGCTGACCGCCGCGGGCGCGATGCTGCTGGGCGGCGGGATGGCGCTCTCCGCCGCGGGCGTCGCCGCCGGCTCAGCCGCGCTGTTCCTGCCCGCGACCGCGCTAGCAGGCGTCGGGTTCGGGCTTTCGTTCATGGGCGCTCTGCGCCATCTCAGCGGCTCGATCCCGGCCGCCCGGCGCAGCGAGGTGATGTCGGCCTTCTACGTCGTCGCGTACCTCGCGCTGTCGCTGCCCGCGATCGCCGCCGGCCTGCTCGCCGCAAGTGCCGGACTCGCCACGACGTTCGAGCTGTTCAGCGCGATCGTTGTCTTTCTCGCGGCGATCGTCGCCGCCGGCGGGCTGCGCATCCGCGAGCAGGACGCCGACGTGACGCCGCTTGCGGCTGTCGGGGCCGCGAGCCGAGGCCAGTGGGAGCAGGCCGCGTGACTTAACTCGTAATGGAGCCAAACGGCCTGGACCCCGTATCCGCCGCCGCGCTCGTCCTGCGCGCGATCGAGGACATCGATCTGAGCACCGACGATGACCGCGAGGAGCTGCTCGCGGAACTCTTCCGCGTCGCGTGGGGACGGCCGGGCGCACAGCATCAGTGAGCCGCGCGGCCCATGCGCAGTGTGGCCGCAAAGAAGTTACCGGCGCTTTAGGAAGGTTAACCGCCCTCGCGCTGTCTTGCATTTCGTAAGCGCGTTTTGCGCAGGCCTCCACCGCCGAAAGAGGCAGTGACACGGGCAACGATGTCAAACAGAGAGGAACAGAGATGATCAGGTATGCGCTCACAAAGGTGTCGGCCGCCGCCGCGGCCTTTGTGACAGCCGGACTCTTGGCGGCGCTGCCCGCGAGCGCGGCGAGCCACCACAAGCGCCACAGGACGCGTCATTCGGTACACCAGCGCGTGAGCTCGAATGGAATTCCTCAGCACAACGGCGGTGACCACGACGCCGACAACAACGGCGGTCCCAGCGACGGCGACGGGAATGTCTGATGAGATCTCCACGCAGCACCAAGAAGGTGAAACCGCGTAGCCGCGTTCGGCCCAGGTGGCTGGCGGGCGGCTTCATGGCTCTCGCCCTGTTCATCGCAGGGTGCGGCTCGACCTACGGTTCGAGCAAGTCTTCGCAAGCTCCGGCGTCGCAGGCGTCCACGGCGCCCTCGGCGGGCGGCAGCGCGCAGTCCTCCGCGCCCTCCGCGGCGGCGGAAGCTTCGGGGATACCGCAGAACAACGGCGGCGACCAGGACGCCGACAACAACGGCGGACCGAGCGACGGCGATGGCGACACTTAGGCGGATCGCGCGCTCATGGCTGACGCTCGGCGGCACGGCCGCCGTCGCGGCGAGCGCGCTCTACTTCCTGGCTCTGCAGGGCTCCCCCGGCCGGCACGGCGGGGGAGCCCCGCTACTCGCCGGTGGCAGGTTGGCTCGTGCGCAGACGCGGCCCCCCGAGTTCTCGTGGCTGCGTCCGCTGGGGCCACCACAGGGTTGGCGGAGCGCCCGGCTCCCGGGCGGCACCGCGACGCTCGCCTACCCGTCGACGTGGCACCCGATCGAGGGCGACCCCGGTTCCGTGTCCGCCGCGCTGCTCGACCACGGTCGAATCAGCGGCTACCTCAACGCGACGCCGCGCTCGGGTGAGGAGACGCTCGGCAACTGGGGACACTTCCGCCCGGCGCACAACCGGGATGAGGGAGACCGCGACGTCGTCTCCCTCGGAGCGGCCGGCGGACTTCGGTTTCGCTCCGCCACGGGCTCCTGCGTGATCGACCGGTACGCGACGGTCTCCGCCCGTTACCGGGAGATCGCGTGCATCGTGCGCGGACCGCGGGCGACGACGGTCGTGGTGGGTGCCGCGCGGTCTCAGGACTGGGCGGCACTGCACGAGGTGCTCGAGCGCTCGATCGCGAGCTACGCGAGCTAGGGTCGTCGGCGCGCAGGGGCCGAACGTGGACGCTCCGGCAGTCGGCGAGGGTGAGACGGTCGGCTGTCATGAGCGCCACCGTCGCAGGCCGTCCTTCGCGGGCGCTTAGCGTCTGCTTAGCGTGCTCGAGCGCGGATGGGCGGGCGGACGTTCAGGCGCGCCGGGCGGACACAGGAACGCGGCTCAGTATCGTCGAGGCGTGCAGCCGAATCCGGATGAGGACGTGGAGGTGACGGGTTGGAACTCGCCTTCGCCTCGACTGCGGACGCTGCGCCGCTACGAGGTCCTGGCGATGACACTCGTCTCGCTGGCCGCTGCGGTCGGCATCAGCGTGGCCGCCGACGCGTCGGTCGCAGCCGCGGTCGCGGCGGGTTGCGTGATCGTCGCAGGCGGCCTGGCCGATGTGGTGGCGGGGCGGCGGGTGCGCGCGTGGGGCTACGCAGAGCGTGCCGAGGATCTGCTCGTGAGGCGAGGCGTGATGTTCCGCCGCACGTCGGTCATCCCGTACGGGCGCATGCAGTACGTGGAGGTCACCGCCGGCCCCTTCGAGCGCGCGTTCGGCCTCGCAACCGTGCAGATGCACACTGCGGCCGCAGCCAGCGACGCGCGCATCCCGGGCCTGCCCGCGCAGGAGGCGGCGCGCCTGCGCGACCAGCTCACCTCGCTTGGCGAGTCGCACGCCATGGGGCTGTGAGCGAGTCGCACGCTCCCGCACGGGACCCCGCGAGCGTGTCCTCGGCGGAGCGGCACGCGGCAGCCGGGCTCGGGGGTCATTGGCAGCGGCTTCACCCGATGTCGCCGTTGGTGAGGGCCGGCCGCGGCCTCTTCGCGATCATCCTGGTGCTTGTGATTCCCAGTGCCGGCTCGCGCAACGGGGCGCTGAGCGGCGACGTCGTGCACATCGCGGTGCTGGCCGCGGTCTTCGCGGTCGCGTTCATATCGTGGCTCGTCACGCGATGGCGCGTTGAAGGCGGGGTCCTGCGCGTCGACAGCGGGCTGATCCGCCGCACCTCCGAACGCTTTCCGCTGAACCAGATCCAGGCGATCGACACGGTTCGCCCCGGCCTCGCGCGGCTCTTCGGGCTGTCCGAGTTGCGGATTCGCCTCGCGAGCGGCAGCGGCAAAGCGGGACGCCTCGCGTATCTGAGGGACACCGAGGCGGAGACGCTGCGCGCACGCCTGCTGGCGCTGAGCCACGGGATGGACGAGCAGACGCCCGCGCCGCCCGAGCAGGCGCTCCTCACAGTGCCGCCCGCGCGCCTGTTCGCGTCGCTTCTTCTGAGCGGACGCGGCCTGTCGCTCGAGCTGGTGATCGCGGCGCTCGTCGTGCTCGCGTTCATCTCGACCACCGCCGCGGGGGTGGCGGTCAGCGCGGGCGCGGTCGGCCTCGTGGGGCTCGTGATCGGCCTGTTTCGCCGGTTCAACGGCGAGTACCGGCTCACCGTGGCCGACGCGGCCGACGGGCTGAGGCTGCGCGCGGGTCTGATCGAAACGTCCGCCGAGACGATCCCGAGCGGACGCATCCAGGCGGTGCGGATGGTCGAGCCCCTGGCGTGGAGGCCGTTCGGCTGGTGCCGGCTCGAGGTGGACGTGGCCAGGCAGAAGTCCAAAGGTCGCCAGGACCGCAACCAGTCGAGGTCCGCGCGAGCCCTGCTCCCCGTGGGCAGCCGTGACGAGGCCGCCTTCCTGGTGGCGAGGGTGTTCCCGGGACTTCCCGACGAGCGCCGCGCTGCGCCGGCGCGCGCCCGCTGGAAGTCGCCGTTGCGCTTCCGTTACCTGTCGTGGGGGGTGAACGACCGCTACGCGGTGACCACGAGCGGCCGGGTGCGGCGGGTGACCGACTGGGTGCCGCTCGGCAAGGTGCAGAGCATTCGCCGGGTCGAGGGGCCGATCCAGCGCAGCCTGCAGCTGGCGAGCATCCACCTCGACACGGCTGGGCGAAGCGTTCACGCAGTCGCTCGCGACCGCGATCGCGCAGAGAGCGCGCGCCTGCTCGAAGAGCTACCGGACCGCTGCCGCGAGGCCCGCAGGCTGGAGCGCGGGCCGCGATAGGACAATGTCGCGGGAGAGCGCCGAATGCCTCCGCCGGGCGGTAGAGCTCGGCAACGCGGGCGAACTGGAGGCCGTGGCCGAGCTCTACCACCCCGATGTCGAGTTACGCGATCTCCACCTCCCGATTTCCCGGAGGTTGTGAGGGGGCGCCACGCCGTCGTAGCCAACTGGGAGCGCTGGCTCGAGGCCGGCGGCTCGCGCTCACATGCAGGCCCGGGATGCTGGTCGCGTTCAGAGCCGACCTCGTGCACTCGGTCCGTGTGATCACCGCGGGAGCGCGACACGCGGTCACCGGCTGGTTCAGAGCGCCGCGTTGGGACAACACGCTTACAGGCGGTTGGGCATACCGAGGCGGGCGATGTCTGAGGGGAATGTGGAGATCGTCGAAGGTCTGTTTGCGGGTGCTGCGGGTGCCGACAAGAAAGCGCTGCTTGCGATCCTGCCCGAGATCATCGCCCAGACGTGTGATCCCGACATCGAATGGATCGAGGATCCACACCGTGCCGATAGTCAGGTTCACCGCGGGCACGAGGGAGTTCGCAAATCCTGGGAAGCGTGGCTGACGGGGTTCGAGGAGTACAGCTTCGAGGTCGAGGGGGTGATCGACTGCGGCGGCGAGGACGTCCTCGTGGTGGGGACGGAGCAGGCCAAGGGTGCCGCGAGCGGTGCGCCGGTCAGCTCGCGCAACTACGCCGTGCTGACCCTTCGCGACGGCAAGGTCCTGCGCTATCGCGAGCTCAACGACGAGAGCGCCGCGCTGCACGCGGCCGGGCTGAGCGGGTAGCGCCGGGCCCTCACAGGGAGCTCAGCTCAGGGATGACCTGCTCTCCGACCATCCGTACCTGTTCTCCCAGATCGGGGAGGCCCTCGACCTCGGCGCCGGCCAGCACGCTCAACGTGAACGGGTCCGCGAACGACACCAGCGCGTGGTTGAAACCCGCCGGGTCATACGTCTCCCGCAGCCACCGCACCCAATCCTCGGCGGTCCCGGCGAGCATGATCCGGTCGGCGATCTCGTGCGGGGTGGCCTCGAGCGCACGCTGCACGTCGCCGGCGGCGAAGGCGTCCATGACCGGCGCGACGCTCGCCGGCTCGATCCCGTGTCGCTCGAGGAGCGCCGGCGGCATCGACGGGATGTAGAACGCCGCGAGCGTTCGTCCCGCGCGCCGCGCAACCTCGCCGTCCGCAGCGATCGCGCCGAGTAGCGAGTCGCCGAGGTCCAGGCCATCCGGGCTCCGGCCCGCGCGCTCGGCGCCCAGGCGAAAGTGCTCCGCCGCATAGCCGAGCGCGTGCGGCGAATACGCGCACGCCGCGTGCAGGCCGTCGGCGATCTCGCCGGCCAGCTGCATCGACTTGGGGCCGCCCATCGCGCCCACCTTCAGCGGCAGGTGCTCCTGCACGGGGCGGGCGGCCGTGGTGATGCCGGTGTAGCTGTAGAAGTCGCCCTTGAAGTCGATTACGCCGTCGTCGAGGAGCGTCCGCATCACGTGGTGCGCCTCGCGCAGGCGCGCGATCGGCCTGGTTCCTCGCCACTCGACGCCGTACTGCTCGAGCATCGCGATGTTGCCGATGCCGAAGACCACCTCGGCGCGTCCGCCGCTCAGCTCGTCGAGCGTCGCCGCGAGCTGCGCGACGTAAGTGGGCTCGCGCATGTAGATCGGAGCCACGCAGGGTCCGAGCCTGATTCGCTGCGTGCGCTGCGCCGCGGCGGCGAACAGGAGCCAGGCGTCCTTGTGGTAGATCTCATCAGCGCTGTAGCACGCGTGGTAGCCCAGCTGGTCCGCCAGCTCGACCGCGTCCAGAAGCTCCGCAACCGGCTGCTCGGGAAGCATCTGCAAGCTGAGCCGCACGCGGGCGAGAGTAACACCGCGCGGATCTAGCGCCCGCGCCCGGGCTCGCGAACCCGGCTCGCCAGCAGCGCGCGTGTGTCGGCGACCGGCCCCAGGTGCGCGAGCTTGTCGGGGTTGACGATCGAGTTGATGCCCGCGATCTGGCCGGCGGCGATGTCGAGAGCCCACACGGCGATCAGTCTCTGCTGCGCGTCGAGCAGAAGCGCTCCGGGCGCGCCGTTGACCTCGACGGGGCGCAGGGATGCGCCCGGGATCTGCGCGCCCACGCGAGTCCAGTTGATGAGCGTGCGGGCGACGCGGTTGCGCCCGCGCAGCGATCGCGCGAGCGCCGGGACCTTGCCGCCGCCGTCGCCGGTGAGCACCACGTCGTGGGCGAGCAGCGCCTCGAGCCCGGCGAGATCGCCCTGCTCCGCGGCCGCGAAGAACCGCGTGGCCAGCTCGTCGCGCTGCTCGCGCGTCGTCTGAAAGCGGGGCCGGCGCTGCTCCACGTGGCGTCTCGCGCGGGTGGCGAGCTGGCGCACGTTGTCCTCGCTCTTGCCGACGATCGCCGCTATCTCGCGATACCCGTAGTCGAACACGTCGTGCAGCAGCAGCGTCGCGCGCTGCTCGGGCGAGAGGCTCTCGAGCAGCACGAGCATCGCGAGCGATAGCGAGTCGGCCGTCTCGGCGTGTCTGGCCGGGTCATCCTCCCCGTCGGTGATGATCGGCTCGGGAAGCCATTCGCCGACGTAGCGCTCGCGACGGGCGCGCGCCGAGCGCAGCTCGTTGATCGCCAGCCGCGTGGTCACGGTGGCGACGAACGCGCGCGGCGAGCGGATCTGCTCGCCTGCGTCGAGCGCCTGATGCACGCGCAGCAGCGCCTCCTGGACAACGTCCTCGGCCTCCGAGACGCTGCCGAGCATCCGGTAGGCGATCGCGAACGCGACCGGCCGCAGCTCGTCGAGCAGTCGCTCGCGATCGGTCATGCCGCCGCGAACCCTTCGCGCCAGCTCGGGTGCGCGGGGCGCCACGCGAGCTCGCGCTTGGCCTTGGCGTTGGAGGCGCCGCGAAGCTCGGTCATCATGACCACGCCCGCTTCCCCGGCGAACAGCCGGCCGATCAGCCGCGGCACGCGCATGGGCTTCTTGGCGCCGAGCTCTTGCGCCAGCGCCGGGAGCCACTCGGCGACCGGGGCGGGATCGTCGTCGACGACGTTGTAGACGCCGCGAGCGCCGCTCGCCACCGCCGCCACAGTCGCCTCCGCGGCGTCGGCGATGTGGACGAACGACCACACCCCGGCGCCGTCGCCCACCAGCGGGAACTTGCGCCTGCGAACGAGCTCGAGCTGCTCGGCGCCCGGCGCCATCGATGTGCCGGGCCCGTAGAACGCGCCGTAGCGCAGCACGATTCCCTCGGTCCACGCCGCACCGAGCACGGCCTGCTCGACATGCCGGATCGCGGCCAGGCTCTCGCGCATCTCGCGCGGGGGCGCGGGGTCGAGCGGGTCCTCCTC
This sequence comes from uncultured Solirubrobacteraceae bacterium, assembly GCA_963813685.1. Taxonomy (GTDB): domain Bacteria; phylum Actinomycetota; class Thermoleophilia; order Solirubrobacterales; family Solirubrobacteraceae; genus Palsa-744. The sequence continues at coordinate 74,217 of CAWEZQ010000002.1, forward strand.
GCTCTTCACCGGTCCGCCGTCGCGCGCGTACGGCCAGGCGCCATAGCTCTGCGCTACGAATCGCCGCACCCCGATCGCCTGCGCGGCCGAGAGCAGGTGGTCGGTGCCCTCGGTCCTCAGACGGTTCGTGAGCGCGAAGTCGCGGTCGAAGTGGCGCATGTCGAGCGTCGCCGGGATCGCCGTCAGCTGGTGGACGATCACGTCTGGCCTCGCAATGCCAACGGCCTGCGCGGCCTGGTCGGGGTCGAGCGCGTCCGCGACCACCGGTGTGGCACCCAGCTCTTGCAGCATCGCCCGCTTGCCCTCGCTGCGCGTCATGCCGTGAACCTCATGGCCCGCGGCGAGGAGAAGCGGCACCAGCTGCCTGCCCATTGCTCCCGTCGCTCCTGCAACGAACACCTTCATGATTGGCTCCTTTCATCGGCTTCAGCCTTCAGACGCGGTAGCCGGCTCGACTGTGACACGGCCTACCCATGCCACCAGCGGCGCTCGCGTAGGGGAGCCGTGCAGGACGGCTCCCCTACGGACGCGGAAGCGAGCGGCCCGGGGTTGCCGCTCGCTCGCCGCGCCGGCTCGCCGGCTGTGTCCCGGCGCTAAGCGGATACCGCCTCTGGCTGGGTGCCCTCGACGAAGTGGGCGATCCAGGGGCCGCCGATCTGCCTGGTGGCCGCGTTCACGCGGTTGAATGCGTTGATCGTCGCGATCGCCATCACGAGCGCCGCGAGCTGCGGCTCGGAGTAATGGCGCGCCGCCTCCTCCCAGACGTCGTCCGATACCGGATCGGGGCGGTCGGCGAGACGCGTGGCGGCCTCTGTGAGCGCCAGCGCCGCGCGCTCCTCGTCGCTGAAATACGGCGCCTCGCGCCACGCCGCGACCATGTGAATGCGCTCGCTGCTCTCGCCAGCGTGCTCGAGCTCGCGGGTGTGTATGTCCACGCACACGCTGCAGCCGTTGATCTGACTGGCGCGGAGCTCCACCATGTTGAGCGTGGTCTCGGGGAGCCCCATCGTGCTCGCCGACGCTCCGAGCTGCCGGAACGCCTCGAGCGCCCCCGGAACGCTCAACGCCGGGTTCTTGATTCTTGCTTGCATGGTCCTCGTCCTTTCGCAGTCGTGGGGGTCGTGCCGCCGACGCCGGCGCGTGCGATCGGAGATTGCACTCCCTTCACGTACCCGCTCCGGCCGGCCTATCTCCATGACCCGCGACGGAGCAACGATGTGACAGACGGACGACCAGGAATCGCTCGCCGGGCGATTTAACGTGCAGGCGCGTCCCGCCTCGCGCCGTCGCTCAGCCGTGTGAGACCGCGGCGTGCTCGCGCGTTCGCGCCGCGAGCTCGTAGGCGCCCGGCTCCAAGTGCCGGGTCCTGCGACGGTAGGTGCTCCACATCCACGGCCACTGGCTCGGGTCGTTGCCCTGCTCATCCACGTACCAGTTCGCGCAGCCGGTGTGCCACACGGTGCCGGCCAGCGCGCCGTGGAGCTCGCGGTCGAACGTCGCGGCGCGCTCGCGGCGCACCTCGATGCGATCCATGCCGGAGCGCCCGAGCGCCTCGAGCGCAGCGATCACGTGCGACGCGCCCGCCTCGATGACGTAGATCACGGAACCGGTACCGCCGTTCGTGTTGGGGCCGTACAGCAGGAACATGTTGGGGAAGCCCGGCACGCTCAGGCCGAGGTACGCATGCGCCACCGGGTCCCACTCGTCGGCGAGCGTGCGCCCGCCGGCACCGACCACCTCCATCGGCGCGACGAATGCGTGGGACTCGAAGCCCGTGGCGAGCACGAGCACGTCGGCCGGCCGCTCGACGCCGCCGGCGCGGACGCCCGTGGGGGTGATCTGCTCGATCGGCTCCGATATCAGCTCGACGTTGCTCCTTTCGAGCGTCGGATACCACTCGTCGGTGAGCATGATCCGCTTGCAGCCGATCTCGTCGCTCGGCGTGACCTTCGCTCGCAGGTCTGCGTCCGCCACCGTCCTTTCGATCTGACGACGCCCCACCGCGCGGAACGGGGCGAGCAGCCATCGCTGGCTCGTCATCGCCGCCGCGCCGATGTCCATGAACGCGAACGTCGCGAGCCGGTCGAGGCGTTGCAGCGCCGGGAACCGCTCGAACATGCGCTGCGCGCGTGCCGAGTACGCGAAATCCATCTTCGGAATCGTCCAGCCGGGCGAGCGTTGGTAGACGTCCACCTGAGCAGCGATCGGCTGGATCGCGGGGACCGTCTGAATCGCGCTGCAGCCGGTGCCGAGGACGGCCACGCGCTTGTCCGTGAGGTCGACTTGGTGGTCCCACTCGGCGGTGTGGAACACGGGGCCCGAGAAGCTGTCGAGGCCCGCGATCGACGGCTTCTTCGGGATCGACAGCTGGCCGCACGCCGGGAGCAGGATGTCGGCCTCGAACGAGCCCGCGCTCGTCTGCAGCTGCCAGCTGCAGCGCTCCTCGTCCCACAGCGCCCGCGTGACCTCGGTGCTGGTTCTGGCCCGCTCCAGCACGCCGTAGCGGCGCGCCACATCCTCCACGTACTGCTGGATCTCCGCCTGCGGCGAGTAGCGCCGTGACCAGCGCGGATTTGGCGCAAAGGAGAACTCATACAGGTGCGAGGGCACGTCGCACGCCGCGCCGGGATAGGTGTTGTGCGCCCACACGCCGCCGAGGCGCTCGCCGCGCTCGAAGAGCGTCACGTCGGGATAGCCGGCGCGGATCAGCAGCGCCGCCGCGCCGACGCCTCCGAACCCGCCGCCGACGATCGCCACCGAGGGTCGCTTGCGAGCGCCCCCCTGCCGGTGCGGCCCCGCGCCGTTCCCGCTGCCGTTCGCCTCGACGCCCACGCGTAGAAAGACTACGCCAGGGAGAGCGGCGAGCGGCGCGCCGTGTGCAGCTTCCGTCGCGGTGCGGCGGCGCCCGGGCCGTCGGCGATACTGCTTCGATGAGCGACCGCAACGTGCTCGGTGGCGAGCTCGAGCCGTGTGGCCTCGACCCGGTCACGGGCTTCTTCCGTGACGGGTGCTGCCGCACCGGCGCCGAGGATCTCGGCAGCCACACGATCTGCGCCGTGGTCACGGCGCCCTTCCTCGAGCATCAGCTTCGAATCGGCAACGACCTCGTGACCCCGGTGCCCGCCTTCGACTTTCCCGGGCTCGAACCCGGGGACCGCTGGTGCGTGACCGCCCGCAACTGGCTGCGCGCGCACGAGGACGGCGCGGCCGCGTATGTGGTGCTTGCCTCCACCCACGAGCGCGCGCTCGAGATCGTGCCGCTCGCGGCGCTCCGGGAATATGCCGTGGACGTCCCGCACGACCCGGCGCCCTTCGGAGGCTAGGCGGGCGCAGTCCCTCGAGCAGCCTCGCGAAGATCGCGCGCTGCCGGGCTTGCCAGCGCGCGCTGCGCCGGCGCGCGGGCGGACCCGATCGCGGGCGCGCACGAAGCCGCGAACGCGAGCACGCACAGCGCGCAGCAGGCTGCACGCCCCGGGGCGCCGCGGGGGAACCGTCGCTCAGCCCGCATCGGCTACGTCCACGGCGCCGTCACCCGGCCTGGGCTGCGGCCGGCCTCAGCCGAGCAGCGCCTGCGCGCGGGACCAGAGCTTGGTCATGCCCCGGATCCAGCGCTGGGGGTCCTGCGCCTTTACCACCACGAACTCGTGCATCTCGGGGTGCGTGAGGATGAGGAACAGGTCCTGCCGCAGGTCGTCGAGGATTCGCTCCGCGGCCTGCTCGGGGTCGAGCACCTCACCGCCGCCGATCACCGCGCTCGCCTTCGCGGCGTCACCATCGCCCCCGGCTCTGAGCATCGCCGTGTCGACCGCTCCGGGGCACACGCACGAGACGCGCACCCCGCGGTCGGCATACGTGAACGCCAGCCACTCCGCGAATCCGACCGCCGCGTGCTTGGTCGCCGAATAAGCCGCGTCGCCGGCGGCCGTGAGGATGCCCGCCATCGACGCGGTCGTGACGAGATGCCCGTCGCCACGCTCGATCCACCCGGGCAGCAGCGCCCGCGCGGCGTACACGTGCGACATCACGTTGACCTGCCACTGGTGGTTCCAGTCTCCGTCGGGCGCGTCCGGGCCGCTGCCCGTGGCCAGCCCGGCATTGGCGAACCACACGTCGATCGGTCCGCTCGTGCGCTCGACCTCGGCGACGAGCGTGCGCGTCGCCTGCTCGTCGGTCACATCCAGAGCACGTGCGTCGACGCGCTCCCGGCCGAGCTCCTCGCTCAAGCGCTCGACGCCGGCGACGTCCAGGTCGGCGGCGACCACCCTGCGCGCGCCGCGGTCGAGCAGGGCGCGCACGAGCGCGCCGCCGATGCCCCCTGCGGCCCCGGTGACGACCGCGACCTTCCCCTCGGGATCCATGCGGGGACCATATTCGAGGCGCACCACCGCCGCACCCCGGCGCCGTCAGCCGGGGCGATGCGTCCTAGACGATCGCGCGCCGCGTTCGCGCTGCCTTGGCGAACTGGCGCAGCACGCCCTCCGTCGTCTCCCACGACATGCACGCGTCGGTGATCGACTGCCCGTAGACGAGCGGGTTGCCGTCGAGCTCCTGGCGGCCGGCGAGCAGGAAGGACTCGAGCATCACACCGACGATCGCAGCGTTGCCGTGTCCCACCTGTGAGGCGATGTTGCCGGCGACCTCCACCTGGCGCCGGTGGTCCTTGCCGCTGTTGTCGTGCGAGGCGTCGATCACGACGCGCGCTGGCAACCCCGCGATGCGCAGGCGCGAGACAGCGTCGGTGACGGACTCGGGAGAGTAGTTGGGGGCGTTGCGCCCGCCGCGCAGGATCAGGTGGCAGTCGGGGTTGCCCAGCGTGTGCAGTACCGCAGGCGTTCCGCTCAGGTCGACGCCCGCGAACACGTGCGGCACCGACGCAGCGCGGACCGCGTCGACCGCGACCCCCACATTGCCGTCGGTGCGGTTCTTGAACCCCACGGGCATCGAGAGACCGGACGCGAGCTGGCGGTGGATCTGGCTCTCGGTGGTGCGTGCCCCGATCGCGCCCCAGCTCACCGCGTCGGCGATGTACTGCGGCATGATCGGGTCGAGGAACTCGCAGCCGATCGGCAGCCCCACCTGGAGGATCTCGAGCAGCAGCTTGCGGGCCAGGCGCAGGCCCGAGTTCACGTCACCTGAGTCATCGAGGTGCGGGTCGTTGATCATGCCCTTCCACCCCGTGGTGGTGCGCGGCTTCTCGAAGTACACCCGCATCACCACCAGCAGGTCCTCCTCGAGCTCGCGCGCGGCAGCCGAGAGTAGCTTCGCGTAGTCGAGCGCCGCGGCGGCGTCGTGCACGCTGCAAGGCCCCACGACCACCATCAGCCTGTCGTCGACGCGGTTGAGGATGTCGGTGACGGCGGAGCGGCCGCGCAAAACGACCTCCGCGGATGACTCGGTGAGCGGATGCTCGCTCAGCAGCACCTCGGGCGTTGCGAGCGGAATGACGTCGTCGATCCGCTGGTCGCGGACGAAATCGAGCTGTCTGGGCGAGCTCGATGACATCGAAGCGATCGTAGCAACGGGCCTGGGTGGCCGCGATCCGCGCGCATGATTCCTGGAACGGTGGGTACACGTCGGTACACGGGGCACGGTTGGACAAATGTCGTAGGGAGGTCTCGGCGATGATCGCGCTCACACGGTCCAAGGCTGCGCGCGTCACGGCAATAGCGCTCGCGCTCGTTCTGCTCGTTCCTGCTCCCACCTGGGGAGCGGGACTGTCGTCCATCGCCGAATCCGCGACCGGCAATGGCAGCGCAGCCAGCGAAGCCGTCACGAAATCCGCAACGCAGACGGTCCATCAGGCCACCGGCGCCGCGCGCGCTACGACGACCGCGGCAACGAAAACGGCCGCGGCCGCGAGCAGCGCAACGACGAGCGCACCCGCGGCCACCGAGCACACTGCCACCGTGGCCGCTCCCACGAACGCTCGCGCATCGACGCGCGAAGCAGCGACAACCGTTGCGACTGCCCCGGCAGCCTCCGTGGTCAGCGGCCCTCCCGCCTCCGCGCCCGCCGCAGGTGCACCGAGCACAGCGCGTTCCTCTCTCGACCCTGCAGCATCCGCAACTGTGGCGGAAGCGGGCGCGGCGGGGCAGACCGCTGTGGGCGAGACTGCCGCCAGCGAACCAGCCGCACCGCCATCGAACGCGGGGGGTGCGTCCGGCGCGGTTGCGAACGCCACGTCCGCGGTCGCCGCGACCACCTCCACGGCGTCAACTGTCTCGTCGCCGGTGCCGGTCGAAGCTCCTGCGCGTGCGGCCGCCCCTTCTCCGAGCGCCAGCGCGGGCGCCGCGGCCGGCGACAGCTCCGCGAGAAGGGAACCGCACGTGAGCACCGCCGCGTCGACAGGCGAAATTCTGCCCACGCTCAAACCCCTCGCCGCGATCGAACAGCCCTCCGAAGTGGCGCCCGAACTCGCGAGCGCCACTCCGCCTGAACTCGTCAGGAACGGGGCGCCACGACTTGTGAGCAGCATCGCCGCGCCACTCGCGAACCCCGTTGTGTCCGAACCGGTCAGCAGCGTTGCGCCACAACTCGCGAGCAGCGTCGCTCCGGAACTCGCGAACCCCGTCGCTCCCGAACTCGCGACGAGCGTCGCGCCCACACCGGCGAGCGCCACTCCGCCTGAACTCGTCAGCAGCGTTGCGCCGAAACTCGTGAGCAGCATCGCGCCGGAACTGGTGAGCAGCGTCGTGCCGGAAGTGGTCAGCCGCGTCGTGCCGGAACTGGTGAGCAGTGTCGCGCCGGAGGTGGTCAGCCGCGTCGTGCCGGAAGTCGTGAGCACCGTCGCGCCGGAAGTGGTCAATCGTGTCGCACCGCAACTGGTGAGCACCATCGCGCCCGAAGCGATCGGGAGCATCGCGCCCGAAGCGATCGGGACGCATCGCGCCCGAAGCGATGAGCCGCGTCGTGCCGGAACTGGTGAGCAGTGTCGCGCCGGAGGTGGTCAGCCGCGTCGTGCCGGAAGTCGTGAGCACCGTCGCGCCGGAAGTGGTCAACCGTGTCGCACCGCAACTGGTGAGCACCATCGCGCCCGAAGCGATCGGGAGCATCGCGCCAGAAGCGATCAATCGCGTCGTGCCGGAACTGGTGAGCAGCGTCGCGCCGGAGGTGGTCAGCCGCGTCGTGCCGGAAGTCGTGAGCACCGTCGCGCCGGAAGCGATCAACCGCCTCGCGCCTGGCCTCGTGAGCACGCTCGCGCAGGATGCCGTCGCCGCACCGCGCGCGACGACATTGGATCCGCTCGCGGACCTTGCGACCGGCCTTCTGTCACCGGCGCCTGTTGCGCCGATCGTCAACGCGGTGGCCGGCGCGGCCCCGGGGCTTTCTCCGGGGGCGGCCGCCACCCTGACGACGGAGCCTCCTGCGGTGCCGAGCCTTCCTGCGACACCCAGCACGTCGGTGACGGCCGGCCTTCCTGCAGCGTCAAGCCTTCCTGCCACACCCAGCGCTTCGGTGACGCCCGCCCTTCCTGCGCTACCGAGCCTACCCGCGACACCCAACGCTCCCGTGGCACCAAGCCTCCCCGCGACGCCGGGGCTCCCCGCGACGCCCAGCCTGCCGGGGACACCCAGCGCTGCCACAACCTCCAGCGCGCTTCCGGCGAAACCGCCCGTGCCGGCCGCCGGATCTGGTGCAGCGTCGCCGGCCAACGCCGGCCCGACGGCGACGGCGCGCGACAATACAGGCGCAACGGCCCCTGGCACCACGCCGGGCGCAACGGCCCCTGGCACCACGCCGGGCGCCACCACCGAAGGGAGCAACGGGTCCGGCTACGCGGGACCGATGGCGCCTTCGCCTGCTTCCGGATCGCGTGGCAAACGTCGCGCGGCGGCACGCTCGCGGCGCGCCTCGCTGCGAGCGCAGGTGAGGCGGCTCGCCGGCTGTCTCGCCGACCTGCCCGAACCTGAGCGCATGGTGCTCGAGCAGAGCACCGGCGTCGGCAGCGCGCGCGCCTACGCTCCCACGCTCGTCGCCCTGCACGCGCATGTGAACGTCAAGCGGATCCCCGCGTTGCAGCACCGCGGGCTGCGCCTCCTCCGCACCCTAGCCGCGACCCGCGGCTGCGCTCGGGCGACGACGTCTTCGACGCTGCTGCTCGCGGCCGCGATCATCCCGCAGGGGCCCGGCGGCGCGAACGCGTTCGGCGAAGTCGCGTCCTATCGCATCTCAGGGGGCGCCGCTGAAGGAAACGGCAGCGGCGTGTACGGCTCGGCGCTCACGCAGGCGCTGGCGGGACTCGGCTTGATGAACATGGATGAGACGGTGCTCGTGATCGTGCTGGTGCTCGTGGGCACGCTCCTGGTGGGAGCGTTCTTCGTCCTGGACATCGGCGTGCGCCCGCACTGGCGGCGCTAGCCCTCACGCGCGGTAGCGGTCGATCACTTTGTGGTTGCAGCCGATCAGCTGCCACGGGCGATTCTGTGGCAGGTAGCGCATCACGAACGTCTTCAGTCCGCCGCCGTTGCAGTGCACCACCCCGTGGCCGTAGACGAGTGCCAGCTGGTCATTGCCCGCGCCGGTCCAGATTTCGTTGAAACCGTGGCTCGCGTAAATCCAGTCGGGTCCCGCGCCGCCGTGTAAATGGTCGACCTCACTCGCCGACTGGCCCGATGGCTGGTAGTCCCCCCAGATCACATCGCCGCGATTGCCGCCCCAGATGGTGTCGTTCCCGTAGCCGCCCAGTAGGTGGTTGTGGAAGCTCTTCAAGCCGATGAGCGTGTGCGACACGCCTGGCGGGCCCTTGTCCAGCTTCGCGCATTCTTCGGGCGGCCAGCCTTGGTGGCTTGCCTCCGCGGTCCTCGCGCGGCCGTGCGATGAGGCGCTCGCCCATTCCTGGCCGCTCGGGCAGTAGCGGACCGTGAGGCCTTTGTTGTCGCGCGTCACTTCAGCCGCCGAGAAGCCCGCCGAGGTTCCGGCGAGCGCCAGCCCGAGCAGCAGCATCGTGCACAGCGCCACCGCTGCGATGTTCGGGCGCTGTGCGGCGCCGCGCCGCGCCGGCCGCGCCCTCCATGGTCCTGCGTGCTCACGCATGTTCATCTTCGAGCCTCCGATATTTGCTCGCAGGGAGCGGCAGGAGCCTCGACCCCCATCGGGCTCGTGTCGCCGACCGCCCGCGCCTGCGGGCGTATGCACTGTACCCAACTCTGCGCGCGCAAGCGCTCGAGCAGCCGATCGTTCGGCGAGCTCTCATCGCAAACCGGCGCGTTCTAGCATCGGCGGCGATGCTCGGACTCCCCGACGAGGTCAGCGTGTGTCTGTTCGACCTCGACGGCGTGCTCACGAAGACCGCGAAGGTGCACGCCGCCGCCTGGAAGGAGATGTTCGACGCGTACCTCTCGGAGCGCGCGAAGCGCGAAGGCGAGACGTTCGTGCCGTTCGACGAGGTGAGCGACTACGACAGGTACGTGGACGGCAAGCCGCGCTACGAGGGCGTGCAGTCTTTCCTTGGATCGCGCGGGATCGACCTGCCGCGGGGCACGCCCGAGGACTCGCCCGAGGAAGAAACCGTCGACGGCCTCGGAAACCGCAAGAACGAGATCGTGCTGCGCCTGATCCGCGAACAGGGAGTCGAGCCCTACGAGGGATCCGTCGCCTATGTGAAGGCAGCCCGCGACGCGGGGCTGCGGCGCGCGGTGGTCTCCTCGAGCACCAACTGCCGCGACGTGCTGCGCGCGGCCGGCATCGAGGACCTGTTCGAGGTCCGCATCGACGGCGTCACCGCCGAGCGCGAGCACCTGCGCGGAAAGCCCGCGCCCGACACGTTCCTCGCCGGCGCGCGCGCGTTCGGCTCGCCCCCCGCGCACGCGGCGGTGTTCGAGGACGCCCTCGCGGGGGTCGAAGCGGGGAGGGCCGGCGAGTTCGGGTACGTGGTCGGAGTGGACCGTGTGGGCCAGGCCGAGGAGCTTCGCCGCCACGGCGCGAGCGTCGTCGTGACGGACCTCAGCGAGCTGATGCGCTCGTGATCGACCACCCTCGCTTCGCGCTCGAGCCGTGGGCGCTGCGAGAGACCGAGCTGCAGCTCGACGTCCTCGCGCAGACCGAGTCGGTGTTCGCGCTCTCAAACGGGCACATAGGGCTGCGCGGCAACCTCGACGAGGGCGAGCCCAACGGCCTGCCGGGGACCTACCTGAACTCCTTCTACGAGGTCGTGCCGCTGCCGTTCGCCGAGGCCGGCTACGGCTATCCCGAGGCCGGTCAGAGCCTGATCAACGTCACCAATGGCAAGATCATCCGCCTGCTCGTCGAGGACGAGGCGTTCGACGTGCGCTACGGCGAGCTCGCGAGTCACGAGCGCGTGCTCGACCTGCGCGACGGGGTGCTGCGACGCACCGCCGACTGGCGCTCGCCCACCGGCGCGCGCGTGCAGGTCAGCTCCACGCGCCTCGTGTCCTTCGCGCAGCGCGCGATCGCCGCGATCTGCTTCGAGGTGAAGGCCGTCGAGGCGCCGCTGCGCGTGGTTCTCCAGTCCGAGCTCGTCGCCAACGAGCCGCTGCCAGGCGAGGACGGGGATCCGCGCGCGGGAATGGTGCCCGGCACGACGCTTCAGCCGGTGCTCTCGCGTGTGCGCGACAAGGCCGCCGTACTCGCACACTGCACGCGAGCGAGCGAGCTGCTGATGGCCGCCGGGATGGACCACATCGTCGACGGGCCCAAGGCGATCGAATCCACGAGCGAGTCCACCGACGACCAGGCGCGGGTCATGTTCGCGGCCAACCTCGCCCAGGGCGAACGCCTGCAGGTCGTCAAGCTGATCGGCTACGGCTGGTCGGGCACGCGTTCGGAGACCGCAGTCGCCGACCAGGTTCGCGCGGCGGTCCTCGAGGCGCGCCAGACGGGGTGGGAGGGGCTGCTCGCCGCCCAGCGCGCCTACCTCGACGAGTTCTGGGCGCGCTGCGACGTCGAGCTCCACGGGGACGACGAATTGCAGAGCGCGCTGCGCGCCTCGATGTTCCACTGCCTGCAGGCCGCCGCGCGCGCCGAGCAGCGCGGGATCCCGGCCAAGGGGCTCACCGGCACCGGCTACGACGGCCACACGTTCTGGGACACCGAGGCGTTCGTGCTGCAGCTGCTCACCTATGCCGCCCCGCAGGCCGCGCGCGACGCGCTCTGCTGGCGTCGCGACACGATCGGCCTCGCGCGTGAGCGCGCCGGCGAGCTCGGGTTCGAGGGCGCCGCCTTCCCGTGGCGCACGATCAGGGGCCAGGAGTGCTCGGGCTACTGGCCCGCCGGCACCGCCGCGTTCCACGTCAACGCCGACATCGCCGACGCCGCGATCCGCTACCGCGACGCCGCGGAGGATCCCGACTTCGAACGCGACGCGGGCGCGGAGATCCTGATCGAGACCGCGCGCCTGTGGCGCTCGCTCGGCCACCACGACGCCTCCGGGCGCTTCCGCATCGACGGCGTCACCGGTCCCGACGAGTACAGCGCCCTCGCCGATGACAACGTCTACACGAGCCTCATGGCGCAGCGCAACCTGCGCGCCGCCGCCGAGATCGTCGAGCGCCACCCGGATCGCGCCGCCGAGCTCTCGGTGGACTCCGAGGAGGCAGCCTCGTGGCGCGACGCGGCGGAGGCGATCGTGCCCCCCTACGACGGCGAGCTCGAGGTGCACGCGCAGAGCGAGGGCTTCACGCAGCACCAGCGCTGGGACTTCGCCGCCACCGGGCCCGAGAGCTACCCGCTGCTGCTGCACTACCCCTACTTCGACCTGTACCGCAAGCAGGTCGTCAAGCAGGCCGACCTTGTGCTCGCGATGCACCTGCGCGGCGACGCGTTCACCGACGAGCAGAAGGCGCGCAACTTCGCCTACTACGAGGAGCTCACCGTGCGCGACTCCTCGCTGTCGGCCTGCACCCAGGCGGTGATCGCCGCCGAGGTGGGGCACATGCAGCTCGCCTACGACTACTTCGGCGAGGCCGGTCTGATCGACCTCGACGACATCGAGCACAACACCCGCGACGGCCTGCACCTCGCCTCGCTCGCAGGCGCGTGGATCGTCGCGGTCGCGGGCTTCGGCGGCATGCGCGACCACGACGGACGCCTTTCGTTCCGCCCGCGGCTCCCGCGCGAGATCACGCGGCTGGGCTTCGGCCTGCTCTACCGCGGCCGCCAGCTGCGCGTGCAGATCGACCACCAGCGCGCGCGCTACGAGCTGGCATCGGGCGACCCGCTCGAGGTCAGCCACCACGGCGAGCAGGTCACGATCGCCGCCGACGCTGCGCAGGAGCGTCGCATCCCGCCGCTGTCGGCACCCGGGAAGGCGCCGACGCAACCCGCGGGCCGCGCGCCCGTCCGCCGCAGGCGCCCGCGTTGAGACTCGGAAATCGACCCAGGAGGTTCACGACATGAGCAGCTCCGAGCCGGGGCCGCAGAGCGCGCCGAAGCGGCGTGCGAGCTCGAGCGCGCCCTCGTTGCCGTGGCTCGTCGTCGCCGCGAATCTGCGGATGCCCGCGCGCAGCGCGCGCTCGCGAGCGCCATCCTCAGCTCGCCTCCGGGGTCTGCGTGAGCGCCAGCGCGCGCGCACGCTTGCGCCCCGCCGCCAGCACATACGGCACGTCCGCCGGGAAGCTCATGTAGTCGCCGCGCCCCAGCTCCGTGCTGCGCTCGACCGGCCCGGCGATCAGCGAGCCCTCGATCACATACAGGCTCATGCGCGTTCCCTGTGCCCGCGGAGCCGGCTCGCGCGACTCCAGCGCATCGAGCGCGAGCTCCCACACCTCCACGCCCCGGCCGGGTTCGCACTCGTCGAGCACGCGGCGTGCGAGGCCCGCCCGCGGGTCGAACGCGGCGTCCGCCGACCGCACGATCCGCACCTCGCCGGGCGGCAGCTCCCCGAGCAGCTCGAGGATCGACACGCGCAGCGCGCCCGCGAGGCCGGCGAGCGTCTCGATCGTGGGGTTCGAGCGCGCGTTCTCGATGCCCGACAGCGTCGCCTTGCCCATACCCGTCGCGCGCGCGAGTTCCGACAACGACAAGTGGCGCGCGATGCGCAGCCGGCGCAGGTTCGACGCGAGGATGTCCTGCACGCCGCGTGCATCTCGATCGTCTATCATAGAGAACGAAACGTTCACTTTACCGAACGCTCCGGAGCGCCCGGAAAGGGCTTCGGAGTGGCCAAGTCCAGTGCCGCCCGTCACGTTCTACTTCGATCTCGGCTCGCCCTACGGCTACCTCGCCGCAGAGCGGCTCGACACCGTCCTGCCCGCGCCCGTGGAGTGGCAGCCGGTGCTGCTCGGCGCGATCTTCAAGCTCACCGGCCGGAGCTCGTGGGCGCTCGGCGACTACGAGCTCCGGCAGGCCGGCATGGCCGAGATCGAGCGCCGCGCCCGCCACTACGGGCTTCCGCCCGTGCGCTGGCCCGACCCGTGGCCCACCAACTACCTGACCGCGATGCGCGCCGCCACGTACGCGTTCGCGGCCGGGCGGGGGCGCGAGTTCACGCTGCAGGCATACCGCAACGCGTTCCAGCGCGGCGCCGACCTGAGCCTGCCCTCGCGCGTGCTCGAGGCCGCGGAGGGGGCCGGCCTGGACCCGCGCGAGGTGCAGGCTCAGGTCGGCGCCGAGAAGGTCAAGGAGTCGCTGCGCAGCGCCACCGAGGCAGCGTTCGAGCTCGGGGTGATCGGAGTCCCCACGGTCGCGATCGGCGACGAGGTGTTCTGGGGGGATGACCGGCTGCAGGATGCGGCCGCGCGGCTCAGGGGCGTGAACGCGTCCTAGGCCCGCTCACCGGCTCGCGCGGATCGCCTTGATCAGATCCCACTTGCCCATCTTCGAGCGGCCCGCGATGTTTTCACGCTTGGCGACCTCGTAGATCTCCGAGCGGGTCCGGTCCTCCAGCGCGTGCCCCGGCTCGCCTCCACGCGCGCGCGCTTTCGCTGCTTGTCGGCCGAGGTCTTTGCGCACCTCCGCGGGCAGATGAGCGATCGTGCGCGAGTTGCGGGCGGCATCGCGCGCCTTGCCGATGTTCCGTTTCGCGGCTTGCGTCTGCTTGGTGGTTGCCACTGGCGTCCACCTCCCTTCAAGCGATTGAAAGCTCGTCACGGTTCGCCTACCCGATCAGGCGCGTTCAACACGCAATGCCGTATCGACGGACCGACGCGCGGCAAGGCGCGCGGACCCACACCCGGCGGCTCACACCGGCACGTCGTCTCCGATCTTCGCGCGCAGCTTCGCGAACTCCGCGTGCAGGAGCCGCGAGACCTGCATCTGCGAGACGCCGATGCGCTCCGCGATCTGCGACTGCGTCATGTCGCCGTCGAACCTCAGCCTGAGAAGCAGCTGCTCGCGCTCGCCCAATCCGGCGCTCAGCTGGCCGATCAGCATGCTTCGCTCCACGGCCTCGTACGCCGGATCGAGATCGCCGATCTCGCTGCCGATCGTGGCTTCGCTCTCCTCCTCGCCGCTCTTCGCCGGGGCGTCGAGCGATGTCGCCGAATACGCCTGCGCGACCTGCAGCGCGTCGCATACCTCCTCCTCGCTCAGCTCGAGGAACTGCGCGAGCTGCTGCACGGTGGGGGAGCGGCCGTGCTCGTGCGAGAGCAGCTCGACAGCCTCCTGCACGGCGAGCGAACACTCCTGTTCGCCTCGCGAGACGTGCACCGCCCAGGTGGTGTCGCGGAAGAAGCGCCTCAGCTCGCCCAGGATCGTGGGCGTGGCGTACGCCTCGAACGGCCTCCCGCGGTCCGGGTCGAACCGGTCGACCGCCTTTACGAGCGCGAGGCTCGCGACCTGCGAGAGGTCCTCCTGGGGAATCGACGACCGCGAGTACTTGCGCGCGAGCCGCCGCGCTAGGGGCATGTAGCTAGTGATGAGCGCCTCGCGGGCGTCGAGGTCGCCCGCACGGCAGAGACGGAACAGCCTGTACGTCGCAGAAGAGTGTCCGTTTGGCATCTCGCCCTCCCTTCACCACGCGGCCCGAGGCAGCGTGAACGTAACCTGATGAAGTTCCGGCGGCGGCTTGCAGGCGCGCTGTGTGTCGCCTGGCCCGGCCCGCCTACAAGATGGACTCCGCCCCCCTGCAAGAGGCACGGAGCACACGAAAAGCTAGCAGAAGCGCGCCGGCTCGCCCCCCGTCAGGATGCGTCTTCGGAGCCGTCCAAGCCGACCGCGAAGAGCTCGCCGTCCTGCTCTGGCTCCTCCGTCGCGGCGAGCACGAACACCTCCGCCTGCAGCGCGTTGGAGGGGTCGTTGCCGCTCATGAACGAGCGCACCGAGCGGCCCAGGGTCGTCTCCACGGCGGCGCGCATCTCCGATTCGACGGCTTTCTGCATCGCGAGGCGCGTGACGATCACCTCGTTGCTGTGCCCGTGCTCCTCGAGCGTTCGCTCGATCGTGGTGTAGCCGCCTTCGAGGATCACCGTGAGCACGTCTTTGGCCAGGTGCGCACGGGCGCGCTTCGGGCCCTTCCCGTAGTTGCGCTTCTGGATCGCCACGATCGCGCGGGAGATCTCCGCAAGCGTCACGCCGAGCGCGGAGTGATCGTCGAACTGCTCGGATTGCGGGGATTCGGGGGACAGGCCGGTCATCGGGGGCGCGGATCCATATACCCGCGGGCGCCCGTGTTCAAGCTACTTGTCAACCCTCCGGACCGAACGCGCCCGAGCCACCGCGCCGGAGCCGCCCTGCCTCAGCCCGTGGGCTGAGGCACGATGCGGATGTAGGGCTTGGGCGACTCCCAGCCGTCGGGGTAGGTCTGTTTGGCTTCGTCGTCGGACACCGACCCCGCGATGATCACCTTGTCGCCCTCCTGCCAGTTGACCGGCGTGGCGACCTTGTGTTTGGCGGTGAGCTGCAGCGAGTCGATCACGCGCAGCACCTCGTCGAAGTTGCGCCCGGTGGTCATCGGGTACACGAGGATCAGCTTGATCTTCTTGTCGGGCCCGATCACGAACACGTTGCGCACCGTCTGGTTGTCGGCGGGCGTGCGGTCGGCGGCGTCGCCGGACACGTCCGCGGGCAGCATGTCGTAGAGCTTTGAGACGTGGAAGTCGGAGTCGCCGATCATCGGGTAGTTGGGGGCCGCGCCCTGCGTCTCCTCGATGTCCTTGGCCCAGTTGGAGTGCTTGTCGATCGGGTCCACGCTGAGGCCCACGATCTTCGTGTTGCGCTTGTCGAACTCCGGCTTGATTTTCGCCATGTAGCCGAGCTCGGTGGTGCACACCGGGGTGAAGTCCTTGGGGTGCGAGAACAGCACCGCCCACGAATCGCCGATCCAGTCGTGGAAGCGGATCGGTCCCTCGGTGGTTTCCGCCTCGAAATCAGGCGCTACGTCGCCGAGCTTGAGCGTCATGGTCCCTCCTTCAGGTGATTCGCGAATGTGTGGGGCGCGCAGAGCGGATCGTAGCGTCATGCGGGTCGCGCGCGGGGGTATGTTTGACCCCGCGTCACCCTTCACCCACTCGAAAGGAGCGTGAACCCATGAGCCCCGCCACCCACGAGGATGCGCAGCTGCTCATCCAGCTCGCGCAGTGGAGCACCTCGCTCGGCGTGCACGACGCGATGCCCGCGATCTTCTCGGAGGGCTTCGACCCCGACACGGCCGAGGCGATGGACGTGCCGGTACGCACGATGCTCACGTTCGGCGAGACGATCGGCACGCTCGTCAAGCACAACCTGATCAACGCCGAGCTCGTGCACGACTGGCTGTGGCTCGGCGGGGTGTGGGCGCGCGTGGGGCCCTCCGCGATGAAGCTTCGCGCGCAGCTGGGCGAGCCGCGCCTGTACGAGAACTTCGAGGCGCTCGTCGCGGCCGGGCCGCCGGCCTGAGGCGCGCCGAAGCCGCCCGTACCAGAACGGATGGCTACGGTACGCGCGTGCGCCTCGCCACGTGGAACGTGAACTCGGCCAGGCAGCGGCTGCCGCGGCTGCTTCCGTGGCTCGACGAGCGCAGGCCGGACGTGGCGTGCCTGCAGGAGACGAAGCTCTCCGACGACGCGTTCGACGAGCTGCTCGGCGGCGAGCTCGCGGCGCGCGGTTACGAGGTGGCGCGCCACGGCACGGCGCAGTGGAACGGCGTTGCGATCGCCTCGAAGGTGGGCCTCGAGGACGTGGCGGTGGGCGTGCCGGGCGCGCCCGGCTTCCCCGACCCGGAGGCGCGGGCGCTGACGGCGACGTGCGCCGGAATCCGCGTCCACTGCGTGTACGTCCCCAACGGCCGCACGCCCGACTCCGAGCACTACCGCTACAAGCTCGCGTGGCTCCAGGCGCTGCGCGCGGACGTGGCCGCGCGGCCGGACCCCGCGCTGGTGTGCGGCGACATGAACATCGCGCCCGCCGACATCGACGTGTTCGACCCCGACGCGTACGTGGGCCACACGCACGTGACCGCTCCCGAGCGCGACGCGCTGCGCGACCTGGAGTCGGTGGGCCTGCACGACGTCGTGCGCGAGCGCTGGCCGCAGCGCGAGCGCGTGTTCACCTACTGGGACTACCGCGCGGGCATGTTCCACCAGGACCTCGGCATGCGAATCGACCTGGTGCTCGCGAGCGCGAGCGTGGCGAAGCGCGTGCGCGCCGCTTGGGTGGACCGCCAGGCGCGCAAGGGCAAGGGCCCGAGCGACCACGCTCCCGTGATCGTCGACATCGACGAGGCGCCCGACGGGGACGTCGGGCCGGTGGTCCCGCCCGCGTCCGCGCCGGCCGCCGTCAAGCGCGGGTCGCGCGCGCTGCCGCAGTCGCCCTGAAGACGGCGGTACACGCACGCTGCCGTTCGAGCGGTGTCAACGCGGCTCCATTGCGAATGCCCTTCGGGGTCCCGGCGCTGTAGAACTAACGTCGATGACTGCGTCCGCGACGGCGCCCGCGAAGCTGTATGTGATCCTCGGCTCGCATTCGTGCCGCTCCGCGATGCTCGCTCTGGATCGCAAGGGAATCCCCTATGACACGGTGACGCTCCCCTCCGGCCCGCACAGCTCGGCGCTGCGCCTGCTCGGCTTCCGCGACGGCGAGCGCGCGCCGCGCACCGTCAACGGCCGCGCGGGCATCCAGCTCGCGTTCGCCAACTGGAGCGGGACGGTGCCCGCGCTTCGCATGGGAGGCACCCGCGTGATGACCAATCCGAAGATCGCGCGCCACCTCGACGCGGTCCAGCCGGACCCGCCGCTCTTCCCATCCGATCCAGAGCGCCGCAGGCAGGTGGAGGAGATCGAGACGTGGAGCGACCAGGAGCTGCAGATGGTGGCGCGCCGGCTCGTGCTCGCTGCGGGCTCGCGCGGGCGCCTTGAGAACGGCGGGGCGAGTGGCCCGCTCGGCCCGCTCCTGTTCCGCGGCAACACCACGCGCCGGATCGCATCGGGCGCATTCGGCCGCGTGTTCGCCGTGGGCGCGGACGGCGAAGCTGCGCTGCTCGCGCAGGCGCGCGCTGCGCTCGACCGCGTGGACGCGTGGCTCGAGGAGGACCTGCTCGGCGGCGAGCCCACCGTCGCCGATTTCAGCGTCGCGCCGTCGGTCGGCCTGCTCGCCTACCACGTGGAGCTCGCGCCCGAGATCGAGCGCCGCCCCGCGGGGCGCCTGCTGGCGCTGCTGGACTGAGCGCCGCCCGGCATGGGCGCGACTCAGCCCGCGAGCGCCGCGAGCACGCGCTCGCCCGCGGGGTCTTCGGCGGTGCTCGGCACGATGCCCACGTGGTCTGCCCCCGCGTCGCGGTAGGCGGCGATTCGCGCGGCCACCTCGCGGGCGTCCCCGAACGCGCCGACCTCGCGGATCAGCTCCGCCGGCAGCTCGCGCGCGAGCTCCGAGCGCCGCGCGCCCGAGCGCGCGCGCTGCACGAGCGAGCCGAAACCGAGCTGTGCGAACTGCTCGCCGTAGCCGGGCGCGCCGAGGTAGGCCGCGAGCTGCCCCGCCACCTGCGCGCGCGCTCGCTCGCCCGGATCGAGCGCCGCGGCGACCCACACCGCCAGGCGCGGCGGCGGCCTGTCCACGGCGGCGGCCTCCACGTCGATGCGCGCGCGGACGTCGGCGACGTGCGCGGGCGAGACGATGTTGAGCGCGACCTCGTCCGCGTGGCGCGCGGCCACGCGCGTTACCGCGGGGCCGAACGCGGCCACCGTGATCGTCGCGTGCGGCTGCGGGTTGCGCAGCCTGAAGCCGTGCGCGCGCACGTGCTCGCCGTCGAAGTCCGCGCGCTCGCCGTCCAGCAGCGCGCGCAGCGCGGGCACCGTCTCGCGCATGCGCGCCGCCAGCCCCGTCCACGGCCGGTCATGCCACCCGCTCACGATGAACGGGCTCGAGGACCCGAGCGCGACGTCCACCGGCCTGCCCACGAGCGTCGCCACCGAGGAGACGCCCAGCGCGATCGCCACGGGGCTTCGCACCGCCACCGCGAGCGGTCCCACCTTCAGCCGCGTGCGCACGGTGGCGAGGCCGACCGCGGTCGCGAGCGCAAACGCGTCGAACGTCGCCATCTCGCCCACCCACACCGTCTCGATCCCCGCGCGCTCCGCCGCCACCGCGATGTCCAGCGCCTCCACATCCGGGCGGTCGAGCCAGAACGGCATCACCACGCCGAGCTCGCCGGCGCTCACACCGACACGGTGACCGAGCCCGCGAGCCTCGCCGCCGACTCCGGGTCGTGCGAGGGCAGGAACACGGTGGGGTGCTGCGCGCAGTGCGCCAGGATCGTTTCGAGCGTGGCCACGTGCACCTTCGGCTTCGGGCCCACGGCGTCCGCGCGCTTGGCGTGCAGCTGCTCGAGCGAGTCGGTGGCGTCGCCCGCGATCATCACGTGGCGGCCCTCGTCGTCCACGCAGATGACCGAGATGTGCCCGGGCGTGTGCCCAGGCGTCTCCACCGCCACGATGCGCCCGTCCGCGCTGAGCGCGCGGCTGCGAGGGAACGCCCCGAACGGCTCGCCGTCGATCACGAACGGCCGCGGCGCGAAGCCCGGCGGCAGCGGCTGGCGCAGCACGCGGCGCATCACGCTCGGGAACGCCGTCGCCACGAACTTCAGCTCGGCCTGGTTGATGCTCGCCGGCGCGCGCACGTGCACGAGCCCGTCCACGTGGTCGCCGTGGTGGTGCGTGAGCACCACCTCGGATACGTCCTCGAGCGACAGGCCCGCTGCCGCCAGCGCGCCGGGCAGCTCTTCCTCGCGCTTCAGGTCGAATCGCGCGAACGGGATGTCGTTGGCCTCGGTGGTCTCGCCGGTATCCACGAGCATGAGCCTGTCCTCGTGCTCCACCGCCCAGCAGTGGATCGGCATCGGCCCCGACCACTCGCCGGGCAGGAACAGGTCGAGCTGGCGGCGGATGCCGGGGCGCGGGAACAGGAAGGCGTGCTTGAGGCGGACGGTGCCGGTGGTGAGCGCGTGGATCTTCATCACTCGAGATTCTCGACTATCTCGTTCGCGCGTGACCACTGGCCGGGCGGGACCACCAGGTAGATGTCGCCGCGGCCGTGGCGGTCGAGCGGGTAATCGGCGGTGCAGCTCGCGTCCACGCCCATCGCGCGCAGCTGATCGCGCCACGCGAGCGCGGTGGTCCTGTCCTCGAACGTGCTCACGGTCTCCCAGCCGTCCACGCGCGGATCGCCGACCAGCACGTCGGGCTCCTTCGCGCGCCGTTTGCCGAACGGGCTCATCGCTCCCTGAACAGCTCGTAGCCCACCTTGCGGATCTGGATCTCCTCGCTGCCCTCGGTGATCCGGTAGCGGCGGTGGTGGCGGTAGATGTGCTCGAACGGCATGTGGCGCGTGTAGCCCATCCCGCCGCACGTCTGCATCGCGCGGTCGGCCGCCTCGCAAGCGAGCCTGTTCGCGCGGTAGTTGGCCATCGCCACGAGGTGCGTCACCTCCATGTGGTGGTGGCGGTCGAGCTCCGCCGCCGTGCGGCGCACGAGCCCGCGCACCAGCTCGCAGTCGGTCCACAGCTCAGCGAGCGGGAACTGGATCGCCTGGTTTCGCCACAGCGGCTTGCCCCACACGGTGCGCTCGCGCGCCCACCTCACGGCTTCGTCGATGCAGAACGCCGCCGCTCCGAGGCTGGACGCCGCCTGGCGGATGCGGTTCTCGTGCACGAAGCGCTGCGCCAGCGCGAGTCCGAGGTCGAGCTCGCCGAGGATCGCCTCGTCGCCCACGCGCACGCCGTCGAGCGTGACCTCCGCGTGGTCGCTCGGCATGTTGAAAGTCCACCACATGAACTCCACGCGCAGCCCCGGCGCGTCGCGCGGAACGACGAACGCGGTGATCCCCCTGGCGTCGCCCGGCGCGCCCGAGGTGCGCGCGAACACCAGGTCGTGGCTCGCCCGGTGCATCCCCGAGTTGAAGCGCTTCGCTCCGTTGATCACCCATTCGCCGCCGTCGCGCACCGCCGTGGTGTCCATGTACGTGGCATCCGAGCCGTGGGCCGGCTCGGTGAGGCCGAACGCGAGCCCCACCTCGCGCCGCAGCCCGCCCTGCACGAACAGCTCGCGCTGCTCCGGCGTGCCGAACTCGTGCGCGAGGATCACCGTGGGGAAGTTGCCGATCATCGAGATCTCGCTCTGCGGGTCGTTGTGCAGGCCGATGCCCAGCCGGTTGAGGTGCTCGCGCGCCACCGCCATCGCGAAGTTCGAGCCGCCGCGTCCGCCCAGCTCCTGCGGCAGCGCATAGCGCCACAGGCCCGCGCGGTCCGCGCGCTCGACCATCCGCTCGAGCAGCGCCTCCCACTCCGCGCACGGCTCGCCGCCCCCGTCCCAGTCGGTGCGCGCGTACTCGCGGCGGTGGTCGAAGAAGCGCGCGTTGTCCCCTTCCGCTTCCAGCGGTCGGACCTGGTCGGAGATGAACTCGTCTATCTCCGCCAGCAGCGCGGTCACGTCGTCGGGCAGCTCCTCACTCACGGCTCCTCCTTGTCCTCGTATGTGTGCAGGTAGCGCGGGTTCGCCACCTCGAGCTTCGCCCGCACCAGCTCGCGAAGAGCCGCGCACAGCTCGCGCTCGCGTCCGTCGAACGCGCCCTCGCGGATCGCCGCCGAGAGCTCGCGCTCGTCCTCCGCGCCGAGCTGCGCGAGCACCCGCGCGCGCAGCGCCGCGTGCGCGCCCGCGTGCTCGAGCTCGCGGCGCACCATCCCGAGCGCGCGCAGCGTTACGCGCGCCTGGAACGCCGCGCGGCCTTCCAGCAGCGGCAGCACGTCGTCGCCGAGCGCGCCGCGCGCCGCCTCGAGCAGCTCCGCCGTGCTCGGGCGGTCGTGCACCTCAGCGCGCGCCTCGCCGTGAGCGCGCGCCTCGCCGCCAGCGCGCGCCTCAGCGCCGGCCGGCGCCTGCGCGCCCTGCGAGCCGTCGCTGCCGCGCGCCTGCGCCGGCCCGCCCCCGCCCGCGTCGAGCATCTGCAGCAGGTCCCACTCGACCTCGCACGCGCGCCGGCCGATCACCGCGTGCTCCACCGAGCGGATCGCGCCCGACAGGTGCGCGCTCGCCTGCATCACGCAGATCACCCCCCAGCGCAGCGTGCCCGCGAGCTCCCAGCGGCGCAGCGCATCCGGCTGCACCTCCACGCCCGCGTGGCGCGCGTATGCGTCGAGCAGCTGCTCGCGCGTGCCGATCCCCGCCGCGGGCAGGTCCGGCCGCGCGAAGCGCCACGCCGGCACGCACAGCCAGCCGAGGTCCTCCACCGGGTCGCCGATGTGCGCGAGCTCCCAGTCGAGCACGCCCGTCACGCGCTCGCCGTCCACCATCAGGTTGCCCATGCGGAAGTCGCCGTGCACAAGCGTGCGCCGCGACGGCGCGCGGTCCTCGCCGAGCGTCCTGAACGCGAGCTCGAACACCGGGTGCGGCTCGCCGAGCCCGTCGTGCAGCCCGCGCAGCTGCGCCAGCGGGCGATCGACCGCGGGCGCCAGCGCCTCCTCGGCCGGCATCGCGTGCACCGCGCACAGCGCGCGCGCGACGCTGTCGATCAGCTCCGCGCGACTGTCAGCGGCGTCAGCCGCCACTATCTCCGTCGGATCGGTGGTGCCAGTCAGCGCCTGCACGAGCGTCCAGCTGCGGCCCAGCGCCTCGTCGTCCTCGCCGTGCGCGATCACCCGCGCAACCGGCACGCCCGCGTGCGCCGCTGCCTCGAGCAGCGCCGCCTGCCCCGGCGGTTCGCCCGAGGGCTTGCCGCCCCGTTCGAGCTGCAGCACCAGCTCGCCGTGCGACGGGCTCGCGAGCAGGTACGTCTCGCGCGAGGCGCCGCCGCTCAGCCTGCGCAGCTCGCCCGGGCGCTCGTCGAGCACCTCGCCGAGCCGCTCGCGTATCGCCGCCGCGCGCTCGCGCGGCGCCCCTCGCGCCTGCCCTCTCGCCATCCGCGGAACTCTGCCACGCCCGGCGCGGCGCCGCTCGCTGCGCCCGGCCCGCCTATCCGCCCGCCACCGGCAGCACCGGCGTGCACGCGGGCGCCACCGGGTGCTTGGGGTCGAGCGCGTTCAGCACATCCGCGTCCGCGATGTGGTCGTAGGGCATCGACAGGTGCTCGCCCTGGTCGAGCGCGCACTGATCCTGCAGGAGGATGTTGGTCACCTTGCGTCCCGACAGGAACGCCGACTGGTAGGGCGTCACCACCTCGTCGTTGTCGGACTCGATGTTCGTGTACGCCACGCCCGGCACCGTTTCCTTGCCCGCGTTGAGCGCTTCAATGAATGCAGAGCCCGCTTTCTGCTGTTCGCACGCCGGGCACAGCGTGCCCGTGAATTCGTTCGCGCCCGGGAAGAAGCCCGCCAGCGTGAACAGACCCTCGAGCGTCGTGCCGTGGTTCGATGGCGCGAGGCCCACCAGCGCCTTCACCTTCGCCGCGCCGCCCAGGAAGCGCAGGTAGTAGCGCGGCATCATGCCGCCCTGGGAGTGGCCCACCAGGTCCACCTTCTTCGCGCCCGTCGCCGCCAGCACGCGGTCCACGAACGCCGACAGTTCTTCCGCCGAGTGCGCGATCGGCCCCACCGCGTCGATGCCGATCGAGCCGCTCCCTTCGTAGGAGCCGTAGTTGAGCGCGAACACGCAGTAGCCGTTGTCGAACAGCAGCGGCGAGAGCGCCTGCCAGCTGTCGGCCATGTCGGCGAACGTGCCGTGCACCAGGATCACCGGCTGCGGGTGCGCGCGCGAAGGCCTGCACGAGAAGTTGTTGGCGCCCGGCGGGGTCGCCGTCGGGTTCGCGTGCGCGTAGCCCGCGATGCCGTTGTATTCCACCGGCAGCGTTTCCGCCTGCACCGGCGCCGCGAGAGCTCCCGCCGCCAGCACCGCCGCCAACGCCGCCAAACAGCCGTTGCGCATCGACCCGCTCCTCATCTCTCTGTAGCTCTGGCCCCCGTGACCCCCGGGCGGCGCGCGCCGCCTCACCGGCACGCCGCACGCTGTTACCCGCGCGGCGCCCCGCCGAAACCTCGCGGGCTGGCGGCGCGCAGCGCCTCGCGCCACAATCTGCGGTATGAGCGAGGCCGCCATCAGCTGCACCCAGTGCGGCACCGCCAACCCGCAGCAGGCGCAGTTCTGCATGTCCTGCGGCAGCGCGCTCGCCATCAGCTGCCCCGCGTGCGGCGCCCCCGCGCCCCCGTCCGCGCGCTTCTGCATGTCCTGCGGCGGCGCGCTCGCGGGCGCGGCCGGCGCGCAGGTTGCGCCCGGCGCCGCCTCGCCGCCGGGCGTCCCCGCCGCACCCGGCGCGCAGGCCGGGACGGGCGCCGCCGCACCGCCGGGCGCTCCCCGGCCCGCGCCGCCGGCGCCCCCCGCCGCGCCCCAGCCGGTGGAACACGAAGAGGAGCGGCGCACCGTGACGGTGCTGTTCGCGGACATCTCGGGCTTCACCGCGATGGCGGAGAAGCTCGACCACGAGACCGTGAAGGCGCTGCTGGACCGCTGCCTCGTGCGCCTCGCAGCGCAGGTGGAGCGCTTCGGCGGGCGCGTTGACAAGTACATCGGCGACAACGTGATGGGCGTGTTCGGCGCGCCGGTGGCGCACGAGGACGACCCCGAGCGCGCGGTGCGCGCCGCGTTCGGGATGCAGGCCGCGATGGCCGAGCTCAACCGCGAGCTCGGGCCCGAGTTCGGCCTGGAGCTGGCGCTGCGCGTGGGCGTCAACACCGGCGAGGTGCTCGCGGGGCGGGTGGGCGACGCGTACACCGTGCTGGGCGACGCGGTCAACGTGGCCGCACGCCTGCAGGCCGCTGCGCCCGTCGGCGGGATCCTCGTGGGCGAGCGCACCGAGCGCGCGAGCGCCGGCGCGATCGCCTACAGCGCGCTCGAGCCGCTCGAGCTGAAGGGCAAGTCCGAGCGCGTGGCCGCGTGGGAGGCGGTGTCGGTGAGCAGCGAGCAGCGCTCGGGTGGGCCTGCCGGTCCGCGCGCGCCGCTCGTGGGCCGCGACGAGGACCTCGCGCGGCTGCACACGCTCTACGAACGCGTCGCGCGCGAAGGAGCGCCGCACCTCGTCACCGTGGTGGGACAGGCCGGCGTGGGCAAGTCGCGCCTGCTCGCGGAGCTCGAAGAGGACCTCGAGCAGAGCTCCGCGAGCGCGCGCGTGTGCCGCGGGCGCTGCCTCGCGTTCGGCCAGGCGGTGGTGTACTGGCCGCTGATCGAGATGCTGCGCGACGAGTGCGCCATCGACGAAGGCGACGAAGGCGAGCAGGTGCGCGCGAAGCTCGAGCGGCGGTTCGGCCCGCTGCTCGCCGCGCACGAGGGCGACGGGCTCGCGGAGCGCCGCATCGCGCCGCTCGCGCGGCTGCTCGGCGCGGACGCGCCGGGCGAGGCGGGCGCGGGCGAAGAGGACCTGCAGAGCGCCCGCGAGGGCTTCTTCGGCGCGGTGCGCGCGGTGTTCGAGGCGCTCGCCAAGGAGGGTCCGCTGGTGCTCTCGTGGGAGGACATCCACTGGGCCGACGAGGGCACGCTCGACCTCGTGGACTACCTGTCGCGCTGGCTTCGCGCGCCGGTGCTGCAGGTGTGCCTCGCGCGCGACGAGCTGCTCGAGCGCAGGCCCTCGTGGAGCACCATGCGCCGCAGCGCCACCGTGGCGTTCCTCGAACCGCTCGCGCCCGCGGATTCGCGCACGCTGATCGACGCGCTGCTGCTCGCGTCCGGCGCGATGAGCGAGCAGGCGCGCGCGCTCGCGGAGCGCTCCGGCGGCAACCCGCTGTTCGCCGAGGCGATGGTGCAGCGCATCGCCGAGGAGGACGGCGGCGGCGCGGTGGAGCTGCCCGACACCGTGCAGGGCGTGCTCGCCGCGCGGCTCGACTCGCTGGCGCCGTTCGAGCGCCAGCTCGTCTCGCACGCCGCCGTGCTCGGGCGCACGTTCTGGGAGAGCGCGCTCGAGCCGCTCGCCGCGGCCGCCGGCTCCGACCTGCGCGCCGCGCTCGCCGCGCTGCGCGAGAAGGACATCCTGCTGCCCGGCGACGCGCGCGGCGCCACCGGCGAGCGCGAGCTCGCGTTCAAGCACGTGCTGATCCGCGACGTGGCCTACGAGATGCTGCCCAAGGCCACGCGCGCGCGAAAGCACGCGGAGGTGAGCGAGTTCATCGAGCAGCGCGCCGGCGGGCGCGGCGAAGTCGCGGTGGGCCTCGTGGCGGAGCACTGCGCGCGCGCCGCCGCATACGCCGCCGAGGCGCACCTGCCCGTGGAGGAGCTCGCGCAGATGCGCGCCCGCGCGCTCGAGTACGGCGAGGCCGCCGGCGACGCCGCCGCCGCGCTGTACTCCAACAGCGAGGCGCTCGCGCACTACGAGGCCGCCGCCGCGCTCGCCGGCGGCGAGGAGGAGCGCGCGCAGCGGATCGCCGAGAAGAGCGGCGACATGGCGCTGCGCCTCGGCCGCGTGGACGGCGCGATCGCCGCGTGGGAGGGGTGCCTCGCGTTCCGCGACGCGCGCGGCGAGCTGCAGCGCTCCGCGGAGCTCCACCGCAAGATCGGCGCCGCGCTCGCGCACAAGGGCGAGCGCAAGGCCGCGATCGAGCACCACCAGCTGGGGATCAACCTGATCAAGGACGAGGACGCGTCGCTCGCGCTCGTGCGCCTCTACGAGGAGGCCGCGTGGCTGTACATGCAGGTGGGCGACAACATGCTCGCGATCTACGCATCCGAGAAGGCGCTGCGCCTCGCGGAGACGCTCGGCGAGCCGCGCGCCGCGAGCCGCGCGCACGGCATCTTCGGCCGCGTGTTCGGGCGCATCGGCGACGCCGGCAAGGCGCGCGAGAACCTCGAGCGCGCGGTGGAGCTCGCGCGCGAGTCCGACGAGGGCGAGACCGTGCTCGCGCTGCTCGCGCTCGGCCACAACCTCGAGCACTCCGACGGCGACTACGCCGCCGCCAAGGAGCGCTACCTCGAGGCGCTCGCGCTCGCCGAGCGCATCGGCGAGGTGCCCGCGCAGGTCGAGCTGCTCTCCGCGCTCGCGCAGATCGCCTTCTACCACTGCGACTGGGACGAGGTGCGCCGCGCGAGCGACGCGAGCGCGCAGCTCGCCGAACGCGAGGGGCTCGTGGGCAAGCTGTGCCTCGCCAACGTCATGCGCGGGCGCCTCGCGTGGCGCGACGCCGACTGGGACGCCGCCGCGCGCCTGCTCTCCTCGGCGTGCGAGCTCGCCGAGCGCGTGGGCCTGTCGGAGGTCGCCTTCAGCGCGCTGCTCGCGCTCGCCGTCACGCTGCGCGACGCCGGCGACCTCGACGGCGCACAGGCGACGCTCGGCGAGGCGCTCGCCACGTGCGAGCGCGCGGGGCTCGCGCCGCAGTCCGTGCAGGCGCACGCCGCGCTCGCGCTCGTGGCCACGCTCGCCGGCAACGCGCAGGCCGCCGAGGAGGCCGCCGACGCGGCCGCCGGCGCCTCCCAGCGCGTGCACGACCCCGCCGGCAAGGCGGCAGCGCTCGAGGCCCAGGGCCTCGTCGGCGAGCTTCCCGGCGCGCTCGAGCAGCTGCGCGCCTCGCGCGCCGAATGGCAGCGGCTCGGGCGCCCGCTGGAGATGGCGCGCTGCGACATGCAGATCGGCCGCCGCCAGCTCGACGCCGGCGACGAGGACGCGCCGCGCACGCTGCTCGGCGCCGCCGCGCTGTACGAGGAGCTCGGCGTCGCGCATCTCGCGGAGCGCGCGCGCGAGCGCGCCGCCGGCTGACTCAGGCCTGCTCGGGGACTCAGGCCTGCTCGGGGAGCAACTGGCGCAGCCCGCCCCACGCGAACGACACCTGCAGCCCCACCACCTGCTCGCGCGTGAAGCGCGGGTTCGCGCGCCACCACTTCGCCACCTGCTCGGAGGAGCCGGAGATCGCGTGCGCGAACGCTTCGATCGTGGCCTCGTCGGTGCCGGGCGCGGCGATCGTGGTGATCAGGTCGCGGATGCGCGCCACCGTGGCGAAGCGCAGGTTGGCCACCTCTTCGGCCGCGGCCCCCGCGAGTTCGGCGCCGCTGAACAGCACCGACCAGCGCCTGCCGCGGCGCTCCACGAACTCGAAGTACGCGTCCGTGCCGAACTGCATCATCTCGAGCGGCGAGCGCGCCTTGGAGGTGGCCGCGAGGATCATGTCCTCGAGCTCGCTGCGCGCGCGGCGCAGGCACGCCAGGTACACGCCCTCCTTGTCGCCGAAGTGGTCGTACACGATCGGCCGCGTCACGCCCGCGAGCCGCGCGATCTCCTCGATCGACGCGCCCGTGTAGCCGTGCTCCGCGAACTGCTCCTCCGCCACGTCGAGCAGCTGCTGCTCGCGCACCGGCCGCGGAACGCGTCCGTGGCGGTAGCCGTCCACATCGGGCGCGGGAACTTTTGCGGGAGTCGCCATATTCGTGCTTGACAGTTTACGCAACGTAGGCTACGGTGTGTATAGTTACAGCGTGTAAAGTCGTGGTCGGGGGCCCGGGGGATATAGGGCCGGCGGAGCGATTCCTGGAGGTGACCGGCCTCTCCAGGGATCGCTCCCGGTCCTACTTTTCAGCTGGTTTCTAACTGTCGCTCCGGAGCGACTTGTGCATCAGGAAGTGCGGACCGATGTCGGGGATCTCGAACTCCCCGCCCTCCGCGCCAAACCCCGCGCGTTCGTACAGGCCCCGTGCGGGCGTGCGCGCGTTGCACCACAACAGCTCGCCGCCCGCCGCGCGCGCATGCTCCTCACAGAAGCGCAGCAGCGCCGAGGCGATCCCGCGATTGCGCGCGGCCGGGAGCGTCGCCATGCCGCGGATGCGCCAGTCCGCCTCGCCCGCCGAGCCCGCCGCGCGCCCGGGATAGCGATCGCGCATCGCGCTGACCACGCCGAGCGTGACGCCGTCCTCGAGCACGGCCGCGTGAAGCGTGCCGGGGTCCTCGTCGCGCGGGTAGCGCAGCCGCTCGGGCGGCTGGCCGGGCCGCAGCAGCGGACCGCGCAGCGCGCGCACGTCCTGCGCGCCGACCGCGATCGGCATATGCGAGGCGCGGGCGTGATCGTTGCTGGCGAGCTCCGGGATGCGGCTGAGTGTAGGCGCGGGCGCTCCGTGCGCACGGGCCGCGGCGGGCGTAACATCGCTTGCTCTGAGCTGAACAGCGCGCAAGCGCGCGGCACGGGAGGGGATGGGAGCGATGAGCAGCGAGCAGCCGGCAACCGGGACGATCGTGCTGATCCACGGGCTGTGGATGACGCCGCTGAGCTGGGAGCGCTGGGTGGAGCGCTACAGCGCGCGCGGCTATCGGGTGCTGGCGCCGGCGTGGCCGGGGCTCGAGGGAGACATCGAGCAGATCCGCGAGGACCCGAGCGCGATCGAGCGGCTGGGCATCGAGGAGATCGTGGACCACTACGACGCGGTGATCCGCGCGCTGCCGGCGCCGCCGGTCATCATGGGCCACTCCTTCGGCGGCGCGTTCACCGAGATCCTGCTCGACCGCGGCCTCGGCGCGGCGGGCGTGGCGATCGACGCGGCGGCGGTGAAGGGCATCACGAAGCTGCCGTTCTCGACGCTCAGGTCGGCGTTCCCGGTGCTCGAGAATCCGTTCAACGCGCACCGCGCGGTGGCGCTCACGTTCGGGGAGTTCCAGTATGCGTTCGCCAACACGCTCCCGGAGGAGCAGGCGCGCGAGGCGTACGACCGCTATGCGGTGCCGGGCCCCGGGCGGGTGCTCTTCCAGGGCGCGCTCGCGAACTTCAACCCGCACACGCCGATCAGGGTGGACTTCGCCAACGACGAGCGCGCTCCGCTGCTGCTGATCGCGGGCGGCGAGGACCACATCGTGCCCGCGGTGGTGGACGCGACGGCGGCGAAGCACTACCGCAAGTCGAAGGCGGTGACGGAGTACAAGGAGTTCCCGGGCCGCTCGCACTTCACGATCGGGCAGGACGGCTGGGAGGACGTGGCGGACTACGCGCTCGAGTGGGCCGCGGAACACGCGCGCTCGGCGAGCGCCGTGTGAGCGCGCTCTACAGCGAGGTGCGCCAGCGCGCGTGCGCTTCTTCGATCGCTTCGGCGCGCTGCGCGTCGGTCAGCGAGCGGCCCGCGAACAGCAGCCCGGTTTCGAGGTGTGCTTGAACTTTTTCGAGCGAGTGCCCGCCGGGGTAGATGGCGCTCTCGGCCTGCGCGCCCTCCGCGCGCAGCTCCGCAGCGAATTCGGGGTCCTCCCACGGCATCGCGACGGGGTCGGCGACGGCGCCGTAGAGGAACGCGCGCATGCCCAGCCGCGAGATCGCGGAGGCGTCGCGGTGCAGTTCGCCTTCGAGGTTGTTGAAGTAGCCGAGCCAGCTCTCGACGACCGCGAAGCGGTAGGGGTTCGAGAGCGCCACGTGCATCGCGCCGAAGCCGCCCATGGAGCTGCCCGCGATCGCGCGCGCGGAGCGCGCGGGGATGGTGCGCAGCATGCGGTCGATCAGCTCCTGCACTTCGACCACGTAGCTCTCGCTGTGGCGGCGGCCGATGTTGCGCCAGTTGTTCAGGCCCGGCCGGTCCTGCACCATCACGGCGATCATCGGCGGGATCGCGCCCTCGCGGATGAGGCGGTCGAGCGTGCGCTGGATGCCGACTTCGAGGAACGCGTTGGCATGGCCGTTGCGCCCGTGCAGCAGGTAGAGCACGGGGTAGCGCGCGCTACCGGCGGAGTAGCCGGGCGGCAGGTACACGAGGAACGAGCCGGTGCCGTCGAGCGCGGGCGAGCGGTAGCTGGCGGTCTCGATTTCGCTGCCCGCGCGGTCCTCGCTGAGCGGCTGCAGCGCCGGCAGCGGCGGCTCGCTCGTGCGCGGGCGCGCGGGATAGGCGGCGGCGGGCGGCGGCGCGGGCCGGCCGATGCCGAGCACGCTGTCGATGGCGCGCGGGTCGCGCACGTCCACGGCGGCGCCGATCGCGAGCAGCGTGCTGAGCGCGCCCGCGACGAGGATCCTGCGCGTCCCGCGCGTGCTGCGCGGGTGCGCGGAGAGCTGTCCGCCGGGCGCGCCGGCGGCGGCGTACTCGAGGCGCGGCGGCACCGCGGGCACCCACGCGGGGGGCAGCGGCGGCTCGGGCACGGCACGGCCGGGCCAGGCCCAGTCGCCGAGGCCTTCGAGCCACACCTGCGTTCGCGTTCGTGAGGCGCTCACCCTCGTGATTCAACGGAAGGGCCGCCCGCGAATCCAACCCCTGCACGAACTCGCCCACCGGCCCGATCGGCAGCACGGGGGGTTTGAGCTCACATGAACGTCCGCCGCTTCGCACGTGCGCTCGCGCTGCTCGCCTCGCTGTGGGCGGGCGCGGCGGCGCCCGCGGCGGGGCAGGAACCCGGCGCTCCGCGCGGCGAGCCGCTCGTGCTGGCGCCGTCGGCGCAGGGCGGCGTGTGGTGGGGCGGCGCGGCGGCGCAGGCGTCGGCGGGCACCGCCGGCATCGAAGACGAATTCGAGAGCGTGGGCTACGTGACCCCGGCGGGCGCGCTCGAGTGGTTCCCCTTCCCGGCGGGCACGGGCGCGCGCTTCGCGCAGTACTTCGCGCCCGCGCCGGGCGGCGCGGAGTGGTTCCTGGCCGAATCCGCGGGCGGCCGCGACAGCGTGCTCGGCGAGGCCACGCCGCTCGGCACGGTCACGCTGGCGCGCGTCGCGCTCGCCGCGGGGCAGCGCATGCGCGGTCTCGCGGCGGACGCCGAGGGCAATCTCTGGAGTACGGAGAGCGGGAGGAGCGGGGCGCACGCCACGAGCGCCGGCGCGGTAGTGCGCATCTCGCCGCAGGGCGCGGTCACTCGCTTCGCCGCGGGGCTGCTCCGCGGCGCGCAGCCCGAGAGCATCGTGCGCGGGCCGCAGCACGCGATGTGGTTCCTCGACGCCGCCGGGCGGGTGGGGCGGATCGGCGCGGACGGGCGCATCCGCGAGTTCCCGCTCGGACGGAGGATCGCCCCGGTGGAACGGCCGTTCGCGCCGCCGCGGCCGATCGTTGCGTCGGGAGGCGAGCTGTGGTTCCTGGCGGGCGCCGACAGGATCGGGCGGATGAGCGCGGCCGGCCGCGTGCGCATCTTCAACCCGCGCTCGTCCTACCGCGGCGTGCAGGCGCTCGGCGAGAACGGCAACATGCAGGGCCTCGCGGCGGGCCCCGACGGGCAGGTGTGGTTCACGCGCGACTCGGGCGAAGTGGCGCGCATCTCGCGGTGGGGCCGCGTGACCACGGTCACGAACCGCCTCGTGACGGCGTTCGGGATCGCGTTCGACCGCAGCGGCCACGCGTGGGTGGGCGAGGGCGCGGCGTACGAACGCCCGGGGTCCAACGACTTCGCGTGGGAAGTGGAAGAGGCCGCGGGCGAGGCGCTGCCGGAACTCGAACCCGCGCGCATCGCGCGCGTGGGGCGGCACGGCGAAGTCGCCCAGTACCCGCCCGCGCCCGAGTGCCGCGTGCCCCGGCTGGTGGGCCTCGAACACCAGCTGGTGGGGCTCGACGCGGCGCGCGACCCGCTGGTGGTCTCGAGCACCGAACCGTCGCTCGACCACTGCGACCTCACGGTGCGCCTCGGACGCACGGCGATCCGCCGCGAAGGCCGCAGCGGCCGCCTGTTCGTGGTGGCGCAGACGCCGCGGCCGGGAACCGTGGTGCGCGGCTACGCGGCGGTGGACGTGACGCTCGCGGTGCCCGCGGTGCCGCGCGGATGCAGGGCGCCGCGCCCCTTCAGGGTGCTCGCGTCGAGCAGCCGGCTGGTGATGTGGAAGGTGGTGAGCGCCACCGAAGAAGGCGTGCAGGAAGAGTACGCGGCGTGCGTGCCGCCGCGCGGGCGCCGGCGCGTGCTCGCCCGCGCGGAGGTCGGCGGCATCAGCGGCGGCGGCAGCGTGACGCGCGTCACGAGCGCGGGCAGCTTCGTGGCCTACGAGGACGACTACGGCAGCAAGTACGGCAGCAGCCAGGAACTGCGGCTCGAGGACGTGCGCAGCGGGCGCGAGGCGCGCATCGGCACCGACGGGCAGCGCTCGGAATACGGCGCCGACCCCGGCCCCGAACAGCTGCCGCAGCTCGAACACCTCGGCGCGCCGGTGGGCCGCGGCGTGCGATCGCTCGCGCTCTCCGCGCGCGGCGCGCTCGCGTGGGTGGGCGAAGCGCAAACGCCGCAGGACTCTCCGCGCACCGAGGTGCTGTACGTGCGCGACCGCCGCGGGCGCATCCGCAGGCTCGCGGCGGCGCACACGATCGGCGCGCCGTCGTTCGAGGGCTCGACGCTCACGTGGAGCGCGGAAGGCGCGCGTCAGGCCGCGCCGATCACGACCACGTCGTAGCGAGATCCACCCCACGGGCCGTCCACCGCGACGCTCGCGCAGCGGCTCGGCGTCGCGGAGGCGGGCCGGGCGGTGAAGAGCACGTATTCGCCCGCCGCCACGCCGGCGGCGCGGGCGCGCTGCCGCCACAGCGCGGCGGCGCGCGAGGCGGAGGCGCAGCGGGGCGCGCCGAGCGCGGACAGGGCGCTCACGACGCTGCGCTCGGCGTGCGCGATCCGCTCGCGCCGCGGCCGCGCGGAGGGCGCGAGGAACGACCCGCCGCGCGGCGCCGGCACGCGCCGCTCGATCAGCACCACGGCGCGCTGCGCGGCTTCGACGCTCGCGTCGGCGGTGGTGCAGCCGGCGCCGCCTGCGCCGCCTGCGCCGCCTTCGCGTTTCACCGCGACGCGCCAGGATGCGAGCCCGTCGGCGCGCAGCGTTCCGGCGACGAGCGACTCGGCGCGCCGAGGCGACCAGCACGCGCGCGCGGAGAGCCCGCCGGCGACGTCTTCGAGCTGGTCGCGCAGCAGCGCGGCGGCACGGTCCTGCGTGAAGCCGGCGGGCAGCCGCTTCCAGTGGAACACGCTCTCGCCGGCGGGCGGCGCGCCGGCGGGCACGACGACGACGGCGCCGCCGGTCGATGCGACCCACGCCCGCAGGCGCGGCGCGGGCGCGCCGTTGAGCACCGGCCACAGCGTGGTGCAGTCGCGCACGGGCTCGCCGGTGACGCTCTCGAGCATCGCCTGCCCGCACTGCAGCGCGAGGCTCATGCGGGGGTTGCCGCGCGGGCCGAACAGGGTGGAGCCGGCGCCGGCGAGAATTGCGATCGCAAGCACGCCGGCGGCGGCGCGCGTGCGCCTGCGCATGAGCGCGTCGCGCAGCCGCCGCGCGAGCGGCGCGCGTCCGGGCTCGCCGGAGACGCGGGCGTCGCCGGGCGCGCGCCGGGCTCCGCCTGCGGCGAAGCCGTTCGATTCGCGCAGCACGCGCGATGCCTCGACGAGCTGCGTTGCGAAGTGGTCGAGCGCCGTGCTCACGACTGTCCTCCTCTGTTGGTTCTGAGCGTTGCGAGCGCGCGGCTCACGCGCTTTCGCACGACCGCCTCCGAGCAGCCGAGCTCGAACGCGATCTCGGGGTAGGCGCGCTCGTCGAGCACGCGCGCGCGCAGCGCGCGCAGCTGGTCGCCGGGAAGCTCCGCGGCGAGCTGCGCGATCAGGTCGCCCTCGGCGGCGAGCTCGTCCACCGCGCGCAGGTCCTCGTCGTCGAGCACGAGCGGCTCGAGGCCGAGCCTGCGGCGCGCGTCGTCGGCCACCCTGCCGCGCCGCAGCGCGTCGATCAGCTCGTGGTGGGCGATCGTGACGAGCCACGCCACGGGGTTGCGCGGCAGCTCGCGATCGCGGTCGTGCACCGCCTCGAGCGCGGATGCGAACGTCTCGCACATCAGGTCGGCCGCGAGCTCGGCGTCGCGCACTCGCGGGCGCAGGTAAGCGAGCACCGCGCCCCGGCGCCGCGCGTAGAAGACGCCGAAGCAGGCGTCCTCGCCACGGCGCGCGCGCTCGAGCAGCTCCGCGTCGCCTACGCCGGATTCTCTGCCGCATGAGGGGATCGACGCAGTCACCCCCTCGATTGTGACCGGGCGCTGAAGCGCCTGGCTCTCGCCGGGACGGCTCAGGGCGTGAGCGAGCGGCTCAGGGCGTGGGCGAGCGGCTCTGCGCGGCGCCGCGCTTTCCCGCGCCCGCGGGGCCCTGGCCGTTCTCGCCGCCCGGCCGGCGGCGGGGGGCGCCCTTCGCGCGCGCGGGCTGCTGCGGAGCGGCTTCGCGCGCGGGTATGTCGGCGGCGGGTTTGGGCCTGCCGATGAAGTAGCCCTGGGCGAGGTCGCAGCCGAGCTCCGAGAGCCGCTGGAGCGTGTGGGGGTCTTCGATGCCCTCGGCGACGACGCGCAGCCGGAGCGCGTGGCCGAGCGCGATCGTGGCGCGCACGAGCTCGACGTCGCGCTCGCGCTCGCCGGCGGCGAGTTTGGTGATCAGCGAGCGGTCGAGCTTGAGCTCCTGGATGGCGAGGTTGCTGAGGTAGGCCAGCGAGGTGAAGCCCGCGCCGAAGTCGTCGATCGACACGACCGCGCCGAGCGCGTGAATCTCGTCCACGACCGCCTTGGAGCGCTCGAAGTCGGTGATCATGTTGGTCTCGGTGATCTCGATCACGAGCGAGTCGCCGGGCACGCCGTGGCGCTCGAGCAGCTCCGCGATCATCGGCGCGAGCCCCTTGTTGGTGAGGTCGCTGGCGGACACGTTGACCGACACCTTCAGGTCGCGCCCCGCGGCGCGCCACGCGGCAGCCTGCGCTATCGCGTGCTCGAGCACCCAGCGCGTCAGCGCGCCCATCAGGCCGGCTTCCTCGGCGAGCGGCAGGAACTTCGCGGGCTCCATCAGGCCCAGTTCGGGGTGCGGCCAGCGCAGCAGCGCCTCCACCGTCGAGACCTCGCCGGTCTGCGGGTCGAGCTGAGGCTGGTAGTGGAGCACGAGCTCGTCGTGCTCCACGGCGTTGTCGAGTTCCTCGGCGAGGCGCAGGCGGTTGCCGCCGTTGTCGAACTCGCGGTCGAACAGCGCGAACGGCGAGCGCGCGAGCTTGGCGCGGTACATGGCCACGTCGGCGCACCAGATCAGCGAGTGGCTGTCGGTGGCGTGCGCGGGGGCTAGCGCGATGCCGATGCTCGCGCCGAGTTCCGCGCGCAGCGCGTCGAACGTGAACGGCAGGTCGAAGCTGCGGCTGATGCTCGCGGCGACCTGCTCCGCCCGGTCGGCGTCCGCGTCCACGAGCACCGCCGCGAACTCGTCGCCGCCGAGGCGCACGAGCAGGTCGGCGGGGGTGAGCGAGGACATCAGCCGCTCGCCGAGCTGCTTGAGGATCTGGTCGCCAGCGGGGTGCCCGAAGGAGTCGTTGACCTGCTTGAAGTGGTCGAGGTCGATGAACAGGAACGCGAGGTTGCGCTTCACCTCCGCGTCGGCGTGCTCGGCGAAGAAGGCGTCGAGCATGTCGAACAGCCGGCGGCGGTTGCCGAGGCCGGTGAGGTGGTCGGTCACCGACTGGCGCTGGCGCTCCTCGGTGAGGAAGCGCAGCGCGCGTGCGGATGTGGACATGCGCACGCACACGAACATGAGCGTCGCGGTCGCCAGGCCGACCGCCACCTTGTTCACCTCGCCCGCGGTATCGATGAACAGGATCACGATCCCCGCCGAGGCGGCCAGGCCCGGCAGGAACATGCCGGTGGGCTTCGGCACCGCGAGCGGGTCGGAGTGTCCGCGCGGCAGCCACATGGCCATCGACAGCAGCAGGATCGCCGCGGGCCAGGCGATGCCGTCCATCACCACGCCGAGGTGAGAGTTCGGCTGCAGAAGGTTGAACGTGTCGCCGACCACGTTGACCGTGATGCCGGTGGCGATGACCAGCCACGGCGCGCGGCTGCGCCCGGCGAGCAGCACGGTGCCGCCCACCACGAGCATCAGCAGCAGCAGGTCGCCGACGGGGTAGGCGGTGTTCACCGCGACCGCGAGCGCGCCTTCGCCGGTGCTGTGCTGGAGCGCCTTGAACGCAAACGCCGCGCACACGGCGGAGGCGCCGAGGCCCGCGACGGCCCCGTCGAGCCAGTTGGGCATCGACAGCTTGCGCACCTCGCCGCGGATGAACAGCACGAGGCCCACGTACGCGAGCGCGTAGAAGACCAGGTAGAAGGCGTCGGCCACCGACGGGACCGGCGGTTCGGCGCCGCCGAGCGACTCCACGGTCTGGGCGACGTCGCCGGAGGCCCACGCGAGCAGGCTCGCGCCCAGCAGGATCGGCACCGGGCGCACGCGCCCGCGCACGAACCCGGCTGCGACCGCCAGGGCGCCCACCACGATCTCGCAGCCCGCGACGGCCCACCCGTCGATCAGCGTCGAGCTGTCGTCGGCGGGCCGCACGATCAGCGACACCAGGTAGGCGAGGAGCAGCGCGGTCATCACGCCGTACACCCACCACACGCGGCCGTGCGGGCGGAGTCGGTGCCACGAAGCGGGCGCTGCGCTTTCCGTGGCGGCGAGGCGGGCAGCCGGCGCTGACATACCCGACCGCGTCGACGAGTGTGAGTGGTTCCTCAAGCGCGCTCAACCCCGAGCGGACATCTGATCGAGTGCGGCGCGCACACACGTTGCGCTCGGGTGAATTTCACAGGTCGGACACGAAATCGCCGCGCTCGGGCGCGTAGCGTTGCGCCCCGCGCGCCCGTGGCCGGGCGGGCCGCAGATAAAGACGTCGAGACCAGGTCCAAACTGCAGTAGCCGCGCGAAACATTCCGTAAGTTCGAACCAGCCCGGCTATGCAAAACTGGGTTGACATGTAAAAATACTCACATGGAGTTGCTGTGCGTGAGATGCCTGAGTCCCGCCCTCGAGTCGTGCCTCGCGTCGATCGGCTGGGTGGCGGTGAGCTGCGTGGACGGCGAGCCGGGCTTTGCGTGCCTGGGCTGCCTCACCGAGGCCGAGGCTAGGCCGGGGCGCGACGTGGCGGAGGCTCCAGAGGCGATCGAGCAAGCGCTCGGCTTCGCGTAGGCCACGCCCGCGCCCGAGCGCGAGCCCCGGCTCAGGCCGGCAGCGAGAGCTCGGCGCCGGGGTCCACCGGCGCGGCGTGCATCCGGGCTGCGCGGTCGCGGAGCACGACGGTGCGGTCGCGGCCCCCGCGCTTTGCCTGGTAGAGCGCGTCGTCGGCCGCGTGCAGCATGTCATCGACGCTCGCCGGCGCGATCTGCGCGGCGACGCCCGCGCTCAGGCGCACGGCCGGCAGCCCGGTGTCGCTGTCGTTCGCCAGCGACGCGCGCATCCGCTCGGCGAACGCCTCGGCCTGGCGGTCGTGGCAGCCGGGCAGCAGCGCCACGAACTCCTCTCCGCCGAAGCGCGCGACCACGTCGATGTCTCGCGCGGCGCGCGCGAGAAGCTCGCCGGTGCGGGCGAGCACGCGGTCGCCGGTCTCGTGGCCCCACTCGTCGTTGACGCGCTTGAAGTAGTCGATGTCGAACGCCACCACCGCGATCGACCTGGTTTCGCGCCTCGCGCGAAGCAGCTCGAGCCCCGCGCGCTCGTCGAAGCCGCGCCGGTTGAAGAGGCCCGTGAGCGCGTCGGTCCGCGCCTCGCCCTCGAGCCGCGCGAGCAGCTGCGCGTTGCGTTCGACGAGCGTGAGCACCACCACCACGAGCACGCACACCGACACCATCACGTCGAGCCAGCGGCCCGGGTAGCTGCTCGCGGCTGGCAGCACGAGCAGCGTGATCGCGTGCGTCACCGCGACGCACGCCACGCTGCCGAGCGCGCCGCGGCGCCCGAAGAAGAACGTGCACCACAGCACCGGCCAGACGTACATGATCGCCCCGTCGCCGGCGCCGGGCGTGGTCGCGAGCGCATAGCCGATCAGGCCCACGCCGATCGGGCCGAGCAGCGCGAGCGCGCGGCGCGGCAGCCTCGGCCCGACGAGCCCGAGCGCGAGCACGATCGCACCGGCGGCGATCACGGGCGTGAGCGCGAACGGCGGATCGCCGGGGACCAGGCCCTCGATCGCGCCGTCGAGCGCCGCGCCGCCGTACATGGCGGCGGCGGTGTACGCCATCAGGCGTTTGTTGCGTGCGAGGTTGTCGCCGAAACGGCTCACTTCACGCTCGTATCGGACGCGCGAGCGCCCTTCCCGAGTGTGAGGGGTGCTCACTAAACGCTATGTTTGCCCACTCATATGGGGTCGATCCTCGGCGGCGACCGGCGCGAGCTCGCCGCGATCGCGCTCGGAGGCGCCGTCGGCGCGCTCCTGCGCGTGTGGCTCGCGACCGAATTCACCTCGGGCGGCGGATGGCCGTGGGTGACCTTCGCGGTCAACGTGTGCGGGTGCGCGCTGCTGGGTTACCTGGTCACGCGGCTGCAGGAGCGCCTGCCGGTCTCCATGTACGGGCGCCCGCTGCTCGGCACCGGCTTCTGCGGCGCCTTCACCACGTTCTCGACTATGCAGGTCGAGGTCTTGGAGATGCTCGAACACGACCGCTTCGGGCTCGCCGCGGGCTACGCCGCGAGCAGCGTGGCGCTCGGGTTCGCGGCCGTTTGGGCGGTGACCGCCGCGGTGCGGCGCACGCGCGCGATCGTATGAGCGCGTGGGCGTGGCTCGGCGTGGCGGCGCTCGGCGCGATCGGCGCGAGCGCGCGGTTCCTACTCGACGGCGCGGTGGGCGCGCGCACGGCCGGCGCCTTCCCCGCGGGCACGCTCGTGGTGAACGTGTCGGGGTCGCTGCTGCTGGGGCTGCTCACCGGGGTGGCGCTGAGCGGCGAGGCGCTCGTGCTCGCGGGCACCGCGACGATCGGCTCCTAC
Organism: uncultured Solirubrobacteraceae bacterium; assembly: GCA_963813685.1. Taxonomy (GTDB): domain Bacteria; phylum Actinomycetota; class Thermoleophilia; order Solirubrobacterales; family Solirubrobacteraceae; genus Palsa-744. Next base: position 114,141 of record CAWEZQ010000002.1, read on the forward strand.
ACGACGTTCTCCACGTGGATGCTCGAGACGCATCGCCTCGGCGAGGACGCGGACGTTCGCGGTGCCGCCCTGAACGTCGTCGCGAGCCTCGCGGCGGGCGTGGCGGCGGCGGCCGCCGGGCGAGCGGTCGGCGCCGCGATCTGAGCGGGCCTGGGCGTCGGCATTCGGGACCGTCTCGCTGGTTGACCGTGGTGCTCGGCCTTCGGCGGCGTTGCCCAGTACTGCAAAATCAACACGAACAACCTCCCCGACCTGTCGAGGCGCTTCTATCCGAACAGCTGCCCCAACCGAGAACACCCGGGTCCGCGCGCGGGCGCTCGCCCTGAGGGCCCGCGCATGAGGATCCGCGCGGCGGTGCTCGAGGAGTTCGCGCGCCCGCTCGCGGTGCAGGAGCTCGACCTCGCGGAGCCGCGGGCCGGCGAGGTGCTCGTGCGGCTGGTCGCGTGCGGCGTGTGCCACACCGACATGTACACGGCGTCGGGAGCGGACCCGTCGGGCTATGCGCCGACGGTGCTCGGCCACGAGGGCGCGGGCGTGGTGGAGGCGACGGGCGAGGGCGTGAGCTCACTGCAGCCAGGCGACCACGTGGTGACGCTGTTCTCGCCCCAGTGCCGCGAGTGCGTCCACTGCCTGAGCCCGCGCACGAACCTGTGCCTGGCGATTCGCGAGCAGCAGAACAAGGGCTACCTCCCCGACGGGACGACGCGGCTCTCGCGCGGGGGCGAGCCGATCAGGCACTTCATGGGCACCTCGACGTTCGCGGAGTACACCGTGATGCCCGAGATCGCGCTCGCCAGGGTCAGCCCGGAGGCGCCGCTCGACCGTGCGTGCCTGTTCGCATGCGGGCTCTCGACGGGCCTTGGCGCGGCGATGTTCACCGCCCAGGTGCAGGCGGGCTCGACGTGCGTGGTGTTCGGCGCCGGCATGGTGGGCCTCGGCGCGGTCGCCGGCTGCAGGTTGCGGGGGGCCGAGCGGATCGTGTGCGTGGACAGGTCGGCCGAGCGGCTCGAGCTGGCGCGCGGCCAGGGCGCAACCGACTGCTGGCAGGCGGACGGCCACGTGCTCGAGCGCGTGCTCGAGGCCACGGGCGGCTTCGGAGCCGACTACACGTTCGAGGCCACAGGCCTCGTGGCGGTGATGCGCGAAGCGCTCGAAGCCGCGCGCATGGGCTGGGGTCTGTGCACGGTGTGCGGCGTGGCGGGCAAGGGCGAGACGCTCGACGTGGTGCCGCGGCTGCTGATCACCGGCAGGCGCGTGTGCGGCTCCTCGTTCGGCGGCGTGAAGGGCCGCGACCAGGTGCCCGAGCTGGTGGAGATGTACATGCGCGGCGAGATCGACGTGGACCCGTTCATCTCGCATCGCATGCCGCTCGAGGACGTGGGCCGCGCGTTCGAGCTGATGGAGGCGCAGGACGGGATCCGCTCGGTGCTCGAGCTGAGCGCCGCCTGAGCCCGGGCGCTTCTACGCTGCGCTGCCTGCCGGGCCGGGAGCCGCGCCCGCGCGCGCCTCGCGCGCCGTGCGGTGGGCGAGCAGACCCGTCGCGACCGCGATCGCGACCGCGTTGATCCCGTGCAGGAAGCCGAGCGCGGGCACGGATGGGGAGACGACGCCCAGGACGTACTGCAGGATGCCGAGGCCGAACACGATCCCCGCGAACCTGACCCTGCCCGGTCCGAGACCGCCCGCGACCGCCGCGAGCAGGAGCAGCAGCATCAGCAGCACGATCAAGCTGCCGAGGATCGCGTGGGCGCCGAACGCGTCTTCGACGCTCTTCTTGCCCACGGAGGCCTTTTCGGCTTTGTGGATGGCGTCGAACGCGCCGACCGCCGCGAGCCCGATCTGCACCACCACCAGGGCGAAGATGCTCGCGCTGAGCCAGCGAAACGCGCCACGCACGTGCTGAGCATACCCTCCCGTTGACACATGAATGCGACGGAGCAGCAGCACAAGGCGGAGCGCTTCCTCGATCTGCACCACGGCGAGCGCCCGCTGCTCCTGGCCAACGCGTGGGACGCGGGCTCGGCGAGGCTGCTCGAGTGGGCGGGCTTCGACGCGCTCGCGACCACCAGCAGCGGCCACGCGGCGAGCCTCGGCCGGCTCGACTACGAGCCGAGCCGCGAGGACGCGCTCGCCAACGGCGCGGCGATCGCCGCGGCGAGCGCCCTGCCGGTGTCGGCGGATCTGGCCGACTGCTACGGCGCCGACGCCGCGGCGGTGGCCGAGACCGTGGGGCTCGCCCGCGAGGCGGGTCTGTGCGGCTGCTCGATCGAGGACTGGGGCGCGAGCGCCGGCGGCCTGTATGAGCCCGGCGAGGCGGCCGAGCGGGTGGCCGCGGCGGCGCAGGCCGCGCACGCGGGGCCGGTGCGGCTCGTGCTCACCGCGCGCGCGGAGAACTACCTGCGGGGCAATCCCGACATCGACGACACGGTCGCGCGCCTGCGGGCGTTCGAGGAGGCGGGCGCGGACGTGCTGTATGCGCCGGCGGTCAAGCGGACCGAGGACATCCGGGCGATCGTGAGCTCGGTGTCGCTGCCCGTCAACGTGCTCGCGCTGGAGGGCGTGCCGAGCGTGGCGGAGCTCGCGGAGCTCGGCGTGGCGCGCGTGTCGGTGGGCGGCGGCTTCGCGTTCGCCGCGTACGCCGCGGCGCTGAGCGCGGCGAGGGAGCTGATGCAGAGCGGCACCTACGGCTACACCGAGATGACCGCGCAGGGCGCGCGCGCCGCGCGCGAGGCGTTCGCGCGCTGAGCGACCGCAGGTCGCGCCGCGCCGCGCGCGAGGCGTCGCCACGCCGAGCGACCGCGTCGCCGGGCGCCGGCATTTGCCTAGACTGGCGGCCGGAAATGCGTTCGCCACGCCGGTTGCTCGCGGCCACGCTCGGCGCGGCCTGCCTCGCCGCGCTGCTCTCGCCGGCGAGCGCCGCCGCGCACGGCATCGTGGGCCGCGCCGACCTGCCGATACCCACGTGGCTGTTCGGCTGGGCCGCGGCGGTGGTGCTCGTGGTCTCGTTCGTGGCTCTGTCGGCGCTGTGGACGAAGCCCCAGCTGCAGCGCGAGCGCTACCGGCGCCTGTTCGCGATGCCCGCCGCGGTCGCGGACCTCGCGAGCCTCGTGGGCTTGGGGCTGTTCGCGCTCGTCGTGTACGCGGGCCTCGCGGGCACGCAGATCTGGTCGGCGAACTTCAGCGTCACGTTCATCTACGTGATCTTCTGGGTGGGCCTGCCGGTGCTGAGCGTGCTGTGCGGCGACGTGTTCGCTGCGCTCAGCCCGTGGCGCTCGTGCGCGCGCGCGATCCGCTGGTGCGCCCGGCGCGTGTGGCCGCGCGCGTTCGCGCGGCCGCCGCTGCGCTACCCGGCGGCGCTCGGGGTGTGGCCCGCGGTGGCGGGCCTCGTCGGCTTCGCATGGCTCGAGCTCGTATATGTGGAAAAAGACCGGCCCGACACGCTCGCCGTGCTCTCGCTCGCGTACTTCGCCGTGATGGTCGCGGGCATGCTGCTGTTCGGCGTGGAGGAGTGGAGCGAGCAGGCGGACGGGTTCGGCGCCTACTTCAACCTGCTCTCGCGCATGTCGCCGCTGTGCATCAGCGACGGTGCGGTGCAGCTGCGCAGGCCGCTCAGCGGGCTTCCGGAGATGCCGGTGCGGGCGGGCACCGTGACGCTCGTGTGCGCGGTGATCGGCACGACCACGTTCGACGGCTTCAGCAACGGGTTAGTGTGGCGCAAGCTCGAGCCGCACCTGCAGAGCTTCTTCTCCGACCTCGGCTTTCACCTCACGCCCGCGGTGGAGCTCGCGTACTCGACCGGCCTGTTGCTGTGCGTGGCGCTGATCGTCGGCGTGTACCGCCTGGGGATCGAGGGCGTTCGCAGCGTGAGCCGCCGCTACAGCACCGCGGAGCTCACGCGCACGTTCGCGCACACGCTCGTGCCGATCGGCTTCGCGTACGTGCTCGCCCACTACTTCTCGCTGCTCATCTGGCAGGGGCAGGCGATCGGATATCTGGCGTCGGACCCGCTCGGCAACGGGACCAACCTGCTGGGCACCTCGCAGTACCAGATCGACTACACGATCATCTCCTACGCGGCGATCTGGTACGTGCAGGTGGCGGCGCTCGTGACCGGGCACGTCGGCGGGCTGACGCTCGCCCACGACCGCGCGCTCGCGATCTACCGCGGCAGCCGCGAGGCGGTGCGCTCGCAGTACTGGATGCTCACGGTGATGGTGGGCTTCACCAGCTTCGGGCTGTGGCTGCTCTCGGCGGTGGGAACATGAGGGCGCCGCGCGCGCGCCGGCAAGCCCGCGCACCTGCGCGAGGAGCGATGCCGGCTCGAGTGCTTGTCCTCTTGCTGTGTGCGCTGCTGCTCGCGCCGGCGAGCGCGTCCGCCGTCGCGAGCAGCACCAGCGAGAGCGCAAACCCGATCAACGACCAGGGGAGCAGCTACCACTACCGCACCTACATAACCTCGATCGCGCCTCCCACGCACGGGCTCAGCGTCGAAGTGCTCGAGTTCGCGGACCGGCTGCTGCTGCGCAACCGCACGGGCCGCACCGTGACGGTGTACGGCTACTCGGGCGAGCCGTACGCGCGCGTGCGGGCGAACGGCACGACAGAACAGAACGTGCGCTCGCCGGCGTTCTACCTAAACACGAGCTTCTACGCGAACGTCACGGTGCCGGCGTCTGCGAGCGCGAGCGCTCCGCCCAAGTGGGAAGTGATCGACCGCACGGGCGAGCTCGAATGGCACGACCACCGGATTCACTGGATGAGCCCGGCGACGCCGCCGGAGGTGAAGGACACCGGCAAGAAGACCAAGATCTTCGACTGGACGGTGCCGATCGCGGTCGGCGCGGAGCGCGGCTCGATCAGCGGGGAACTGTATTGGGTGCCCGAGAGCTCGAGCGCGTCGGCCGGCGCGATCGTGGCGCTCGTGGCGATCGTGCTGGGCGGAGTTGCGATCGTGCTCGCGGTGCGCCGGCGCAGGCGCGGGGGCGGACCCGGCGCATCCCAGCCGGAGCCCCGCGAAAAGGAAGCGTGGTGAGGACCCGCACGCTCGCGCGCACGGGCTCGGCGGTGGCCATCTATGGCCGCAGATGCTTGGCTTTGCGCCACGAGTTGCCGATAAACGCGGCAAGATGCCGTCATCCCGTGCATCTCGCAGGCGATGCGAGCGCGCTGCGGCCGAGCGCCTGCACGATCCGCCGGCAGACGTCGAGGTGAGGAGCCTCGTCGAGCAGCTGCCCGCGATCGTGTATGTGTCAGACGTCGGCGTCGAAGGCGCGTTTCACTACGTGAGTCCCGGAGTGAGGTCGATCCTCGGCTTCGAGCCGGAGGAGTGGATCGCGGACCCGGGCTTCTGGCCCCGGCAGATCCACCCCCAGGACCGCGACCGGGTGTTCGGGCGCGAGGACGAACTCGCCGAGCCGAGCGTGCCCGAGGAATACCGCATGTGCCACCGCGACGGCACCACCGTGTGGGTGCGCGACGAAGCCGCGCTGGTCACCGACGCGCACGGCCGCGAGTGCTGGCACGGCGTGATCTCCGACATCACCGACCGCAAGCTCGCCGAGGCGGAGGTGGAGCGCCGCGCCGAACAGCAGGCCGCGGTGGCGCGGCTCGGCAAGCACGCCCTGCAGGGCGCCGACGTCGCGCAGCTGATGCACGAGGCGATCGACCAGGCGACCCGTGTCAGCGGGTCGAGCGCGGGCGCGGTGCTCGAACGCGACGCGGCGACGGGCATGCTGCTGGTGCGCGCCGGATCGCTGGTCGCAGGGCCCGAAGGCGAGGCGGCCGGCGAGCGCGACGTGCCTGCAGAGACGGTGCACGGCGATCCAGGCGCCCGCGTGGAGCGCGCGAGCGCCGAGAACCCCGCCCCCTCGGCGTACCTGCAGGACGAGCTGCCGAGCGGCGTGATCGGCCAGGTCGAAGGCCGCGAAGGGGTGTGGGGCGTTCTGTGGCTCGGCGACGCCTGCGAACGCGCGATGGGGCCGGCGGACGCGGACTTCGTGCAAGCTCTCGCAAACATACTCGCGGATGCCATCCACCAGCGGGCGATCGAAGACGACATCCGCTACCAGGCGATCCACGATCCGCTGACGGGGCTGCCCAACCGGGTGCTGTTCCTCGACAGGCTCGCCAACGCGCTTGCGCGGCCCGGTGCCGAGGTCGCGGTGGTGCTGCTCGACATCGACAACTTCAAGCTCGTCAACGACAGCCTCGGTCACGGCGCCGGCGACGAGCTGCTGATGCTGGTTGCGCCGCGGCTGCAGAAGGCGCTGCGCCCGGGCGACACGATCGCGCGCTTCGGGGGCGACGAGTTCGCGGTGCTGCTCGAGCAGATCCCCGACGAGCGCTCCGCGGCGACGCTCGCCGAGCGGATCGTCTCGGCGTTCGAGACTCCCTTCGAACTGAGCGCGGGCGAGCACTTCGCCAAGGCGAGCGTGGGGGTCGCGATCGCGGGCCGCGCGGGCAGCCCGCCGGCAGCGCTGATCCGCGACGCGGACGCGGCGCTGTACGAGGCGAAGGGCAGGGGCCGCGCGCGCTTCGAGGTGTTCGACCGCGCGATGCGCGCCCGCACCGTCGAACGGCTGTCGGTCGAGAACGACCTGCGCCGCGCGCTCGCGCGCGAGGAGCTGCGCGTCGAATACCAGCCGGTGGTCTCGCTGCGCGACGGCTCGATCGTCTCGGCGGAGGCGCTGTTGCGCTGGGAGCACCCGGAACGCGGCCTGATCGCGCCGGCGGAGTTCATCCCGGTGGCCGAGGAAAGCGGCATGATCGAGCCGATCGGCCGCTGGGTGCTGCACTGCGCGTGTGCGCAGGCGGCGCGCTGGCAGGCCTCGCGGCCGGACTCGCGGCCGCTCGGCATCTCGGTGAACCTGTCGGTTCGCCAGTTCATGCAGCGCGATCTCGAGGCGACCGTGGCGAGCATCCTCGCGGCGACCGGCATCGACCCCTCGAGCCTGTGCCTCGAGATCACCGAGTCGGTGCTCCTGCGCGAGCCCGAGGCGGTCAGCGAGACGCTGAGGCGGCTCGCGCGGCTGGGGGTGCGCTTCGTGCTCGACGACTTCGGCACCGGGTACTCGTCGCTCGCGTATCTCGGCGGCCTGCCGATCGACGGCCTCAAGATCGACCGCTCATTCGTGCGCAGCCTCGGCCGCAACGAGCGCACGACCGCGATCACGACGGCGATCGTGAGGATGGCTCAGGCGCTCTCGATCGAGGTGATCGCAGAGGGCGTCGAGGACGAGCGCCAGCTCGGCGCTCTGCGCGAGCTCGGCTGCGAGCTCGCGCAGGGCTTCTACTTCCACCGCCCCATGGCGGCGGGGGCTCTCACCGCGCTGCTGGGCGGAGCGCCCGCGCGGCTTGCGCCGCGCAGGTCATCGCCGGTTGCCTGAGCCGCTCGCCGGCGTCACGCCCGTGGGCATGGGATGGTGTGTTTGGCGAGGGTGCTGGTGCCGTCTTCGAAGGTGAATTGGGAGGCTACGGGCCAGCCGCCTTTGGGGCAGTGTTTGGGGAGGATGATGCCCTTGACGTGGACGAGCTTGCGTTTGCCGTGGATCGTCTTGTAGTAGGCGACGTTTTTGGCGCCGAGGGTGAGGAAGGCGGTCTTGGCGGAGGCGTTTGAGGCTTCGGGGAGCACTTTGATTTCGGGGACGTCGACGGAGAACCCGAGGCCGTAGGGTTTGGGGCCGGTGATGACCTTGGCGGTGAAGGTCACTTCGACCGATACGGGTTTTGAGCCGGTGAGGTAGACGAGTAGTTCTACGTGGCCGGGCTTGTTGTTTGCGAGGAAGAAGTCGATCGAGTATTTCTCTTCGACGATTTCGTGGCCGAGTTCGTAGACGCCCTGGCCGCCGCCGAAGCCTGCACGGGAGTTTGCGGGGCAGGCGCTGGTGCCTCGTTGTTCGAGGGCTTCGCGGTCGCAGATGCCGCTGCCTTCGAGGTCGAGCGTGACGCCGGCGGGCCCGTAGACGTTCACGTGGCGGATGGGGGAGGGCACGGGTCCGGTGGTGGAGGTGATCGTGGCCGACCCGAACGCGTTCGTGGGCTGCCCCAGCCGGTCGGGCGAGAACCCCGCTTCGGTGATCACCACCCGCTCTTCAGCCAACGCCAACGCAGGCCCCGCGGCCGCGCAGGCGAGGCCGGCGAGCACGAGCGCGAAAGCCCGAGTGATCCGCGAGCGGCCCCGTGCGGAAATAGGGCGGGGCGTTGCGGCGCGGGAAAGTACGCCGCAACGCCCCAGAGAGGGAAAGCTCCTAGAGGGACAAGGAGCTTTTTCGAGCGTTGTCACGATCGGTGATTGACACCGCTCGAACAAACCCCGGCTCCGTCGACTGTCGACTTGGCCTGCCTCTTCATCGCTTTCCCGCTTCGATTCCCCTCTCGAAAACGAGAGCGTTATCTAACCAGATAGGCCGGCAGGATGTCAAGCACGACTTCATCGCGTTGCCGACAGCCCCGTGGGAAGCGGCCGTTCCGACATGTCGGAACGGTCCTACCGCGCCTGAACACATACGTAATCCATTGGTCGGAGTTTGCCCCGGAGCGCGGCGCCGCGCTCAGCTCGCGGGCTCGAGAGCGCGTTCGAGAACGCTGCGGTTCGAACCCGTGGCACGCACCTTCGCCGAGACGAAGCTGGTCGCCTCGTCCGGCCCGGTGAACGGCGCGAACACCGTATAGGCGATGGCGGGGATGAGGCCCCGCAGCTCGCGCACACGGTCGTGGCGCACGTGCAGCGTGACCGCCTGCAGCACCGTGCAGACCAGCGCGTCGGAGAGGATCCGCGGGGCGCCTCCGGCCTCCGGGCGGCAGTGGTAGCCGCCGTCGATGAAGATCGTGAAGGCCTGCACGAAGTCGTCGATCCGCTCGATGAACGGCAGCGACGCGTTGGTTCCCACGAAGATGAAGTGGGCGAGCGTGGCGTTGTCTTCGAGAAAGTCGATGAACGCCATGCCTGCCTGCCACACCTGCTCGCGCCAGTCGCCGCCGCACGTGAAGAACGCGCCGCCCATCGCCGCGAGCAGCCGCTCGAAGATCATCTTGAACGTCTCCTCGAACGCCTGCTCCTTGTCGTGGAAGTGTGCGTAGAACACGTCCCGCGAGATGCCTGCGCGCGCGGCGATGTCGGCGACGGTCACCTCGGTCAGGCCCGCCGCCCGGATCGCCTCGGCGGTGGCGTACATGATCCCTTCGCGCTGCACGCCGCGCAGCACCTCGGCGCTGACGCGGCCCTTGCTCTTGGGAACGGGGCGCGGCAGCGCGGGCTCGCGCGTGCGCGCCACGGCGCTGCGCAGGAGGGCCGGCTCGGGGACGAGCTCGCGCCAGCGTGCGGGGCTCGGCGACGGCGAATAGGAGCCGACCCAACGGAAGAGCTCGAGCCGCAGCTCGTCGGTGATCTCGGCCTGCTGGCGTATACGCAGGCCGAGCAGCCTGATCACGCCCTCGAGCAGCAGCTTCACCGAGGCGTCGAGCAGCTGCTCGTCCGCCGTCGCGTGCCCCGACCTGCGCTCGATGATCTGCTCGAGCCGCAGCATCAGACGGTCACGCTCCTGCCAGCCGCGCGGAGCCACGAGCATCACTTCGTGTGTCAGGAACGTGAAGGTGGCGGGCTCCTCGTCGGCCAGGCGGGCGAGCTCCGCGAATGCGATGTGGGCCGCCATGTGGGGCTCGCCGGCCGCGACGGCGGCCTCGATCGCTCCGGCGACCCGCTCGGCGTGGCGCTCGTGTGCCGCGAAGAAGCACTCCTCCTTGCTGGCGAAGCGCTCGTAGAAGCCCACGCGCGAAATTCCCGCGTGCTCGGCAACCGCAGCGACGCGCGCGTGCGGATATCCATCCTGTGCCACGATCTCGACGATCGCGTCGAGCAGCCGTGCGTGCTGGTCAGTCTCCCCAGGCCGGCCCCTCGCCGGCCGGTCCATCGCCGTTGCCATTCAGCAACCCCCTCATGCTCCGCGCCTTCAGGTCCTCTACAAGCCGCCTTGCCTCCTCGGCGCCGGTGAACGGCGCGATCGCAATGTAGGTGAGCAGCGGCAGATGTTCTATCAGGGAAGCAGCTTCACCGCGAGCGGCCGAGCGCTGGATGATCTCGAATATGGCGCCCGCTGAAGCCTGCGCGCAGAGGCGCGGAAGCTTCTCGGCCTCGGGCCTGTAGTGATAGCCCTCCTCCATGAAGATCGTGAACGAGCGGGTGATCTCCTCGGCGCGCCTGATCGCGGTGGGCCCGGCGGAATAGGCCTCCACGAGCCGCAGATGCGAGATCGCCGGGTTCTCGTGGATCAGCCGGATCAGCCGGTCGAAGCAGCGCCACATTCGCTCCGGCCACTCCGTCGCGGAGAAGTACGCCGCCACGCACTGGTCGAGGATGTACTGGGTCGGGAAGTGCTGCGCCTCGAGGAAGGCGTGCTCCTTGTCGTTGAAGTGTTCGTAGAAGACGTCGCGCGCGATTTTCGCCTGGGCCACGATGTCGGCGACGGTGACATTGGCATAGCCCTTGGCCATCATCACCTCGGCGGTGCCGAAGATGATGCGCGTGCGCCTGCTGCGCGCGACGACGCCGGCGGGCAGCCCATGGCGCCCGCGCGGCAGCTTCGCGGGCGCGGGAACGGGCGAAGGCGAGACGCGCGCGTCCTCGGGTACGGGCAGCGTGGAGCCCTCCCCGGTGCTCCAGCGGCCGATCGCGGCCGGCACCGCGAAGCTCTGCACCCAGGCGATGCCCGGGTCCACGAGCGCCGGCAGGCGGTCCTCCGAGTGGGTGCGCAGGTGCCGCGAGACGATGTGGCGGTGCGCGCCCATCACCGCTATCACGGGCACGTCGATGATCATGCCCTCGGGGGCGGTGTTGTCGATGAACATCTGCGTGAAGCTCGTGAACGCCGAGAGCAGCACTTTGCGCTCTTTGCGCAGCTGCTCTCCGCCGCCCAGCGACTCCAGCAGCAGCAGCCGGGCCGCGTTGGGATCCGCGCGCATCGTGTCGTTGAGCTCGAGCATCACGCGGCGGCCGCCGTGGGCCCAGCTGCCGTGTGCGAGCAGCAGACCTATCTGTCCGAACATGCGCTCCGCGGCGGCGCGGTGGGCTGCGACGAGACACTCTTCCTTGCCCCCGAACTGCTCGTAGAAGGTCGCGCTGGAAACGCCCGCGCGGGCGCTCACCTGGGCAATGCTCGCGGCCTGGTGACCCGCTTCGGCGGCCACGTCGATCATCGCCTCGACCAGCCGGTCTCGCTGGCTGGCCTTGGGTTTCGCCGACACGCTGTCGGCGCTCTTCCGAGCCCTTCCTTCTCGCAGTCTGGCTGGTTTGTTGGAGGTTCGTGCCATGTCCGCAGTGCGCGGAGGATACACGAGTCGCATAACTCCTACCAACCGATTACGCCGACGTTCTCCCGCGATCCCCCGGGAACCGTAAAACGAGGTGGCAACTATAGCGCGACTGGCTCGTTGGCCAAAATTCGGCCTTCTTCCAGCCGCTTTGCAGCGCCGAACTTCCCGAGAGCGCGGGCTCCCTTGACATTCCAGTCGTGCATATGCTTCGATACCAAGGCCATTCAGATTCTGGATGGCACGGGAAGTCTGACCGGACCAACGAGGGGTTGGGGAAGGGATGCAAAGGACGCACCATCGCGTCATGGACGGCAGCGTCGCCGGCGGGCTGGAGTCCGCCTCTCGGCGCGCGTGCGTGCCGGCGCGCGCACCGGGCGGCTCGTCCGCAGGGGCGGGCGCCCGGCGTGCCGAGATGGACCTCGGAGGCCTCCCGGCGAATCACCACGGCAGTCCGCGCCACCCCCCGGCACGCGGCTGTCCGGAGCAAGTGCATCGCGCCAATCGCACGCACGCCGAACGCGCGGTGCTCAGCGCGGCCGCCGGTCAAGGGACCCGGAGCGAGGGCGCCCTTGGCCGTGCGCCCGCGCCGCAATACACCCCGGCCAGTGGCCGGGGTGCCATAGGGTGGGCAACAAGTGCTCAGGCACGGCCCCAGAGAGAGCGGTAGGGAAGCACCGAAAACGGGAAGTAGTAGGGACCATGAGCGATCGGAGCGGGGAGAGCGAGCAGGGCTAGACGCGCCCGCCGGGGGGACCTTCCGCGGTGCGAGGGGATTCCGGTGCGCTGCTCCCCCGCCCCGACCGCAAGACACAGCACTGCTATCTACGGCGAGAAAAGCGAGAGTGTGACGAACATGAAGGCAAGCACGAGGGCGGGCCTGGGCCTGCTGCTGGCGGTGGCGACCAGCGCCCTGATGAGCGCGAGCGCGCTCGCGACGGCCCCGGAAGTCGGCCGCTGCGTGGCGGCTGAAAAAAACGCGAAAAAAGAATACACCGGGGTCTACAGCAACAGCGGCTGCACCAAAGAAGTGCCGGTTGCTGAACGCCCGACAAAAGGCAAATTCAACTGGGTTCCGGGCTTCGGGAAAGGCAAATTCACGAGCACCGGGGGCGTCGGGGTGCTCACCACGGTCAGCGGCTCCTCGGTCGAATGCGCCAAAGAGTCGGCGGGCGGCGAATTCGTGGGCGGTGGCAACAACAAAGAAGAGGCCGGGGTCGTGGTCCACTTCACGGGCTGCAAATCCCTGGGCTCGCCGTGCACCACGCCCGGAGCGGCCAGCGGCGAACTGATCACGAACGAACTCGCCGGCCTCGTGGGCTGGGAAAACAAAGCGAGGAAAAAAACGGACCTCGAGCTGTTCCCGGCGAAAAGCGTGACCTCGGGCCTGTTCATCGAATTCTCGTGCCTCGGCCTGGTGGTCAAAGTGCGCGGACACGTTCTGGTGCCCGTCAAAAACGACAAAATGACGCAGACGGAAACCCTGAAATTCGTGGCCACCAAAGGCAAACAAAAACCCGAAAAATGGGAAGAAAGCTCCGAAAAGCAGATTCTCGAAGCGTCCTTCAAAGCCGGCCCGTTTGAACAGGCCGGACAGACGATCACGTCTACGCTTCAAGGCGAAGAAAAGCTGGAGCTGAACGCCGTCGTATAGGCAAGCTCCGCGATGAGGCTGCCACGCGCGGGATCGCAAGGTCCCGCGCGTGCTGTTTCAGGGAAAGCAGGCAGCCCCGTGCAGCGCCTCGATCTGACAGGCAACGCCTCCACGCCGCACTCGGGGGCGGCGGCTCGCGCCGCTCCGCGCCCCGCACGCGCGCAGCTCAGGTGGGCGAGACGCGTCGTGCTGGCACTGGTGGTGGCGTTGGCGTTCTTGGTGTGTTCGCCTGCGTCTGTGTTTGGTTTGGGTGGTCGTGGTCGTGTGTTTGGGGGGGTTGTTGGGTTGGTTGGTGATGGTGTGGTGTTGGGTGGTGGTGTTGGGGTGGATGATGTTTCGGGGGATGTGTTTGTTGGGGTGCGGGGGCCGTTGCGGGAAGGGGTGGAGGAGTTTGCGCGGTCGGGTGGGGGGTTTGTGTTTGTGCAGTTTTGGCCGGTGAAGTCGCCGGGTGGGATTGTTGTTGATGATTCTGGTGTTGTGGGGGATCCGTCGCGGGGTGATGTGTATGTGGTTGGTGCGGCGGAAGAAGGGGTTGAATCGTTTGAACGTGCTGATGTTTACAAGCTTGATCCGGCGACGGGTAAATCGGTTTTCAAAAAGAGCTTGTTCAAGCATGCTGGGGAAGAATTGGAATTGGAAGAAGTTTATGGGGTTGGGGTTGATGGTTCGGGTGGGTTGTGGGTGTATTGGGGTGAAGAAGGGCATGTGTCTGGGTTTGGGGATCAGGAAGTGAATCAGTGGGTGCCGGGGGAGTCGTTGGAATTGGGGGTGGAGGAAAGGTTGGGGTGCAGGGCGCGGCCGGGGTTTGGGGTGGCGCCGGGTGGCGGGTTTTTTGTGGCGCATGAACGTGAGTCGCCGTTGGAAGAATGCGCGGAAGAAGAAGGCTCGCCGGTGGCTGTGGCTGAGTTTTCGGCTGGTGGGGGGTTGGTCGCGGCGAGTTTGGGGTCGGGGCCGGTGTCGGGGTTTGCTGTTGATGGGGTTTCTGGGGAAGTGTTCGTGGATGGGGGGTCGGGGGTTTCGGCGTTCACGTCCGGGGGCGTGTTGTTTCAGCGGTTCGGTGAAGGGGATTTGAGTGGGGCTGGGGCGGTCGCGGTTGATGATGCTTCGGGGGAAGTGTTCGTTTTGGAGCCGGGTGTGGGGGAAGATGGGTCGCTTGCGGTGTTTGGGTCGGTGGCTGCGGGTGCGCCGGTGGTGGATGGTTTGGTGGCGCAGCCGGTTTCGGCTGGGTCTGAGCGGCTGGTGGCCGAGGTTGACCCGGATGGGTCCGATACGCATTTCCAGTTTGAGTATGGGACGGTTGATTGTGCGGTCGATGCGTCTGGTTGCGCGGTTGCGCCTGTTTCGCCGGCTGATCTTGGTGGGGGGTTTGGGGATCGTGAGGCGAGCGTGCTCGTTTCGGGGCTTGAGGCGAACGCGACGTATTTCTTTCGGGTGATCGCTTCGAATGCTGGTGGGGTGCTGGAAAGCGGGGAGGGGTCTGGCGCGTTCTTTACGACGCTTCCGTCTGCGTCGGCGACGTTGGCGGATGGGCGGGAGTGGGAGCTTGTTTCGCCTGTTGAGAAGCATGGGGCGACGATCGAACCGATCAGTCGTGAAGGGGCGTTGATCCAGGCGTCGGTGGGTGGGGATCGGATCGCGTGGACGGCGAGCTCGCCGGTCAGCGAAGAAGCGCAGGGGAATCGGCGTCCTGAACCGGTGCAGGTGATCTCTGCTCGTGGGGGGTCGGGGTGGGGGTCGGTGGATGTGAGCACTCCGCATAACAAGGGTGAAGGGGTGATCACGGGGGCGGCTACGGAGTTTCGGTTCTTCAGCGGCGATCTGGGGTTGGCTGTGGTGCAGCCGCAGGTGCCGGGTGAACCTTTGGAAAACCCGCCGCTTGCGCCGGAAGCGAGGGAAAAGACGATCTATCGGCGTGATGATTCTTCGGGGCTTTTCACGCCGCTTGTGACGGCTGGTGATGATTTGGCGGGCGAACCGTTCGGGGGGAAGCTCGAATATGAGGGCGCGAGCGAAGATGCGCGGCATGTGGTGTTCTCCTCGGAAGTGCCGCTCCTCGCGGGCGGTCCTGCGGATGGGCTCTATGAGTGGGAAGCGGGCGGGCCTTTGAAGCTCTTGAGCATGTTGCCGGGGTCGCATGCGCCGGCTTCGGAACCGTCGCTCGGTGACCTTGGGCGCGATGTGCGTGGCGCGGTCTCACAGGATGGGTCGCGGGTGTTTTGGGTGAATGGCGCTGAAGATGAGGGGCCGTTGTTCATGACGGACACGCAGACGGGGGAATCGGTGCAGCTCAACGCGGCGCAGGGGATGCCCGAAGCCGGCGCCGAAGAAGTCGAAGAACGGCTTGATGAAGTGGTGTTCCAGGGTGCGAGCGTGGATGGGAGCCGGGTGTTCTTCACGGATACGTGGCCGCTCACGCCCGATTCGACGTTGGAACCGCTCGACCGCGAAGAAGAAGTGTCTGAACCGCCGGCGGGCGCGCATAGCTTGGGGCGCCCCGCGGATCTTTATGAATATGACGTCGAAACAGGTGTCTTGAGCGATTTGACGCCTGGCTCGGCGAGCGTGCAGGCGGATGTGCTCGGCACGATCGCGGGCACGAGCAGCGACGGTGCGGTTGTGTATTTCGTGGCGAACGGGGCGCTCGCGCCGGGGGCGTTGCCGGGTGATTGTCCGCGCACGAAACCGCTTTTGCCCCATCCTGACGCGGGCTGCAACGTGTATGTCTCGGTGCTCGCGGGCGCCCGGCGTGTGACGCGTCTGGTTGCGCGGATCTCCGATGAAGATGCGCCGGATTGGGCGGGTGGGAACAGCCCGTTGCCGGGTGATCTCGGCGGCTTGACAGACCAGGTGTCCGAGAATGGCCGGTTCCTGGTGTTCATGTCCGAGCAGGAACTGACGGGGTATCAGAACGTCGACGCGAGCGCGGCTGCCGCCGGTGCGCATGACGAGGAGGTCTTCCTCTATGACAATGAAAAGCACAGTCTTGTGTGCGTGTCGTGTGGCCCCGAAGGCGGGGCGCCGACGGGGGTGTTCGATACCGAAGCGGCGGGGGAAGGGTTGGGGCTCGTCGTCGACCGTCCCGAAACGTGGCAGGGGCATTGGCTGTCGGGGTCTGTGCCGGGGTGGACGTTGTTCGCCCTCACGAACCCGACCGCGCAGCACCAGTCGCGGTATCTCTCTGATACGGGCCGGGTGTTCTTCGATAGCGCGAGCGCGCTCTCTTCGCAGCTCAGCACGCCGGGCCGGCAGGAGACGATCGGCGGGACCCCGACGCAGGTCGGGGTTGAGAACGTCTATGAGTACGAGCCCGATGGGGAAGGGTCGTGCGCGAGCGCCCCGGGGTGCGTGTCGCTTATCTCGTCGGGCACCTCGGCGCATGAATCGGCGTTCCTTGACGCGTCTGCGTCGGGGTCTGGCGCGTTCTTCTTGACGACCGCTGCGCTCAGCGGCGTTGATAGCGACAGCACGTTCGATGTCTATGACGCGAGGGAATGCGGCACGCAGGCAGCCGGCGCGTGCCTGCCGGCGCCGCCGGCGCCCGCGAGCGGGTGCTCGGGCGAAGAATGCCGGGGTGCGTTCACGGCGCTGTCTGCTTTCAGCGTGCCCGCGAGCTTCACCGAACAGGGCGGCGAAGTGCTCTCGAGCAAAACGGTCGCCCCGCCACCCGAACCGAAACCGAAACCCAAGCTGACGCGCGCGCAAGAGCTGAAAAGGGCGCTGAGGGTGTGCGCGAAACAGAGGAGCAGGCACAAGCGCGCTCGCTGCCGGGCGCGCGCGGAGCGCCGCTACGGCCCTGAGAAGCACAAGCACGCAAAGAAGAGCGCCGGCGGCGGAAGGCGCGGGCGGTGAGAGCGCGGGGGCTCGTGCTGCTGGCGCTCGTGGGCGGGCTGCTGTTGTGCCCGTCGTGTGCGTTTGCGGGTGGCTGGTGGCGTGTCTCCTCGCGCGCGGCACCGAGCGATCTGCCGGCGGGCGGCGAAGGGACGGTGCTCCTGTCCGCGACGAATGTCGGGGATGGCACGATCGATGGGTCCGTGAGCCCGGTCGTTGTCAAGGACACGCTCCCCGAAGGCGTGCAGGCGACCGCGATCGAAGGCGCCCCCGCGTTTGAGGAACTCGAAGAAGGCCACCGCATGAGCTGTGTGCTTGCGACGCTGACGTGCTCTTCTGCTCCCGAACTGCTGCCGGCGTTCCAGGCGCTCGATGTCACGATCCACGTCAAAGTGAAAGCCGACGCGGCCTCTGGGCAGCCCAACAGCGTGAGCGTCTCCGGCGGTGAACAGCAAACGGGCGGTGGTGAACCCGTGCCTGTCGGCATCTCAGAGCCGCTCACGGTCTCTCCGGGCGCGACGCCGTTCGGGCTCCAAGAAGACGGGTATCGGCTGACTCCCGAACTCGAGGGCGGTGGTCTTGATACCCAGGCGGGTGGCCACCCGTTTCAGCTCACGACGACGCTCGACTTGAACGAGACCACCGAAACGGTCCGCGAAATCGGCCCGGTCGCGGCGGCGCCCGCGCTGCCCAAGCAGCTCCAGTTCAACCTTCCGCCGGGTCTCGTCGGCGACCCGCTGGCGGTGCCGCGCTGCCCGGGCGCGGAATTCCAGGCGGTCTCCCCGCGCGACACCAACGGCTGCGCGCCCGATACCGCGATCGGGGTCGCGGTCGTGACGCTGAACGAACCCGCGCAGTTCCACAACATCACCCGCGCGGTGCCGTTGTGGAACCTCGAAGCGGCGAAGGGCGAGCCCGCGAGGTTCGGGTTCGAGGTCCTGAAAGTCCCCGTCGTGCTCGACACGACCGTCCGCTCCTCGGGCGACTACGGCGTGACCGTCACCGTCGATAACGCCCCGCAGGCGACGCAGCTGCTCTCGAGCGAAGTCACGATCTGGGGCGCCCCCGGCGATTCCGCGCACGATGCCTCCCGCGGCTGGGACTGCCTGAACGGCGGCGAGTGGGTCGAAGGAAAAATCCCCTGCCACCCGGAACCCGAAACCGAACCGAAGGCGTTCCTCGATCTGCCGGGCAGCTGCGCCGGGCCGCTCACCTCGACCGTGACTGGATCCTCCTGGCCCGTGCAGGCCTTCGCGGGCGAACCGGGCGTGATCTTCACCCTGCAGGGCCCACAGACCCAGGCCGTGCTGCCCGCGATGGCGGGCTGCGAAGAGGTGCCGTTCTCCCCGCAGATCACGATCTCAGGCGAACACCGCGCCGCGACCCCCACACCCCTTGAAGTGGACGTCCACATCCCCCAGGCCACGACCATCAGCGAGCAGGGCATTGCCGAGTCAGACCTGCGCTCGGCGACCGTCACGCTCCCCGAAGGAGTGCAGTTGAACCCCGCCTCCGCGAACGGGCTCACAGCATGCAGCGAGGCGCAGGCAGGCTACGAAGGCCCCGGCTCAGAAGACCCGCTCGCGCAGGGCACACCCACGCCCGACCGCTTCAACGCCGCCCCCGCCTCCTGCCCGGAAGCGTCGAAGGTCGCGAGCGTGACCGTGGACACCCCGCTCTTGGAACGCCCCCTCACCGGCTGGGTCTACCTCGCCACCCAGAATCAGAACCCGTTCGGCTCGCTGATCGCGCTGTACATCGTCATCGAAGACCCCTACTCCGGGATCCGCGTCAAGCTCGCAGGCGAAGTCCACCTCGACCCCGCCACCGGCAGGATCAGCTCGACCTTCCAAACCTCACCACAAGTCCCCTTCGAAGACTTCCACCTGAACTTCTTCGGAGGACCAAGGGCGTCCGTCGCTACCCCGATCTCCTGCGGGGCACCCCAAACAGAAGCGCTCTTCACACCATGGGCCAGCCCCACGCCCACGGTCTCCACCAGCCCCCTGCAGGTCACCGAAGGCACCGCAGGCATCCCCTGCGCCGAACAGGGCGGGCTCTCCCCGACCCTGATCGCAGGCTCTGAAGACCCCCACGCCGGCGCGTTCAGCCCCTTCACCCTCGCCCTCACACACCGAGACCAAGACCAGCCGCTGACCGGGCTCTCGCTGACCCTCCCCGAGGGCGCAGCCGCAGTGCTCGCCTCCACCACACCCTGCCCCGAACCGCAGGCATCCCTCGGCCAATGCGGCCCCGAATCAGAAATCGGCAGCGCCACCGCATCCGCCGGCGATGGCCCGGACCCCTACACCGAGACCGGCCACGCCTACATCACCGGCCCCTACCAAGGCGCCCCCTTCGGCCTATCGATCGCCACCCCAGCCGTCGCGGGCCCATTCAACCTCGGCCTGATCATCGTGCGCTCAACCATCCAGATCAACCCCACCACAGCCCAGGTCACGATCGGAACCCCGATCCCGACCTACGTGAAAGGAATCGGCCAACCCCCCACCGGCATCCCGCTCGCGCTGAAAGAAATCCGCGTCAGCGTCAACCGCCCCGGCTTCGAGTTCAACCCCACAAGCTGCAAAACCCAGCACATCCAAGGCACCGCCACCGGCCAAAACGGCCAAAGCACCCCCCTCGCCGCCCCCTACCAGACAACCGGCTGCCAAACCCTCCCATTCCACCCCAAACTCACCGCCACCGCCCAAGGCCACGCCACCAAACAAAACGGCACCAGCCTCACCATCAAGGTCCAAAGCCAAGGCCTCGGCGTCTCAAACATCGCCAAAGTCGACCTCGCGCTCCCCGGCCAACTCCCCTCCCGCCAAAGCACCCTCAGCAAAGCCTGCACCACCAAAACCTTCGAAGCCAACCCCGCCCTCTGCCCCCCCGAATCCATCATCGGCACCGCAACCATCCACACCCCCATCCTCAAAAACCCACTAACCGGACCCGCCTACCTCGTCTCCCACGGCAACGCAGCCTTCCCCGACGTCGAGTTCCTCCTCCAAGGCGAAAACATCACCATCCTCCTCGACGGCCAAACCGACATCAAGAAAGGCGTCACCTACAGCCGCTTCGAAACCACCCCCGACGCCCCCTTCACCACCTTCGAAACCCACCTACCCGCCGGCCCCCACTCCATCCTCACAGCCTACGCCAACCCCAAAAACCCCTACAACCTCTGCCCCACCAAACTAACCATCCCCACCCAAATCACAGCCCAAAACAACACCCTCCAAACCCAAAACACCCCCATCACCCTCACCGGCTGCCCCAAACACAAACCAACCCCCCAACAACAACTCAAGACCAACCTCAAACACTGCCACACCACCTACCCCCACAACCCCAAGAAACGCCACACCTGCGAACACCAAGCCCACACCAAATACAAAACCACAACCACACGAGCCCACAACCACAGCAACGGGCGCAGGCGCTGAAGCCGGGGGCGCCGCCCGTCAGCTCTGGGCGGCCTCGTCGAGCTTTCGCTCGATGAACTCGTTGGCCGCCGCGGTGCCGGTGAAGGGCGCGAGCACCAGGTAGGAAATCACCGGCAGCAGGCCCGGCAGCTCCGCGACCCGGTCGTGGCGCACGTATGCGACCGCCGTCTCCACCACCGCTCCCGCGATCGCTTCGGAGGCGACCCGGGGCAGGTCGGCGGCCTCGGGGCGATAGCGGTAGCCGTCCTCGAGGAACACTGTGAAGCCGAGCAGTGTGTCGTCCGCCCGCGGCGCCTCCTCGGGGCCCAGCGCATATGACTCCACGAAGCCGAGATACGCGAGGTCGGGTACGGACAGGAAGAACAGCGTGAACGCGCGTCCGCTCTCCCACACCCGCTCGGGCCACTCGCCCTGGGAGGTGAAGAACGCCTCCGCAGCTGCCACCAGCGAGTGCTCGAACCCCTGCCTGTAGGTGGCCATGAACGCCTCGCGCTTGTCGTGGAAGTGCGCGTAGAAGACCTCGCGGCCCACCCGCGCCGCCGACACCACGTTGCCCACCGTCATGTTCGCGTAGCCCTTCTGGCGCACGACCTTCGCCGTCGCCTCGAGGAGGCGCTCGCGCTGGACGCGGTCCACCACCGCTCCCTCGAGACGGTGCCGGCCCCGCGGCAGCGGCTGCGGCGCGAGCGCGGGCGGTGGGTCCGGGGCCTCCGGCACGAACAGCCGGGGGTCGGGCACCAGCTCGGTCCACCTTCGCGCGCGCTTCTCGGTCGCGTAGCAGTCCGTCCACGTGAGCAGGTCTCGCAGCGAGGCCGCGTGGCCGGTCTCGCCGCGGCGCATGTGGAAGCCCAGGACCCTGGTCACGCCGCCGAGGATCAACGCGACCGGTACGTCCGGGATGAGCGCGTCCGCTGCGAGCCCCTCGTGAGCGGCGTCCACCTGCGCCTGGAGACCCTCCATCAGCCGCTCGCGCTCGCGCACAGCCGCCGCGCCCGCGAGCATCGACTCGTGCAGCAGCGACGTGAACGCCGCCGGCTCGCGTTCGGCGAGGCCGGCGAGCGCGCCCGCCGCCATCGCGAGCGCGCCCTCCGTGCCCGCTGTGACTTCCTCGGCGCCGGCGATCGCTGCCCCGGCCTCGGCCAGCAGCGCGTCGCTCGCCGTGCGCAGCGCCGCTACGAAGCACTCTTCCTTGCTCGCGAACTGCTCGTAGAAGGTCGCGCGCGACACACCCGCACGGCTCGCGATCTGACCGATCTTGGCGTCCGCGTAGCCGTCCTGCGCGACCACTTCCACCACCGCGCCGAGCAGGCGCGAGCGCTGGTCGGTCGATACTTGGGGCTTGCGTTTCGCCCGAGCCCCGCCGGGAGGGGGCCCAGCCCGCTCTGGCTCAGATCGGTCCTCGCTCAACGCCATCCCTCCCTGGATCCCACGGTAGCGCGGGGTCCCGGAACGGCGATTCGCGCACGGGTCGGCGCCGGGCGCGCAGCCGTCACGATGAACTCAAACCGTAGCGTTTCAGATTGCGGGGCGACGACTCGGCGCCTGCTGCGCGATTCAGCCGATTGCCTCCTCCTGCGCAGCACATCACAGGCGCACGCGAGAGCATGCGGCCGATAGCCTCCTCGGGGCCACATCGGCGAATTAGATTACATGACGTTTCGGACAACGAGCGTCTCAGCCTGGGTCTGAACCGCCACGGTGAGACACGCGCGCGCTGCAACGTATGTCCAGCGCGCGCAGTGCGACGGCTCGCGCGGGTAACTGCCCTGCAGCGCAGAGATATGTCGGAACCAGTGCTCCCCTCCGGCGTGGGCCGCCGCCGCATCCTCGCGCGGCGCGATCGACTGCGCTCCGCGGGCGTCGCAGTGCCCGCGCCCGACAACGAGCCCGCGGACGGGCTCGGCGTCGGTGGCGCGCCCGGTTCGGCGAGCGAGGAGAGCGGGCGCGCGGCGCTGCACATCGCCCATCAGGACGAGCTCGAGGCCACGTTCGACATGCTGCGCACCTCCGTCGAGCTGGAGATGCGCAGCGATTTCGGCGGGGCGCGGTCCGGCCAGCCATCCGGCCGCGTCGTGCTGCTGGCCCATTTCGGAGTGCTGCGGCACGCACTCGAGGAGTGGGACGCGGCGGTCGCTCGCGCGGCCCTCGCTCCCGGCACGCTGTGGCAGCTCGTCGCTGCGTCGGTCGCCGAGCGCGGCATCAGCGAGCCGCCGGTGGCCATCGGCTCGCTGATCGACCGGCTCGCGCTCACCACGCTCGAGCGCTCGCGCCGCGGCCTGCTCGGCGCGCCGCACGAGCTCTACTTTCAGCAGCTCCCTTCTCGCCTGAAAGGCGCGGCTGTGATGACGCTGTACGTCGAGGGACAGCCCGTAGCCACCGTCGCCGACGCCAACGGCACGGGCGCGGAGCTCGAGCTCGACATCACCGCTCGCGTGATACAGGCGATGTTCGAAGAGGCGCAGGGCAGCGGCGAGGCGCTCGAGGTCGACGAAGCCCGCGATTCGCTCCTGATCCTCAAGCAGGACCTGCTCGCGAGCCTCGAGAGCTGTGCCGCGCAGCTGCCGGTCGCCCTCAGGGACGAGTGCCCGGCGTGCCGCGCGATCCATGCGCGGCACGCCGGGAGCTGACGGCGGGCCCTCGCTCAGCGCGAACGCTCCCTCCTGCGCGCAGGGCGCGTGCGGTCCCGCGTCTGGACGGCGCCCGCGTGAACGTCGCTTCCCGGCTGCACGCTGCCGCCGCTTCGGGTAGAAGAGGGCTCGGTGGCGCACGGGCGAGTGAGCGCAGGCAGATGAGCAACCGGCCAGGCCCCACAGCGCGGATCGCCCGATCGACGGTCCGCGCCGTTCGTGGCGAGGTCGTCAAGCGCGTCGGCGGGCCCGCGCGCGCGAGCGTTATCACGCTGTTCGCGATCGTGCTCGCGCTCAACGGCGCAGACGCCTCCACCGTCGGCGCGATCGCGCCGCAGCTCGAGTCGGGGCTCCACATCGACAACACCGACCTGGGGCTGCTGAGCTCGGTCTCGCTGCTCGTCGGGGCGATCTTCACGATCCCCGTGGGGCTGCTGGTGGACCGTGCCAAGCGCATCCCGCTGCTCGCGATCAGCGTCGTGCTGTGGAGCTTCGCCTCGCTGTTCAGCGCGTTCGCCGGGAGCTTCTCGAGCCTGCTGCTCACGAGACTCGCGCTCGGGGCCGTGGCCGCCACCGCGGGGCCGGCGATCGCGTCGCTCACCGGCGACTACTTCGCCCCGGGCGAGCGCGGCCGCGTGTGGTCCTACATCCTCGTCGGCGAGGCCGCGGGCACCGCGTTCGGGTTCATCATCAGCGGCCTGGTGGCGAGCGTGGTCGGTTGGCGCGGCGCGTTCGTCGTGCTCGCGATCCCCGGCTTCTTCCTCGCGCGCGAGCTGTTCGTGATCGTCCCCGAGCCGCTGCGGGGGGGGCAGAGCCACCTCGAGGTCGGCGCGACCGACCTCGACGCGGAGCTTTCCCGGGCCACCGGTCGGGCGGAACGGGGCGAAGCGCCGGAGCAGCAGGAAGACCTCGCGCCCGGGCATCGGGAGGCCGCCCGCGAAGCCGCCCGCCGCGCGGGGGCCGCTCCGAACCCTCGGCTGGTGCTGCACGAGGACCCCAGCCGGATGGGCCTGGTGCGATCGGTTCGCTACATCTTCTCGATCCCCTCAAACCTGCTGATGATCCTCGGCTCGTCGCTCGGCTACTTCTACTTCGCGGGCCTGCAGACGTTCGCGCTGCTGTTCGTCAAGGGCCACTACCACGCAAGCCAGGCCACCGCCGAGCTCGCGCTCGCGCTGCTGGTCGGCGGAGCGATCGTCGGGACCGTGGTCGGCGGGAGGGTGACCGACGCGATGCTCGAGCGCGGCAATCCAAGCGCGCGCGTGTGGTTCCCCGGCGCGTGCTACATCGGCGCCGCCGTACTGCTGCTCGCGGGCTTCCTCGGCTCGAGCCTCACGCCCGCCCTGTGGTTCGACGTTGCCGGCGCCGCGCTGATCTCGGCCGCCAACCCGCCCGTCCAGGCGGCGCGCCTCGACGTCGTCCCCGCGGGGCTATGGGGACGGGCATCGAGCGCGCTCACCGTGGTGCGATCGTTGGCGCAGGCGCTCGCGCCGATTGCCTTCGGCGGCGTCTCACAGCTGATCGCCGGCATCGTGCCCCGGCAGGCGCCGATCGGGACGCACCCGCATGCGCCGTCGTCGAGCGCCACGACGGGCCTTCAGGTGAGCTTCCTGATCATGCTCGTCACGCTCGTGGCCGCCGGGGTGATCCTGTTCCGCGCGCGGGCCACGTTCCCCTCCGACATCGCCACCGCGGCCGCATCCGAGCCGCGTGGCTGACGCGGCGCCGATCGGCGCCCTCTCAGGTGGCGTACGGCTACAGTCTGCCGCCTCGCCGGGTAGAAAGAGGCCCACCCGCCCGCCGTGCCGCGCCGCGCGCAGCCGGTCGTCGCCACCTGGATTGGGAAAGGGGAAGTACGCGCATTCTCAACACAAGTGGCTCGAGGCTCGTAGGCAGCAACGCGCTCGCGCTCGCGTGCGCGCTGCTCGCATGCGCTCCCGCGACGGCTGTGACGGCGTCCGCGTCGGCCGGCAACACTGCGCCGATGCGCACCCGCGCGCCGGCGCGCACGCCCGCGCCCGCGCGCACGCGTCCACTTCCACGCTGCTTCGGCGCGGCGTCGCGCGACCCGCTGCACCGGTGCCGCAACCGCACGCTCGCGCACGTCGTGGTGCCCACGCCGAGCGAAGCGCTGCTCACGCCGAACGCGCCCTGCACGCCGTTCGAACCGGTGCTCAACGCGTGCGTGTTCGGCGCCGAAGCGTCGCCAACGCCGGTGGCGCTCGTCGGCAACAGCCACGCGGGGCACTGGCGCGCGGCGCTCGCGTTCGTCGATGACGCGCTCGACTGGCAGGGCATCTCGATCACGCGGCCGAGCTGCCCGTTCATGTACGCCACCGCGAGCCTGCCCGAACCGCTGCGCTCGCAATGCGCGCTGTGGAACCGCTCGGTGATCGCGTGGTTCTGGCAGCACCCGCAGCTCGAAACGATGTTCACCTCCGACGAGCCCACCGAACTGCTGCCCGCGCCCGGGCAGAGCGCGCGCGAGGCCGCGGTCGAAGGCTACATCTCGATCTGGAACGCGCTGCCGCCCACCGTGCGGCACATCGTGGTGATCCGCGACAACCCCTACAACCACGGAACCGTGCTCGAGTGCGTGGAAGAAGCGGTCGCCAAGCACATCAACGCCGGTCACCACTGCAGGGAGCCGCGCGGCGAAGCGCTCAGGCCCGACCCCGCGGCGATCGCCGCTCGCGAGCTGCACTCGCCGCGCATCGAGGTGATCGACATGACGCGCTTCTTCTGCAGCGCGCGCTACTGCTACCCGGTGGTGGGCGGCGCGCTCGTGTACCGCGACGCCACCCACATCACGCGCGTGTTCGCGATCTCGCTCGCGCCGTACCTGCTGCGCGAAGTCGAGTCCCTGATCGCGTCCTGGCGCAGGGGGTAGGCGCCCGCTTGCTGTTCCCCACGATCCAGTTCGCGATCTTCTTCCCGATCGTGCTCACGATCTCGTGGGCGCTGATGCCGAGGCCGAGGCTGTGGAAGCCGTTCATCCTGATCGCGAGCTACATCTTCTATGCGTCCGCGGGCTGGAAGTTCATCTTCCTGCTCGCCGCCGTGACAGCCGGCAACCAGGCCGCCGCGCTGCTGCTCGGGCGCACCGACGACGAGCGCAAACGGAAGCTCATCGTTGGCGTCGCCGTGGCGCTCGACCTGGGCGCGCTCGGGGTGTTCAAGTACTACTCGTTCTTCGCCCAGCAATGGGCCGACGTGATCGGCAAGATCGGCGGCGCCACGCTGCCGCTCGTCACGATCGCGCTGCCCGTCGGCATCAGCTTCTTCACCTTCCAGGCGATCTCCTATGTGGTGGACGTGAAGCGCCGCCACGTGGAGCCCGCGAGCACGCTCGACTTCGCCGTCTACCTCAGCTTCTTCCCGCACCTCATCGCCGGGCCGATCGTGCGCGCGCGCGAGTTCATCCCACAGCTCTCGCGGCCTCGCGACCCCGAGCACGTGGCGGTCGGCTCGGGGCTGTGGCTGATCGCGCTCGGCCTCGTCAAGAAGGTGGTGCTCGCCGACTTCCTCGCGCGCGCGCTCGTGGACCGCGTGTTCGCGGTGCCGAAGGCCTACGGCGCGTTCGACGTGCTGCTCGCCGCGTACGGCTACGCGGCGCAGATCTACTGCGACTTCTCCGGCTACACCGACATCGCGATCGGCCTCGCTCTGCTGCTCGGCTACGTGTTCCCGCAGAACTTCCGGAGCCCCTACCGCGCGACCGGCTTCCGCGACTTCTGGCGGCGCTGGCACATGACGCTCTCGCGCTTCCTGCGCGACGACCTGTACATACCGCTCGGCGGCAGCCGCGGCAGCCGCCTGTTCACCTACCGCAACCTGATGATCACGATGGTGCTCGGCGGCCTGTGGCATGGCGCCGCATGGACGTTCGTGCTGTGGGGAGCCTTCCAGGGGCTCGGGCTCGTCGCCGAGCACGCGATCGGCGGGCGCTTCCGCTTCCCCGGCTGGCTGCGCTGGTTCGTGACGTTCAACCTGATCGTGTTCGGCTGGGTGCTGTTCCGCGGGCAGGGCCTCTCCGACGTCGGCGAATTCCTCTCGCGCCTCGTCGTGTTCACGGGCCCCACCCTGTGGACGCCGCAGGTGCTGGTCGCGATCGTGCTCGTCATCGGGCTGCAGCTCGTGCCGCCGAACCCGCTCGAAGGCGTACAGGTGTGGATCGAGCGCCGGCGCCCCGTGCTGCTCGGGGCTGGGCTCGCGGTGGTGATCGCGCTCGTCGGCGCAACGGTTCCGAGCCAGGGCGTGCCACCCTTCATCTACTTCCGCTTCTAGACCGTGAAACAGCCCCGCGACGACAGCCTCATGAGCCGCTTCGACCGCTTCGGCCTGCGCCGCTTCCGCGCGCGCGAAGGCGTCATCGCGGTGCTCCTCGCAGCGCTTCTGCTGGTCGTGTTCGAGGGCTCCTCGGTGCTCAAGGCGGGGCATGAGATGACGCCCGGCATCGGGCGCGACATCGTCGTCGGCGTCGGGCACCCCACCAACTGGGTCGCGCGCGGGCTGCCGCTCGCGAGCGCCGCGAGCTCGGCCACCGCGTTCCTGAGCCCCGAAGAAAACCTGTCGGGGCCCGGCGGCTTCGCGAATCCAGCCTCGCTCGCGAAGGGTGGCGCGATCCCGCCGGTCACCCCCGCCGCCTTCGAACCCGCCGCCCTCGGCGAACCCCCGCCCAAGCGCGGCCCGCTGCAAACGCTGCTCGTCACCGGCGACTCGATGTCGATGCCGCTCGACGAAGACCTCGCTCGCAGGCTCGTGGGTCACGGAGTGCACGTGGTCCAGGACCCGCACATCGGCACGGGGATCTCCAGCACCTTCGTGGTCGACTGGGGCAGGCTCGCGGCCTCGCAGGTCGCGCACGACCATCCCAGCGCGGTGGTGGTCTTCATCGGCGCCAACGACGGCTTTCCGATGCAGGGGCCCGAAGGGCACGAAATCTCCTGCTGCAGCGCCGCGTGGGCCGCGATCTACGCCGACCGCGTGCGCCAGATCATGAACACCTACCGCCAGAACGGCGCCGCGCGCGTCTACTGGATGACGCTGCCCGCTCCCCGCGAGAGCGCACGCAGGAAGATCGCGCGCGTTGTCAACGCCGCGATCGAAGTCGCCGCGCAGCCGTGGCGCGCACAGGTGCGGGTGCTCGATACGGTGCCCATCTTCACCCCCGGCTTCGTCTACCGTGATGCGATGGACGTCGAAGGGCAGCAGACGATCGTCCGCGAGGCGGACGGGATCCACCTCAACGAATCCGGCTCCAACGTTCTCGCCGGCCACGTGGTCGAACTGCTGGGCCGCGACTTCACATACTGACGAACCACCGACCCCCAGGAGACACCGTGAGCACAACACGCAACCGACCCGCCCCCATCTCGGCAGCGCGCCGCTGCGCGCTGCTGCCGGTCGCGCTGCTCGCGCTCGCCGCGCTCCCCGCCGGCACCGCCGCTGCGGCGCGCGCACACGCCGCGCACTACTGCTCGACCCCGAAATACCCCGGCACCGGCTACTTCACCTCACTGACCGTGAGCGGAACCAGCTGCTCCACCGGCGACAAACTCATCGTCGCCTACTACCACTGCAGGCTGCACCACGGCGCACGCGGCACGTGTCACTCCACCGTGCTCGGCTACAGCTGCAAAGAAATCCGCAAATCGATCCCCACCGAGATCGACGCGAAGGTCACCTGCAAGCGCGGCAGCGCCACGATCGTTCACTACTACCAGCAGGACCTCTAGCCAAGACGCTCATGCTGCCCGGCTGCCCGGCGCCGCTCCGAGCCCGGCGCCGGCCGCCGATTGAGCGCGCAGAGCACTCCGCTCCGCGCCGAACCATCCGCACCGAGCACCGCCGGATCGGGAGCCTGCGCCCTGCTTCCCTGCGCGCAGCGCGCGGCCACCCTGCGCGCCCACGACGTCGTTTGTGTCAGACTGCCGCGCTCGCCACCTCGTTGCGGCCGGCGTAAATATGGGTGAATCCTCAGAAACGGGTGTATGAGTGAACCCTCACACAGCAGTTGATCCATGACCTCGATCGAAGGGCACGAGGCGCGCCTCGCGCGCAGGGCCGCGGCCCGGCGAGCGCTTCGCAGGCGTCGCCGTGTCATCTCGACAGCGGTGATCGCCTCCCTCGCGCTCGGCATCGCGCTCGCGGTGGTGTTCGCCGATTCCGCCGGCGATCGCCACGACGACGCGGGGCGGGCCGCAGCGCAGGCGAAGCGCACAGTTGCTCCGCGCGCGATCCGCTCCGGCGGCGCGACGCCCACCGGCGGCCCGCTCGCCCCTGCGCGGTACGGCGGGCTCGCAGCGCTGTGGGCGCCGGCGAATGTTGTGGGCGATCAGCCGGGCACCGCAGCGGCCTACGCTGCCGCCTCGCGCCTGCCGCGGCTTCCCGGCTACCTCATGATCGCCGATCGCGGCAACAACAGGATTCTCGTGGTGAACCTTTCTCACCACACGGTATGGAGCTACCCTCGCCCGTCCGATCACGCGAGGCTCTACTACGACGACGACGTGTTCGTCGAGCCCGGAGGCGGGAGTTTGATCTCCAACGAGGAGGACAACTACGCGGTCGTTCAGGTGAACCTCACGACGCGTCATCAGAGCGTGCTGTTCGGAGTGCCGGGCGAAGCCGGCTCGGACTCCTCGCATCTCAACAGCCCGGACGACGCCTACATGCTCCCGAACGGCACGTTCACGGTTGCGGATGCGGTCAACTGCCGCATCCTGTTCATCCGCCGTCACAGGATCGTGCGCACGTACGGCCACGCCAACGAATGCCGCCACGAACCACCTGCGTACCTCGCGTCGGTGAACGGCGACACGCCGCTGCCAGACGGCGGCGTGCTCGCGAGCGAGATACAGGGCAACTGGATCGATGAAATCGGACCCGAAGGCAGGCTCCGCTGGAGCATGCAGGCGCCCGTGAACTACCCGTCCGACCCCCAGCCGCTGCCGGGCGGGCGCGTTCTGCTGGCCGACTACGCCGACCCCGGCCACATCCTCATCATCGACCGCCACGGCAAGGTCCTGTGGCGCTACGGCCCCCGCTACGGGCACGGGCGCCTCGACCACCCCTCGCTCGCGATGGCGCTGCCCAACGGCGATGTCGCGGTCAACGACGACTACCGCGACCGCGTGCTCGTGATCGACCCGCGCACCAACCGGATCGTGTGGCAGTACGGGCACACCGACAAGCCCGGCACTGCCCCCGGGTACCTCAACACGCCCGACGGGATGGACTTCGTGCCGGCCGCGCGCGGCGGCGCGCCCGACTATGCCGCGGTCATCCATCCCTGACTCGCGCACGCTGAGACGCCGCCGCGCGATCGCGCTCGTCGCGCTGGCCGTGGCGATCGGCGCGATCGCGTGGCTGCTCGTGGGCGGAGGGTCCGCATCCTCGCGGCGTTCACACGCCGGGCGCTCCGCGTCCGCCCCGCGCGCCGCGGCGCCCGCGTCACTCCGTGTGAAGGTCGCGCGCATAGGCTCGCTGCCCAGCGCGGTGCAGGACGCGGCCGTCGCGGCCACACCGTCGGGGATCCTCGTGATGGGCGGTCTCGACGCGGGCGAAGCGTCGTTGCCCGACATCGTGCTGCTCGGGCGCGAGGGTGGGCGCGGCGCACGCATCGGCGCGCTTCCGGCACCGCTGCACGACGCGTGCGCCGCAGCCGTGGGCGCGGACGCGTACGTGTTCGGCGGCGGACAGGTGAGCTCGTTCTCGCAGATCACGCGGGTCTCCGCCTCCGGCGCGGTGGCGGCCGCGGGCACGCTGCCCACGCCCGCCTCCGATGTTGCGTGCGCGAGCTGGGGCGCGGGCGCGTACGTCGTCGGCGGCAACACCGGCGAAGAAGCGTTGCGCACGATCCTCTTCTGGCGGCCCCACGCCGCGCCCGTGCGGGCGGCGCTCCTGCCGAAGCCGCTGCGATACGCAGCCGTCGCGGCGACCTCGCAGGGCATCGTGATCGCGGGCGGCACGAGCGGCGAAACGGTGAGCAGCGACGTGTACCGCTTCGATCCCTCCAGCGGAAGCGTGCGCCGCCTCGCGCGCCTGCCCTATCCCGTCACCCACGCGGCGGGCGCGTCGCTCGACGGCTACGCGCTGGTGATCGGAGGTCGCGGCGAGGGAGCGCACAGCCAGCGCGGCGACCTGCTCGCGATATCGCCGGACGGGCACGTGAGCGTCGCGGGAGAGCTGCCCGGCGGCCTCTCGGACGTCGGCGCCGCGAGCCTTGCGGGCGTCGTGGCGCTCGCGGGGGGCGTCGACCGCGCCGGCGCGCCGCAGAGCTCCGTGCTCGAGCTCGCTCCGCGCGGCTGACGCTAGGGTACGCGTGTGCATCTGGGGGTCAGATACGACGGCCCGGCCGAGCGGGTCGGCGCGGCGCTCAACCTCGTTCCCAGACCGATCGGCATGTCGCTGTTCGCGATGCCGCTCGCGCGCTCGCTGCAGGTTGCGCAGAGCACGGGCTTTCTCGGGCTGTTCTTCCACCTCACCTCCGGCGCCGACACCTACTCGCAGGGCCAGGTGGGCGAATGGCTCGCGCGCAGCGGCTTCGGCTCGGCGAAGGCGCGCACGTTCGCGCAGCTCCCCGGGCTCGGGCTGCTGCGCGCCGAGCGGCTCGCCTGAGAGGACGCGGTCGAGCTAGGCTGCGCCGCATGGAGGCCTCGCGCGGGCGCGCCGCGATCGTCACCGGCGCGGGCCGGGGCATCGGACGCGCGATCGCGCTCGCGCTCGCGGGCGACGGGCGCTCGGTGGCGGTCGCGGACCTCGACGAGGACGGCGCGCGCTCGGTCGCCGAGGAGATCGAGGGTGCGGGAGGCCGCGCGCTCGCGGTGGCGCTCGACGTCACCGACGGCGCGTCGGTGGCGCGCGGCGTGCTGGCGGCCCGCGATTCGCTCGGCCCGCCCCAGATCCTCGTCAACAACGCCGGCTGGGACGAGCTGCGCCCGTTCGCGGACACCGACGAGCGCTTCTGGGAGCGCGTGCTCGACGTCAACTTCAAGGGCGCGCTGCGCATGACCCACGCGCTGCTGCCCGCGATGATCGAGAGCGGCTTCGGGCGGATCGTGTCGATCGGCTCCGACGCGGGGCGCGTGGGCTCCTCGCTCGAGTCGGTCTACTCCGGCGCCAAGGGCGGGCTGATCGCGTTCACCAAGACGATCGCGCGCGAATCCGCGCGCGCCGGCGTGACCGCCAACACGGTGTGCCCCGGCCCCACCGATACGCCCATGCTCGAAGGCATCGCGCAGGCGGGCGGCGACGCAGAGCGGGTGATCGCGGCGATGACCCGGGCGGTGCCGATGAAGCGGCTCGCTCAACCGGAGGAGATCGCCGCGGCGGTCGCGTTCTTCGCCTCCGAGCACGCCGGCTTCATCACCGGCCAGACGCTGTCGGTGAGCGGCGGCCTGACGATGGCCTGAGCGCGCTGCGCCCGCCGCGCCTGAGCGCGCCGCGCCCCGCGCCGCAGCAGCGCGCGCCGTCCGGCACCGCTGGAAACCTGTGCGCGCATGGAGGACGTGCTCTACGAGGTCGAGGACGGGCTTGCGTGGATCACGATCAACCGTCCCGAGCGCCTCAACGCGTTCCGCGCGCGCACCGTCGAGGAGCTGATTCAGAGCTTCAAGCGCGCGTGGGTTGACGCGAGCGTGGGCGTGGTGGCGCTCACCGGCGCGGGCGAGCGCGCGTTCTGCGTGGGCGGCGACCAGAAGCAGCGGGCGCAGACGGGCGACTACGGTCCGTCGGAGAGCGGCCTGTTCGAGATCGAGTCGCTGCACCGCACGATCCGCGAGGTGCCCAAGCCGGTGATCGCGGCGGTCAACGGCTACGCGATCGGCGGCGGCCACGTGCTGCACCTGCTGTGCGACCTGTCGGTGGCGGCGGAGCACGCGGTGTTCGGGCAGAACGGGCCGCGCGTGGGCTCGTTCGACGCGGGCTTCGGCACCGGCTACCTCGCGCGCGTGGTGGGCGAGAAGCGCGCGAGGGAGATCTGGTTCCTGTGCCGCCGCTACGACGCGGCCGCTGCGGAGCGCTGGGGGCTCGTCAACGCGGTGGTGGCCGCCGCGGAGCTACGCGCGGAGGTGCGCCGCTACGCGGATGAGATCCTCGCGCTCTCGCCCACCGCGCTGCGCTTCCTAAAGGCGTCGTTCAACGCCGAGACCGAGCACCTCGCGGGCGCGGGCCAGCTCGCGTTCGACGGCCTCCGCGAGTTCCTGCGCTCGGAGGAGGCGCGCGAGGGCGTGAGCGCGTTCGCGCAGAAGCGCGAGCCCGACTTCTCGCGCTTTCGCGCGCGCGACTGAGCCTGCGCGCGACCCGGCCGGGCGCGTGCGCGGCGTGGTGGAATACTCCACGCCGATGGCCTTCGACCAAGCGCGCGCGGTGCCCGTGTACGTGCCGGACGCGCAGCGTTACGAGCGCATGCCGTACAGGCGCGTGGGCGCGAGCGGCCTGCAGCTGCCGGCGATCTCGCTGGGGCTGTGGCAGAACTTCGGCGACGATCGCCCGCTCGAAGGCATGCGCGCGATCCTGCGGCGCGCGTTCGACCTGGGCATCACGCACTTCGACCTGGCGAACAACTACGGCCCGTCGTACGGCGCGGCGGAGAAGAACTTCGGGCGCATCTTCGCGGAGGATCTGCGCCCGTACCGCAACGAGCTCGTGATCTCAACGAAGGCGGGCTACGACCAGTGGCCGGGGCCCTACGGCGAGTGGGGCTCGCGCAAGTACCTGCTCGCGAGCCTGGAGGAGAGCCTCGCACGGATGGGCATCGAGTACGTGGACATCTTCTACTCGCACCGCTTCGACCCGCGCACGCCGCTGCGCGAGACGATGGGGGCGCTCGACGCGGCGGTGCGCCAGGGCAAGGCGCTGTACGCGGGCATCAGCTCCTACTCGCCCGAGCGCACCGTCGAAGCGGTCGCGATCCTCGCGGAGCTCGGCACCCCGCTGTTGATCCACCAGCCGTCCTACTCGATGCTCAACCGCTGGATCGAACGCGGGCTGCTTGACACCCTCGGAGGGCTCGGCGTGGGGGCGATCGTGTTCTCGCCGCTAGCGCAGGGCCTGCTCACCGACCGCTACCTCCACGGCGTGCCCGCGGACTCGCGCGCGCGCATCGGCGAGCACTTCGACGAGGACATGCTCGCGGAGGAGCGCATCGAGCGCGTGCGCGCGCTCAACGAGATCGCAGAGCGACGCGGCCAGTCGCTCGCGCAGATGGCGATCGCGTGGGTGCTGCGCGACCCGCGCGTGAGCTCGGCGCTGCTGGGCGCGAGCAGCGTGGCGCAGCTCGAGCACAACGTGGCGGCGCTCGAGAAGCTCGACTTCAGCGCTCAGGAGCTCGCGGAGATCGACCGCCACGCTCAGGACGCGGGGATAAACATCTGGGAGGAGTCGAGCAGCGCATGAGCGCGCACGGCGGAGCGCTCGAGCTCGACACGCTCACCTGGCCCGAGGTCCGCGAGGAGCAGCGGCGCGGGCGCGACACGGTGGTGGTGGCGTTCGGCGCGACCGAGCAGCACGGGCCGCACATGCCGCTCGCCACCGACGCGCTGATCGGCGACCGGCTCGCGTGGCTCGTTGCGGAAGGCCTCGGCGCCTTCGTGGCGCCGACCGTGCGCATCGGCTGCTCCGAGCACCACCTCGCATTCCCCGGCACCCTGTCGATCTCCGAGGAGACCTTCCACGGCGTGGTCGCGGGGATCGTGCGCTCGCTCGCGCGAGGAGGATTCGCCCGCGCGGTGCTGCTGCCCACGCACGGCGGCAACTTCGCACCGCTCGCGCGCGCGATCGAGCTGCTGGGCCCGGTGGAGGGCATCGAGGTGAGCGCGCTCACGGATCTCGGCGCGCTGGGGGCGCTCGCGGAGCTGGGTGAGCGCGAGCACGGCGTACCGCTCGGCGACGGCGGGCTGCATGCGGGCGAGTGGGAGACCTCGATGCTGCTCGCGATGGATCCCCGGCTGGTGCGCAGCGAGCGCCGCGAGGCCGGCTTCACCGGCGATCCCGAGAAGGCGATCGAGGGGATCTTCACCGGCGGCGTGCACAGCCTCGCGGAGAACGGCGTGATCGGCGACCCCACCAGCGCGAGCGCGCAGCACGGCGCCCGCTACTGGGAGGAGGCGCTGCGCATCGTGATGGCGCAGCTCGGCGAGGAGCCGGCGCGCTAGATGGCCGACACGAGCACGATCGCATCGCTCGCGACCGCGGGCGGCACGCTCGTGCTCGCGATCGCCACCTTCTCCTCCACACGCTCCGCCAACCGCGCCGCGCGGGTGTCCGAGCGCGCGCTCAACGTCGGCCTGCGGCCGGTCCTGTTCAACGCGCGCCCGCAGGACGCGCCCCAGAAGGTGGGCTTCATGGACGACCACTGGCTGAAACTGCGCGACGGGCTCGCGGCGGTGCAGGAGGCCGACGGCAACATCTACCTGGCGATCCCGCTGCGCAACGTGGGCCCGGGCCTCGCGGTGCTGCACGGCGCCTACATCCGCGCCGGACGCCTCACCGCCGCCGTGGCGCCCGGCGCGCCCGAGGAGTTCCGCATGCTCTCGCGTGACCTGTACGTGCCGGCGGGCGACGTGAGCTTCTGGCAGGGCGCCGTGCGCGACCGTGAGGACCCGCTGTATGAGCCGCTGCGCGAAGCGATCGCGGCGCACGGCGGCCTGAGCGTGGAGCTGCTGTACGGCGACCACGACGGCGGCCAGCGCACGATCACGCGCTTCTTCCTGAGCCCGCGCACGCACCCGAGCGACGACGAAGACTGGCTGTGGGCGTGCACGACCTCCCGTCACTGGTATCTCGACCGAGACGCTCCCAGATAGGGGAGGGCTGGACGTGCGGCGCGCCGCTCACGGGCGCGGGAGCGGTCAGGCTTGCGGCTTCGGCCTCGGCCTGCCGCCCGGGAACGCGAGCCGCAGGATCGTGCGGTGCACCGACCCGAGCTGCTTGCGCAGCGGCCCGGTGTTGTAGGGGAGGCCGTAGCGCTCGCACACCTCGCGCACGCGCGGCGCGACCTCGGAGTAACGGTTTGAGGGCATGTCGGGATAGAGGTGGTGCTCCACCTGGAAGCTCAGGTTGCCGGTGAGCAGGTGAAAGAGCGGGCCGCCCTCGATGTTGGCGGCGCCGAGCAGCTGGCGCACGTAGAAGCCGCCGCGCGTCTCGTTCTCGACCTCCTTCTGGCTGAACGTGTAGGTCTGGTCGGGGAAGTGGCCGCAGAAGATGATCGAGTGCGCCCACACGTTGCGCACGATGTTCGCGGTGAAGTTCGCGGCGAGCGTCGAGCGGAACGAGCGGCCCGAGAGCAGCGGGAAGGCGATGTAGTCCTTGAGCGCCTGCCTGCGCGCCTTCAGCCCGATCGCCTTCAGCTCGCGGACCAGCTGCTCCTTGGACTTCTCACCAGTCTGGATCGCGTGCCGGTCAAGGTCGTGAAAGGCCACGCCCCACTCAAAGAACGCCATCAGCAGAAGGTTGTAGAAGGGCTGCAGCAGGTACACGGGGTGCCAGCGCTGGTGCGGGTCGATGCGCATGATCTCGTAGCCGAGGTCGCGGTCCTTGCCGCGGATGTTGGTGAACGTGTGGTGCTCGTAATTGTGTGAATGGCGCCACGCGTCGGCGGGCGAGGCGGTGTCCCAGTCCCACGTGTGCGAGTTGATGTCGGGGTCGTTCATCCAGTCCCACTGCCCGTGCATCACGTTGTGGCCGATCTCCATGTTCTCGAGGATCTTCGCGAGCGACAGCAGCGAGGTGCCGGCGAGCCACAGCGGCCTGCGCCGCGAGCCGAACAGCAGCACGCGCGAGAGCACCACCATGTAGCGGTGCAGTCGGATCACGTCGCGGATGTAGCGCGCGTCGCGCTCGCCGAGGTCGGCGAACACCTCGTCGTGGATCGCGTCGAACTCGCGGCCGAGCTGCTCGATCTGCTCGGGGGTGAGCCGCGCGAGCGGGCTCTCGCCCGGGCCCGGGGGCTCCTGGCCGATCTCGCGCGGGGCGGCGGCGGGGCGCTCTGCGTAGGTGGCTGACATCTGGTGGCTCCTGTGTGGGTTGGGGTGTGGGGGTGCCGCCGGCGCGGCGGCGGCGGTGCTGGCGCTCAAAGCTCGATCTCGACGGCGCCCTCGGGCGCGTTTATGCAGGTGCGAAGCAGCTCGCCGGGCGTGCCGTGCACGCGCCCGGTGCGCAGGTCGCGCACGCGGCCCGCGCGCAGGCGGCCCACGCAGCTGTGGCAGATGCCCATGCGGCATCCGAACGGAAGCTGCGCGCCCGCGTGCTCGCCGGCCGCGAGGATCGGCTGCTCGCCGTCGCTGCTCGCGCGAACGCCGCTCGCGCAGAAGTGGATCTCGCCGCCTGCGCCCCGCTCGCCCTCGCCCACGTGCTCGTCGGGCTGGAAGCGCTCGAGGTGAAGGCGCTCGGGGTCGCCCTCGGCGCGCCAGTGCGCGCCGAGCGCGTCGAGCAGGCCGCTGGGGCCGCAGAGGTAGGTGTCGCGCTCGCGCCAGTCGGGACACAGCTCGTCGAGCGCGCGCGGCTTCAGGCGGCCGCGCTCGGAGCTCAGCTGCAGGTGCAGGCGATATGAGGGGTTGCGCTCGTGCAGCCGCGAGAGCTCGCGCGCGAACACCACCGACTCGGCCGTGCGCGCCCCGTGCAGGTGCACGGCGTCGCGCAGCAGGCCGCGGCCCGAGAGGTCGCGCAGCATGCTCATCACGGGCGTGATCCCGCTGCCCGCGGTGATCAGCAGCAGGCGCTCGGGCGGGCGCGCGGGCAGCACGAAGCCGCCTTCCACTCCGCCGAGGCGCACGATCGTGCCGGGCTGCGCGCGCGTGCACAGGTACGGCGAGACCTTGCCCGACTCGACGAGCTTCGGCGTGATCGCGATGCACCCGTCGGGCCGCTGCGGCGCCGAGGTGAGCGAGTACGCGCGCCAGTGGTGCACGCCGTTGACCTCCACGCCGAGGCGCAGGTACTGGCCGGGAAGGTGGCCGGGCCAGCGCCACCCGGGCTTGATCAGGATCGTGACCGCTTCGGGCGTCTCGCGCGTGACCCGCACGATGCGCCCGCGCAGCTCGCGCGTGGACCACAGCGGGTTGATCAGCTCCAGGTAGTCGTCGGGCAGCAGCGGCGAGGTGAACGAGCCGACGAGCTTCAGCGCGCGCCTGCGCGTGTCGGGAACGAGCGGGACGGCGCCGCGTTCAGCCATGCCGGCTCTCGCTCGGGGCGGTCTCGCACGTATGGATCGCGGGGAAGATCATGACGTCGAATAATGCTACCTCAAATGAGGTTACATCAAACATGGTAGCCTGTCAATGAGTTATGTGCCCCGCTCAGGACACCGCGCGGCGCGTCGGCGAGCAGGACGAGGGCGCGCACGAGATGACGATCGAGCAGCTCGCGGCGGAGTCGGGCATGACGGTGCGCAACATCCGCAACCACCACACGCGCGGCCTGCTGCCGCCGCCGCAGGTGCGCGCGCGCGTGGGCTACTACGGCGCCGAGCACCTGGCGCGCCTGCGCCTGATCCAGGACATGCAGGCCGACGGCTTCAACCTCGCGGCGATCGGCAGGCTGCTGAGCGGCTCGGAGGGCCTCGCCGACCGGCTTCTAGGCCTGCGCCGCGCGGTCACGGCGCCGTTCGAGCCCGAGACGCCGGAGCTGATGAGCGCCGAGGAGCTCGCGGGCCGCTTCCGCGACGCGGACGCGAAGACGCTCGAGCGGATCCGCAAGATGGGCCTGCTGGTGCCGCTCGGCGACGGCAGCTACGAAGTGGTGAGCCCGGCGCTGCTGGCGGCGGCCGAAGAGGTGCTGGAGCTCGGCGTGTCGATGGGCGCGGCGCTCAGCCTGGTGGAACGCGTCAAACGCGAGTGCGACTCGATCTCGCGCTCGTTCACGCGGCTCTTCCTGAAGGAGCTGTGGGAGCCGTTCGAGCAGGAAGGCCAGCCGGCCGAGCGCTGGGACGAGCTGATCCACGCGGTCAACTCGCTACGCCCGCTCGCCACCGAGTCGCTGCTCGCGCTGTTCAA
Organism: uncultured Solirubrobacteraceae bacterium; assembly: GCA_963813685.1. Classification (GTDB taxonomy): domain Bacteria; phylum Actinomycetota; class Thermoleophilia; order Solirubrobacterales; family Solirubrobacteraceae; genus Palsa-744. Next base: position 153,001 of record CAWEZQ010000002.1, read on the forward strand.
GCAGAGCATGACCGAGCAGCTCGAGCAGGCCTTCGGCAAGGTCCTCGAGGACCGCGCAAAGCGCAAGTAGCGGTCGGGTAAGGTTTCGAGCACGGGAGGTCAATCCTCGAGAGGAGAGGGGATCATGTACGACTACGTGATCGTTGGTGCAGGGTCGGCCGGCTGCGTGCTCGCGAACCGGCTGAGCGAGGACCCGGACGTGAGCGTGCTGCTGCTCGAGGCGGGGCCGCCGGACGTCAACGAAAACATCCACGTTCCCCTCGGCTACCTGCAGCTCGGCGCCACGGAGGTGGACTGGAACTACTTCTCAGCGCCCGAGGAGCTCTGCGACGGCAGGCGCATCTCGCTGCCGCGCGGGCGCGTGCTCGGCGGCTCCTCCTCGATCAACGCGATGGTCTACATCCGCGGCAACCGTTGCGACTACGACGAATGGGGCGTGCCGGGCTGGTCGTGGGCCGACCTCTTCCCGTACTTCCTCAAGGCCGAGGACAACGAGCGCGGCGCCTCCGCGTGGCACGGCGCGGGCGGCCCGCTGCCGGTGTCGGAGGGCCGCTCGCAGAACCTGATGGCGCGCGCCTTCGTGGACGCGGGCGAGCAGGCGGGCCTCGCGCGCAACGACGACTTCAACGGCCCCGAGCAGGACGGCGTGGGCATGTACCAGGTGACGCAGCGCGGCGGCATGCGCGCGAGCACCGCCGTCGCCTACCTGCAGCCGGCGATCGAGCGCGAGAACCTCACGGTGATGCCGCACATGCTGGTGCGCCGCGTGCTGTTCGACGGCCTGCGTGCGGTGGGCGTGGAAGCTTCGAAGCTCGGCGAGGCGCAGGAGCTGCGCGCCGAGCGAGAGGTGATCCTGTGCGGCGGCGCCTACAACTCGCCGCAGCTGCTCATGCTGTCGGGCATCGGCCCCGCCGAACACCTCGCGCTGCGCGAAGTCGAGCTGCTGCTCGAGCGCCCGCACGTGGGCGAGAACCTCTCCGACCACCCCGCCACCCAGCTCGTGTGGACCACGCCGGAGCCGCAGAGCCTGTTGCTCGCGCTCGAGCCGGAGGCGCTTGCGCAGTTCGAAGCCGACCAGACCGGCCCGTTCGCGTCGAACCTCGCGGAGGCCGGCGGCTTCGCGCGCGTTGGCGCGGGCGCGCAGGCGCCCGACGTGCAGTTCCACTTCGCGCCGGTGCACATCGTCGAAGAGGGGCTCGGCGACCCGCAGGGCCACGGCGTGTGGGTCTCGCCGTGCATTCTCAACCCGACGGCGCGCGGCAGCGTGCGGCTCGCCTCCGCGGACCCCACCGCCAAGCCGATCATCCGCAACGCCTTCTACCAGCAGGGCGACGACCTCGAGCGGATGGTCGCGGCGCTGCGCCTCACGATGGACATCTGCGAGCAGCCCGCGCTCGCGCCGTACTGCGCGGAGCCGTTCAGCACGCCCGGCGCGGACTCGGAGGAGGCGCTGCGCGCGCACGTGGCGCGCACCACCTTCGCCGTCTACCACCCGGTGGGCACGTGCAGGATGGGGGAGGACGCGGAAGCGGTCGTGGACAGCGAGCTGCGCGTCAACGGTGTGGAGGCGCTGCGCGTGGTGGACGCGTCGGTGATGCCCACGGTGCCGCGCGGCAACACCAATGCGCCCACGATCGCGCTCGCCGAGCGCGCCGCCGACGTGATCCGCCACGGCCGCGCGCTCGAGCAGCCGTCAGAGGCCGCGCCCGCGGGCGCGGCGGCGTGAGGCCGCGCCGGGCGTGCCGCGCATCCCGCCGCTGAGCGAGCCCGAGTGGCCCGAGAGCCTGCGCGACGTGCTCGCGCAGAGCCCGGCCGGGCTGACGGGCCGCCTCGGCGAGAACAACGTGTTCACCACGCTCGCGCAGCACGAGGGCCTGTTCCGCGCGTGGATCAGGCTTGGCGGCTTCCTGCTAAGCGCGGGCGCGGCGCTCGACCCGCGCACGCGCGAGCTCCTGATCCTGCGCAGCGCGCGCAACTGCGGCTCCTCATACGAGTGGGGCCAGCACGTTCGCATCGCGCAGGCGCTCGGCATCTCGCGCGAGGAGATCGAGCGGGTGGCCGAGGGGCCGGGCGCGAGCGGCCTGGCGCCGGCGGACGCGGCGCTGCTGCGCGCCGCGGACGAGCTGCATGAGCACGCGAAGATCTCCGACGGCACGTGGCGCGAGCTGTCGGGCGCGCACGACCGGCGCGCGATGCTCGAGATCGCGATGCTGGTGGGGCACTACACGATGCTCGCGTACGCGCTCAACTCGTGCGAGGTCGAGCTCGACGAGGGCCTCGAGCCGCTGCCGGGCGGTCTCGCGCACGCGCCGGCGAGCGCCTCCTAGCGCAGCTCGACCGCCTCGCCCGCGAGCTCGCCGAGCGGCTCTGCGGCCGCTTCGCACATGGCGGGCCCCGACTGCAGCCAGCGCTCGAGCTCGGCGGCGGGGAGCGGCTGGCTGAACAGGAAGCCCTGCCCGAACGGGCACTCGAGCGAGCGCAGCAGCACGAGCTGCGCGCGCGTCTCGATCCCCTCGGCCACCACGTTCATGCCGAGGCGGCGCGCGAGCGCGATCGTTGACTCGACGATCGTCTCGGTCTCCGCCTCCTCGGTCATCGCCGAGACGAACGAGCGGTCGATCTTGATCTCGTCCACGGGCAGGTCGCGCAGGTAGGCGAGCGGCGAGTAGCCGGTGCCGAAGTCGTCGAGCGAGAGCTGCACGCCGAGGCGCGAGAGCGCGTCGAGCACCGAGCGCACGCGTGGCCCCTCGCTGATGAGCACGCTCTCGGTGATCTCGAGCCGCAGGCTCGACGGCGGCGTGTGCCAGCAGTCGAGCGCCGCACGCAGCTCGCCGAGGAACGCGGTGTCGAGCAGGTTTGTGGCCGAAACGTTGACCGCGATCGCGAGGTCGTGGCCCGCCTCGCGCCAGCGCCGGTGCTGGGCGAGCGCCTCGCGCAGAACGTAGGAGGTGAGCTCGCGCATCGCGCCGCCCTGCTCGGCCATCGCGATGAACGAGTCGGGGCCGATCAGATCGCCGCTCGAGTCGCGCCAGCGCACGAGCGCCTCGGCGCCGCTCGGCTCGAGCGTCTGCAGGTCCACCTGCGGCTGGTAGTGGACCTCGAGCTCGCCGCGCCCGATCGCGGCCCGGAGCTCCGACAGGAGGCCCAGCCGCGGCGGCCCCGGCTCGTCGCCCTCGGGCGAGTAGAAGGCCACCCGCGCGTGCGTCTCCTTGGCCTCGTACATCGCCACGTCGGCGCACCGCAAGAGCCGCGTCATGTCGAGTGCATCGCGGGGGAAGCTTGCGATTCCCACGCTGGCCTGCACCGACACGCTCGCCCCCTCGAGCTCGAACGGCCGCGCGAGCGCCTGCAGGATGCGCTCGGCCGCGGCCTCCGCGCCGTCGGCGTCGCGCACGATCAGGCCGAACTCGTCTCCGCCGAGGCGGGCCGTGGCGCCGCCGCGCAGCACCGCCTGCATGCGCGGGCCGATCTGCGCGAGCACGAGGTCGCCCGCGTAATGCCCGAGCGTGTCGTTGAGTTCCTTGAAGTTGTCGAGGTCGAGCATCAACAGCGCGAACGTCCCGCCGCGCTGCCTGCAGCCGTCGATCGCGGCGTCGAGCAGCGCATAGAAGTGGCGGCGGTTGGAGAGGCCCGTCAGCTCGTCGGTGCGCGCCTGGCGCTCGCGCACGTCCGAGAGCCTGCGCACGTCGTTGAACGAGAGCGCGAAGCGCGCCCCCGCCACCACCAGCGCGGCCGTCGCGAGCGCCTCGGTGAAGGCTTCCTGGTGCACATAGTTGCCGCGGATCAGCAGCGCGGTCGCGGCCAGCGCGAACACGCACGGCGAGACCATCACCGCGAGCCCCTCGAAGCGGATCTCGTGGTGGCGGCGCGGCATGCACCACGCCGCGAGCGCGAGCAGCAGCAGGCCCGCGGGCCACATCGCGTCGAGCACCGTGCCCGCCGCGTAGGTGTTTTCGGCCACGCGGAACAGGTAGATGCTGTCGGCCACGCCGAGCAGCGCGAAGCCCGCGCCGATCAGCGTCCAGGTGCGTCCCGGCCGCCAGCCGGTGAGCGCGAACACGCCGACCACGAACGCGAGCAGCAGCAGGTCGCCCAGCGGGTACGCGAGGTTGGTGGCGACCGCCGCGAACGTGCCGTGCGTGGTGTGGGTGACGGGCTCGAGCACCAGCGCGGCGCCCACCGCGGAGACCGACAGCGCGCCGATCGCGCCGTCCAGCCAGACGCTCGCGTGGAAGTTGCGCACGTGCGAGCGCGCGAGCAGCACGATCATCACATACGCGCACACGTAGAACCCGAGGTAGCCGACGTCGCTGAGCGACGGCGTGGGGATGTTGGCCATCGGTTCGAGCGCCAGCGTGTAGTAGATGTCGGCGGCCGCGTAGAAGAGGACGCCGAGCGCCAGCACGAGCCACGCGGGCCGCTCCGCGCGCACGAGCAGCGCGCGCGCGAGCACGAGCGACGCGGCGGCGAGCTCGGCGGCGTTGTAGATCCAGTCGTTGAAGAAGCCCTTCGCCGCGCCGCTGCCGAACGCGCCGATGTCGGCCAGCAGGAGGCCGAAGACGGCGAGCGCGAGCAGCGCGCCGAGGGCGTTGACGCCGAAACGCGCGCCGCGCGGCAGCGTCGCGGTGAGCGCGGGCACGGGAACACGGACAGTCCGCTTCATCCCTGCTCATATCGACGCCGCGCGCGTACCGCCCGACCCCGGGGCAGCGCGGTTCGACGGACGTTGGGCGGTGTTTCTTTCGGGTCTGCGGGGGCGCCTGCGCGCTAGGAGGCGCCCGCGCGCGCTTCGCGCACGAGCTTTCGCATACCCCTGATCCAGCGCTCGGGCTCCGCTCCCTTGAACGCGAGGAAGCCCGACACGTTCTCGTGCGGCAGGATCAGCACGCGCTCGGCTTCGATCCCCGCGACCACCGCGTCGGCCACGTCCTCGGGTTCGATCAGCCCGCCCGCCGCGAGCGTGGCCGCGGCCACCGGATCCTCCATCGCGAGCTCGAGCATCGGCGTGCGCACGCCCTGCGGGCAGATGCACGAGACGCGGATCCCGCTGTCGCCGTACTCGATCGCCATCCACTCCGACAGCGCCACGGCGGCGTGCTTGGTGACGCTGTAGATGAGCGAGGAGACCTGGGTGAGCAGCCCGGCGGCGGAGGCGGTGTTGATCAGGTAGCCCTCGCCGCGCTCGCGCATCTGCGGCACGAGCGCGCGCGCAGCCCACACGTGCGCCATCACGTTGACGCGCCATGCTTCGTCCCACACCTCGTCGGGCGCCTCGGGCCCGCCGCCGGCGCCCGGCACGCCGGCGTTGGAGATGAAGATGTCGATCGGCCCGCCCGCGTCGGTGGCGGCCGCGACCAGCTCGCGCACGCCGCTCTCGCGACCGGCGTCGAAGCCCAGGCCGAGCGCCCCGATCTCGGCCGCGAACGCGGCCGCGCGCTCGCCGTCGAGGTCGGCGACCACGACGTGGCGCGCGCCCTCCTCGACGAACCGCCGCGACAGCGCGCGGCCGATGCCGCCGGCGCCGCCGGTGACGACGATGTTCCTCCCCGCGAGCTCCATGCGCGGGCACTCTATGCGCCCCCGGCGGCGCGCGTCAGCGCGGGGCGGCGGCGGCGGGCTGCGGGCTCGCCGCGGCGAACGGCAGGCGCTCGAACAGCCGCGTGCGCTCGAAGACGCGGCCCACGGGGCCGCTGTGCGCGGGCGCGATCGCGAGCGTGCACAGATGCTGCTCGCACAGCGCCCGCACGCGAAGGATCGCGCCGAGGCCGGCCGAGTCGATGAACTCGAGCTCGCCGAGGTCGAGCACGAGCTCGCGCGTGCCGGCCTGGCACAGGGCGAGCACGCGCCCTTCGAGCAGGGGCGCCGCGCCGTAGTCGAGCTCGCCGCGCAGCGAGAGTCGGTGGCGGGAGCCGTGGTGCTCGTTTCGGATGTGCAGGGGGTTGCGCTGCATCGGTCGGGCGGGCCGGGGCCCGGCGGCGCGGCGAGTCGCCGCCGGCCTTCGGCTCGGCGGCCTACATTCCCCGCGCCGGGGCTCCTAAACACGTCCTGGCCGGCTGTTGCGGGCGTGCGGGGGTAGTAGGCTGCGCGCGCGATGCGTGCGGTCACCTTCCAGGCCCCGGGCGTGGTCAGCGTGGAGGAGCGCCCGCGACCCCGAGCCCGTGGACCCCCAGGACGCGGTCGTGCGGGTCGAGGCCACGGGCGTGTGCGGCTCGGACCTGCACATCTACCACGGGAGGGTGCAGGTGGAGCCCGGCTTCACGATCGGCCACGAGTACGTGGGCACGGTGCTCGCGGTGGGCGACGGCGTCAGCAGGGTGGCGGTCGGCGACCGCGTGCTCGGCTGCTTTCAGACCGCGTGCGGCACCTGCTTCTTCTGCCGCCGCGGCCACTACCACCGCTGCCTTCACTCGCGCACCTTCGGGCACGGCGCCACGCTCGGCTCGCTGCAGGGCACGCAGGCCGAGATGGCGCTCGTGCCGCAGGCCGACCTGGTGCTGCGCCGCGTGCCCGAGGGAATGAGCGCGGAGGTCGCGCTGTTCGCGGGCGACGTGATGGGCACGGGCTTCCACGCGGTCGACTCGAGCGGGCTGCGGCCCGGCGACGTGGCGGCCGTGCTGGGCCTCGGCCCGGTGGGCCTGTGCGCGGTGCAGGCGGCGCGCGCGTGCGGCGCGGCGCGGGTGTTCGCGATCGACTCGGTGCCCGAGCGGCTCGAGGTGGCGCGCTCGTTCGGCGCCGAGCCGCTGCACCTCGCCGAGGACGACGTGCGCGGCGCGGTGCGCGCCGCCACCGAGGACCGCGGCGTGGACGTGTGCATCGACGCGGTCGGCGATCCGAAGGTGCTCGAGAGCGCGATCCGCCTGACGCGCGCGTGCGGCGCGATCCAGTGCGTCGGCGTGTACGCGGAGCGCGCGGAGGTGCACATGGGGCTGCTGTGGCTGAAGTCGCTCACGCTGCGCGGCGGCCAGGCGAACGTGATCGGGCAGGTCGACAGGGTGCTCGCGATGATGTCGGCCGGGCGTGCTCGACCCGAGCGCGCTCGTGACCCACCACATGCCGCTCGAGCAGGCGCCCGAGGCGTACGCGGTGTTCGACCGTCGCGAGGCGCTGAAGATCGTGCTCACGCCGTGAGGCGCGCCGCCGCGGCGCTCCCGCTGCTCGCGCTCGCCGCGCTGCTCGCGCCGCCGGCGCTCGGCTCGGGCGCGAGCGCGACGCTCACCTCGACCGCGCCCGGCAGCGGGTCGTGGGTGCTCACGATCACCGACAGCGGCGCGAGCCCGATCACCGGCTTCTACGTGCGCCCCGGCCTCGCGGCGCCGGTCTCGGCGCTCGCCCCCGCGGGCCCGTGCGCGATGAACTCTCCGCTCGCGCGCGACATCGGCTGCGCGCTGACCGTGGAGCCTGGCGCGTATGCCTCGCTCTGCTACACGGGCGCGGCGCTCGCCGAACTGCTGCCGGGAGCCTCCGTGCGGGTCGAAGGCGCGGAAGCGGCCTACATACCCGTGCAGATCTACCCGTTCGCCTCGACGCCGTGCCCCACCGGCAGGCTCAGGGCCGGCGGGCCCGCTCCGGCGCGCTGCGTGGTGCCCGACGTGCGCGGCAAGCAGCTCGCGGTTGCCGAGCGCGCGATCAGGCGGGCGCTGTGCGCGGTCGGCAGGATCACCACGAGGAGGGGCGCGCGCGCCGGCGGCAGGGTCCTCTCGACGAGCCCCGCCGCCTACCGGCGGCTCGCGGCGCACGGCCGCGTGGACCTGGTGGTGGGCGCGGGCTGAGGCTCTACGCGGGCGCCCAGTCGAGCGAGCGGGACACCGCGCGCTGCCACTGCGCGTACTCGCGCTCGCGCTCGCCCGCGTCCATGCGCGGCTCCCAGCGGCGCTCCTCGCGCCAGCGCTCGCGCAGCTCGTCCCTGCCCGACCAGAACCCCGCGGCGAGGCCCGCGGCGTAGGCGGCGCCGAGCGCGGTCGTCTCCGAGATCACGGGGCGGATCACCGGCACGCCGAGCACGTCGGCCTGGAACTGCATGAGCAGCTCGTTGGCGGTCATGCCGCCGTCCACTCGCAGCTCGGCAAGCGGCGCCTCGCAGGCGGCGTCGACCGCGTCGAGCACTTCGCGCGTCTGCCACGCCGTCGCCTCGAGCACCGCGCGCGCGATGTGGCCGGCGCCCGCGTAGGCGGTGAGGCCCACGATCGTGCCGCGCGCGTCGTCGCGCCAGCGCGGCGCGAACAGGCCCGAGAAGGCCGGCACGAAGTACACGCCGCCGTTGTCGCTCACGCTGCCCGCGAGCGCCTCGACCTCGGCGGCGCTCGAGATCAGCGCCGAGGCGGTCGCGCAGCCACTGCACCGCCGCGCCCGTCACCGCGATCGAGCCCTCGAGCACGTAGCTCGCGGGCTCCTCGCCGACGCGTGCGGCGACGCTGGTGAGCAGCGCCTGCGAGCGCACGATCTCCTCGCCGGTGTTGACGAGCAGGAACGAGCCGGTGCCGTAGGTGTTCTTGGCCTCGCCGCGCTCGAAGCACGTCTGGCCGAAGAGGGCGGCCTGCTGGTCGCCCACCAAACCCGCCACCTGCACGCCGGCGAGCGCGCTCGTGCGCGCCTCGCCGAACGCGTGCGAGGAGGGCGCCATCGCGGGCAGCAGCGCGCGCGGGATGCCCATCAACGCGAGGCTCGGCTCGTGCCAGTCGAGCGTGTGCAGGTCCAGCAGCATCGTGCGGCTCGCGTTGCGTCGCGTCGGTGGCGTGCACGCCACCCTGCGAGCCGCCGGTGAGGTTCCACAGGAGCCAGCTGTCGATCGTGCCGAAGGCGAGCTCCCCGGCCTCCGCGCGCGCTCGCGCACCCGGCACGTTGTCGAGGATCCACGCGATCTTCGGGCCCGAGAAGTACGTGGACAGCGGCAGCCCCACGTCCGCGCGCAGGCGGTCCAGGCCCGCGTCGCCCGCGAGCTCGCGCACGAGCGCGTCGGTGCGCGTGTCCTGCCACACGATCGCGTTGCACAACGGCGCGCCGCTCCGGCGATCCCACACGACGGTGGTCTCGCGCTGGTTGGCGATGCCGAGCGCGGCCACGTCGGCGGCGCTCGCGCCGGCGGCCGCGAGCGCGGCCTCCGACCACCTCGCACGCGCGTGCCCATATCTCCGAGGCGTCGTGCTCGACCCACCCCGCGCGCGGATGGATCTGGCGGTGCTCGCGCTGGTCGAGCGCGGCGATGCGCCCGTCGGCGTCGAACAGGATCGCCCGCGTGCTCGTCGTCCCCTGGTCTATCGCCGCCACGTACCTCGCCACGGGTTGCCAGCCTACGCGCTGCGCGACGCGGCCGTTCGCGCGTCCAGTGCTGCCCTCGGTCGCCCCGCGCGGAGGTATGGTGCGCAGCCGTGAGCCCGCTGCTGCTGACCAGGCTTCGGAGCCTCGCTCGCTGGCTCGTGCGCGCGGGCACATGTGCACCCTCGGCCAGGGGCTCGTTGAGGCTGACCACCGCTGTTGCGCCGGTGATCGCGCTTGCGCTCGGGGTGACGATGCCGGCCGCGGGCAACGCGGGCCGGAGCAGGGCGCGCGCGGCGCGCAGCGAGCAGCACCGCGCGGCAGGCGCTCACGCGGCCGGCAGCGGGCCGGGCAACCCGCCCACATCGGGCAACACGCCCGGATCGGCCGTGGGGTCGGGCAAGGCGCCCGGTCGGAACGCTCCCGCGCCGCCCGGCAGCTACAGGATCGTGGGCTGCCGCAGCTCCGGCGAAGCCGCCTACCGGCATGGACCCGCACGGCGCGAGGTGGCGATCGGGTTCGACGACGGGCCGGGACCGGACACGCCGGCGTTCGTGACGATGCTCGAACGCGCGCACGCGAGGGCCACGTTCTTCATGATCGGCGAGCAGGTCACGAGCGCGTACCGCACGACGCTGCTGCGCGAGCTGCGCAACGGCGACGTGCTCGGCGACCACACGTTCACCCACCCGTACCTCACGCAGAGCGCGAACGTGTTCGGACAGCTCCAGAGCACGATCTCGGCGATCCGCGGGCTGACCGGATACACGCCGTGCGTGTTCCGCCCGCCCTACGGCGCGTACGACGCCTCGGTGATCCGCACCGCGCGCTCGCTGGGGCTCGCGACGGTGCTGTGGAACGTGGACCCGGCCGACTACACGCTGCCGGGCGCCGGCGCGATCGTCTCGCGCGTGCTCGCGCAGGTGCAACCGGGCTCGATCATCATCTCCCACGACGGCGGCGGGCCCCGCGGCCAGACGCTCGCGGCCTATCCGGCGATCATCTCGGCGCTGCGCAAGCGCGGCTATCGAGATCGTGACGATCCCCGAACTGCTCGGCTTCAAGCCGATCTACGTGCCATGCATCAAGCTGTGCGACGGGATCGAGGTCAAGCGCTCGGAGCTCCCGCGCGGCGCGATCGTGAAGCCCGCGGACGGGCCGTAGCCGCGGGAAGCTCTAAGCGCGGCCCCGGCCACCTCCGGGCGGCCCGTCCACGGGCCTGCGCAGGCCGCTCTGCTCAAGTCGCAGCATCTAGCTGCGGAGCTTCTTTGCAGGACTCGCCACGACGCGCCGGGCTGCGTACAATACGGCGCTCCGGTCCCACCCGGCCGGAGCAGTCGCAGTACAGCGCGCCCGTAGCTCAGTGGTCAACGGTTCTCTTCGGGGAGCCAAAGAGCAGCGGTCTTTCAAGCCGCAGGCCGCGGGTTCGATTCCCGCCGGGCGCACTCCGCAAACGCGGCGGTTTTGCCGCAACTACGGCGCTCCGTACGAGCGGGTGCGACACCGCGATCTCCGCTCGACACGGCTGTTGACCGGTCGGGCCGGATGAGCACTGCATCGCCGGTGCATCCTCGGCCCGCTCGTCACCCCGAGGTGGAGCAGCTTGGTGGGCGGCGGATCGGCGACGGGCCTCGCGTCGCCTGCTTCCGCATGCGGCTGCGGCAGCGCCCGTCCGCGTGATCGTCACGCTCGCGGCTCGTCCGCTGTAGCAGTCAGATCTGTCGTGGCGCCGGCTATAGCTGCTATCGCGACGATGGCGGCTTCGGGCAGGAAACCGCGCTCACTTCCCTCACGAGGACGGAAGTGCCGCTGTGCACGATGTAGAGCTTCTCGTGCGGCCCGATGCGACTCGGATCAACGACGAACCGGCTGACCGTCACGTTCGTGGCGCCTTTCGCCGTGGACGTGTGCACCTGGATCGCTGCGTTTTCGCCGGCTTCCCCGGCGCCCGGCGCTGTACCCCGTGGAACCCTGGATTCGGACTGCGCGAGATGGCGCGTTTCGTTTGCTTCGTCGCCAGCGCCTGCCTTTTCGGGGGACGCGTTCATTCCAGCGGCGACGACGCACGGACCCGCCTTCGTAGCTTCAAAGTCGACGACCGCGGGTACCCCTGCGGCTCGAAGGCTGCGCTGCAGCGCCTTCGCGTCGCCGATTTTGTAGATCGAGACCGCCACCTTGCCGCCTGGGCGTACCTGGATCGCGTACGCGCTGGTTGTTCGATTGCCGGTTGCAATCGCGACTGCAGCGATTGCGACGATTGCGATCACGAGCGCAGCACCGCTGACTCGGAGCCCGGCCCGCCACAGCAGGACGATCAGTGCGCGCAGCCGCTGGCCGTCGGCGCGATCTCCGACGACGCGCATCACCGCGACAATCTCCTCGACCGTCGGCGGGTCGGCCGGGTAGCGCTCGCCCTTGTTGCGCGGTGGGCGGCCGCAGTGGTAACCCGGCAGCGTCGCCGGAGAGCGTCGATGCCCGGCGGCATCGAGTAGAACAGATTCCATGAGTCCTCCCTTGGTTAGATGCTTGACAAACAGCTCCTGTACTGCCATCGTGAGTACATGTCAACGACCAAGGAAGAACGCCTCCAGATCCGCGTAGGCCCGGCCGAGAAGGCCCTCCTCGAGCGAGCGGCTGCCGCATCACATCTGAACATGTCGGCGTTCGTGGTCCAGGCCGCGGCATCCAAGGCCGAGGAGGTCCTCGCTGAGCGTTCGAGCATTCGGCTCTCAGCGGAGGCCTCGGCCGCGTTCACCGAGGCACTCGAACGGCCCGCACAGGTCAACGACCGCCTCGCCAAGGCGCTGCGCCGCAAGCGCAAGTTCAGCTGGCTTGACTGAGTTCCGCCGCCCGGCGCCGCTCGATGCGCGCCGACACGACCGCGAGCAATTCGACAGCGGCGAGCCCGTGCTCGACGACTGGCTACGCCGCTACGCCGGCCAGAACCGCCGCCGCGACACCGCCGCGACCTGGGTCATCACCGACGCCAACAACGTCGTGGTGGCATACGCGAGCATCGCGATGACCGGCATCGACCGCTCAGCAGCCCCGGAGGTGCTCGCCAAAGGCTCTCCCGACCCCGTCCCGGCGCTGCTCCTCGGGCGTCTTGCCGTCGACCACCGCCACACCGGTCTCGGTATCGGGACCGCGCTCGCAGCGCACGTGCTTGCCACCGCCGCTGAGCTCAACGAGAAAGCCGCCTGCCGGGCAGTCGTCGTCACCGCTCTGAACTCCAACGCTCGTGCGTGGTGGGAACGACTCGGCTTCAACCCCTTCGACCCACAAGCCGACCAGCTCGACCTCTACCTCCTCACCGCCGACATCGACGTAACGCTCCGTCGCCTGCAATAGACGAGCGGCACCTCCTGTTTGCGCTTTGCGGGTCTCCTGGCGGATCGGCGCGAATACCCTCGCGGGGCGAAAGCAGGGGATTCGCGTGGTGCCCACGTGGACGGCGTTGCAGCACCGTGGGAGCGGCGCTGCCGTTGACGCGGATTCGCTCGCGGGCAGCCGCAGCCGCGGGAAGAAACCAAGCGTGAGCGGGGCGAGCAGGCCGACCGCGACGACGATCAGCAGATTCGAGTAGTGAATAATGGGCATGTCGAGATCCCGGATTTGGCTGCTTGGTGAACAGCCGGAGTCGACCCGGCGGCCACTCTCGGCCGCCGGCTCGACGAGGCCGGATCGATCAGCGCAGCGACCTGACCGCCGCTCGCATCTCGCCCGCAAAGAGTTCCGGTTGTTCCCAGGCGGCGAAGTGACCGCCCTTCTCGAGCTTGTTGAAGTACACGAGGTTGGGGTAGGCGCGCTCGGCCCAGCTGCGCGCTACGGGGACTATCTCTCTTGGGAACGCACTCACGGCGGCAGGGATCGAGACCTCGCCGGCCTTCGTTTTGTGGGCGCTGTTCTCCCAGTATGTGCGGGCCGCGGACGCCGCTGTGTTTGTGAGCCAGTAAAGCGTGATGTCGTCGAGCATCTCATCTTTCGTGAGCGCGCGCTCGGGTTCGCCGTCCGTGTCGGTCCATTCCGTGAACTTCTCGTAAAACCAAGCGGCCAGACCGACCGGCGAGTCCGTGAGCGAGTAGCCGATCGTTTGCGGGCGCGTGGCCTGTATCGCCCGAAAGCCCGAGCCGCCCGTGGCAAGGTTTCTAGCTCCTTCATAGGCGGCCGTTTCCTCGGCCGAGAGGCCCGCCGGCGCCGGTTCACCGTTCTTGAGCGCGTTCGCGACTTCGGGAGGCACGGTCGCTTGCGTGTTCGGCATTGGTGGCCGTTGGATCGCGCCGAACAACGTGGTGACATGGATACCCAAGAGACCCTTCGGCGCCTGGCGGCCCATCACGTCCGTGACGAGCGCACCCCAGTCGCCACCCTGGGAGACGTAGCGCCCGTAGCCCAATCGCCTCATCAGCTCCACCCAAGCGCCGGCGATGCGTTCGGCATGCCAGCCTGTCGCCTGCGGCCTGGCCGAGAAGCCGTAACCGGGCATTGAGGGCACGACGACATCGAACGCGTCCTCCGCGCGAGCGCCATGGGACTCGGGATCGCTTAGCGGCCCGATCACCTTCACGAACTCGAGGAATGAGCCGGGCCAGCCGTGGGTCATGATCAGCGGCAGCGCGTTCGCATGCGGCGAGCGCACGTGGAAGAAATGGATATCGAGCCCGTCGATCTCCGTGATGAACTGGGGGAGCGCATTCAACTTGGCCTCGAGCCTGCGCCAGTCATAATCAGTGGCCCAGTAGTCGACGAGCTCCTGTACCTTTGCCAGCTGCGCGCCCTGGGAGCGATCGCTGAACGGTCTCACGCTCGGGGAAACGCGTGGCCGCGATGCGCGCACGCAGGTCATCGAGATCATCCTCAGTGGCCTGGAATGTAAACGTACGGATCGCTTCAGAGTCCACCTGCTCTGCGGATGTCCGCGGCTCCGGTGTTAAGCAGAGTAAGACGACGGCGTCGACTGGGGGGAGCGCTTGTTCCACCCGTGAAATGGCGAGTAGTCGCCGGCATCCCATGCTTCGTGCAGCCCGGGCTTGCTTAGATCCCAGTCGGGGCGGATCTCGCTGCTTGCGGCCCGCAGGTCGTGCCAGAGATCGACGAACGAGGGGCGCCCCCAGAACCAGTAACCGTTGTAGATGCTGTGGATGATCAGGCCGGGCTTCAGCACGAGCGTGTGGGGGATCATCGGGTTGTGCTCGGGATCGGTGAACTCCTGGATGTCGAGGTCCTTCTGGACGATCCGTCCGGGGTCAGACAGGAAAGTCCACTCCGCGCCCAGAGACGCCCTGAACTCTTTGAGCACGTGGTCGTCGTCGGTCGCGATCGTGGCCACGTGCGTGTAGGCGACAGCGATCTTGGGGTAGTTGGCGGCGAGTTCCAGGTGCTGTTGGTGCTCCTTGGGGCAGTAGTTCCCACGCGCGAGCGTCAGGATCAGAGGATCCTCGCCTTGTAGCTCGCTGAGCCGGCGCGCGGTTTTGGTGTGATCGGGCAACTCGTAGTCGGGGAAGGTGCCGCCTGGGACGATGTCGCTGCGCATGATCTGCTCCTGTCCATGGTTGAGGAGTGACGAGGACGATGGCCGTCGTCCCGCCCACTCACGCCCGGTGGTCCGCGGATCTGGACCCCCGGGGTCCGCGGCGCGGGCGTGAACCAGCGGTAACCTGGGCCAGCGGAGCCTTTTCGGGTCAACATTGAGCCTAGTCAACCGGCGCCGCGGACGCCAGAAAGGGGACCATCCCAATGAGTACCCACACGCCGGTGTGCGAGTTGCTGGGGATTGAGCACCCGATCGTCCAGGCGCCGATATCTTCGGATCCTCGCCTGCCCGCCGCGGTCTCCAATGCCGGCGCTCTCGGCAGCGTGGCGCTGGCGTGGACCGATGACGCCGGAGACCTGGTTCGCGAAACGGCAGCACTCACGGACCGGCCCTTTGCCGGCAATTTCGTTCTTAGCCGCCCCGATCAGCACCACCGACTCGATGCGGCACTTTCCGCTGGTCTGCGGATCGTGTTGCTCTTCGCAGGCGATCCCCACGGCTATGTCGACCCGGTGCATGACGCCAGGGGGCTTGTCATGCATACGGTCGGGAGTGCCGAGGAAGCGCGCCACGCAGCCGAATGTGGAGTGGACATTGTCGTTGCGCAGGGCTGGGAGGCTGGCGGACACGTGTGGGGTGGCGTGGCAACGCTGCCGCTGGTGCCAGCAGTGGTCGACGCGGTGGCGCCGGTACCGGTCATCGCGGCCGGCGGGATCGGCGACGCGCGAGGCGTGGCGGCCGTGCTCGCCCTCGGTGCGCAGGCCGCCCTGCTGGGCACCCGGTTTCTCTTAGCCCACGAGATGCCGATCCACGAGGAGTATCGGCGCCGCCTGATAGCCGCGACCGAGACCGATGCAGAGTGGTACCCCAACCTCTATGAGGTGGGATGGCCAGACGCTCCCCACCGCGCCATCCACAACTCGACTGCCGAGAGGTGGCAGACCGCGGGCCGGCCGCCACCGGGCAGTCGACCGGGAGAGGGGGAGGTGATCGCGCACTTCGTTTCGGGCGAACCCATCGTTCGATATGAGCCCGCGCCCCCGCTCGTGGGAACAACCGGCGAGATCGAGGCGCTATCGCTGTGGGCCGGACAGAGCGTCGCGCTCGCCAAACAGCCCCAGACCGCCGCTGAAATCGTGAACGAACTCGTCTCACGCTTGTAGCCCCACCCAGGTCAAGGCTTCGCCTCGCGTAGCGGCTCCCAGTCCAGGGCGGCGTCCGCGTCGACGCGCAGCGACTCGCGCACCGCCGGGGCGAAGCAGCATCTGCCCGCGCGCGCCACCCCGATCTTGTTCAAGTGGCAGCCGTGGATCACCCGTTGGAACCCGGCGCGTGAATGTGCTGCCAGACGTGAAGGCGCCCAGCGGGACGACCACTTTGATCATTGCTCCCGCTGGCGCCGCGCGAGCTCTTGGGCGACGTAGCGATGCTGCATCGGACCTACCTCGCAACCCCGGCCCGACAGGCCAGGGAGGGCAGAGCGTCGGAGCTCACGCTGTCGACGACTGGCGCAGCACTCGGCGACGCCGCACGCGAACCGAACTCTGGCTGAGGCGCGTATGCACGCGGGCCGCCCTCGACGCCAAGGTGCCGCCAGGCCATCGCGGCCACAGAGGGCCCGTCGCTACTCGCGTAGAGCGAGCGGAGAAGGCCGACGCTGCGAGCCTGCGCTGCACAGCGGACGAGGGCACGTGCCCTTTCCTGGTCGCCCCCCCCGCAGTGCTACGACCGAGGACGGTCCCGTCGGGTCGCAGACATCTTGCCCTCATCCGAGTGGAAGTCAAGTCCGGGATCTCGGAGCCTGACCCCAGGAAGACGGCCGGCCCGCTGCGGCGTACCGTGTGCTCGACCGATAGCCGCGGCACGGGCAAGCCCCGACAGGAGCAACCATGAGCAACGAACTTCCAGATCCTCGCCTGCGCAAGGTCTATCGCTTGGAGGCGACGCTCGCACGACCAGTGGATCTCGGCGACACCGCGCAAGGTCGCCGTCGCATCGTTCCCCTGACCGGAGGAGCATTCACCGGACCCGAGATCAACGGCAAGCTGCTCCCCGGCGCCAGCGCGGACTGGCAGATCCTCTTGGCGGACGGCACCGCACTCGGCGACATCCGCTACACGCTGCAGACCGACGACGGCGATCTGCTCTATGTGCAATCTCGAAGCATCCGGCACGGTAGCGCCGACGTGCTCGCGCGTCTCGGACGCGGGGAGGACGTCGATGCCAGCGAGTACACCTTCCGCACGTCAACCCAGATCGAGACCGCCGCGCCCCAGCTCGACTGGCTGAACAAGGGCGTGTTCATCAGCGTCGGCGGCCGGCAGCCCGCAGGCGTGATCTACGAGACCTACCTCATCGAATGAGCTCGTCGCCCGAGCACAACGAAGGGAAGGTCGCGATCATCACAGGCGCCTCGCAGGGCATCGGCGCGGGCCTCACGAAGGCATACCGTGAGCGCGGGTATGCCGTGATCGCGACCGCTCTATCGATCGGGCGGTCTGAGGACTCCGGCATCGTTGCCGTGGAGGGCGACATCGCCGACCCCGACACCGCGCAGCGCATCGTCGACGCGGCCGTAGAGCGCTTCGGCCGGATCGACACCCTGATCAACAACGCTGGGATCTACATCGGCAAGCCCTTCACGGAGTACACCCTCGAGGACTTCAACGCGCTGGTCGCCGTCAACCTCGCCGGCTTCTTTCACATCACGACGCGCACGATCACGCACATGCTCGCCCGGGGTCGCGGGCACGTGGTCAACGTCTCGACGACGCTCGTCGAGCAGGCCGAAAGCAGCACACCGGCCGCTCTGTCCGTCCTGACCAAGGGGGGCCTGGTCGCGGCCACCAAGTCACTGGCGATCGAGTACGCCTCATCTGGTTTGCGGGTCAATGCCGTGTCCCTCGGCGTGATCAAGACGCGGATGCATGACGAGGGCTCATACGCGGGGATGGGCGCGTTGCACCCCATCGGCCGGGTGGGCGAGATCGAGGATGTGGTCGGTGGAGTCCTCTACCTCGAGTCTGCGCCCTTCGTAACCGGAGAGCTCTTGCATATCGACGGCGGTCAAAGCGCAGGACACTGACCATGGGACTGTTGTCTCCGAGCGACACCCCATCGCGCTCCTCAGAACGGGGGGTCGTGACGCAAGCGGGGCGAACGCGCGACGGCGACCGCCCAGCCGGCGCCGACGACCCGCAGGTCGACCAGGCCTGAGCAAAGTGTCCGCTCCGGCCGATGCGATGAGGCGATCAGGCCCTGCCGACCAGCGATCGCGCCTCTGCGGAGCCGACGACGAGATCGTGAAGGTCGCCGCCCACCTCGAGTCGACTCGACTGTTCGATTCCGCCGGCCTTCACCGGCTCGAAGCCGGCCGTTCGGATTAGCCGTTCGACCTCCTCGCCGGCACGGTCGTCGTTGCTCACGTAGAAGAGGACCGCTGGCTCCGGTGAGCGGTGGCTGGAGGACTCGAAAAGATCGGCCGACATCGTTCCGAACGCCATCGCCAAGCGTGCGCTCGTGGGCAACCACCCGGCTACGACCGCGCCGGAGGATTGCCCTTCCGATAGCAGACGTACGACGTTGCCGTTTGCGTCGAGGCCGACCGGATTGCTCGGAACGACCACGACCTTGTCTGTGAGTGAGTCGGCCATCTCGTCGATGACGCTCTCGAGCACGGTAAACCGCAGGGCGAGGACGGTGGCGTCGGCGCCCTGCACCGCGTTGCGGTTATCGACGGCGACGAGCGCAGCGTCACCGATCTCTGCAGCCAGCTTTCGCGCCGACTCACGGTCGGCGCTCGAGAGGCGCAGGGTCTCGCCGCCCGAAGCGAGCCGGGAGGCAATGGCCGACCCGATGCCTCCCGTGCCGATGATCGCGGTGGTCATGGCCGACACATCGTCGGCGTCGGGCACTAGCCCGACGCCGCTCGCCCGAACTCCTCGGCGGACGTACTCGAGGGCCATTGAGCGGGCGCCCAGTCGCCCTCTAGGTCCGTGGTTTGTCCGACCTCGATCAGATGACCGTCGGGATCGCGGATATAGCAGCGGATCTCGTACTGGTGCTGCTTCGGCTCCGTCAGGAACTCAGCACCCCTTGCGCTCCACTCGGCGTACACGGCCGCGATGTCCTTGACCCGGATGTTGAGGAAGCTGCTGACCCGGTCGGGATCACCTGGCGTCTCCAGCGTGACCTCGGGCTTGTCGTCAGTCGGAGCTCCGCCGACGTTGATGATGATCCAGCAGTTGGATAGCGCGACGTAGGTCAGCCCCCCGGGCCCTGAGAAGACCACCCTCCCGCCGAGTACCTCGGTGTAAAAGCGACGAGAGCGCTCGACGTCGTCCGAGACGATGAAGTGGGCCAGCACAATTCCCTCTGGGCGCGCTGGGAGCTCGGCCATCTGACACCTCCGCTGGTTCGGTCCCGCCCACGACGGGGTCTGCAGCAGATCTTATGACGACCGCGAAGCCAGGCCGCGCAAGTTAAGGCTGGCCGCAGGGCGCGATGTGGGCGCCTGCCAGCTGCCGTTCGTCCCCGGACCTGTTCTGTCGCCGGCGCTCGCGACATTCCAGGAAAGGCAGCGGCTCGACGAGCTTGTGCCGGTGCAGTACTTCGACGGTTTGATGGCGGGTGCGCCCCCATTGGCCCCAGTTCCCTGCAGGCCGCGCTTTCCGGGTCTCCGGGCAGATTCGGGTCCGGATGCTCGTGGTTGTGGGAAAGCAGGACAGGGAGACGGTTAGCTCGTCGTGTCTGACGGCGCGGCAGTCGAGTTCCGTGGATCTCGCAACGTCGTTAAGCGTTGTCGAGGA
The DNA here is from genome assembly GCA_963813685.1 of uncultured Solirubrobacteraceae bacterium. Lineage (GTDB taxonomy): Bacteria > Actinomycetota > Thermoleophilia > Solirubrobacterales > Solirubrobacteraceae > Palsa-744. The sequence goes on from CAWEZQ010000002.1 coordinate 172,594, forward strand.
GCTGCTACAGCAGTCCGCGAAGCTCGCGGCGATCGGTCGCTGACAGTGGCTCGAGCGGAGCGTTCTGCGCGGCGTCGAGCCGTTTATCCAGGCGCTTGAGCGCGCCGCAGGAGCATGAGCTCGTGCGCCGCTTCGTTCGCCGACGCCCGTCCTCGCCCGCCTCGGTCTGCCCCGCACCTCGAGGACCGGAACACCATAATCGGGCCGTGAGCAGAAGCGAGCAAGCCGAGTCGCGCTGACGAGGCGGGTGGCCGAGCGCTGCTGCGGAGTCGCGCTATCCCTGATCGTCGAGTTCGTACACCCACGGCCGAAGCTCGCGGTCACGAAGCTGGAACGCCTCGATCTCCGCCTCGCGCGAGAGCGTGAGCTCTATCGAGTCGCGTCCGCTGAGCAGCGCCTCGCGCTGCAGCGGATGGACAGAGAACGGGATGACGCGCCCGCTCTCGGCCGTGATCTCGCACAGCTCGAGGTCGACACGGAGCTCACCGACGGCGGCCTCGGCGGCGAGCGTGTCGAGTTCGGCAGCCGGCAGCGCGATGGGAAGGAGGCCGTTCTCGAAGCAGCTGTCGAAGAAGATCTCGCCGAAGCTCGGCGCGATGATGCAGCAGATGCCCAGGCCGCGCACGGCCCACACCGCGGTCTCCCGCGAGCTGCCGCATGCGAAGTTCGCGCCCGCGAGCAGGATCGGCGCTTCCCGGTATGCCTCCTGGTTGAGCGGACACTCGGGATCGGGCTCGCCGTCGGCGTCGTAGCGTAGGGACTCGAAGGCATAGCGCGTGAGCGCGTCCCCGCCCTGCATCACGCGCTTGATCGGCGTGATCACGTCAGTGTCGATGTCCGGCACCAACAGCGGTATCGCGCGCCCGTGCACGCTCGTGAACCGCTCCATTTCAGCCCCGCGGCGGGAGCCGGCGCGGATCGGCGATGCGGCCTTCGATCGCGGCGGCGACCGCGGTCGCGACACCGGCGAGGTGCGTGCGCGCGCCGGGGCCCTGGCGACCCACGAAGTTACGGTTGCTCGTCGAGACGCACCGCTGCCCCGGGGGGATCACCTCGTCGTTCAACCCGAGGCACATCGAGCATCCCGATCGGCGCCACTCGAAGCCGGCGGCGGTGAAAACCCTGTCGAGGCCCAGTGCCTCCGCCTCGCGCCGCACGCCGCTGGAACCAGGGACGATCCAGGCCCGCACCCCCGGGGCGACGCGGCGGCCACGAGCCACGCGGGCGGCCGTCTGCAGATCCGACAGGCGGCTGTTCGCACAGGAGCCTATGAACACGTGCTGGACCGGCACCCCGAGCAGCGGCTCTCCGGGGCGCAGCCCCATGTACTCGAGCGCGTTTGCACGGGCGGTGCGCCCCGCCGCGTCCGCTGCCAGCTCGGGATCCGGGATCGTGCTGTCCAGGGGCATCGTGTGTGCAGGGCTCGTGCCCCAAGTGATCTGCGGCGCGACCTCGCCGGCGTCGATCTCGATCTCTCGATCGAAGACAGCATCCTCGTCGCTCACCAGGTCCCGCCACGATGCGACCGCTCGCTCCCAGCGCTCTCCAGTGGGGGCATACCGGCGACCGGTCACGTACTCGAACGTCGCCTCGTCGGGCGCGACGATCCCGATCTTCGCCCCGAACTCCATCGTGAGGTTGCACAGCGTCATACGTCCCTCGACGGCCATCGAGTCGACCGCGCGCCCGGCGTACTCGACGGCATAACCGGCGCCTCCATCGGCACCGTACTCACCGATCAGATGCAACACCATGTCCTTCGCCTCCACGCCGCTGGCGAGGCTGCCCGAGCAAACGACGCGCATCTGCCGGGGGCGGCGCTGGACGATCGTCTGCGTGGCCAGCACGTGCGTGAGCTCGCTGCTCCCGATGCCCCAGCCGATCGCACCGACGCCGCCGTGCGTGCTCGTATGGCTATCTCCACACAGCACCGTGAGGCCCGGCAGCGTGAGGCCGAGCTCGGGGCCGACGACGTGCACGATCCCCTGCTCGGCATCGTCGAGGTCGAACAGCCGGATGCCTTCGGCGTGCGTACGCTCCCGCAGCGCAGGCAGCAGCATCCGACCCGCCCCGCTGTCCTGGTCGGTGCGGGCGACGGCGGTCGAGACGGTGTGATCGGGCGTCGCAAACGTCAGCTCGGGGTTGCGGACCCGGAGGCCGCGCCCGGCAAGCATCCCGAGTGACGCTGGCCCGGAGAGGTCGTGCACGAGGTGCCGGTCGACGTACAGCAGGTCGAGCCCGTTACCGAGCTCCGCGACCGTGTGCGCCCTCCAGATCTTCTCGACGATCGTCTGCGCCGCCATCGCCACCGCCTCCGATCAGATCGCCTGCGCTACAGCGTCGCGGAACTCCTCGGTGGTCGCGCTGCCACCCTGGTCAGGCGTGAGTGTCGCGCCGATCGCGTAGACGCGATCGACGGCCGCGACGAGCCTCCGGGCCGCCTCGCCGAAACCGAGGTGTTCGAGCATCATCGTTGCCGAGAGAATCGTCGCGGTGGGATTCACCGTGTTCGGCTGCAGATCGGGCGCGGTTCCGTGCACCGGCTCGAAGTAGGCGTAGTCCTCGCCGTAGCACCCGCTCGCGGCGATGCCCAGGCCGCCGGCGAGCGCAGCGGCGGCGTCCGAGAGGATGTCACCGTAGAGGTTGGGGAGCAGCACGACGTCGAGCTGCCACGGGCGGCCGACGAGGCGATTCGCGAGGTCGTCGACGATCAGCGACTCGAAGTCGACGTCGGGGTACTCCCCCGCCACCCGGCGGGCCGTCTCGCGGAACAGCCCGTCGGTCCGTGAGAGCAGGTTGTGCTTGGTCCCGCACGTCACGCCGCCGGGCCGGCCCTGACGAGCGCGCCGTCGCGCGAGCTCGAAGGCGAACCTGGCGACGCGCTCGCAACCCCGCTCGGTCATCACCTTCAGCGCGTAGGCACCGGAGCCCAGCTCCACCACCGGCCGCTGCCACGTCGGGCTCGCGAGCTCCAGCGCCGCCAAGCCCTCGAGCGGCCCCTCGCAGACGACGTAGAGGTCCTCCAGATTCTCCCGCACGATCACCAGGTCGATGCCCGCGGGGTCCGCGAGCGGGCTCGCGAAGCCCGGCGAGAAGCGCGTCGGGCGGACGTTCGCGAAGGTCTCCCGGCCCCAGCGCAGGTAGAACAGGGCGGCCGCGCTGGCACCGCTCGTCGCGCCGAACAGAGCGGCGTCCGAATCGTCGATCACCGCCTTCGCCTCGAGCGGAAACGGCTCTCCCACCTGTTCGAGCGCGGCCTCGCCGACGAGTGGGTGCGACCACTCGATGGGCAGCGAGAGTCCTTCCAAGATGGATATGGCTGCCGCAAAGGCCTCTGCGGCAGCGCCCTCCCCCGGGATCGCGGCAACCCGCTTCGCAGCGGCCATCACGTGAACATAACATCAGCCCTGAGGTCCTCGTCAGCCACCTTCGGCCTTCGCGACTAACCCCATCGCAGACGCATGCATGACAGGCAGCTCGTCGCGAGTGTCACTTGTTAGTGTCGGGGCGATGCCAGCGAGGGCGCGCCCAGGGAACCCGGTGCCGAAACTGCGGCTGCCTGCACCCCCTTCGCCGAGGCAGCTGGACCGGCTCGCCTCGATCATCGCACCGCTCGCGCGTGTGACGCAGCCGAAGGTCTACGGGATCGAGCGCATCCCCGACCGCGGCGTCCTCTTCGTCGCCAACCACACGATCTATGGGCTCATAGACGTTCCGTTCGCGATGGCGGAGCTATGGCGCCGGCGCGAGATAGCAGTGAGGGGCCTCGGTGATCATGCCCACTACGCGATCCCGGTGTGGCGGAATCTCCTGGAGCTAGGGGGAATGGTGCACGGCACGCGCGAGAACGTGCGAGCACTGATGCGGGAGGACCAGGCGATCCTCGTCTTCCCCGGCGGTGCAGACGAGGTGTTCAAGCAGCGCGACGAGCGCTACCGCCTCAAGTGGAAGGAGCGGATGGGATTCGCTCGGCTAGCGATCGAGTTCAGCTACCCGATCATCCCGCTGGCCATGGTCGGCGTGGAAGAGATGTTCGGCATCCTGGCCGACGAACACACACCTCTCCTGGGTCAGGCGTCCCGCCTCATGCGCCGGCTCGTGGGACTACCGCTACCGCCGATCGGAGTCGGGCTCGGCCCATTGCTGCCCCGCCCCGAGCGGATGTACTTCTCGTTCGGCGAGCCCATCGACACGCGGCGCTTCGCCGGGAGGGCCGACGACGCGGCCGCGGTTCAGGCTGTACGTGACGAGACGCGCGCTGCGATCGAAGCCGGGATCGAGTTCCTGCGCTCCGAGCGCCGCGCGGACCCTCGACGCGGCCTCGCCGCACGGCTGCGGGCCTCTGGCGACGAGCCGCCGCTTGCCGTCACAGACCCGCAGGCATGGCTCGTCACGCGGGGCTTCGACGCCTGGAATCACCACGGAGCTGCAGGCGCGGCTGCCTGGCTGAGCGCATGGGTGGTACTCGAGGATCCCCCGGGCTGGCCGGACGGCGGCTGCTGGTCTGGCCGCGAGGCTGCGATCGACAGACTCGAGCACGTGACGGCTCAGCTCGGCGGACACTGGGTCCACATCGCTGACGCGCAGTCATTCGAGGAACAGGTGCTCGTAACAATGGACCTGCGTTCGGGCCGGGGCCCCACGGGCAGACCCCTCGGGACCTTTCACCTGGTCGTCGAGGTCCAGCAGCAGGAAATCACGCACGTGCAGGTTTTCCTCCGGCGCGAGGAGGCAGTCGCGTCACTCGAGACGCCGGACGCGATGGCAACCTCATCCGCAGGCGTCTGGAGCGCCATCTGACCGAATATCCCCAGGGCATCGACGACGCCCCGAAGCCCCCGGACGCCACGAGCAGGCCGTTCGGCTTGACGGCCCCGGCGGTTCGAGCCCCCTCAAGCGCCGGCTACCTGATCGGGGACGCTCGCGGTGAGCTGATTGACGGCGCCACCGCCCACCGCTCCGGCACCCCCGGTAAACGTGGCGTCAGCCAATAGCCGGCCCACAGCGCCGAAATCGCCGTCGTCCACGAGATCCGCGTAGGTTGCGATCAGGCGCTCGATCGCCCGGTGGCTCGATTCGTGATCGGCGGGATTCATGCGAACGAGAGTAGGCGAAGCCGGAAACGCGACGGTGCCTGAACCCCGTCGCGCTCTCACGGCTCCGGATCCCGCGCGTTGCAGGTGCGTGTCGCGTTCTGCGGCAGATGCCCGGCGTTTGGTCGAAGCAGGAGCGCCGGTGCGACTAGCAGCAGCTGCAGCTCTCGCCTTGCCAGGCGTCGCGCGCCTCGGTGAGCGCCACCGCAGCGATCAAGAGCGCGACCGCGGGATCAGCCCACCACCATCCAGCGAGAGCGTTCGCGAGCAGGCCCATCAGCAGAGCCGCTGAGAGGTAGGCGCAAAGCATCGTCTGGCGGCTCTCGCTCGTGGTCGCTGAGGAGCCGAGCGCGCTCCCGATTCCCCGCTTCGCGGCCGCCAGAGGCGGCATTACAACGAGCGTGACCGCGGCGAGCGCGACGCCAGCCCAGCTGACCGCCGGGTGATGTCCCGCGATCAAGTCATGAGTTGACTCGATCGTGACGTACAGCGCCAGCATGAGGAACGACGCGGCGATCAGCTGCTGCGCGCGTCGCTCGGCGCCGTGCGAGCTGAGCCGGTCGCCGGTTACGAGCCACAGAACGACAAGGCCGGCGCCGGCCTCGATCACACTGTCGGCGCCGAACCCGACCAGTGCGACGGACCCGGCGATGACGCCGGCGGCGATCGCGATTGCCGCCTCGAGCGCGTGCCAGGCCAAGCCGAGATGGGTCACCCGTCGCGCGCGACTCGTCAACCGTTGGCGTTTCTCGCGGTCGCTGCGATCGGTAACGGTGACCGGCAGCGTTGGCAGTGGCGTGTCGGCGGCCATGCCCAGAACGGTACCCACGTGGTGGCGCGGTCCGGTTCGCGCCAAATCGATATCGAGGAGGCACGTAGTAGGACTCGCGAACGACGGACGGCGTCGGTAGGCGCCTGATCAGCCGGGCGGCCAGCCGGCACTTGCGGGACCCGATCCTGCATCCCGCGCGGAGCACGAACGTCGGCGCTCGGCTCGCCAGAAGTCCGGGAGCCAGAAGCCCGGGAGCCAGAAGCACGTCTCGGCCGTTTCCGTGGGCGTTCGCGTTGAGGAACGGCCAGGCGTGCGCGTCGGCTGGGCGGCCGACGAACGCGGGGTTGCGCTATTCGGGTCCGCTGCGTGTTGCTTCGTCGCTTCGCGGGCGGTCTTCTGGGGCTGCTGCTCGGCGGAGCAGTTGGTCGATCAAGGCGCCGCACCGCTGGGGGTCGTCCAGGAACGGGGCGTGGCGCCCTGGCATGACCTCGAGGTGCGCGTTGGGGATCAGCGCTGTGGCCCGCCGGCCGATCTCCGGGCCGCCGTAGGGGTCCTCGTCTCCCCAGATCATGAGCACGGGCGCCGCGACGTGCTGAAGCTCAGCGTCCGAGAGGAAGTTCTCCGGACGGGGTCGTCCGAAGCGCATGGCAAGCCACATGTGGCTCAACATCGCCGTACGGAAGCCCGGCTGTCGCATGCCCTCATGGACGACATCGAAGAACCCTTCGGGCGCGAGCTCGGCCGCACGAGACCCGATCGCGCCGCGGGCCAAGGATCGGCGGGTGACAGCGACACTCGGCGAGCCGATCCGCGCGACCAAGTGACGCACCCCGGGCGTGGAGAGGGCGGTAAAGAAGGGATCGCCGCGCATGCCGGGCAGTGCGACGGCAGGAACCCCGAGCGAGGCCACCGCGGTGATCCGCTCCGGCGCTTCGACGGCCAGGCAGAGCGCCCACATGCCGCCCAGCGAGGTGCCGATGACAGGGACCCGTTCGAGGTCGAGCGCGTCGAGCAGCGACGTGAGCTGCGCAACCGCGTGCTCGCGCAGCGATCGCCCCGCGTAGTCAAACGCGTCGCTGAGCCCGAACCCCGGCAGGTCGAGGGCGATCAGCCGGTGCTCGGAGAGGTAGGGCAGCAGCGGCGCCCAGGTCGACGCGTTCATGCCGCTGCCGTGCACGAGCAGGAGTGGCGCACCCTCGCCAGCCTCAAGCACACGAACAGCAAGCGGCGGGTCAGCCAGGCGGACACGTCGGCTGGAGACCTGCATCCCAGATGCCTCAAATAGCCGCCGCTGGGCCATCTCGAAAGGTGCTGTTTGAGCGTGGGTTGCGTAGTTGGACATCGCTCTCCAACGTGGATCCTGCACGCCGGCAGCGCTTATGTCGACCCCTGGGCTCTCGTCGGCTGCCATGCACCGCGCGAGTACGAATACGAGTCTCGCCTCGCCGACGGTAAGCGTCTCGCAATTCGCCACGCTCGGACTACGACCGCCAGTCGCGATGCCCACTCCGGCCGCTTCCCCGCAGTCCGCGCAGAGCGGGGCGGGCGACGAGTAGGACCGGAAGCCCGTCCCGACCTGGAAGCAGGTCCGATCATGCGGGCGATCGGGTTCGTGGCAACGCGATCGTGATCTCTGACGCCGGGCCCGTCAGGGATGTGGTCAGCGTGTGCCGGTACAGCGCAGGTCGGCGTCGAGCGGGCCGATCCGGTATTGCGCGAGGTTCGGCGCCACGCCGGTGAAGCCACCGCTCGTGCAGTTCTGCCGCGCTTGCGTGAGTGTTGCGTCGGTTCCGGCCACCCAGTCGGGCAGCTGGCGGTTGAAGGCCGTCGGTGTTGTCTGCGCCGTCAGCCCCGTGATCTCGTTCCACTGGGCGCTGGTGGAGTAGATCCCGATCGGTCCGGTCGCGCCGGCGTTGTGCAGGCCGGCGATGAAGCCCTGCAGCGCGGCGATGTTGAGCTGGTAGCTCCCGGCCCAGCTCGCCATCAGCTCGACGTCCAGCCACCATGGCGCGGTCTTGGCCGCGACCGGGTCGAGCGCGGCGACGAGGCGGTAGGAGTGGGCGGCGCGCTGCTCGCCGTAGATGTAGGAGCAGGCGTTGGTCAGCAGGCCGTTACAAGCACCGTAGGCCGGCGCGGTGCCGACGCTAGGCCAGTCCGCAACGTGATGACCGCCAGGGTTACCGGTGTCGATGTACAGCGACAGGGGCGGCTGCTTCGGCCGCTTCTGTCCCGGCGCGTCGCGGGCCCAGTGCAGCTCGCCGCTGATACACGGGTTTGCGTTCTTCGCCAGCCCGCCATTGACACCGACGATCCCGAACAGCGGATTCGACGGGTAGGAACCCGAGCACTGCGGATAGGAGACGTCGTAACCGGTGGTCGGCGACGAGCTGCCGCTCACCGCGATGACCAGCACCACAATGACGATCACGGCGAGCGCCACCACCGGCACCCATCGCGCTCGGTACCGGGAACGGCTGGCAGGCGGCACCGCTGTCAAGCTACCACGAGGCTGGGCACGCGCGGGGGCCGTCGGCGGCAGTTGCCGCGAGCGCCACGGTCCGTTGCCTTGGCGGCAAAGTTCAACCGCCTCCGAGCGGTCTGACCGGTCTGCGCTCTCGGAGATCCCCCGCCCTCGCGCGGCCCACAAGCGGCCAAGCACCGGGCGCCTGGATGAGAGTTGGATCGTCGCCCGCCGTCGCGATCGGCCACGCTATGCCACGGTACCGATGACGCCTCCAATTTGGCCGCGGGCGCTGAAGCAGCATTGGCTTCCGCCGATGCCGCCCTACACGGCGCCTCGTATTCGCCACATCCGGATACGTCGCGGCGTCGCGGTCGCGGCGGGCCGCGTGGGTCCTCCT
>CAWEZQ010000003.1:0-238395 GCA_963813685.1 uncultured Solirubrobacteraceae bacterium
TGAGTTAAGCACTCGGAGCGGTGTACATAGCATCGGAACCACCAAATAGGACGGAGTCCTCATGGGGAAGCTTGATGGCAAGGTCGCGGTGATCACGGGCGCAACGAGTGGTATGGCGTTGGCCGGTGCGAAGTTGTTCGTTGACGAAGGAGCTCACGTCTTCATCTCGGGCCGACGGCAGGACGTGCTGGACGGGGCCGTCGAGCTGATCGGCCGGAACGTGACCGGCGTCCAGGGCGATTCGGCCGACCTCGCCGATCTGGACCGTCTGTTCGAGACGGTCAAGCAGGAAAAGGGCACGGTCGACGTGTTGTGGGCAAGTGCCGGCGCGGGCGAGCAGGGCAGGCTCGGCGAGATCACCGAGGAGCACTTCGATGCCGCCTTCTCGCTGAACGCACGCGGCACTCTGTTCACGGTCCAGAAGGCGCTGCCGCTGTTCAACGACGGAGGCTCAATCTTCATGACCGGGTCAAACGCCTCGCTTCGGGGCTACCCCGATTGGAGCGTGTACGCAGCGAGCAAGGCCGTGCTGCCCGCCTACGCACGCGTGTGGGTATCAGAGCTGAGAGACCGGAAGATCCGGGTCAACGTGCTGACCCCCGGCCAGGTCGCCACGCCAATGATGCAGGAGGTGATGTCCGCGGAGATGAAGGCCGTCTTCGAGTCCGTGATCCCGCGGGGAGAGATGGGCCGCCCCGAGGAGATCGCCTCGGTCGCGTTGTTCCTCGCCTCGGACGACTCGAGCTACGTCAACGGCATGGAGCTGGTCGTCGACGGCGGCACCACAGTGATCTGAGCGCAGCGCCGGTGGCGGTCACCGTGCCGATCTGACACCTGGGCGCCGGCGAACCCTCGACACCCCGGCCCAGCTCGCCAGCAAGACCCCCCAACGACCGACTCATCCACACACAACAAAAAAGGAACACACGTCATGAGCACCATCAGCATCATTGGCTCGGGCAACATGGCCTCCGCCATCGGCACCCGCGCGGCGAAGCACGGCCACACCATCGAGCTCATGAGCCGCGACACCGCCAAGGCTCAGGCGCTTGCCGACCAGATCGGCAACGGAGTCACCGTCGGCACTTTCGGCGCAAGGCCGGCGGGTGACATCGTCATCGTGGCCGTCCTGTACACCGGCGCGGTTGAGGTGGTCGCGCACTACGGCGATGCACTGGCCGGCAAGATCCTCGTCGACATCACAAACCCGTTCAACGCCGACGTAAGTGGACTCGTGACTACCGCGGGCAACTCGGTGTCCCAGCAGATCGCCGCCGCCGCCCCCGAGAGCGCGCACGTCGTGAAGGCATTCAATTCAATCCTCCGCGGCGTCCTTGCTGAAGACAAGCCCATGGACGCGTTCTTCGCAGGCGACAGCGCCGAGGCGAAAACACGTGTCGCGGCGTTTCTGGAGAGCTTGGATATGCGGCCCCTCGACGCAGGCGGGCTTGAGATGGCCCACGTCCTTGAGTGGGCCGGCATCCTCCTGGTGGGCCTGGCACGCAACGGCGCCGGCTTCGACATCGCCCTGGGCGCCCAGGTCCTCTGACGATTCGCTCGAGAGTGACGATGGCCATGTGCGCGTCGCCCGCGGCCGATCGCCCCCCAGCCTAAGCGCGACCTTGGCCCAGCGCCCCACGCACGCAACCGCACGAGAGTTCAGCGCCGCGATACGCGGGGTCGGTGAGTACCGGCAGCAGCAAGCCTGGTGGCTCTCGGTCGATGAGGCTCTGGATGGCGAGTTCGAAGACATCGTCAGCAACCGATCTAGCATCGCTCGCGTCGTCGGCTAGCACTGTGCAGAAGATCGTGATCGCACCGGGCTCGTCCATTCCTTTCAGCCACCCAGGAGTCGATGCCCAGGTTGGCGGCCCGACTACTCGCATGTCAGCGGCAACCTGAGAAGTCAGGCTTTCAGCCTGAGCGACGATCGGCTCGAGAAACACGATCACGCGCATCTCTACTGGCCACGACCTGGAGGGCGCCGGCGTTCGTCGATGACTGTGCTCACGATGCCCAAGCCGTGGACGCAATGTCTTTTAGGTGATAAAGCGGTGGATGGCCTCGTTGGCGTGGTCCTGAAACGACGGGTTGGCCAGATCGGGGAAGATGTCTGCTTGGTCGACCACGGGACCCTTGAGCTTGTTGGCCGCGCTGGCGTAGAACACGCCGCTGGACAGGGTCGGGTCGGTGACACCGTCGACCAGTCGCTTCGCGCCCACGTCAAGTTTGTGGGAGATGCCTAGGGCGGGGCATGACGTACTTGGCCGCTATACGCAGCGGTAGCGCAATGTCGTTGGCGGCTTGGGTGCCGGTGGTGTCGCCGGGGCTCACGTGATGAATCGGCGGTCGGGGTGTTGGCGGGCCAGGTAGGCCATCCACAGGATGCCGATGTAGCTTGGCCTGCGCGATAGGCCAGGTTGACGTCCGCTTTGCCGACGGCGAAGTAGCTGCCGTCGATGACGGTGGCGAGCTCGTCGGCGGAGGTTGAGACGAACGACGGCCGCTTCATCCCCATTTTCGGAAGTCCCCTGGCTGCCTCGCTTCCGGCGAAGACCGCCACCTCGCCGAGTCGATCCTCGGCCAGGAGCGCCTCGAGGAGGACGACGTGGCCAAGAACATTCGTGCGCGAACATGTAGGTGACCCCGTCGGCGGTCAAGGCCATCGACGTCTTGCCGCCCATTCCACCGGCGTTCATGACCAACGCGTCGAGCGATCCGTCGATGCCCGCCAGGCCGGCGCGGACCGAGTCCGGATCGGCAACGTCCATGAGAACGATGTCGAAGATGCGCCGGCCGGTCTCCGCTTCGAGCTCGGCCTTTGCCGTTGCCGCCCGGTCTTGGTTCCGGCACGCCAGGTAGATGCGGGCGATCTCGGGACGTGATGCCAGTTGCCGGGCCACGTCCTTGCCGATCCCGACGTTGGCGCCCGTGATCAACACGGTCTTTTCTGCGGTGGTTTGCATTTGAGTGCTTGGCTCCTTAGCTAGTGACATGTTGTCCGGGTTGCGGGCGAGCAGGATGGTGAGCGAGCAGCCGAGTCGCTTCGTGTCCAAACGTCGCCGGGAGTGGTGACCAGGATCATCTCGTCCCCTCTCAGATCGCGAGGCGGCCGCCGTCGACGGGGATGATCGCCCCGTTGATGTAGCCGGCCGCCGGGGTCGCGAGGAACGTGATGACGTCGGACAGCTCGTGCACTTCAGCGACGCGGCGGAGCGGAATCGTCTTGGCAAACTCCTTGGCCATCTCCAACCTCGGCTCCAATGCCGGGGTCAACGTCGGACCGGGAGCGACCGCGTTGACGCGGACGTTCTGCGGCCCGTATTCGGCGGCCCACGCCTTGGTGAGCAGCTCGATCGCGGCGCGCGAGGCGCCGTAGGCAGCCATGCCTGGCTGGCCGTAGCTCGCGACCATCGTTGAGACGTTGATGATCGATCCGCCGCCGCGGGCGGCGATCTTCGGGGCGAGCGCGGCGACGAGGAAGAACGGCGCCTTGACGTTGATCTGGAACAGCCCGTCGAACGCCGCCTCGTCGGTGTCAGCCGTCGGTGCGAGGGCGGCAAAGCCGGCACAGTTGACCAGAACATCGATCTCGCCTGCTGCGTCGGCAACGCGCCCCACCTCGGACATCTCCGAGAAATCAGCGGCGATGAACTGCGCATCGTGCCCACCCGCCCGGATCTTCTCCACGGTGCTCGCGCCGCGGGTCTCATCGCGGCCGGTGATGATCACCGACGCGCCCTTCTCGGCCATCGCCAGTGCGGTGGCGGAACCCATCCCGGATGTGCCGCCGGTGATGAGGGCGGTCTTGCCTTGAAGTGCCATGTATCGCGTTCTCCCTTTGAGTGGTTGTCGCGACCCTGGAAATGGATCATGCGTTCCACTCTAACACAGAATGGATGGTGCGATCCATTCCGCTGGTAGAATCTGCGATATGAACACGACTAGCCCCTCCCCTCGCCCGTTGACGCGCAAGGGCCAGGAGACCCGTCAGCGCATAGTCGACGCGGCCGCCGACTTGATCTTCCGGCAAGGCGTCGCCCACACGACGATCGAGGACGTACGCGCGGCAGCGGACGTCTCAAGCTCGCAGCTCTACCACTACTTCGACGACAAGCCGGCCCTGGTCCGGGCAGTCGTTGACCACCAGGCCGACACAATGGTCGGCGGGCAGGAGACGTTCGATTTCAGCACGCTGGAGGGCCTCCGAGCCTGGCGCGACTTCGTGGTCGCGGCCCAGCGCGAGCACCACTGCAGCGGCGGCTGCCCAATCGGCTCTCTCGGAGGCCAGCTAGCCGAGACCGATCCCGACGCAAGAGCCCACGTCGCCGAGGGCTTCAAACGTTGGGAAGCCGAGATCCAGAGCGGTCTACGAGAGATGCACGCACGAGGCGAGCTCACGCCCGACACCGACCCCGACACCCTCGCCCTCGCGCTGCTAGCCGCCCTGCAGGGCGGCCTGCTCCTCACTCAGGTCAAACGCGACACCAAGCCGCTAGAGGCCGCGCTTGACGCAATGATCGAACTGGTCGCCCGACTCAGCGGCGGCAACTCGTAGCGTCCTCGCGCGATACGCTCGAGACCCCCCGCGCCGCAAGCCCCGGCACCCAATCCGTGCGCGCGACCCTCCCTTCGCCGGCGTTAGGCTTCGCCCGCACCGAAGTCGAGCGACCGGACATCAGAACATGCCCGTTTGCAGCAGGTTCGTTGTGATAATGACAACGAATGGGCGATACTGGGCTCGAACCAGTGACCTCCGCCTTGTCGAGGCGGCGCTCTCCCAGCTGAGCTAATCGCCCTGGGTAGCGGCAGAAAAGCGTATCAGCGCGGCTGCGCTACCCGGGGCCGGCGCCGGCGCGTCGCGCTCACGGCGATTCGAGCGACTGCGAACCTTCGCCGGCTTCGCTTTCGGCTTCGTCAAAGGCGCGCCCGGCCGGGCCTTCGTAGCGGTGCCTCCTCGCGTAGGGAGACCCTTCGACGGACCCTTCGCCTTCCTGCGCGCCCGCCGAGCGCTGCCGTCCGGACGACGAGGACACCCCCCGACCGGCCTCGATCGCTTTGATCACCTGCGCGGCAGTGTTGGAGCTGATCGCGAAGCCCACGCCGGTGCTACCCGGCTGCGAGCCGCCGACGCTCGCAGCGTCGCTCGCGATCTGCGAGTTCACACCGATCACTTCGCCCTCTTCGTTGAGCAGCGGCCCGCCCGAATTGCCTGGATTGAGCGCCGCATCTGTTTGGATCGCGCCGGTGATGGTCGCTCCGTCGGGCGCAGAGATTTCGCGGTTGAGCGCCGACACGATGCCGTTCGTAAGGGTCCTTTCGAGGCCGTAGGGATTGCCGATCGCGTACACCGTGTCCCCCACCTGCACCGAGCTCGAGCTCACGAGGCGAAGCGGCTCGAGGCCGAGGCCCGAAGGGCTGACGTGGATCAGCGCGAGGTCCTTGTTGGCTTCCTCGCCCACCAGCGTCGCCGAGCGCGTCACGCCGTTGGAGCCTCCGATGGACACGGTGAGGCTGGTCGCGCCCGCCACCACGTGGTCGTTCGTGAGGATCAAGCCTTCGTTGTTGACCACGATGCCCGTGCCGCTGTCCTCGCCGCGCGGCGAGGTCGCCTTGATCGACACCACGCCCGTGGAGTCGCGCTTGTAGATCTGGGTGGCGCTCAGCGCCGTCGAGGACACCTCGCGGCGGGAGCCCTGCGCACCGGTACCGCTCACCGGCGAGGCCGGCGTAGCCGTTCGCGCAGCCGTGCCGCCACCGCCCGCGAACATGGCCACAGCCGCTCCTGCGGCGATGGCGCCGACAGTCGCCGCAGGCAGCGTTGAGAGGAGTAGGCGTTTCACCGGTGACCTCCGGCTCGCGGGTTGCATGGGACCATCGTGCGAGCGCGCCCTGAGGAGCCGATAACAGGCACCGAAACGTCGGCTAACGGGAGGCGATGAAGTCGCTAAAGCGCGTGCGAGAGCTCGCTCGGAGAGCGCCTCTTCGGGCCTGTGCGCAGCCGGACCGATACGCTAGGAGCGCCTTCCCGGCGACGTGGCGGAGTGGCTACGCAGCGGCCTGCAAAGCCGTTTACACCGGTTCGATTCCGGTCGTCGCCTTCGGAAAAGCCCAGGAAATGGGCGTTTTTGTGGACGCGGGTCCGGGCTCTGTGCCAAACTTTGTCCCGACTTTGTCCCGAGATTCGCGCCAAACAGCCTCTCGTCCGCGCCCGCTCGCCGCTTCTGCGGAGGACCTCGCGGCTGATCCCGATCGCGTCAGCGGCCACGTCTTCGTGCGCAAGGGCAAACGCGGCGAGGTCTTCTACGTGAAGTACCGGCTGCCCAACGGGCGCCAGATACAGCAGCGCCTCGGGCCAGTCTGGGATGAGTCGGGCCGACCGCCGAAAGGCTTCTACACGCGACGCACAGCCGAGCTCGCGCTGGCGGCGATCCTCACCGACGCACGCCGCGGCACACTCGCCGGCATGCGCCGCATCGAGGCGACGTTCGCCGACGCCGCCGCGGAGTTCCTTCGCTATGTCGAACAGGTCCGCCAGCGCGAGGCCTCGACTGTGCGCGACTACCGTTACGTGATCGATCGCTACCTCCTCCCCACCTTCGGCGATCGCCGGCTCGAGACGATCACCGCGGATGACATCGACGCCTATAAGGAGCGGCTACTGGCCGACGGCAAGCTGTCGAACCGCTCGGTGCTGCGTCACCTCACTGTCCTGCACGGGATCTTCAGGCGGGCGTCGCGCGTGTGGAAACTGCAGGTCAACCCCGCTTCGGCCGACCTGGTCGAGCGCCCGCCGGTCCGCTACTCGGGCGAGTTCGACCTGCTCTCCCCCGACCAGGTGTTCGCGCTCGCACGTGCCGCCGACCCGCCGCAGGACGGAGCGCTGTACATCACCGCGGCCTTCACCGGCCTGCGGCTCGGCGAGCTGCTTGCCCTGCGTTGGCGCGACATCGACTGGGGCCTGCAGCGGATCCAGGTACGCCGCAACTACACAGACGGCCACGAGAAGGCACCGAAGTCGGGGCGGGTTCGCAGCGCGCCGATGGTCGACGAGGTGATGGTGGCGCTCGATGAGCTCTCCCGGCGCGAGCACTTCACCCGCGCCGACGACCTCGTGTTCTGCTCGGTGACCGGCGATCACCTGGAGGCGTGGAGCATGCGCCGGCGGTTCTACGCGGCACTCGAGCACGCGGGGCTGCCACGGATCGTGTTCCACGACCTGCGCCACTGCTTCGCCTCGCTTGCCGTGCGCAAGCTGCCGCTGCCTACGGTCCAGGGCTATCTCGGGCATGCGCACATCTCGACGACGATGCGCTACGTGCACCACACGCCGGCCGCAGAGGACGTGGCGCTGCTGTCGGCGGCGATCCGCGGTGAGCGGGTTGACGCCCGAGTTGGAGTCGAGCGTGGGGCCAACCCGCGGCCGTAGCTGGCTGAGCCTGACGATGAGTTTCTGCACGGTGGCCGCCTTTGGACAATCGGACCGCGCGATCAACACGACCGTGGACGCCGTTACGATCGATCGGAAAGAACGACCAGCGACTCCGGGAATGAGGTCCTGACCACGAGCTCCACGAAACAGAAGGCAAGCCTCAGCGCAGACGATCCACGCGTAGCCCGCGCGATCTTCACGTTGCGCGAGACGGCCGCCTACCTCGGGATCCCAAAGTCGACTGTGCAGTGGTGGGCGCGTCCCCCCACCGCCCAGGACTCTCTGATCACATGCTTCCCAGCGCATGGACGCCAGGCCACGGTTCCGTTTATCGGCTTCGCGGAGGCATTCGTGCTGTCGAGCTTCAGGCGCGCCGGCGTGCCGCTGCAGCGAATCCGGCCCGCGGTCGAGGTCCTCGCGAAGGAAATCGGTGTCGAGCACGCCCTTGCCTCCAAGCGCCTCTACACCGATGGCGCGGAGGTGCTCTTCGACTACGCGACCAAGCATGAGGAGCCCGAGGTGATGGACCTCGTCGTCGTCCGTACCCAGCAGCGCCAGTTCTCCGAGGTCGTGAAGGGATATCTCAAGCGCATCCAGTACGGACGCGACGGCTGGGCGGACGCGGTGCGCCTACCCACGTATGCCAACGCTGAGGTGCTCGTCGACCCCCGGATCGCGTTTGGCCTACCCCTCGTCGTTCACGGCGGGGCCCGCGTCGAGGATCTCGTTGACCGCTTCCAGGCAGGCGACTCCGTCGCCGATATCGCAGCGGACTTCGGGGTGCCTCCCGACGAGGTTGAGGACGTCATCCGCGTCGCGACCCACGCGGCGGCCTGAGACGCCGCAAACGGGCGCAGGCGTCGGATAGTCGCCGACGATGGCCCGCAAAGACGAACAGGCGCCCGAGTTCTTCGTTGACCGCAGCCTGGGCAAGAGCATCGTCGTAGCTTTGAGGGCGGCCGGACTGACGGTCCACTCGATGGCAGAGGTCTACGGAGAGGAGCGGGCGCAGCGTCTGCCGGACGAGGTCTGGCTGCGTGACGTCGGCGAGAAAGGATGGGTCGTCCTCACCAAGGACGACGCGATCCGCCGTAGGCCCGCCGAGCGTGACGCTATGGTCGCAGCGGCCGTCCGGGTCTTCTGCTTAACCACAGCCCAACTCCGTGGTGCCGAGCAGGCCGAGCGCCTCGTGACGAATCGCCACCGCATCGTGCGCCGGTCAAGGAAGCCTGGCCCTTACATCTACGGGGTGTATGAGACCGGGCTCAAACGACTGTGGCCTCCCACCGAGCCGAGCGGATCGCGCTGAACGACCGAGCTGAAGGCGGTGCTGCGACGAGAAGGTGAGACGCTACACCGCCGCTTCGCGCGCCGCGGCCGTTTCCTCGTAGCGGCTGGCGAGCAACCTACAAGCGCTCTGATAGCCGCCAAGCTCGGTCGTTCGGGCCTGCGCGCGCAGCTCGCCCGCACGGGCGCGCAACTCGAATGGGCTGCGGTCGGTCCTCTCCATCAGCTCGTCGAAGAGCTCGGTGGCCCACCGACCCTCGACCGCGACGCCTGGCCATCTCTCGACTGGCCGCACGCTTCGAGTGTAACCGCGCATGCTTTCGGGGCGGCGCCAACTCAGCCGGGTTGGTTCACTCTTGGCCGTTGGGCAGCGCCTCGAGCTCGGCGATCCAATGCTCGATCGTCGAGCGCCGGTAGCGGACGTAGCGGCCGAGGCGCAGGTGTGGGATGCGATCGAGCCGTGTCTCCGAGTACACCCACGCGCGCGTCATGCGGAGCCGCTCCGCAAGCTCCTCGGCGGTCATCAGCTCGTCGCGCTCGGAGCCGGGCCTCAGAGCTGGGCGCTCCTTTGCCGTGATGTCGGTAATCGTGAGCTGCTGTGTCCCGAGCGCGTCCATGCGTGAGGCGTGCCAAATTAGCAAATTGAGAGTGCTTTAGCTATGTTGAGAGCATGCACGGCGGATCACAGGACCGCGCCCAGGCGGGTTTCCGTGAGGCCCAGGCGCGCTGGCGCGAGGCGCTCGAGGCGCATCGCTTAGCCCCACCGGACGCCGGCTTCAGCGGTCGCCTCGCGGCGCTAGCGGCTGCTGCCGCCGCCGAGGCCGAGGCGTGCCGCGCCGCCGACGCCGCCGAGCTTGCGTGGCCTCCCCACCGATCCGCCTCAAATCAGCCCCCCTACGAGCTGCGCGTCGACTCCGGGCGCCGCGGCCCCGATGGGTTGTGGAAGCGCTTCGATGACGCCGTGGCCGGGCTCAACCGTGCCGCGGAAGGTACGGAACTCCTCGCGGTCGCCCATGCCTACGAGCAGCTCGCCGACGCCGCCGAGGCGGTCGAACGCGAGGACCTCGCCAGCGGGCTGTTGCCCAGCCGGTGGAGGCGAGGCGCGGCGTAGACCACCGCCGACGCATGGGTCGAAGAAGACGACAGCGCGCGAGGAGAGAAGCGCCAGCAGCGAAAGCGCCGCGCGACCGCATGGCACGCGTGCAGGTGAGCGATGAGACCTGGACCGCTTTTCGCGCCGGTCTCAAAGACGTTCCGGTGAGCGTGGCCCTGGGCGAGCTCGTCAGACGCGAGGTTGGACGACATCAACGGCGGTCTGCGGCGGATGCCGACAGCGTCCGCATCGCGCTCGATGACGCTCGCGAGCTCGCCGGCGAACTGGCATCGCTGATCACCCGACTCGAACGCGCGACTCAAAGTAGAGAAGAGCGACCTGAGCGGAACCTCGGCGGGGTTGCAGAGCACTCACCGTGGGCGAGCGAGCGCTACTGAACGCCGCGACGACGCACTCAGATCAACTGAGCGACACCAGCGCCGACTAGGCTTACGGGTCCGTGTCCGCGCCACAGCAGCAGCTCCTGACCGTCCGCGAGGTTGCCGCGCAGTTGCAGGTCACCTCGCAGACGATCCGCAATTGGATCGACCAGGGCGTTGTGCCGGCGATACGGGTGGGTCGCGCGTTCCGCATTCGCCGCGAGGACGTCGAGACGATGCTCGAGCAGGCAAGCGCCGAAAGCGCCTCGCTGACAACTCGCCGGGGCGTATGGGCGCCGAACGCCGGCGGTCTGCCCCGGGCTAACTCCCCCGCGGCGACCAGATCCGTCTGGGAAGCAGCGGACACGCCGCTCGCGCCCAAGCCGCGCTGAGTGCGCCGAGGTGTATACGGCGTCTACGATGTATCAGCCCACCATCCTTTAGGTGGAACTGTGTGCAGCGGCAGGAGCGAAGCGCAGCGGAGCGACAAAGACGCTGCAGGGATCCCTTTGCTGTCGGCTTGGGCGGCTATGGAACGGGGCGCGGCGAAGCCGGGGGACGGAGCGCTTTGTGCGCGCGACGAGGGCGCTGAGCTAGATGATTGGGTAGCGACGAAGCAGGCGGGTGAATAGCCGGCTGAAATCGGCCAAGGCCATTGTGCCGGAGCGGTACTCGTACCCGATCATCCCGCGCCAGTGGGGAGCATCCCGAGCACAGCAAAGACGACGCAGAACACGTAACCACGCTGGCTCCCGCACGCCCAACGAACCCACGAAGAGCACCTGCCGGTCACACCGGCCAGCGTCGCCCCAACGCGCCATCAAGCCCATGCGATCGGCGCGAGGACTCCGAACACGGTGAGGACGGCGGCAAGTCGGCCGGGTGAAGGGCGACTCGGACCGCGAGCAAGGGACATGCTGTGCGTTTGGCCGATGAGGATGCGCGCGACGGCCCGTGTCTCATAGGACTCCGCGCAGCGCAAGGCGCCTCAATGTTCGGTAGGCTTCCGCTCAGGCGAATCGGGGCTGGCGGGTGCATGGGTATAGCCGAGGAGTGAGGTGATGGGGGCGATGTCAAGCCGAGCGATGCATCGATTGACGGGACGTGTGGCACGCGGAATCGTGCCCCCCAGGCTCGTCCTGTTCACGGTCGTCCTCGCTCCTTTGGCTGTATTGGGAGCCGCATGGACGTCGCCCGCCAGTGCGGCAACGCCGGCCTGTGTCATCACAGACGGCAGTTCAGCCAAAGCGTTCGGGACGCTCCAAGAAGCCGTAGACGCTGCCACCGCAGGAGACAAGCTCAAGGTCAAGGGCACCTGTTACGGCGACGCGACGGTCAGCAAGGACCTGACGATCGTCGGGCAGAGTAGCCCCAGTTTCGGTCCGGCGACGCTCAATGGGAACAACACGAAGGAACAGCCGGGCAGCGTGATCGTCGACCACGGATCAACCCTCTTGTTCAGCGGCCTCGTGATCTCGGGCGGCTACAACAACGAACCCGCGAGGCGCGAACCCGGCGGCCCGATCACGAATACGGCGGCCGAAAAGGGCGGCGGGATTTACAACGAAGACGGCTCGCTGAAGCTGAGCAACTGCACCATCGCTGGCAACACGGCGACATACTCTGGCCACGGAACTCAAGGCGAAACGTATGGCGGCGGCGGGATCTACAACGAACTTGGCTCGCTTACGCTCGCCAATACCACTGTCAGCGGCAATAGTGGATTGGGGTCGGGCGGCGGGATCTACAACGTTGGTGGCATCGTGCGGCTCATCAATGGAACCGTCGGCGAGAACCGCGCAACGTATTCAGATCGTGGCATTGAGGGAGACGGTACAGGCGGCGGTATCTTTAGCTCTGGCGGCTCGGTGTCGCTTACCAAATCCAGTGTCCTCGACAACCATGCAGAAGGGCTAGATGGAGTCGGTGGGATCGAAGCTCGTGGCGGTACTCTCAGGCTCAATTCCTCAAGCGTGAGCGAAAACTCGGGAGGCGCAGGCGGCGGGCTTTTCAACGGACACGCCTCGGTCACACTTCGTAACTCCGTCGTCACGCTCAATGTCGCCGTTGAATTTGGCGACGGCGGGGGAATTCTAAACGACGGGACACTCAAGCTCACCAACACCAACGTCACGAACAACAGCGCAAAGCGCGGTGGCGGCATATACAACGAAGCCGCTCTCACCTTGGCTGGCTCATCGTCCGTGACGGACAACACTGCGTCTGTCCAAGGCGGCGGCATCTACAACTACGAAACGCTGGGCGGCACAATCAGATATGCCAGGGGCTGGGCCGGGAGCATCAGCGGCAACGAACCCGACGACATCTTCACCGAATAGGCGGCCTGGCCCTGGCGTCTGGACGAGACGCGACTGGCTTCGACGCCGGCAGCAGCGCGACCGCCTAGTACCCAAACCCCGCTCTGAGCGAATACGGGGGCTCCGGTGTTGCCGTGTCCGCCGGCAGACTGTGTGCCTGTGCAGCGAAGGCAGCGCTGCCTAGGTATCCGATGAGCCGGCCGCTGATTCAGGTCGTGGTGGGTTTCTGTCTGCTGATCGTTGTGCAAGGCGCCGCATGGCTGACCGGCGATCAGACGATCGTCGTTGGCGCGGCGGCCTTCGTCGGCGGGGGGTTCATAGCGGTCGGCGTCACAGTTCTTAGACGGCTCGAGACAGTCGCCGCCGAACAGGGCGCTCACGTCCGTGGGCTGAGAAGCCATACGTGGGGGCGGCTCGTATTCCCAGTGCAGTGGCCGGCCGGGTCGAAGTGGTTTCCTGCGGTCACCGCCGTCATAGCCATCGCCGTCGGCGTTGCGTGGCTCGTCGAAGGCCTCTGGCAGGTCTAGCCGGTTTGGATTCCACCCCTCTAGTTCCTAGCCTTCGCGACCGACTCTCCATCACATGACAGCGCTATCAGACGATCCGCCGTGGGACCTGCCGGTGGAGGGCTTCCAGGTCGCGCGACTCGACTTTGGGTATCCGCTCTATCTGATCGCGGCCGCCGACGAAGGACGGCGCTTCAGGCTCGGGCTCAATGGGCAGTTCGCCTATCGTGACGCCGACGGGAGCGAGCACCTTTTCGACGCCGAACAAGACCCTTGGGATCAATGGATGCCGATGTTCGCGCTACGCGCCGACGTCATCGGACGCGCTCATGTTTCCCGCAACTATGTGCTGAGGATCGAATTCGCGAGCTCCCGCTCAATCGTCGTAAAGCCCACCGGCGACGGATACCAGGCCTGGGAGATAAGCGGGTCAGCAGTCGAGTTCTTCGAGGCGTAGGAGTGGCGCTACCCGAGCGTGAGGCGCCTGATTGCGCTGCCGAATCGGGCACCGCGGTCGACCCCTCGAACGTCTGCGACGCGACGCCGATCAATCGCGGCGCTAACGGCTGTGGTTACGCGGGACTTTGTCCCGCACCTTGTCCCAAACCCAGAAGAAATCGGGGACAAATGACGACAATTGGCTACACTTGATTTGGCTCTACAGAGCCAAAAAACACTCCAAAGGTGTGCCTGCAAAGCCGTTTACACCGGTTCGATTCCGGTCGTCGCCTTCGAGAAAAACTCAGGAATTGGGCGTCTTCGTGTTCCCGCTGCTCGACCGAGCGCAGGCACGTGTCGCGAGCGTGAAGGTCGCGATCGTTGATGCCGGCCACGACAGCGGCCCAATGCGTGACGCACCTGCTGCCCATTGCCGCCGAAGGCTCGCGGTTGCTAGGCTCCACGGCGTGCCAGACGTTGCGGTTGCGCGGACTCCTCTACAGGCGCACACTGGTGCCGGCCTGGCGGCCGCGCTCGGCACTGTCACGGTCACCAACCGAATCATCGAGCTGCGGGAAGCGGTCGTCGCTTCCCCGACCGTCACGTGGCGGACCACGGTCTGACCCGCCACACCGACCCGACCTCACCGCCACCTCCAGACCACACAGAGACAGCGCGCGAAGCCGGGACCGGTAGAGGCTCCGAAACCATGCGCTTCGGCCTGTTCGGCAGCGCCGAGGCGCCGCGCCGCGCAGGCGACCCTGCACGCGGCTTTCGCGAGTACGTCGAGACCAACGTAGAAGCCGAGCAGCTCGGGTTCCATTCGACGTTCTTGGTCGAGCACCACTTCTCGGGCCTCGGGCAGGTCTCTGCCTCCCTGGACCTCTTGACGTGGGTGGCCGCACGCACATCGGCGATGCGCGTCGGGACCGCGGTCGTCGTCCTGCCGTGGCATGACCCAGTGCTGCTGGCCGAGCGCGCGGCGACCCTCGACCTCCTCTCCGCCGGACGCCTTGACTTCGGCGTGGGCAAGGGCTATCGCCATTCCGAGTTCGCTGGCTTCTGCGTGCCGATCGAGCAGGCAGAGGCGCGCTTCGATGAGTCGCTGGCGGTGATCCGCAAGGCATGGACCTCCGATGAGCCGTTCTCCCACGATGGCCGGTTCTGGCGCTACTCCGAGATCGTGGTGGAGCCACCCACCGCTCAGAAGCCGCATCCGCCCGTGTGGATGGCTGCCGGCAGGCCCGAGTCAGTCCGCAGGGTCGCCGCGCTCGGCGCCAACCTCTTGCTCGACCAGTTCGCCTCCGTCCAGGCGATCGGCGAGCGGATCACCTTGTTCGAGGCTGAGTGCGAGGCTCATGGCCGTCCCTTTGACCCGATGCACGTGGCGGTCGCGCGCAACCTCTACGTCGCAAGCGACCGAGACGACGCACGCGCCGCGCTCGCCCGGCAGGCAACGGCCCATGGCCGATTGATCGAGCGCTCGCGGGGCCCTGAGGGGTCTAGGCGCTCGCACATCATGGCCTACGCGGACACGCCCGGCGCGACCGAGGCCAACGCCCTCTTCGGCACGCCCGACCAGATCATCGCCGGGCTGCAGGCACTGCGGGAGGTCGGCGTGAGGTACGTGCTGATGAGCGGTGGAGATGCCGCGCGGCAGAGCATGCAGCGCTTCGCCGCCGACGTGATGTCCGCGTTTACCGAGAACGCCTGACCTCGTAGGCGTCGGTGACGTCGAGCCGCCGTCTCAAAGCGGTGGCTTCTGCGCCCACACGAACTGGCCGAGGCCGCTGACGCGCTGGTGTATCCCGGTGAGCCGTTGTTCCCGCAGCCTCCCGGTGAGCTCGTCGCTGCCGAACATGCGCACCCCCGTGAGGCCTTTGACGGCCGGTCGTGCGAGCCAGACCGGGAGCGGGCCGCGCGTGCAGCTCGACAGCAGTGCGAGACGCCCGCCGGGGGCCAGCACGCGGACCAGCTCGTCGATTGCTCGCATCGGATGCTCGATCAGGTACAGCGCCGCAAAGCAGCACACCGCCGCGAAGCTGCCGTCGCGGAACGGAAGGCTGCAGGCGTCCGCCCGCACGTACACCACGTTCGCCGCGTCCGTGTCTGCGACCGCGCGTGCGAGCATGGTCTGCGAAGCATCGAGGCCCACCACGATGCCCTCGCCGCTGGCGCGAGCGAAGACGCGCGTGAAATTGCCCGGCCCGCAGCCGACGTCGAGGACGCTCTCCCCGCCGGCGAGTGAAAGCATGTCGACCGCCATGCGCTCCTCGCCGCGCGGGCCCGGGGCGCCGAGCCCCATCAGCACGCGTGCTCCGACGGGCCGCCAGATGCGCTCGTAGACGAGCGGCAGGACGTGGGAGCCCATCCAGCGCTGCCCCGGGTGTGGACCGATCGGGTCCTCCTGCCCGAGCAGGTCCAGGTAGCCATCGTGCTGGCGCCGCTGCGAAGGCGCCAGTGGTGTCGCGAGCAACTCGACGACACGCTCGATGGCCGGCCGTGCGGCTGCGCTAGCCATGGCTGCGCAGGCGTCCGGACGACGGCTCGGCGGTGCCGGCGCGGCCCACGGCCGCCGGCGTGGCGCGTCGGCGAGCGCGCGCGAGCAGCTCGCCCAGCGAGCGCTCGATGCCCTCGCCGAGCACATTCACATCTGGGGCGGCGTCGTAGTCACCCGTAACGCCGAACGTGCACGCACCGTCGTAGGAGTAGATCGCCACGCCCACCGTCACATGTCCCGCCAGCGGGACGTAGGGATAGGCCTCGAGCATGCGACGTCCGCATGCATACAACGCATACTGCGGGCCGGGGACGTTCGTGGTCACGGTATTCACGTTGTGCTGAGGAAGCTTCGTCGCGAGCCGCTCTGCGAGCGCCACTATCACCGGTGCCGCATAGCCACCCAGCGACGTGAGCACCTCGGACGCCGCCGCCTCGTCGGACGCCTTCAGATCCGCCATGTGCGTGCTCACCGCACTCAAGCGCTTCACCGGGTCCTCGATCGCGACCGGCAGCTCGGCGACCAACGCCGCGACGCGGTTGTTCTCCTCGCCGTGCTGATCCTCGTGGCGTACCGAGACGGGAACGAGCGAGCGGACGGGCCCTACCGGGACCTCGCCACGACTGCCCAGCAGGCTGCGTATGCCACCGGCGATGCAGGCGAGGACCACGTCGTTGACCGTACCGCCGAAGGCCGCTCTCACCTCCTTGATATCCGCCAGCGACGTCCGCGCCCACGTCCATCTGCGGTTGCGCCCCAGCGGGCCGTTGAGCGAGCTCTGCGGCGCGGGCACCGCGACCTCTCGCATCCGCGCGAGGCCGTGCAGCGCCTCGCTTCCCCTCTTGAGTACGCCGCTCGTCCTCGCCGCGCGCGTCAACCGCCATGGCGTCGACATCGTTTCCGCCAGCGCGCCGGCGAGCAGGCGCGCGGAGCTCGGACCCGGCGCTGCTCGCCAGTCTTCTGGAGCTGTCTCGGGCGCGTCGGGCTCACGCTGCAATATCCGATCGATCAGCTCCGACCCCGCGACTCCGTCCACCATGCAGTGGTGGATCTTCCAGATGAGCGCCCAGCGTCCCGCGGCGAGACCGTCGACGGCCCACATCTCCCACAGCGGACGGCGACGGTCCAGCGGCTGCGACATGACGCGACCCACCAGCCGCCGAAGCTCCTGCTCGCCGCCTGGAGCGGGCACGGCGGTGAACCGCAGGTGGTAGTCGATCGAGAAGTGCTCGTCGTCAACCCACACGGGCCTTCCGATGCTGAGCGGGACGGGCCGGACGAGCTCGCGGTAGCGCGGTACGAGCGCGAGCTTTCCGAGCAGCATGTTCCGCAGCTCCTCCGGCGGCGGCTGCGGGCCCTCGAAGATGCCCACGAGACCGATGTGCATGTGGCTGACCGCGTCCTCGACATCGAGGAACGAGGCGTCGAGCACGCCCAGCTTCTGCATCCCGTCACCTCCTTCGTCCGACCGCTCTCACGAGACGGATGCCTGCGGGGTCTGGTGCCAAACCTAGATGCGCGTGACGGGCCCGTCATCCGTGCAACCTACGCCGGGGGATGGGTAGTAGCTGGATCCGGCTTGGAGGCGCCCACCGCCGCACCTCGGGTGGCACAAAGCGAGGCGAGCCCTGCATCACCAGTCAGCCCCCGGCGGGTCTCCTCATCAGGGGTAGCTCACGCCGATCTGCGCGGGCCCGAGCAGACTCACCGTATCTTCGCCGGGCACCGGCTCGCCGATGTAGCAGATCTTTTCGGTCGGCCCTCGTCCTGTTTCAGAGTCGGGGCACACTTCGACGTGGAAGGTCGTCTCGAAGGCGCCCTTCTTGTTGGTTTTGACGGTGGTCTCGTTTGCGGTGTTGCAGGGTTGTTCCGGCACGATCCAGAACGTCCGTCCGCACTCGCTCAACGGGATCGTTTGGTTGGCAGGGAAGCCTTTGCCCCTGATCGTGACGGTGGAGCCGACCATCGCGCGGCGCGGATGGGCTTTGATCTGGGGCGCCGCCAGCGCAGAGGCGCCCCACGCCGGCAGGATCACGACCGCCGCCACGCCGGCGGCCCTGAGGTTGCGTATCGACACGATCATCGTTGCTCTCCTCTCGTCGGTTCCCGGTGCAGCGGCCGGGAGATCTCTCCGTCGCCCCCGTGAGTGGAGCGCGCGGCGTACCGCCCGCGGCCGGTGCTCCCGCAACACTACGGCGCACCTCGCGCCGGCCGTTCCGCGAAACGATAGGCGCTCTGCGCGGTGCCGGCGTGAACAAGGCGTGCTCGGCCGTCGGCTCCGACTGGGGTGATTCTCACTCCGCGACGGCGCCGACTGCTGGGAGCCGGCTCTTTCGCAGAAAGCCTTCGACCGCATCGGGCATCAGCGGCCTGGCGAACAGGAATCCCTGCCCGAGGTCGCAACCCTCGCGTTGCAGCTCGCGGACCTGACCCTGTCCTTCGACGCCCTCCGCGAGGGTCTGCAGGCCGAGTGCCTTTCCGAGCTGGATCAGCGTGTGCGCCAACGCGTGCGCCTCGCTCGAGCGTGGCAGGCCGGTGATGAACGTGCGATCGATCTTGAGCGAGTCGACCGGGAACCGGCGCAGATAGGCCAGCGAGCTGTACCCCGTGCCGAAGTCGTCGACCGCTATGCATACGCCGAGCATCTTCAGTTCGCCGAGCAGACGCGCCGTGGCCTCCGGCTTGCGCATGAGGACCGTCTCGGTGATCTCGAGAGTCAGCGTCGCTGGGTCGAGGCCGGTGTCGCGCAGCGCCGCGCGCACCTCCTCGATGAACTCGCTGCGCTCGAGCTGTCGAGCGGACACGTTGACCGAGACGCCCAGCGGATAGTGCTTCTGGTGCCACGCAGCGGCTTGGGCGCAGGCCTGCAGGAGCACCCAACGGCCGACGGGCACGATCAGGCCACTTTCCTCGGCGACCGGGATGAAGCGCTCGGGCTCAATCACGCCGCGGGTGGGATGGCGCCAGCGGAGCAGCGCCTCCACCCCCACGACCCTTTGATTCTCGAGGTCCACTATCGGCTGATAGACGAGGAACAGCTGCCCGGCGTCGAGTGCCTCCGACAGGTCCATCTCGAGGTGGATGCGATCCTGCGCGGCGGTCTGCATGGCTGACTCGAACAGCACATAGCCGTCCTTGCCGACGGCCTTGGCCTGATACAGCGCAACGTCTGCGTCCTGCAGCAGATGCTCGGCAGAGATCGGGAGCCCGGTCGCGACGCCGATGCTCGCAGTGATCGAGATCGGCGACCGCACAGGCGATGACAGGCTCATCGGCTGGCGAAGCACCTCCAAGATCCGCTCGGCGACCAGCTCCGGGGCGACATCGAGCTCGGCGGAGTCGACCAGCATCGCGAACTCGTCGCCGCCGAGGCGACCAACGGTGTCGCTGTCTCGAAGGACGGTCCTGAGTCGTGCCCCGACCTGGCGCAGAACCTCGTCTCCGGCGTGATGGCCGTACCGGTCGTTGATCTGCTTGAAGCCGTCGATGTCCATGAACAGCGCGGTGACCGGGACGTCCAGTCGCCGCGCTCGGGCGAGCATCTGTTCGGCGCGGTCGATGACCAAGCCTCTGTTTGGCAGGTGCGTCAGCGGATCGTGCAGCGCGCGGTATTCCAGTTCGTCGGTCTTCTCTCCGACGAGGCTCCACGCCCGCTGGCGCGAGCCCGAGAGCGAGATATAGAGCAGCAACATGAGCATGCTGACGATCAGCCCCACGCCGAAGGCAACGATGCCTCGTAGGTCGGCTGAGAGAGGGGCGGCTGCCGTCCCGGCGGCCTCCACGCGCCATCCTTCTCCAAGGTTGCGCCATTCATGAAAGCCCGGCGAGCGGCCCGTCGCGCTCGCGCCCGCACGCCCGATCAGCTGCTCCGAGCCGCCGTTGTTTCTGTGATAGAGCGCCATAGTCAGCGTCCGACGCCCTGCCAGCACCGATCCGATCAGCTGCGGTGCGTCAAAGGTCGTGCCAACGAAGCCCGTCACCGCCGCCACACGCGCCGGGACGGTCGCGATCGACGCGCCGCTCCGGTAGACCGCTGCGCCGATCGCAACCAGCGTTCTGCCGTTTGCGGGAGGTAGCGGGGTGACGACAAACGTCCCCGTCTCGGTCGCCGTGCGCACAAGGGACGGATATGGAGATGGAGCGCCCCCCGCAGCGGGCGTCGCGCAGTAGTCGAGCATCCCCGGATACAAGCTCGCGGCATCGGTGCCGACGATCGCTCGCGTGAGGCAGTAGGCAGGGCGGTTGCCTGGCGGGACCAGGCGGAACCTGCTGGCCGGCAGCCCGCGAAACGCCGGGTCGGCTTCGGCTTCGCGCCGGAACGCCGACAGGCCGGCGGCGGGAACCAGCCGTATCAGCGTGGCGACCACGTCCGCCTGAGCCGGGACGCCCCGCTGCAGTTCCGCGTACCAGCGCAGGAAACCGCTCTCGTCGTCCTGGGTCCCCATCGCTGCCCTGGCTCGGATCGTGCGCGTCAGCACGACGTTCGCGGTCACCTTCGCGTCGAGTGCGCTACTGAGGTCGGAGACCGTGGACTGGAAAGTCTTCCTGTTTGCGTCCTGCGCGTTGGAACGCCATTCAGCGGCTACGAATGCCGACGCTGCAAGCCCCAGCACAACGATCACTCCCCCGATCACGGCGGTTCGGGCGCGACGCGACAGCCGGCGCTGCACCGCGCCCGGCGGCGCACGCGGCGACCCCTGCGCAGCGATGTCCGGCTCAGGCACGGGAGCCTCACCGGACGGGTGGCCTCCCACGGGCGGGCCGACCGGATCCTCGGAAGGCATGCCTAGGCTCCGCGCGACTTGCCCGCCGCCGGCCGAGCGGCCACGGCAATAACCGGAGAGGCTTCCCGGACATCCGCTGCGACCAGCAACGCGCCGCAACGGCGACGCGTGGTGGCAAGGTACGAGCAGAATCGGATATTCACGAGCTAAACCTGTGTTCCTCTACCCATATCGCCGCGCGCGCCGCGTTGCTTGAGCGCGGGACCCGTCACTGGCCCTTCGTCGATCGGACCTTCACCGGACGCCAGATCGGGCGGGGAACCTCGCGCAGCGAGCGTCCCGTGCGCGCTGCTTACGAGAAATGTGTTGGATTGCTCTCGAATGGCTCACGTTGGGCGCCGACGGTGCCGATGGGCCTGCAGGTCGAAGAGACCAGGGAGCGATTCCCTTTCCATTGCGGCGCTTCGTACCGCAGCAAGGAGACGCCCATGAAGCCCGGCGTCCGAACGATGTACCCGTCGCCTTCCGGCGACTCCTCTGCAACCAGTCCGCGAGCCGGGCTGCGAGTTGCCCGCAAGACACTTCGCGCAGCACTCCCGCTGGCGGGTGTGCTCTCCGGCCTCGTGTTCGCGAGCGGCGCCTTCGCCGCTCCGGCGACGGTCGGCATGGGGACAGCTGCCAGCTTCTCTGTGTTGGGCGGCTCGACCGTGACCAACACGGGCCCCACGACGATGTTCGGCGACCTGGGTCTCAGCCCCGGCTCATCGGTCACCGGTGCACCGCATGTGCTCGGACAGACGCACGTCGACGACGCGGTCGCGATCGGGGCCAAGAACGCCCTCACGACCGCCTACAACGACGCCGCCTCGCGCCCCAGCGACGGCTCGGCGGGGACCGACCTGGCCGGCCAGACCTTCTCGCCCGGCGTCCACACCGCCAGCAGCTCGCTGCTCCTCTCGTCGGGCAGCGTCACCCTCAATGCCCAGGGCGACCCCAACGCGGTCTTCATCTTCCAGATCGGCTCCACCCTCACCACGGGTTCGAGCACGAGCGTCCAGCTCGTAAACGGTGCGCAGGCCTGCAACGTGTTCTGGCAGGTCGGCTCCTCCGCGACGCTGGGGACCGGCACGCGCTTCGTCGGCACGGTCATGGCTTCGGCGACGATCACGGCCAACACTGCGGCCACCATCCATGGCAGGCTGCTGGCGCAGACCGGCGCGGTAAATCTGGACACGAACACCATCACCACATCCAACTGCAGCACCGGCGGCACGGAAACCAACTCTCCGGCGGAAGCCGCCGCCCTCGCGGAAGCGACCTCGATCGTGGAAACGGTCACCGCACACGAAGTCGCCGCAGGGCCGGCGCCAACCGCGCTCACGCCAAGCGCGAACAGCAAACGCGTCGCCGCTCTCCGTACCGCCGCTCGGCGCGCCGCCGCCCGCCGCGCCGCGCGGCGCCATCACCGCAAAACCACGCGACACGTCTCCCCGCGGCCGGCTCTCCCGCACACGCCCGGCGGGTTCACAGGCTGAGAGCGCGTGGGCAAGTCTGGGCGAGTCGATGCTCGCCCAGGCGCGCCGTACGCCACGGGCATGACGATCACCTCACCACGCCGCTGCGGAAGTCGCTCGCCGCGCTTCGGCGTGAAGCCGCTTGGATCTCGCCTCCTCGCCGGGCTCGTTGCGGCGTGTTTGCTCGGCGTCGGCGCCCACGCGGCGGTCGCTGCACCAGCCCCCAGACGCGTGCACGCGACCCAGCAGCTCGCAGTCCTGTTGACCGCGCACCGCGCGCACCGGGCGCCGCGAGCCGGCTCCCCGCAAACCGCGCTCGTGGCGGCCACCAGGCCGATCACGGGCGAGCGTACGACACTTCCGGTGATCGGCCACGCAAGCGGGGCGCGCGGAATCCGGTGGCTTCACGTGATGCTCCCCGGCAGGCCGAACGGATCGACCGGCTGGATCACGCGCAAGGGCACGCGCAAGCTGATCACGAGCTGGCGCGTGGTCGTCGACCTCGCCACGCGCCGCGTCACGGCCTACCACCGTGGGCGCGCGGTGAGAGCGTTTCGGGCGGTGGTGGGCAAGCCCTCCACCCCCACCCCCAGCGGCACGTTCTTTGTGGAGGAGACGCTGAGGATGGCCCCAGGCGAGCCCGGGGGACCGCTTGCGCTGGCTACGAGCGCCCGCTCGAACGTGCTCCAGGAATTCGAAGGCGGTCCGGGCCAAATCGCGATCCACGGGCGCGACAACCTCGGTGGAACGCTGGGGACCGCCGAATCGCACGGCTGCATCCGCCTTGATACCGCGGGCATCGACTGGCTCGCCGCCCGCGTCGAACCTGGCACGCCGGTGACGATCCGCGGATAGAGTTGCGAAGCAGCCGGCGTGGAGCGCCTCGCGCCTCCTGCGAACGCGACCTGAGCGCCAACCGTCTCGGTCGCCGGTCGCCGAGAAGTGCTCCGGGTCGACCGCCCCGAGCACGCCGCCCACGAGCCTCATCGGCCCCTGGTAGACGCGCAGGACGGCGAGCAGCTTGTCTTGATGGTCGTGGCCCCATGGCCGCCTGCGAGCCACACCCGGCCACGAGGACAGCGCCGAGGCCGACCGCGGCGGCGCGAGCTGCGAACGGCGCGGCCGATGACGAATGGACCTCGTCGCATCACTGTTCTGCCGCCACCATAGATCGCCGACCGCGAGGCGCGTTTCTCGATCGGGAGCTCCTATGGCACGATTCGCACATGCAACGACGTTCGCGCGGCATCGCGGATGCGTCCCACAGCCCGCTGGGCTGCGGCAACGGGCCGATCAGGATCGTCGAGTACGACCCCGCCTGGCGGGCCGCCTACCTGGGGGAGCGCGAACGTCTGGCCAAGCTGCTACCCGGCGTCCCGATCCATCACATCGGCTCCACCGCGGTGCCCGGGCTCGCGGCCAAGCCGGTGATCGACATGATCGCGCTCGTGGATGACCTCGACGCCCATGTGGCCATGCTGCGAAGGGCGGGCTACCACCTGCCGACCCGCTTCAACGCGAACCTCGATCACCGTCGCTTCCTCTGTTATCCGAAGCTCTCCCATCGCACGCATCACCTGCACCTGGTGGACGAGCGCACCGGAGTCGACCAGTGCCTGCGGTTTCGCGACCGCCTCCAAGACGATCCCGCGCTCGCCGCCGAGTACGCCGCGCTGAAGCGCGGCCTCGCTGGCCGTTTCCAGGCGGACCGCATGGGCTACACCGACGCCAAGACCAGCTTCATCACGGACGCAATACGCGAAGCTGCCGGCGAAGCGCCGCGCGCGCCTTCGCGGAAGCCGGTGGCGCCGAAGCAGAAGCAGACCTCCTCGAAATGCTGATGCGCCGTGCCGTAAGGGCTGGGCGCCAACCGGTCTAGGACGCGGCTCTCACCGCCGGCCGGTGCGATCGCTCGGCCTCCGGCGGGCACAGCTCCGCGAACGAGCGCTCGATGCCCTCCGCGAGCACAGCTATGTCCGGTGCCGCCATGCGGTCGGCGTTGAGGCCGAACACCATCTTGCCCGCGTACGTGACGACGGCGATGCCGATCGTGTGCCCGGCGAACAGCGGCACGAGCGGAAGAACCTCGACGAGCGGGGCGCCGAACGCGTACAGCGCCTGCTGGTCACCGGGGACGTTCGTGATCGTCAGGTTGAACATCCGGGTGCCACCGAACATGGAGCGCGCGAGGAGTGCGCCGGCTAGCGGCGGTCCCATGTCAGCGAGGCTGATGATCGTCTTGCCGCCGGTACGTTGCGAGCCCGCCTTGAGCTGTTCCGTGCGCTCGGCGACGCGGCGATAGCGCGCCATCGGATCGGCCTCGCCCACGGGCAGCTCCACGAACAGCGACGTCAGCTCGTTGCCGAGCGCGTGCTCCTTGTCCTCGCGGCGGATGTTCACCGGCACCTGCGCCCGCAGGCCGCCGTCGGGCAGCTGATCGGCGCGCGAGAGCAGCAGGTGTCGCAGCCCCCCGGCACACAGCGCGAGGACGATGTCGTTGATCGTGCCACCGAGGCGCGTCTTTGTCGCCTTGATCTCCGCGAGGTCGAAACGCACGCTCGCGAAGTGGCGCGTGCCGCTCATCGGACCGTTGAGACTCGATTGTGGCGCGCCGATCAGCTCCTCGCGCACGATCAGCTCGACGGCCGCGCGGGCGCTTTCGAAGGAGTCGCGTGGGTGCAGCGCCGCGCCGACGCCGGCACGCGCTCCGCGCAGCACCAAGCCCGGCGACAGCCACGGCCGGCCGCGGCCGTGCTCTCGGATCTCCGCTGCGGCACCCGACGGCACCGGCGCCTGCGGCGGCGCCGCGTCCGGCGAGGTATCCAGCAGCGCGTGCCCGACGTCAAGCGAGCCGACGCCGTCCACCAGACAGTGGTGCGTCTTGGTGGCCAGCGCCCAGCGTCCGCCGTCGAGACCGTCGAGCAGCGTCATCTCCCACAGCGGCCGGCGACGGTCCAGCCGGTGCGACCAGAAGTCGCCGAGCCACTCGTTGAGCTCGGCCTCGCCGCCCGGCGCGGGCAGCGTCGCGTGATGCACGTGGGCGTCCGTGTCCAACGCCCTCGCCGGCTCCCAGGTGAGCCACGTGAGCGGCCCCGCGGTCGGGCTGGAGAGCTGCTGCGCAAAGCGCGGCAGGATCCCTATTCGCTCTCGCACGTAGTCGCGAAACTCGGCGATCTCCGGCGTCCCGCCCCCGGGGAGCGGGTCGAAGATGAGCGCCGCGCCGATGTGCATGTGAGCCGTCTCGTCGAACTGCTCCAGCTCCAGGAACATCGTGTCCAGCATGCTCAGCTGCTCACCCATGGCCCTCGCCTCCTCTCCCGCGTGATCGTGGGCGGAACCTAACTCGCGAGGCTCCGCCCCGCATCGGCGTCCGCCCGCGCGCGCGGTCGGTAGTTCGCCACAGCGCGCGAGCGCCGCTTGCGGCTCGGGTCAGGCGAGGACGCGGTCCGGCGCCGCTATGACGCCGGGCGCGGCTGCATGATCGTGAACCAGGCGCCCTGCGGATCGACGATCGCCGCGAAGCGGCCGATCGGCATGTCCACGGGCTCCGCGACGACGGTGCCGCCCTGCTCGCGCGCCTTGGCCACCGTGGCGTCCGCATCGGCCACCGCGAAGCACACGCTCCAGTGCGGCGGCGTGTCCGGCGGGAACATGCCCTCGACCATCTGCATCATGCCCCCCACGTTCTTGCCGTCCAGCTGCCACACCGTGTAGGTGTCGGGCGCGCCCTCGAACGACGGCTTGCCCGCGGTCCAGCCGAAGACCGAGCTGTAGAACGCCTTGTCTGCGTCGGTGTCGCGCGTGTGGACCTCGTTCCACGTGAGCGACACGGGCTCGTTGACGAGGTCCGCGCCCGCGAACGCCTTCGGCTGCCACACGCCGAACACCGCGCCCGTGGGGTCGGCGAAGACGGCCATGCGGCCCAGGTCCATGACGTCCATGGGGCCCACGATCACGGTGCCGCCGGCCTGCTGGACCTTCTGCGCCGTCTCCTCGGCGTCCGCGACCGACACGTATGTCGCCCATGCCGTGGGCTGACCCTCCTGCATCTGGCCCATCAGACCGGCCACGTTCTTGCCGTCGCTCTGGAACATGCGATAGCCGCCGGTCTCCGCGGGGCCAGCCTCCGTGGCGCCCCAGCCCAGGACGTCGCGATAGAACGCCACCGAGGCATCGGGGTCGGGCGAGGACAGTTCGACCCACGACGGGGTTCCGGGTGCGTAGTCGGGCATGGCTCCTCCTGTTCGGACGGGGTTGCGGCTGATGCTGGCACAGATGAGACCGCGAGATGTTGCGAATCTCATCGCTCCGATGAGCGCGCGGCAGGGCGCCGGTACGCTCACCCTCGTGCTCGAGACCGCCGCCGACCTCGAGGAGCTGCAGGCCCTGCTCGACCGCAGCTACGCCGAGGCCGGCGAGCACCTGCGGAGCATCATCACCCCCGAGCGCCGCATGTCCGCCGAGCAGGTGGCCGGCCAGCTGCAGGGAATGTGCCTGCTCGCGCTCGCAACCGTCACCGCCGACGGCAGGCCGGTCGTGGGGCCCGTGGACGGCGTCTTCTACCACGGGCGATTCCACTTCGGCTCATCGCCCGGCTCGGTTCGCTTCAGGCACATCCGGGAGCGACCGCACGTGAGCGCCACGCACCTCCCACGCGAGGAGCTCGCCGTCACCGTCCACGGCGAGGCCAAGCCGATCGACGTCAAGGACCCGCAGCACCTCGGGTTTCGTCGTGCGCTGCTCGACCTCTACACGCCCCGCTACGGCCCCGGGTGGGAGCAGTTCCTCGACTCGGGCCCCGTGTACGCCCGCATCGAGCCACGCCGCATGTTCACGTTTCAGATGAGCGCCTGACGCCGCTCATGTGACTCGTGCGGCAGCCCGTGCGGGTCGAGCGCCGGCCTCTGGAGCAGTTCTTCGCGAGCGCTCCCGCGAGCGCAATCACAAGGACCCGACTCCCCACTGATCGCATCGCCGCTCCTCCCATCGGCTACCTGACCACCGAGAACGCCAGCGTCAGCGGCCGCGAGACGCCCGCCACGTTGCTCGCGCTCAGCACCGCCCTGTAGTGCGACGGCGCAAACGCGTTCGCGCCGAGGCGGCCCGTGAACGAGATCGCGTTCGCGCCCGCGCGCATGTGCGCGCGCGTGAGCTTGCCCGCGCCCACCATGCGCGTGCAGCGCTTCGCGTGCGCCCGCCGCAGCTTCTTCGTCGGCAAAACGCAGCGGTGCCCCTTGCGCAGTCCCGCCACAGACCTCGTGAACACGATCTGCACGCTCGCCGCCGCCGACAGCCTGAAGACGAAGCGCGTGCCAACCGGCGCCTTGCGGGCCGCCACCGCCGTGCTGCGGTTGCCCACCCGGAAGCGCGTGTTGCTCAGCCTCGCCGCGCTCAGCGCCGGCGCGCTCACCCTCGTGCGCGCTTTCGGCGAAGCAGGCGCAGCCGGCGGCGCGGGAGGCGCCGGGCCCGTGATGAACGTCTGGTCGGGTCCCAGCACCGTGCCCACCGCGTTGAACGCAACCACGCGGAAGTGATAGACGGTCGACGGTTTCAGGTTCGCGAGCACCGTCACCGCGCTCTCGAACGTGCCCGCTTCGCCCAGCGTCCCCACGCTGCTCGAGCTTCCGTACCCCGGGCCCGTCCCGAACTGGAAGGAGAAGTTGGTCGCACTGAAGTTCGGGTTCACCCCCACCGCCAGCGTCGCGACCGTCACGCCCGCGCTCACCAGCGACCCCGCTTCCACGCTCGGCGCCTGCAACTGCACCGCGCCGATGTCGCAGCCCTGGCCTTCCCTGTGCGGCGCGCCGCGCTGGTCGGACGCCGGGCACGTTGCACGTTCCGCGCCGTCGATCGCCGGGCTGCCCGCGAGCGGCATCTGCGTCTCGGTGGAGCCACCGTGGTCTCCCAGCGGCCCCAGCTTCGCCGGCGTGTCCTCTTTGTCACCCGTCGCTTCGAACCCGCACGAGGACCCGTCGTCGAGGTTGTGGCCGCCCGAGCGCACGTGTTCCGAGCAGTTCGCCCCCGTTTCCGCGCTGTTCTCCGCCACGATC
This sequence comes from uncultured Solirubrobacteraceae bacterium, assembly GCA_963813685.1. GTDB lineage: Bacteria > Actinomycetota > Thermoleophilia > Solirubrobacterales > Solirubrobacteraceae > Palsa-744. The sequence continues at coordinate 28,243 of CAWEZQ010000003.1, forward strand.
GAGTCTTCGATCTGTCCCGCGGTCACGTTCAGCAGCTCGAGCCCTCCGCCCACGCCGAATTCGCTGCCCGCAGTGTTCCCCGCCACCGTCACGTGTTCCAGCGTCGCGGTGCCCGGCCCGAACACGATGCCGCCGCCTTCGCCCTGCGCTTCCGCGCCACCGCCGCCCGCGCTGTTCGAGGACACCGTCGTGTTGCGCAATTCGAGCGACTGCACCACCCCCGATCCGGTCCCGTAGAAGTCCATACCGCCGCCTTCTCCGTCCGCTTCGCTCGCACCGCCGCCCGCCGTGTTGCGCGTGAGCGCCGAGTCTTTCGCGGAGACGATCAGCTGGTTGTTTCCCGTGCCCGTGCGCAGGCCGAGCCCGCCGCCGAAGCCGTTCGCTTGTTCGCCCCCGCCGCCCGCCGCGTTGCCGGCCACGGCGCTTTCATCGAGGTCGAGCGTGATCGTGCCGTGTTCGTGCCCGGATGAGACGTCGATCCCCCCGCCGACCCCTTCCGCGCGCGGCCCGTCTCCGCCCGCCCTGTTGGCGTCCACGCTGCTGCGCGTCAGCGTCAGCGTGAACGTCTGCGTGTCCGCGCTCGCTTCGTAGGCGACCCCGCCGCCGAAGCCCGATTCTTCCGCGCCGCCGCCGCCGCCCGCCACGTTGTCGCTCACCGAGCTTTCGATCACGTCCAGCGCGCCTGCGCCCTTGAAATCGATCCCGCCGCCCGAGCCTTCCCCGCCCGCTTCCTCCGCGTGGTTGCCGACCACCGCCACATGCGCCAGCGTCAGCGTGCCCGTGGCCGCGATGCCCCCGCCCGACGCCGCCAGCCCTTCGGTGATCGTCATCCCGCTGAGCGTCACAGCCGGCGACCCCGTCAGTTCGACCACCCGTGACGCGCCCCCGCCGCTGATCACGCTCGCCGAAACGCCCGCCCCATCGATCGTCAAATTCTTGTTCACGTCGAGAGGCGTGCTCAGCGCGATCGTCCCCGCCGGCACAAGGATCGTTTCGCCCGGACCCGCCGAGACGATCGCCTGACGCAGCGAGCCGGGGCCCGAGTCGTTCGTGTTTTCCACGACGAGCGTCGCTGCGCTCGCACCCGCCGGCGCGCACGCCACAACCAGCGCGCAAGCCGCCATCGCCGCGAGCGCGCGGCGCGTCCGGCGCCCCGCCGTGCTGCGCCGTTCTCTGCGCGCCACCGCCATCCGGCGCCAAAGCTAGCAGCACCACATTTCGGAACTTTCCGGCTCAGGACGCGTATACGAGCACGTATTCGCGGCCGTCTTCGCAACCCACGCGAAGCAGCGCCTCGCCGCCCGCGCTCGCACGACCCCGTGGGGTTCGCCCTCGTCGAGCGCGCGGCGCTCAGTGCCGCCGGCGGCGCCGCGCAACCCTGTGCGACGCGATCACCGAGCGCTGCGTGTACACGCGTCCGTCGAACAGGAGCCGGTAGCGTTCGCACGGCGGCACGCGCGCCATATCAGGGCGTTCGTACTGCACCGTGCCGCGCGACGCGCCCCTGTCCGGGTACCCCTCGAAATGCCCGTACTCGTGGACCATCTGCTTGCAGAACACCGGGAAGTCCTCGTCGTCCGCCTGCCAGTTCGGCCACACCGCCGAGTCGATGTGCACTTCGCATTCCGTGTAGCTCCGCGGCCCCGGTTCATAGCCGCCTTCGCCCGGCGTCATCCACGTGGACCACATCGACGCCACCTCATCGCGCGCGCCCTGCGAGTTCATGCCCGCCGGCGGCGCTTCCGCGCTGCTTCCCATCACCACCGACACGTGGCCGCCGCACGGCGTCTCGCCCCAGTAGCGCACCGCGCGCGCCACCGCCGCAGCCACCGGGTTCGAGTTGGCGCCGGCCAGTGCGCTCGCCGGGAGCGCCAGCGCGAGCAGCGCCAGCGCGACCAGCGCGCAGCGCACCGTTGCCGCCCGGCTCCTCCGCCGCCCGCTGTCAGGCCTCGGCCGCAAGCGGCGCATCCTAACCACAGAGGGCAAGGCCGCGTCCGGCCCGGCCGCCGATCGCCCGCTGTGGCGGTCAGCCCCCTTCGCTGCGCATGTCTCTGGCGAGCTGCAGCAGACCCGCCGACACGTCTTCGAAGAAGCGCTTCTGCGTGGGGTCCGTCTCGGCCTCCGCCTCCTGTTTGAGATCGGCCGCCGCGTCCTCGATCTGACCCGGCGTCATGTGCAGCGCAAGGATCGCGAGCACCCTCGCAGTCGCGGCAAGCGAGCCAGTCAGCATGACAGCACGCTAACAAGTGTTTCTGAATCCATGTTTAGCGCTTCGCAGAGCCATACAAACCGTATCCGACGGTCGCGGCCCGCGTTGACCTCGCCCCCTTTTTCTCCTACCGTTCCAGTATCCAGCACCACGGGGGAAGCTGGGGCATCCAAGGTCCAGGGAGGGACGGGGATGAGGAGATACGCAGCACGCGCACGACGCATCCGCCGCCTGCTTGCGGCGCTCGCGCTCAGCGACGCCGCCTACAGGCTGTTCATGCGCGAGCCCATCAGGCGCTCACTCGGCATGTGAAGCCAGCGTGAAGGAGAGCCGCGCCGCGCCGGGCGCATCCGAGCGCGCCGCCGTCGCGCCGCGCCGCTAGGTTCCGGTGCGCCATGCGCCCGCTCGCCGACACCATCGAGGTCCGCGCGCCCCTCCTCGCCTCGCTCGCTGTGCGCCTGCTGCTGCGCCTGCCGCCCGCGATGCGCACGCGCGCCCTCCAAGACGCGTTCGCCCGCGCCGAGAATGCGTTCAACCGAGGCGACCTGCACGCGGTGTTCGCGCTGTTCGCGCCCCACGTCGAATACGTGCCCCCGCCCGCGCTGCACAGTGGTGCGCCCATCATCGGACGCGACGCCGTGATGAGCTTCTGGCAGGACGTGTTCGCGCTCTATCCGCGCAGCTCGATCGAGAACCGCTCGATCGAGGAGGCCCTGCCCGGTCGCTTCGTGCGCACCGCCACGCTCACCCACGAGAACAGCCATGGCCGCCTCCAATACAGCATCCGCCAGGTCACCGAGCTGCGCTCCGGCCGCGTCGTGCGACAGGTCAACGAGACGCTCGAGCTGAGCTGAGCGCGCGGAGCGCCATGCTGCGCGCAGCCGCGCCCTGCGCGCTACGCGCGTTCGGCCCCCGCCAGCGCGCGCGTCCAGTCGCCCAGCGTCTGCGGCCCGCGCAGCACATCGCTGATGCGCCCCCGCGAGTCGATCACGAAGCTCGTCGGCAGGCTCGTCATGCGGTATTCGTTGCCCACCGCGCCGTCGCCGTCGCGCAGAACCGGAAACGACCACGCGTAGCGCTTCACGAAACCGCGCGCCTTCTGCGTCTCCGGGTCGCTCCAGTCAACGGCCACCACCCTCCCGCGCCCAGCCGCGCTGCTCGCCAGCGCCTCGAGTTCCGGCGCCTCGTGCGCGCACGGGCCGCACCAGCTCGCCCAGAACACCACCAGCGCCGAGCGGCCGTGCGCGCCCGCGAGCAGACCGCTCAGCGTCGTTCGCGCCCCCGCCAGCCGTTCGCGCGGCAGCTGCGGCGCCACGCGGTCGCCCGAGCCGCCCGTGCCCGCCAGCCCCAGCACCACCAGCACCGCGATCGCGCCGCCCCCCGCCAACGTCCACAGGAGCACTCGCAGCCGCCGGTCCATCACCCGCGAAAGTACCAGCGCAGCAGCCGCCGCGACGCGGTAGCGAGGGGCCGTTCGTCGGCAACCGCGCTTGCACTCCTCCCTCGGTAACGCAAATTGCAGGGAAATCTGTTAGCTTGCCGCGCGTTCGTGCCGAGTCCGCGGTCTCAAGGGGCCGAGGAGCGGGGGACCCAAGAGCGGTCCTAGCCAGGACAGCGGGGGCGAATCGCCACAGGTGTGGCGTAGCGTAAGAGCTTTTACGCGAGCCCGACAGCTAACCCCGTAGGCGCAAAGCAACGGAGAATGATGAAAGGACGCCTGGATGTCGGGATCGTCGCGTGACCTTGCCGCTTTGGACCCCTGGAAGGCCTCACTCGAGCGCTCGCGCGCACGCCGCGCGCGCTCCTCACGCCCGCGCGCACGCCGCGCCGGCACACCCTTCGCGAGCGCGCCCTTCGCGATGCTGCTCGAAGGGCACAGCGAGCTGCCCGGCGTCCGCGACCTCGCCGACCAGACCGCCTGGGAGCTCTCGCTCGGGCGCTCCCGCGCGCGCCGCCGCGCCGCCGAGCTGCGCTTCGTGCCCGCCGGCTCGCGCGCCAAGCGCATCTCCCTCGGCGCCCTCGCCGCCTTCACCGTAGGCCCAACCGCGAGCCTCGCCAGCGGCCAGGCAGCCATCACGCCGAGCTCCCCCGGCCCCGAACCCACCACCACCGAACACACCATCGTGCTCAGCGAAGGCAGCGAAGGCCGTCAGGTCGAACTGCTGCAGCAAGCGCTCGGCGGCGTCAAGGTGGATGGCGTCTTCGGCCCCGAAACCGAAGCCGCCGTGCGCTCCTTCCAGTCCAGCAAGGGACTCGAAGCCGACGGCACAGTCGGCCCGCAGACCGCCGCCGCGCTGCGCGCCGTCGGCGACTCGCAGACGTTCGCGAGCTTTCACCCCATCGTCCCCGGCGAAGCCGTCGCCAGGCCCGCCACCTACGACCCCGAAGCCGAAGCCGCCGAAGTCAGCGCGCCGCAGACCGGCGTGAGCGCGCCGGCCGGGGAAGGCTCCGAAACGGCCACCCCCGAAAGCGGCAGCGCCGAAGGCGCCGAAGGCACCGGCGGCGAAGGCACGGCCTCCGAAGGCAGCACAGCCGAAGGCAGCACAGCCGAAGGCAGCACCAAAGGCGGCACGTCCGAAGGCGAAAGCGCCGCCGCGCAGGAAGGCGCGTCGGGCGAAGGCGACGAAGCGCAGACCAGCACCGTCAAACAGCTGCAGTACGCGCTGAAGCTGCCCGTCGACGGCGAATTCGGCCCCGAAACCGAGGCCGCCGTGCGGCGCCTGCAGGCCCGCCACGGCCTCACCGTCGACGGCGTCGTCGGGCCCGCCACCTGGCAGGTGCTCGGCGTGAACGACGCCGCAAGAACTCACGCCTCCCACCTCCGCGCTGCCGAAGCCCGAAGCGAAGGCCACCGCCGCCTCCAACGCGCAGCCCGCGGGCGGAGAAGGAGACGCCGCGCCCACCCAAGGCGGCGCGAGCGCCGAAGGCGGCGCGAGCACCGGCGGCGAGCGCGAAGGCGGCGCGATCGTCGACGCCTTCAGTCCGCGCTGAAGCTGCCCACAGACGGCGAATTCGGCCCCGAAACCGAGGCCGCCGTGCGGCGCCTGCAGGCCCGCCACGGCCTCACCGTCGACGGCGTCGTGGGGCCCGCCACCTGGGCTCTGATCGGCATCACCGACGAGAGCACACTCACCCCTCCGCGCTCCGCCAGAGTCACCGTCGAACACCACGCCGAAGGCGGCGACAGCGGCGAAGGTGGCGGTGAAAGCGGCGAAGAAGGCTCCTCCAGCAGCGCCGGCGGCGGCGGCGAAGGCACCGTCTCGGCCGTGATCGCGGCCGGCGATGAAATCGCCACGCGGCCATACGTGTGGGGCGGCGGGCACGGCTCGTTCGACTCCACCGGCTACGACTGCTCCGGCTCGGTGTCCTACGCGCTGCACGGCGGCGGCCTGATCAGCTCGCCCGAGGACTCGTCCGAACTCGAGGGCTACGGCGAGCCGGGTCCCGGCCGCGAGATCACCATCTACGCCAACTCCGAACACGCGTTCATGGTCGTAGACGGCAAACGTTTTGACACCGTCGCGCTCGCCGAGGGCGGCTCGCGCTGGTCCGACAGCATGTCCTCGACAGCCGGGTTCGTCGCGCGCCACCCCGCCGGCTATTGATCGCGATCGCGTGACATAGCCGAGCCCGCATGGCCGCCTTCCCCCAGGGCGGCCATGCCCTTCTCGGAAGCGGACCCGCGAGCGTGAGCGCGAGCGGCGCCTGCCGCGAGCCCGAGAGCGCACCGCGCCGGCGGCGCACCGCCGGCCGCGCGATTCCATCCCAAGCCGCGCCTACGTTGGCGTGCCCCGGCCCACCGGAGGGGCACAGGCATGCTGGCACGAGCGCACACATTCACCATCGAGGGGCTGCACGCGTGGCACGTCACCGTGGAGGTCGACGTCCGCGCGGGGCTGCCGTCGTTCGCGATCGTGGGCCTCGCCGACACGGCGGTGCGCGAGGCGCGCGAGCGGGTGCGCGCCGCGATCGTGAACTGCGGGTTCGAATTCCCCGCCCGGCGCATCACCGCCAACCTCGCCCCCGCCGACGTGCCCAAGGCCGGCCCCGGGCTCGATCTCGCGATCGCCTGCGCCGTGCTCGCGGCGAGCGGGCAGATCGACCCGCAGCGGCTCGCGAGCCACGCCCTGTTCGGCGAGCTCGGCCTCGACGGCTCCGTGCGAGCCGCCCGAGGCTCGCTCGCGGCCGCCGACGCGGCGCGCTCCGCGGGGCTGCGGGCGCTCGTGCTCGCGCCGCACGGAGCGTCCGAGGCGCGGCTGCTCGGGGGCATGCAGGCGCTCGCCGTGGAGCGCCTGACGAGCGCCGTGCGCGTGCTGCGCGGCGGCGCCGCCGACTCAGCGCCGCCCGCGATGCGAACGCGGGCGCGCCCGTACCCGGCCTCGGCGACCGACCTCGCCGACGTCCGCGGGCAGGCTCACGCCGTGCGGGCGCTCGTGATCGCGGCGGCCGGCGGGCACAACTGCCTGCTCAGCGGCCCGCCCGGCACCGGCAAGACGATGCTCGCGCAGCGCATGCCCTCGATCCTGCCGCCGCTCGGGCGCGAGGAGGCGATCGAGGTCACGCGCATCCGCAGCCTGCTCGGCGAGCCTGTGGGCGCGCTCGAGCGCACGCGCCCGTTTCGCGCGCCGCACCACTCGATCACCGCCGCCGGGCTGATCGGCGGCGCGCGGCGCGGATGGATCGGCGAGGTGGCGCTCGCCCACAACGGGGTGCTGTTCCTCGACGAGCTCTCGGAGTTCTCGCGCCCCACGCTCGAGGCGCTGCGCCAGCCGCTCGAGGAGGGGCGAGTGGCGATCGCCCGCGCCCAGCACTCCGCGGTGTACCCGGCGCGCTTCATGCTGCTCGCGGCGACCAACCCGTGCCCGTGCGGCCACGCCGGCGAAGCCGACAGGTGCCGCTGCAGCGAGGCCGACCTCGCACGCCACCGGCGCCGGCTGAGCGGGCCGCTGCTCGACCGCATCGACCTGCTGGTGGGGGTCGAGCGACAGGGCAAGCTCGATGCGGCGCCCTGCACAAGCTCCCGCGCAGCCCGCGAGCGCGTGATGCTCGCACGCGAGCGCCAGGCTCGCAGGAGCGCCGGCGAAGGCGCGCCGGTCAACGCGCGGCTCGACGCGCGCATGCTGCGCCGGCACGCGAGGCTCGATGGGCAGGGCGCCGAGATGCTTCGCGGCGCGCGCGAGCGGGGGCTGCTGAGCGCACGCGGCGAGCAGCGGGTGCTGCGCGTGGCGCGCACCATCGCGGACCTCGCGGGCAGCCCGCGGGTCCGCGCGCGCGACCTCGGCGCGGCGCTCGCGCTGCGCACCGACAGCGCGCTCCACGGCACGCCGCGATGAGCGCCGCCCGCAACGAAAGAGCGCCCTACCGTCCGTGCGCCTCGTGCACGCGTCGCGCGTGGCTGCTCGGCGAGCTCGGCGGCCCGCTCGACTGTTGCGCGCGCAACGCCGACCGGCTGCTGGCCGCGCTCGCGCTCGAGGACGAGGCGCTGATCGAAGCGCTCGGAGGAAGGCGCTCGCGGGAGCTGCTCGAGCGCTGGCGCGCGGGCGGTGAGACGGAGGGCCGCGACGGCGAGCCCGGCGTGTGCCGCCACGACCCGCGCTATCCGCCCCCGCTGCGCTCCGATGGCGCGCCGAGAGCGCTCCACCTCGTCCCGGACGTCGAGCGGCTGACCTCCCTGACGAGCGCGCCGGTCGTCGCGATCGTGGGTAGCGAGCGCGCGAGCGACTACGGCATCGCGATGGCATCCGCGCTCGCGCGCGGCCTCGCCGCGAGCGCGGTGACGGTCGTGGCGATGCTCGCCGACGGCGTAGGCGAGGCCGCGCACGCCGGAGCGCACGAGGCGCGCGGCGCAAGCATCGCGGTGCTCGGCGGCGGGCTGCGCGCCGGGCGTCCGCCGCGGCTGCGCGCGCTCCTGGCGCGGGTCTCGCGCGAGGGCTGCGCCGTCTCGGAGCTCCCCGCGGGCTCCCGGGCACGGCGGTGGGCGGCGCTCGCGAGCCGGCGCACCCCGGCGATGCTCGCGCAGATGACCGTGCTCGTCGAGGGCGCACAACGGCCCTCTGAGCTGATCGCGGTCCGCTGCGCCCGCGCGCTCGGACGGCGCGTGCTCGCGGTGCCCGGGCGCGTCACCTCCCCCCTCTCCGCCGCGCCCAACGCGCTGATCGCAGCCGGCCAGGCCGGCGTCGCCCGAGGCGCCGAGGACGTGCTCGAGCTGCTCGATCCGGCGTGCGAGCGCCCGGACGCGCGGACGCGCACTCCGCACGCGGGGACTCGGACGCTCGACCCGCGGCTGCTCGCCACGCTGAGCGACGTGGCCTCCGGGCGCGACACGCCGCACAAGCTCCTCGGCAGCGCCGACGCGGACGAGCTGCTGCTGCGGCTCAGCGAGCTCGAGCTGATGGGGCTGCTCACGCGCGGCGTCGCCGGGCGCTACGTACCGCGCGAGCCCTGGCCGGCGTGAGCGGCCTGGACCGGGTGGGTGTCGCGGAGTACCCTCAGCCGAGGGGTACGACGGCCGTTCGGCCGCGCGGCGAGTCGCGCGCGCCGGACGCACCGCGGACCTGGCCAGGTCGGCGCCAAGCGGGTTTTTAGCCCCAACGGAGTGGGTTCGACTCCCACCAGGTCCATTCGGAGCGTGTTCTCCGCGGCGCGGAACGGCCCGCACCGCACGCAATCCGTCGAGTACGCGGGGAGGCGTCTGTTACCGTCACTGGCGGCGGTCGAGACTTTCGGCCGCGGGGTTAGCTCGCTTGAGTCCCGCCAGGGGCGGTTCGGGTCAGCCAGATCCTCCGAACCGCAGGCGCCAGCGAGCGCCGTCAGGAGCAGTGCTCAGATGTCAAAGCAGTCCTTCGCCGAACTCGGCGTATCCGGAGCCGTGTGCGGCGCCCTCAAACGCCGTGAGATCACGGCGCCCTTCCCCGTCCAGCGGCTGGTCCTCGAGGACGTGCTCGCCGGCCGGGACGTACTCGTCAAGGCGCCAACCGGCTCCGGCAAGACGCTCGCGTTCGGCATCCCGCTGGTGGAGCGCCTGAAGGCGCGGCCCCGCGCCGACCGGGCTGGTGGTGGCTCCCACGCGCGAGCTCGCCGCCCAGATCGTCGGCGAGCTGAAGGACCTCGCCGCGCGCCAAGGGCCTGCGGGTCGCGGCCGTGTACGGCGGCGTCGGCATCACCGCGCAGGCCGGTAGGGCAAGGCGCGCGCACATCCTCGTCGCCACCCCGGGCCGGCTCGAGGATCTGCTCGAGCGAAGGGCGTTCACGCTCGAGCGGGTCCGGATGCTCGTGCTCGACGAGGCCGATCGCATGCTCGACATGGGGTTCCGTCCCGCGATCGATCGCATCGTCAGCGCCTGCCCGGAGGCGCGCCAGACGATGTTCTTCTCCGCCACGCTCGACGGCGTCGCCGGCCACCTCGCGGCGCGCTACACCTCGGAGGCGATCGTGCACGAGCACCGAGCGCCGACTCGCCACGAGGAGGCGCTGGTGGAGCACAGGTTCGTCGCGGTTCGCGACGAGCAGCGCCTGCAGGCGCTGATCGAGGAGCTCGAGGGCGAGCGCGACAGGGCGATCGTGTTCGTGCGCACCAAGCGCGGCGCCGACCGTCTCGTCAAGCGCCTGGACGCGCAGGGCCTTCGGGCCGTCGCGATCCACGGCAACAAGTCCCAGGGCCAGCGCGACCGGGCGCTGTCGCGCTTCCAGTCCGGACACGTGGACACGCTCGTCGCGACCGACGTCGCCGCGCGCGGGATCGACATCGACGGCGTCTCGCACGTGATCAACTTCGACCCGCCCGCCGACCACCACGCCTACATCCACCGGATCGGGCGAACCGGGCGCGCGGGCAACCGCGGGGTGGGAGTGACGCTGGTCGGCGCCGGCGAGCGTCACGAGATGCGCCAGCTGGCCCACCGGCTTGGCCTGCGCCACGACCTGGGCGGCGAGGAGCGCCGTGTCGAGCAGACCACCGGCCGGCCGCGCAGACGGCAACGGCGCCCCCGCACCGGCGCACGATGAGCCGCATGGGCGTTTCCTAGCACGGGAGTCAAGGGGTTCGGCTCCTCTGCCGATGCCCAACTGGTGGAACACACCCTCGCCGGCCGGCGCTTTCTCTTGGCAGCATCCGCGGTCGTGGTCGTCACGGGCCTCGTCGGGGCTTGGATCGGACTGCGTATCGGCGGTGCCAGGGTAACGCTGTGGGCCGACGACGTCGCTACTCCGCTGGCGTCGGCGACCGCGTGTGTGCTGTGCCTTCGCGCCCGCGCTCGGCAGGTCGGGCGAATGCGACTGTTCTGGTCGCTGCTCGCCGGCGCAACCGCGTTGTGGACGCTGGCCGAGCTCATCTGGGGCTACTACGCGCTGATCCTCAACGTGGAAGTCCCTGCGGTCTCCTGGGCTGACGTCGGCTACCTGTCGGCGATCCCGGTCGCCATCGCCGCGCTGGTGGCGCATCCGGCGACGGGCGGCGGCGGAACGCGCAAGGCGCGTTCGCTGCTCGACGGCCTGGTGGTCGCCACGGCGCTGACGTTCCTCAGCTGGACGCTCGTCCTTGGGCCGGTGTGGCGCAGCGCCAACCTCAGCACGTGGGCCGGCGTGGTGACGCTCGCCTATCCGTTCGGCGACGTGGTGATCGTGTTCTTCGTCGTGATCGCCATCCGCAGGATGACCGACGCAGACCGCCTGTCGATGGGGTGCCTGCTGGCCGGCCTGCTGGTGATGGCGCTGACGGACAGCACCTACACCTACCTCACCGAGGTCGGGAAGTACACGAGCGGGAATCCGATCGACGCCGGCTGGGTCGCGGCGTATCTCGGGATAGGGCTTGCCGCGTTCAGCTCGCGGTCGAATCGCGCGATCGTGCTCAGGTCCGCGCAACCCAGGTCGTCGCTGGCGTCGCTCATAGCGCCGCTGCTACCGGTGCTGCTCGCGCTGAGCGTCGCCGCGGTGGAGATCAGGCTCGGCCACCACCTCGACCATGCCGCCTGGCTGATGGCGTTCGGGCTGATCGCCCTCGTGCTCGTGCGCCAGGGACTGATGGTGCTCGAGCTGCTCGCGCCCGAGCGGGACCTGCAGGCCGGTTTGATGCAGAGGCTCGCGCACGCGGCCGCAGGTGGCGCGGACGTTGACGGAGCGGGCGTCGGCTATCAAGCTCGTGGCCATGAGCCCGCCTGACCGCGGCACCGGGCGCTCCGGCCCCGCAGGGCTCCCGGCCGCGAGCGCCGGCGCGGACGTCAAATGGCTTCGACCCGACAGGCCGGCCCACCTGCCGCCCCCGATGTCGGCGTCGCAGGCCACCGAACGCAGTGAACGAGCGAACGCGCTGATCGTGATCGCGCTCACCCTCGCCTGCAGCGGCCTGGCGATCTTCGACCTGTTCCTCCTGGCAGCGGGCGCCTGAGCCGGTTCGCGACCAGTGCCCGTGGCGCCGGCGGGGCCGTTCACGGCGTCAGCGTCGTGCGCAGGTATCCGCGGCGAGCTGTTCGGTGTCGACGGGCGCTTGCCGTGGGGCCCACAACCGAGTGGGTTCGATGCCCGACAGGCCCATCGGCGCGCGTCCGCGGCCGCCGGCTCGACTGCGCCGAACGGCTCGCGGGATGGCTAGGTTCTTTCGCGTGCACGACGAGGAGACGCTCGTACGTCGTTTGCGCGCGGGCGACGAGGAGGCTTTCAGCGCGCTCTTTGCGCGCTATGACCGCGCGCTGCGACGAGTGGCGAGATCGTTCGTGCGCACACCAACGGCCGTCGAGGAAGTCGTGCAGGAAACGTGGCTGGCGCTGATCAGAGGGATCGGCGGCTTCGAAGGGCGCTCCTCGCTTCAGACCTGGCTCTTCAGCATCCTCGTCAATCTCGCGCGCAGCAGGGCGGTGCGCGACGCGCGCCAGGTGAGCTTCTCCTCGCTCGGGGACGACCCATACCCAGCCGTCGATCCAGGCGCGTTCGGTCAGGACGGCCGATGGCGGAGCGTCCCGGCTAGACTCGAGTTCGACCCCGAGACCAGACTGCTGAGCGCCGAGCTTCGCTCGCAGCTCATCGCCGCGATCGACACTCTGCCCGACCAGCAGCGGGTCGTTGTAACGCTACGCGACGTGATCGGTCTCACCGCTACAGAGGTCTGTGAGATGCTCGAGATAAGCGAAGTGAACCAGCGGGTGCTCCTTCACCGCGGGCGCGCACGCGTGCGCGCCGAGCTCGGCCCACCCATGACGGAGTCGGGGCAGTGAGGCTCTGGCGGCGCAAAGAGCCCCCACTCGTGTGTGTCGAGTTCGTCGAGCTCGTGACCGACTATCTCGAGAACCGGCTGAGCACCGCCGAACGAGCGCGATTCGAGGCGCACCTGGCGGAGTGCGACGGCTGCGACGGCTACCTCGAGGACATGCGCAGAATGATCGCCACGATGGGCTCCGTGACCGCGCCCCCCGATGCCGAAACCCGCGAGGCGCTGATGCGAGCGGTTCGCGATCTGCGCGGCGCGGGCTGAAATCGGATCGGTCGCGAGCCGTAACGCCAGGCCGGGTGCCCGGACGTAGAGAGCGTCGTATCCACTCTTTCCGAAGGAGAACCCGATGACCAGATGGAGCAGACGCATCACCGGTGTACTCGCGACGCTCGGGATACTCGCCGCGACCGCCGCCGCGCCAGCACTCGGCGACAAGCCCGGTAGAGGTTCGTTCGAACAGCAGGGTCCCGGCAGCGCCGTCTTCGTGCAGACCGACGCGCTCGCCGCGAACCAGATCATCGTCTACGACCGTCGTGGCGACGGGACGCTCGCTCCCGCCGGCGCGTATCCCACGGGGGGCCGCGGCGGACAGCTCACCGGGTCAGTCGTGGACCACACTGCCTCGCAGGGCGCGCTCACCTACGACCCCGCCGACAACCTGCTCCTCGCGGTCAACGCGGGCAGCAACACAATCTCGGTGTTCTCGGTGTTCGGCGACCGTCTCGCGCTGCGCCAGGTGATCAGCTCCGGCGGGAGCTTCCCTGTCAGCGTAACCGCACGACGCGGAGAGGTGTTCGTGCTCAACGCCGAAAACGGCGGGTCGATCCAGGGCTACGCCGTCGCGTACGGACACCTCCTGCCGATCCCATGGCTGCACCGCCCGCTCGGCCTGGCCACCGGAAACCCAGGAGAACCGGAACAGTTCACCCACACGCCGGGTCAGGTCGCATTCTCGCCGGACGGCTCGAACCTGATCGTGACCACCAAGGCCGCCGGCCAGTCGGTCGAGGTCTTCCGCGTGTACCCGTTCGGCGGCATCTCCCGGGCCCCGGTCGTGACACCTGACCCGACCGTCCCGTTCGCGGTGACATTCGATCCGCAAGGACATCTGCTGCTGGCTGAGGCGGCGGGCGCCCTGGCCACCTTCCAGGTCAACGGCGACGGCACGCTGACGCAGATCGATTCCGTTGCGACCGGGCAGGCAGCGACGTGTTGGATCACTCCGGCGGCCGGCTACTACTACACCTCAAACGCCGGCAGCGCGACCCTCACCGGGTTCCGCGACGCGTTCAACGGGCAGCTCACGCTGCTCGGCAACACCGCCACCCACCCGGGGACGGTCGACGCCACCTCGACCGGCCACAACCTCTACGTCCAAGGCGGAAAGGAAGGCGCGGTCGACGAGTTCAGCGTCACTCCCACCGGCAGCCTCGAAACGATCGGCTCGCTGCTGGTGCCCGGCGCGGCCGGCGGCGAGGGAATAGCCACGAACTAGCCGTCCCTCGGCACGGGGCTGCGACGGCACGTCCGCCGCGGCCCCGTGCTGGACGTGGAGTCGGTTCGGTGCGGTTCAGGCGACCGCTCACCGAGCGCCACGGCGGCGTACTGGCCCTCAGCGGTCGTGTTGCTGACCTTTGAGTAGGTTTGACGATGATTGATGCGCCTGATACGTTCTTCGCACGCTGTGACGCGCTAAACGGCCCAGAGTCGGGCTTGGGCCTTTACAGGCGGGGGGGTTCCCATGAGGCTGGCGAATTGGTGCTTGCGTTCGGGCGTCGGTCTGCTGCTGGCAGTAGCCGGGCTGGTTGCCTCCAGCGCGAGCGCGTTGGCCGTTCCGACCCCTTCGCTCGTCCAGCTCAACCAAGCTCGATCCAACGTCCTCCCGCTCGTAGAAGCTGGGGACACGAAGGCAAAAAAAGCGCTATTGGCCGCGACGGCGGACCTGTCGGAAGCTACGCGCGCAAGCTTGTGGGCCGATCCGAGTGACGCCGTACCTCCTCCTGAGGGCAAGGTGGCCTTCACCAAGGCCACCGCGGCCGTCGAGCAGCTCAACCGGATCATCAATGACCGCACAGTCCCCGAAGCGGCGTTGGTGGAAGCCACGGCCGAAATCACCGAAGCCGAAGATGATCTTGCCGCCATCGCAGCTGAAGAGGTTCCTGGCTTCCATGCGCCTCCTGGCACTCCTGTAAAGAAATGGCAGGCCGCATTCCGCGAACTTGGCAAGCAGATCACAGACGCCGTGACGAGCGTGCCCCAGGCAACGATCGAAACGGCGGCTTTCAACTACGGCACCCAGCTCGAGGAAAAAAGCGTCGAACTGTTGAACACTCCAACGACGATAAGCGGCCCACCTCTGACCGACGAAGGCAGGCCCGAGCTCTTCTACTACGGTGCCGAGGGATGTCCGTTCTGCGCCATCGCTCGGTGGTCGATGGTCGCGGCGCTCGCACAGTTCGGCAAATTCTCCACTCTCGGACCGATGGTGTCATCGACGACCGATGTAGACCCCGCGACAAACACCTTGACTTTCTATAAATCGAAATACAAGAGTTCCTACCTCGCATTCGTACCGGATGAGGCCTTCACTAACCAGCCAGCGTGTGAAACGTGTTTCTGGACGGAACTGCAAGCTCCCACCGCCGCCCAGCAGGAACTGATCACGAGCTACGACATCTATGAATACGAAGGACAAATCTTCAACGTCTTCCCGTTCCTGGACGTCGCCGATATTTGGGCAGATGTCGGCTCAACCGCCGATCCCGAATTGCTCACCGGAATGTCGTGGCAACAGATAGCCGCTGCGATGCGGAACGCCGGCTCGCCCGTGGGTCAGGCGATTGATGGTGGCGCAGAGATCATCACAGCCGAGATCTGCGAAGCCGACGGTGAGCAGCCCGTGCGCGTTTGCGGCTCCGGCATCGTCCAGCAGTATCGAGAATCACTGAAAACGGGGTTCTAGAGCTGGGCGTCAAGGCTCGCGCCGGCTTGCACGCGAGTGCGCGACCGGACGGTTGCAGTCGCAGTGGACGACGATGTTGTTGATGCGATTCATCCGGTCCTGCAAGCGGGCCAGCTTCGGGTCCTCGGAGCGGACGTGCTCCATGAAGATCAGTGATCCGCCGGGTCTGAGGACCCGGCGCAGCTCTCTGAGTGTGCGCGGCCGGTCGTCCACGCCGCAGAGCAAGGCGGGCTTCGGCCTGTGGCTGTTGTCGGCCGTCGGCACGTGAGCCGCCGCTGCGCGCATGAGAGTAGGCTTGGCAGCGTGTTCGCGCGGCTGAACGCGAATCGCCACGTCCCGGCACCCCTGCGGCGCGCGCTTCGCCTGCTCGCCTTCGTGCTCGTGATAGTCATGGCGCTCGCGCTCGCCTGGATCGACCGCGGCGCGCTGTGTGCTCTACCGGCGATCGCACTAGCGCTGCTGCTCGCCGCGCGCCGATACCCCGGCGAGCACATCATCGCGGCGCTGTCCGGTTACCGCGGCCGGCGGAAGAGGCCGTGCCCAAGTGCTCCGGTCGCGGTCCAGCGCGAGATGGTCGCGCCGCGCGGCGGGCTGCTGCTCGGCCGCTCGCTTGCAGTGCGCCCGCCGCCGCGCGTGCTGCCCGCCGCGAGCTGAGGGCCCACCCCGAGGGAGGGCTCGCGCCTGCTCGCGCCTGCTCGCGCTTGCTCGCGAGCAGAGATCCGTGTCCTTTTCCCGGCCAGGCAAGGAGCTGTGATGTCACGCAGTTCGACCCTTCTGGCGCTCGTCGCGCTGATGGCGGCAGCGCCGTCCGCTGCGCTCGCCGCGGGCACCTCCCAGGAGAGCGGAAACCCGATCAACGATCAGGGCTCCAGCTACCACTACCGCACCTACATCACATCGATCACCCCGAAGGTTCGCGGCTTGAGCGTCGAAGTGCTCGAGTTCGCAGATCGGCTGCTACTGCGTAACAACACGGGCGAGACGGTCACCATCTACGGCTACTCGGGCGAGCCCTACGCGCGCGTGCAGCCGGACGGCGCGGCGGAACAGAACACACGGTCCCCCGCGGTCTACCTGAACACCAGCTTCTTCGCCCAGGTGACGGTCCCCGCTTCGGCCAGCGCGAGCGCGCCGCCGAACTGGACGGTGCTCGACCGCACGAGCCAGTTCGAATGGCACGACCACCGCATCCACTGGATGAGCCCGGTCACACCGCCGCAGGTAAAGGACACCGGCAAGCGCACCAAGATCTTCACGTGGAGCGTGCCGATCAAGGTCGGCTCGCGGCCCGGGGCGATCGACGGCGAACTGTTCTGGGTCCCGGAGAGCTCCGGCGCCCCCACGGGCGCGATCGCGGCCTTTGTGGCGCTGATCGTCGCGGGCATGCTCGCCACCGTGCTGTTGCGCCGCCGGCGGCGGGTGAGCGGCGCGGGCCCGAGCGGGGACGGAGGCGGGGGCCCCGATACGGAGGCGTGGTGAGATGAGGGCCAGCTCAGACTCCCGCGGGGCGGGGCGTACGGGCTCTCGTCGCGTGCGGCTCGTGGGCGCTGCGCTGCTGACCGGCACCGCGCTGCTGGCGAGCCCGGCGAGCGCGCTCGCGCATGCGCAGCTGCTTGGCACCTCCCCCACCTCCGGCTCCACGGTCCAGACCCAGCCGAAGGAGGTGATCTTCGAGTTCAACCAAGACGTCGGCGGCACAGCAGGCGCGGTACGCGTATACGACTCGCAGGGCAACGAGGTCGACAATCTCGAAGTCTCACACCCCGACGGCAACGAGCACTGGATGGGCGTGGGGCTGAAGGCGAACCTGCCGGACGGCACCTACACGGGCACCTACCGCGTCATCTCCGCGGACACGCACATCGTCTACGGCGGGCTCGTCTTCAACCTCGGCCATGCGAGCGCCTCCTCGAAGGTCTCCGTCGCGGGCTTGATCAGCAGGAACGAGGCAGGCCACGTCACGAAGGTCGCCTTCGGGGTCGTGCGGGCGCTCGATTACCTCACGCTTGCACTCATGGCGGGCGGCCTCGCGTTCGCGCTGCTCGTGTGGCCACACGCCCTCGCCGCCTCGCGCAGCGCGGATCCCCGCTACGAGGAGGCGGCGAGCGCGTTCGCGTCCCGCCTGAACGCGCTGTTCGCGTGCGCGGTTGTCATCGGCGTGATCGTGAGCGTGCTCGGGGTGCTGCTGCAGGGCGCGAGCGCCGCAGGGGTCTCGCTGTGGAGCTCGTTGAAAGGCACAATCGTCGAAAGCACGCTCGAAAGCCGCTTCGGCTGGGTGTGGGGCGTCGCGCGCGCTGGTGTGGCTCGCGCTCGGCGCGGTGCTGATGCTGACGCGCCGGCGCTGGCGCGCCGCTCCGCTGCGACCTTCGCCGCTCGTCGTCGCGCTCGTGCTGGGCTCGCTGTACTTGCTGATCACGCCTGCGCTCGCCGGCCACGCGAGCATCGAGAGCCCCGTCGGCGTCTTCTTCCCCTCGGACGCGATCCACGTGGCAGCCGCCAGCGTGTGGGTCGGAGGCATCGCCTGCCTGCTGTTCGCGCTGCCCGCGGCCACGCACCGCCTGCAGGCCGGCGAGCGCAGCGGCCTACTGCTCGCCACACTCTCGCGCTTCTCGCCCCTGGCTCTCGCCTCGGTCGTCGCGATCGCCGTCACCGGCGTGGTGCAGGCATACATCGACGTGCGCAGCGTCTCGAGCCTGGTGAACACGACCTACGGAGCCTTGATCATCGCCAAGACCGTCCTGCTCGCAGCCCTGATCGGCCTCGGCTGCGTCAACCGCGAGCGCGTGATTCCAACGCTACAGCGCATCGTCACGGACGCCGGGACGCTCGGGGGCGTCGGGCGCCTCGCGCGCGGCACGCTGCGCGGCGAGTTCGCCTTGATGGTCTCGGTGTTCGGCGTCACGGCCGCGCTGATCAGCTATGCCCCTCCCATCGACACGGCGAAGGGACCGTTCTCCACCAACACCACGATCGGACCGGCCGAGCTCGAGATGACCGTCGAACCGGCCAGAGTCGGGCCGAACACGGTCCACCTGTACCTCATCGACGCGAAGACCGGTGCGCAGTTCACGGCAACCAAGGAACTGACAGCGACGGCAAAGCTGCCTGCGAAGGGCATCGGCCCGCTGCAGCTGCATCCCTCGATTGCGGGTCCCGGCCACTACATCCTCAACTCGGCCGTGCTCAGCCCCGGCGGCACGTGGAGCATCGAAATCGTCGACCGCGTGTCCGAATTCGAACAGCACACCCGGGTCGTAAAGGTCCCGATCCGATGAGCAGACCCGTTCGCGGACGCCCAATATGCGTCACGGTCGTCGTCGCCCTAGCCCTCGGCCTCGCGGTGAGCGTGCCGCTCGGCCTCGTGCATCTCGGCGAGACCGCGTCGTCGCTGTCCTTCCTGGCGCCCGCTGGCCTGGCAGTAGCCTTGATTTGGGTCGGGCGCTATCCCGGCGAGCGCGTACTGCTCGCCCTCGCGCGCACGCGCAGGGCGAGCCGAGGCTCGCGGATCACGCGTCCGCGCACACCTGTCGGCTCGCGGGCGGCACCGCGCGTCAGGCTGCTCGGCTCCTGCATCGCCGGACGCGCTCCTCCACCGCGCGCGTGAGCACATGGGCAACTCGCCGCGCCGCTCGCGCCCGCAGCGCACCTCGCCTGCGCGCCCTTCCGCGGTGGCGGCCCCAGTTCACCAACACAGGAGGCACGTTCAAATGAAACACAAGAAGGTCGTCGCACTCCTTGCCGCAGGCGCATTGCTCGCACCGGCGAGCGCCGCCGCACACATCAGCCTGCATCCGAACACCGTGCCCGCCGGCGCGTTCGCGACGCTCGACGTTCGCGTCCCCGGTGAGCAGGAAGGGGCGTACGTCACGAAGGTTGACGTGCTGTTCCCGCAGGGCTTCGTCGGCGTCGATTACGAAAACGTCCCTGGCTGGTCGACCAAGGTGATCGAAAGCAAGCTCGCCAAACCAATCGAAGAAGACGGCGAAAAAATCGACACCGAGGTCTCGCAGATCGTGTGGAAGTGGACGGGTCCGCTGGGGAAGGTCAACAACGGCCAGTTCATCAACCTCCCGCTGTCGGCCGCGATTCCCGCCGACGCCACCGGCAAGGCGCTCGAATTCCGAACCGTGCAGAGCTACAGCAACGGCCAGGTCGTCCACTGGATCGACCCCTCGCTCGAAGCGGACCACCCCGCCCCGCGCATCAACGTCACCGCAAAGGGAGGCCTGATCGAGGACGTGGCCGGCGACGAGGCCGGCCCGACGGCGGGCGAGACCCCGAGCACGCAATCGGCGTCCCCCAGCGCACCCGCCGCGGTGAAGCCCGCGAGCACGGGTGCCAGCAAGGGACTCGGCATCGCCGCGCTCATCATCGGAGCGCTGGGCCTGATCGCCGGGCTCGCGGCGCTCGGGCTTGCACGCCGCAAGGCGGCCGTGTGAGGCCCCGGCCGACATGAGCCGCTCGGCCGCGTCTCCTGCGCGCGCGTGTCGCTGTGCACGCGCGCGCGGCGCGGCCTCCGGGCGAGCCGGGCCGAAGAGACCATGTCTGTCCTGCCGCGCGGCGCGAGCGCGCCGCGCGGCTCCCTGCGCGCTCGCGCCAAGAGCAGAGGCTCGTCCAGCAGTGCGTCTTATTCTCGTTTAGGTCTCTCCGCTGCCCGGTGTCCCGATCTGCGGCCGCGCCGAGCCAGGATGACCCCACCCGCGATCAGCAGCACGATCGGGACGCCGAACACAAGGAGGACGGGAGAGGAGCTATCTGAAGACGCCGCGGGTATCGACGGAATGGGAATCGGATGGCCGTGCGCTCGCGCCAGGGCCGCAACGGCGAGAATCGCGGACCGCGTAAGGCCGTAGGCACGCTGGGTGCGGTCTACATGGACCGACGCGAGCGCCGTCGAGGGTCCGGCCGACGCCAGCCCGAAGCCCGTCGACATGACCGTCAACAGCGGCTGGGGAGAGTTGAAGGAGATCTCCCGGTCAAGGAAATTCGCGTACGCCTGCGGATGCCCATAGAACTGCGGTACGAGACCGAGTTCGAACCGTTCGAGGATGATCGCCACCTTCAGGTGCACACCCGTCGCCGCCGCCAGCTCGCGAAGGGTCCGGCTCATCGACGCTTCGACAGCAGCTCCGACATGCGGCTGGTAGGGATAGAAGACGTTCTGCACGAGCAGCACGTCGCTCGCCGGATCGCCGTCCGCCCGGGCACGAGCGGGAAGGCCAGCCAAGAGCACACAGAGCAAGAGAGCAGCCAGTGGACGCACGCGGCATCGCAGTATCCCCGATCGACCAGCTTCGGCATCCACCATGTGGCGCGCTTGGCCACCCGGCGTGCATACGATCTCGGCGAAGGCAGGGGATTACGTTGCCGAGCGTGTTCATTGCATATCGAGGAAGCGAGACGACCCGCGCAGCTGCCGGCTGGCTCCACGACACGTTGCGAGTTGCACTGGGCCCTGAGCGCGTCTCGGTGGGCGCCGAGTCGCCTCCGGAGAGCGCCCAGGACGTCGAGCGGCTTCGTCGGGCCGTTGGGTCGTGCGAGGTCGCGCTTGTGCTCATCGGTCGCGACTGGCTTGCAGCGGACGGGGACGGCGGGCGCAGAATCGACGATCCGAGCGACCCGGTGCGCGTCGAGGTCACCGCTGCCCTGGCTCAGCAGAGCGTGTGGGTGATCCCGGTGCTGCTCGACCACGCGGCGCTGCCTGCGGAGGAAGGCGCCCAACCGGAGGGCATCGGTCCGCTCTCGCGCAGAAGCCGTTCCGCTTCGATCGCGGAAGCGCCTCTCTGGGGGAGCTGCTGCGTGTGATCGATCCGGGGCTCGATCTCCGATCGACCGCACAGAAACAGAGCAAGCGGCTGAGCGTCTGGTCGAAGCGGACCCCCAACAAGATGAACATGGCGGGCGTGGCAGAGATGGCCGTCGCCGTCTGGCTCGCAACCGACGGAGGCGTGGCATTCGCTGCAGGGATCGTGTGCGCCGTGATCGGGATCGTGATGCTCACCGACAGCCGCCTAGGGCATCTGCGCGTAAGGGGAAGCACCCTGATCGTGCGCACGAGCCTCAAGAAACCCCAGCGATTTCCGCTGAGCGAGGTCGCCAGGGTGGCGCAGTCGGAGGACGGCGGCGACGTGAGGATCATCGGGGTGAAAGGCAATGCCCTCGCGCTCGTTGGAGAGTTCCGCCAGGCTGCGCTCGCCGCGTTCTGTCTCACGGCGGGCATCGAGTTCGGCGTGCGCTAGCTTTCGTGAGCTGACTTGAGCCGTGAACCACCTACTCACTACTTGTTGGATCCGTTGCGGTCGTGGGGCGGTCGAGATGCCCAAGTCTGACGGTGCGATCCCTGTCGAGCACCGCGCGAATGCCGACGGCTTCAAGCGCCACGAGCTCGCGCAGCACGTCGTCGTTGCCGGCCAGCCGGCAGGACACTCGAAACGTCGGCTCCTCGTCGGCGTGTCGTCTCACCTCGAAGTTGATCGTGCTCGCTAGCGGGACGAGGCGCTTCGCGAGATCGAAGGCATCAGCCGGCGCGAAGTCCAGCCAGCTCCTGTCGAAGTCGTGCATGACCGGCATGGATGCCCCGCGGCTGGAAAGTATGCGGATGACCTCGCTGCGGATCTTTTCCGGGTGGGCGTCGAAGTCCAGCAGGATGCGGGCGGCGACTCCCTCGTTCTCGCGAACCAGTCCGAGCAGGATGTGCTCGGTCCCGATGTAGTTGTGGCCGAGGCTCAACGCCTCGCGCAGCGCCAGCTGTAGAACCTCCTTGGCGCGCGGCGTGAATGGGATCTGCCCCGAGGTGACCTCCTCGGCCGAGCCGACAACGCGCACCACCTGAGGGCGCACGCGCTCCGCCGTGACTTCGAGGCTCTCGAGCACCCGCCCCGCCAGCCCCTCCTCCTCGCGCAGCAGGCCAAGCAGGATGTGCTCAGTGCCGATGTAGTTGTGCTTGAGCGTTCGCGCCTCCTCCTGCGCGAAAACGACCACCAACCGTGCCCGTTCTGTGAATCGCTCGAACACACCATGAGACTAGCCCCGATCAAGAACCGCCCTCAAGGGCAGCCTCGGCGAGCACGACAGCGACCGGGTGCCCCGAGATGGTGATCAGGCGTGGACGCAGCAGGGGCCAGCGCTTACGGACGGCCGGGCCGATCCGCGCCTCACGGGGCAGTTGAGGCTTACTGCGGAGCCGCCGGTCGACGCCGCCCCTGACGCTGCCATTCTCGGCCTAACTGGTACCCACGAGTGGTACCCACGTGGTTTTTCGATCTCCTGCTGCGGGTCGGCACGTCCCGAAACGGTGGCGATTTGCAGGAGATTCTTCGAAAGCGGATGAAGGGATTCGAACCCTCGACCTTCGCCATGGCAAGGCGACGCTCTAGCCAACTGAGCTACATCCGCGGGAGCGACCATTCTAGCCTCACGGGCACGCGGCAACGAGCCATGCCGGCGCCCGTGCGACGCCGCACGCCGCGCCTCAGCCCTTGAACGTGGAGCGCCCCGCGTCGCCGAAGGGCTCGTCGCGCTCGCGCACCGCCTCGCGGAAGCCCGCCTGCGCCGCGCGCTGCTGGAAGGCGTAGCCCTCGGCGGTGTGGCGCGCGATCCCGTCGAACACCGTGCCCAGCACCTGCGTCGCCTGAAGCCCCTGCGCGTACAGCGCCTGGTTGACGAGCAGCTTCATCATCATCAGCTGGTTGAGCGGCATGCGCGCGATCCGCTCGACGAGGATCTCCGCGCGCTCGTCCAGCAACTCCGCCGGCGGGGCCTCGATCGCAAGGCCCCACTCGAGCGCCTCGCTGCCCGACAGCGAGTCGCCCGTGAACAGCAGCCGCTTCGCCCGCTGCGCGCCGATCCGGTGCGCCCACAGCGCGGTGGTGGGCGAGCCCCACACCCGCGCGGGCGGGTAGCCGATCTTCGCGTCCTGCGCGATCACCAGCAGGTCCGAGCACAGCGCCATGTCGGTGCCGCCGGCCACGCAGAAGCCGTGCACCTTGCACACCACCGGCTTGCCGCAATGGAAGAGGCTCATGAAGCCCCTCACGTTGCGGCCCATCATCGCGTAGTCCACCATCGGATCCCACGTCCCGCCGGGGTCGTGGTTCGCGCCGATCACCTCGGGCCGGAGCGGCGATCCGGACGGTTCCCCAGCGCCCGCCCGCTCCCGCGCGCCCATGCCCTCCGCGCTCTCAACGAGGTCATAGCCCCCGCAGAAGCCGGACCCCGCGCCCGAGAGCAGCAACACGTTCACCTCAGGGTCGAGGTCCGCGCGCTCCACGCACTGCGCAAGATCGCGCACGAGACCCATCGTGATCCCGTTGCCGCGCTCGGGGCGATCGAGGGTGAGGCGCGCCACACGGCCCGTGACCTCGTAGCGAACCGCGGGCCGCTCGCTCATCCTCGCTCCACGAGCGCCGCACCGGCGCATCCGCTTGAGCCTGGGGAGCGCCGGTCGCGCATCGCGCCACTGTATACACCGCGCCGCCGCGTGCCGCGCGAGCTCGCCGGTCCGCGCGCACCGCGAGCGCGGTGGGATACTTGCGCGCGTGATCGACGATCACGCCTACTCGCGCTTCTCGATGCGCCTGCCCGCCGGAGCGCTGAAGGCGCTCGGCAAGCTCAACGTGCCGCTCTACCGGCTCACGCGCGGGCGTGTGCTCAACAAGGTCGGGCGCGCGCCGGTGCTCTTGCTCAGTACCAAAGGCCGGCGCTCGGGCCAGCGGCGCACCGCGCCCGTCGTGTACCTGCAGGACGGCGCCAACGTCGTCGTGATCGGCTCAAACGCGGGCAACACCAACGAGCCCGGATGGTCATACAACCTGAAGGCCGACCCCGAAGCCGAGATCGAGGTGCGCGGCCGCAGCTCCAACGTCCTCGCGCGCATCGCCGAGGGCGACGAGCGCGCGCAACTGTGGCTGCGCATGAACCAGTCCTACGCGGGCTTCGACGACTACGCCGAGCGCACCTCGCGCGACATCGCCGTGTTCGTCCTCGAGCCGCGCTGAGCGCGTTCGCGCGCGGCCAGCGCAAGCCGCTCCCACGACGTGCCCGCACGCGTGCGCGCTTCGGCTAGCCTGATCGCATGAGCCTTTTCGGACGTTCCAAGACCACACTCGTAGACCCCTCCTCCGCCCTGCCGGGCCGCGCGCAGGAGCTGTCGGTACCCGACCGTCACTACGTGCTCGGCACGCCGCTCAACGGCCCGTTCCCCGACGGCGTCCACACGGCGATCTTCGGCATGGGCTGCTTCTGGGGCGCCGAGCGCATCTTCTGGCAGGCCGACGGCGTGTACACCACCGCGGTCGGCTACGCGGGCGGCTACACCCCCAACCCCACCTACGAGGAGGTGTGCAGCGGGCGCACCGGCCAGGCCGAGGTTGTGCTGGTCGCGTTCGACACCGCGCGCACCAGCTACGAGGCGATGCTGCAGCTTTTCTGGGAGGGGCACGACCCCACCCAGGGGATGCGCCAGGGAAACGACGTCGGCACGCAGTACCGCTCGCTGATCCTGTGCGCCGACGAGCAGCAGCGACGCGCTGCGCTCGCCTCGCGCGACGCCTACCAGCGCGAGCTTTCAGACGCGGGCCACGGCGAGATCACCACCGAGATCGAGCTGCTCGACCCCGCGCACCCCTTCTACTACGCCGAGGACTACCACCAGCAGTACCTCGCGAAGAACCCCGGCGGCTACTGCGGGCTCGGCGGGACAGGGGTTGCTTGCCCGGTTGGCCTGGCGGTTCCGCAGTCAACGCAGCCGGACCCGCCACCTCGATAGCGAGCGCAGCGGTGTGGGCAAGCGGACGAGAAGAACGTTCTCCCAAAGGTAGTCACGGTGAGCAGATACATGAGGTTGTGTGCGTGCGCGTTCGTCATTGCGGCTTTGTCCGCGAGCAGCGCTATCGCAGCGCCCAGTCAGTGGTTCTACAACCGGGTCCTCATACCCAGAGGTAAAACGGTCGTGGTGCCGGTGCTCAACGGGAAGAAGGACACGGTGTCGCTGCACCTGCCGAAACATCCGACGGTCAGGAAGGTGTGTACGGTGAGCGGCACAATGGCGTTCACGAACACGTCTCGCGGCGGCATGAGCGAAACGCGCACGCTGGCTTTCGCCTGTCCCAAAGGTACGACCGTGACGCCCGTGCTGCCGTGGTTCTCGACGCTGGTCGAATCGGAATACCCGCTGTACGACCGTCTCGAAAACATCGCACTTGAATACACGACGCACGGGCTGGACTACGGCGTGTTCTCCGGGAACCTCGAAGCCAAGGTTGGCGACGTTGACCCGTTGGAAGAGCGTAAAAAAGACGAAGGCAAGTACGACGAGTCCGACCACTACATGACATTCCTAGGCGGACTCAAAGATGGTCGGCTTCGTGGTGCGAACGGTGCGGAACTGTCGCTGACGGGCGCTCTGCGGCTTGGTACCACGACTGAAGCGATCACCGACGAATCAGGACGATTCACGTCATGACCGCGAACACGAAATCGCGGAAGCTCCGTGCTGCCCGGCCCGGACTCGGAGGGGCAGAGCACCTGTGGCGGAGGCCGACCGAGTGACGCGAGTATGATCGGCGTCAAGCCGAACGGGGAGGGAGCACATGCCGCTTGAGGTCGTCGGCGCGGGCGTCGGGCGAACCGGCACCGCGTCGCTGAAATTCGCGCTCGAAGAGCTGCTCGACGGGCGCTGCCATCACATGTTCGAGATCATCGGCAACCCCGAACAGATTCCCGGGATGGACCGACGCGATCGACGGCCGCGAGGTCGACTGGCAGGAGCTGCTCGACGGGTACGTGGCCCAGGTCGACTGGCCAGGCGCCTCGCTGTGGCGCGAGATCTGGGCAGCCAATCCCGACGCGCTGGTGATCCTCTCCACGCGCCCCGCCGACGCCTGGTACCGCAGCGCGTCCAACACGATCTTCAGGGTGTTCGACAACCCGCCGCCGGAGCGCGAGGAGTGGTTCGAGACCGTGCGCAAGCTCTTCAGGGAGCGCTTCTCGGACGATTTCGGCAACCCGACCGCCATGATCGACGCGTTCGAGCGCCACAACGCCGAGGTGCGCGCCGCGGTTCCCTCCGGGCAGCTGCTCGAGTGGACTGCCGCGGAAGGATGGGAGCCGCTGTGCGAGAGGCTCGGCGTGGCGGTCCCCGATGAGCCGTTCCCAACGACCAACACGACAGAGGAAACTCGCGCGATGCTGGGGCTGGGGCCGCTCGCCTGAGGAGGGCGCGACCGGGGGGCACGTCGATCGCCGCCCAACGGCGAGCCGAGCCGCCCGATGCCTCACGGCGCGCGATTGGAAAGAGAAGGCCCCGCCGGAGCGGGGCCTTCCCGACTGGCCCCGAGAGGGCCGCTTGATTCCCGGCCGGCCGCGGAGAGCGGGCCGACCCGGCGGCGTCCCCCCACCGAGACGCCTGGTCGCGGATCCGGGCGCGCCGCGTGAAGCCGGCGCGCCCGACACCCGTGAGCTTCGAGCCCCTACGTCGCGCCCGCTCCCGCCGGTAGCGTGCTCCCGGCGCCGGTGGCGGTGGCCCATCCCGCGGGGTGAGGGCCGCCCAGCGTCGGCACGTCCGACGGGTACACCTCGTTGCCGTGGATCGCGTGATCGCCGATCTCGAGCTCCTCGTCGGTCAGACGCAGCGGCACGAACAGCCCCAAGACCTTGAGGATGATGAACGTCATGATCGCGGTGAACACGATCACCCAGGCCGCGGCGAAGAACTGCCACTTCAGCAGCGTCCAGCTGCCATGGATAACGCCGGCTTTGCCCGGAAGGGTGGACGCTCCGTGCACGCCGATGTACTCGACCACGTTCGGCTCCGCCACGATCCCCACCATCAAACCGCCGATGAGTCCTGCGATGCCGTGCGTATAGATCACGCCCAGCGTGTCGTCCACGTGTCGGAATATCGGGCGCGCGGCTGAGGAAGCGGATCGACATCCACACGAGCGTCGAGGCCACTACGCCGATCGCTATCGCGCCGTACCCGTTCACGAAACCCGCTGCCGGCGTGATGCCCACGAGGCCCGTGATCATGCCGTTCACCGACCCGAGCAGCGACGGCTTTTCGCGGAAGATGTAGTCCCACGCGATCCACACCATCACCGCCACCGCGGTGCACAGGTTCGTGTTGAGCACAGCCGCGGAGGCGTTCGCGCCGGCGTAGTAGGAGTCGCCGCCGTTGAAGCCGTTCCAGCCGAGCCACAGCAACCCCGCGCCGACCATCACCATGAGCAGGTTGTTGGGCGCGTCGATCTCGCGATCTCGCTGCAACCTCGGCCCGATCACCGCCGCGAACACAAAGCCCGAGATCCCCGCGGACAGGTGGATGACGTAGCCGCCCGAGTAGTCCAGCGCGCCGTGGGAGGCAAAGTAGCCGCCGCCCCACAGCAGGAACGCGTTGACCGTGTACACGAACGTGATCCACAGGAGCACGTAGGGGATCCACGCCTTGAAGTTGACCCTCCCGAGCACCGAGCCGAGCGCCAGGATCGGCGTGATCGCCGCGAACACGAACTGGAAGTACGCGAGCGTGGCGGTCGGGAAATGGAACGGCGGGCCTTCGGTGATCGACGGGATCAGGGCTTCGCCCTCCTCGCCCACGTGGCCGAGGATGCTTCCGGGGACGCCCCACATCGTGCCGATGAAGCTGTGGGCGCCGAATATGCCGCCCCCGCTCTGGCCGATCGAGGTCCCGAAGCCCATCTTGAAGGCCCACAGGCACCACGCGATGAGGGTCAGGCAGAAGGCGACGAAGGTGAGCATCATGCTGTTCACCGACCAGCGCTTCTGCATCACGCCGCCATACAGCACGGCGAGGCCGGGGACGCTCATCAGGCCGACAAGCGTCGCAGCGGTCATCTGCCATGCGTTGTCCCCTGGATTGAGCCAACTTTCGTATGGAAGCCAATGCGGCATATGTCTCCATTCCTACTCGGGTGGTGGCGCGAGTAGCACCGCAGGCTCGCCGCGGCGCACCCGCACCGATTTACCAGTCACCCGTATGAAAACCGCCCTTTCGGGTAGCGGCTAGGGGATCGTGGCCAACGCTTCGCCGCGGCGTTTCGACATTTGTCCAGGGCACTCAGCGGGCCTCGCGTCGGCGACTTGCCGCGGCGGGCCGGGGGGCTAGGACGGCGGGCGGTACGGGAAGCCCGCGCGCGCGCAGGCCTTGCGCAGCTCGTCGCTGATGCTGCGAAAGGCGCCCGAGGCGCAGTCGCGCCGGGCCTGCGCGCCGCAAGCATGCAGTTCGGCGCCGCCGAGCGTGCTCGCGAACGTCACCGCAATGCAATCCGGGCGCGCGCGCGAGCCGCTCGTGAGCGCGTACACGCCGAGCGCCACCAGCGCCAGCACCACGCAGCTGCCGAGCAGCGCGATCGCGGTGCGCTCGCGCCTTCCCCAGCGCAGCGGCTCGCGCAGCCGCCGCGACTGTTCGTGCATGATCATCCCAGGAGGGAAGGCTACTCGGCGTCCGCGTCCGCGGGGCCCTTGCCCGCGGCAGCGTCTCCCGCCGTCGGCTCGAAGTCGAGCGCCAGCGAGTTGATGCAGTAGCGCTGCCCGCCGGGGCCGGGGCCGTCGTCGAACACGTGGCCGAGGTGCCCGCCGCAGTTGCGGCACAGCACCTCGGTGCGGCGCATGAACAGGCTGTTGTCGGGGCGAAGAACGACCGCCTCGGCGACCGCGGGCTCGGTGAAGCTCGGCCAGCCGGTTCCCGAGTCGAACTTGGTGCCCGCGCTGAACAGCACCGCGCCGCAGCCCGCGCAGCGATAGTCGCCGGCGTCCTTGTTGTAGACGTAGTCGCCCGAGAACGGCGGCTCGGTGCCCGCCTTGCGCAGCACGTCGAACTGCGCGGGCGTGAGCTCCTCGCGCCACTCCTGCTCGGACTTGACCACCTTCGCGTCGCCCGATGCCATGGCCACGTTCTAGCAGCCCGGGGCCGCGCCCGCCACTGCTATCCTTATCTTTACGTTCACGTCAGTTTCTAACAGGCAGAGGTCCTCGCGCGGAGAGCGGTTGCACGGCCAGGCCGGCGCGGCCGCGCACGGAGCGCACGCGCAGGCCGCGTCTCGGATCGGCGTCTCGGCGGGGCACGAGCACTACCGCTGGTGGGCGCTTTCGTGCACGAGCCTCGGGATGCTGCTCGCCGCGACCAACTCCGGCACGCTGATAATCGCGCTGCCCGACCTCGAGCGCTCGCTGCACACGAGCCTGCTGGCGCTCGTGTGGGTGATCCTCGCCTACCTGATCGCCGCCACGGTGCTCGTGCTGATGGCAGGCCGCCTCAGCGACCTGTTCGGGCGCAAGCGAGCGTACGTGGGCGGCTTCGTGCTGTTTGCGCTCGCGTCGCTCGGCGCGGGCTTCGCCGGCGGCTCCACCTCGCTGATCCTGTGGCGCATCGCCCAGGGCATCGGCTCCGCCTTCCTGTTCGCCAACGCGGCCGCGCTCGTCACCGACGCGTTCCCCAAGGAGCAGCTGGGCCTGGCGATGGGCGCCAACACGATGGTCGCCGCGATCGGGCTGGTGCTCGGCCCGGTGCTCGGCGGTGTGCTCGTGTCGATTTCCTGGCACTGGGTCTTCTGGTTCAACGTGCCGTTCGCGCTCGCGGGCGCCGCGTGGGGCGCGCTGATCCTGCGCGAGCTGGCCAAACCCGACGAGGTGCGCGGCTACGACGTGCTCGGCACGAGCACCTTCGTGCTCGGCCTCACCGGACTCGTGCTCGGCGTCTCGCGCGGCGGACTGAGCGGCTGGAGCGATCCGCTCGTGATCGGCGGCCTGGCCGCTGCCGCGGTGCTGCTGCCGGTGTGGATCGCGATCGAGCGCCGCTCGCGGGCGCCGATGCTCGACCTGCAGATCTTCCGCAACCGCCTGTTCGCCGCGGCGAGCGGCGCCGCGTTCCTCAACGGTCTCGCGCGCTTCGCGCTCATGTTCCTGTTCGTCTTCTACTTCCAGGGAGCGCAGGGCGACTCGCCGATCGAAGCGGGCATCCGGCTGATCCCGCTGGCGCTCGGGATGCTCGTGGCTTCGCCGATCGCGGGCGTGTACGCCGACCGCCACGGCTCGCGCGCGCTGGCCGCGGGCGGCATGTTCGTGACCGCCGCGGGACTCGCCGCGATGACCACGCTCGGCGTGCACACCCCCTACTGGCAGAGCGGGCTGTGGCTCGCGGTGGTGGGCGTCGGCTCGGGCATGTTCAACAGCCCCAACACCGCGGCCATGATGGGCGTGGTGCCCGCCAAGCGACGCGGCGTCGCAGCGGGCGCGCGCACGCTCCTGCAGAACACCGGCGCGGTGCTCTCGATCGCGTTCGTGCTCGCGATCGTCACCTCATCGATCCCCAAAGCGACCCTGTTCGCGATCTTCTCGGGCGTAACCAAAGGGCTCTCCTCGGAGAAGCTCGCCCCGTTCATCACCAACATGCACACGGCGCTCTGGGTGCTGGTCGCGACCTCCGCGCTCGGCACGGTGGTGTGCCTGCTGCGTCCCGCCCACGCGGCCGCCAAGCTCGATGCGGACGCGGTCTCCCGCAGCGACGCCACTGAGGCAGCGCGGGAGCTGACCGCGGCAGGGCGCTGAGACGATGGCCGGCGAGCGCCCCGACACGGACACTCCCGCGGGCTCCCGGCCGAGCGCCAGCCT
Source organism: uncultured Solirubrobacteraceae bacterium (assembly GCA_963813685.1). GTDB lineage: Bacteria > Actinomycetota > Thermoleophilia > Solirubrobacterales > Solirubrobacteraceae > Palsa-744. The sequence goes on from CAWEZQ010000003.1 coordinate 59,245, forward strand.
GCGCATCGGCGACGTGGCGCGCCTGGTCGGGACCACGCCGCGCACGATCCGCTACTACGAGGAGATCGGGCTGCTCGAGCAGGCGCCCGCGCGGCCCTCGGGGCGCCACCGCTCCTACACGCACGCGGAGGTCGAGCGCCTGCGCGAGGTGATGCGCCTGCGCGACCTGCTGGGCGTGTCGCTCGAGGAGCTCAAAGCGCTGCTCGCCGCCGAGGACGCGCGCGCGGAGGTGCGCGCGCAGCTGCGCCGCGAGGACGTGGCGCCCGAGCGCCGCCGCGAGCTGCTCGAGGAGGCGCTCGGCCACATCGACCGCCAGCTCGAGCTCGTGCGCCACCGCGCGGAGGAGCTGCGCAAGCTCGAGGAGGAGCTGGGCGACACGCGCAAGCGCGTGAGGCGCAAGATGCGCGAGCTCGACGCGCGTGAGGGCGGCTCCTTCCCTCCCCCCTCCCCGCTCCCCGGCGCCCGAGGCCAGCAGCGGTGAGCGCCGCCGAGCCCGCGGTGCTGGTGGACGGGCTCGTGGTGCGCTTCGGCGAGCTCGAGGCGGTCGGGGGCGTGTCCTTCGCGGTGGCTCCCGGCGAAGTGTTCGGCCTGCTCGGGCCCAACGGCGCGGGCAAGACGACCACGATCCGCGTGCTCACCACGCTGCTCCCGCCGAACGAGGGCCGTGCGCGCGTGGCGGGCTTCGACGTGACCGCAGACGGCCTCGCGGTGCGCGCCAGCATCGGCTACATCCCGCAGGCGATCTCGGTGGACGGCGCGCTCACCGCGTACGAGAACCTCGACTTCTACGGCCAGGTGACGGGCGTCCCGCGGCGCGAGCGGCGCGAGCGAATCGAGCAGGCGATCGAGACGATGGAGCTGCAGCCGATGCTGGGCCGGCTCGCGCGGACGCTCTCCGGCGGAATGCTGCGCCGCCTCGAGATCGCCTCCGCGCTGCTCAACCGGCCCGCGGTGCTGTTCCTCGACGAGCCCACCGTTGGCCTCGACCCCACAGCGCGCCAGATGGTGTGGGAGCGCCTCGAGGCGCTGCGCGCGCAGGCGGGCACCACGATCTTCGTGACCACGCACCTGATGGAGGAGGCGGAGCGAAGCTGCGAGCGGGTCGCGATCATGGACCACGGGCGGCTGGTCGAGCAGGGCGCGCCCTCGGAGCTGCTCGAGCGCCACGACACCGAGAGCCTCGAAGAGGTCTTCACGACCGTCACCGGCAAGCAGATCGGCGAGGGCGGCGAGGGAGTCGAGGGGAGGTTGGCCGATGTCCGCGCACAGCGGCGCGTCGCGCGCCGTCTCGGCTGAGGCCGGCGTTCTGCGGGCGCGTCCCGCGGCGCTCGCGGGCGGCTCGCTCTCGCGCCTGGCGGCGGGCACGCTCGCGATGGCGCAGGCGGAGATGCGAAAGCTCCGCCACGACCACCTCGACATCCTGACGCGCTCGGTGCAGCCGCTCCTGTGGCTGTTCGTGTTCGGCACCGCGCTCGAGCACAGCCACTCGCTCACGCTCGGCCACGTGGGCTACCGCGCGTACCTCGCGCCGGGCGTGATGGCGCAGGCGGCGATGTTCATCGCGATCTTCTTCGGCCTCGCGGTCATCTGGGAACGCGACGTGGGGCAACTGCAGCGGCTGCTCGCGACGCCGCTCTCGCGCGTGGCGATCGTGCTCGGCAAGTCCGCGGGGGCGTGCGTGCGCGCGCTCGTGCAGGCGCTGCTGCTGCTGGTGGTGCTCGCCGCCGCGGGCATCGGCGTGCGCTGGACGCTCACGGGCGTGCTCGGCACGCTCGCGATGCTGATGCTGGGCACCGCCGCGTTCGCGTGCATGTCGATGCTGATCGCCGCCGCGGTGAAGGAGCGCGAGCGCTTCATGGGGATCGGCCAGCTGTTCATGATGCCGCTGTTCTTCGCCTCGAGCGCGCTCTACCCGCTGAGCGTGATGCCGGGCTGGCTGCACGTGATCGCGCGCGTGAACCCGCTCACCTACGAGGTGCAGGGTCTGCGCCAGATGCTCGTGGGCGTTGGCGGGTCCGGCGAAGTGTGGCTCGACTTCCTGGTGGTGGCAGCGTTCTTCGCCGCGATGCTCGCGGCCGCCACGCGCGCGTACCCGAGAGCGATCCTGTAGCGGGGCCCGCCCCGCGTGCGACGTGCGCCCGGGCACGGCCACCACAACCAAGCCGAGCGAGAGGAGCGAGGAGATGGCAGGCGTTGATGTGAAGAGCAGCCCCGAGGGCGTTCCCGGAGGGGTCGCCGACCCGTCCGGCCTCCTCGCCGAGGACCTCACGTACGCGGGCGCGGGCGGCACCCAGGTGAACGGATACCTGGTGCGTCCCGCCGGCGCCGCGGACGCGCCGGCGATGGTGGTGATCCACGAGGCGGGCGGCCTCGGCGATCACATCCGCGACGTGGCCAACCGCTTCGCGAACCTCGGATACGTGACGCTCGCGGTGGACCTGTACACGCGCGAAGGCGGGCCGCCGCCGATGGACGACGTGCAGAAGCTGATGGCGCGGCTGTTCTCGATGTCCGACGCCACGGTGCTCGGCGACCTCGAGGGAGCCGTGGACCACCTGCGCTCGCTGCAGCAGGTGAGCGGCAGGGTGGGCTGCATCGGCTTCTGCATGGGCGGGCGCTACACGCTGCTCCTCGCCACCGCGAGCGACCGGCTCGACGCCGCCGTGGACTGCTGGGGTGGGTTCATCGACCGGGCGACGCCGGATGAGCGCTCGACCCCCGAGCGCCCCACGCCGCCGCTCGAGCTCGCGGGCAAGCTGCACTGCCCGTTGCTCGCGGCGGTGGGCGCCGAGGACCACAACCCCTCGCCCGAGATCGGCGGGCAGCTGCGCGAGCGCGCGGCCGCGAGCGGCCAGCCGGTGGAGGTGGACGTGTACGAGAACGCGGGCCACGCGTTCTTCGCGGACTACCGCCCGAGCTATCGCCCCGAGCCGGCGGCGAAGCTGTGGGAGCGCGTGGTGCCGTTCCTCGAGCGGCACCTGAAGGGCGCGGGCGCGTAGCGCGCCGGGAGCGCCGGCGAGCGGCTCCTATAGTGCGACAGGACCCCGAGCGACCGAGGAGGGAGAGACTTGGAACGCAAATGGTGGACGCTGATCGCGGTGTCGGTGGCGATCTTCATGCTGCTGCTGGACATCACGGTGGTCAACGTCGCGCTGCCCGACATCCAGAGCTCGCTGCACTCGAGCTTCCAGGATCTGCAGTGGGTGGTGAACGCCTACTCGCTCACGCTGGCCGCGTTCCTCTTGACCGCGGGAGCGGTCTCCGACCTCGTCGGCCGCCGGCGCGTGTTCACGATCGGCCTCGTGATCTTCACCGCGTCCTCCGCCGCGTGCGGCCTCGCGGGGAGCCCGCTCGCGCTGAACCTCGCGCGGGCCGTCCAGGGCACGGGCGGCGCGATGATGTTCGCGACCTCGCTCGCGCTGATCGCGCAGGCGTTCCACGGCAAGGAGCGCGGCATAGCGTTCGGCGTGTTCGGCGGCGTGATCGGGGCGGCGGTGGCCGTGGGCCCGGTGCTCGGCGGCCTGATCACCTCGGGCATCGGCTGGGAGTGGATCTTCTTCGTCAACGTGCCCATCGGCATCGGCGCGGTGTTCCTCACGCTGCGCCAGGTGAGCGAGTCGAGCGACCCGGCCGCGCGCGGCGTCGACTGGATCGGGCTCGTGACGTTCTCGGGTTCGTTGTTCCTGCTCGTGTTCGCGCTGATCAAGGGCAACGAAGACGGATGGGGATCGACGCGGATCGTCTCCTACCTCGCGGGCGCGGCCGTGCTGCTGCTCGTGTTCCTGGCCGCGGAGCTCCGCCAGCAGCGCCCGATGCTCGACCTCTCGCTGTTCCGCCGCCCCGCGTTCACGGGCGCGAGCATCGTCGCGCTGAGCGTGTCTGCGTCGATGTTCTCGATGTTCCTGTACCTCACGCTGTACATCCAGGACGTGCTCGGATACAGCCCGCTGCAGGCGGGGCTGCGCTTCCTGCCGGTCACGCTGCTTTCGTTCGTGGTCGCGCCGATCGCGGGGCGCCTCAGCGTCCGCGTGCCGATTCGCGCGCTGCTGGGGCTCGGCCTCCTACTCGTGGGCGCGGGGCTCTTGAGCATGACCGCGGTGGACGCGTCCTCGGGCTGGACCACCCTGATCCCCGGGTTCGTGCTCGCGGGCGCAGGGGTGGGAATGATCAACCCGCCGCTCGCCTCGACGGCGATCGGGGTCGTGCACCACTCGCGCAGCGGCATGGCGTCGGGCATCAACAACACGTTCCGCCAGGTCGGCATCGCGACCGGCATTGCGGGCCTCGGCGCGGTGTTCCAGCACGACGTGCAGAAGCACACCTCCGCGATCCTCGGCGCGAGCGCGCCGGGCCGGCAGGTGATCGCGGCCACGCACGGGAAGCTCGGCACCGCGCTCGTCTCGGGCGAAGTCAAGCAGGTGGTGCGCCACCTGCCGCACAGCGCCGGCGAGGCGCTCGGGCACGCCTACCGCGTGGGCTTCACCGACGCGTTCACGACGATCCTGATCATCGCCGCGGCCGTCGCGTTCACCGGCGCGATCCTCGGCTTCGCGCTGGTGCGCTCGAGCGACTTCGTCGTCAGCTCGTCGCCCGAGGACGGGGCGCAGGCGCAGGTGCAGCCCGAGGTCGCTGCTGTTTGAGCGCGCGGCCGCTCAGCGTTCGCGCCGCTCGTACCCGCGGCACTCGAGCACCGGCAGGCGCGGGTAGCGCGGGTAGTCGGGGTCATCGCGCGAGCGCTTGCACAGCGAGAACACCGAGCCTCTCGTGTTTCGGACCTCCTGCTGGTGCGCGCACGTGTCGCACAACCCCGCCCGCGGCGCGGGCGCCTGGCGCGAGGAGGGCTGGCGCTCGGGCATGGGTGGAGCTTATGAGGGGGGACGCCCGCCGGGCGGGCGTCCTTGCAATAATTAGTTGACTGCACAACTATGGCCACGTTCTACCGACTTCTCGGATTTCTTCGCCCCTACAAGCGCGGCCTGAGCGCCTCCTGGGGGCTCGCGAGCGTGGCGATGGTGATGTCGGTGGCGCTGCCGCTGCTCACCGGGCGCGCGGTGGGCGCGCTCGAAAGCGGCGCGCGCCACGACAGCCGCCATGAAATGGCGGCGCGCGCGCACGACCGTCACACGCTGCTGCTGGTGGCGCTCGCGATCGCCGTCGCGGTGCTCGCGCGCTGGGCGCTCACGTACATGCGCAGGATGATCGCGGGGCGGGTGTCGCTGGGCATCGAATACGACCTGCGCGAGCTGCTCTACGGCCATCTGCAGCGCCTCGAGCTGGGCTTCTTCGACCACCAGCAGACGGGGCAGCTGATGTCGCGTGCGACCGTGGATCTGCAGGCGGTGCGCTTCTTCCTCGGCTACGGCCTCGTGTTCATCCTGCAGTCGGCGCTCACGCTGGTGCTGGCGGGCGTGGCGATGATCGTGCTCAACCCCACGCTGGGGCTGATCGCGATCGCGCCGGTGCCGTTCGTGGTGTTCATCTCCCAGCGCTACGGCCGCCGCGCGCGGCCGGCGATCCAGGAGGTGCAGCAACGCATCGCGGAGCTCACGGCGGATGCCGAGGAGAACATCTCGGGCGTGCGCGTGGTCAAGTCCTTCGCGCGCGAGCGGCTGCAGCTCGAGCGCTTCCGCCACAGCGTCTCGCGGGTGTTCGACCAGGCGATGGTCGCCACCCGCCTGGAAGCCCGCTTCAACCCGATCATCGGCTTCCTGCCACAGCTCGGTCTCGCCGCGGTGCTGCTGATCGGCGGCGAGCGCGTGATCCACGGCCACCTCTCGCTGGGCAAGTTCACCGCGTTCTACTTCCTCCTGAACATGCTGATCAGCCCGATGCGCTCGCTCGGCGTCACGCTCGGCCTGGCGCAGCGCGCGACCGCGTCGGGCGCGCGCATCTTCCAGGTGCTCGACCGCGAGCCGCGGCTCACCGAGCCGCCCGGTCCGCGGCCGCTGCCGCCGGGCAACGGCCACGTGGAGTTGCGCGGCGTGACGCTCCGCTACGACGAGCCCGACTCGTTCGGCGCCGCGTACGCACACCCCGGCTCCGGCGCCCCCCACACGCCCGCCCGCACTGGCGCAGCGGCGACGCAGGGCACGCGCGCGGTGCTGCGCGACATCGACCTGGACATCCCCGCGGGGCGCACGGTGGCGCTCGTGGGCGCCACCGGCTCTGGCAAGACGAGCCTCGTCGCGCTGATCTCGCGGCTGTACGACGCGAGCTCCGGCGAGGTGCTGCTCGATGGCGTGGACGTGCGCGAGCTCGAACTGCGCGCGCTGCGCCACGCCGTGGCGGTGGTGAGCGACGACCCCTTCCTGTTCTCGGCGACCGTGGCGGAGAACATCGCCTACGCGCGCCCCGATGCGAGCATGCAGGAGGTCGAAGAGGCGGCACGCCGCGCGCAGGCGCACGAGTTCATCGAGCGCCTGCCCGAGGGCTATGGCACGCGCGTGGGCGAGCGCGGGCTCACGCTGTCGGGCGGGCAGCGCCAGCGCCTGGCGATCGCGCGCGCGCTGCTCGCGGACCCGCGCGTGCTGATCCTCGACGACGCGACCTCCTCGGTGGACTCCTCGACCGAGCGGCTGATCAAGCTCGCGCTCGATGAGGCGATGGCGGGGCGCACCACGCTGATCATCGCCCACCGGCTCTCCACGATCGCGCTTGCCGACGAGATCGTGGTGCTGGAGCGCGGTCGCGTGATCGCGCAGGGCGACCACGCGCAGCTGCTGGAGCGCTCCGAGCTGTACCGCGAAATCGTCGAGAAGGGGCTGCCCGAGCAGGTGTTTCTGACGCGCGCCCCGCTCGAGCGCGAGGGGAGCGGCCTGTGAGCCCCGCGGTCGGACGCGGCGTGGGCGGCGGCGGCGCCGGCCGTGGCGGCCCCGGCCTCGGCCGCGGAGGCGCCCAGTGGGACGGCTCGCGCGCCTCGCGCGCCAGCCGCGCGCGCAACCTGCGCGGCCTGCTCGCGCTGCTCGGCCCTTACAAGCGGCGCTGCGCGGTCACGGTGATCGCGCTCGTCGTGGGCACCGCCGCCTCGCTCGCCCCCCCGCTGCTCGCGAAACTCGCGATCGACCGCGGCATCCACCGCCACGATGTGAGCACGCTCGTGGTCGTGGTGGTCGCGTTCCTCGCGGCCGCGGCGCTCGTGTGGGTGATGACCTACTCGCAGACCTACCTCGTCGGCTGGGTGGGCCAGCGCGTGCTCTCGGACCTGCGCGTGCGCATCTTCAAGCACCTGCAGTCGCTGCCGATCGGCTTCTACGAGAGCAGGCCCGCGGGCGTGCTGATCTCGCGCATGACCAACGACGTGGAGGCGCTCGAAAACCTCGTCACCGACTCGGTGGTGACGCTGTTCCAGGCGGGGCTCACGCTGGTCGGCACGATCGCGATCCTGCTGGTGCTCGACGTGAAGCTCGCGCTGCTCACGTTCTGCGTGTTCCCGCTCCTGATCGCCGGCTCGATCTGGTTCCGGCTCGTCTCCGCGGGCGCGTTCCGGCGCACGCGAGAGACGATCGGCGCGATCACCGCCTACCTGCAGGAGACGCTGTCGGGCATCCGCGTGGTGCGCAGCTTCGGCCAGGAGACCGTGCACGAGGCGCGCTTCGCGGAGTTCAACGAGGAGAACTGCGAGGCCAACATGGTGACGGTGCGCCTCAACGCCGCGTACTTCCCCACCGTGGAAATGCTGAGCGGAGTGGCGATCTCGCTGATCATCCTGTACGGCGGCTACCAGGCGATCGACGGCGCGATCACGGTGGGCACGGTGGTGGCGTTCGTGGCGCTGCTGTCGAACCTGTTCGAACCGATCCAGCAGCTCTCGCAGCTCTACACGACCTACCAGTCCGGGATGGCCGCGCTCGAGAAGATCTTCCAGCTGCTCGACGTGAAGCCCGACCTGCAGGACCGCGCCGGTGCGCTCGTGCTCGGACGCATCGACGGCGCCATCGACTTCGAGGACATCTCCTTCGCCTACGCGCCGCTGCGAGCGCGCCGCGACGCAGCTTCGGCGTCGAACGAAGGAGCGGAGTCCAACGGAGCCGACGCCCCGAGCAGCCTCGCGGCCCCGAACCGCGCGACGGCCGCCAACGGTGCCGCGACCTCCAACGGCGCCGCGACCCCCGGCGGCGATGGCGCCCCGAGGAGCCCCGCATCCGCGAATGGCGACGCGTCCGCGAACGGTGCCGGCGCCAGCGCAGCCGACGCCGCGCCGACGCTCGCGCTCGACCACGTGAGCCTGCACGTGCCGGCGGGCGAGACGGTTGCGCTGGTGGGCGCCACGGGCGCGGGCAAGTCCACGATGGCGAAGCTGGTGGCGCGCTTCTACGACCCCACCGAGGGGCGCGTGCTGGTGGACGGCCACGACCTGCGCGATGTGGCGAGCGCGTCGCTTCGCTCGCAGATGGGGATCGTGCCGCAGGAGGCGTTCCTGTTCTCGGGCACGGTGCGCGAGAACATCGCGTTCGGCCGCCCCGACGCGAGCGACGAGGAGATCCGCGCCGCCGCGGAGGCCGTGGGCGTGCACGAGTTCATCGCGGATCTCGAGCTCGGCTATGACACGCAGGTGGGCGAGCGCGGCGCCCAGCTCTCCGCGGGCCAGCGCCAGCTGCTCGCGTTCGCACGCGCGCTGATCGCGGATCCCCGCATCCTCGTGCTCGACGAGGCCACCTCCAACGTGGACCTGCACACCGAGGGTCGCATCGAGCAGGGCCTCAAGCGGCTGCTCTCGGGCCGCACCGCGATCGTGATCGCGCACCGGCTTTCGACGATCCGCCAGGCGGGGCGGATCGTGGTGCTCGAGCATGGGCGCATCGCCGAGCAGGGCACGCACGACGAGCTCATCGAGGCGGGCGGCCGCTACTACCGGCTGTATCGCGACTGGGCCTCGCAGTCGGCGATCTGAACGGCGTTCGCGCACCGCTCGGCCAACGGAGCCACAGCGCTGTCGCCCGGCGGCGCTCACAGCCGCTGGGCTAGCATGGCGTGCGCCACGACAGGCAGGGGGTACTCATGGCACATCCGATGGAGGAGCGCCTGCGGGCGCTGTATGCGACGTTCGCGGAAGGCGACCTCGACGGCTTCCTCGCGGGCTGCACCGACGATGTGACGTTCACGGTCCCGGGACGCACGCCTGGGAGCGGCACGTTCACGAGGCCCGAGTTCCACGAGTGGATCGTGGGCGTGCTTGGGCAGACCGCCGGCACGTTCCGCGAGCAGGTGCTCGACGTGTTCGGCAACGACGAGCACGCGCTGATGCTGCTGCACCACTCCTTCGAGCGCGACGGTGAGCTGCGCGAATACACCACCGCGCACATCCTCGAGCTGCGCGACGGCCTGATCCGCAGGTGGAGCGAGCACCCGGGCAGCATGAGCGAGTTCGAGAACGCCTGGGGTGTCGTGTAGCTAGCGCTCGCCGCCCGCGGACGCCGTCTCGGCCGCCAGCGCTGCCACCCGGATCGCCTCGGCCTGGTCGAGATACGCGCGCAGGCGCCAGATCCTGCCGTCGCGCAGCTCCCACACCGCGCCCACCGGCGACTGCACGGGGACGCCGCCGCCGCGGCCGTGGCCCTCCAGCCGGCCGAGCACGATCACCACGTCGCCCAGGTCGCGGCACTCCTCGACCAGGAACCGGAACGACGCCCATGCGCTGGCGAGCCTCGCGAAGTACGTGGCAACGCCCTCGTGACCGGTGAACACCTCGCCCTCGACCGCGCCCAACCCGGTGGTCCACTCGATGTCGGGGGTGGTGAGCTGCGCAAACGTCTCGCCTTCTCCGGCACTGAACGCGTCCAATGCGCGCAGCACGATCTGGACGTTGGCGGATGGGTGATCAGGACGCCGGCTGGCCATCGTGTCCGCGAATCATGGCGCACCGGGGATCAACCGCAAACACACCTGGCCGTCTCCTGAGAGATCGCCTAGTCCTTGAGGCCGAGGTCGGCGAGAGCGCGGTCGCGGTGCCAGTAGATGACGAGTCTGCTGACCTTGCCGTCGTGGAGCTCGAACAGGTTCGCCCCGTCCGTCGCCAGCCGGTGCGTCTAGCACCAGTATCCCGCGGCTGCGGGCGTGATGGCATCTGGGTGATACTCACGGCGCTATGTCGGAGAGCCTCGATCTGGTGCGATCGATCTACGCGGCTTGGGAACGCGGCGACTTCTTCAACAGGGACGAATGGGCGCACCCGGAAATCGAGCTCGAAGAGCCCGACGGTCCCGAACCCGGCAGGGTCAAGGGCATCCAGGCGCTCAAGGACGACGTGCGTCGCTTCCTGAACACGTGGGTCGACTGGCAGATCGAGGCCGAGGCCTATCGCGAGCTTGACGACGAGCGCGTGCTCGTTCTCAGCCGGGTCAGCGGCCGCGGCGACGCCAGCAAGCTGCGTGTCGGCCAGGCGAGAGCAGCCCTGTTTCAGGTCCAGGGAGGAAAAGTGGTGAGGTACGTGACGTGGTGGGACCGCGCCCGCGCCTTCGCCGACCTCGGGCTCGCGGAGTAGGCGCTGTCTCACGCGCAGCGCACCGAGCCTGCTAGCTCCGGGACAGGGACTCGAACCCCAAATTCGACATCCAGAGTGTCGCGTGTTGCCAATTACACCATCCCGGATCGGCAGCAGCCCCACAGGATAATCGCTCGTGCCGTGGGGCCCGAGGCGGCGCCCGCGCGGGGGCCGGTCGGCGGCGCGCCGCGGCAGCTCAGATGCGCACGGCCGCGCCGTTTGGCGCGAAGAAGGCGGTGATCGCCTCCTCGAGGCCCGGGTCGAGCACCAGCAGCACCTGGTCGCCCTCCTGCAGCACCGTGTCGGGCTTCGGCACGAAACCCGAGCGCCCGCGCAGCACCGAGATGATCAGGCTGCCCTCCGGCAGCGCGATGTCCGACACGCGCTCGCCGATCGACGGCGCCCCCTCGAGCACCTCGAGCTCGATGATCTCGAGCCGCTCCTCTTCGAGCGCCAGCAGGTGCACCAGCCCGTAGCGCGGCACCTCGTGCTCGATCAGGCGCAAGATCAGGTCGGTCGCGGACACCGCCGGCTGGATGCCCAGCAGCTTGAAGTGGTCGTGGTTGCGGGGGTTGTTCACGCGCGCGATGATCCGGTCGCACAGGTACTTCTCCTTCGCCACCTGGCACACCAGGATGTTGTCCTCGTCGTCGCCCGTGACGGCCACCACCAGGTCCGCGCGCTGGATGCCCGCGCGCTCGAGCACCCACAGCTCGGTCGCGTCGCCGTATTGGATGCCGTGCTCGAACTCTTCCTCGAGCAACAGGTACCGGGCGCGCGAGGACTCGATCAGCGTGACCTCGTGCTCCTTGCCCATCAGCTCTCGCGCAAGGTTGCTCCCGACCTTGCCCGCGCCCACGATGATCACATACATCCCTACACCGCCTCCGCCGCGAGCGCCTCTTCGAACATCTCGATCGCATGCTTGGCCGGCGAGATCGTGTGCAACCCCTGTTCGCCGTACCAGCTCGCGCGGTAGGGGTCCATCACGCGCACGATCACGCGCTCGATGCCAAAGCGCTTCTGCGCGATCTGGGCGATCACGAGGTTCGTGTTGTCGCCCGCCGTGGACGCGATGAACACCTCCGCGTTCTCGATGCCCGCCTGCATCAGCGCGTCGGTCTCGAGCGCCGTGCCCACGGTGAACTGCCCGCCGGCGTCCTCCCAGCTCTTGTCCTGGCCCGCGTCCAAGCGCTCGTGCGAGAGCGGGTCCTCGTCCAGCACCGAGACCTCGTGCCCGGCCGCCAGTGAAGACTTGGCCACCGCAGAGCCAACACGTCCTGCGCCTACGATCAAAATGAACATTGGACCGAGTAGAGCACCATAGCGCGGAGAGTAGACGATGTGACGAAGCAGCCGACCGGAAATACCCGCGCGCAGCGGGCTCTCACACGACCGTCTTGCTCTCGCTCACCGTCTCCCCCGCCGGCCCCACCTGCGAGTCGCCCGCGGGGGGCGCCGTCACGATCACGCGGCACGGCGCCTTGCTGATCACGTACTTCGTCACGTCTCCGACGAAGCTCTCGAGCGGGCCTCCCCTGCCCCCCAGGCGCGCGCCGCCGCGGATCAGGCTCGGCTCCTCGGCTCCGAGCACGATCGCCTCCACGCCGCGCCTGCGCGCCTCGTCCACGATCGCGTAGCCCGCCCTGCGCGTGCGCGTGATCGCGGTGGCCACGTGCACGCCGGTGTACTCCTCCCCCACCGCCTTCGCCCGCGCGAGCACCTTGCGCGCATGTTTGATCTGCGCGTCCGGCAGGCTCGCGTCGAGCGGCAGCGACATCGGGATCACGAACACCCACAGCGCCTCGATCGTGGCCGTGTCGATCGCCGCCTCGTCGGTCTGCTCTCCCGCCACCAGCAGCGCCGCGGTCTGCACGATGTCGTCGTCGAGCGGCGTGCCGAACAGCGGCACCAGGATCGAGCCGTACTCGCGCTCGACCGGCTGCTCCGCGCGCAGGATCTGCGCCGGCACCGTGACCCGTCGCAGCAGCGACGTTTCGTCGGCCTTGCGGTAGACCACATACAGCGTGAGGCCCGCGAGCATCCAGCCGAGGCCCACGTAACGGGCGTCCTGGTGCAGCACCAGCACGAGCACCCAGCCCGCGGCCGACACCAGCGCGCCGAACGCCGCCGGCAGCGGCAGATCGCCGCCGCGCACGCGCACCGACAGCGGCACCCGGTAGGGGCGGTCGCGGTCGGGCTCGCTGTAGCGCAGCCTGCACACCGACAGGTGAGCGATCGTGAACGCCAGCATCGCGCCGAACGCGTAGATGCTGATCAGGAAGTTGAGGTCCTCCGTCGCCGCGAGGCCCGCCGCGATCAGCCCCGCGATGATGATCAGCACGTAGGGCGTCGAGCGCTGCGGGTGCAGCCTGCCGAGCCCGCTCGGGATCTGGCGGTTGGTGGAGAGCGAGTACGCCAGCCGCGAGAGCCCGAGCATCGCCGAGTTGGCTGCGGCGAGCAGCGTGAGCCCGCCGAGGCCCGCCACCAGGTAGCGCAACCCCGTCGAGAGCCAGTGCGGGTGCACGTGCGCGACCACGCCGATCATCGGCGCGTTCATGTAGCGGCTCGCCAGTTCGGTGGTGTTGCCGTGCACCGGCAGCGCCGACACCGCCACCAGCGCGATGCCCGCGTAGATCACGGCGACGGCGACCGTGCCGCTCACCACCACGCGTTTGAGCGCGCCCCGCGGGATCACGATCTCCCCCGCCACGCCCGCCGCGGACTCGAGGCTCGTGAACGCCACCACCGCGATCGTCATCGCGAAGAACAGCCCCGACCATGTGGGCGCACTGCCGAGGTGGACCTGATGCGCGAGCGTGTCCGGGTCGAAGAACAGGATCAGGCCCAGCACCACGATGAACGCCTGTACCGCGAGGTCCGCGATCACGAGCACGCCCACCCTCCGCGCGCGGCGCCCGCCGAAGCCGCGGATGTTCCCCAGCACCACGAACGCGATCAGCGCGACCGACACGCCGAGCGCCTCGCCGCTGTTGCCCAGCGGATGCCAGAACACCCGCAGGTACTGCGTCGCCGAGTACGCCGTGACCGCGATCAGGATGATGTAGTCGAGCAGGATCGCCCAGCCCGCCACGAAGCTCACGAGCTCGTTGAACGCGTAGCGCGCGAACACCGTCGAGCCGCTCCGTTCGGGGTGCATCGACGCGCCCTCCGCGTACGTCACCGCGGTCATCGCGAAGAACAGCGCCGCGACGATGAACACGAGCGGGGTGAGCCCGAGCGCGTGCTGCGAGATCACCCCGAGCGAGAAGTAGATCGCGCTCGCGAGCGACGTGTAGACGATCACGAACACCACCGGCGAGCCGAGGCCGCGCCGCACGATCACGCGCGAGCGCTCCGCCAGCTCGGATGCCGTGCGCTCGATCGCCTGGGCCGCGTCGTGACGCGCCTCGCCAGCTCCGGCGCCGTCGTGGCGCGCGCCCGAGCGCCCGTCGCGATCCTCCCCCGCGCCCCCCGGCTCACTCATGCGCGGCGGCCCCGTCTCAGCTCGACATACAGCCGGCCGACGCCGCCGGCGGTGAACAGGACGCCGAGCAGCAGACGCGTGCTCAGCCCGCCGCCCAAGGAGCCGAGCGCCTGCACGATCAACGCGACGCCGATCAGCAACATCAACGTCGAGAACAGCATCGTCGCCGTCCGGTGCGCTCCTCTGCCGCTCATCTCGAGCCCAGCTTAGGCGCTATCGGCGACGGCCAACAGCGGGCCGCGCGGGGCTGCGCAGCCCTTCGCGCCGGCTCGGCGCGCCGCCTCAGGTGATCAGCGGGATGATCAGGATCGCCACGATGTTCGCGACCTTGATCATCGGGTTGATCGCGGGTCCCGCGGTGTCCTTGAAGGGATCGCCCACCGTGTCGCCCGTGACCGACGCCGCATGCGCGTCCGAGCCCTTGCCGCCGTAGGCGCCGTCCTCGATGAGCTTCTTCGCGTTGTCCCACGCGCCGCCGCCCGCCGTCATCAGCACCGCGAAGAAGAAGCCCACCACGATCACGCCGATCAAGAGGCCGCCGAGCGCCTTCACGTCGATCAGGCCGACGATCAGCGGCAGGCCGATCGGCAGCAGCGACGGCAGGATCATCTCGCGCTGGGCGGTCTTCGTGACGATGTCCACGCAGGTCGCGTAGTCGGGCTCTTCGGTGCCCTCCATGATGCCCGGGTGCTCACGGAACTGGCGGCGCACCTCCTCGACCACCGCGCCGCCCGCGCGTCCCACCGCCTCGATCGAAAGCGATGCGAACAGGCACACCATCAACCCGCCCAGCAGCAGGCCGATCAGCACCTGCGGTTCGTTGACGCTGAACGTCAGCGCTTCGACCGCCTCGTGTTTGTGGTCGGCGAGTTCCTGGCGGAAGCCCGCGAACAGCACCACCGCGGCGAGCACCGCCGAGCCGATCGCGTAACCCTTGGTCACCGCCTTGGTCGTGTTTCCGACCGCGTCGAGCGGGTCCGTCACGTTGCGGACCTCCTCCGGAAGCTCGGCCATCTCCGCGATGCCGCCCGCGTTGTCGGTGATCGGGCCGAACGCGTCGAGCGCCACGATCAGGCCGGTGAGCGACAGCTGGCCCATCACCGCCACACCGATCCCGTAGATGCCCGTGGTGCCGCCGCCGGCGAGCTTCCACGCGCCGAGGATGCCGAGCACCAGCACGAGCGCCGGAAGCGCCGTTGCCTGAAGACCCGAGCCGAAGCCCTGGATGATGTTCGTGGCGTGGCCCGTGATCGACGCGCGCGCGGTCTTCTTCACCGGCGAGAAGCGCGTCGAGGTGTAGTAGTCGGTGATCACGAACAGCAGCGCGGTGACCGCTATCCCGATCAGGGCGCACAGGTAGAACTTGCCCCACGCCGGCGTGTTGACGGTGCCTTCGGTCGAAGTGAAGGTGAGGCCTCGCATCAGCCAGTAGGTGATCGGCGCGAACGCCGCCGCCGCGATCGCGCCCGAGAGCATCAGCCCCTGGTAGAGCGCGCGCTCGACGTTGCCCGCGCGCGAGCGCACCGCGAACGTGCCGATGATCGAGGCGATGATCGCCACGCCACCGAGCACGAGCGGGTAGAGCGCGACTTTCGTCGACTCGTGGAAGGTGAGGATGCCGAGCAGCATCACCGCCACCGCCGTGACCGCGTAGGTCTCGAACAGGTCCGCCGCCATGCCCGCGCAGTCGCCCACGTTGTCGCCCACGTTGTCGGCGATCACCGCCGGGTTGCGCGGGTCGTCCTCGGGGATGCCCGCCTCGATCTTCCCCACGATGTCGGCGCCCACGTCGGCGGCCTTGGTGAAGATGCCGCCGCCGAGTCGCGCGAACACCGAGATCAGCGACCCACCGAAGCCCAGGCCGATGAGCGCGTCAACCGCCGTCTTCTGGCTGTCGTTGAACACCGCGGTGAGCAGGCCGTAGTAGCCGGACAGCCCCAGCAGCGCGAGGCCCACAACCAGCAGGCCCGTGATCGCGCCGCCGCGGAACGCCACGCTGAGCGCCGGTGAGACGCCGCCGCGCGCCGCCTCGGCCACGCGCGCGTTCGAGCGCACAGACACGTTCATGCCGATGTAGCCCGCCGAGCCCGAGAGCACGCCGCCGATCGCAAAGCCGCACGCCACCGCGATGTTCTGCACGAAGATCAGCGCCACGAAGAGGACCACGCCCACGCCCGCGATCGTCGTGTACTGGCGGTTCAGGTACGCGCGCGCGCCTTCTTGCACCGCCCGCGAGATCGCCTGCATGCGCTCGTTGCCGGGCGAGAGCGCCAGCAGCACGCGCGTGGTGGCCACGCCGTAGACCACGGCGCACGCTGCGCAAACTAGGGCGACGACGACCCCATGGTTCGTCAGAAAGCTGCTCAACAGAAATCCTCCGCGGTCTGATTTGCGTGCCGCGCGAGGACTTCGCGCGCACATTTGACGCCCAGATCACACGGGCGGGAGCCCGGTCCGGTGCAAACGCGCGCGCAGTCTATCGTGCCGGCAGCGCAGGTGCCGGGAAGCGCCGCCCGGGCGCGCCGCCCGCCGTCAGCTGCCCGGGACCCAGAGCCTGCCGCTCGACTCCGCCGGACCGGGGGGCCGCGCGCCCCCCTCGCCCTGCCCCGGCTGCCCCGCGGCGCCGCCCGCGGAGCCGCCGCCGGGCGTCCCGCCGCCCTTGGAGCCGCCGCCGTCGGTGCCGCCCGGTGAGCCGTCGCCGGGCGATCCCTCGCGGGGCGCGCCACCCTGCGAGCCGCCGCCCGCCGCCCCCTCGCCCCCGGCCTGAGCGCCCGGCTCGCCCGCGGGTGGCGGCGCGCCCTCCTGTACGGCGCGCGCGAAGGCCATCTGCAGCTGCGAGAGGTGCTCGCGCAGCGGGCGCACCTCGCCGGGCAGCCTCCGCTCGAGGATCTCGAGCAGCGCGCGCGCCCCGTCGATCGCATCGCGCACCTGCTCGAGGTCACGCGGCGGCGCGCCCTGTGCCTCGGCGCCCTGCCGCGCGCCCGCGCCGAGCCTCACCCTTCCGATCGTGAGCAGCGACACCGCCGCCTGGGCGATCATGTCGGTGCTCGTGATGCGGCTCAGTTCCGCCTCGTAGGCAGCGCGAAGCTCCTCGTCGCTCGACTCGCGTGGGTCCGCGCCCGCGCTCATGCCGCGACCTTCTGCGAATAGCTCTCGCGCGTCTCCTGCACCGACGCCGCGAACACCTCCTCGCGGCTTGCGCCCGCCGCGATCATGCGCCGCTGGCGCTCCGCGCCGTTGTGCTCCGGGAAGACCGGGTCGATCCCCAGCTCCGCGCGCACCGGCGCGCTCCACGCGAGCAGCCGCTCGATCGCCTCGCGCGCCGGGTACTCGGCGGCGTGCTCGAGGTCGATCAGGCGGCCTTCGAGGCCGAAGCGGATCGCTCGCCACAGGTTCTCCTCCACGAGCCGCGCGGCCGGGTCGGCGAACGGCACGCCCTCGTCGACGTCGCGCGCGGCCTGCGCGATGCACGCGACCATCAGCCCCGCGAGCGCCTCGGACTCCTGCGCGCTCGCCTGCACGTCGCAGATGCGCAGCTCAACCGTGCCGAACGCGAAGTGCGGGCGCACCGACCACCACACCTGCGTGAACTCCACGATCGAGCGCGTCTCGAGAAGGAACTCGATGTACTCGCGGTACGCCCGCCACCCGCCGAACGCGTCGGGGATGCCGCAGCGCGGGAAGCTCTTCGTGAACGCCTGGGTGCGCGCCGAGTGAAGGCCCGTGTCGCGCCCGTCCAGGTACGGCGAGTTCGCGGACACCGCGAGCAGCAGCGGGAGCACAGGGCGCAGACGGTCGCACACCCGCACCGCGCGATCGATGTCGCGGATGCCCACGTGCACGTGCAGGCTGAACGTGTTGTTGCGCCAGGCCACGTATTTGAGGCCCTCCTCCACGCGGCGGTAGTGCTCGGTGTCGATGATCGGCTGCTCGCGGTAGTCGGCCCACGGGTGGGTGCCGGTGGCGCCGAGCGCCACGCCGCGCGCCGCGGCCAGCGCGAACAGGCGCGCGCGACGCTCGCGCTGGCGGACGAGCGCGTCGTGCAGGTCCGAGCCCGCGCCCGAGATGATCTCGACCTCCGAGGAGATCAGCTCGCCGGCGACCGCCTCGCGCAGGACGGGGTCGGCGCCGGCCGCGTCGCGCAGCTCCTCGAAGCGCGGCACCAGTTCGAGCGTGTCCGGCGCGAGGATCGAGAACTCCTCCTCCACGCCCACCGTGAAGTCGCTCGACCCTCGAAACCTCTCTTCGGCTCGGTCCAGATCCAGGCTGTTCATCGCTGCGTCCCGTTGCTGGTCCTCTAGGACCGGAGCGCTCCGCTCGCTGTCACGCCGCTCTCGCCGCCTCGCTCACGTCAGGTAGAAGTACAGCGCGTACAGGAGATCCACCGCGGGGCTCGAGGTGTGGACCGTCACCTCCGGGGGCACGTCGAGCAGCGACTCGGAGTAGTTGAAGATGATCTTCACGCCCGCCTCCACCAGCTCGTCGGCGAGCCCCTGCGCCGCGGCGGTGGGCACCGCGAGCACGCCCACCACGATGTCCTCCTCCTCCACCAGGGTGCGCAGCTCGGAGATGTGGCGCACCGTCTGGCTGCCGAGCTGCGTGCCCACCTTTGCGTCGTCCACGTCGAAGATCGCCACGATGCGGAAGCCGTGATCCGCGAAGATTTCCGAGGACGCGATCGCTTTGCCGAGGTGCCCCGCGCCGATCAGCGCGATGTTGTGCTGGCCCGCGGTGCGCAGGATCTTGCGGATCTGCGACACCAGCGCCTCGACGTTGTAGCCCACCCCGCGCTTGCCGAACTTGCCGAAGCCCGACAGGTCGCGGCGGATCTGCGTGGAGTTCACGTGCGTGTAGTCCGAGAGCTCCTGCGAGGAGATCGTCTCCTTGCCCATCTTCTTCGCCTGCGTGAGCACCTGCAGGTAGCGCGACAGGCGCGCCGCCACCCCCAGCGAGAGCCGGTCGTTCGCGCCGTTCTTGCCGGCGCTCTCCGCCTGGAGCGCGCCGCCGCCGCCTTCCACGTAACTCATCGCCGTGACTCTAGTCGCTCGCGCACAGCCGCCTCGTCGACGAGGTATTCGCACAACTCCTCGCCGTCCAGCGCCACCACCGGGATCCGCTCGAAGTACGCGCGGTGCAGGCGCTCGTCGAGGGTGATGTCGAGCTCCTCGAGCTCGAACCCGAGATCCGCCTGCATCGAGCGCAGCAGCTCGAGCGCGTCCTCGCACAGGTGGCAGCCCGGGCTCGAGTACAGCGTGAGCAGCGCGCTCATCGCGCCTCGCCCGTGGCGTACGCGTCGAGCGACAGGTAGTCGGGGTAGCGCAGGCGCGGCGCGAAGCGCGCCGCGCTCGCGATCATCGCCGCGTTGTCGGTGCACAGCGCCGGCGGCGGCACGTGGACCTGCGCGCCCAGCGCCTCGATCCGCTCGCGCAGCGCGCCGTTCGCCGCCACGCCGCCCCCCAGCGCCAGCCGTGGAATGCCGGAGCGCTCGAGCGCCTGCTCCGCGCGCCTCGCGAGCGCCTCCACGATCGCCGCCTGATATGACGCCGCGAGGTCCGCCGCGCGATCGCGCGCCTGCTCTTCGGACAGCTCGCGTAGCGTGTACAGCAGCGCCGTCTTCACGCCCGCGAAGGAGAAGTCGAGGCTGCGCGCGAGCGCGCCCCTGCCCGCGCTGCGCTCGCCCGGCGAGCCCGGGAACGAGAACGCCGCGGGGTCGCCTCCGCGCGCGAGCCGCTCGAGCGCAGGGCCTCCGGGGTAGCCCAGGCCGAGCATGCGCGCGCCCTTGTCGAACGCCTCTCCGGCCGCGTCGTCGAGCGTGCGCCCGAGCACCTCGAAGCCGTCGAACTCGCGCACCAGCGCCAGCAGCGTGTGCCCGCCACTCGCCACCAGGCACACGAACGGCGGCTCGAACGGGCCCTCCTCCGCCAGGAAGTTCGCCGCCACGTGGCCCTGCAGGTGGTCCACCGCGGCGAACGGCAGCTCGCGCGCGCACGCGAGCGCCTTTGCGCACGACAGGCCCACGAGCAGCGCGCCCACAAGCCCCGGGCCCTGGGTGGCCGCGACCAGGTCCACCTCCTCCAGCCCCACGCCCGCGTCCTCGAGCGCCCGCTCGAGCACCGCGTCCGCCAGCTCGAGGTGGTGGCGCGAGGCGATCTCCGGCACCACGCCGCCGAAGCGGTCGTGCACATGCTGGGATGAGATCACGTTCGAGAGAGTGCGCCCGCCGGCGTCCAACACCGCAGCGCAGGTGTCGTCGCAGCTCGTCTCGAGCGCCAGGACCGTCATCGCAGGCCGCGCTGCGCCGCCATCACGGGGCCGGGTTCGGCACGTCCCCGAGAGAGCCCGACAGGGTCGCCGGCGTGCGCCACATCACGAGCGCGTCCTCGCCGTTGTCCTGGTAGTAGCGGCGGCGCGTGCCCGCCGCCCTGAAGCCCTCGCGCTCGTACAGGCGGATCGCGACCGCGTTTGAGATGCGCACCTCGAGCGTGTAGCGCGCCCGTGGATCGCCCACCTGCGTGTACAGCTCCGCGAGCATCGCCGACGCGAGCCCCTTGCGCTGGTGGCCCGAGTCCACCGCGACGTTCATCACGTGCCACACCGTGTCATAGCGCGAGCAGATCAGGTAGCCCACCAGCCGCTCGCCGCCGCCCGGAGCGGGCTCCGTCGCGGCGAGACAGATGCCCGTCTGCTTGGAGAGCTCCAGCACGAACATCGCGAGCGACCACGGCGTCGGGAACACGCGCCGCTCGATCGCGATCACCTGCGGCAGGTCCGGGTAGGCCAGGCGCCGGATGTGGATCGGCTCGGGCGCACGCGCCTGCCCGGGCGGCAGCGTCGAGCGCTCAGCCACCGCCCGCGCCTCCCGCGGCCGCCTCAAGCGCGAGCTCCGCGTCGGGTCGGCGCCGGTAGTCCGGCAGCACCTGCTCCCCCGCCCTCGCCGCGTGCGCGAGCGAGCCCAGCTCGCACACCGCCGCCGCGCTCACGAGGTGAAGCGGCGAGCCGTCCGGCGGCACCTCCACCGCGCCCGCGTCGAGCGCCGAGCGGTAGCGCACCGCACCGTCCCCCACCGCCAGCCAGCGGCCCGGGTTCGCGCCCACGGCCCGCAGCGCCTCCCCCGGCAGCTCCGCCAGCCGCTCCGGCGCGAGCGCACGCGGTTCGAGCAGCCGATCCGCGCGGCGCGAGTCGGCGCCCGCTTCGTATGCCGCCGCGAACGCCTCGCCGCGGCGCGCGTCGATCACCGCGAGCACGCCGCAGCCGGCGAGATCGGCGGCGTCCTCTTGCGCGCCGCGCGCGCTCGCCGCCTCGCCAGCCTCGCCGCGCCCGACGGGCGCGCCCGCGCGCAGCTCGCGCGAGAACACCGCCTGCGCGAGCGCGAGCGGCGTCGAGACTCCGGCGAGCTCGCAGCCGAGCGACTGCGCCAGCCCGCGCGCGGTGGCGATGCCCACGCGCAGGCCCGTGAACGTGCCCGGACCCACGCCCACCGCGATCCTGTCGATCTCCGCCCAGCCGCTCCCCGCCTCGGCCAGCAGCTCGCGCGCCATCGCGAGCAGGCGCGTCGCGTGGCCGGGATGCGCGCCCTGCGGGGGGTCGTCGCGGCGCTGCACGAACGAGCCGTCGGGCAGCCGCACGGCCACCGCCGTCGCCGGCGTGGCGGTATCGAAGCCGAGCACGATCACAGCCCGTCATCCTCCCGCATCGCCTCGCCAACCTGGATGCGGCGGCGGTCGCCGCCCTCATGGGTCAGCGTCACCAGCAGCCGCGCGCCGCCCAGCTCCGGCGCGCCGTCCTCCGGCCACTCGACGAACGCTATGCGTCCCGAGCCGAGGTAGTCCGCGAGCAGATCCGGGTCCTCGCGCTCGAGGCCCGCGAGCCTGTACAGGTCCAGGTGGGTGACCGTCAAGCCGCGCGCGCGGTAGCGGTGGCCGATGCTGAACGTCGGCGAGGTCACCGGGTCGCTCACGCCGAGCGCGCGCGCCGCCCCTCGCACCAGGGTCGTCTTGCCCGAGCCGAGCTCGCCGCGCACCAGCACCACGTCGCCGTCCGCCAGCACGCCCGCCAGCTCCGCGCCCAGCGATTCGGTCTCCGCCGGGCCGCTCGTCTCGACGCTTCGCAATACCACGATCTGACTCTAGAGCGCCACGGTCGGGCGTTCGCCGCCGCGCCTCCCGGGATCGCGCCCGGATGCCGCCCCCCGGGATGCTCCGCGCACAAAAAAACCGGCCCGCGGGAGAATGGGACGCGGGCCGGTCGTTACTCCTGGAGGGATGGAGACAGGACCTTCATCGGCGGCCATTGCGGCTCACTTTAGGGCCTGAGCCAAAACTTTCGACGCCTACGCGAAAACCCCTCTTTTGCAGGGAAACAGCCGCATGAGCGCGTCTAGAACAGACCCAGCTGGCTGTCCTCCGCGGCCCGCGCCGCCTCCTGCGGGGCATCTCGGGCCGCCTGAGGCTCGTGCGGCTCCCGGGGCTCGTGCGGCTCCCGGGGCTCCTGCACCGCCCGGGGCTCCTGCACCGCCTGCGGCTCCTGCGGCTCCCGCGGCTCCTGCGCCTCCGGGACCTGCGCGTCGCCCGCGCGCTGCTCCGGGGCGCCGAGCGCCAGCAGCTCGGGCAGGCGCGAGAAGTCCTCGCGCAGCGTCTCGAGCATGCGCGGCGTGTACAGCGCCGCGGCAGGGTGGTAGATCGGGTAGAGCCACACCGCGCGCGCGCCCAGCACCCGTTCCTCGCGCTGCCCGTGCAGCCGCGTGATCCCCGTCGGGTCGCCGCGCAGCAGCTTCGTCGAGAAGTTGCCGAGCGTGCAGATCACCGCGGGCTGGATCAGCTCGATCGTGCCCAGCAGGTACTCCTCGCAGCTGTCTATCTCGAGCGGCAGCGGGTCGCGGTTGCCCGGCGGCCTGCAGCGCAGCACGTTCGTGATGAACACGTCCGCCCGCCGCAGGCCGATCTCTTCCAGCAGCTGGTCGAGCAGTTTGCCCGCGCGGCCCACGAACGGCAGGCCCTGCTCGTCCTCGCTCGCGCCCGGCGCCTCGCCAACGAACATCAGCGCCGCGTCCGCGTTGCCGGCGCCGAACACCACCGATTTGCGCGTCGCCGCGAGCTCCGCGCAGCGGGTGCACGAGCGCGCTCGCATGAGCAGCGCCTTCAGCGCCTCCCGCCGCTCGGCGGCCGCGAGCTCGTTGCGCACCTGCGCCACCGGCGCATCGTAAGCGGTGAGCGCGCGAGGCTGCCACACCGCGTTTGCCGGCGTCCCGCGCCGTCCGCCCCGAGCGCCGCGCGGCCGGCGCGCGCGCGGGTACGCGATCATCATCACGGTCATGGCCTCCTCGACCGAGCTAGCCGTCACCGCCGACCTCGCCGGCACCGTCATCGCGATCCCGCACGGGCCCGGGCAGCGTGTCGGCGCGGGCGCGCCGCTGGTGGTGCTCGAGTCGATGAAGATGGAGCACGAGGTGCTCGCGCTGAGCGACGGCGTCGTCTCGAGCGTCGCGGTCGCGGTCGGCGACGTCGTCGAGGAGGGCCAGCTGCTGGCCACGCTCGAGCCGAGCGCGGACGGCGCCGGGCGCGCGGAGCCCTCCGTCGCCGAGCCGGGACGCGACGGCCGGGAGCGCTCCGATCTCGCCGCGGTTCGCGAGCGCCACGAGGTAGGGCTCGACGCAGCGCGCCCCGACGCGGTCGCGCGCAGGCGCGAGCGCGGGCAGCGCACCGCCCGCGAGAACCTCCAGGATCTGCTCGACCCCGGCAGCTTCGTCGAGTACGGGCCGCTGCTGATCGCCGCGCAGGAGCGCCGGCGCAGCCGCGAGGAGCTCACCCGGCGCACCCCCGCCGACGGCCTCGTCGGCGGGCTCGGGCGCGTGGATGGGCGCGCGTGCGTGGCCATGTCCTACGACTACACCGTGCTCGCCGGCACGCAGGGCATGCGCAACCACGCCAAGAAGGACCGGCTGTTCGAGCTCGCCGAGCGCCGGCGGCTGCCCGTGGTCCTGTTCGCCGAGGGCGGGGGCGGGCGCCCCGGCGACGTGGACATGCCGATCGTCGCCGGCCTCGACTGCCGCGCGTTCGTGCTGTTCGCCGAGCTCAGCGGCCTCGTGCCGCTCGTCGGGATCGCCTCGGGCTACTGCTTCGCGGGCAACGCCGCGCTGCTCGGCTGCTGCGACGTGGTGATCGCCACCGAGAACGCCTCCATCGGCATGGGCGGCCCCGCGATGATCGAGGGCGGCGGGCTCGGCGTGCACGACCCCGCCGACGTGGGGCCGATCGCCGTGCAGCATGCGAACGGGGTGGTGGACGTGCGCGTGGCCGACGAGGCCGCGGCGGTCGCCGCGGCCAAGCGCTACCTGTCCTACTTCGGCGGCGCGCGCGAGCCCGGCGCGGTACCCGACCAGGAGCTGCTGCGCGAGCTGATCCCCGAGCAACGAAAGCGCCCCTACGACGTGCGCCGCGTCGTCGCCGCGCTGTTCGACGAGGACTCCGTGCTCGAGCTGCGCGACGGCTTCGCGCCCGGCATGCTCACCGCGCTCGCGCGCGTAGACGGCCGGCCGCTCGGCGTCGTGGCCAACAACGCCAAGCACCTCGGCGGGGCGATCGACGCCGAGGGTGCCGACAAGGCCGCGCGTTTCGTGCAGCTGTGCGACGCCTTCGAGCTGCCCGTGGTGTTCCTGTGCGACACGCCCGGCTTCATGGTCGGGCCCGACGCCGAGCGCACCGCCACCGTGCGCCACTTCTCGCGCATGTTCCTCACCGGCGCCAACGTCAGCGTGCCCACCGGCACCATCGTGCTGCGCAAGGGCTACGGCCTCGGCGCCCAGGCGATGGCCGGCGGCGGCTTCAAGGCACCGCTGTTCACCGTCGCCTGGCCCACCGCCGAGTTCGGCGCGATGGGCCTCGAGGGCGCCGTGCGCCTCGGCATGCGCCGCGAGCTCGAGGCCGTCGAGGACGAGGCCGAGCGCGAGCAGCTGTTCAACGCGATGGTCGAGACCGCCTACGAGCGCGGACGCGGCCTCAACATGGCCGCCTACGGCGAGATCGACGACGTGATCGACCCCGCCGACTCGCGCCGCTGGATCGCCACGCTGCTCGACCAAGCGCCCGGCGAGTGGTGGCGGCGGCCCGGCAAGAAGCGGCCCAACGTCGACGCCTGGTGAGGCGCGCCGCGGGGGCCGTCCGCCCCCTTCCCCGCGTCGCCGGGCACCTGTATCATTGAGCGTGGGCCGCCAACGGCAGCGCCGTGGCGGACCCGGAGCACCCGAAGCCCATTCTTCAGTCGCGCCGGTATCCCGCAGGGAACTGGACCGAGATCGATGAGCCACCGACCCCCACACCCGCGCTGCGCATGAGAACCGTGCGCACAGTGGCCGAGTTGCGCTCCGCGCTGTCCGCGCCCCGCCGCGAGGGGCGCCCGATCGGGCTCGTCCCGACGATGGGCGCGCTGCACGAGGGCCACCTGTCGCTGATCCGCCGCGCCCGCGAGGAGTGCGGCCACGTGGTCGTCTCGCTGTTCGTGAACCCCTCGCAGTTCAACGAGCGCGCAGACCTCGAGCGCTACCCGCGACGCGAGCGCGAGGACGCCGCGCTCGCCGCCCGCGCCGGCGCGGAGCTGCTGTTCGCGCCCAGCGCCGAGGAGGTCTACCCGCCCGGCTTCGCCACCGCGGTCGAGGTGTTCGGCCTCACCGACCGGCTCGAGGGCGAGGCGCGCGGCAGCGAGCACTTCCGCGGCGTCGCCACCGTCGTCACCAAGCTGCTCTGCATGGCGCTGCCCGACGTCGCCTACTTCGGCCAGAAGGACGCGCAGCAGGTGCTCGTCATCCGCCGGCTCGCGGCCGACCTCAACCTGCCCGTGCGCATCGAGGCGCTGCCGACCGTGCGCGAGCCCGACGGCCTCGCGCTCTCGAGCCGCAACGCGCTGCTCTCCCCCGGCGAGCGCGCCCGGGCGCTCGGCCTCTCCGCCGCGCTCCGCGCCGCCGAGGCGCTCGCGGCCTCCGGCGAGCGCTCCGCCGCCGCGCTGCTCGCCGCCGCGCACGCCGAGCTCGCCCGGCACGGCGTCGAGCCCGAGTACGTCGCGCTCGCCCACCCCCGCACGCTCGAGCCCCTCGACGCGCTCGAGGGCGACGCGCTGCTCGCGATCGCCGCTCGCGTCGGCGACGTGCGGCTGATCGACAACGTCACCCTGAGCGCGCACACGCCCCGGCCCGGGCCGCGGGCGAACACCCCAACCCAGCGGGAGGCAGCAGCCACATGCAGCGCGTGATGCTCAAGTCGAAGATCCACCGCGCCACCGTCACCGACAGCGACCTGCACTACGTCGGCTCGATCACCATCGACCCCGAACTGCTCGAGGCCGCCGACGTGCTCGAGCACGAGCAGGTGCACGTCGTGGACGTGGACAACGGCGCGCGCTTCGAGACCTACACGATCGCCGGCGAGCGCGGCTCCGGCGAGATCTGCGTCAACGGCGCCGCCGCGCGGCTCGTGCACCGCGGCGACACGGTCATCGTCATCTCCTACGCCCACTACGACCGCTCCGAGATGGAGCACTACGAGCCTCGCGTGGTCCACGTCGAGGCTCGCACCAACCGCATCATCACCGTCGACGAGCAGGTGGCGACCCTGCTGTCCTAGCGGGGCGTCAACCGGCGCTCAGAGAGGAACCACCGCCATGTCCAGCCAGCCACACGTCAACACCCCGTCCGATCCCGGCCGCCTGCCGATGACGCTGCCGCTGCTCGCCGAGAAGAAGCGGCTCGGCGAACCGATCGTGATGGTCACCGCGTACGACTATCCGAGCGCCCGCGCCGCCGAGGCCGCCGGCGTGGACCTCGTGCTGGTCGGAGACTCCGCCGCCACCACCGTGCTCGGCCATAGCGCCACCACGCCCGTTGACCTCACCGACATGCTCGTGCTCGCGCGCGCCGTGCGACGCGGCCTGCGCACGCCGCTGATGATCGGCGACCTGCCGTTCGGCTCATACGAGGTGTCCGACGAACAGGCCATCACCACCGCGCTGCGCATGGTCAAGGAGGCCGGCGCCGAGGCCGTCAAGCTCGAGGGCGGCGGCGAGGCCTCCGTCAGCCGGGCGCGCGCGATCGTCGGCGCCGGCATTCCCGTGATGGGCCACGTCGGCCTCACACCCCAGACCTCCACCGCGCTCGGCGGCTGGAAGGCGCAGGGCCGAAGCGCAGCCGCCGCCGCGCGGATCGGCTCCGAGGCGCTCGCGCTGCAGGACGCCGGATGCTTCGCGATCGTCTTCGAGGCCATACCGAGCGCGGTCAGCGAGGAGCTGATGGCGCTGATGGACGTGCCCGTGATCGGCATCGGCGCGGGGCCCGCCACCGACGGCCAGGTGCTCGTGTTCCACGACCTGCTCGGCATCCGCGACGGGCTCGGGCCGCGCTTCGTCAAGCGCTACGCCAACGTGCAGAGCGAAATGAACGCCGGCGTGAGCGCCTTCGCGGAGGACGTGCGCGAACGCCGCTACCCCGGGCCGGAGCACACCTACTCGATCGACCCCGCCGAGCTCGCCGAGCTGCACGCCCGGCTCGGCTGAGCCGCCGCCCCGACGAACGTCGGGTTTGAGAGCCCGCCGACGGGGGTATGCCGCAACGCGGCAAATCGTCGCCCGCGACCGCCGCATGCCCGCGGCGCGCCGCGGCACGTCCCAAACCTTCGGAGGTAACCGGATGAAGCAGGTATGGAAGCTGCCCGTGCTGCTCTGTGTCGCACTTGCCGCGCTCGCCGCGAGCGCCGCGAGCGCCTCGGCGTGGGCGCCCGAATCGAGCGCCACCGTCCACCCCGGAATCGAGACGTTCACGGGCGCGTCCTCGTTCCTCGGCGGCGCCAGCCAGTGCACCGCGAACTTCGTCTTCACCGACTCATCCGGCAACGTCTACCTCGGACAGGCGGCCCACTGCTCCTCCACCGGCGAAGACACCGAAACCGACGGCTGCAGCACCCAGTCGCTGCCGCTCGGCACCGCGATCTACACCGGCGACCTCGTCAACGGCGTGCTCGAGGAAGGCACCGAGATCGGCACGCTCGCCTACAACTCGTGGCTCTCGATGCAAAAGGAAAAACAGGCCAACGCCGACACCTGCGCCTACAACGACCTGGCGCTGATCAAGCTCACCGGCGGCCAGTCCGACGCGAACCCCACCGTCCCGTTCTGGGGCGGCCCCAACGGTCTCGCCGCAGGCCCCTCCGCCGCCGGCGAAACCGTGTTCACGTACGGCAACTCCGTGCTGCGCGGCGGCATCACCGCGCTCAGCCCCAAGCTCGGCGTGAGCCTCGGCGAACAGGAACCCGTCGAAGGCTGGAGCGAGCAGGTCTACACTGTCTCGCCCGGCATCCCCGGCGACTCCGGCAGCGCCTACATGAACTCCTCCGGCGCCGCGCTCGGAGTGCTCTCCACCGTGGAGTTCGCGCCGGTGCCCGCCAGCAACGGCGTCGGCACGCTCGCCAAGGAGCTCGCCTACGCCAACAGCGCCACCGGGCTCGGCCTGAAAGTCGCGACCGGCACCAAAGCGTTCAGCTCGATCCCGATTCCGTGATCGGCTGATCTCTTGGGAGGGCGGCCCCGGCAGCGCGAGGGGCCGCCCTTCGGCCGAGGACCGCTTCGAAGGCAGGGCCACCTTCGGTGGGGGCGAGCTTCGCTTCCACGCCTTCGAGTTTCGCGTGCAGCGCGCAGCCGGTCCTGCGCGAACCCACCCGCGTGCCGACGCCGGAGACGGTCGCGGCGGTGGAGCCCGGGACAGCGAACGTCCCTTCGAGCTTCTTGACCGTGTAGGTGCAGTATCCGGGTTGGCCGGTGACGTAGGTCATCTCGCCCACCAGCGTCAGAACCCCGGCGCTCGTGGCGCGGGCCGATTCGATGACGCCGCTGAAGCTGGGGCCGCCTTCGCCGCAACCCCCACCGCTGGAGCCGCCTTCCGTGAAGGCCGCCCGGTCCGTCGCCCGGTCGTTGCCGGCAAGTGTGCCGGCGGCGATGACCGTCCCGTGCTTGACACGACGCACCCCCCTGACGTGGTCGAGTTCCGAGATCGCGGTCAGGGTAGCACTGGGTGCAATCGCCGCTGCGGGCCCCGCGCCCGCCTCGAGGCGATGATGCGGGCGTCAGCCGAGCGGCTCGCCGTAGCGCTCCGAGAACGCGAACTCGTCGACCGGGCGGCGAGCCAGGCGCTCCGGCCAGTCGCCGTCGCGGTAGCCCACCGCGATGTACGCTGCCAGCGCGATCTCCTCGGGGAGCTCGAGCAGCCGCCTGACCTCCGCCTCCGCGGGCACCAGCAGCGTCGTTAGCGCCGCGCCGAGGCCTTCGCCGCGCAGCCCCAAGAGCAGGTTCTGCACAAACGGGTAGACCGACGCGCCCCCCACGATGCTCTGCCGCGGCAGCTTCGCGTCGGTGACCGCCAGGTCCGAGAGCTGCACGCCCACCACCAGGTGCAGCGGCACCTGTGCGAGGGTGGCCGCGAACTCGTCCGCGCGGCGCACCATGCGCGCGCGCGGGTCCTCCGCGAGCGCCGGGTCCGCGAGAATCTGCGCGGCGCCCGTCTGCTCGAGATACGCGCGCCACGCCGGCAGGTACAGCGCGGCGAGCGCCGCGCGGCGCTCCGGGTCCTCCACCGCGACCACCCGCCAGCCCTGTCTGTTGCCGCCGCTCGGCGCGAAGCGAGCGCTGTCAAGCACCCGCACGAGCACCTCGCGCGGCACCGGGTCGCTCTTGAAGCGGCGCGTCGTCGGCGCGCTGCGCATCGCCTGGAACAGATCCACGAGAGCGCAGGTTAGCCGCCGCGGGGGCACGCCCGGCGGCCGGGGCGTTGGCTAGGCTCGCGCGCTGTGAGGACGGTCGGCTCGTCATCCGGATCGCGCTTGCGCCGGCGCCCGCGGCGAGCGGCGCCGCTCGCGCTCGCCGCGCTCGCCGCGCTCTGCTCGCCGGGCGCCGCGCCCACGCGCGCGTCTGCGCGCGCCCGCGCCGTGCCGCCCGCCCCCGCCCCCGCCGGCGAAGCGCTGCTCGAGGGCGCCTTCCAGATGGCCGGGCGCGTGACCGTCGCGCACAGGGTGCCCGGCGAGCAGCCCGGCCAGCTGCTCAGCAGGTTGTGGACGTTCGAACCGCTCGCCTGCGAAGCCACGGGCTGCGCCACGCTGCGCCTGCAGCGCGAACGCGAAGGCGGCGTCGTCGAACCCGTCACGCTCCATCGCATCGCCGCCGGGCGCTACGCCGGCCGCGGCGCCTTCCGCGTGGCGCTGAGCTGCCGCGGCCACGTCTATCCGCGCGGGAGCTACGTGCCATACCTGATCTCGCTCGAGATCACCGCCGCGCAGCCCGACGGCGGCGTCGCGCGGGCGAGCACGATCGAGGCGCGCTACGTCAACCGCGTGCGCACCGACTCCACGCGCTGCCCGATCGGCCCCTCGCACGACGAGGCGATCTACACCGGCGCGCCGCTCACCGCTCCCTGAGCGGTTCCACGATCAGGCTCTCGAGCGCCGCGTTCAACGCGGGCAGGTGCGCGGCGAGCGGCGCCGAGGGCCAGATCACCGCGTACAGCGACAGCGGCCGCCCGCCCTCGGTGAAGAAGCGCTGCGTGCCCAGGTGCCCGCTGCGCGTCACCTGCAGGCGGCGCGGGTGGAAGTCGTGCGCGCTCAGCGGCACCGGCACGCCGGTCCGCGCGAACAGGCCTGCGCCCGGGACCAGCGTGGCGCTCGCCTGATACTCCACGAGCGCCGCGAACGCGTCGCCGGGGCGCATGCGCCCGGTCGCCGCCGCGCCGAAGTCGCCGTCCGCCGGCGAGAGCGCGAACGTCGCCAGGTGCAGCACCGGGCGCGCGCCCTCGCGGCGGAACACGCGCGCCTCCCAGGCCACCGGAGCGTCGATCGAGAGGCCGTGTCCGGAGACCCTCACGCCGCCGCCCGCTCGCTCGCGCGCAGGGCTATGAGGCGAGCGCCGCCGCCACCAGCGCCAGCAGCGCCAGCTCCACTCCCGGGACCGCGCGCCCGCTCACACGCTCCAGGCGCGCGAGCCGCCGGTGCAGCTCCACGAGCGCGCCGGGGGTCCGCGCGGAGCGCGCGAGCAGCAGCGAGAGCCCCCGTGTGGCGCCGAACGCCGCGCCCACCGCGAGGCCCCCGGTGGGGGTTGAACAGATGAAGGCCGCGGCAGCCGCCGCGTACACCGATGCCGACGTCACGATCGTCGCGAGCCCCGTTCCGAGCTGCACGCCGAAGCCGAGCCCGTACACCCAGCCGCGGTAGCGCCCGAGCCAGTCCTCGTTGACCTGCCGCCTGGTGCTCGGCAGCGCGCGCGAAAGCGGCGTGGCGTCGAACGCAAGCGCCAGCGCGAGCACCGCCGCGAGCAGCGCCCCGCGCGCGCCGTGGCCGAGCCCCGCGAGCGACCCGAGCGCTCCCGCCGCTGCGCCCGCCGCTGCCCCCGCCGCGAGCGCTCCCGCCGCGAACGCCGCGGCCGTCAGGCGCCATGAGAATCCGCGGCTCCGCTCGCCGAGCGGAGTGATGCTCGCAAGCATCGACTGACCTCAGGGCGACCACGTCGAGCGAATCGCCCCCACGATCGCGAGCGCGCAGCCGGCGAGCACGCACAGCGCCGTGCTCACCCACCCGCACCGTCGTCCCGCGCCGGCGCATACAGGCTCGGGTGGCCCGGCCCTATGCCCGCCGACTCGAGCGCCTGCTCGGCACGCAGCGCGCGCCCGCCCGTGCCGTTCTCGCCGCCCGTGTCCCCGCGGGCGCCCGCCCGCACGCCGCCCGCCTGCCCGGCGGCGCCCGCGTGGGCGTCGGCGCTCGCCTGGGCCACCATCGAGGAGATCTGTCCCCAGCTCCCGGCGGCGCCGCGGCCCGCCACGCGGCCGTGGTCCACCAGCACGAAGTGCGGCGAGCCGGGGACGGAGTAGGCCGCCCACGCCTGCGTCGAGAGGAGCACCTCGGCTCCCGGCGGGGCGAGCTCGCGCAGGCGCGCCACGCTCTCCTCGCGCTCGCCCTTCGCGACGAGCACCAGCCGCACCCCCCGCGGCGCCGCGGCGCCCGCGCGGAGCTCCGCCCAAAGCGGCTCGCACGCCGCGCAGCCGCTGCTCATGAACGCGAGCAGGGTGGCCGGCGAGCCGGGGCCGAGCGACAGCTTCGCCGCGTCGCCCGAGAGCGTCCGCCCCGCGATGTCGCCCGCCTCGCCGCCGCCCATGTCCGCCGGCTGCGGCAGGGGCGCGCCGCCGAGGCGCTCCTCGGCGGCATGGAGCCGTCTGAGGATGTCCGCGTGGCTGCGCAGCAGCGCCACCACAAACACCGTCAGCAGCACGAGCAGCAGGCTCTCGAGCGACAGCAGCACGGTCGTCATCGGCTACGCGCCCCCTGCCCCCTGCAGCGCGACCGCGAGCGGTTCCAGGCACGGCGCGTCGTGGCCGCACACCGCGTCGTCAACCGCCAGCGAGCCGTCGCAGCCGAGGCCGTCGATCGTGCTCGGATTGCGGCACGTGATCATCCTGCACACCACCGGCGTGACGCCGCCGATGTGCGTGTTGCACTGGCCGTAGCGGAACACGTTGCAGTTCACGCGGCGATGCTCGCAGCTGCCTTTCGCGCACCTGCAGCCGCCCGGGAACGCGCGTCCGGGCAGCGCGTTGCAGTCCACGTAGTAGCGCACGCCGCCCTCGCGGCACAGCCTGTGGCCGGGGTAGTCGGTGCACATCCACCAGCCGCCCGCAAACGTGCCCGCGGGGCACTGGTTGAGCCCCTTGTCGATCTCGCAGCAGAACGCCGTGTAGCCGTCTGTGCAGTCGCCTTCCGAGCAGCTGCCCGGCACCACCACCGCGAGCGCCGTGCCCGGGTAGAGCAGGTAGCGCAGCGGCGCGGTGCACAGCGCCGAGCCCGCCAGCGCGATGCGCTGAAGCGCCGTGCGGCGCGACACGCGCCGCTCGAGCAGCGCCGCGGAGCCCGCCGCGAGCCGCTCGCCGAGCCCGCCCGCGCCGCCCCCCGAGCCGGGTGCGCGCACGTGCTCGGCCCGCGTGGCGCGTGCGAGCTGGGCCACGAGCGCGAGCGCGCAGCCGCCGACCAGCGCCGCGAGCGCGACGTCGGGCCGGCGCGCGAGCGTGGCCGCCGGCGCCGGGCCGCCCGCCGCGAGCGCGGCGAGCGCCGCGCACGACGCGAGCAGGTCGGCCGCCGCGCGGGCGCCGCCCGCGCCGGCGCCCGCGCCGGCGCCGCTCTCACCGCCGGCGTCGCTCTCACCGCCGGCGTCGCCGCCGAAGCACCCGCAGCTCTCGCTCCATCCCGCGCGGCGCAGCGCGAGCGCGCCGGCGGCCAGGCAGGCGTACAGGGCCGCCATCAGCGTGCCGCCCGTCCGCGCCGGGAGCGCGAGCGCGAGCGCGCCCGACGCGAGCTCGATCAGCGCGAGCGCGCGGACCGCGAGCGCCGCGCCGCGCTGATGCGCCCACAGCCGTTTCGCCGGCCGCAGCGAGGCGAGCGCGCGAGCGAGCCCGCCGGGGCGGCGCAGCTTGCCCGCGCCCGCGGCGATCGCGACGAGCGCAAGCGCCGAGATCAGCCCCGCCGCGGCCTGCGCAGCGCTCACCGCGCCGCCCTTCGCGCGCCCGCGGCGTACGTGCCATCGGCGGCTGCACTCACGGCCATCGGCGGCAATCGTAGGCGCTGGCGCGGCGCGCCCGGGCCTCAGGTCGCGGTGCGGACGCTCCGCAGCACGTGCGCGGGCGCGCCCGCGGCGATCGAGAACGGCGGCAGGTCGTGCGTGACCACGCTGTTCGCGCCGATCACGCAGCGCTCGCCGATCGTCACGCCGCTGGTGACCACGGCGTGCGCGCCGAGCCAGCAGTTCGCGCCGATCCGCGTCGGGCCCTTGCTCTCGAAGCCCTGCCAGGGGACGGGCCGGTCCGGGTCGGAGAAGCGGTGGCTCGCGTCGGAGACGAAGCAGCCGTTGGCGAGCATGCAGTGCTCGCCGATCTCCACGAGCTCTTGCGCCGCGATCATCACGCCTAGGTTCAGGAACGTCCCCGAGCCTATGCGCACGCGCGCGGCCCCCGGCGCGGTGATCCACACGCCGGGCTCGAGCAGCGTCTGCGCGCCGATCTCGAGCCTGCCCTCGCGCAGCGCCTCGAGCACGTTGCCGTGCACGGGCCAGCGCGCGAACGCTTCGCGGCGCATGAGCTCCCAGTGGATGCGCGCACGGTTCCAGGGCAGCGAGTTGCGCTCGTACCAGCGCCACTTCTGCGCCCACACGCCGGCCTGGTGCGCGGTGACGGGGCCCACCGCGGCGCCGCTCAGGCCGCGACCTGCGCGCGAGAGCGCCGTTTCGCCCCGCCGCCCTTGGCGGGCCGCCCGCGCCGCGCAACCGGCGTGAGGATCTCCGCGAGGAAGCGGCCGGTGTGCGAGCCCGGCTCCGCCGCGACCTCCTCGGGCGTGCCCGTGGCGATCGCGAGGCCTCCCTCCTCTCCCCCCTCCGGCCCCATGTCTATCAGCCGGTCCGCGCACTTGATCACGTCGAGGTTGTGCTCGATCACGACCGCGCTGTTGCCCGCGTCGACGAGGCGCTGCAACACGTCGAGCAGGCGCTCCACGTCGGCGAAGTGCAACCCGGTGGTGGGCTCGTCGAGGATGTACAGCGTCCGCCCGGTGGCCACCTTCGAGAGCTCCGTGGCGAGCTTCACGCGCTGCGCCTCGCCGCCCGACAGCGTCGTCGCGGGCTGGCCGAGGCGCACGTAGCCGAGCCCCACCGCGTCGAGCGTCTCGAGCCTGCGGCGGATCTTGGGGATGTGCTCGAAGAAGCGCAGCGCCTCCTCCACCGGCATGTCGAGCACGTCCGCGATGCTCCTGCCCTTGAAGCGCACCTCGAGCGTCTCGCGGTTGTAGCGCTTGCCGTGGCACTGCTCGCATGGCACGTACACGTCGGGCAGGAAGTGCATCTCGATCTTGATCTGCCCGTCGCCGCGGCACACCTCGCAGCGCCCGCCCTTCACGTTGAAGCTGAAGCGGCCCGGCTTGTAGCCGCGCGCCCTCGCCTCCTGCGTCTTCGAGAACAGGTCGCGGATCACGTCGAACAGGCCCGTGTAGGTGGCCGGGTTCGAGCGCGGCGTGCGGCCGATCGGCGACTGGTCCACCGCGATGATCTTGTCGAGCTGGTCGAGCCCCCGCAGCGCCCGGTGCGAGCCCGCGCGCCGGCGTGCCCGGTGCAGCCGGTTCGCGACCGCCTTGTAGAGGATGTCGTTGACGAGCGTCGACTTGCCGGAGCCCGACACGCCGGTCACGCACGTGAGCACGCCGAGCGGCACCTGCACGTCGATGTCGCGCAGGTTGTGCTCGCTCGCGCCGCGGATCTCCACGTAGCCGGTCGGCGTGCGGCGGCGCTCCGGCACCGGGATCGTGCGCTCGCGCGAGAGGAACTGGCCCGTGAGCGATTCGGGCACGCGCTCCACCTGCGCGGCGGTGCCCTGCGCCACGATCCGCCCGCCGTGCTCGCCCGCTCCGGGACCGAGGTCCACGAGATGGTCGGCCGCGCGCATCGTCTGCTCGTCGTGCTCCACCACGATCACCGTGTTGCCGAGGTCGCGCAGCCGCTCGAGGGTGGCGATCAGCTTCGCGTTGTCGCGCTGGTGCAGGCCGATCGAGGGCTCGTCGAGGATGTACAGGACGCCCACCAGCGAGGAGCCGATCTGCGTGGCCAGCCGGATGCGCTGCGCCTCGCCGCCCGACAGCGTCGCCGCGGCACGGTCCATCGACAGGTAGCCGATGCCCACGTTCTCGAGGAAGCGCAGGCGCTCGGATATCTCGCGCAGGATCAGCCGCGCCACGTGGCGGTCGGTCTCCGAGAGCTCCACGTCCTCGAGCCACTCGAGCGCGCGGTGTGCCGAGAGCGCGCAGAACTCCTCGATGCGGGTGCCGCCCACGAGCACCGCGCGCGACTCCGCGCGCAGGCGCGCGCCGCCGCACACCGGGCACGGCCGCAGCGACATGTACTCCTCGATCTTCTCGCGCGTCCACTCGGAGTCCGTCTCGCGGTAGCGGCGTTCCAGGTTCGCCACGATCCCCTCGAAACGCGTCGCGTACGAGCGCCGCCGCCCGAAGCGGTTGCGGTAGCTGACCTGCAGCGGCTCGCCGTTGGTGCCGTACAGGAACAGGTCGCGCTGCTCCGCCGGCAGCTCCTCCCACGGCGCCGAGAGGTCCACGCCGTAGCGTTCCGCGATCCCCTCGCTCACCTGCTCGTAGTAGTTGGAGCTGCTGTTGGCCCACGGCGCGAGCGCGCCTTCGCCGATCGACAGCGTCGCGTCCGGCACGATCAGCTCGGGGTCGATCTCCATCTGCGAGCCGAGGCCGGTGCAGCGGTCGCACGCGCCGTGCGGCGAGTTGAACGAGAAGATGCGCGGCTCGAGCTCGACCAGCGAGGGGCCGTGCTCGGGGCACGCGAAGCGCTCGGAGAAGGTGAAGATCGCGCCCCGCTCGGGCGCCATCCCCGGCACGATCTGCGCCTGCGCCGCGCGCGCGCCCTTCGCGCCTGTCGCGTGGCCGTCGGAGCCCTCGCCGGCGGCCTCGCGCGCGCCCACGATCTCGACCTCCACGAGCCCGTCCGCGAGCGCCACGGCGGTCTCGATCGAGTCGGCCAGTCGCTTGCGCACGTCGTGGCGCATCACCAGCCGGTCGACCACCACCGAGATGTCGTGCTTGTAGCGCTTGTCGAGCACGATCGACTCCTCCAGCATGCGCACGCGATCGTCGATCTTCACGCGCGCGTAGCCGTCGGCGCGCAGCTCGTCCAGCAGCTTTCCGTACTCGCCCTTGCGGCCGCGCACGACCGGCGCGAGCACCATGAAGCGCGTCCCGTCCGCCAGCTCCATCACCTGGTCGATGATCTGCTCGGCCGACTGGCCCACGATCGGGCGTCCGCAGATCGGGCAGTGCGGCTTGCCCACGCGGGCCCACAGCAGGCGCAGGTAGTCGTAGATCTCGGTCACCGTGCCCACCGTCGAGCGGGGGTTGCGCGAGGTCGTCTTCTGGTCGATCGAGATCGCCGGCGAGAGCCCCTCGATCGAGTCCACGTCGGGCTTGTCCATCTGGCCGAGGAACTGGCGCGCATACGCCGAGAGCGACTCGACGTAGCGCCGCTGGCCCTCCGCGTAGATCGTGTCGAACGCCAGGCTCGACTTGCCCGACCCCGACAGGCCCGTGATCACGACCAGCGCGTCGCGCGGGAGCGCCAGGGATATGTCCCTGAGGTTGTGCTCCCGCGCCCCCGATACGACGATCTCGTTGGCCGCTTTCATCCGCGGCTCCATTCTATGACTGCGAACAGACGTTCGATCGGCTGGCCGTGGCGTGCGCGGCCTCGCCGGGAGCGCTCAGCCTTCGATCGCCGCGTACACCTCGGCGACGAGCTGCGCGCGGTCGGCCAGCTCGAAGTTCTCCGCGAGATAGCGCTCGGTCTCCTCGCGCGCCTCGCCGTTGAGCGCCATGTTGAGCGCGATCAGCCGGGCGCCGTCCACGTCGCCGGCGTCCTTCGCGCCGGCTGCGGGCGCGGCGGCGGGAGGCGCAGGCGCCGGCGCGGGCGGCGCGGGCCCGCCCTGCCGCGGAGGCTCGGGCGCACGCGCCGCGGTCCAGGCAGCCGGCCCCTCGGCGCCGGTGTCGAGCTGCGGCTGGGCCGGAGCAGGCGGTGGCGCCGGAACGGCTTCGCCGGGCTCCGGAAGCTGCGTGCCGCGCACGTCGAGCGCCCGCGGCGCGGCGGCGCCGGAGGATGCGTCGTAGAGCTCGGCCATACCCGCCTGCAGCGCCTGCAGGTCGCTCTCGAGCGTGCCCGCGCCGGCGCGCAGGCCCTCGATCAGCCGCGCGACCTCGCCATCCATCGAGCCCACCCGTGCGAGCAGCTGGGCGGCCGCCTGAGAGACCGCGGCGGCGTGCGCGCGGGCCTTCTCGACGGCCTCCTCGCGCGTCCGGCGCGCGTCGCGGTCGGCGTCGTCGCGTGCCTTGCGCGAGGCCTCGCGCGCGTCGCTCTCGATCTCCGCGGCGGCCGTCTCGGCGGCCTGGATGATGCTCTGCACCTGGCTCGAGGCGGCCGCCGCGAGCGAGGTCTCGGCGCCTGCCCCGCGCGTGGAGCGCTGCAGCTCCTCGAACTCGGCCGCGAGGGCCTGCAGGTGCGCGTCTACCGAGGCGGTGTCGTAGCCGCGCCTCGCGATCGGGAAGTCGCGCCGTTCGATCGCCTGCCGGTCGATATCCACGGCGCGCATCCTAGGCGATGTCAGCCGCCTCCGAGTCGCCTGCAGGCGCCTGCCCGACGGGCTGGCCGCTGCGCTGCATCTCCTGCAGGTCGCGGCGCAGCTCGCGCAGCTCGTCGCGCAGCTGTGCGGCGTACTCGAAGCGCAGATCCTCCGCTGCCGCCATCATCTCCTCCTCGATCTCGACGACCAGCCGCTCGAGCTCGTTGCGCGGCATCTCGGCCGGGGCGCCTTTGCGCGAGCGCCGTTTTCGCGAGCGCGGCACCTTCGACTCGGCCTGCAGGAACTCGGCGATGTCGGAGATGCCCTTCACGATCGTCGCCGCGGTGATGCCGTTGCGCTCGTTGTAGGCGAGCTGGATTTCGCGCCGGCGGTTGGTCTCGGAGATCGCAGCGCGCATCGCGCGGGTCTCCTTGTCGGCGTACATCAGCACGGTGCCCTCGACGTTGCGCGCCGCTCGCCCGATCGTCTGGATCAGCGAGGTCTCGCCGCGCAGGAAGCCCTCCTTGTCGGCGTCGAGGATCGCCACCAGCGAGACCTCGGGCAGGTCGAGACCCTCGCGCAGGAGGTTCACGCCCACGAGCACGTCGTACTCGCCGAGGCGCAGGTCGCGGATGATCTGGATGCGCTCGAGCGTGTCGATCTCCGAGTGCAGGTAGCGCGTCTTGAAGCCCATCTCGAGCAGGTACTGCGAGAGGTCCTCGCTCATCTTCTTCGTGAGCGTCGTGACGAGCACGCGCTCGTCGCGCGCCACGCGCGCTCGCACCTCGTTCATCAGGTCGTCGATCTGGTTGCGCGTCTCGCGCACCTGCACGAGCGGGTCGACGATCCCGGTTGGCCGCACGATCTGCTCTACCACGCGCGTCGAGCGCTGGCGCTCGTACTCGCCCGGCGTCGCCGACACGAACACCATCTGCGGCGTGATCGAGAGGAACTCCTCGAAGGTCTGCGGGCGGTTGTCGAGCGCGCTCGGCAGCCTGAAGCCGTACTCGACGAGCGTCTGCTTGCGCGAGCGGTCGCCCTCGTGCATGCCGCCGATCTGCGGCACCGTCTGGTGGGACTCGTCGATGAAGCACACGAAGTCATCGGGGAAGTAGTCGAGCAGGCAGTACGGGCGCGCGCCGGGCGCGCGCCCGTCGAGGATCCGCGAGTAGTTCTCGATGCCCGAGCAGAAGCCCATCTCGCGCAGCATCTCCATGTCGTACTGCGTGCGCTGGCGCAGCCGGTGGGACTCGAGCTGCTTGCCCTCCGACTCGAGCTGCGCGCAGCGCTCGTTCAGCTCGCGGCCGATCTCCTCCACCGCCGACTCGATCGTGCCCTCCTTGACGTTGTAGTGCGTCGCCGGCCAGATCGCCACGTGCTCGAGGTCGTCGGCGATCAGCTCGCCGGTGAGCGGGTCGAAGTGCTGCAGCCGCTCCACCTCGTCGCCGAACAGCGTCGCGCGGAACGCGGTCTCGGCGTACGCGGGGAACACCTCGAGCACCTCGCCACGCACGCGAAACGTGCCGCGCGACAGCGCGCTGTCGTTGCGCGTGTACTGGATCGAGACGAGTTTGCGCAGCAGCTTGTCGCGGTCGATCTCCTCGCCGCGGCGCAGGATCTGCATGTTCATCTCGTATGTCTCCGGCGAGCCGAGGCCGTAGATGCACGACACCGACGCGACCACGATCACATCGCGGCGGGCGAACACCGCGGCGGTCGCCGCGTGGCGCAGCCGGTCGACCTCCTGGTTGATCGCGGAGTCCTTCTCGATGTACAGGTCGCGGCTCGGGACGTACGCCTCCGGCTGGTAGTAGTCGTAGTAGGACACGAAGTACTCGACCGCGTTCTCGGGGAAGAACGTGCGGAACTCGTTGCACAGCTGCGCCGCCAGCGTCTTGTTGTGGGCGATCACGAGCGTCGGCCGCTGCACCGCCTCGATCACCCCCGCCATCGTCATCGTCTTGCCGGTGCCGGTGGCCCCGAGCAGCGTCTGGAAGCGCTCGCCGTGGGTCACGCCCTCGGCGAGCGACTCGATCGCCTTGGGCTGGTCGGCCGTTGGCGTGAACACTGCGTCAAGCTTGAAGGCGGGCATCTCCCCTACGGTATCGCCCGACCGCGCGCCCGCCCCGGCCTCAGCTCAGCCCGAGCTGCGTCGGGTAGGAGGCGGCGTACGCGGCGCGCGCGTCGAGCACGCGCTTGACGTATTCGCGCGTCTCCGGGAAGGGGATCCGCTGCGCGGTGAGCGGAGTGCCGTCCGAGCGCGCCTGCGCGACCCAGCCGTCCACGTTGGTGACTCCCGCGTTGTACGCCGCCAGCGCGAGCATCACTTCGCCGTGGTAGTGGTCGAGCAGGTATCGCAGGTAATAGGCGCCGTAGGCGATGTTGACCTGCGGCGTCGCGAGGTCGCTCGCCGTGAACCTGCTGCCCCCCGACAGGTGCGCGAGGTAGTACGCGGTTTCGGGCAGGATCTGCATCAGGCCCTGCGCGCCCGCCGAGGAGGGGCGCGGGTCGAATTTCGACTCCGCGTAGATCACGCCGGCGATCAGCGCGGGATCGAGGCGCTTCTCGGACGCCTGTTCGCGGATGATGCTCGCATCGGCGAGCGGCAGCGAGAGCTCGTTCGAGGCGCGGTGCAGCCCCGTCACGAGCAGGATGCCGAGCGCCAGCACCGCGAGCACCGCCGCGGCGCGCGCGGCGCTCGAGCTCCTCGGTACCGCCGTGCGTCTCGCAACCGTCGCGCGGCTCATCTCCCTAGCTTTACAAGAACCGCCGACAGCTCGCGCTCGAGGTCCGCCTCGCTGCCGTCGTTGCGTACCGCGAACGTCGCACGCCGCGCCTTCTCCTCCTGGGAGAGCTGGCGCTCGGCGCGCGCACGCTCGGCCGCGTGGCCGCGGCTCGCCGCGCGCTCGCCGCGCAGCTGCTCGCTCGCCACCACCGCGATCGTGGCGTCGTACAGGTCGCCGAGGCCCGCCTCGAACAGCAGCGGCACCTCCACCACCGCCGCGCGCGGCGGCGGGTCGCTCGCGCGCGCCCGCTCCAGCCACGCCGCCACGCGCGCGCCCACGAGCGGCCACACCTGGCCCTCGAGCCACGCGCGGTCCTCGGGGCTCGCGAATGCGTGCCGCGCGACCGCGGCGCGGTCGATCTTCCCGCCCGGCGCGACCTCCGGCCCCCACCGTGCGAGCACCGCGTCGCGCAGCTCATCGCCCTCGTACAGCTCGTGCACCACCGCGTCGCTCGAGAGCACCGCGGCCCCCAGCCGCTCGAGCGCGGCCAGCGCGGTCGTCTTGCCCGCGCCCATGCCGCCGGTCAGCCCGACGAAGGGAACGCCCGCGCGCGAGCTCTCGTCGCCCGGAGCCTGCAGCTCAGCCCTGCTCGGCGGACTCGCCGGCGGGCTCAGCCTCGGTGCCCTCGGCGTCCGCTGACGCCTGCGGCTCCGCGCCGTTGCCGGCGGCCTGCTCGGAGACGGGCGCGGCCTGCTCGGCCAGCTCGGCGGCGGCTTCGGGCTCGGCGGCGGCTTCGGGGTCGGCGGCGGCCTCGGGCTCGGCGGCGGCCTCGGGCTCGGCAACGGCCTCGGGCTCAGCGGCGGCCTCGGGCTCGGCCTGCGCGTCCGCCTCGGCGGGCGCCTCCTCGGCGACCTCCGCCACAACGGTCTCGGCCGGCGCCTCGGCGGCGGGCTCGGCGTCCGCCTGCGTCTCGGCCTCCTCGCCGCCGTCCGCGGCGGCCTCCTGG
This sequence comes from uncultured Solirubrobacteraceae bacterium, assembly GCA_963813685.1. GTDB lineage: Bacteria > Actinomycetota > Thermoleophilia > Solirubrobacterales > Solirubrobacteraceae > Palsa-744. The sequence continues at coordinate 101,116 of CAWEZQ010000003.1, forward strand.
TCGCCCGGGCGCGCGACCGGCAGGATCTGGTCCTCGACGCGCTTCGCGGACAGCGACAGCCTGCGCCGCTCGGAGTCGATCTCGAGGATCTTCACCCGGATCTCATCGCCGGGGTGCACGATCTCGCGCGGGTTCTCCACGTGGTGGGAGGCGAGCTCTGAGATGTGCACGAGACCCTCGACCCCGTCCATGATCTCGACGAACGCGCCGAACGTGACCGCCTTGGTGACCTTGCCCTCGAGCTCGTCGCCGACGCTGTAGGTGTCCACGATGCGCTGCCAGGGGTCCTCCTGGGTCTGCTTGAGACCGAGCGATATGCGCTGGCGGTCGCGGTCGATGTCGAGCACCTTGACCTTCACGGTGTCGCCGATCGAGAGGATCTCGCTGGGGTGGTTGACGTGCGACCACGAGAGCTCGGAGATGTGGATCAGCCCGTCGATCCCGTCGAGGTCCACGAACGCGCCGAAGTCGACGATGTTGGAGATCTGGCCTTCGACCACGAGGCCGGGCTGCAGGCGATCGAGGATCTGCTGGCGCACCTCCTTGCGCTCCTCCTCGAGCACCGCGCGCCTCGACAGCACCACGTTGTTGCGCGAGCGGTTCAGCTCGATGACCTTCGTCTCGATCTTCGTGCCCATGTACTCGTCGAGGTTGGGCACGCGGCGGATATCCACGAGCGACGCGGGCAGGAAGCCGCGGACGCCGAGGTCGATGATCAGCCCGCCCTTGACGACCTCGATCACGGTGCCCTCGACCGGTTCGCCGGACTCGTTCGCCGTTTCGATGCGCCGCCACGCTTTCTCGAAGCGCGCGCGCTTCTTCGACATGATCAGGCGGCCGTCCTGGTCCTCCTTGGTGAGGACGATCGCGTCGACCTCCTCGCCGAGGTGCACCTCCTCGCTCGGATCCACCGTCTTGCGGATCGAGAGCTCGCTCGCGGGGATGACGCCCTCGGACTTGTAGCCGATGTCGACGAGCACCTCGTCCTTGTCGATCCGGACGACGTGGCCCGTGACGACCTCGCCCTCCTCGATGGGGCGGAAGGTCGCGTCGTAGTTGGGCACTATCTGCCCGTCAATCTCCAGCAGGAGTCCGTTTGACCCGTCTACCACGCGGGCCTGGGGATCCTCTATAGCCATGTGCACCGGGCGAAGCGTAGCGCAGCCGTATGATTGCCGGAAGATGCCGGTACGTGCGACGAAGCGGGGAGACGAGCGCACCCGCTTGCAGCGCGACTGCGACGTGCTCGTGTGCGGAGCCAGCTTTGCGGGCCTCGCGGTCGCGTGCGAGCTGGCCGGCGCCGGCGCGCAGGTGCTCGTCGTGGACCGCTACGAGATCGGCGAGCGCCAGACCTCGGCGTGCGCGATGCCCACCCTGTGGATGCAGGCGCTCGAGCTGATGGGCTCGCTGCGCCAGACGTTCGGCGAGCTGGTCGTGCACACGCCGCGGCGCACCGCGCGCTGGCAGCTGCCGTGGTCGTTCTCCACGTTCGACTACCGCGAGCTGTGCGCTCTGCTGTGGGAGCGCGCCGACACGGGCGCGGTCGAGTTCGAGACCGCGACGGTCATCGGCCGCGATGGCACCGCGGTGCAGACCGACCGCGGCGAGCTGCGCGCGCCGCTGATCGTGGATGCGCTCGGGTGGAGGCGCGTTCTCGCCAACGGCCCCGCGATCCAGCCGCCGAACGCGCGGCTCTCGCGCGGGCTGGAGGTGCACCCGCACGGCAGCAGCGAGGAGCTCGAGCTGTGGATCGACGCGGGCTACGTGCGCGCCGGCTACTCGTGGTGCTTCCCGGCCGGCGGCGAGCTGCGCGTCGGGGTCGGATCGTTCTGGCCCTCGCATCACGTGAAGGAGCCGACCGTGCGCCTCGCGCACGACCTCGGCCTGCCCGCGGAGCGCTACCAGGGCAACTGGATCCCCCACCAGCTGCGTCCCGCGGTCGAGGACGGGGTGTTCTTCGCGGGCGACTCGGCCGGGCACTGCCTGCCGCTGACCGCCGAGGGCATCCGCACCGCGCTGTACTTCGGCCTCGCGTGCGGGCGCGAGCTGCGCGAGGTGCTCGCGGGCCGCGCCACGCGCGAGCAGGCGCTTGCGCGCTACGCAGCGCTCTCCGACGCGCGCGCGCTCAAGTTCCGCCTGCTGCTGCTCGTCCAGCGCGCCGTCGGCCAGCTGACCTCCACGCGGGCGCTGGGCGAGGTGATCCGGGCGTTCGAGAACAGGCGCCTGGCCGCGTGGGCGTTCGAGCACTACCTCGCGATCGCGCCCCCCACGCCAGTGTCGGCGAGCGCCAGCGCGAGCCGCCGGATGCCCTCCTCGATTCCCGACTCCGTCACGTTCGCGTAGCCGAGCACCAGGCCGTCGTCGCCGGGCCGCGGCTCCGCGTAGGCGTGTCCGAGCAGGTAGACCGCCACCGAGCGCCTGCGGGCCGCGCGCAGCAGCGCGACGCCGTCGAACTCGCGTCCGAGCCGCACCACCGCGTGCAGCCCCGCCGCCACGCCGGTCACGCGTGCATCCGGGAGGTGGCGCGCGACCGCCTGCACGAGCGCGTCACGGCGCGCGCGGTAGCGCCGCCTTGCCTGGCGCAGGTGGCGGTCGTAGGCGCCGCCCTCGATCAGCCGCGCGAGCGTGAGCTGCTCGAGCGCGGGCGCGCCCTGGTCGGCGAGCATGCGCTGTTCGGCGACCGCGCCGACGAGCTCCCCGGGGAGCACCATCCAGCCGAGCCGCAGCGCCGGCGCGAGCGTCTTTGACGCGGTGCCGAGGTAGATCACGCGGTCGGGCGCGAGACCCTGCAGCGCGCCGAGCGGCGGACGGTCGAAGCGGAACTCCGCGTCGTAGTCGTCCTCGATCACGATGCCTCCGCTCGCGCCCGCCCACTCGAGCAGCGCGGCCCTGCGCTCGGGCGCGAGCGCCACCCCGAGCGGCGACTGGTGCGCGGGGGTGGCGAACACCGCGTCGATCCTCCCCGCGCGAGCCTGCAGCGCCTCGAGCTCCTGCACGCGCGCGCCGTGCTCGTCCACCGGCAGCGGGCTCGTCCGCGCCCCGTGGGCACGCAGGATCGCTCCGTGCACCGGCAGGCCCGGATCCTCGAGCGCGACGTGCGGCGCGCCGAGCGCGCGGGCGAGCAGCACGAGCGCCTGGGCGACCCCGGAGCACACCACGATCGCCTGCGGGTCGGCGACCACGCCGCGCACGCGCCGCAGGTGGCCCGCCAGCGCGCGCCGCAGCTCGGAGGTGCCGCGCAGGTCGGGGTAGCCGAGGCTCGCGATCGGCGCCGTGGCGAGCGTCTCGCGCGTGGCGCGCAGCCACATGCGCCGCGGGAACGAGGCCAGGTCGGGGTAGCCGGGGAAGAAGTCGAACGCGGGCGTGCGCGCAGGGCGCTCCGCCGCGGGCGCGCTCGCGCCCGCGGCCGCCTCCGCGACGTACGTGCCCGCGCCCGCGCGCGCCACCAGGTAGCCCTCCGCGAGCAGCTGCGCGTAGGCGTCCACCACCAGGCGCCGCGACACCCCCAGGTCCGACGCGAGCACGCGGCTCGCGGGCAGCCGCGCGCGGGCGGGCAGGCGGCCGGAGCGGACGGCCTCGCGCAGCGCGTCCTCGAGCTGCGCGCGCAGCGGCACGCGCGCCGAGCGGCTCAACTCGAGAAGCACCTCGGGCGTCGAATTGGTACCCGATCTCATGCGAAAAGTGGTGCTGTACGGGGCACCACCGGCACCATATCGTGGCGGCATGAGCATCTCCACCCCAGCCCGCCCCGCGCACGCGCGCTCCGAGTTCGAGTCCTCGATGCTGCTCGCGGGCCTGTACGTGTTCGCCGCCTACCACATCGGCCTCGCGGTGTTCATGGCGGCTGCGCCGCACGCCTTCTACGAATCGGTGGGGCCGTTCGGGGCGGCCAACGACCACTACATCCGCGACGTCTCCACGTACGCCGCGGCGATCGGCGTGGGGCTGCTCGTGTCGGCTCGCCGCGCGAGCTGGCGGGTGCCGCTGCTCGCGGTGACCACGCTGCAGTTCGCGCTGCACAGCGTCAACCACCTCGTGGACATCGGCAAGGCACATCCGCGCTGGACCGGCTACTTCGACTTCTTCTCGCTCGCCGTCTCCACCGGCCTGCTCGGGTGGCTGCTGGTGCTCGCGCGCTCGAGCGAGCGCGCCGGGGCCGCAACCCGCCCAGGGAGCCCCCGGTGAGCCGCATAGCGCCGCTGCACAGACGCGACGCCGGCCCGTTCACGCGCCTGCTGCTCGCGCTCGCGCGGCGCAAGGCCGCGCAGGCGGCGGGCAGCAACCCGGCGGGCGCCATCGAGCCGGTCGAGGTGCTCGCCCGCACCCCCGCCCTGCTGCTCGGCTACGGCGGCCTCGAGCTCGGGTTCGAGCGCAGCCGGCATGTGGATCGCCGGCTCAAGGAGCTCGTGGTGCTGAAGGCCGCCACGCTCGTCGAATGCGAGTACTGCATCGACATCGGCTCGGCCGTCGCGCGGCGCACCGGCCTGCGCGACGAGGAGCTGCTCGCGCTCGCGCGCCACCGCGAGAGCAAGCTGTTCGTCGAGCGCGAGAAACTCGCGCTCGACCTGGCCGCCGCCGCGACGCGTACCCCGAGCGCCGTGACCGACGAGCTCGTGCAGGCGCTTCGCGCGCACTTCGACGACGCGCAGATCGTCGAGCTCGCGGCCGCCGCCGCGCTCGAGAACTTCAGGGCGCGCCTCAACGCCGCGCTCGGGATCGGCGCGGCGGGCTTCAGCGAGGGCAGGGTGTGCGCGGTGCCAGGCGGCGCGGTGTCCGATCGTGCGCTGCCCGACGGCGCGACGCCCCGTGTCGCTGCGCCCGACAGCGCCACGCCCGACGGCCCGGCGCCCGCGCCCGCGGCGCTGCGATGAGGGTCTTCTTCGCGGGCGCCACCGGGGTGATCGGCAGGCGCCTGCTGCCGATGCTGCTCGGCGCGGGCCACGAGGTCACCGCGATGACGCGCTCGGAGCAGCGTGCGGCGGAGCTGCGCGCGCACGGCGCGCAGGCGGTGGTGGCCGACGCGCTCGACGCTCCCGCGGTCGGGGCCGCGGTGGCGGCCGCGCGGCCCGACGCGGTGATCCACCAGCTCACCTCGATCCCCGCGCGCGTCAACCCGCGCAGGATCGCGCGCGACTTCGAGCTCAACGACCGCCTGCGCAGCGAGGGCACGCGCATCCTCGTGGACGCGGCGCGCGAGGCGAGCGCCGGGCGGATCGTGGCGCAGAGCATCGCGTTCGCGTACGCGCCGGGGCCGCCCGGCACGGTCCATTCAGAGGCCGACCCCCTGTACGTGGACGCGCCTGCGCCGGGCGCGCGCACGATCGGCGCGGTGGCCGCGCTCGAGCGCGCGGTGCGCGACGCGGGCGGCACGGTGCTGCGCTATGGCTACTTCTACGGGCCCGGAAGCGCCATCTCGGGCGCCGGCTCGATGGGCCGGGACGCCAAACGCCGCAGGCTCCCCGTTGTCGGCGACGGCAACGGCGTGTGGCCGTTCATCCACGTGGACGACGCGGCCGCCGCGACGCTCGCGGCGCTCGGCGGCGAGCCGGGCGTCTACAACGTCGTGGACGACGAGCCCGCGCGCGTCGGCGACTGGATCCCCGCGTTCGCCGATGCGCTCGGCGCGCCGCGGCCGATGCGCGTGCCCGTGTGGCTCGCGCGCCTCGTCGCCGGCGCCTACGGCGTGCAGGCGATGACCGCGGGCCAGGGCGCGAGCAACGCGCTCGCCAAGCGCGCGCTCGGCTGGACGCCGTCGCACGCCAGCTGGCGCGAGGGGTTCAGCACCGCGCTCGGCTGAGCGCGCTCACTTCGCCTCGAGCCAGTTCTCCCCCACGCCCACGTCCACCGCGAGCGGCGGCTCGCGCTCCCACACGCCGCACATCTCGCGCTCGACCAGCTCGCGCGCCGCGTCGACCTCCCCGGGGTCGGCTTCGAACAGCAGCTCGTCGTGGATCGTGAGCAGCAGCCGCGCCCCGAGCTGCGACGCGGCGAGCGCGCCGTGGCAGCGCACCATCGCGAGCTTGATGATGTCCGCGGCGGTGCCCTGGATCACGGTGTTCACGGCGAGCCGCTCGCCGAGCGTGCGCACCTGGTAGTTGCGCGCGCGCAGCTCCGGGATCTGCCGCCGGCGGCCCCACAGCGTGGTCACGTAGCCCTGCTCCTTGGCGCGCTCGATCGTGGCCGCCATGAACTCGGCGACGCGCGGGAAGCGCTCGAGGTAGGCGTCGATGAACTCCTTCGCCTCCTCGCGCGGGATGTTGAGGCGATCGGCGAGCCCGTAATCGGACAGGCCGTAGACGATGCCGTAGTTGATCATCTTCGCCTTCGAGCGCATGCCCGGGTCGATCCCGTCGGCGGACACGCCGAACACGCGCGACGCCGTCGCCGTGTGGACGTCCTCGCCGCGCTTGAAGATCTCCATCAGCGCGTCCTCGCCGGCGACGTTGGCGAGCACCCGCAGCTCGATCTGCGAGTAGTCGGCGGAGATCAGCAGCGCGCCCGGCTCGGCCTCGAAGCACCCGCGGATCTCGCGCCCCAGCGGCGTGCGGATCGGCACGTTCTGCATGTTGGGGTTGGTGCTCGACAGGCGCCCCGTGGTGGCGACGGCCTGCAGGAACGTGGTGTGGATGCGCGAGCGCTCGTCGGCCATCTCGGGCAGCACGTCGAGGTAGGTCTTGATCAGGGTCGAGAGCTCGCGCCAGCGCTCGATCCTGGGGATGATCTCGTGCTCTGCGCGGATCGCCTGCAGCACGCGAGCGTCGGTCGAGAAGCCCGTCTTGCCGCGACGCTTGCGCGACAGCCCGAGCTTGACGAACAGGATCTCGCCGAGCTGCTGCGGCGAGGCGATCAGGAACTCCTCGCCCGCGAGCTCGAAGATCTCCGTTTCGAGGCCCGCGATCTCCTCGCGCACGCGCTCGGTGATCGCGCCGAGCCGCTCGAGGTCCAGGCGCACGCCGAGCAGCTCCATCTCGCGCAGCACCTGCACCAGCGGCAGCTCGATCTCGTCCATCACCTGCGTGAGGCCGCGCGCCGCGATCTGCTCGCGCTGCCAGTCCGCGAGCGCGCCGAGCAGCAGCGCGTCGGCGGCCACCGGATCCTCGAGGTCCGAGCCGAGGCCGCGCTCCTCGCACAGCTCGGCGAACGGATAGCCGCGTCGCGCGGGGTCGAGCAGGTAGGCGCCGAGCAGCGTGTCGTGGACGAGCCCCGGCGGAATCACGCCGAGCGCTTTCGCGTCGTGCACCACCACCGCCCGATCGCCGCACGCGCGCGCCACCTCCTCGGGCGCGGCGCAGTCGCCCGCGAGCACCTCGCCGCCGGCCGCTGCGGCGAAGCGCCACGGAGAGCCCTCGGCGAACAGCTCGCCCTCGGCCGGCTCGCTCGCGCGCACCGCCACGCACAGCTCGCTCGCGTCCGGCGCGAAGCCCGCGATGTCCGCGGGCGCCCCGGCGCGCACGCGCGCGGTCATCTCGAGCTCGGACTCGGCGTGCGGCGCCGCGAGCTCGGCGTCGCCGAGCGCCTCTTCCAGGCGCCTCAGCGGGTCGCGCAGCTCGTAGCGGCGGAACATCTCGCGGATGCTCGAGCGGTCGGGGTCGCGCGTGGCCTCCGCGGCGATGTCGACGTCCACCGGCACGTCGCGGCGCACCGTCGCGAGCTCGCGCGAGGTGCGCGCGTCCTGCGCATGCTCGAGCAGGTTGGCTTTGCGCTTCGGGCCGCTGACCTCGTCGATGTGCGAAAGCACGCCCTCGAGCGAGCCGAAGCTCTGGATCAGCTCGCTGGCGGTCTTGTCGCCTATGCCCGGGACCCCGGGGATGTTGTCGGAGGTGTCTCCCTTCAGCCCGTAGAAGTCGGGGATCAGCTCGGGCGGGATGCCATAGCGGTCGATCACCGCCTGGCGGTCGTAGATCTTCGTCTCGGTTATGCCGCGCGAGGTCGCCATCACCTTCACGAGGCCCTGCTCGTCGATCAGCTGGAAGACGTCGCGGTCGCCCGTCACGATCATCACCGGGACCGGCGGGCTCGCCTGCAGCGCCTGCTCGGCGACCGACGCGATCAGGTCGTCGGCCTCGAAGCCCTCCACGCGCATGTTGCGATAGCCGAACGCCTCCACCAGCGGTTCCATCGCGGGCCACTGCTCCTTGAGCAGGTCCGGGCGGCTGCGCCGCTGCGCCTTGTACTCCGGGTAGACCTCCGTGCGCCCCGACATCCCGGCGTCCCACGCGACCACCGTGGGGCACACGCCGTACTCGGTGACGATCTTTACGAGCATCGAGGCGAACCCGAAGATCGCGTTGGTGGGCTCGCCGGTGGAGGTCGCGATCGACTCGGGCAGCGCGAAGAACGCGCGGTACACGAGGCTGGGCCCGTCGATCAGAAACAGCCGCCGCTCGGGATCGCGCGGCGCGGCCCCGGCTTTGCGCGCGCGCGCCCTCGCGGAGGCGCCCCCCGCTGCTTTCGTTTCGGTGGCCATCCACAGAGCACTCTAAAAGGAGCCGTGCAGCGCCGCTCCCGCGCGCGTTTGCGCCTAACATCCCGTGCCGCAAATACCGAGGGGAGCCTTCTTCGTGGCCACAACGCCGTCCGCGCAGTACCGCCTCACGATCCGGGTCAAGCTGGGCGACGCCCACGGGCAGCTGCTTGCAGCCGTCACGGGCGCCATCGGCGACGCCGGCGGCGTCGTCGGGGCCGTGGATCTGGTCGAGGTCGACGCCGGCCACAGCCTGCGCGACATCGTGGTCGACGCCTCCGGGCGCGAGCACTGGGCGCGGATCGTGGAGGCGATCGGAGCGGTGGAGGGCGCCGAGGTGGTGGACACCACCGACCGCACGTTCCTGCTGCACGTGGGCGGCAAGATCGAGCAGCACAACAAGCACCCGCTGAAGACGCGCGAGGACCTCTCGATGCTCTACACCCCCGGCGTCGCGCGCGTGTGCCTGGCGATCGCCGACGACCCCGAGAAGGCGTTCCAGTACACGATCAAGCGCAACACCGTGGCGGTCGTATCCGACGGCACCGCGGTGCTCGGCCTCGGCGCGATCGGACCGCGTGCGGCGATGCCGGTGATGGAGGGCAAGTGCTGCCTGTTCAAGGAGTTCGGCGGCGTGGACGCGTTCCCGATCTGCCTCGAGACGAGCGACGCCGACGAGATAGTCCGCACGATCAAGCTGCTCGCGCCCGCGTTCGGCGGCATCAACCTCGAGGACATCTCCGCGCCGCGCTGCTTCGAGATCGAGGACCGGCTCAAGGAGGAGCTCGACATACCCGTCTTCCACGACGACCAGCACGGCACCGCCGTGGTGGTGATGGCGGCGGTGCTCAACGCGGTGAAGCTCACCGGCAGGCGCCTCGAGGACCTCAAGGTGCTGATCATCGGCCTCGGCGCCGCCGGCATCGCCGTGGCGAAGATCATGTTCGAGGCGGGCGTCCAGAACATCATCGGGGTGGACTCCGGCGGCGCGCTGCACGCGGCCCGCGAGGACTACCTCGACGGTTCGATGAACGAGTTCAAGAGGTGGCTCGCCGAGCGCACCAACCCCGAGCACATGGCGGGCGGGCCCGCCGACGTGATCGACGGCGCCGACCTCGTGATCGGCGTCTCGGGCGCGCGCACGCTGCCGGCGCAGGCGCTCGCGCGCATGAACCGCGACGCGATGGTGTTCGCGATGGCGAACCCCAACCCCGAGGTGGACCCCGAGGAGGCGGCGCCGTACGTGCGCATCATGGCCACGGGCCGCTCGGACTACCCCAACCAGATCAACAACGTGCTGTGCTTCCCCGGCGTCTTCCGCGGGGTGCTCGACGTGCGCGCCCCGGCGATCACCGAGGAGATGAAGATGGCCGCCGCTCGCGCGATCGCCGCGATCGTGGAGGACTCGGAGCTGCGCGAGGACTACATCATCCCGTCGGTCTTCAACCGCGACGTGGCGCCCGCGGTGGCCGCCGCGGTGGCGGACGAGGCGCGCGCCGCGGGCCTCGCCAACGCCGGCTCGGAGGTCGGCTACGCGCACGGCGACTCGATCGCGGGCGGCTCCCGCGGCTCCCCACTGGGGGACGGTCGCGTGTGAGATGCTGCGCGGCGTGAGCGCCGCGCGGGTGACGGTGACGGGAGCCACCGGGCTCCTCGGAGGCAGGCTCGTGGCGGCGCTGCGCGAGCGCGGCGACGAGGTGACGGTGCTCACCCGCGACCCCGCGCGGGCGCCCAAGCGGCTCGGGGAGGTGGCGGCGATCGAGTGGGACCCGCAGCAGGGGCCCGCGCCGGTGGAGGCGCTCGAAGGGCGCGACGCGGTGGCCCACCTGGCGGGCGCCCCCGTCGCGCAGCGCTGGAGCCAGAGCGCGCGCCGCGCGATCCGCGAGAGCCGCGTGCTCGGCACGCGCAACCTCATCGCGGGGCTGCGCGCCTGCGAGCGGCGGCCCGCCGTGCTCGTGAGCTCCTCGGCGATCGGCTACTACGGCTCCCACGGCGACGAGCCGCTCGACGAGGAAGCGCCGCCCGGCGGCGACTTCCTGGCGGTCGTGTGCGTCGAATGGGAGAGCGAGGCCGCGCGCGCGGCGCAGCTCGGCATGCGCGCCGCGCAGGTCCGCACGGGCGTGGTGCTCGACCGCCGCGGCGGCGCGCTCGCGCGCATGCTGCCCGCCTTCCGCCTGGGCGTGGGCGGCCCGGTGGCGGGCGGGCGCCAGTACGTCTCCTGGATCCACACCGATGACGTGATCGGGATCATGCTGGCCGCGCTCGAGGACGAGCGCTACGACGGCCCCGTCAACGCCACCGCGCCCGAACCCGTCACCAACCGCGAGTTCTCCCGCGCGCTCGGCGCCGCGCTGCACCGGCCCGCGCTGCTGCCGGTCCCCGGGGCCGCGCTGCGCGCGCTGTACGGCCAGATGGCGCAGATCGTGACCGGCGGCGCGCGCGTGGTGCCCGCGAGGGCGCTGATGCGCGGCTACGAGTTCCGCCACCCCGAGGTGGGACCGGCGCTGCGCGACGCCGTGTCCGCACGCTAGGCGGGCTCAGGCCGGGGCGGGCTCGGGCTCGCGCGCGGGCGCGCGCCCGTTGGGGCGGTTCTCGGTCTCGATGATCACGCGGCAGGGGCGCCTGCTGAGCAGGTACGCGGCGGTGGGGCCGATGCCCTGCTCGCCTGCGGGAGCATGGATCGTGGACCAGTACACGACGTCGCAGCCGATCCGGCGCGCTTCGTCCACGAGCGCGGCGCCGGGGTTGCGCGTGCGGATCAGCCCGGTGTGGATCTTGATGCCCGCGGCGCTTGGCCTGGATGCGCGCGACCTCCAGCACCGAGCGCCCGTGCGCCTCCTCCTCCTCGAGGCCCGCCTCGAGCGACAGCTGGCTCGGCACCGGGATCACGTACACCGCGTACACGATCCCGTCTGCGCCGATCAGCTTGGCGGCGCTCGCGAGCGCCGATGCGCTCACGTCATCGCCGAAGATCGGCACGAGCGCGGTGCGGTAGCCGAGCTCTTCGAAGTCCGCCGGGCGCTCGGGCCGCGGCATCCTGCACGTTTCGGTCGCGCTCAGCCCGCAGCGACGGCGGTACAGGAAGTACATCGCCATCCCCCCGATCATCCAGGGGATGCCGATCGTGCGCGCCTCGGTGTGGAGCGCCACCACCGAGCACCACGCGGCGAACGTGCCGATGCCGCCGATCACCGCGGTCACCGGGATCGCGTACCCGCGGATGCGCACGTTGAACGGCAGTTTGTAGGGCCGCTCGCGGTCGGGGTCCTTCACGCGCAGCGCCACCACCGCGATGTGCGCGGTGGTGAACGACAGCATCGCGCCGAACGAGTAGAGGTTGCCGAGCAGTTTCGTCTGGCCCGGAAGGATCAAGAGGCCCGCGAGCACCGAGAAGAACGCGATCGTGAACCACGGGGTGCGGTAGCGTGGGTGCAGCTGCGAGAAGATGCTGGGCAGCTGGCGGTGCTCGGCGAGCGACCACGACAGCCGCGACATGCCGATCAGCCCCGCGTTGGTCGCGATGAACAGGATCGTCGCGGCGAGCACGCCGACGTAGTAGCGGGCGACGGTCAGCACCATGCCGTGCAGGCCCAGGCGCGAGATGATCCCGAGCACCGGGTCGTTTTCGAAGGTCGTGCCGAGCTGCGTGGTGTAGTGGCCCGCGTGGTGGACGACCGGCAGCGCCGACAGCGCCACCACCGAGATCCCCGCGTACACGCCCAGCACCGCGAACACCACCAGGTTCACCGCGCGCGGCACGTCGTGGCCGGGGTCCTTCGCCTCCTCGGCCATGTTCGAGACCGTCTCGATGCCGGTGTAGGCGACCATCGCCACCGACAGCGCGAAGATCAGGTGGTTCCAGCTCGGCGCGGTGCCGAGGTGCACCTGGTGCACGAGCAGCGACGGGTTCAGGACGAGGGCGAAGCCGAGCCCCACGAGCAGCGTCTGCGTGGCGAGGTCGGTGACCGCGAGGACGAGGTTGAGTTTCGCCGACTCGCCGAGGCCGCGCACGTTGAGCGCCGCGAGCACCACGATCGTGACGATCCCGCCGATGATGTCGCCGGGGTTGTGCACGAGCGCGGGGAAGAACGCGCCGAGGTAGTGCGGCACGAAGAACGCCGAGATCGCGATCGTGATGATGTAGTCGAGCGACAGCGCCCACCCGGCGAAGAACGACGCGACCTCGTTGAACGCGTGCCGCGCGAACGACGAGGCGCCGCCCGCTTCGGGGAACATCGACGCGCCCTCCGCGTACGTCTTGGCGGTGAGCACGAACAGCGCGCCCGCGCACATGAACACGACCGGGGTGAGGCCCAGCGCGTAGCCCGCCACGAGCCCCAGCGCGTAGTAGATCGAGGAGCCCACGTTGCCGTAGGCGGTCGCGAACAGGCCGGGGACCCCGACCGACCTGCGCAGCCCGTGCTCGGTGAGACGCGCCATCTACGACCTGCTCCGGGTCGCGCCCGACACCGCGCGGAGGACCAGGGTGATCACCAACCTTCAGGCTAGGTCGGGGCCTGTGAAGCTCGTATTAAGAACGGCCCCCGGAGCATTCAGCTTTTGTAAAGATCGCCCGCCGCGCCCCGGGAATGCGGCGCTCGGGCTCGCCGATGCCCTCCGCCCCACGCCGCGGGGCCGCGGGCCGCGGCGCGCGCGGCTCAGCCGTTGAAGCGGTAGCCGATCCCCGACTCGGTGCGGATCAGCCTGCGCGAGCCCTCGCCCGCCTGGAGCTTGCTGCGCAGGTTGGCGATGTGGGTGCGCAGCACGGGCGTGGCGTCGGCGTATTCGGGCCCCCACACCTCCGTGAGGAGCTGCCGGTGGGTGATCAGCAGCCCCCGGTTGAGCACGAGCGTGCGCAGCAGCGCGAACTCCGTCGGCGTGAGGCGCACCTCCACGCCGTCGAGGAACGCGGCGTGCGCCGCCAGGTCCACGACCAGGCCACCCGCTTCGACGCGCGGCTCGCTCGTGTCGCGCCCCGCGCGACGCAGCGCCGCGTGCACCCGCGCGACGAGCTCGCCGGGCCCGAACGGCTTCGTGATGTAGTCGTCGGCGCCGGCGTGCAGCGCGTCGATCTTGGTCTGCTCCTCGCCCACCGCGGAGAGCACCAGGATCGGCATCTCGCTCCATTCGCGCAGCCGCCGGCACAGCTCGATGCCGTGAGCGTCGGGCAGGAGCAGGTCGATGATGGCCACGTGCGGGCCGCCGACCGCGGCCGCGTCGAGCGCCTCCTCGGCGCTCGAGGCGCTCAGCACCTCGAAGCCGCCGTCGCGCAGGATCAGCTTGAGCGCGCGGAGGATCTGCGCGTCGTCGTCGCACACGAGCACCCGCTGCGCGCCCGCCGTCATCCGAGCGCGCCGGCCGGAGCGCCCAGCTCTTCGGGCGAGGCGCCGAGCGGGAACTCGACCACGAACGTGGTGCCGGCGCCGGAACCGGACTCGACGGCGATACGCGCGCCGTTCAGCTCGAGAAAGCCCTTGGTGATCGCGAGCCCGAGCCCCGATCCGGGGTGGGTGGAGTCGCCGCGCGCGCGGTAGAAGGGCAGGAAGATGCGCGCCTGCTCCTCGCGCGCGATACCCGGGCCCTGGTCCACGACGAGCACTCGCACGCGCTCGCGCACCCGCCGCGCCCTCACCGACACGGGCTTGCCGGCGGAGTGGCGCAGCGCGTTCTCGAGGATGTTCGCGAAGGCCCGCTCGAGCTGGCTCGGGTCTCCTCGCAACAGCGGCAGGTCCGAGTCGACCGACAGCGTCAGCAGGCGGGCGTCGTCGCCGGCCTGCTCGATCGCCTCCTGCAGCACCTCCTCGAGCGAGCACCACTCGACGCGCGGCTCGGCGCGGCCGGCCTGCAGCACCGACAGGTCGAGCAGCTTCTCGATCAGCCGCCACAGGCGGGTGCCGGCGTCGAGCACCTGCTCGCGCACCTCGCCGGCGTTCTCGCGTGTCGGCCGCTCGGCGTCGAGCGCCGCGGCAGCGGTGAGGATCGCTGTCAGCGGCGTGCGCAGGTCGTGCGAGACCGAGCGCAGCACGGCGGTCTTCAGTTCGTCGCTGCGGCGCAGCGCCTGTGTCTCGACCACCTCGCGCTGCAGCTCCTCACGGTGCAGCGCCGCCCCAAGGATCGACCCAAGCGACGGCACGATCCGCTCGGCGACCCGCGCGAGCTCGATGCCGGGGAGCTCCCCGTCGAGCACGAGCGCGCCGACCGCGCGGCCGTCGGCGCGCAGCTCGAACCGCGCGCCCTCGCCGGGGTCGGGCTCCGCCGCGCCGACGGAGATCGCGGCCGAGCGTGCGCCGAGCGCAGCCGCGAGCGTCGCTCCGGCCTCGCGCAGCGCGCCGTCGAGGTCCGCCGAGCCGAGCAGCAGCTGAGCCATCTCGGCCGCCAGGTCGGCCTCCTGGCGGCGCTGCTCGGCCTCGCGGCTGCGCGTGCGTGCGAGCTCCGCGACCATGCCGGTGGCGACCGCCACGATCAGGAACACGAGCAGCGCCACCCAATCCCGTTCGTCCGCCAGGTCGAAGCGCCCGCCGGGCGGCAGGTGGAAGAAGTTGAAGGCGGCCGCGCTCAGGACGCTCGTGGCCGCACCCAGGCCGAGCCCCCACAGCATCGAGACGACCAGCACCGCGGGCACGTAGAGGACGCCGAGCGAGAGCACCGGCGTGACGCTCTTGAGCGGATAGATCAGCGCCGTGGCCGCCGCCACCCCCGCGACCGCGACGAGCACGCCGGCCGGCGCCGAGGGGCGGTTGGGGCTCAGGCGTAGAGGCGCGGACACGGCGGTGCGGTGTGGTTCAGGCCGAAAGCTTCTCGCGCTCGCGTGCGAGCAGGGGCGGGTTCTCCGTCTCGATGATTACGCGGCAGGGGCGCTTGCTCAACAGGTACGTCGCCGTCGGGCCGATCCGCTGCTCGCCCCTCGGAGCGTGGATCGCCGACCAGTAGATGACATCGCAGTTGATGCGCCGGGCCTCCTCGACGAGCGAGGCGCCGGGATTGCGCGTGCGGATCAGGTCGGTGCGGATCTTGATCCCGCGGCGCCTGGCCTGGATGCGCGCGCTCTCGAGCACCGAGCGCCCGTGCGCCTCCTCGTTCTCGAGCCCCGCCTCCAGCGACAGCTGGCTGGGCACGGGGAGAACGTACGCCGCATACACGATGCCGCCCTCGCCGATCAGCTTCGACGCGCTGGCGAGCGCGGTGGCGCTCACGTCGTCGCCGAAGATCGGCACGAGCGCCGTGCGGTACGCGAGCTCCTCGAAGTCCGGCGGTCGCTCGTGGCGCGGCGCCACCGTCGTGCCGCGCAGATCGAGCCCGTGGCGCCGTCGGTAGACGACGTACACGCCCACGCCGAGCAACAGCCACGCGATACCCGCGGCCGCGACGTCGAGGTGCAGGATCGTCACGGTCACGAACGCGAGGCCCGTGCCGAGCATCCCGAGCAGCGCGAACAGCGGCAGGTCGTGGCCGCGGATGCGAACCGTGCCGGGGCCCCGGTACGGCCTCTCGCGATGCGGCTGGGTGATGCGCAGCCTGATCACCGACAGATGCGCCAGCGTGAAAGAGAGCATCGCTCCGAAGGCGTACATGTTGCCGAGGAAGCTGGCCTTGCCCGGGATGATCGTGATGCACGCGACGAAGCCGAACAGCAGGATCCCGAACCACGGGGTCGAGAAGCGCGGATGCAGGCGGCTGAGCAGGCCCGGCACCTGACGGTGCAGCCCCATCGAATAGATCAGCCGGGAGGCGCCGATGATCCCGGCGTTGGCCGCGATGAACAGGATCGTGGCGGCGAGCAGGCCCACGTAGATCTCCCCGGCCGACTGCAGCGGGCCGAGGTGCAGGTGCTTGACGATCCCCAGCACGGGATCGCCCGCGAAGCCGCCCTTGGCCTCGCTCGTGCCGAGCAGCGTCGTGTAGTGGCCGTCCGCCTGACGATGCACCGGAAGCGCCGAGAGCGCCACCAGCGGGAGCGCCGCGTAGATCGCGAACACCGCGCCGACGACCGCCCTGATCGCGCGTGGGATCGTGGTCGTCTCGTCGCGCGCCTCCTCGGCCATGTTCGAGATCGTCTCGATGCCGGTGTAGGCGATCATCCCGACCGGGATCGCCACGAGGAAGTCCTTCCAGTTCGGCGCGATGCCGAGGTGCACGTTGCTGAGGAGCACGTGCGGCGAGAGCACCAGCGCGATGCCGATGCCGACCAGCAGCAGCTGCGTCCCGAGGTCGGTGAGCGCGAGGACGATGTTGAGCCCCGCCGCCTCTTTGACGCCGACCACGTTCACGACCGAGAGGAGCCCGACGACGGCGATGCCGAACAGCACGTCGCCGGGGCCGTGTTGCAGAGCCGGCCAGAACAGCCCGCCGAGGTAGTGCGGAACGAAGAACGCCGAGATGGCGATCGTGATCGTGTAGTTGAGCATCTGCGCCCACGCCGCGAAGAACGACACCAGCTCGTTGAAGGCGTGCCGCGCGAAGCTCGAGGAGCCGCCCGCCTCGGGGAACATCGCGGTGGCCTCGGCGTACGTGGCGGCCGTCAGGTAGAAGATCACGCCGGTGATCACGAACACGACCGGCGTGAGACCCAGCGCGTAGGAGGCCACGAGCCCGAGCGCGTAGTAGATCGAGGAGCCCACGTTGCCGTAGGCGGTGGAGAACAGCGCGCTCGTGCCGAGCACCCGCCGCAATCCGTGCTGCGTCAGCCGCGCCATCGAAGCAGGGTAATACGGTGCGCCGTCGGGCCGCTCGCGGCCCCGCCACGGCCGCGCGGGAGTGCAATATCGCGTGCATGGCAAACGTCAGGGCAGGAACCGGACGTATGATCACGACGAGGGGTCCCGGGGGCACTCGACGGCCATGGAAACTGCGCGACGCGGAAACTACGACTCGGGTGAGGACTTCGTCCTCGAATACGGCGACCTGCGCTTCACCTTCAACGAGGCGGACTTCGCCGAGCGCTGCGAGCAGGCGGCGCTGAGGCTCGGGTTCGTGCGCGGCAGGCTCGGCGCGGACGAGCTCGAAGACCTCGTGAACCTCGCGGTCAACGGCGAGATCATCGACCCCGCCTCCGCCCTCGGCGAGCATGTGCGCGACTGCTGGCCGGAGCTCGTCGGCCCCGCCGAGCGCTCGCTCGTGCACTGGCTGCGCAGGCTCGTGTTCCGCGGCGCCTGGCTCGACCAGCGCGTCAACGAGGGCGAGCTCGCGGTGGCCTTCGACGAGGGCACCGGAGGCTTCGCCTATGTGCAGCCGCCCGACCCCGGCACGACGGGCAGCGGCGAGCCGATCGAGCTCGCGCCCGAGCCCTCCTGGGGCCGCGTCGCCTACCCCCGCTGAAGCGCGCGCCCGCTCGTCTAGCCTGCCGCCTCGAGCGCCGCGGCCCTCGCCCGCGCGATCGCCTGCGCGCCGTCCTCGCCAACGAGCAGCTCCGCGCGCAGCGTGCCGCTCGCGACGAGGTCGATGTTGGGGTGTCGCCCGGTGGAGGTGAGCGCGGGGTCGAGTGCGATCACCGTGCTCTCCCCTCCGAACGGGCGCGTGGCGGTCGCGATCAGCGTGAGCGAGCCCGCCTCGCGCAGGTTGCGCGCCGCCGCGAGCGCCTTGCGCGCGCTGTGCGGGTGCACCCCGTCGAGGCCGTCGATCAGCACGAGCGCGTCGCCGCCGCGCGAGGCGACCCGCCTGGCGGCGTCGAGCGCCCGCTCGATCGCCTGGTCCTGGGAGTCCGCCGACGCCGCGAACGTGAGCGCCGCCTCGGGCGCCAGCGGGCCCTCGCGCCAAGCTTCGACCTCCTCGGGCCGCGCACCCGCGAGCACGAGGCTGATCGTGAGGTCCTCGCGGCCGTGCAGCGCCGCGAGCAGCCGCATCAACGTCTCCGTCTTGCCCGCCTGGCGCCCGCCCACGATCACCGCCCGCGAGCCGCGCCCGAGCGGGGTGAGCCACTCGATCGCCTCGAGCGTGGGATCGCTCGAGCCGAGCGCGATGCGCTCGCGCGGGTAGTCCACCGGCAGCTCGTCGTAGTGCACGCCGCCCGACACGCTCTCGGCGGCCATGCCGTTGATCTCCTCGATGCGCACCAGCGACGGGTAGCGCTCGGAGCGGCGCGGCGTGCGCACCGGCCCGCTCACGCGGTCGCCCGAGACGAGCTCGCAGCGGCGCACCTGCGCGGCGGAGATGTACACGTCCTGGTCGGAGGGCTCCGGCGGCTCCACGCGCAAAAAGGCCGAGCCGTTCCCGAGCACCTCGACCACGCCCTCCGCCACGCGCCCCTGCGGCTGGCGGCGGGCCGGCGCCGAGTCATCCCGGGCGGGCGCCACGTCGGCCGCCGCGTCCAAGGACACGTCATCCCGGGCCGCCGCGGCGTCCTCCATCAGCGCCTCCTCGGGCTCCTCGCCGGGTTCGGAGTCCGCGCGGCCGGGCCCGTCGCCGGCGCGCTCCTCGTCCTCCTCGCGCTCCTTCGCGGTCGGGCGCAGGCGGCGAAGCCGCGCTCCGCGCCTGCGGCGGGCGCGGGGCTCGCGCTGCTCGCCCTCCCCGCCGCCGTCATCGTCATCCGGGCCGGCCGGCGCAGCGTCGCCACGCTCGGCGTCTGGCTCCTGCGCAGCGGCGCGCGGCTGTGCGCGCTCGCCGGAGCCCGCGCCGGAGTCCTCGCCGCCGGGGGCGTCCTCGCCGGGGGCGTCCTCGCCGGGGCTCTCGCCACCGCCCTCGCCGAGGATCGCGTCGATCAGCAGGGCCTTGCGCATGCGCCTGAACCCCTCCAGCCCGAGCTGATCAGCGATCGCGTGCAGATCGGACAGGGGACTCGCTTCAAGCTCGGAGCGCTCGAGTACCGGCATGTTGCCTTCCTTCCTTCGTGGTGGCCGGGCGGTTGGCGTCCCCCCGCGTTGTGCAGCGGCGGGCGCCCGCGTATCGCGCCCAGACTAGCGCTCCGGGCGGGCGCCTACGGCGCCGCGCGGTCGTAGCGCAGCTCGTCCGCGAGCGCGAGGGCGCGGTCGGGCTCGAGCTCGCGGGCGAGCGCGGCGCGCACGGCGAGGAAGTCGGCTGCGGCGGCCACGTCGTGCACGCGGAAGATGTGCGCTCCGTGCTCCACTCCGTGGGCGAGCGCGGCGAGCGTGCCGGCGAGCCGCCCGCGCGGCGGTCGCGCGGTGAGCGCGCCGATGAAGTCCTTGCGCGAGATCGCCATCAGCACGGGGCGCCCGAGCTCGTGCAGCCGCTCGGCTTCGGAGAGCAGGCGGATCGTCTGGGCGGGGGTCTTGGCGAAGTCGGGGCCCGGATCCACGATCAGCTGCTCGTGGCGCATGCCGCACGAGCGCGCCAGCTCGAGCCGCTCGCGCAGCTGCGCGATCACCTCGCCGGTGACGTCCGCGTAGAGGTCGGGGTCCTGCAGGCGCTCGCGAGGGGCGGCGCGGGTGTGCATGACCACGAGCGCTGCGCCGGTGCTCGCGCACAGCTCGGCGAGCGCGGGGTCGCGCAGTCCGCTGACGTCGTTGACGATGCTCGCGCCCGCGGTGATCGCCGCGCGCGCCACCGCGGGCTTGTACGTGTCCACCGATACGAGCGCGCCCAGCTCGCGCGCGCAGCGCTCGACGAGCGGGGCGACGCGCTCGATCTCCTCCTCCTCCGGCACGGGCGGCAGCCCCGTGGACGCCGACTCGCCGCCCACGTCGAGGATGTCCGCGCCCGCCGCGAGCAACCCCGCCGCGAGCTTCGCCTGGTGCTCGAGCGTGGGATGCAGCCCGCCGTCGCTGAAGGAGTCCGGCGAGGCGTTGACGATACCCATCAGCAACGGCCTCGCGCCGAGCTCGATGCGCGCGCAGCCCGCGCGAAGCTCGCGCGCGGGCGCGCTCATGCGCGCAGCGCCTCCGCCGGCAGGATGCCCTCGGCGTCGGCCTCCGCGGCGAACGCGGCGAGCTCGTCCGACAGGCGCGCGGCGCTCCAGCGCAGCTCGCGCGCGAGCACCTCGCCGACCCGCCGCGGGGCGCCGGGCGCCTCGCCGCCGGCGGCGGCCACCCGGCCGTCGGCGTCGCCCGCGCCGCCGCCGGGCGCCGCCGGGCCCGCGAGCTCGCGCGCCGCGAGCAGCCCCAGGCGGGTGCGGCGCAGCAGCACGTCGCCCACGCTGCGCGCCTGCTCGCGCCGCGCGGCGAGCGCGACCTCGGCGAGCAGGTCGGGCTCGCCTCCGAGCACCGGCTGCGCGAGCTCGCCGCGCTCTGCGGCGAGCGCGAGCACGTCATGGGCGGCGTGGCCGTAGCGCGAGGCGAGCGCCTCGTAGGAGGCCTCGGGCACGCCCTCGACGCGCGGCAGCTCGGAGGCCTCGATCGCCTGGCCGAGCGGTATCTCCTGCGTGCGGCACGGCGCGTCGCGGGCTTCGCGCTCGACGAGCCGGTCCACGGTCATCTTGGCCATGCGCCGCCACGTGGTGAGCTTGCCGCCGGTGATCGTGATCATGCCGGAGGAGGTCTCGTACAGCTCGGCCTTGCGCGAGATGTCCACCGACTTCTTCGGGTCGCCGGTGGATATCAGCGGGCGCACCCCCGCGAACGCGCCGCTCAGCGAGCCGACCTCGAGCGAGCTTCCGAAGAACGCGTTGACCGCGTCGAGCAGGTAGACGATGTCATCGCCCGCGGGGCGCACGTGCTCGAGCGGCCCCTCGTAGTCGTTGTCGGTGGTGCCGATCAGCGTGTGCCCGAGCCACGGCAGCGCGAACACCGAGCGGCCCTCGCCCGCGGGCACGATCGCGCCGCCCACCAGCGGCAGGTCGCTGTGCTCGAGCGTGATGTGGGTGCCGCGGCTCGGGCGGATGCGCGGCAGCCCCGCCTCGTCGTGCAGCTCCTGCGGGCGCAGCTCGTCGGCCCACACGCCCGTCGCGTTGACCACGTTGGCGGCGCGCACCTCGATCTCCGATCCGCTCTCGAGGTCGGTGGCGCGCACGCCCAGCGCGTGCCCGTCGCGCTCGATCAGCCCGGTGACCGCCACGCGGTTGGCGCACACCGCGCCGAAGCGCTCGGCCTCGCCGAGCACCGTGAGCACGAGCCGCACGTCGTCGGTCTGGCAGTCGTAGAACAGGTAGCCGCTGGTGGGCTCGCGCGGCGCGAGCGCGGGCAGCAGCTCGAGCACCTCCTCGCCCGAGATCACGCGGTGGCGCGCGGGCGACCAGAACTCGCCGTCCTCGCTGCGCTCCCGTCGGCTTTTGCGCGAGCGCAAGCGGTCGCGCTCGACCGACATCACGTCGTACAGGTTGAGCCCCACGCCCACCAGCCGGTCGGGCCGGTCGCCTTCGAAGGCGGGCACCACCAGCTCGAGCGGGCGCACGAGGTGCGGGGCGAGCTTGACCATCAGGCGGCGCTCCAGCAGCGCCTCGCGCACCAGCCCGAGGTCGAAGTTCTGCAGGTAGCGAAGGCCGCCGTGCACGAGCTTGGAGGAGCGGCTCGAGGTGCCCGAGGCGTAGTCGGCGCGCTCCACGAGCGCCACGCTGTAGCCGCGCGTGGCCGCGTCGAGCGCCACGCCCGCGCCGGTGATGCCGCCGCCGACGACCACGACGTCGAACTCCTCCTGCGCAAGCGCCGAGAGGGCGTGGGCGCGCTCGATCATGGCTGTGAGTCTCGCAGAGGCGGAGTCGCGCGCTCCCCCCCGGCCGCCGCGAGGCGGCCCCTCAGGATCCTCCTCAGATGTTCGCGAGCTCCGCGGAGATTTCGCTGACCGCGCTCTTCGCGTCGCCGAACAGCATCGAGGTCTTGGGGTCGTAGTAGAGCTCGTTTTCGATGCCCGCGAAGCCGGGGTTCATCGAGCGCTTGATCACGATCACGGAGTGCGACTGGTTCACTTCGAGGATCGGCATTCCGTAGATCGGAGAGCTCGGCGTGTTCTGTGCGGCGGGGTTGGTGACGTCGTTGGCGCCGATCACGAGCGACACGTCGGTGCGCGGGAACTCGGGGTTGGCGTCGTCCATCTCCTTGAGCTGGTCGTACGGCACGTCGGCCTCGGCCAGCAGCACGTTCATGTGGCCCGGCATGCGCCCCGCCACGGGATGGATCGCGTAGCTCACCTGCACGCCGCGCGCTTCCAGCTCTTTGGTGAGCTCGCGCACCGCGTGCTGCGCCTGCGCGACCGCCATGCCGTAGCCGGGCACGATCACCACGTGGGAGGCGTACGCGAGCTGGATGGCCGCGTCCTGCGCGCTGATCGAGTGCACGGTGCCCGCGTGCTCGCCCGCCCCTTCGGCGCCCGCCACCGCGCCGCCGCCGCCGAAGCCGCCCGCGATGATCGCGGGGATCGAGCGGTTCATCGCGACCGCCATCAGGTTCGTGAGGATCGACCCGGACGCGCCCACGATCATGCCCGCGACGATCAACGCGGGGTTGTTGAGCGCGACGCCGGTGGCCGCCGCCGAGAGGCCCGTGAAGGCGTTCAGCATCGAGATCACCACCGGCATGTCCGCGCCGCCGATCGGCAGCACCACCGCGTTGCCGAGCAGCGCCGCGATCACCAGCATCCCGATGAACAGCAGTTCGGAGTGCGCTCCCGCGACCAGGTCCACGCCGGCCGCGAGCGCGAGCACGAGCAGCAGCCCGTTGACCGCCTGCTGCGCGGAGCCGAACGAGATCGGGCGCCCGGGGATCACTTCCTGGAGCTTGCCGAACGCGATGTTCGAGCCCCAGAAGGAGATCGAGCCGATGATCGCCGCGAACACGCTGAAGATCGCCACGTAGGTCGGCGGTGCGCCGACGCTCGAGTGCAGCGTCAGCACGCCGAGCACGTTCTGCCCGCCGAACTGGCGCACAATTTCGCCCGTCGTGGCCACCGAGTGCGACCCGTACGTCGATCCGTAGTGGCGGAACTCCACCCACGAGATCAGCGCCACCGCGCCGCCGCCCACGCCGTTGAACAGCGCCACCATCTGTGGCATCGCGGTCATCTTCACGTTGCGCGCCGCGGGCACGCCGACGGCCACGCCGATCGCCATGCCGAGCGCGATCAGGCCCCAGTTGCCCTCGTGGCTGTTCAGCAGCGTGGCGATCACCGCGATCGCCATGCCGACCGCGGCGATGCGGTTGCCGCGCACCGCGGTGGTGGGTCCCGCGAGCCCGCGCAGGCCCTGGATGAACAGCGAGAACGCCACGATGTACAGGACGTAGATGAAGCTTTCGCTCTGCAGGAACGAGCTGG
Source organism: uncultured Solirubrobacteraceae bacterium (assembly GCA_963813685.1). Lineage (GTDB taxonomy): Bacteria > Actinomycetota > Thermoleophilia > Solirubrobacterales > Solirubrobacteraceae > Palsa-744. The sequence goes on from CAWEZQ010000003.1 coordinate 124,712, forward strand.
CGAGAGGCACGGACGTCACCGGCCCGCTCCTTGCCGTCGTGCTCGGCGTCCTCGGCCTCCTGCGGCTTCGGCTTGGGCTTCGCCTTGAACATCTCGAGCATGCGGTCGGTGACGAGGAAGCCTCCGACGACGTTGATCGTGCCGAACGCGACCGCGATCACCAGCAGCACCTTGCTGAGCGCGCCCAGGTCCGCCAGGCCGAGCAGCAGCAGGCCGCCGAGCAGCACGATCCCGTGGATCGCGTTGGTGCCCGACATCAGCGGCGTGTGCAGCGTGTTGGGCACCTTCGAGATCACCACGAAACCGATGAACCCGGCGAGCACGAGGATCGCGAGGTTGGTGGTGAGCACGCTCGCGATGATCATGCGGCGGCCTCCACGGCTGATTTGGCTCCCGGGTTGACGATCTCGCCCTCGCGCACCACGCACGCGCCGCTCACGACCTCGTCGTCGAAGTCGAGCTTCAGCGTCCCGTCCTCCCCGACCAGCAGTTCCAGCAGCGCGAGCACGTTGCGCGCGAACAGCTGCGAGGAGTGCTCGGCCATCGAAGAGGGCAGGTTGAGCGGCGAGACGATCTTCACGCCGTGGCGCACCACGGTCTTGCCGGGCTCGGTGAGCTCGCAGTTGCCGCCCGCCTCGCCCGCGAGGTCCACGATCACCGAGCCGGGCTTCATGCCTTCGACGGCCTCCGCGGTGACGAGCTTGGGCGCTGCGCGGCCCGGCACGAGCGCGGTGGTGATGACCACGTCGAAGCCCTTGATCGCGTCGGTCAGCGCCTGCTGCTGGCGCTCGCGCTCCTCGCGCGTGAGCTCGCGCGCGTAGCCGCCCTCGCCGGCCGCCTCGAGCCCCAGGTCGAGCCACATGGCGCCCAGCGACTGCACCTGCTCCGCCACCTCGGGGCGCACGTCGTAGCCGGTGGTGCGCGCGCCGAGGCGTTTGGCGGTGGCGATCGCCTGCAGCCCGGCCACGCCCACGCCGAGCACCAGCACCTTGGCGGGCGGGATGGTGCCCGCGGCGGTCATCAGCATCGGGTAGAAGCGGCCCATCTCCTCGGCGCCCAGCAGCGCCGCGCGGTAGCCCGCCACGTTGCTCTGCGAGGACAGCGCATCCATCGACTGGGCGCGCGAGATGCGCGGGATCGCCTCCATCGCGAGCGCGGTGGCGTGCGCGTCGGCGAGCGCGCGCGTGGTCTGCGGGCTCGTGAGCGGGGCGAGGAAGCCGATCAGCAGCGAGCCGGAGCCGAGCGCGCGCACGTGCTCTGGGTCGGGCGGCGAGATCACCACCACCACGTCCGCCCCCCAGATCTCCGCGGGGTCCGAGGTGATCTTCGCGCCGGCCGCCTCGAACGCGTCGTCGCCGAGCAGCGCCTCCGCGCCCGCGCCCGACTGGACAAGCACCTCGAGGCCTTTCGCCGTGAGCTTCCCCACCACCTCGGGCACGAGCGCCACGCGGTGCTCGCCCACGGCGGTTTCCTTCGGAACACCGATCCGCATGCGGGCGAGAACGTATCCGATCGCGTGCGGGGTCGGCTGTGAGGTGTGGCACACTCACCTCGGAGTGACGGTCAACCTGACCCGCATCTACACGCGGCTCGGCGACGACGGCGAGACGCATCTGGGCGACATGAGCCGTGTCTCCAAGCTGCACCCGCGGGTCGAGGCGTACGGCACCGTGGACGAACTCAACTCGTTCATCGGGCTGGCGCTGCTCGAGCCGATGCCCGAGCAGTTCGCGGTGTGGCTGCGGCGCGTGCAGAACGACCTGCTGGACGTGGGCGCGGACCTGTCGGTGCCCGCGCCGCCCGCCGAGGACGAGCGCGCCGCGCGCGAGCGGCTGCGCGTGGGACCCGACTACACCGAGTGGCTCGAGCACGCGTGCGACGAGGTCAACGCCACGCTCGAGCCGCTGCGCTCGTTCGTGATCCCCGGCGGCGAGCCCGCGGCCGCGCACCTGCACGTGTGCCGCACCGTGTGCAGGCGCGCCGAGCGCCGCGCGATCGCGGTCGGCGAGGAGGGCAACCCCGAGGTGGTGCGCTACCTCAACAGGCTCTCCGACCTGCTGTTCATCCTGAGCCGCGCCGTCAACGTGCACATGGGGCCCGCCGAGCCGCTGTGGGACCCCGGCGCGCACGGGTCAGCCGGGCGCGAGACCGGCTGAGCCTCAGGGCGGGCGGCCGCTCAGGCGGTCGGCGGCCGCTCAGTCGCTGTCGCGCGCGGCGCGGCGCGGCAGGCGCGCGCCGGAGCGCAGCACGGCGGCCGCGAGCGCGGCCCAGAAGCCGACCACGAGGTAGCCGCCGAGCACGTCGCTCGGCAGGTGCAGGCCGAGGATCAGCAGCGCGCAGCCGACCGCCAGCGCGAACGCGGCGCCGGCGAGCGCGACGGGCACGCGCAGTCGCGGGGGCGCGACGATCACGGCGGCCGCGACGAGCGCGGTGGCGGCGGTGGTGTGGCCGCTCGGCCACGAGGACGGGCCGACGAAGAAGCGCGGTTCGCCGCCCAGCAGCGGCTTGAGCGTCTCGGAGGTGAGCACCGCGAGGCCCATCACGGCGGCCGCGGCGAGCGCATCGCGCGGTCTGCCGCGGAACAGCGCGACGCACAGCAGCGCTCCCGCCCAGAACAGGTAGGGCAGCGGGTTGAGCGAGTGCACGAGCACGCGCGCAGCGTGGTCGATGTGGGGGCTGCCGAGCGACAGGAAGTGGCGCAGCAGCGCGCCGTCGCGCGTCTCGGCGGCGGGCACGTGCACCGCGACCGCCCACAGCACCGCGCCGGCGAGCGCGCACAGCAGCGCGACCGCGAGCGGGACGGCGGTGGGCGAGCGGCGTGCGCGGAGCGCGACGGCGCGCGCTGGCAGCGTGGCCGTTCCGTAGGCGCCTTCGGACATGCACAACAGGCTACGACGCCTTCTAAAGCGGGGCTGAACGGGCACTCACGGCGCGCCGACGGGCAGCGGCCGGCCGGCGAGCGCGGCGAGCGCCTCGCCGGTGACCCACACGGGCGTCTGCGCGCTGGTGCGCGAGTAGCGGACGCTGCCGTTGGGCGCCTGCAGGCTCTGCAGGTAGGCCACCGGCGAGCGGCTGCCGCCGCGCGTGAGGGTGCGCGGGTCGCGCCCGGCGGCGATCAGCCCCTGGATCGCCCAGGCGGTCGATTGCGCGTTGGACGAAGCGCCGGGTTCCTGAGGGAAGCCTCCGTCGGAGTTCTGCGAGCGGATTAGATACGCGCTTGCGCGCGTGACGCGGCCGTGCGCGCCGGCCGCCACGAGCGCCTGGATCACCGCGCCGGTGTCATCGATGTCGCTTCTGCCGCCGCGCGTGCCGTAGCCGAAACCGCCGCCCGCTTCCTGCTGGGCTTCGAGCCAGCGCGCCGCGGAGGCGATCACGCTGTCGCCGGGGTGGTAGCCGGCGGCGCGCAGCGCGAGCACCGCGAAGGCGGTGAGGTTGGCGAGGCCTTCGAAGGAGCCGTTGCGCTGCCGGAGCGAGAGCAGCCTGTGCACGGGGTCGCCGCCGGGCAGCGAGTGCACGGAGGCGCCGCACGCGTGCAGCGCGAGGATCGTGCGCTCGAGGTCGCCCGCACCCTGCAGGCTCGAAGCTTCGCCGCGGATCGCGTCGAGCACGCTGTGCCCGCCGCGGCGCACGCCCTGCGGGTTGCGCCCGGCCGCGGCGAGGCCGATGGCGGCCCACGCGGAGTAGAGCTCGCTGCTCGCCTGCCCGCGCGCCGCCCCGAAGCCGCCGTTGCCGTTCTGCGAGCCAGCCAGGTAGCCGACCTCCGCGGACAGGCCGGAGGCGGCGCGCGCCGCGCGAGCGCTCGCGGACGCACAGCCGGCGAGCACGAGCAGCGCGAGCGTCAGCAGCGTGGCGCCGCCGGCCCGCGCGGCGGTGGCCGTGGGCGGTGTCGTGCGCGGCGCCGGCGCGGCGCCGGCGCCGGGCGCGGGCTCCCAGCGGACCTCGAGCCGCGCGCGGGCGCGCAGCAGCATGCGCAGCAGCGCGGGCCCGAAGGCGAACGCGAACGCGAAGCTCGCGACCACGTGGGTGACGTCGAACAGCGACGCGGCGCCGAGCACGATCCCGTACGCGGCGAGCGTGTGGCTGCCCGCGCCCGTCCACGTGTACAGGTCGAGGATCAGGTTGAACACCTCCGCCGCGGCGGCGCACCACAGCGCGAGCGCGAGGCGCGGCGGGCGGCGGGCGAAGAGCGCGCCGAGCGCAGCGCCGAGCACGCCCACGGCGCCCCATCCGAGCATCTGCCACGGCGTCCACGGCCCCTCCCCGAGCAGCACGTTGGAGGCGAGCGCGGCGATGGCCCCAACGGCGAAACCGGGGCGCGCCCCGAACGCGATGCCTGCCACCAGCACGATCGCGGTGATGGGCTTCACGTCGGGCACAGCGGCGAACGCGTCGCGGCCGAGCGCGGCGAGCGCGGCGAGCGTTGCGATCAGCGCGACGAGCCGCGCGGGCGGGCGCGAGCGCTCGTACCACCAGAACGCGGCCGCGAGCGAGAGCGCGACGAGCGCGAACGAGCCCGCCTGCCAGCTCACCGGCCCACCTCGATCGCCTCGCCGGCCTGCGCGCGTGCGGCGAGCGCGATCGCGAGGCGCAGCAGCGCGGCTCCCTGCTGGGGCAGCAGCGCGCCGCCGGCGCCGCCGAGGATTCGGGCGGTTTCGGTGGCGAAGTACCAGCCGCCCGACAGGATCTCGGCGATGGGCCCGTCGGCCAGCACGCGGCCGTCGGCGAGCAGCACGGCGCGCGTCGCGAACTCGGCGGCGAACTCGGCGTCGTGCGTGGCGACGGCGACGGCGGTGCCGGTGCGTGCTGCGCTCGCGCAGCCACGCGGCGAGGCTCGCCTTCGCCTCGCGGTCCATCCCGCGGGTGGGCTCGTCGAGCGCGACCAGCGCGGGCGGCTCGCCGCCGAGCACGATCGCGAGCGCGAGCCGCTGGCGCTCGCCGCCGGAGAGGTCGCGCGGGTGGCGCTCGGAGAGGTGGGCGAGGCCGGAGGCCGCGAGCGCCTGCGCGGGCGCCTCGTCGCGGACGCGCTCGTGCAGGAAGTAGTCGCCGGGGTTCTGCAGCAGCAGCGCGACCCTGCCGCCGGCCTCGACGCGCCCGCGCGTGGGCTCGAGCAGGCCGGCCGCGTGGCGCAGCAGCGTGGACTTGCCGGCGCCGTTCCGGCCCATCAGAACGAGCGCGTCGCCGGGCGCGATCTCGAGATCCACGCCGCGCAGGATCGCGGGACCGTCGCGCAGCTCGTGCCACACGCCGCTCAGCGCGAGCGCGGGCGCGCTCCCCGGCGCGCGCCGGCGCGCGCGGGCGCCGAGGATCCCGCGACGCGCGCGCGGGGTCTCTTCATGCTCGCGACCGCTCTCGGGCGCCGCTGCGGCGGCGGCCTCGAGCGGGCTCTCGGGTGTGGAGCGCGCGTGGGCTCCGGGGGCGCCGAGCAGGCCCTCGCGGCGCAGCACGGCGCGCGCCTGCTTGACGCCCGCGGGCGGCGGGCCGAGCGCCGCGCCCGCGAGCAGGCTCGCGCCCGGCGTCTGCAGCGCGGGCTCGTGCTCGGCGGCCCAGGCGAGGAAGCTCCGCGGGTCGCCGTCGCACGACGATCGCGCCGTGCTGCAGCGCGATCACGCGGTCGGCTGCTGCGAGGCAGCGCTCGAGCCTGTGCTCGACGAGCAGCACCGCGGTGTCGGACTCCTGGTTCAGTCGCCGCAGCTGCCAGATCAGCTCATCGCCGGCGACGGGGTCGAGCTGCGAGGTGGGCTCGTCGAGCAGCACCAGCGCGGGCCGGGCGACGAGCGCGGCGGCGAGCGCCACGCGCTGCAACTCGCCGCCGGAGAGCTCGCCGGTGCGCCGCTCGAGCAGGTGCGCGATGCCGAGCGCGAGCGCGGTCTCCTCGAGCGCGCGCGCGACCGCCGCGGGGCCGTGGCCGAGGTTCTCGAGCGGCAGCGCGAGCTCGGCGCGCACCGAGCTCATCAGCACCTGGGTCTCGGGGTCCTGCAGCAGCGTTCCCGCGACCGCGCCGATCGCGGCGGGTCCGTGCTCGCGCGTGTCGAGCCCCGCGACGGTGACACGTCCCGCGAAGCGCCCGCCGTGGAAGTGCGGAACGAGCCCCGCGGCGGCGCGCAGCAGCGTGGACTTTCCGGACCCCGAGCGGCCGGCGAGCACGCAGAACTCGCCCGGCTCGATCGCGAGGCTCACGTCGCGCAGCGCCTGCGCGTGCGCGCCGGGGTAGGAGTAGCCCACCTGCTCGAAGCGCACCGCGCTCACCGCTCGACCCCCCTGCGCGCGGCGAACGGGGCGAGCGCCACGGCGAGGAGCGCGAGCGCCACGAGGACCGCGGCGGGGCCCACGGGCGCGCTCACGAGCGGGTACGCGTGGAACGGCGCGGCGCCCGTCAGCGACGCGCACGCGGCGAGCGCGAGCAGCGCGAGCGCGGAGGCGCCGAACGCGAGATCGTGGCGCGAGCGCGGCGCGCGAACGCTGCGCGCGCGGCGGCTGCGCCCGGCCCGGCCCGCGCCGTAGCGACGCGCGGTCCGGCGCGCGCCGTAGCCGCGCATCTCGAGCACCGCGGCGAGGTCGAGCGAGCGCTCGAGCGCGCCGCCGACCGCGGCGCGCAGGATCGCAAGGCGGCCGCGGGCGCCCGTGGCGCCGCCGTCGGGACGGCAGCGCTGCGCGTCGGCGAGGCGGCGCGAGTCGGCGAGCAGCACGGGGATCAGCCGGGTGCTGAGCGCGGCGGTGAGCGCTGAGTACGGCGACAGCCGCCGCGCCGCGGTGAACAGCTCGTCGGGGTCGGCGGCGCACACCACGAGCAGGCATGCGAGCGTGACCACGAGCAGCCGCAGCGAGATCACGAGCCCGTACACGACCGCCTCGAGCGTGAGGTTCTCCTGGCCGAGCACCCCCCAGTAGCCGAGCCGCGCGAACACGGTGAGGCCGTTGCGGCTCACGAGCACGTTGACGAGCACCGTGAGCGCGACCAGCGGCAGGCACACCGTGCGGGCCGCGCGCAGCAGCTCGCGCCCGGTCCCGGCGGCGGCGCCGGCGGCGAGCACGGCGAGCAGCAGCGCGCCGAGCAGCAGCGGGTGCGAGACGATCAGCGCGCACGTCGCGAGCGCGAGCCCGTAGGCGGCGGCGATCACGGCGTTCGCGGCGTGCAGCGGCGTGGCGCGTCGCCGGTAGCCGAGCGCGGCGGCCCGCGAGCGCGCGCTCATCGCGCCGGCACCGGAAGTGCGATGGCGCCGGATTGCGTGACCGCGATCGCGAAGCGGTCGCGCAGCGCGGGTTCGTCGAAGTCGCGCGCTGCGAGCTCCACACCCGCGGCGTCGGTGCCGGTCACGACCCACGCGGGCGCGTTCCCGGCGTAGCGGGTGGCGGCTATCAGCCCGGCACCCGCGCCGAGGACGCTCCTGACGTGGCCGTCGGGGTCGAGCAGCGAGAGCGACCCGCCGCCTGCGAAGCGCGCGTACACGCCGCTCGCGCGCGGCCCCCGCGCGAGCGCGGAGGCGGCGACGTCCACGCGTATGCGCGGCCACGCGGCCACGAGCACGCGCAGCGTTTCAGAGCCACCGTTGCCGAGCGCGGCCACCGCCGCGGGCACCCCGAGCCGCTCCAGCTCGTCGTTGACGGCGTTGCACGCTCGGCCGCCGACGCGTTCGCATTCGATCCGCACCGGCAGGCGCTTGCCTTCGATCCCGTTGAGGAACGGCTCGGGGAACGAGCCGACGACGGCGGGCACGTCGTCGGTCTGGCTCCAGTCGTGGCGGTCCCACCAGATGTGGTCGCCGGGGTGCACGTCGGTGGCGGCCGCGCCCTTGCCGGCCTCGACCCCGTTGACGTAATAGAACCAGTCCATGGGCGCGCCGGTCTCGCGCCCGCCGGAGAGGCCGTCGATGCTCTCGACGAAGCCGCCTCCGTAGCGGGTGGCCACGCGGTAGTTGCGCTCGAGCAGGCTCATCACGGTTTCCTGGCCGACGACCTTGGGCGGCTTGGAGCGCGACTGCACGCGCGCTCCGAATTCGCTCGTGACGAGCAGCTGGATCGCGCTCGGCGCGCTCCCCGCTCCGAGCCCGCATCCTGCGAGCGCGAGCGCGCCGGCGCACGCGAGCGGCGCAGCGGCGCCGAGCGCCCGCGCGCGGGAGCGGCGCCTAGCGGACATAGAAGGCGATCTGCGAGGTGCCGGGGGCGAGCTTCGTGTGCGAGCCTGCGGCGTCGCTCGCCTGCAGGTCGAGCACGTAGCGGCCGGGGCGCAGCGCTTCGGGCAGCAGGTAGGAGAAGCCGCCGGCGGCGGCGGGCAGCTTGAAGTACACCGCGCGCCCGCAGCGTGCGCGCCGGAAGCGCTCGCGGGCGCCGTCGAAGGACCAGCAGCGCGAGCGGTAGCGGCGGCGCAGCGCGAGCCGCACCGAGGTGACCTGCGAGCGGGCGTTCACGCTCCCCGCGAGCACGCGCGGCGCGTGCCTGCGCGCGTACACGCGCCCCTCGCGGATCCCGGTGATGCGCGCGAGCAGCGCGTCGGGGCCGCCCTGCGGGGACCCCGGCGCCTGCGGGCCGGCCGGAGTCTGGCCGCCCGTTCCGGTGGCGCCGGATCCGGGCGATCCGGGCCCCGCGGGCGGGGCCGCGCACGCGCCGGTGCCCGCGGGGTGCACGCACACGGTGGTCTGCGCGCGCACCGCGGGCGGCCCGCCTTCGGCGCCGCGCACGCGCACGGTGTAGGCGCCGGGGGCGGCGAACGAGAGCGCTGCGTGGCCCTGGGCGTCGGCTGACGCGCCGCCGCCGGGCCATTCGATCTGCGCGCCCGCGGCAGGCGAGCCTTCGCCGCGCTTGTTGTAGATCGACACGATCACGGGGACCGCTTCGCCGGGAGCGGCGGAGGAGGGCGCTTCGATCTCGAGCGGCACCGGTTCGGCGCCGGGCGGGCATTCGGTTTCGCAGATGGGGAAGAACAGCACGCGGTCGCCGGGCTGCGCTTCTTGCTCGCATGCGCCCCTGCTCGCGTACACGTCGTTGAGCCAGAACGACCAGTAGTAGCGCGAGGCGCCGACCATTTCGCCCTCGCCCTCGATCGACTGCACGAAGTACTGCGAGAGTTCCCAGCGGGCGGTCCAGTTGCCGCCGGTGGCGATCTGCAGCGCGCCGATCGCGCTCGTCCCGGGACAGGAGCCCTGCCCGCCGTTGACCACGGGTTCGGTGCTCGTCGTGACGAGCGTCGGCGCCACCAGCGTTTCGCTCACGCCCTCCACGCGCACGGTGACGACGGCGGGGCCCGCGGCGAGCGCGGGCTGCGCGCACGCCAGCGCAAGGCACCCGGCTGCGAGCGCGGGGATGGTGCGGCGAGGCATTGACATCGAGCCACCCCTTTCCACGAGGGCTTCGGGCTTCGGCCGGAGCAGGTCTCCTGGCTTCCGGGCCTACCTCTCCGCGCCTTCCCGACCGGCCTGCTCGCCGGTCAGTGACCGCGCGCCTGTGGCGCGCCCGCGGTGGGCATCCCCGGTCACAGTGGCGGGTCCGCGCCGGACTCTCACCGGCTTCCCTTCGCCACCGACCGTGTGAACGCGCAGATGCTACTGCACGCGCGGCGGCGTCCGGTCAGCTCGCGCGCCGCGGTGCGGGCGAGCCCTCAGCCGCCGTGCTCCACCGCGTCCTTGAGGCGGGCGAGGCGGCCCTCCCAGGCGGCTTCGGCTGCTCCGATCCACTCGGATGCCGGCGCGAGCGCGTGCGGGCGCAGGCGGTAGAGCACCTCGCGGCCGGCGGAGGGGGCGCGCTCGACGAGGCCGGCGTCGCCGAGCGTGGAGAGGTGCTTGGCGATCGCCTGGCGCGTGATCGGCAGCGCGGCGGTGAGCGCGGGCACCGAGGTGGTGCCGTCGCGCAGCAGCGTCTCGACCATGGTGCGCCGGTTGGGGTCCGCGAGCGCCGCGAACACGTGGCCCAGCGCGTCGCTCAAGCGAGCACCATGCTCAGCGACTGCGCGAGCATCTGCAGCGGCACGGCGGGCACGCTCTCGGTCACGACCACGCGCGTGAGCGGCGGCGCGGGCACGATCGTGAACTCCACGCGCGTGGCGGGCGCGTCGGGAGCGCCCCACCACCACACGAGCCGGCGCGGCTCGTCTTCGAGCTCCACCGAGATCTCGCGCTCGGGCTCCTCCAGCCAGCGCTCGCGGCCCTCCTCGGTTGCGAGCGCCTCCCACACCTCCTCGGGGCTCGCGTCCACCTCAACCTCGCGCCTGACCGGCATGACGACCTCCTTGACAACCATATGGTTGCTATTGTGCGTGACAACCAAGCAGTTGTCGAAAGGATAGCGGACATGCAACTGATTCCGATGGTCGTCGAGCAGAGCCCGCGCGGCGAGCGCTCATTCGACATCTACTCGCGCCTTCTCAACGAGCGCATCATCTTCATCGGCACGCCGATCGACGACCAGGTGGCGAATCTGGTGGTGGCGCAGCTGCTGCACCTCGAGAGCGAGGACACGGACAAGGACGTCTCCCTGTACATCAACTCACCCGGAGGGGTGGTGTACTCGGGCTTGGCGATCTACGACACGATGCGCTTCATCAAGCCGGACGTGCAGACGATCTGCTTCGGCGTGGCCATGAGCATGGGCTCGCTGCTGCTCGCGGGCGGCACCAAGGGCAAGCGCCTCGCGCTGCCCAACAGCCGCATCCTCATCCACCAGCCCTCGGGCGGCTTCCAGGGCCCGTCGGCGGACATCGAGATCCACGCCCGCGAGATCCTCGAGCTGCGAAGCCGCGTGGACGAGATCTACGCGCGCCACACCGGGCAGACGCTCGAGCGGGTTCACGACGACATGGAGCGCGACCGCTACTTCACCGCGGAGCAGGCGCGCGAGTACGGGCTGATCGACCGCGTGATCTCATCGCACGAGCTGACGCGCGTGGCGACGGGCTTCGGGGCGCGCGGCACGGAGGCGAAGGGCGGCTGAGGAGCGCCCGCGACGGACGCGCCTGTCAGGCCGACGCCGCGAGCGCCTCGAGATCGGAGTCGAGGTCGGCGAGCGCGGCGAGCGCGGCGTCGCCGAGCTGCCCGCCGCCGGTGATCAGCCGGCGCGCGGCGTCGAGGTCGTCGGAGCGCCCGACCGTGAGCGCGCCCTTCACGGCGCGGTCCTTCAGGTACCAGAGCGTGAAGCTCGAGTCCTCCATCGAGCCGCGCACGACCTCCTCGTCCCACTCGTAGGCCGGGCCGACGTACTCGAGGCCGCCCCAGTCGCCGAGGTCCGAGAAGAAGTAGGGCACGGTGGTGTGTGGCGTGGGCCTGCCGAGCATGCCGAGCGCGGCGGTCTTGCCGTGGTTGAAGGCGACGTCCCAATGCTCGATCCGCACCTCGCGCCCGCCGTGCGCGGGAGAGGGGTATTCGCAGATGTCGCCGGCGGCGAACACGCCCGGCACCTGCGTCTGCAGGCACTCGTCGCAGCGCACGCCCCCGGCGGGGCCGATCTCGAGGCCGGCGCGCTGCGCGAGCTGCACGTCGGGCGTGACGCCCGCCCCGATCACGACCGCTTCGGCGTCGAGCTCGAGGCCCGCACGCGTGATCACCTTGGAGACGCGGCCGTCGTGGCCCTCGAGGCGCTCGAGCTCGTCCTCGCCGTGGACGGTGATGCCGTGCTCTTCGAGCAGCCCCTGGAAGTAGCGCCCGGCGCGTTCGCCGAAGCCGCGTTCGAGCGTGGCCCTCTCCTGCATCACGAGCGTGCAGCCCTTGCCGAGCATCGTCAGCGAGGCGGCGACCTCGCAGGCGATGTAGGAGCCGCCGATCAGCACCACGCGCTCGACGCCGGCCACGCCCTCGCGGATCGCGTCGGAGTTGCCGATCGTGCGCAGGTAGAAGATATGCGCGAGCTCGCAGCCCTCGACGTTGAGGCGCCGCACGTTCGAGCCGGTGGCGATCAGCGCGCGCTCGAAGGACACCTCCTCCTTGGTGGAGAGCTTCGCGGTGCGCTTCTCGAGGTCGAGCCCGGTGACGCTGGTGCGCGTGAGCAGCTCGATGTCCTGCTCGCCCCACCAGTCGTCGGGCCGGAAGTAGGGGTCCTCGTGCGTCTCTTCTCCGCGCAGGTAGCCCTTTGAGCAGTCGGGCCGGTTGTACGGCGGGTCGGGCTCGCGGCCCACGAGCAGCACCTCGCCGCCGGCGCGTTCCTCTCGCAGCCAGCGCGCGCAGTTGGCGCTCGCGAGGCCACCCCCGATGAGCAGGTGTTCGACCTGTCGCGCGGGCATGCTCTGACCCTACCCGAGCGCGCCGCGCGGTATGCCCGCGGCGCGTGCGCGTGGCGCACGGGCGCTCAGCGTGGGCATCCGCAGGCGCGCGCGGGCGCAATAGCCTGGTGGCAGACATGGGCACCCCGTGGGATGCGGACACTTACGACCGCACGAGCGAGCCGCAGCAGGAATGGGCGGCGGCGGTGCTCGCGCGGCTGCCGCCGCTCGAGCCGGACGCGAGCGTGCTCGACGTGGGCTGCGGCACGGGCAGGGTGACTGAGGCGCTGTGCGCGCTCGTGCCGCAGGGCCGCGTGCTTGCGCTCGATGCGTCTGAGGAGATGGTGGAGCTCGCGCGAAGGAGGCTCGGCGATCGCGCGCAGGTGTGGTGCGAGAGCGTGCTCGACCTCGACCTCGTGGAGGAGGTGGACGCGATCGTGTCCACGGCGACGCTCCACTGGGTGCCCGACCACGAGCGCCTGTGGCAGCGCCTCGCGCGGGCGCTGAAGCGCGGCGGTGTGCTCGAGGCGCAGTGCGGCGGGGAAGGAAACATCGCGCGCGTGCGCGAGGCGATCGAGGCGGCAGCGCGCGAGGCGGCGCCGGCGCTGCTCGGCTGGTCGCCTTGGGTGTTCGCGGGTCCGCGCGAGACCGAGCGGCGGCTGCACGATGCGGGCTTCGCCGCGGGGCGATGCTGGCTCGAGGAGCGCCCCACGCGCCCGCAGGATCTCGGCGCGTTCGTGCGCACGTCGATCCTCGCGGCACACCTCGAGCGGCTGCCCGACGAGGAGCAGCGCGAGCGCTTCGCGGCGGCGGTGCTGGCGCGGGTGCAGCCGCCGCTCGAATACGTGCGCCTGAACGTCTCGGCGGTGCGCGGCGCGGAACGCTAGGCGACCGTGGCGCCGCCGCCGGACGGCGCCTGCACACTGGCCTCGCTAAAGGCCGGGGGGATGGCGCACCGACCAGCGCGCCCACGAGGGGATCGAGCCTGAGATGCGCCAGCGCGGACCATCCTCGGCACGGTTGGGCCCGCTGTCGGTGCCGTCGTGCGAGGTGTCGAGGCGCAGTCCCGCGATCACGACGAACACGTGCGGCGTGGGCACGTCGGCGGCGTAGATCGTGACCCACCGCCCCGGCCCGGGGTCTCCCCAGGAGACGTAGTCCTGTGCGAGCGGGTTCTCGGCGATTATTTCCTCGATCCGCCGCACGCCCGACCGGTACAGCACATAGCTCAAAGCGCTGCTGCAATCCTCGGCGGTCGCGTTGCGCGGGTCGGGGTGCCCCTGCGGCCCGTACGGCAGGTCCTGCAGCTCGTTGCCCGCCACCAGCATCGCCTGCACCGTGGCGGGCGCGTCTTCCGGCAGGAGCGCGACGTGGCCGTCGCGCGGGTCGAGCGTTGCGCGTTCGCCCTCGACGAAGCGGACCGGCGTGGTGGTCTGCTGCTGCATCGGCGCTGCCGCGCGGCTCGCCGGCAGCGCCTGCGAGGGCGCAATGGGAACCGTGCTCCTGTAGCGCCGCGCCCATGCCTGCACCTCGGTGACGTACCAGGACGCATGGTTGTAGGCGAGGATCGCGCGCGCGTAGTCGCGCGGCGCGCCCGAAGCGCGCAGATAGCCGGCCGCCGCGTACACGGCGTCCGCCGGATTCCAGCGGTCTGCGCGGCCGTCGCCGTCGCCGTCGATCCCGTACACGGCCCACGTGGATGCCAGGAACTGCATGGGCCCGCCGGCGCCGGCCTCGTTGACGGCGCCCTCGCGCCGGCATGAAGAATCAGGGTCGCGGCCGTGGTCGCACTCGACCTTGCCGATTCCCGCGAGCACCGCCCAGTCGATTCCGTAGCGCCGCGCCGCGGCCTCGTACAGGTCGAGGTACTCCGTCGGGATGTCCGCCGCAGCAAGCGCGGATGGCCCACTGCTCACCTGTCCCTGCGCGGCCGGCGCGCCGCCTGCGCCGAGCGCGCCGGCCACGGCGGCCACGGCCGCGATCGACATGAAGCCGAGCGCGAGCGCACCGAGCGCGGAGCCGGCGACGGCGCCCGCGCCGAGCCCGCGCGAGCGTCTCAATCGTTGTCCCAACCGAGCTGGCGTTTGCGCCGCGCCTCGACCTCTCGCACATCGCGCATGACAAGCGACGGCGCCACCTCGGGCTCCTCCGCGTGCGGGCCGCCCGCCGGGCGCCCGCCGTCGCGCCGCTGCGGATAGCCGGCGCCAGGCGAGCGCGACGGCTGCGCGGCGGGCGGCCTCGCCGTCTCCTGCACCTCCCTGCGCAGCGCGAGCTCCCGGTCGATCTCGAGTCGCACCATCCGCCTGCGGCGCGGATCGAGCCGTTCATAGCTCTCGCGGCCGAGCCCCGCGAGCGGCGCCAGAGCGGCGTAGTCACGACGCTCGCCGGCGGATGTGTCGCCCGGCGAGCGCGCGGACCGCCGGGAGGCCGGCGGGAGCGCGGCCTGCGCGTCGAGGAACCGCGTGCGCTCGCGCACCCGCTCGGCCGCGGCGGCCGGTGACTCCTCGTGCTCGCGCGCGCCCTCGCCGGCGAGCCGCTGAGCTGCACCGAGCCGCTCCTGCTCTCCGGCGATCTCGCCGCCGATCCGCCTCGCCCGCTGCTCCAGCAGGGTGGCGCGCCGCGAGTCGCCGCCTGCGAGCGCCCGCTGGCGCTCGGCCTGCACGCGCTCGAGCTGCTCTGCGCGCGCCGAGAGCTCGCGCCGGAGGCGCGGTGCGTCGTCGGCCCGTGCGCGAGCTTCGTCGCGCTCGAGCGCGAGCGTGCGCGTCGCCTGCTCCGCCGCGAGGTCCCGGGGACGGCGCTGCGTCGCGTCGGCGCGGGCGCCGGCGTTGCGCTCCTCGGTGCCGGCTCCTTCGCGCGCGAGCCTCGATCTCGCCCATCGCCCCGCCATCAGGGTCTTGCGGCTCTCGAGTGCATCGCTGACGCGCCGCGCCGCCGACCGCCGCCTGACGTGTTCGCGCCCGAGCGTCGTGCCGGCGACGGCCAGCGCCTGGTGGCGGCGCGTGTACGCGCCCCACGTGAACGCGGAGATCAACAGCCACTGGGTCCACCAGCCGAGCGCCTGCAGGTTGCCGAGGAGCGCGAGGATCGCAAGCACCACCCCGAGCAGGAACGCGAACAGCAGCTTCGCGATCACCGCGCCGAGCAGCCGCATGCCCCAGGCGCGGAACAGGGCCCGTCCGCTCTCGCCGAGCGCCGGCGCGAGCACCACGCCCGGGGCGAGCAGGAGATACAGGAGGCTGAACAGCGCTGCGGCCAGCAGCCGCAGAGCGATGAACGAGAGCAGAAAGACCATGCCGAGCACGCCCACCACGATCAGCAGCAGACCGCCCACCCGCGCCCACGTGCCGCCGCTGGTCCGGAACTCGGCCTGCGCAGCCGCGGGCCCGCGGCAGCCGGTGGCGTCGCTGCTCTGGCAGATCGTGTGCAGCAGCGAGCCTTCGTCGTTGATCGAGTTGCGCGCCGGGCCGTTGGCGGGCAGCGCCAGGAAGATCGCGCCGTTGCTCTGCGCCTCGCGCAGCAACTGCGCGCTGCTGTGCAACGCTCTCAGCGCGGAGCCGGATCCCGACGCGCACGAAACGAGCGCTTCCCCTTCGCAACCGCCGCCCGACAGCTCTTCGCTCGCGATCCGCAGGCCGGCTGCGCGCAGGCGCCCTTCGCGGCGGGCGGGATCGCGGCACCATTCGACGTTCCCGAACTCCAGGTAACACCACGGGGCTTCGACGACCGCGGCGAAGACCAGGCCCATGCTCTGAGCGAGCGCACCGGACCCGCGTGCGGGGTCGCCCTGCGCGGCGGCCGCGAGCGTGCCGGTGCTCGCCTGGTTGGCCCACCGTCCGGCCGCGCCGACGGTGCCGCTCGGATCGGCGATCACCCAGAGCCCGCCGAGCATCATCACGACCATCAGCACCGCCTCCCCGAGCGTCTCCGCGACCCGGCGGCGGACGAGGCCGTTGTAGGCCGCGGCCACCGCGGCCAGGGCGAACACGATCGCCAGCCATGGGTCCGTGACCGCCGCCTGCATGTGTCGCAGGCCGGCGCCCACGCCTCCTGCGGCGGCGCTGTCCAGCAGGTCGATCGTGAAGCACCACTCGAGCATCACGACGAGCGCGTGCATCACCCACACGACGGCCATCCACAGGGGCGTAACGAAGAAGTCCTGGACGGCGGAGAGCAGCGTTCCCTGGCTGAGCCCGAGCAGGCCCGTGTCGATGTGAACGTCCAGGCCGTAGTTGGCGGTCGGCGCAGGGGCCGCGACGAAGCCGGAGGTCTCGCAGTTCTGACGGCTCACCGCGGGGAGCTGTCCGGGTTCGAGCGCCCCCTGCAGAGCGGGCTCCCCAGTCCGTTGGTCACGAGCGGGTCCGTCTGCGCCTGCGCGCTCGGCGATTCGCCGGGCGCCTCTTCCCCGGCCGGCTGCTGCGAGGCGAGTGGCGGCCCCGCGGGCGCGCGGCGCGCCGACGAGGTCGGGCCCGGAACAGCAGCGGCGTCGGCGCGCGCGTGCGCGGAACGCCGCGCATGGTGCGTGCGCCGCTCGGGCCGGGTCCGCGAGCGCGGCGAGCACCACGCACGCGAGCGATGCAGCGAGCGCGAAACTCACCGGCCGCGCCCTCACGGCCGCCTCAGGCCGCCACGCGGCGTGGTCGAGAACGCGCGAAGGAGCGCCCGCGAGGCGAGGTCGACCTGAATCGCCTCGATGCGTCCGCTGTGGTCGCGAAACAGGCAGCGCCCGGCGTCGAGCTCGAGCAGCGTGCGCCGCGTGCGCGCGTCCTCGGGGTCGAGCCCGAGCAGCGCCAGCGCCCTGGCGGCCTCCGCGTCCGAGCGCATCCCGAACACGAACGTCGCGCCGAGGAGGTTGCCGAGCGCCTCACGCTCGCCGATCAGCGTGTCGGTCACGAGCTGGGTGCTGATGATCGGCACAGCGAGCTCCGAGCGGCCCATGCGCTGCAGCGAGCTCGAGCAGGGAGCGCCCCGACCGGGTCGCCCAAGCAGTCGCCAGCCCTCGTCGAACGAGAACAGCTTCAGACGGTCGCGCTCCATCGACATGAGGTGCATCGCGAACATCGCGATCAGCCGCACGATCTGCTCCCCCACCCGCTCGGCCTGGGAGTACTCGGAACGTGGCGTGCCGGGCTCCGGCCCCGGGAGATCGCGTATCGGCAGATAGGTCACCTGGCTGTGCCCGACCTCCGGCAGCTTGGTGCGGACGTCCGCGAACCCAAGCTGGGTGAGCCCGGAGCGGGAGTACACCTCGAGCGTCGCCGCCACCCGCGCATCGGTCTCGTCGCCATCCCCGAGCGCTCGTACCACCTCGAGGCATGTGGGCTCGGCGCAGCGCGTGAGCACGCGGTCGACGGCTGACAGCACCGCCGTCTCCCACGCCGGATCGGCGCGCCCCGGGAGCAGGTCGCGCAGGAACGAGACCGCGGCGTCCTGGCGAAGATGCTCAGGCGCGACGCGCAGCGGGTCGAGCACGCCGCGCAGGGCCGGGTCGGGTCGCAGAGTGAAGCTCTCGGCGTGCGGGGCGACCTCGTCGAGCAGGTGGAAGCGGTGGTCGCCCTTTGGGTCGCAGTCGACGATCCTCGCCCCCTCGAGGAAGCCCTCGTACTTGAGCTTCTGTGCGAGCGTCGTCTTGCCGCTGCCGAGCGCGCCCACGCTCAGCACGGTCGTGTTGCGATCGGTGTCGGAGCCCTCGCGGAGGTTGAACCTGACCGGGCGGCGCGAGCCCGACAGCGTGTGTCCGAGATAGAAGCCGCGGCGCGATCCGGCCTGATGAGCCGCGGTGGGCATCATCGCGGCCACCTGCTCCGAGGTGAGCGTGTCGTCGTAGCCCGAGACGCGCGTGCGCTGGCCAGGCAGGTGTTGCAGAAACAGCTCCAGCTGGTCTCCGAGCGGCCGGTGCAGCCGAACCTCGCCGTAGGCGCGCCTGCACATCTCCACGCGCTCCTCGAGCCGCTGCTCCTCGTCGGCGCCCACCGCGATCGCGAGCGTCGCGCGCAGCAGCGGCGGCCTGCTCGAAGCCTGCAGGTACGCGAGCAGATCCCTCGCGTCCTGGGTGCGCTCGTACCCGAGGTCCGAGACCCCCTGGTCGCCGTCGGACTCGGCGCGGAGGATCTGATCGGCGTCCTGGATGCGCTTGCGCGCCACACGGAGCGCGAGCTCGTTGGGGAGGAAGCGAGCGTTCAGCGAAAGGTCGACCCCGAACGGGAGCCTTTCCACCGGCGCGAACATCAGCTCGGCACGCGGCCCCGGGAAGCTCACCCTCTCGGGCAGTGCTCCGAGGACCAGGTGAGCCTGCCAGCTCGTGCCGAGCTCGGCCTCGACCCTGAGCGAGCGCGGGCGGTTCTCCACGTAGCCGTCCATCCAGCGCAGCACGTCGCCCTCGAGCGGCGCGAGCATGGCCTCGCCGTTGCATTCGAAGGACAGCGCGCGCGGCTCGTGGAGCCCGTCGATGTCCGGTTCGCCGAGGCCACGGCAGAAGGCCCTGCGCACGAGCCACTGGAGCTCCGCGCCGCGCGCTCTGCGAACGGGCAGGAGATCCTCGAGCCGCGCGTGAACCCGGTCGGCGCGCACGCGCGCGCGCTCCAGCTCGGCTGCGCTCAGCATGCGCCGCTCGCGCACCGAGAGCGCTCGTGTGACCGCCCTCAACAGGTCGCGCGGATGCTGCTCGGCCGCGCGCGACACATAGGACGCGATGTCACGGTCGGGCTCGCGAAGGCTCGCGAGGAGAAACAGGGCGGGCTGCGTCGCATCGAGCTCCCCGAGGCGGTGCACCTGCTCGTCGACGTAGCGTCGCCGCGCCGGCGAGCGCCCGTCGTCGGGAGCGCGCGCCTGCCCGCCGACCTCCCGCGCGTAGCGCTCGACCGGCCAGCGGCTCGCGACCCGCAACAGCTGGGCGTCGGCTTCCAAGGACTCGAGCGCGCCCATCAGCGCGAGGAACGCCCCGCGCTTGCCTTCCTCGCTCAGCCACGCGTAGGAGGACAGCTCGACCGCGAACGCCGCCCAGGCATCATCGAGGTCGCGTGCGAACACGCAGTTGCCGTAGATGAACGAGAGCGGCGCACGCACGCGTCAGCTCCGCGCGCGGCTGCGCAGCGTCAGGCGCGCACCTCGCTCGAGCAGCACGATCCGCGCACCGCCGTCGTCGCCCGCACGAGCCGCCCCCAACGCGACACGCGCGCCCCTGCGCAGCGCCCAGCGCGGCCCCCAGCGCAAAGTGGCGCTGATATGCGCGGAGTCCTGCGCCGCGACGCGCAACGCCCCCGGGCCCGTGTATCGAAGGGAACGCACCTGAGCGTCGGACCCATCAGGCAGGATCACGATGTCGTCGGGGCGCCAGCGCGAGGGCAAGGCGGTCGAGCGCCGGGCTCCTGCGAGCCGCCGCGGCGCGCCGTGATAGCGCAGGGCTGCGGCCGCCGCTAGGTGAAACGGCCGGCCCTCGATCCGGATCGCGGCGAACAGCACGGCCGCAGCTCCGGGCACGGCCACGTCTCGCAGATACCACGGCACGGCGCGCGCGGCCGTGCCGAGCAGCGGCAACTTTCCGGCCACGAGGGCGCACAGGAGGGCTGCGAGGAAGTACACGATGCCGCGCACCGGAACTCCGCCGGGGTTCAGGCGGACGCTGTCGACCCGATAGATGCGCCGCTCAAGGTCGAACACCCGGCGGTAGGAGCGGATCTCGGTCGTCAACGCGACCCGAACAACGTCGTGACCGTGTCGCGCAGCAGGCTCACTCCCGCCGAGGTCGCGAGGAGGACCGCCACGATGCCGACCGCGAACACGCCGGCCGCCTCCTTGAAGTCGCGGCGGAACGCAAGCACGGTGCCGGCGACCGCAAAAGCGAGCCCGATCAGGCTCATCGCGACGGTCCGGCCCACGCTGCCTGCTTTCGCTGCGGCCGATTCGAGCGAGCTGCCGCCGCCCCGTTCCGCCGAGGCCGGCGCCGCCCCTGCGCTCGGCGCGGAGCCGCCGACGGCGGCATGGGCCGCCGAAGCCGGTGCGATGCACGCCCCCAGCAGCGCGACGGCCAGCAAACAACTCACTCGACGAGCTCTCATAAGCGTCCTCCGATCGGTGTCATGTCGCGGCGGGGTCCATCTGCACCGCCGATATCTCCCAGCGGCCCTGCGCGCGGGCGACGTCGAGTTCGTAGGCCAGCTCGTATCGCGTGCCGCGCTCGTCGTGGGCCGCGAGCAACGCCAGCACCGACCCTCCGCCGGTCGCCCAGTACAGGTGCTGCAGCGAGTCGAGGGCCAGCGGAAGCGTGGGCATCGAGACGCGCGCGCGGCTCGTCAGGTCGGCCGCGAGGTCGCCGGACGCGCCGGCCAGGTAATTGCGCAGCGCGCGTGTGACCACCGTCGAGAGCGCGGGTTCGGCCACTTCGTGCAGACGACCCGGCGCAGGCGGAGGAGCGGAGGCTGGAGGCCCGACGAACGCCGGGTAGCCCGCAAGCGCGAGGGCCCCTTCGCGGCCGCGCACAACGCCCACCGTCAGGTACACCACTCCGGCCGTGGTCGTCTGCGCGGCGACCGTGTAGACGTGCTCGGCCGGCTCGGGCTCCCGTTCCTGCACCACATCCGCCCAGACGACCTGCTGCGCTCCACCCGGAGGAAGCTGCAACCCGAGGCCAGGTTCCAGGTGCGGCCCCTCGAAGCGCGCGAGCGCGCGAGCGCTCGCTTCCGGTTCCGCCGCGCTCCAGCTCAGGTACGCCCTCGCGAACACGAGCGCGTAGCCCTCGGCGGCGAGATCGCCGCGCGCTCCGACCGACGCGACGCGGACCTCGGAACGCGGTGGCGCTATCGCGTAGCGCAGGCTCGCCGCGATACCGGTCACCGACAGCGCCGACAGGAGGTAGCGCGGCAGCTCGCGCCCGAGGCGCAGGCGCCACATCGGCCGCCTGGTGATCGTCACCGCAGGTGTCGACGGCGCGCGAGCCACGCCTCACCGCTCGAATCCGAACTCCGCCTGCGCGCGGTCTGCGGCGCTCCGCGGCCCGGCAGCCGGCCGGCCGGCTCGCGTTGCGAGCCGGGGAACCGCCCGAGCGCCGTTCGCGGGCGCCGCGCGGCGCGCTGCCGGCGTCGCGAGAGCGTGCGTCCCCCTGCGCGGCGGGCGGCGGGATCGCGCGCTCGTCCTGTGCGTGACCCGCCGCCGGGCCCGCACGCGCGGACGGCCGAGCGGTTCGGCGCCATGGCCTCCAGGCCGGGGCGCGGGAGCGCGGCTCAGCGCCACGAGGGCTGCGCCTGCGAGGGCCGCCACGGCCGCGAGAAGGCCGAGCCGCCGCCGGCGCCGCCGACGTGAGGCGACTACAGCCGGCCGCTCTTCGCGCGGGGGAGCCGGCGCGCGCGTCGTTCCGCGCCCTTCGCCCAGGGGGGAGATCCACTCCTCCAGCGGCTCGAACCGCTCGTCAGGCGCGAGGAACCGCTCATCCGGAAGGCCGCGCAGGCCCTCACCGTCGAGCACCCTGTAGAGCTCGCTTGGGGAGCGGCGAGGGCGCGCCATCAGGCGCCCTTCCCCGAAGCCACGCCTGCGGCCGGGCGACGAATGCGGGAGGTCTCCGCCGCCCGACCGCTTGCGCGGGGAATGGGCTCACCGCGCCATCGTGGTAGCGACCGACGGGCGGCGGCTCCAAGGACGCGCCTATGAGCTTGGGGAGAGATGGTCATAGCCGGGTCCTGGCTCCACCTCCGACCGGCGCTCGCGCGCGGGACAGCGACACCGACCGCCGCTCGCGTGGGAGCGATCGGCCGGCGCCTCAGCCGCCCTCGGCGGCCATCAGCCGGCGCAGGCGGGCCCTGCCTCGCTGGGCGACCTTGCGGTACTTCTCGGCCGACCACCCGAAGCGCTCGCAGAACTCGGCGCGGCCGCGCTCTGCGAGCTGCCAGGCGATCACGAGCCGCTGGTCGTCGCTCAGCTGCAGCACGAGCCGCTCGAGCCGCCGGAGCTCCTCGCGCATGATCACCGCGCTCTCCGGGTCCGCGCGCGCGTCCGCCACCTCCACGCGCTGCTCCTCCTCGCCGAGTCTCGCCGCGCTCTCGACGGCGGCCTGCATCGGGCTGCGGCCGCCGAGCGCCCGCCGCCTGTCGTGTACACGCGAGAGAAACCGTTGCTCCAGCGCGTTCGCCACGTGCCTGCGGCTGTGGAACAACCTGCCCTCGCGCGCCTGAACCACGAGCTCGAGCGCCGCCTGACCCAAGCAGTCCTCGAGGTCCTCCCTGCGCAGCCGGTGGCGGTGAGCGTGCAGCAGGAGCTCCCGCCGCGCCGTGATCACGAGCGCCACGTCCTCCGCCGGATCGCCCGTGGCCGGCCCGCCCGGCACCCGCCACGCCCGATTTCCGCCCGTCGATCGCGTTGACACATGGACATGTCGGCCCGCGCGGCTTCGCGACCCCCCTCCCAGTTCGCCCGCGCGCCGCGTTCCGCCCTTCGATCGGGTAGACACATGAGCATGTCCGCCCGCGCGGCCGCACGCCCCTCCCGCCCGGCGCAACGGCGATGAGCCTCGGCGACGTCCTGCGCGACCTCGACCGCCGCCAGCAGCGCGGCAGGCGCTCGAGCTTCATCGCCGCGGTCATCAAGAAGTTCTCCGAAGACCAGGCCGCGCAGCTCGCCGCGCTGATCGCCTACTACGCGTTCGTCTCGCTGTTCCCGCTGCTGCTCGTGCTCGTCACGATCCTCGGCTTCGTGCTGCAGGGCGACCCCGCCGAGCAGCAGAGGATCCTCAACGGCACGCTCGGCCAGTTCCCGATCGTGCGCGACCAGCTCAAACCGCAGTCGCTCAAAGGCAGCGGCGTGGGGCTCGCGATCGGGATCGCCGGCTCGCTGCTCGCGGGCGTGGGCATCACCAACGCCACGCAGAACGCGTTCAACCGCATCTGGCACGTGCCGTTCAAGCACCGCCCCAACTTCCTCTTCGCGCGTCTGCGCGGCCTCGGTCTGCTCGCGATCATCGGCACGCTCGCGATCCTGTCCACCGTCGCCGGCGGCTTCGTGGGCGCGGGGTCGCACGGAGCCGGGCCCGTGCTCGCCGGCGTGGTGGTCGCGTTCGCCCTCAACGTCGCGACATTCATGACCGCCTTCAAGCTGCTCACCGCGCTCGAGCTGAGCTGGCGCGACCTGCTGCCCGGCGTGATCGTCGCTGCAGTGTTCTGGCAGCTGCTGCAGCACCTCGGCGGCTTCTACCTCGACCACGAGCTCAAGCGCACCGGCCCGCTGTACGGCACCTTCGCGCTCGTTCTCGGCCTGCTCGCGTGGCTGTACCTCGGCGCGCAGCTCACGATCCTCGCCGCCGAGATCAACGTCGTGCGGGTGCGCCGGCTGTGGCCGCGCAGCTTCTTCTCGGACCCGCTGCTCGAAGCCGACCGGCGCGCCATGAGAGCGTCCGCCGAGGTCGAGGAGCGCGTGCCCGAGGAGGACGTGAGGGTCACCTTCGACACCCCCGAGAGCTGAGAGCCCGCACGAGCCGCGCCGGCGCCGAGCCGCGCGGGAGCCGCGCCGGCGATGGCGGCAGATGCTGCCCGCGGCGACCCTTGCGTTACCAGCGCACTGCGCTATACTAACTACACTTTCGTAAGCTCATATGGAGCAGTTACCTATGTCAAGCCCCCCCGCCACACCCAACACCGAGGCCTCGCAGGAGAAGGCGCGGCTGCGACTGATCCCGCTCGACGACACCGTGGTGTTCCCCAGCATGGGCATCACGCTCACCGTCGACGTGGGCGGCGACGAGCGCGTCGTGCTGGTTCCGCGCCACGAGGGCGAGTTCCTCGAGGTCGGCACCATCGCCGAGGTCTCCGAGCAGATCCGCCTGCCCGGCGGCGGCCGCGCAGTGTCGCTGTCCGGCGTCCACCGCGCGCTGATCGGCGCCGCCCAGACCGGGTCCGGCGGCGAGCTTCGCGTGGAGGTCGACGAGCGCCCCGACGAGGTGCCCGTGGACAAACGCACGCGCGACCTCGAGCGCGAGTACCGCGCCACCGTGGAGGAGATCCTCGAGCTGCGCGGCGACGACGGCCGTATCGCCGCGTTCCTGCGCGCGATCGCGGAGCCCGGCGCGCTCGCCGACTCCGCCGGCTACTCCCCCACCATCTCTTACGAGCAGAAGGTCGAGATGCTGCGCACGCTCGACGTCGCCGACCGGCTCGAGCTGGCCGTGAAGCTGCAGCGCGAGAGCCTCGCCGAGCTGCAGGTGCGCAAGCGCATCCGCGAGGACGTGCAGGAGGGCGCCGAGAAGCAGCAGCGCGAGTACTTCCTGCGCAAGCAGATGGACTCGATCCGCAAGGAGCTCGGCGACGACGACGCGTCTGTCGTGGAGGAGTACCGCGCGAAGATCGAGGAGGCCGAGATGCCCGAGGCCGTCGAGGAGCAGGCCCTGAAGGAGCTGGGCCGCCTCGAGCGCATGGGCGAGCAGACCGGCGAGTCGAGCATGATCCGCACCTACCTGGACTGGCTGATCGCCGTGCCGTGGTCAAAGCGCTCCGATGAGCACCTCGACCCGGTCGCCGCGCGTGCCGTGCTCGACGCCGACCACGCGGGCCTCGAGGACGTCAAGGACCGAGTCACCGAGTACCTCGCCGTGCGCAAGCTGCGCCAGGACCGAGGCATCGAGGCCGACCCCAAGTCGGGCGCGATCCTCACCCTGATCGGCCCGCCCGGCACCGGCAAGACCTCGATCGGCGAGTCGATAGCCCGTGCCACCGGACGTGAGTTCGTGCGCATGTCGCTCGGCGGCGTGCGCGACGAGGCCGAGATCCGCGGGCACCGGCGCACCTACATCGGCGCGCTCCCCGGCCGTCTGGTCAGGGCGCTCAGGGACGCCGGCACGATGAACCCCGTGATCCTGCTCGACGAGGTCGACAAGGTCGGGGCCGACTGGCGCGGAGACCCCTCCGCGGCGCTGCTCGAGGTCCTCGACCCCGCGCAGAACCACTCGTTCCGCGACCACTACCTCGACATCGAGCTCGACCTCAGCCAGGTGATGTTCCTGGCGACCGCCAACGTCGCCGACACGATCCCCGGGCCGCTGCTCGACCGCATGGAGGTGATCCGCTTCGACGGGTACACCTCCGAGGAGAAGCTCGCGATCGCCAAGGGCTACCTGTGGCCGCGCCAGCGCGACCGCAACGGCCTGCGCGAGGACGAGGTCGCGATCTCCGACGAGCTGCTGCGCACGATCATCGCCGAGTACACCCGCGAGGCCGGCGTGCGCAACCTCGAGCGAGAGCTCGGCACCGTGTTGCGCAAGACCGCCACGCGGATCGCCTCGAGCCTGCCCCAGGACGGCGGCGGGGCGCAGGGCGAGCAGAATGGCGAGAGCCCGCAGGCGAAGGCCCAAGACGCCGCGGCGTCGAGCGTGACCCCCGTGAAGATCGACATAGAGGCCGTGCGCGACGCGCTCGGACGCCAGAAGTTCTTCCAGGAGTCCGCTGCGCGCACCGCAACGCCGGGCGTCGCGACCGGCCTCGCCGTGACCGGCGCCGGAGGCGACGTGCTGTTCATCGAGGCAACCGCCATGAAAGGCGCCTCGAACGGCAACGGCCTCGTGCTCACCGGGCAGCTCGGCGACGTGATGAAGGAGTCGACGCGTATCGCGCTCTCCTACGTCCGCGGACACGCCGAGGATCTCGGCATCGACGAGAGCGCGTTCGAGGGACGCGAGTTCCACGTGCACGTGCCCGCCGGCGCCGTGCCCAAGGACGGCCCCAGCGCGGGAGTCGGCATGGTCACCGCGCTCGCCTCGCTGCTGTCCGGGCGCCCCGTCAAGCACACCGTCGGGATGACCGGCGAGATCACCCTGCAGGGCAGGGTGCTGCCGATCGGCGGCGTCAAGCAGAAGGTGCTCGCCGCCCACGCAGCCGGTCTCACCGACGTGATCCTGCCGGAGCGCAACCGGGGCGACCTCGACGACATCCCCGACGAGGTGCGCGAGGCGATGACCTTCCACCCGGTGATGACCGTGCAGGAGGTCCTCGACCGGGCGCTGGAGCCAGCCCGCGATGTCGCGCATACGTAGATGTGAGCCGGTGCCGATGGAGGTCCGCGAGGTCGCGGACCTCCTCGAGCGCCGCTGGCAGCTATCGATCATCTACGCCGCGCTCGCCGGCGCGCTTCGCTTCAGCGAGTTCGCCGAGGCGATCGCCGGCATCTCGCCGCGCATGCTCGCCGAGCGGCTGCGCGACCTCGAGGGCGCGGGCCTCGTGGAGCGAACCGTCATCCCCTCGAGCCCGCCCACCGTCGAGTATCGCCTCACCGCGCGCGGCCGCAGGCTCGCGCCCGTGATCGAAGCGATGCGCGAGTACGTGCGCGAACCCGTCTAGGAACGCCGGGCGAGCCGCCGGCGCAACCCGACGGCTCTAGCCCTCGAGGCCCACCGCCTCGAGGGCCTGCCCGCGGCTGTTGTAGTAGTCCACGCGGGCGATGGCGAGCCACACGGCCCGGCACGTCCTTCGCCGGCCCCATCTAGGCCGTCACGCCAGCCCCAGTGAGCGCCTCCGGCCGATCCACCGCGTCCTCCGACGCGCCCACCAGCGGCCCGCCCGCGCAGTGCGCCGCCGGCACCTCGCGCTCCGGGTTTCGTATCCCCGCGAAGCCCGTCAGGCCGCCCAGCGCCACCAGGCCCGCCGCCACCCCGATCCCCAGGTGGAAGCTGTGAAGCGACGCGTGCTCCGCCGCCGCGCGCACAGCGTGCGCCTGCGCCGCCGGCAGCCCGTGAACGCCGGGAAGCCCCAGCGGCAGCCGCTTCGCCTGCGCCACCGCCGCGCGCGCCGCCGCGCCCAGATGTGCGCCCGACAGCGCGCCGTCGAGCGAGGACGCGAACGCCGCCGCCACCGTCGCGCCCACCGCCGCGGTGCCCAGCAGACCCGCCACGCGCGCCACCGCGTTGTTGACCCCCGAGGCGATCCCCGCCTGCGAGGAGTGCGCGCCGCCCAGCACCGCCGCCGTCAGCGGCGCGACCGTCATCGACAGGCCCAGGGCGAACACCAGCTCCGCCGGCAGCACCTGCGAGACGTAGCTCACAGGCAGTCCCACGCGCTGGAACAGCACCAGCCCCACCGCCGCCACCAGCGGCCCGCCGCCCATGAACACGCGCGGCCCAAAGCGGTCCGCGAGCGCGCCGAAGCGCTTCGACAGCGCGAACATCACGAGCGTCACCGGCAGCAGCGCGAGACCGCTCTGCAGCGGCGAGTAGCCCGCCACCTGCTGCAGGAACAGCACCAGGAAGAAGAACAGGATCGACAGGCCCGCGTACATCGCGAGCGTCTCCACGTTGCCCGCCGAGAAGTTGCGACTCGCGAACAATCCCAGCGGCAGCATCGGATCGCGCGCCCGCGACTCGTAGAACACGAACACGCACAGCAGCACGACGCCCGCCGCCAGCGGCGCGATCACGCCCGCGCTCATCCACCCCAGCCGCGGCTGCTCGATCAGCGCGAACACCGGTCCGCCCAGACCCGCCGCGGCGAGCGCGCCCCCGGGTACGTCCACGCGGCGGCCCCTGCCGCCGCGTGCCTCGACACCGCTCCCCCCGGACGGCGCATCCGACGCGGCCGGCATCGCCGCGCGGATCAGCAGCGCGCACGCCATCACCAGCGGCGCGTTGATCACGAACACCCAGCGCCACGACGCGATCGCCAGCAGCTCGCCTCCCGCGAGCGGCCCGAGCACGCCCGCGATTGCGCCCCACGCGGTCCACGTGCCTATCGCAGGGCCCCGCTCGGACTCGGGGAACGTGTTCACGATCACCGCCAGCGAGCTCGGCACCAGCAGCGCGCCCGCCACGCCCTGCAAGGCGCGCGCCGCCACCAGCACACCGATGCTCGGCGCGAGCGCACACAGGACCGACGCCGCGCCGAACGCGAGCACCCCGCCGTGGAACACCCGCCGCTCGCCCCACACGTCCCCCAGAGAGCCGCCCACCAGCAGCAGCGACCCCAGCGTCAGCAGGTAGCCGTTCACCACCCACTGCTGCGCCGCGAGGCCACCGCCGAGCGCATCCTGGATGCTCGGCAGCGCCACGTTCACGACCGTGCCGTCGAGCAGCACTATCCCCGAGCCGAGGATGCACGCGACCAGCGTGAGGCGCTTCGCCCGCTCTTCGCTCGCAGGCGCCATGCGCGGCGCGCCTATGCGCTCCGCAGCGCCGAGCGGTCGAGCTGCCCCGGCCGCGTGTACCCGCTCAGCGCCAGCGTGAGGTCGAGCTCCGCGAGCATGCAGCGCAGCACGTGTTCCACGCCCGCCTGGCCGCCCAGCGCGAGGCCCCACACGTACGGGCGGCCCACGCACACCGCGTCCGCGCCGAGCGCCAGCGCCTTGAGCACGTCCGCACCCGTGCGCACGCCGCTGTCGAACAGCACCGCCAGCTCATCCCCCACCGCCTCGCGCACCGCCGGCAGCGCGTCCAGCGCGCCGATCGCGCCGTCGACCTGGCGGCCGCCGTGGTTCGACACGATCACGCCCTGAACGCCCGCCTCGAGCGCGAGGAGCGCGTCCGCCGGGTGCACGATCCCCTTCAGCAGCACCGGCAGGTCCGTCTGCGAGCGCAGCCACTCGAGGTCCTCCCACGTCACCGCGGGGTTCGAGAACTGGTACACCCAGTGTCCGAGCGCCGCCTGCATGTCCTCCTCCGGCGGGCGCTCCAGCGCCGCCCTGAAGACCGGGTCCGAAAGGTAGTTGGCGACCCCCTCGCCGCGCAGGAACGGCAGGTACGCGCCCTGCAGGTCGCGCGGGCGCCAGCCCAGCATCCACGTGTCCAGCGTCACCACGATCGCCTCGTACCCGCTCTCCGCCGCGCGCGCAACGAAGCTCGCCGCGAGCTCGCGCTCGCGCGGCCAGTACAGCTGGTACCAGCGGCTCGCGCCGCCCATCTCCCCCGCCACCTGCTCGATCGTGCTCGACGCCGCCGTGCTCAGGATCATCGGCACGCCCAGCGCCGCCGCCGCGCGCGCCACCGCCAGCTCCGCGTGTTCGTGCACGATCGACTGCACCCCCACCGGCGCCAGCAACAGCGGCGCCGGCATTGCCGTGCCCAGCACCGTCGTCGAGAGGTCTCGCTCCGACACGTCGCGCAGCATGCGCTGCACGATCTGCACGCGCTCGAACGCCTCGACGTTCGCGCGCATCGTGCGCTCCGAGCCCGCGCCGCCCGCCACGTAGCCGAACGCGCCCGCTCCCAGCACCTCGCGCGCGCGCGCCTCGAGGCCCGCGTAGGAAACCGGCAGCCGCGGGCGCTCGTCCGCGAGCCCGCGCGCGTAGATCTCGTACTGGAAGTTGCCGTACAGCTGCGGCGCAGCCGTCTCCCGGTCGCCTTCCGCCATGCAGCGGACCTTATGCGCTCCGCTCGCCGTGCGGAGCGCCGGCGCTCAGCCCAGCACCAGCTCCGCCGCCGTGCGCAGCGTCGCCGCGTCGCCCGACACCAGCAGCGTCGTCACGATCGACTCGCGCCAGCGCTCGAGGTCCGAGCGGATCTTCTCGCGCGGGCCGATCAGCGAGAGCTCCTCGATCAGCGCCCGCGGCACCTTCGCGCACGCCTCCTCGCGCTTGCCCGCCAGGTACAGCTCCGCGATCTCGTCCACCTCCGCCTCGTAGCCCATGCGGATCGCAACGTTCGCGTGGAAGTTCGTGCCTTTCGCGCCCATGCCGCCCAGGTACAGCGCGTAGTAGGGGCGCAGCGCGTCCGCCGCCGCCTCCACGTCGTCGGAGACGATCAGCGGCACCGTCGCCGCCACCTCGAAATCCGCGAAGCCGCGCCGCGCGCCCTCGCGCGCGAAGCCCTCCTGCAGAGAGCTCGTGTAGATGTCCTGGTGCTCCGGGCTGAACAGCATCGCCAGCCAGCCGTCGCACAGCTCCGCGCACAGCGCGATGTTCTTCGGGCCCTCCGCGCCGAGGTACACCGGGATGTCCTCGCGCAGCGGGTGGATCGAGGACTTCAGCGCCTTCGCGAGCCCCGTGCCGCCCTCCAGCGGCAACCGGTAGTGCGGCCCCTGTGCGTGCACCGGGCCCTTGCGCGCCCAGATGTCGCGCAGGATGCCGATGTACTCGCGCGTGCGCGCCAGCGGCTTCGCGAACGGCATGCCGTACCAGCCCTCCACCACCTGCGGCCCCGACACGCCCAAGCCCAGGATGAAGCGCCCGCCCGACAGGTGGTCCATCGTCATCGCCGCCATCGCCGTCGCCGCCGGCTGGCGCGCCGACATCTGCACGATCGCCGTGCCCAGCTTGATGCGCTTCGTGGACGCGCCCCACCACGCAAGCGGCGTCAGGCAGTCAGAGCCATACGCCTCCGCCGTCCACATCGAGTCGAACCCCAGCCTGTCCGCCTCCGCGATCGCCTCCGCCGCGCCCGGCGGCGGGCCGCCCGCCCAGTAGCCCGTGTTGAGGCCCAGCTTGAGATCCGCCGCCATCGGTCCGCCACCCTACAGGCCCGCGCGCCGCGCGAGGCGCCGGCGCGCGCGCGTCAGCCCGCCGGCGGCCCGCCGGGCGCGCCCGGAGCGCCGCTCGCTGCGCCGCCCGGCGGCCGCGGCCGCGGCTGCGCCGGCTGCTCGCCCGCATGTGTCACCGCCGCGATCTCCTCGTGGCCGATCCTGCCGTTGCTCGGCACCAGCGGGTGGTGCACCGCGCACAGTTTCATGTGGCCGTGCTGGAAGCGCCCCAGCCGGTGGCATCCGCTCCTGTGGCACTTCAGGTGACGGTACGCGCCGAGGAACCCCGACACCAGCACCGCCAGCGTGAGAAGTTCCAGATAGCTGTCTCCGAAGACCTGTTCGGAGAGGAAATGAAGCGTCGCGAGCATGCGCCTCACTTCGCCGCGCGCAGCGCTCCTCCTGCCGCCGCGAGCGCCCCCTCGAGCGCCCCTCCGCGTGCCGTGCCGGCGGGCTCGCGCGCGCTACGCGCGCTCGCCAACCAAGGCGAGCGTGAAACCGTCGTAGCCCTTCGCGCCAACCGTCTGGATCGTGGTCGCGCTCACGCCCGGCGCCGAGGAGAGCAGCTCGTGGAAGCGGCGCACGCCTTCCGCGCCCGGGTCGCCCACCGGCTCGAGCAGCGCGCCGCCGCGCACCACGTTGTCGGCCACGATCACGCTGCCCGGGCGCGACATCTCGAGCGCGAGCTCGAAGTACTCCGGCGTGCTCTTCTTGTCCGCGTCGATGAACGTCATGTCGAACGGCCCCGCGCGCTCGCCCACCAGCGCGCGCAGCGAGTCCGCCGCCGGGCCCACGCGCTGCTCGACCGCATCCGACAGGCCCGCCTGCTCGATGTTCTCGCCCGCCACCCTCGCGAAGTGCTCGTCTATCTCGAGCGTCACCACGCGCCCGCCCGGCTCGAGCGCGCGCGCCAGCCAGATCGTGCTGTAGCCGCCGAGCGTGCCCACCTCGAGGATGCTGCCCGCGCGCACCATGCGCGCCAGCAGGTGCAGCAGCTTGCCCTGCGCCGGGGTCACCTGGATCTGCGGCAGCCCCGCCGCCGCGCTCGCCGCCGCCGCGCCGCGAAGCGCGTCGTCCTCGCGCACCAGCAGGGCCGCAACGTACCCGTCCACGTCGCTGAAGCGCTCGAGCTCGCGCGCGTCGATCCCCATCAGCCCACCGCCACCTCGCGCGCCGTCATCAGCGCAAGCGGCACCGACAGCCCCGCCGAGCGGCGCAGCGTCGCGATCCTCCTGCCGGGCTGCACCGCCGCGCGGATCCCGCCCGTGTGCTCGCCCAGCTCCGCCACCGTCCGCTCGAGGTCCTCGCAGACGACCGCGAGCCCCCACAGACGCGCCGGCGCGCCGCGCCCGCCCGCCTGCGCGAGGCGCTCCTCCGGCAGCTCGATCAGCTCGAGGATCTCCGCGCCCAGCCTGAAGAACGCCTGCCGCGGCGCCCCCGCCGGCGTCGGCTCCTCGCGCACGCGGCGCAGGTCGAGCCCCGCCGCCGCGAGGGCGGCGGTCGTGCGCTCGAAGTCCGGCGAGAACGCCACCACGTGGTCGATCGCGATCACCCCGTTGGGGTGCGCGCCCGCGCGCTCGCGCTCCGGCTCGTGCGAGATCTCCGTCGCCAGGCCGTCGAGCTCCGTCGTCGAGATGCCGCGCAGCGTCCACGCCACGAGGCCGCGCGGGCCCTCCCCGGCCTCGGCCCGGGCGCCCGCGAGGCGTACGAGCACCGCACCGATCTGCACCGACCCGTCGCGCACGTCGAAGCCCAGCTGCGCCCATGCGCGCGGCTCGTCGTGCACCGTGAGCTCGTCGATCGTTGCGGACATCGCTGCTCCTCGAGGTCGCCCATCGCGGCCGGCGCGCGGCCGCGCCCCTGAGCCTAGCTGCTCGCGCGCCGCTTGCAGCTAGAACAGGTGGACATGCCGTCGCCAGCATCCGACCAGCGCACCCGCCGGCCCGGCGAGCGCCGCCGCCTCGCAATCCTCGCGATCTGCTGCATGAGCCTGCTGCTCGTGGCCATGGACAACACGATCGTCAACGTCGCGCTGCCGTCGATCCACCGCGAGCTGCACGCCTCGATCTCCGGCCTCCAGTGGACGATCGACGCCTACACGATCGTGCTCGCGAGCCTGCTGCTGCTCGCCGGGTCGAGCGGCGACCGGTTCGGCCGGCGGCGCACCTTCCAGACCGGGCTCCTCCTGTTCACCGCCGGCTCCGCCCTGTGCAGCCTCGCCCCCACGCTCGGCTGGCTGATCGCCGCCCGCGCGCTGCAGGCCGTCGGAGGCTCGATGCTCAACCCCGTGGCCATGTCGATCATCACCAACGTGTTCACCGACCCGCGCGAGCGAGCGCGCGCGATCGGCGCGTGGGGCGCCGTCGTCGGCATCAGCCTCGCGCTCGGGCCCGTCGTCGGAGGCGCCCTCACCGAGGTCAGCTGGCGCGCGATCTTCTGGATCAACATCCCGATCGGGCTGTGCGCGTTCGTGCTCGCCGCGCTGTTCGTGCCCGAATCGCGCGCCGAGCGCCCGCGGCGCGTGGACCCCGTGGGCCAGCTACTCGTGATCGCCGTGCTCGCCTCGCTCACCTACGCGATCATCGACGGACCGCGCGCCGGCTGGGGCTCGCAGCAGACGCTCGCGCTCATCGCGCTCAGCGCGTGCGCGCTCGTGGCGCTCGTCGTGTACGAGCCGCGCCGCGCCGACCCGCTGATCGAACTTCGCTTCTTCCGCAGCGCGCCCTTCAGCGGCGCCACGCTGATCGCGGTCGGCGCCTTCGCGGGCTTCAGCGGCTTTCTCTTCCTCAACACCCTCTACCTGCAGGACGCGCGCGGCTACTCCGCGCTGCAGGCCGGGCTGTGCACGCTGCCGATGGCGTTCGCCGCGCTGCTGTGCAGCCCGCTGTCGGGGCGCACGCTCGGACGCGCCGGCCCGCGCGCGCCGCTGATCGTGGCGGGCGCATGCATGTGCGCGAGCTCGCTCGTGCTCACCCAGCTGCACGTCGGCACCTCGCTCGTGCTGCTGCTCGGCGCCTACGCGATCTTCGGGATCGGCTTCGGAGCCGTGAACCCTCCGATCACCTTCACCGCCGTCTCCGGCATGCCCAACAGCCAGGCGGGCGTCGCCGCCGCCTTCGCCTCCACCAGCAGGCAGATCGGGCAGACGCTCGGCGTCGCCGTGAGCGGCTCCATCATCGGCTCCGCGAGCGGCGCGCTCGCGGGCCCGCACCTCGTATCCGCGAGCCGTCCCGCGTGGTGGCTGATAGCCGGCTGCGGCGCGCTCGTGGTCGCGCTCGGCGCGCTCAGCACCGGCCGCTGGGCGCAGCGCACCGCCCGCAGCGCCGCCGAGCTGCTCGCCGACGGGCGCCCCGCGCAGGCCGCGCGGGCCGGGTAAGAGAGCCCGCAGCGAGCACAATGGGAGACGTGCCACCCAACCGCCCCATACGCCACGCACTCCTGATCGGCGTGCGCTACGTGCTGCCCGGCGCGGTCGTGCTCGCCGGGCTGATCGTGATGGCGCTCGGCAGCGAATCCGCGCTCGAGGGCGGCGCCGGCATCATCGGCGCGGGCCTTTCCATCCTGCTGCTCAACCTCTTCTTCCGCATCGGCAACGCCGGCGAGCGCGAGCGCGAGCGCGAGGACGCCGCACGCGAGTACTTCGAGCGCCACGGCCGCTGGCCCAGCTGAGCATGCGCCCTGGCCACGTGCGCACCGAGCGCCCGTCCGATTTGGGCAGCGGTCCAAGGTGAAGGCGCGCGGCCCGCGGGAGAATCCCTCGGTGAGCTCGGGGGTGCAGTCGGGCGCCATCGGCGCCTACCGGCCGCAGGCGCCGTTCCTCGACGAGATGTTCGAGGCCGAGGGTGCGCCGCGGCCGGTCGCGCGCGCGCTCGTCGAGGTGCTCGAGCGGCTCGGCCCCGGCGGGCTCGCCGAGGCGGGCCGCCGCCGCGACGCGATCTTCATGCAGCAGGGCATCACCTTCGAGACGAGCGGCGCCGGCGGGGTCTCCAACGAACGGCCGTTCCCGCTCGACCTGGTGCCGCGCGTGCTCGGCGGCACCGAGTGGCGCAGCATCAAGCGCGGCCTCGCGCAGCGCATCCGCGCGCTCAACCACTTCGTCGACGACGTCTACCACGGGCGCGAGATCGTGCGCGAGGGAATCGTTCCGTGGCAGCTCGTGGCCTCCTCGCCCAACTTCGCGCGCGCCGTGCACGGGATCCGCCCGCCCGGAGGCGTGTACACGCACGTCGCCGGCTGCGACCTCGTGCGCCACAGCGACGGGAGCTGGAAGGTGATCGAGGACAACGTGCGGATCCCCTCGGGCATCTCCTACGTGCTCGAGAACCGCGCCGCCATGGCGCGCGTGGTGCCCGAGCTGTTCGCCTCCTACCGCGTACGCCCCGTCGAGCACTACCCGCAGCTGCTGCTGCACGCGCTGCGCGCCGTCGCGCCCTCCGCCGAGGCCGAGGCCACCGTCGTCGTGTGGACTCCCGGCCCCGCCAACCCCGCCTACTTCGAGCACGCCTTCCTCGCCCGCCAGATGGGCGTCGAGCTCGTCGAGGCCTCCGACCTCGTGGTGCGCGACGACGTGCTCTACATGCGCACCACGCGCGGTCTCGAGCGCGCCCACGCGGTGTACCGCCGCGTCGACGACGACTTCGCGGACCCGCTCGAGTTCCGCTCCGACTCGCTGCTCGGCGTGCCCGGCCTCGTGCGCGCCTACCGCGCCGGCAGCGTCGCGATCGCAAACGCCCTCGGCACAGGAGTCGCCGACGACAAGGCGATCTACTGCTACGTCCCCGACATGATCCGCTTCTACCTCGGCGAGGAGCCGATCCTCGAGAACGTGAAGACCTACCTGCTGACCGATCCCGAGGTGCTCGAGCACGTGCTCGAGCACCTCGACGAGCTCGTCGTCAAGCCCACCGGCGAGTCCGGCGGGCGCGGCGTGATGATCGGGCCGCACGCAGAGGAGGCCGAGATCGAGCACATGCGCGCCGTGATCAGCGCCCACCCGCAGCGCTGGATCGCGCAGGACGTCGTGCGCCTCTCCACGCTGCCCACCGTCGAGAGCAGCGGCGCGCTCGTGCCGCGCCACGTCGACCTGCGCCCGTTCGCCGTGTTCGGCGAGCGCATCGACATCGTCCCCGGCGGGCTCACGCGCGTCGCGCTCGAAGAGGGCTCGCTGATCGTCAACTCCTCGCGTGGCGGCGGCTCGAAGGACACGTGGGTGCTGAGCGAGGGCGACGACGGCGACCGCGCGGGCCCGCCGATCGCCGACACGCTGCCGCCCGCGCTGCCCGACCTGCGCTACGGCGGCTGGGTCGGCCAGCAGCAGCAACAGCAGCAGCAGGGGCGGCAGGAGCGGCAGGAGCGCTGATGCTCGCGCGGATCGCCCACGAGCTGTACTGGCTCGGGCGCAACCTCGCGCGAGCCGAGTTCACCGCGCGCGCCGTCGAGGCGGTCTTCCAGGCCGAACTGCAGGGCAGCCCCGACGCCGACCCCGGCGTGAGCTTCGGGTCGGGCAGGCTGACCGCGATGCTGGGCAGCGGCGAGGGCCAGCCCGGGAGCATCGAGGCCCTCGGGCGGCTCACGCTCGCCGCCGAGCGGCCCGGCTCGATGCTCGCGAGCATGGAGCGCGCGCGCGAGGGGGCGCGCACGGTGCGCGACGTGATCAGCGCCGAGATGTGGGAGGCGATCAACACGAGCACGCTCGGCCTGCGCAGCCCGCAACACACCTGGGACAGCGCCGCCGGACCGTACCTCGCGGCCCAGTACGTCAAGGAACGGACCGCGCTGATCTGGGGGGTGGCGAGCCGCTCGATGCTGCGCGACGAGGCCAAGTGCTTCTTCGACGCGGGCGGGCTGATCGAGACCTCCGACATGGTGCTGCGCATGCTGCGCATCGCGCTTCCCGTCGGCGAGCGCCAGCCCGCCGACGGGCACGCGCTGATCCTGCTGCAGGCGGTCGGTGGCTTCCACGCCTACCTGCGCGCGGTCACCTCGCCTCCCCACGCCCACCCGGTGGCGCGCTTCCTGCTGTTCGAGCGCGCATACCCCGACAGCGTCGCCGCCTGCGTGGACTCGCTGCACGATGTGTTCACCATGGCCGACGTGGGGCCGCGCAACTCCAAGCCCGTGCTGCGCGTGAGCCGTCTCGCGGCCGACCTCGACTTCCAGCGGCGCGCCCTGCCCGACGGCGCCGAGCTCACCGGGATCTGCGAACAGACCCAGCTCGAGCTCGCGCGGATCGACCAGGACGTCGCCGATCGCTACTTTGCGGGCACCGGCGCCACGAGCTAGAGACGCCGTGCCCAGGCAAATGCACTTCGCGATCCGCTATCTCACCGAGTACCGCTACGGCTCGCCCGTCACCGACAACCTCAACGCCCTGCGCGTCCGCCCCGCGACGACCTCCACGCAGCGCTGCGACGAGTTCATCACCCGCATCGAGCCCGAAGCCCGCGTCAGCCGCCACCTCGACTACTTCGGCACCGAGGTGCTCGAGTTCGGCGTGCCCACGAGCCACGAGCAGCTCACGATCGACGTGCGGGCGCGCGTCGTCACCGCGCAGGCGCCGGAGCCGCACGAGGGCGACTGGGCGAGCCTCGGCGACCCCGCCTACATCGACGCCGCCGGCGAGTTCACCCTGCCGTGGCAGGACCAGCCCGCGATCGCCGGGCTCGACGAGCTGCAGCAGGCGATCGCCGCCGACACGCCGCTCGAGGCCCTGCGACTCCTGTGCGACACGATCCCCGATCGCTTCGAGTACCGGCCCGGCGCGACCTATGTCGGCTCGAGCGTGAGCGATCTGCTCGACCTGGGCGCGGGCGTGTGCCAGGACTTCGCGCACCTCGCGCTCCTGCTGCTGCGCCGCCGAGGCATCGCTGCGCGCTACGTGTCCGGCTACCTGTGGGCGGCCCCCGAGGACGAGGGCGCCGACTCGCTGGAGCTCGACACACACGCCTGGATCGAGGCGCTGCTGCCGTCCAACGACGGCCACGGCGAGCCCGTGTGGGTGAGCGCGGACCCCACCAACAGGCGGGTCGGCGGCGAAGAGACGCATGTCAAGATCGGCCACGGGCGCTTCTATTACGACGTGCCGCCCGTCAAGGGCCTCTACCACGGCGGCGCGAGCTCCGAGCTCAGCTCGCGCGTGACGATGACGCGGCTCGACCCCCAGACGAGCGCCCGGGCGTAGTCGAGTCGCGCCTCGCGAGCGCGCTCCGGCCTAGCGGCCCGCGCGCCACTCGAGCGCGCGCGCCTCGAGCGCGTCCACGAACGCCGCCTTCGCCGCAATGTACGCGAGCCGGTCGCTCGGGTGGCGCGCCGCCGCCTCGCGCTTGCGCTCCCCGTACGCGCGCGCCTGTGCGGGGTGGGCGCGCAGGTAGTCGCGCACCGCCAGGTGGCGGGCCTCCTGTGCCCCGCCCGCCTCGCACACGTGCACGTGGTGCGAGCGCGGCCGCTGTGCCGGGCGGCCGAAGAAGCGGTAGCCGGGCGAGGCGGGATCGGGCGCGTACAGGTAGCCGAGGGCCTCCAGCGCCTCCACGTACGCCGCCCGCGGCTCGAGCGCCGCGACCGACACCTGCAGGTCGATGACCGGCTTTGACTCGAGGCCCGGCACCGCCGTCGAGCCGACGTGCTCGAATCGCACCGCCACGCCTCCGAGCGCGTCTCTGAGCCTGCGCAGCTCGAGCTCCGCCGCCGCCGGCCAGCCGGGGTCGTACGCGCACATGCGCACCGCCGGGTCAACGCGCTCGTCGAGCGAGGGGTGACGGGCCGGCTCGCCGCTCATCCGCAGCCCCGGCTCAGGCGGCGCCCTGGAATTCCGCGATCACGTCGGTGAACGCGTATGGCGCCTGGCTGACGCCGCTGCAGTCTTCGCCGCTGTTCTCCCCGGCGGCGCAGCGCCGGTCGCGGTTGACCGCCCAGAAGGTGAAGCGCGCGAGGTGCACTTCCTCGGCGAACGCCAGCATGCGCCGGAAGTCCGCCACGCTCACCGTCTCCGACGCTTCGTCCGTGCGGCCGTCCATCGAGGAGATGCCCGCGTGCGCGTATGCCTGCGCGAGCGTGACCCCGTAGGCGCCCGCGAGGTCGCGCGCGAGGCCTTCCACCGCCGCGATCGACGCCTGCGCCATGCCCTGCGGCGCCGGGCCGAAGTCGAACGGCATCACCGTCCACGCGTTCGGCTGAAAGCCGATCGCCGCCGCATCGGAGATCAGGCTGCGCCCCGGCGCTTCCGGGCCGCCCTGGCCGGTCCCGAGCGTCACCGAGATCTCGAGCCCCGGGTTCGCGCCCTGCACCGCCCGCAGCGCGGCCACCACGCGCTTTCGCACCGCGGCGGCCGAGAACTCCGTGTGCTCGATGTCCACGTCGATCGCGCGCAGCGAGTACGCGTCGATCACCTTCTGGTAGGCGGCCGCCAGCGCAGCCGGCGTCTTGCACGAGTTGCCGAGCTTGTTCCCGCTCCAGCCCCCGAACGACACGTCGACGTCGCCGCCCGCCGCGCGCACCGATTCGATCGCAGCCTCCTCCGGGCCGCCCAGCAGCGGCCGCGACCCGTCCCACTCGGGGTTGCATCTTCCATGCGAGAGCACGAACGCGAGCGTCAGGTCGCGGATGCCCGTCTGCGTCACGACGCTCGCCGGAGGCTGCGGTTCGCCCCAGCCGAGGTACTCATATGGCGCCGCCAGCTCCACCTGGCCGTGCGCGGCGGGGCGCTGCGGCGCGCCGCCCGCCGCCTGTGCCGGGGCGGACCCGAGCGCGCCCGCGCCGAGCGCGGCGAGGACGACGAGCGAGCGGCGCATCCAGGCCAGCTTACCCGCGCGGGTGCACGCGTTCGCGGGCGCACGCGCTCGCGAACGCAGCGGCTCCCGCCTCACCGGCGCAGCGGATCCCGCGCACCGCCGCGCACCGCGGCCAGCAGCGGCGGGTGGTCGGAGAGCTCGACCTCGCCCACGTCGATGTTCACGCGGCGCTCGAGCACGAGCGCCTCGCCCGCGCGATCGAGGCCCGCCGCGAACAGGTGGTCGACGTCGCGGCTCGCCAGGTGCACGCTCCCCGCGGGCGCCGCCGGCGCACGCAGGTTGAGGTCGCCGCCGAGCACCAGGGGGCCGCCGCGCGCGAACGACGCCGCGAGCGTCCACAGCCGTTCGAGCTCGCGCTCCGCGAGCGCCACGCGCGCGCTCCCGTGGAAGTTGGCGACGCTCACGCCGCACGACAGGCGCACGAGCTGCGCGACGCGCCGCTCCGGCCACGCGCGCAGCCGCACCGCGCGGTGCTCGACGATCTCCGCGCGCGCGAGCACCGCGTTCGATCCGCCGCCGTTCGACTTGAGCAGCTCGGGCCTGCGCGCCGCCACCGCGCGGCGCGCGCACAGCAGCGCGTTGCGCGAGGTCAGCGCGGTGCGCTGCTGCGCTCCGGCCGCCCGCGCGAGCGGCCCGGGCCACCATGGCGGCACCTCCTGCAGCAGCGCCA
The DNA here is from genome assembly GCA_963813685.1 of uncultured Solirubrobacteraceae bacterium. Taxonomy (GTDB): domain Bacteria; phylum Actinomycetota; class Thermoleophilia; order Solirubrobacterales; family Solirubrobacteraceae; genus Palsa-744. The sequence continues at coordinate 164,756 of CAWEZQ010000003.1, forward strand.
CGTCCCAGTCCCACGAGGCGAGCAGCCGCGTGAACTGCGACGCCAGCGCGTGACGCGCAGGCGGTAGCGAGCGGCCGTGGAAGAGGTTCCAGGTGAGGAAGCGCAGGGCGCGCGCTAGCCCGCGTACATCGCCTCGATGGCGTCCGCGTGGCGCTTTGCGATCGGCTTGCGCTTCAGCTTCATCGTCGGCGTGAGCTCCTCGCCGCCGGGCAGCCAGTCGTCCTCCATCACCGTGAACTTCTTGATCTGCTCGACTTTCGCGAGCTTGGAGTTGGCTGCGTCCACGCCCTCCTGCACCGCCGCGAGCACCCGCTCGTCGTGCGCCAGCGCCGCCGGCGAGGCGTCCTCGATGCCCTGCTGGGCGGCCCACACCGGCGCGAAGTCCGGGTCGAGCACGATCAGCGCCGTGTTGTAGGGGCGCGCGTCGCCGATGCAGCATGCCTGCGCGATCAGCGGCGAGGAGCTCTTCAGCGCCGCCTCGATGTTGGCGGGCGACATGTTCTTGCCGGCCGCGCTGATGATGATCTCCTTCTTGCGGTCGATGATCTTCAGGTAGCCGTCCTCGTCGAATTCACCGATGTCGCCGGTGCGCAGCCAGCCGTCGTCGGTGAACGCCTCCGCGGTCTGCTTGGGCAGGTTGCGGTAGCCGAGCATCACCACGTCGGATCTGACGAGCACCTCGCCGTCGCTGTCGAGCTTGATCTCGACGCCCGGCGCCGGCGGCCCCACGGTCCCCAGCTTGATCCTCTCGGGCGGGTTCACGCTGCCCGCCCCGCACGTCTCGCTCATGCCCCACAGCTCCGCGAGCGGCAGTCCGATCGCGTGGAAGAACTCGAGCACCTCCACCGGCGTGGGGGCCGCGCCCACGTTGATCGCGAGCACCTCGTCGAGGCCGAGCATCGCGCGCAGGCCCGCGAAGATCTCCTCGTCGGCTCGCGCGACCTCCTCGGCGAGGTCCGCCGGCACCGGCTCGCCGGCCTGCTCGAGCCGCACCTTCCGAAGCGCGGCCGCGAGCGCCGCCTTCATCCGCTCGCGCTGCTCCGGAGGCTGGCCCTCGACCATCGTCTCGAGCCCCGCCTTCAGCTTCTCCCAGATTCGCGGAACCGCGAAGAACCAGCTGGGTTTCACTTCCGGCAGGTACGAGAGCACCTGCCGCGGGTCGTCGCAGCACGTGACCTGCAGGCCGAACACGATCGGGATGTAGTGGTGCGCGTTGCGCTCCGCCACGTGCGCCGCCGGCAGCCACGACACGACGCGGCCGTCGCGCGGGAAGCGGATCAGCGTCTCGAGCCCGTCCACCGCCGCCAGCAGGTTGCTGTGGATGAGCTGAACTCCCTTTGGCGGCCCGGTGGTGCCGGAGGTGTAGATCAGCGTGAGCACGTCGTCGCCTTTGATCTGCGCGACCTGCGCGTCCACGTCGAACCCGGGGTTCGAGCCCTCGACGTCCGACAACGCGATCGTGCCCTCCGGCGGCTCGCCGTCGATCACGATCACGTGCTCGAGCCCCGGCAGCTCCTTGCGCGCCTCGAGCACCTGCGGCAGGAAGGCCTGCTCGCAGATCAGGACGTGGGCGTCCGCGTCGGAGACCACGTACGCGATCTGGCCCGGCGCGTAGGTGTTGTAGATCGAGAACGGCGTCGCCCCGAGCATCATCGCCGCGAGGTCGCAGATGTGGAACTCCGGCCGGTTGGAGAGCATCAGCGCGATCGTCTCGCCACGCCGCAGCCCGAGCTTCGCGAGCCCGCCCGCGAGCGCGTCCACGCGCTCGCGCAGCTCGCCCCAGGTGATCGCGAACTCGTCGCCCTTCGTCCGGATCGCGACGTCGCCCTGGCGGTCGGCCGCGGTCATGCGGAACGCCTCCGCGAGATTCGTTGCGCCGACCGCCGGCCGCTCGCCGGCCGTGACGTCCGAGACCGCGCCCTTCATGTGCTCCCCTTTCCCGAGTCTGTGCAAGCCCGCGCACCGCCCTCTCAAGGGGACGGCGCGCGCCCCGCTGGATGATATCCGCGCCCGACAGCGGGGGCGCGGGCCCGTAGATGGTTGTTGGCGCTTGACAAACGCGCGCAAGCGCGTACTTATCCGAATACGATGAGCACGTGGTCTGTGAGGAGGAGGGCCGCGATGGGCGCGATTGCGCACACGCGCCGGCGCGGAGAGCGGACAGCGCCTAGCGCCGCGCATGAACCGGCGGCGCTGGTGGCGGGCGCCGGCGAGTCCCCGCCGGGAGCCGCCCAGCCCGCCGGCAGCGCGGCCGAGCGCGAAGAGCGCGCCGCGCTCGCGAGCTGCGCGGGCCTGTACATAGTCGGCGCCACGCTGTGTGCCACCGCCGCGCTCCTCCCCCACGTGGACTCGCCCGCGGGCGTGGTCGCGGTCGCGGTCACCGCCTATGCGACCGCCGCCGGGCTGCTCGTGGCGCGCGCGCGGGCCACGCGAGGCCGGCTCACGATCGCGTGGGTCGCCGACCTGTGGGGCGTGGTGCTGATCGCGGCGCTGTGCGCCAGCAGCGGCGGCGCGAACAGCCCGTTCGGTCTCATCTACTTCTTCGCGATCGGCCATGCCGCCGCGTTCCAGGCGCGCAGGCGCGTGTTCGACGTATGCGCGGCCGCGCTGATCGGCTTCCTCGCGCCGCTCGTGTACGGCCACGTGTCGCACACCTACTGGGCGATCGCGTTCGTCGGCGTCGTGCTCGCGACGATGTGCGCGTTCGTCGTGCACATCGCGCTCGAGCGCATGCGCGACCAGCGCTGGCGGCTCGAATTCCTGATCAGCGCCACCGCCGACCTCGGCTCCTCGCTCGACCCGCAGCAGACGCTCAAGAAGATCGCGCGCGCCTCCGTGCCCGAGCTCGCCGACCTGTGCGTGATCGACCTGATCGACGGCGACGGCGCGATCACCTCCACGGTCGCGGCCGCGGCCGAGCCGCAGCTCGCGGTGGCGATGGAGCACATGCGCCGCGAGAACCCGCTCGGCATCCGCGGGCGACACCCCGTGGCCGACGCTCTCAGGGCGTGGGAGCCGTTCGTGCGCAACGACCTGCATCGCAACCCGCTGCTCGCCCAGGCGGCCGACGCCGGGGGCGACGAGCAGGCGCGCTTCCTGCGCGACGCCGGCTGCCGCTCGGCCGCGGTGCTGCCGATGGTCGCTCGCGGGCGCATGCTCGGCGCGATGTCGTTCGTGCGCCTGCACGGCGACGAACGCTACGAGGGCTCGCAGCTCGCGGTGCTCGAGGACCTCACCGGCCGCGCCGCGCTCGCGTTCGACAACGCGCGCCTGTACGCCGAGCGCGCGCACGTCGCGCACACGCTGCGCCGCAGCCTGATGCCGGCCAAGCTGCCGGAGGTGCCGGGGCTCCAGCTCGCGAGCTTCTTCCGGCCCACCGGCGCGGGCAACGAGGTCGGCGGCGACTTCTACGACGTGTTCACCGACCGCGAGGACTGCTGGCTGGTCGTCGGCGACGTGTGCGGCAAGGGTGCCGACGCGGCGGTGCTCACCGGCTTCCTCAGGCACACGACGCTCGCCTACGCGCGCGAGGGCGTCTCGCCCGCGGCCGTGCTCACGCGCGTCAACGACGCGATGCTCGACCAGGACTTCGACGGACGCTTCGCCACCGCGATCCTCGCGCGCATGCGCTTCGCGGTCGAGGGCGTGCACCTCACGCTCGCCGCCGCCGGCCACCCGCCCGCGCTGATCGCGCGAGCGGGCGGGCAGGCGGAGGAGTTCGGCGAGTGCGGCACGCTGCTCGGCGTGTTCGGCGACCCCGCGATCTTCGAGAGCTCCACGATCCTTGCTCCCGGCGACACGCTCGCCCTCTACACGGACGGGCTCTCCGAGGCGCACGCGCCGGCCCAGGTGCTCACCGTCGAGGAGATGCTCGCCGCGTTGATGCGCGCCACCCCCGCGCTCGCCACCGAGATCATCGACGCGCTGATCGGCCTGCTCGAGTCCCAGGACGGCCCTCCGCGCGACGATGTGGCGGTGCTCGCCGCGCAGGTGCAAGCGCGCTCGAGCTGGGGCGTCGCCGCCTACTAGCCCTCTTCGCCGGCCTCGGCGAGAGCCAGCGTGAGCGCCGCGCGTCCGTCGTACAGGACGGGCTCGCCGTGCGAGACGAGCACCCGCTCGATCGGCAGCGCGAGCAGATAGCGCATCGCCGCGGCGACGCCCGCGCGGTCGAGGGCGACGTCCGAGAGCCAGCTCTCCGGGCACACCGCGAGGCCGCTCACGGGCGGCCCCGCGTCCCGCCCCGCGCCCACGCCGAGCAGTCTGTCGCCGGGCACCAGCGTGGACGCCTCCGCCAGCCAGTAGGTCACCTCGCCCGCCCCGTGCAGCGGCTTCAGCTCGACCCCCGGCGGGATGTAGTTCCAGGCGCGCGTGGTGTTCGCGCGATAGCGCCGCGCGATCTCCTCGCGGTCGCGCTTGTGCCAGCGGACCGTCGTGAGCACGCTCACCGGGCGCCCCGCGACGCGCTCGTCGAGCCACGCGAGGAACTCGTCGCGGCCGTCCGCCGGCAGCAGGGGGTCGATCAGCACGAGCGTGCCCGCAGCTTCGTAGAGCACCGAGCCCACCATCTGCGCCCACTCGCCGGGGTCGCCGGGCTCGGTGCCGGGACGCCACTCCGGGTGCGGCGCCGTCCAGCGCAGCAGGCCCGGCGCGATTTCAGACGGCAGCATCGCCGCCGGCCGGCCGCTCGTCGGCCAGCGAGAGCCCGCGCTGCGGGCGCACGAACGGGTCGGCGTGGCGCGCCGAGAGCTCGGCGGGCCAGTCGCGCGGGTACTCGCCCAGCGCGTGGCGCTCGCGCCCGGGCACGCACACCTCCACCGCGATGCGCCCCTCCCGCACCTCGATCAGGTTGTAGGCGGGGTGCGGGAAGCCGCGCACGCGCAGCGTTGAGACGGTGCCCGAGTGGACCAGCAGCATGCCCGCCACCGGCCACACGTAGGGCACGTGGCGGTGGCCGCCGAGCACGATGTCCACCGCACAGGAGCGCAGCAGCGACAGCACGTCGCCAGCGTCGAGCACCTGGTTGCGCTCGCGGCCGGTGCCCGGGATCGGCATCAGGTGGTGGTGGCACACGAACACGCGCAGGTCGGCCTCGCCTTCGAACCCCTCCTCGATCCAGCCGTAGTGCTCGCGCCCCACCTCGCCCTCGTCCATGTCGGGCTTGGAGGAGTCCACCGCGACGAGCGCCACGTCGAGGTCCCCGAGCCGCATGCGCCTGCGCGAGTCGCGCGCCCCGAAGGCGTCCTCGTAGCGCAGGTAGCCGACGTTGCGCGCGTCGTGGTTGCCGGGCACGCACACCACCTCCTCGCAGCTCAGCGCGTCGAGCTCCTGGCGCGCGAGCGGGTACTCGTCGGGGTAGCCCTCGTCGGTGAGGTCGCCGGCCACCACCACCAGGTCGGGGCCCGCCGCGTTGATCTCCTCGAGCGCGCTTCGCAAGAGCTCGCGCCGGTAGCGGGAGGAGCCGACATGGACATCTGAGATCTGCGCGATCAGCACTCGGCGCGATCGTACGCGGCCGCGGCCGCGGGCGCGTCCTACCCTGTATGCATGACCGTCATCGACGTGAGCGAGCTCGACTTCGAGCGCGAGGTCATCGAGCGCTCCCAGAGCGTCCCGGTGGTCGTGGACTTCTGGGCCGAGTGGTGCGGGCCGTGCCGCCAGCTCGGCCCGCTGCTCGAGCGCGCCGCCGCCTCGCGCGAGGGCAAGGTGGTGCTCGCGAAGCTCGACACCGACTCCAACCAGGCGCTCGCGCAGGCGTTCGAGATCCGCGGCATCCCGGCGGTGAAGGCGTTCCGCGACCGCAGGCTCGTGTCCGAATTCGTGGGAGCCCAGGGCGAGGCCGCCGTCGAGCGCTTCTTCGACGAGCTGCTGCCGTCCGAGGCCGACGAGCTGGTGGCGGCGGGCGGCGAGCAGGAGCTGCGCCACGCGCTCGAGCTCGAGCCCGGCCGCGCCGACGCGGCGGTGCCGCTGGCGCGGATGCTGATCGCGCGCGGCGAGCGCGACGAGGCCGCCGAGATCCTCGGGCGCGTGGTCGGGAGCTTCCAGGCGGACGGGCTCGCCGCGCGGCTGCGGCTCGAGCAGGACGCCGCGGACGGCCTCGCGGGCGCGTTCGCGGCGATCGACCGCGGCGAGACCGAGCAGGCGCTCGGCGGGCTGCTCGATGCGCTCGCCGGCTCCGACGGCGAGCGCGAGGACGTGCGCAAGGTGATCGTGGGCGAGCTCGACGCGCTGGGCGCCGACAGCGAGCTCGCGCGCGAGACGCGCCGACGGATGGCCGCGGCGCTCTACTGAGGCGTCTACCGAGGCGCGGGCGGCGCGGAGGCGCGTTCGCGCAGCTCGATCCGGCGGATCTTGCCGGTCAGCGTCTTCGGCAGCTCGGGGACGAACTCGACGATCCGCGGATACGCGTAGGCCGAAAGGCGGTCGCGCACGAACGTCTTCAGCTCCTGCGCGAGATGCTCGGATCCCTCGTGCCCGGCAGCGAGCACGATGAACGCCTTCACGACGGCGCCGCGGCGCTCGTCGGGCGCTGCGACGGCGGCGGCCTCGGCGACCGCGGGGTGCTCGAGGCACACCGACTCGACCTCGAACGGGCCGATCCTGTAGCCCGCCGAGATGATCACGTCGTCGGCGCGGCCCTCGTACCAGACGTAGCCGTCCTCGTCCATCCGGGCCGCGTCCCTGCTGTGGAACCACTCGCCGCCGAAGGTCTCCTGCGAGGCCTCCGGGAGCCGCCAGTAGCCGAGCGGGTAGTGCGGGTTCGAGTGCGCGCGCAGGCAGATCTCGCCGCGCTCGCCCGCCGGCAGCGGCCGCTCGTCCTCGTCGAGGATGGCCACGTCCCAGCCGGGCATCGGACGCCCCATCGAGCCTTCGCGGACCTCCATCCACGGGAAGTTCCCGCACAGCGGGTAGGACTCGGTCAGCCCGTAGTAGTCGAGCACGGTCACGCCGTACTGGCTGCGGAACCAGCGGATCGCCTCGGGGTTGAGCGGCTCCCCGGCTGAGCAGACCACGCGGAAGCTCTGCGGGTAGCGCTCGCCCGCGTCCTCGATGGCCATCATCGAGCGGATCGCCGTGGGCGTCGCGAACACGTTGCTCGCGCTGTGGCGGGAGAGGAAGTCGAGCTGGCGATGCGGATCGAACCCTCCCTCGCGCTGGTACACCAGCTGCACCGCCCCGTGGCGCCACGGGCCGAGCAGCGGGCAGATGCCGGCGGCCCATGCCCACTCGCCCATGCCGTGGAAGCGCTCGCCCGGCTGCACGTCGTGGCAGTGCACGAACTCGTTGTGCGCGAGCAGGTAGCGGTGCGCGTGCACGATGCCCTTCGCGAGGCCGGTCGTGCCGGATGTGTAGTAGAGCTGCGCGGGATCGTCCGCGGCCGTGTCCACGGTCTCGAAGCGCTCGCTCTCGCCGGCGAGCGCGCCCGCGTCGAGCGTCAGCACGCGCGGCACCCACGGACCGGAGAAGCGGTGCGCGTTCGCCGCGTCGGTGACGAGCAGCTTCGGCTCCGAGTCGCGCAGGCGGTGTGCGATCCCCTCGTCCCCGTACAGCACCGACATCGACAGCAGGATCGCGCCGAGCTTCCACGTGGCGAAGAACAGCGCGGCGGTCTCGGGCGTCGCGGGCAGCACCACCGCGACGCGGTCGCCCCGCTCCACGCCGAGGCCGGCCAGCAGGTTGGCGGCCTGGTTGGCGAGCGCCTGCAGCTCGCCCCAGCCCACCTCGCGCACCTCGCCGTCGAAGCGCTCGTGGATCATCGCCAGCTCGCCGGGCGCACGCGCGTCGCACACGTCGGCCGCGATGTTGTAGCGCGCGGGCACCTCCCAGACGTGCTCGGCGCGCAGGCGCGCGTAGCGCTCGGAGCGCTCGGCGCTCACGCCGCGCGCTCCGCCGCCTTGCGCAGGTAGCGCTCGAGGCCCTTGTAGCTCTGGCCGGCCGGCAGCGCCTGGTAGTAGGCGGAGTCGTCGGGGGCGATCTCGGCGGCACCGACCCGGCCCTCGAGCTCCGCCACGAACGACGCTTCGTCGAGCTCTCCGGCGAGGCGCTCCACCCGGTCGAGCTCCTCGCGCAGCGCCGCGATGTGCTCGCGCGGGCGCTCGTGCGCGCCGAAGTGCGTGATCGCGAGCGAGCGCGGCGCGAGCTCCTCGATCCGGTCGAGCGATTCGCGCCACGCGCGCAGGTCGATGTCCGGCGGCGGCGTGGGCGCGAGCACGGGCCCCTCGCCGATGCGCACCCCGGTCACGTCGCCGGTGAACGCCACGCCGGTCGGCTCGTGCACGTAGGCAACGTGGTGCGAGGCGTGCCCCGGGGTGTAGATCACCCTCAGCGCCCCCAGCGTCTCGCCGCCGCGCAGCACGCGCACCCGGTCGGCGGGCACCGGCGCGACCTCGCCCCACATGCGGTCCATCTCGCCGCCGTACAGCCGCCGCGCGCTCTCGAGCAGCCTGCCGGGGTCGATCATGTGCGGGGCGCCGCGCTCGTGCACCCACACCTCGAGGTCGGGGAAGCGGCGCAGGAGCGAGCCGGTGGCGCCGGCGTGGTCGAGGTGGATGTGCGTCAGCGCGATCGCGCGGGGCCGGTGGCGCTCGACGAACGGCAGCAGCGCCGGCAGGCACGAGCTCGGGCCGGGATCGACGATCACGTCCTCCACCCGCCACGCGCCGATCACGCGCGGGCGCCCGAGGTGCATCAGGTCGAGCAGCTCCGGGTCGCCGGCGCTCACGTGCCGCGACGGGCCTGCGCGTCGTGTTCGATCCGCTCAGTCGCCACGCTCTCGATGCGTGCGCCGATCGACGGCATGCGCTCGCGCAGTTCGTGCAGGAAATGCGCGGTGAACACGATCGCGCGAAGCGGCGAGGTGGCGATCACCGACGCGGTTCGCGGTCCCGCGTCGAGCACCGCGAGCTCGCCGAAGAAGTCGCCCGGGCCCATCGTGTTGATCAGCCGCCCATCCTGCATCACGTCGGCGGCGCCCTGCTCTATCACGAGCACCTCGTAGCCGGGCTCGCCCTGCTGCATGAGCGTCTCGCCGGCGTCCGCGACGAGCTCGTCCACCAGCCGGCCGAGCATCCTGCGCTCGCCCGTCGAGAGCTCTGCGAACAGCGGTATCCGCGCGAGCTCCTCCGCACCGTCCCCTGCAAGCGACCTGCGCACCATCGCGCGCGCATCCTCTCACACTCGCGGCGCGGTGCGGGAGACGCGCGCTATCGCCTCGGGCGTGATCGAGTACCGCGCCACGGTGTCCCTCGCCAGCCTCGTCGCGCGCGCCGGCGAGAACAGTGCCCGGGCGAGCACGAAGACGAGAGGGGCCGCGCTGGGTGGGTCGCGGAGGACCGGCGTGAGCGCCTCGCGGCTCGCGCGGTAGTGATCTCGGCGAAGGGCGGCGCCGGCCAGCTCGACGAGCACCGCCCTGCGCGTGCCGCCGTATGCGGCGGCACCGAGCACCAGCGCGAGGGTGCCGTGCGTGCGCACGCCCGCGCGAGGCACAGGCGCCCGCGGCGGTGTTTCGCCGAGCGTCACGCGTAGCTGCAGCTCAGGGATGTTCACGCCGCTCGCCGCACCGTTGGCGGGCTCCACGGTCCGCGGGTTGCACTCGATGTAGGAAGGCGTGCCGTCCACGTGCATGTAGTCGAGCGTCAGCCCGCCGTGCCAGCCGAGCGCCTCGCCGAGCGCCGCCGCGTGACGCCGGGGCTCGGGGTGGTCGACGCTTTCGCGAGCCGCCGCGCTCGGGCCGATGCCCACCCCCGTCTGCACGCTCGTGTGCACCGCGACGAGGCGGCCGCGGTCGAACAGCGCCTGCGCCTGGCCGTAGCGGCCCGCGGCGGGCTGCTGGGACATCACCTCGGCGCCGTCCGCGACGAGCGGCAGGAGCTGTTCCGCGGCCTTCGCGCGCGAGCGCGCGTCGCGCACGCTGAAGACGCCCTGCCCGGCCGTGCTGTGCGCCGCCTTGAGCCAGTAGGGGTACGGCAGCGCATCGAGGTCGCCCTCGGCGCGCACCGCCCGCCACTCGGGCTGCGGCAGCGCGAGCTCGTCGAGCAGCCGCGCGAAGGCCACCTTGCTCTGCACGCGGTCGAACGCTCCGATCGGCGCGAGCGCCACGGCAAGGCCCGCGGGTAGCAGCTCATGCGCCGCCGCCAGGAGCCACGCCTGCTCGTGGGTGGGAAGGACCACGTCGATTCCACGCTCGCGTACGGTTTCGAGCAGCACGCGCACGTAGCCGTGCGGATCCCGCGCGGGCGACGGACAGCGGTGCACGGCGGTGACCCAGCGGCTGAAGCGCGCGATGCACAGAGGGTCCGGGTCGAGCGCCTCGAGACGGTGCCCGAGCGGGCCGAGGCATGTCACGGTCTCGCGCGAGGTGAGGCTCGAGCCCTCGGTGAGAAGCACGCGAAGCGGCGCGGCTCCGCTCACCGCGAGACCCCGCATGTGCCGTTGCGCCCGTCGCTGCCCACGTGCGCGATTATCGCCGCGGGCCGCCTCCATGGCGGGCCGGGCTGCGTCCCGGCGCGTGGCGATAATGCTCGCCGCGCGCGCCGCGCTCGAGCCCGCCGGCGCGCTCGAGGGCATTCGCGCGGGTGCGATCGAGATCCTCGAGAACGCGAACGAGGCCCACACCGGCTTTCGCGTCAGCAGCCGCTACGTGATCGCGACGCTCCGCGGCGAGCGATAGGCCGGGCCGGCGGCGCTTCGCCGGACGACCGGCAGAGCCGCTCAGGCCAAGCCGGTTCCGTACCCATCGGCGCGCCACAGCGCCCAGCCCTCGGCCCGCAGCGCGTTGCGGAACTCCGCGATCTGATGGCTCGGCCCCGTGAGCGTGAACGCCACCTGCGTGGTGAGAAGGTGCGGGTGCTCGACCAGCGTGCATTTGAGCGAGTGCCTCTCCGCCCATTCGTTCATGACCGCCTCGACCTGCGGCCGCACGAGCCTGCCCACGCTCGCGACGACGGTCTGCGTTTCGACGCGCTCCTCGCGGGCCTCGCCGGCACTGCGCTCGGCCTCGTGCGCGGCGTCGAGCGGCGGAAAGGTCTGGCGCCACTCCCCCAGCTCGTCGTCCCAGTGGCTCAGCACGATCTCCGCGTCCAGCCGTTCGCGCGCGAGCAGCCATTCGATCGCGGCCCTTGCGCCCTGCAGCTGCGCCTCGCTGCCCGTGTAGGCGAACAGCCTGCGGCCGTCGTGCGTGATCGCCACCTCGGACCCCACGGCGCCCTTCGCCTCCCGGGCCACGTGCGACTCGCCGCGCACGCCCTCGACGAGCCTCTCGAGCACGCCGCGGCGGTCTCCGGCGCCGTCGCGCAGGTCAGCCTCGAGCCGCCAGTCCTGGTCGTCGGACATTCGGCCGAATGATCCCACGGGGCATGCGACGCGTGCGAGACGTGCGAGACGGGCGCGACCGGCGAGCCGGGCGCGACATGAGAGGCGTGCGAGACGGGCGCGGCCACGGAGGCAGCCGCGCCCGCTCGCGAGCTGCTTGCTAGTGGCCGAGCCTGGGGTCGACCCACAGGGTCGACAGGTGGAAGTCGCTCGACCTGCCGCCCGCCACGTACACGAAGCGCACTTCGCGCGTTCCTTCTTCGAGGCCCCCGAGCTGCGGCTTGAGGTTGAACGGCTTGGACAGTTCCCAGCCGGTGCCTTGCTTGGAGGACAGCTGGGCGACGCTGAGGGAGGGCATCTTCCCTCCGGTGTAGACCGCGGCGACCGCGATCGCGCCGCTGCCTTCGACGCTTTCGACCCAGCCGCGGGCGGTGGGGTACTGCAAGGTCACGCACACCGGCGGGCTGACGGCGACCGCGCCGCTCGGCATGTCGAGCACGCCGCCGGTGCTGCCGTCGGGCCGCGTGGCTTCGACGATGCTCGCGCCGCCGCGAAGTTGCCAGCCTTCTTCGGGGCCGTTGAATTCGCTGCCTTCGACGAGCGTGTAGTAGTTGGAGTCGCCGTATTCGAGGAACGGCTGGTAGAACGACTGGCCTGGGCAGACCGCGAGTTCCGCGTTCACCTTGGCGGGCGCGGCGTTGACGGTTTCCGCCACCGAGCCGGCTTCGCCGCCGGAGCCTTGCGATCTCTGGGCCGCCTGGCCTTCGGACCCCGAGCCGGGGTCGGCCACAGCGGTGCCGGCGAGGAGGGCGAGCGCCACGCAGACGCCCGTTACGACGGTGAGAAGGTGGATCAGTTTGCTTGCCGTGGGGCGAGACGAAGAAAACATCGTGTCCTCCGTGACGTCCACTGGCGACCGAGCTATCTCAGGGAGACCTCTGGCTTTGCGCCCCCGCCTCGCGACGGGTTTGCCTTTTTCAGTGTTGGGGTTTGTTGACGGAGGACAAATCGGGCCCGGCAACCGAGACCATGAGAGTTTCCGGCCCCGGCTGGACGCAATGTTTCTTGCAGCGCGGGCGAGCGCGGGGCGAGGGCGCCGGGCGGCGCCCGCAGCTGCGTGCGCCCGCCGGCGCCGGGGAGCCGCGGGGGCCCTGTCAATGCGTGCGCTGGGACGCGCGCGCGCTAACGCACGCGCGCGCGCGTCCGATATCTGCCGGAGATGTCCCTCGACCCGAGTATGGAGGAGCAGGAGCTGCTCGCGGACACGCTCGCGCGGGAGCGCTCGCGCATGACCGCGCGCGAGCGGCTCGCGGGCGCGCTCACGGGCGTGCCGGTGCTGGCCGCGGTCGCGGTGCTGTGGGTGGCGCAGCCGCCGGGCGCGTTCGACCTCGGGCCGGCCGCGCTGTGCCTGGTCGTGTTCGTGGCGGCGAGCCTCGTGTCGTTCGACACGCCGTTCGGCTTCACGGTGCTGACCCAGCTCGCGTTCGTGCCTCTGCTGTTCGCAATGCCCGCGTGCGCGGTGCCGCTGGCGGCGGCGCTCGGGCTGGCGCTCGCGCGGGTCCCCGACGTGGTGCGTGGCGAGCTGCACGCGGTGCGCCTGCTCCAGGCGCTCGGCAACTCGTGGTTCGCGGTGGGCCCCGCGGCGGTGTTCGCGCTCGCGGGTGTGCAGGCGCGCGACGCGGGCGCGCTGCTGCTGGCGGCAGCGCTGGCCGCGGAGTTCGCGGCCGACTTCGCCGCCTCCACGCTGCGCTACCGGATCTCCGCGCGAAGCGTCGCTCGCGATGCAGCTGCGCGAGACGTGGGTGTACGCGATCGACGCGGCGCTGTCGGGCGTCGCGCTCGTGATCGCCAAGCGCGTGCCGAGCGAACCCGCGGTGGTGCTCGCGCTCGTGCCGCTGCTGGGCCTGTTCGCGGTGCTCGCGCGAGAGCGCCGCGAACGCCTGCAGAGCCTGCTGGAGCTCAACAACGCCTACCGCGGGACCGCGCTGGCGCTGGCCGACGTGGTGGCGGCCGACGACGGGTACACGGGCGAACACTGCAAGGACGTGGTGGCGCTGACGCTGAGCGTCGCCGAGCGGCTCGGGCTGTCGTCTCCGCAGCGGCGCGACCTCGAGTTCGCGGCGCTCTTGCACGACGTGGGCAAGATCACGGTCCCCAACGAGATCGTGAACAAGCCGGGCGCGCTCGACGAGGATGAGTGGGCGATCATCCGCGGCCACACGATCGAGGGGCAGCGAATGCTCGATCGAGTCGGCGGCTTCATGCGCGAGGTCGGGGTGATCGTGCGCGCGCACCACGAGCGCTGGGACGGCACCGGCTACCCCGACGGGCTCGCCGGGGAGGACATCCCACTGGAGGCGCGGATCATCTCGTGCTGCGACACCTGGAGCGCGATGCGCACCGACCGCTCGTACCGGCGCGCGCTCTCCTACGAGGTCGCGATGGCGGAGCTGCTGGCGAGCGCGGGAACCCAGCTCGACCCCGCGGTGGTCGACGCGCTCGTGGCGGTGCTGCACGCGAGCCCCCAGCCGCAGACCGCGCGGACGCCGGTGTCGCGCGAGCGCCGGGCGCTACTCGCGGGCGCCCCCGGTCCGGTGCGCTGACGGCGCCCTGAGAGCGCCTGCCGGGGCCCCGCTCAGGCGGGCACGAGCTGCACGCCGCGCTCGGCGAGCGTCGGTATCCCGCCGTCGACGACGTGCAGCACCTCGGCGACGCCGTAGTGCTTGAGCAGGCTCGCGCCGGTGGCGGAGCGCAGCCCGGCGGCGCAGATCACGGCGACGGGGCGGCCGGGGTCCAGGAACTCGGGGATGCCGGTGATGTCGTGCCACGGGAGCAGCAGCGAGCCGGGCGCGTGACCGGCCGCCCACTCGCTGCGCTCGCGGACGTCCAGCAGCTGCAGGCCGGGTTCGCGCTCGAGCCGCTCGCTCAGCTCGGCCGCGGGGACACGCTCGGTGCGGGTCACGGGGTTTCGTTCCTGGCGCCAGTTGGTCATTCCGCCCGACAGGAACCCGCCGATGTTGCGCACGCCCACGGCGAGCGCGAGCCTGGCCGCGCGCCGGCCGTCGTCGTCGTCACGCCCGACGAGCACGATCTCGCGATCGTGGTCTGCGAGCCACGCGAGCTTCGAGCCGAACCCCGCGCTCAGCGAGGGAATGCAGATCGAGCCGTCGATGTGCACGTCGTCGAACTGCAGGTCCGTGCGGACGTCCACGAGCATCGCGCCCTCGTCGCGCTTGACGCGCACCTGGTGCGGGTAGAGCGCCTGCGCCTCCACCCCGCTGGTCACCAGCGGCCCGCGGTTGAGCGCGACGATCTTCTCGAAGTTGGGCGGCTGCGGTCCGAGCCTGGCGAGCGCCTGCGCGACGAACTCCGACTCGTCCTCGATCGCGAGCGTGGGGTTGTGCTGCTTCTCGAACCCGATCGTGGAGCACACCTTCATGTCGATGCCGGGGCCGCCGCACATCGATCCGCCGAGGTGCGCGGGCCACAGCTCGCAGTCGTCGGGCAGCGCAAGCAGGCTGCGCCTGACGGAGTGGAAGATCTGCGAGGCGCCGACGGCGGGCTCGACGGCGAGGTCGGTTCGGGCGACGTCGCCGACGAACAGGCTGTCGCCGCTCAGCACCGCCCACGGCTCGGGCCCCCGCCGCGCGTCGATCAGCAGGAAGGCGGTGTGCTCGGGCCGGTGCCCCGGGGTGTGCAGCGCGCGCACCACGAGCGATCCCAGCTCGAGCTCCCAGCCGTCGTCGAAGGGCTCGTGCTCGTAGCTCGGCTCGGCGGCGCGGTGCACGTGGATGCGCGCGCCCGTCGCCGCCACGAGCCGTCCGTGGCCCGACACGTGGTCGGCGTGGTTGTGGGTCTCGAGCACGTGCTCGATGTTGACCGCGCGGTAGCGAGCGAGCTCGAGGTACTCGTCGATCTCGAAGCGCGGGTCGACGACGGCGGCGACGCCGGCTCGCTCGTCGCCGATCAGGTACGAAGCGCACCCCAGGTCGTCGTGGGTTATCTGCTTGAACAGCATCGCGTACCGGCCGCTCGATTATCGCCGAAACCCCGCGCGATCAAGCGGACATGGCGCCCGCGCAGCGCTCGCATACCTCCGGCGCGATCGCGCCGGCGCGCATGAGCGCCGCGAAGATCCTGCAGCCGAGGCAGATGCCGAACACCGACTCGAGCGTCGCAGCGAGAATGTAGCCATCCCCTACACCCGTCCCGGATGGCGCCCGGGGCGACTTACGGGGCGTATCGTGGACGTGTGTGTGACGAGGCCAGGGGCGCGCGACCGTGTGCTCGATGAAACCGCTTGACAAGGTCGATCCGGCCGACGTGGGCGCACTGGGCGCGCGCATCACGGCGAACGTGGCCCGCGCGGTCAAGGTGCCGCCGAGCTCGATGCGCGATCTGCTGGTGGCGTTGCTCGCGGGCGGGCACGCGCTGATCGAGGACTACCCCGGGGTGGGCAAGACGGCGCTCGCGCGAGCGGTGGCGACGTCGATCGACGCGGAGTACTCGCGCGTGCAGTGCACCTCGGACATGCTGCCCGCCGATCTGGTGGGCACGAACGTGTTCAACCAGCGCGACGGACAGTTCGAGTTCCGTCCCGGCCCGGTGTTCGCGAACCTCGTGCTGGTGGACGAGATCAACCGCGCGTCGGCCAAGACGCAGTCGGGCCTGCTCGAGTGCATGCAGGAGCGGCGCGTCACCGTGGATGGCGCGACGCACGAGCTCGCGCGCCCGTTCGTGGTGCTGGCGACGCAGAACCCGATCGAGTTCGAGGGGACCTATTCCCTCCCGCAGGCGCAGCTCGACAGGTTCATGGTGCGGATCTCGCTCGGCTACCCCGAGCCGCGCGCGGAGGCGGCGATGCTCGCCGAGCACGCGGCCGGCGACCGCGTGCTGGAGCTCGCGCCGGTGACGAGCACCGCGGAGGTGCTCGCGGCGCAGCAGGCGATGGCGCAGGTGCACGCGGGCGAACAGCTGCGCCGCTACATCGTCGCGGTGGCGGAGCAGACGCGCGTGGATCCGCGAACGGACCTCGGCGCGAGCCCGAGGGCGGGCCTCATGCTGCTGCGCGCCGCGATGGTGCGGGCCGCGCTCGAGGGCCGCGACCACGTGATCCCCGACGACGTGCAGGCGCTTGCGCACCCCGTGCTCGCGCACCGGCTGCTGCTCGCGCCGGCGGCGCCCGAGAGCGAACGCGCGGCGATCGTGGCGGACGCGCTGAACAGGGTTCCGGCGCTGTGAGCGCCGAGCCCGGCGACTCGACCAGCTCCGGTTTCAGGGTCGGCGCGCTCGGTGTGGCGCTGTGCCTGCTGGGCGGCGGCTTCGCGGCGCAGGCGCTGTACGTCGCGGGCATCGGGCTGGTGGCCCTGGCGTTGCTCGCGGAGGGCAGCGTGCGCCTCGCGAGGCGGCGGGGGCGCGTCACGCTCGAGCCGCGCACCGCGCGCGTGGAAGAGGGCGAGTCGCTGCAGCTGACGGTGCGCCTCGGCGGGTGGCGCGTGCCGCTCGGGGGCGGCGACGTGGAGGTTCCGGGCGTGCCCGCGACGCACAGGCGTCCCGACCGCCGGCGGCTCGAGATGACTGTGCGCCCGCGCAGGCGCGGCCCGATGGTGATCGGGCCGCCCGTGGTCCGCTACAGCGACCCGTTCGCGATCTGCACGCGCGCGCTGTACGCGCAGGCGGCCGAGGTGCTCGTGCTCCCGCGGGTCGAGCCGCTGCGCCGCTCGGACATCGTGCGGGTGGCGGGCGTGGAGAGCTACGCGGGCAGGCATCCACGCGACCTGGCGGCAACCGACGTGGACGGCTTGCGGCCGTACCGGCGCGGGACGCCCGCGTCGCGCATCCACTGGCCGACGGTGGCGCGCACCGGAGAGCTGCACGAGCGCCGCCTGCAGGAAGACAGCGAGCGCTTCCCGATGGTGGTGCTCGACGCGCAGCGCCCCGCGAGCATCGACGCGCTCGACATGGCGGTGCGCGCGACCGCGTCGCTGTGCGTGGGCCTCGCGAGGGTGGGCGGCTGCACGCTGCTGCTCCCGGGCAGGCAGCGCGCGGAGCTGCTGCGAGCGGACCTGGCGGCGTGGCCCGACCTGCACGAGCAGCTCGCGCTGCTCGAGGCGGGCGGAGCGCCGTGGTGGCGCGCGGCGGAACGCGCGACGATCGTGCTGTGGGTGAGCGCGCGGCGCCCCGAAGCGCGCGCGGGCCGCCTGCGCACGGCGGCCTGCTACACGGTCTCGCCCATCCCCGCGCACCGCGGCGCGGTGCTGCTCGCGGTGGCCGGCTGCGCGGTGCAGCCTCTCGCCACCCGCGCCCTGGCGGGTGCTGCATGAGCGCGCTCGCGCACGCGGCCCCCGCGGGCGCGGCGCAGGCCGAGGCCGAGCACGGGCGCGCACGTGCGGCGCCTGGGGCCGAGCGGCTCTCGGTGCGCGTGGCGGCGTTCTTCGCCCTCGGCGCGTTGGCCTCGCTCGAGTACGCGACGCTGCTCACGCGCATACCCACCGGGCGCATCCTCGGCGTGGCCGCGATCGCGAGCGCGGGCGGGGCGCTGATCGCGGCGAGCGCAGCCAGGCGCCTGCCGTACGGGCTCTCGACGCCGCTCCGCGTGCTGCTGCTCCTCGCGATGCTCGCGCTCTCGCTGCTCTTGATCGGCGTGCCCGCGCACGACCTGCGCCCCGGCGGCTGGGGCCGTCTCGAGCGCGGCGTGGCGCATGGCGTGGAAGCGCTCGAAGCATGGCTGTGGCCGTACCGCGGCGCCGATCGCTGGGCGCGCCTGTCGGTGCTGATGGTGATTCCCGCCGCGCTCACGACCTCCGCGTCCGTGCTGTTCTGGCCGGCGGCGCGGAGCTGGGGGCGCTCGGTGGCGGCGCTGGCGGTGCTTTTGGCGCTGTACATCACGGGCCTCGCCAACGCGACGGGCCCCGCGAGCGGCTTCCAGGGCGCGGCGCTGCTGCTCCTGATCGTGGCCTGGCTATGGGCGCCGACGCTCGCGCCCGCGAACGTGGGGCGCGCGGGGCTGTGGCTCGTGGCGTGCTCCGCGGGCGCGCTCGCGCTGGCGCCGGCGCTCAGCTCGAGCCGCCCGTGGATCGACTACCGCCACTGGGATCCGACCCCGGCGGCCCTCGCGAGCAGCTTCCAGTGGGACGAGCTGTACGGGCCGCTGCCGTGGTCGCGCTCTTCGCAGACCGTCTTTACCGTCAGCGCACGACGCCGGCCGACGCTCCGCGTGACCTCGCTCGACCGCTTCGACGGGCTGCGCTTCCTGCGCTCCACGCAGCCGCCGGGCCAGCGCCGCTTCGACGTGGGCAGGCCGAAGCGGCGCGCCTGGTACACGCGCGCCACCTTCTCGGTCGACGCGCTGCGCTCGGGCCTGCTCGTGAGCGCGGGCGGCGCGCCGCTCGCGGTGCGCTGGCTCTCGCGCGGTGGCCCCGCGCTGCAAGCGGAAGCGGACGGCACCACGCTGCTCAGCTCGGTTCCGGCCGCGGGCAGCGCGTACCAGCTCGTCGCCTACGAACCGAGGCCCAGCGCGGCGGAAATGCGCGCCGCGCCGCGCGTCTTCCCACTCGAATACCTGCCCTACGTCCACTTCGAGCTGCCTGGACCGTCGGCGTCGGCCTTCAAGCGACCCGACCTCGCCGCGGAGGCGCGCGCCCGGTACACGCCGTTCGCGCACCGCGTCGAGTCCTCGCCGTACGGGCCGATGTTCGCGCTCGCGCGCGGCCTCGCGGCGGGCGCGCGCTCGAACTTCGAAGCGGTCGAGCGGATCGAGCACTACCTGTCGAGCAACTACACCTACGACGAAAACGTGCCGCAGGCGCGCTACCCGCTGGAGGCGTTCCTCTTCCAGCAGCGCCGCGGCTACTGCCAGCAGTTCTCGGGCGCGATGACTCTGATGCTGCGCATGCTCGGCATCCCTGCGCGCGTGGGAGTGGGCTTCAAGCCGGAGGTGTTCGACCCCGGCACGGGCACGTGGCGGGTGCGCGCGCTCGACGCGCACGCGTGGGTGGAAGTGTTCTTCCCGGGCATCGGCTGGGTGTCCTTCGACCCCACGCCGCCGCGCCCGGCCAACGCGAACGCGAGCGCGTCGAGCCTGCTCCCCAAGGGGTCGCTGCTCGGCTCGGGCCACGACGGCGCGGGCTCGCCCGCACGCGTCGCGCGCAGCCGGATCCCGCGCGCGGCGGCCGCGGGCGGTCCCGGCGCGGTCGCGCTGGCGGCGCTCGCGCTCGCGGGCCTCGCGGGGGCATGGCTGCTGTTGACGTGCCTCGCCGCCCGCCGGCGCCTGCGCCGCGGCCTGCGCGGCGACTGCGCCGGCGCGATCGAGGAGCTGCGCTTCGCGCTCGCGCGCCTTCGCTATCCGGCGACGCGGGCGACGACGCTCCACCAGCTCGAGTCCCAGCTCGCCGACGCGCGTGCCCGGGACGCGGCGCGCTATCTCGCGTCGCTTCGCGAGCTGCGCTTCGGCGCGGCGCGCTCGGAGCCCCCTGAGCGCCGCGGCCGCGCGGCGCTGAGGCGCGCGCTCGCGGCGAGGAGCGGGCGGCTCGGGCGCGTGCGCGCCCTGCTCGCGCTTCCCCCGGGCGGCTCGCGGGCGGCCGCGGGCGCGCACGGCGCGCGCATACGCGATCGGTTATCGTGGCTCCCGCCACGCGTTCGAGGGAACCCGGTGGGACTCCGGGACTGACGCGCAACGGTGTGGGCGGCCGGCCTCACGGACGGCGGCCTCCAGTCCGAGTACTCGCCGCGTGGTGGCAGACATAACGGTCCCTGTTCTCGCGAATGGACGGTCGGTCGTGATCGCTCTCGCTTCGGAAGGCGCGGCAGGGCGGGCGCACCGCCTGCCCGCTGACAGAAGGAGATCCACCGATGCGAACTCTCATCCGCCGGCTACTGGCGCTCTCGTGCACATGCGCGCTCGCGTCTGCGCTCGCCCTACCGGCATCCGCGCTCGCGAACGCGAGCGCGAAAGAACTCAAGCAAGCGAAGACCGCAGGCGTCGCGTACCTCAAATCGCAGCAACTGGCGGACGGCAGCTTCGAAGGCTTCGGCGGCGAATGGACGCTGAGCGGGCTCGCGGCGGCGCGCGTGGCGGCCGCGAGCGTGCGCTCGGGCGAAGGCGCGACGGACGCGCGCACGTACTACCGCGGCCTGATCGGCGACACCGCGACGTGGCCGGGCGTGAGCAAACCGCCGGTCACCGACTTCGAGACGGCGGCGCTCGCCGCCTACGCCGCGGGCATCGACCCGGCGCGCGTGTCGAGCACTCAGAACCTGATCGCGCAGATCGCGGGACGCTGGCAGCCCTCGAGCGCGGGCTACTACGGCGAACCGAGCCTCTTCAACGGCACCGTGTTCGCGCTGCTGGCGCTGGCCGACGCGAAGGCCCGCTCGGGCGCGCAGCGCGTGCCGCAGGTGCTGCTCGAACCGTCTGTGGCGGTGGTCCGCAAAAACCAGCACACCGACGGCGGCTGGACGTTCAGGAAGGCCGAAGGCAGCAAAACGGCGCTCGAAGAACCCGCCGAAGTCGAACTGACGGGCGCGGCGATGGCGGCGCTGTGCGGCGCGGGCGTGCCCGCGAGCGACCCCGCGATCGCCGCCGCGAAGGGCTACCTGCTGGCGCAGGAGAAAGCCGAAGCGCTCGGCAGCGGCGCGTTCGAAACGGAATTCGGCCCCAACACCGACTCGAACGCGTGGGCGGTGGAGGGACTCGACGCGTGCGGCATCTCGCCGCAGGGCCCCGAATTCGTGACCTCGCACGGCAAGACGCCGCTGGACTTCCTCATCTCCCAGCAGCTCTCGGGCGGCGGTTTCCGCTATGAAGCGGCCGAAGCCGAAGCCAACCTGTACTCGAGCCAGGACGCCGTGCGCGCGCTGTCGGGCGCGGGCTTCACGGCGTCGCCGCCGACGCCGAAAGGCGCGCCTCGCTGGGTCTATGAAAAGGAATTCAGCTCCGGCAAATCGGTGCCGGCGCTGCTCACGCTGATCATCGACAGCGGCAGCTCGCCGCTCGCAGTGTGCTCGGTGACGATCACCCCGCAGGCGCCGAAGACGACGCTCGCGGCGGTGCTCGCAGCCGCCGAGGCCTCATCCTCGCCGTCGGGCTGCGTGAAAGCGTTCACGCCGGCGAGCGGCAGCGGCGCGATCACGTCGATCAACGGCCTGCCGAGCCCGCCGGAAGCGAGGTGGGACATCAGCATCGACGGCGCGCGCGAAAAACAGGCGAAGCGCAACACGCCGATCGTGATCGGCGACACGCTCTACCTGCGGCTCGGCTGAGCGGCGACGAGCAGCGTGCCGGCGCCGACGGGCACTAGCGCACAGACGACGCGCCCGTCGGCGCCGACGATCGCCGAGAAGTCCTCGAGCTCGGCGGCATGGGAGATCGCGTTGTCCACGACGAGCAGGCCGGGCGAGCCGAGCACGCGCACGAGGTGGGGCCAGTAGGAGGCGTAGGCGGGCCGTTCGGCGTCGAGGAAGATGAAGTCGCAGGCGCCGTCCTCGAGCCCGGCGAGCGTGCGGGCGGCGTCCTCGGTGCGCAGCTGCACGACCCCGCCGAGCCCCGCGCGCGCGATCGTGCGCTGCGCGAGCGCGGTGCGGGAGGCGTCGAAGTCCACGCTCAACAGGCTTCCGCCGTTCGCCTCGGCTGCGTCGCCGAGCCACACGGTCGAGTAGCCGTTGGACGTGCCGAGCTCGAGCAGCCGGCGCGCGCGAGACGCCCGCGCGAGCACCGACATCATCGCGCCGGTCTCGGGCTCGACGTTGCGCAGCCGCTTGAGGCGCTCGGCAAGCGCGGCGTCGTGCTCGCGCCCGTAGGCGGCGAGCTCCGCCAGCAGCTCCTCGCGCGCGCGCTCCACCGCTCTACGCGCCGCGGCCCGCCTGCCCGCTCGCGCCGTTGGCGCTCACGCGCCGACGAGCCGCTGGTGCACGAGCTGGACGGCCATGGAGCCCTCGCCGACGGCTGAGGCGCAGCGCTTGACCGAGCCGGAGTGGACATCGCCGACCGCGAAGATGCCGCGTTTGCTCGTCTCGAGGAAGTACGGCCGTTCGCCGTCGAACCCGTCGAGCTGCTCGTCCTCGACGTCGCGGCCGGTGAGCACGAAGCAGTGCTCGTCCATCGCGACCTGCTCCTTCAGCCACTTGGTGTGCGGCGAGGCGCCGATGAAGATGAACACGGCGCGCGCGTCGAGTTCGCGGCGCTCGCCGCTGCGAGGGTCGACCACGACGGCGGACTCGAGCCTCCCGTTGCCGTGCAGCTCGGTGACCTCGCTGTAGGTGAGCACCTCGACGCGCTCGTTCTGATCGATCTCGTCGATCAGGTAGCGCGACATCGACTTGCCGAGGTCGCCCCCGCGGATCAGCAGCCTGCAGCTGCCGGCGTGCTGCGAGAGGAACATGGCGGCCTGGCCCGCCGAGTTGCCTCCGCCGAGTACGAGCACGGGCTCCTGCTCGCATACCTGCGCCTCGGCGATGGTGGCGGCGTAGTAAACGCCGTCGCCCTCCCAGCGCGTCAGGTCGGGGATGTCGGGTTTGCGGTACTGCGCGCCCGTGGCCACGATGATCGACCGGCCGCGCACGACCTTGCCGTCCTCGAGCTCGACCGCGTAGTGGTCCTCCTCGTGCGCGAGCGCCACGGCGCGCGCCGGGACCACCAGCCGGGCGCCGAACTTGGCGGCCTGCAGATGCGCGCGCTCGGCGAGTTCGCTCCCGGTGATGCCGGCGGGGAAGCCGAGGTAGTTCTCGATGCGCGAGGAGGTGCTCGCCTGCCCGCCGAACGCGAGCGCGTCGATCGCCTGCGTGTCGAGCCCCTCGGAGGCGCCGTACACGGCGGCGGCGAGGCCGGCGGGGCCTCCGCCGACGATCACCAGGTCGCACATCGCGGGCGGCGCCCCGCGCGAGCTGAAGCCGAGCGCCGCGGCGAGCTCGGCGTTGGACGGGTTGCGCAAGAGCTCTCCCGCGCCGATCACGACGGGCGTCTCGCACGGCTTGACCGACAGCGAGCAGAGCAGCTTCTCGGCTTCGGCGTCCTGCTCGACGTCGATCCATTCGTACGGCATGCGGTTGCGCGCGAGGAACTCGCGCAGCCGGCGCGTGTCGCCCGAGTAGCGCGAGCCGACGACGCGCACGCCCGCGCCGGCTTCGATCAGGATCGAGCGGCGCGACATGTACGCGCGAAGGATGATGTTGGCGAGCTCTTCGTCGTGGCGCAGCAGCTCGAGCAGCTGCGCCCTGGGCACGTGGATCACCTCGCCCGCGTCGCGCACCACGGCGGTGAGGTAGATGGTGCTGCCGGTCAGCAGGCTGAGCTCGCCGAGGAAGCGGTGGCGGCCGTGCACGGCGATCACGCGGGGGTCGCGCTCGCCGTAGCCGCGAACGATCGCGACCACGCCGGACTCCACGACGAAGAAGTCATAGGACTCGTCGCCCTCGCGGAACAGCACCTCGCCCTCGGCGACGCTGCGCAGCTCGCCGACGGCGAGCAGGCGAGCGCGCTGCTCGTCGTTCAGGCGCGGGAAGGCGCCGTTGCGGTTGGGCGGCTCCTCCACGCCGGCGCCGAGCGGCCAGGGCGACGCCGCGCCCGCGGCGGGCCGGGCGCCCGCGGCCTGCGCGGCGCTCTCGGCGTGCGCGGCGGGCGGAGCCCCGGCGCCGGTCGGCTCGCTCAACGTATCTCCGGTGCCGCGCGGTCCACGCCTACATGCCGGACAGGAGCGGGGACGGCGGGATGCGCGTGGACCCGCGCACCTCCGGGATCACGAAGCCGACGTCGTCGATGAAGCACCACGACCAGTCTTCGTGGGGCTCGAGCGAGCGGATGATCGGGTGCGCGTCGCGCTCGGCGTGCTGCCTGGCGTGTTTGCCGGGCGAATCGTCGCAGCAGCCCACGCGGCCGCACTCGAGGCAGATCCGCAGGTGCAGCCACTTGCCGCCGGTCGCGAGGCACTCCTCGCACCCGTCGACGGCCTCGGGAAGCTCGAGGACGCGTACCTGGTCGAGGTGCGTGCAGATGGCCATCAGCTCTGCTCGATGCTATCGACGCGGTCCGGGTAGAAGGCGACTCGCCCTTCGATGTCCTGCACGGCGGCGTAGGGCGAGCGGTACTGCCACACGGCATCGACCGAACGCTCGCCGCCGGCGGGCACGGTGTAGTAGTTGGCGTCGCCCTTGAACGGGCAGTAGCTCGTGTGGTCGCTCGGCTCGAGCATCGTGTCCTCGACGTCCTCGAAGGGGATGTACTGCACCGGCTCGTAGCCGGCCTCGCGCAGCGTGAGCGCTCGCTCGGTGTCGGCGACCACGTGCCCGGCGACCGAGACCACCACCCGCCCCGGATTCGGCTCGACCGTGATCGGATGCGACGGACCAGGCTGCAGGATCGGCCTCCGGCTCATCGTTCGCCTCCCTGATCGGGTGTCGGCCGGCGGCCTGGCCGGCCCGTTTGGGAGAGCTTAGAACGGGCTCGCGCGAGCCCCGGCGTGGATGATGAATCGGGCTCGGCGCGGAGCGCCGTCGCCCGCCGGGACTAGTGGTCGCGGGCCGCGGCGCCGCGCTCGCGAAACGCGCGCACCTTGGTGCGGTTCCCGCACACGGCCATGTCGCACCACACCGCGGAGCGGTTGCGCGAGCGGTCGTAGAACGCCCACCTGCAGTCGCCGGCGGGGCACACCTTGGCGCGCCCCCAGCTGCCGTCCTCGACGGCGGCCGCGACCGGGACGAGCAGGCTCGCGAGCACGCCGTCGAAGCCCCTCGAGCGAGGACCGGCGGCGACGGTGCCGTCGGGCGCGAAGCGCAGCGCGAGCTGCCCGTCGGAGGCGACCTCGTCGAGCGTGGCCCACGCGCGGGCGTCGTGCTCGCGGCGGTTGTTGGAGAGCATCGCCTCGCGCAGCGCCTCGCGCAGCTCGAGCGCGCGCGCGAGCTCGGCTGCGCCGGGGCGCGGCGCGCGCGAGGGCATTAGCTGCCTCGCGGCCAGCCAGGCCGACAGCGCCTCGGCGCTGTCGAGCGCGTCTGTGCCCTCGTCGACGTCGAGCGTGTTGACGTAGTCGATCACGAGGTCGAGCCCGTGCGGGAGATCGGATGAATTCGTTTGAGACACCAGCGTCAGGGTATGATAGGTTACGAAACCAGCATACACGTAATGGAGGTTTCACGATGAGGCTATCGCACAACGGCGCCCGCTCCGCGCAGCGGGATCTTCTCGGACCCACCCGTGCCATGCAGCTCGCGGCGACGATTCGTGGCGGAGCGCTCGATCAGGCGCTCGCGCGGGGAGCCGATCCGGCCGCCTCCCCCCTGCTCGCGGCTCGCGCGAGCGCGCTCGGCTCGCGCCGTGTGCGCGACGGGATCGCCGACGGGCTCGAGCGGCTCGAGTCGGCCGCGCGCGGCCCCCGCAGGCGCTGGTGGGCGCTCGAGGCGCGCGACGCGGTGCTCGCGAACGGCGGCGAGCTGCTGGAGCTCGCCCGCGTGCTGCGCAGCCGCGAGCCCGTGTACGCGCGCGGCACCGCGATGCTGCACGGACTGCTCACCGACGGCACCGGCCCCGCCTACAGCGGCTGCGTGGTGCGGCTCGCGGATGCGCTCGGGCAGGCGCGCATGGCGCTGCGCGGAGAGCCGGCGGGTGCGGGCGCGCCCGGCCGGGCGCTGCACGGCCACTGAGGCGCCCGGCGCCTGCACGGGCGCGGCGGCAGTGCCGCTGAGACGGCGGGCGCATGTCCACGGCCCGGCCGCCGGGGCGGCGCGGCTATTCCACGACGAGCGTGGCTTTCATGCCTTTGCGCTCGTGTTCGGCCAGCGAGCAGAACAGCGTGTACGTGCCCGCACGCATTTCGACCTCCTGCTGGCGCACTTCGCCTGAGCGGGTGTCGGGGATCGAGCCGACGGGTTCGCCTTCGCCGGGCGCCGCGTTGAGGTTGTGTTCGTCCTGGCCGTGGTTGACGAACTGCAGGATCACCTTGCCCGCGGGCACGGTTGTGCGCGACAGCGTGAAGCTGTACTCGACGGCGGTGACCTCCACGTGCGGCACCGACGGCGGTCCTCCGCCCTGCGGCGATTCGGGCGCCAGCGTGGGCGTGAGCACGGGCGCCACCGGCGCGGACCCTCCGGGGACGCTCGCGCCGGGCGCGCCGGCGGGCGCGAGCGCGCCCCCGGTCGTCGTGGCGGGCGCGAGCGCGGCGGGCGCCTGCGTATGTTGCTTGTGGCGCGCCCGCCGGCAGCGCGCGGAGCGCTTCGCCCTGTGGCCGTGCGAGCGCGATCGCCGCGCGCACCTGCGCGGATGCGCGGCGCGGGCGTGCTGAGAGCCCTTCGCGCGGGCGGGCGCTTCGGCGGCGACGGCTGCGGGCCACGCCCAGGACGCGCACGCGGCGCACGCGAGCAGCACGGCGAGGCGGGCCATCATGCGATCAGCTGCGGGATGGCGCCGTAGGCGCTCGGGCCGGGCAGGCCGGTGCCGGCCTGCGGGATCACGAGCCCCGCTTCGGTCTGCAGCCACTGGCCGAGCAGCCCCGCGTACATCGCTCGGAAGTCGCACGTGTTGACGAGGTTTTCGTTTTCGTCGAGTTTCTGCAGGCCCGGGAATTCGCCGACCATCTGGCCCTTCACGCGGCTGCCGATCAGGAACGCGACGCCGCCGGCGCCGTGGTCGGTGCCGGAGCCGTTTTCGCGCGGGCGCCGGCCGAACTCCGACCACAGCTCGATCACCACGCGGTCGTCGAGTTTGCGCTCTTCGAGGTCGCGCTGGAAGGCGAGCACCGATTCGACGGTCTGGCCGAGGTTCGTGGCGAGCGTGGCGCTCTCGTCGGAGTGCGTGTCGTAGGAGCCCACCGCGCTCAGCGCCACGCATTTGATCGGGAGTTCTTCGTCGGCGAGCATCGCGGCGAGCACCGCGAGCCTGAGCGGGAAATCGCCCCCCGAGGTCGGGTAGGTGACGGGCGAGGTGAACGCCGGTTCGCCTTCGTGCTCGGCGAACGGCGCGATCTGCGTGCGGATGATGCTCGGTGTCCTGCGAGGCGGCGCGCGCCTGGGCGAGCGCGGGCGAGGAGGACGGGAAGGCGCCGAGCTGGCCGAACACGTCGAGCGCGGGCGCGGTCAGCGGTTCGTCGAGCCCGTACGCCCAGAAGTCGTAGTCCGACGGCGAGGAGACCGCCGCCACGGGCACGCGTGCGGTGGCGAGCGCGGGCGCGAGCGAGTAGTCGAGCGAGAGGCCCTGCAGCGGGTTGCCGGTTTCGCCGGCGACGTCGAGGTAGCGGCCCATCCAGCCCGAGCGGGTCTGAGCGTTGAGTTCGCCCACCTCCCAGTAGTGGCGGCTCGTGAAGTGGCTCTCGTCGGGCGGGCTCGTAGCCGATCGCGGGGAACACGCTGACCTTGCCTTCGGCGTGCAGCTGCGCGAGGCCGCCGGCCTGCGGGTGCCACATGAGCGTTTCGTCCTCGCTGAAGGGGGTGCCTTCGCCTTCCTGCAGGCCCAGCGAGGGGCGCAGTTCGTGGTAGGCGGCTTCGCCCACGGGCGCCAGCACCGACAGCGCGTCCCATCCGCCTTCCATGAAGATCGACACGAGCACGGGCGAGCGCGGCGGCGCCGCGGCGGCGGCCTGCGCGATGCCCTCTTCGAGCCGGCGCGGCGAGAGCGCGGCGGCGCCGTACACCGACAGCATCGCTCCTGCGGAGCGCAGCATGAACGAGCGCCGGTTCAGGCCGGTGCCGGCGGGCAGCGGCATGCCCGGCTCGATCGAGGGCAGGCCGCGTCCCGCCTGCGCGAAGCCGGAGCGCAGCAGCTGGGAGCGCGTGAAGTCGTTGCACGAGCAGCTCCGCGCCATCTCAGCTCACCTGCATGTCGGGCGCCGTGGCGATCAGCATGCGCAGCGCGTTCTGGCGGATCGCGCGGTACGGGCTCCGTTGCCAGTGCGCGGTGACGACGCCGTCGAGGCACGTGTCGGCGAAGGCCGCGACGCACTGGCTCGCTTCGGGCGAGAGCGCGGGGTCCCCCCAGTATCCGTACGCGCTCTGCAGGGCTTCCGCGGGCGTCTCGGATTCGCTGTAGCGCGGCTGGCCTTCTTCGGGCCACGGGTTCGCGTAGCTCTTGGCGGTCACGTAGCTCGCGATTTCCCAGCGAGCTTTGGCGGTGGAGGTGTCGAGCCAGCGCGTGAAGTCCCAGCCGGACACGTTGGGCGGGTAGAAGAGCTGCTGCCCCGCGCCCGCCGACAGCCATGCCCACGCGGTCGTGTCGACCGGCCGGCCGGCCGCACGCAGCAGCCCCGCGTTGTAGACGACCGGCGGGGTGAGCAGCTCGGGGCCGTCGAGGAAGTCGGGGTGCATCAGGATCGCCTCGACGACCGCGCGGATGCTGTACCCGGACGCCAGGTAGAGGCCCTGCGAGCGACGCCAGCGTGGGTTCGTCGGGCGGGCTCGGTACGAAGTAGCTCCACAGCTTGCTCACGAAGAACGACGCGTGCAGCGGGTGCGTGACGCACAGCCGCACGGCGTCTTCCCAGTTCCAGTTGCCGGTCTGGCCGAAGACTTTCTTGTTGCGTTCGTCGTGGCGCGAGCGTTCGAAGCGGAAGTTGTGAAGGCCGCTGCTTTCGCTCCAGTCGGCGGTGCCAGCCCGGTGAGCGCGCGCGCCATTTCGCGCACGTCGTCCTCGGTGTAGGCGCCGCGGTCCGCGCCGAGCGAGAACAGCTCCATCATCTCGCGCGCGTAGTTCTCGTTGGGTTCGTGCTTGTCGTTGTAGATCCCGTCGAGGAACACGAGCATCGCGGGATTCGTGGTGAGCGCCAGGAACAGGCTGTGGAAGTTGCCGAGCGCGTTTTCGCGGAACAGGTTGTTCTGGTCGAGCATCATCTGCTGGTTGTTCACCTTTTCGTTGGAGTTGGCGAACCAGTCGTGCCAGATGAACGTCATCCGCTCGACGAGCTGCTGGTTCGAGCGGATCATGCGGTCGAGCCACCAGCAGTGGTCCTCGCCCCACGCGTCGGCGGGTTCGAGCGCGTTGCCTTCGTCGTCGGTGGGCTGCGGGCCGCTGAGAACCGCGGGCCCGGAGGGGCGCGTGAGGCCGTAGACGACCTCCTCGAGGGGCGCGCCGGCAAGCGCCTCGGCTTCGCCCGGCCTCGGCCCGAAGCCCGCGCGCCACAGCATCCTCCTCGCCTGCGCGAGGCTGATCGGCCCGCCCTGCGCGGGCGCGGGAGCGTTCGAGGGAGCGGGCGCGGACGCCGGAATCGCGGGCGGCGCGGGAGCGCCGAGGAGCCCGATGACGGTCGGGTGGAACGTGTAGGTGACAGGGTGCTTGCGGCGCCTGTGGCGCCTGCGCCGGTGGTGCTTGGAGTGGCCCTTCTGCGCCTTGCCGTGCGCGCCCACGCGCGCCTGGCTCAGCTGCTCTGCGTGCGAGGTGCCCCCGCGCGCGTGCCCCAGCTGCTCGGCGTGCGAGGTGCCCCCGCGCGCTCCCCCCGAGAGCGCCGGCGCGACAGCGCCGGCGATCCCCCCAATCGACGAGCCCCCCGCCATGCGGCGATCGTAGGCTGCGCGCGGCGCTCCGAAAAGCGCCTTCGGACCTTTGTTCTACGTGGGCGCGCTCACGCGGAGAGGCGCACGCTCCCGCGCCCGATGATCTCCACCTGCTCGCCGGGCGCGCAGCTCGAGATCGCGAGCGCCTCGCGCGCGAGCGAGCGACGCAGCATCGCGAACGCGATGGCCCCGAACGCGGCGGGCACGACCAGCGCGAGCGCGCGGTAGGCGAGCACCGCGGCGGTGGCCGCTCCGAGCGGCACGTTGTAGAGCACGAGCGTGCCGATCAGGCCGAGGTCCACTCCGCCGATCCCGCCGGGCACCGGCACGAGCCCGCCGAGCTCGCCGATCAGGTAGCCCATCCACACGATCGCGAGCGCCGGCGCGGCGCCGAACGCGCGGAAGCACACCCACAGGATCATCACGTCGAACGCGAGGTAGCCCGCGAGGCCCGCGAGCAGCCACGGGTCGCGCGTGCGCAGCAGCGCGAGCGCCTCCTCCACGCCGCCCGACAGCGCGCGCAGCACGCGCGCCGCTCGCGAGGAGCCCGACGAGCGCGCGGCGACGCGCCGTTCGGCCGCCGACGCCCAGCGGCCGGCGGCGATCGTCGCGGCGATCGCGGCGGCGGCGATCAGCGCGGGAACGAGGCTGAGCGCGAGGCTCGTGCCGTCGCCGAACGCACCGGCCGCGAGCCCGGCGCCGATGATGATCACGCCGAGCACGTTGGGCACGCTCGTCAGGAAGAAGAACGCCACGCTGCGCCGCGCGATGCGCGCGCCGTCCATGCCGCCGCGGTGGAGCGCCCACGCGCCGAGCGCGAGGCCGCCCGCGCCGCCGGTGGGCAGCACCGCGTTCGCGCCGAGCTCGGCCATGCCGATCTCGGTGCTGAGCCGCCAGCTCATGCTGCTGCAGAAGACCGAGCGGAAGACCGCGACGTAGGAGAGGCCCGAGAGGAGCTTGAGGACCGCTCCCGCGGTCAGCCACCACGGGTTGCCGCGCTCGAAGCGCTCGCGCAGGCTCTCGAGGCCGGGGACAAGCGTGATAACGCCCACCACCACGAGCGCGAGCAGGGCGAGTGCGAGCACGCGGCGCCTGATCCGCGACTCGGACAGTTCGGGTGGCGGCGCGATGTCCGCTCCCGCGGCCGGCGGGCGGGGGCTCGGCGCGTCACTCTCCCGTGGCGTCTCACCTGCACCGGCTCGCCCGATCCGCTCCATCAGCCTCACCGGCAGCCACGCTAGCGCACCGCCGCAGGGCGGGCGGCCTGCGGTTGTGCGATCTTGGGCGCGGCCGTGAGCCCCGACAGCGATCCTCGCCGCCAGACGGAACCGCGGCCGCGCGGCGCCGCGCGGGCGGTGCGCGCGCGCGTATCGGGAAGGGTGCACGGCGTGGGCTTCCGCGACGCCGCGCGGCGCCGGGCGCGGGAGCTGGGCGTGATGGGCTGGGTGCGAAACGAGCCGGACGGCACGGTGCTGGTGCACGCGGAGGGTCCCTCCGAGGCGGTGGAGGCGCTCGTCGAGCTCCTGCGCAACGGGCCACGGGGCGCGCAGGTGAGCGACGTCGCGCTCGAGGAGGTGCCGGTGGAGGGGCACGAGCAGTTCGCGGTGCGCGGCGTCAGCGCCGGCGTGTTCCTGGTGGCGCAGCACGCCGCGAGCACGCGCCACTTCGACCTGCGCCTCGAGGTGGCGGGAGCGATGCGCTCGTGGGCGGTCCCGAAGGGGCCGTCGCTCGACCCCTCGGTCAAGCGCCTGGCGCTGCAGGTGGAGGACCACGGGCTTGCCCGCAACGACTTCGAGGGCCGCACGGGCGAGGGCGCGGTGGTGGTGTGGGACCGCGGCCCGTACGAGCAGGGCGGTCGCGTCCCGTGGCCGGAGGCGCTCGATCGCGGCCACGCGGTGTTCGTGCTGCACGGCGCGAAGCTGCGAGGCGGCTTCGCGCTGCAGCGCACGCGCAGCGGCGCGAAGCCGCAGTGGCTGCTCGTGAAGCGCCGCGACGAGCACGCTCAGCCGGGCTCGGACGTCGTGGCGCAGCGGCCCGAGTCGGTGCTGAGCGGGCGCACGCTCGAGGAGCTGCTAGGCGGCGAGGCGTGAGCGGCAAGCGCGCGGAGCTTGCGCGCGGCGGGCGCCCGCAGCACACTTGAGGGCGATGGCGCAAACCCACAGCAAGCGATTCAGCGAGCTGCTCGAGCACCTGCGCGTGGCGCCGGGGACGAAGGTGAACCTCGCGAGGGACCGTGACCCCTCCTTCCGGGCGGGGTGGCTCGACAAGAAGGAGAGCGCGGAGGACCTGCGCGAAAGCGTGGAGCTGCTCGCCTCCTACCAGGACCGCCTCGCCGCACAGGACGTGCACGGCGTGCTCGTGGTGCTGCAGGGCATCGACGCGTCGGGCAAGGACGGCACGGTGCGCCACGTGATGAGCGGCGTCAACCCGCAGGGCGTGTCGGTGCACAGCTTCAAGCTGCCTTCGACGGACGAGCTCGAACACGACTTCCTGTGGCGCTACGCCGCGCATGTGCCCGCGCGCGGCGAGATCGCGATCTTCAACCGCTCGCACTACGAGGAGGTGCTGGTGGTGCGCGTGCACCCCGAGCTGCTCGAGCGCCAGCGGCTCCCCGAGGCGGCGCGCGGCGGCGAGGTGTGGCACAACCGCTACCGCGAGATCAACGACTGGGAGCGCCACCTCGCGGGCAACGGCTTCGCGGTGGTGAAGCTGTTCCTGCACATCTCGCGCGAGGAGCAGCGCAGGCGGTTCCTCAAGCGCATCGACCTGCCCGAGAAGAACTGGAAGTTCTCCTCCGCGGACGTCGCGGAGCGCGGGTGGTGGGAGGACTACGAGCGGGCGTTCTCGGAGATGCTCACCCACACGAGCACGCCGTGGGCGCCGTGGTACGTGATCCCCGCCGACCACAAGTGGTTCGCGCGAATCGCGGTGGGCGCGGTGCTGGTGCACACGCTCGCGGAGATCGACCCGCGCTACCCGAGCGGCGACGCCAAGCAGCGCGAGGAGCTCGAGCACGCGCGCAGGCAGCTCGAGCTGGAAGCGCCCGACGGCGCGCCCACCGACCCCGAGGCCGCGCGCGGCGACGCCGCGCGCGGCGACTAGCGCGTCTCGAGCCGGGGAGCGCGAGGCTCCCCGGCCCTGGAGGGAGACGCTCTAGGGAGCCAGCGGAATCTGCAGGTTGGACTGATGCTTGCTGTCGTGCAGCAGCGTGATCGTCCCGCCCAGCTCCTGGCCGAGGCTCGGCAGCGGCGTGAGCGTGCTGAACGTGTCGGACGTGCCGATCGTGAGCCGCAGCCTGTTGCCGGCCTTGACGATGTCCGAGGTCGGATAGACCTCGATCTTGTATTCGGTGGGTTCGTTGGGCGTGACGGCCTTCTGGCTTTCCTTGGTGAACGGGTGCCAGGGCCTGACGATCAGGTGCTTGGGCCCGTACGTGGACAGTTCGGGGTCGAGCGCGCGCTGGCTCGCGAGCAGGTAGCCGGCGGTTATCTGGTTCGATTTGCCCGACGGTTCGACTTCGCTCAGCACAGCCACGAGCGTTGCGTCGGTGGTGCTGAGTTCCGCCCACAGATTCGCGGTGACCAGTCCGCTGACATGCGTTTCGGCGGGCATCGGCGCGGTGGTGTAGGTGAGCCCCGTGGCCTCGAACGTGTTGTTGTTTTCATCGCACAGCGGCGTGGATGCCCCCGCCCGCGGTCCACTGCGCGGTCATCCGCGAGCACGGGCTCGAGGCGGGCAGCAGCGGCGCGAGATCGCCTTTTTCGCCCGCCGGCGCAGTGCTCGTCGCGAGCGAGCCGTCGTGCAGCGAGATCGCTCCGGACCCCGAGGAGCCGCCGTTGAGGTACAGGTGCTCATAGGTGGTCTTGGGGAGCGGGAAGCGCGTGAAGTGTTCCCAGTGGGTGCCGTTGATCGGATACAGGTTCACCTTGGGCGTGCGCTGCGCGCCGTTGTTCTTGTGCTGCAACCAGTGCGCGAACCATTCTTCCTTCAGGTTTGGCTTTTCCAGCGGCGGGCCTTCGGTGACGTGGTAGTGGGGCGACATGAACAGCACCCGGTCGGAGGAGTTGCGCAGCGATTCCCACAGCAGCGGCTCGCCGCGCTGGAACAGATCCCACCAGCCTCCCTGGATCACGACCGGAACGGTGATTTCGCCGGCGCGCACCACGGGTGAGCGCAGCCTGTAGAAGGGCCCGTCGTAGGAGGCTTCTTCGCCGAGCGCAGCGCCGAGGATCTTGGTGCCCGCGAATTCGGCGTTGGCGAGCAGGTGTTCGACGTAGATCGACGCGGCTTCCTGCGGGTCTTCGAGCGTGTCAGACGGAGGTAGATCGGAGAGCACGTTCACGAGACCGAGCCACAGCGGCATGAAGCCCGAGTCGAGCGCGCCGCCCTGGAAGGTCACGTCGCGATACGCGTCCGCCATCGGGATGTCGGCCCACACGGCCTTGACCGCGCGCGGCCTGCCTTCGGCGACGCGTGCCGCGTCGGCCTCGGCCACGAGCAGCGAGGTGATGCCCATATAGGACGCGCCGGTGGTGGCAACGCTCGAGTCCGACCACCCCTGTTCCTGGATCCAGGTGAGGACTTCCTTGTAGTCTTCCTGCGTTCGCTGGCCCCACGAGTCCCAGCGCCCCCCGCTCGCTCCGGTGCCGCGGTCGTCCAGCACCATCACCGCGAAGCCCTTTTCGGTGAGCCCGGGTTCATCGCCGGCGATCGACTGGCTCCCGCCGCATTCCTGCCCGGTGGGGTTGGCGGCGTCCTTGTTGTAGCCCGTGACGGTCAGCACGGTCGGGTAATGGCCGGTCGAGGACGGAAGGAACAGGTTGGCGCGCAGCACGACGCCGTCGCTCATGGTGATGGGCACGTTGCACATGCTCACCATCGCCTGCGCGCCCGGCGCGCCCGCCCCGGCGCCGACGAGCGCGAGCGCGAGCGGCGGCAGCGCGCGGCGCAGGAGCCGCGAGCGGGCTCGCGCGCGGGCGCGGCGGATCGTCGAGATGGACGTGTTGCGGCGCCGGCGTGTGACGCCGCGCAGTGAGGTGAAGCTCATGAGTGTTCGTTTCCCCCGAGGTGAGTTGACGCTGGGCAGACGCTCCCGGCGGCGCGCCGAGCGCTTCTCGCTCATGCGCGCGTTGACCGGCAGCACGACGCAGTGCTGCGAGCGCTCGATACCCCGCCCGCGCGCATCTCAAACTTCGCGGTCGTCCTCGTCGGGCGGGTACCGGATGTAGCCGCTCGCGACGCGGCGCTCGCGCTCGGAGAGGCACGCGGGGCACGCGAAGCCGACCTCGTGGCTTGCGCAGGATCGGCGACGCATGGGCGGCGGGCGCGAGAAACACGGCGTCGCGGCCGTTGATCTGCTGCACGCCGGCATCGAGCACGCGCACCGGAGATGCGCGAGCACCGCCGTCGGAGCTTTGAGCGCCATGTTCCGCAATCGCAAGTGCAGCCGCTGCGGCGAGCCGATCCGCGTGAGCGAGCCGGCGGTGATGGTCGACGAGCCGATCGTGGCGCTCCACGACGATTCGGCGGAGAGCTCGCACATCTGGATGTACTTCCACGAGGCGTGCTACGAGGAGGCGACGGCCGCGGACGCGGACGCCCGCTGGACGGGCGCAGCGCCGCCGCCGCCCCGGTGCTGAGCCAGGTCGCAGGACCCCTGCGCCGGGCAGATCTGCGGACGAATACGGTCCCGCGCGAGCGCCCGCGGCACGACACAAAGTCCTATGAGCGGCAAATGGATCTGCATCCGCTGCGGAGACGTGGTGGGCGTGTACGAGCCGGCGACGGTCATCGACCGCTCGCTCGCGCGAGCCACCTCGCGGCTCGCCGAGTCCTCGCCGCCGCAGGCGGTCTACCACACGGCGTGCTTCGAGCAGGCGCGCCTGCACGCGAGCACGGTCTCGCCGGACCCCGCCGGCTCGCCCTGGGCCACGTAGCGCCCGGCGCGCTGCGTGCGCGACTCGGTGGCTACGCCGCCCGCGCCTGGTCCTCGAGGCGCTCGCGGATCGCGCACAGCGCCACGAGCCCCGAGCGCATGCCCGCGAGCTGGCGCGGTGAGAGCATCTCGGCGAGCTCGCTGTCAACAGCCTCGACGCCCGCACGCACGGCGGCCGCGGCGGCACGTCCGCGCTCGGTGGCCTCGACGACAATGCGCCGCCGGTCCTGCTCGTTGACGCGCCGCTCGAGGTAGCCGCGGATCACGAGCGTGTCGATCAGCTGGCTCGCCGCCTGCTTGCTGATGCCGAGCTCCCTGACGAGGCCCTCGAGGGTGGCGCCGCGGTTCACGAGCCCGCCAAGCACGAACGGCCCGTTGCGCGGCAGATCCTCGCACCCGGCGTCCGCGAGACGCGCGCGGATCGAGTGCCCGTAGGCGCCGCGCGCGGCGCGCAGGAGCGCGGGAACGAAGACGTCCTCGGCGGTGGGCGTGCGCGGCACGGGGCAAAGCGTAGCGGCCCGCCGGGTGTGCTGTCAAGATCCTTGACTATCAACCGGGTGTACCGCGTGCGGCGCCGCCACCGCAAGCCCGGGAGCGCCACCTCGCGCGGCGGGCGCCGAGAAGCCGGGGGCGGCGGTGCGAGAATCGGCGGCATGCGAGGCGGAACGCACGGCGGCGCGCCATGCTTGCCTCGGCACGCGACGCGCGGACGCCCGCCGGCACGCCTTCGCGGCGCGGCGCTGGCGGTGGCCCTCGCCGCAGCGTGCGCGCCCGTGGCGACGGCGGCCGCCGCCGCGCCCTCGCGCGGTTTCGCCTCCGCCCCGGCGCCCGGCCTCGCGCCCGCCCGCGCGGGCCGCGCTCGCCTGCCTCACGTGAGCTGCCGCCGGGCGGCGGCGCACGGCTGCCCGAAGCTGCTCACGGCCCCGCGCTTGTACTCCTACGTGGCCGGACAGCCGCTCGGCCCGGTGCTCGTGGGGAACAGCTACGCGGTGTACCCGGGGCGGTGGCTGGTGGCCGGGCACGGGCGCCTGTACGTGCGCTGGCTCGAGCCTCGCTCGGGGCTGATGGCGGCCGGGATGCACGCCACGGTGACCGCGGCCGCGGCCGGTGGGCGGGTGGCGGCGCAGGCGTGCGTGCAGGAGCCCGGCGCGACAGCGTGCGTGACGCTGCGCCTGCCGGGGACCGTGCAGACGGTGGCGCAGTACCTGTCGCTCACGTGCGGCGCCGGGCGGCCTCCCCCTCCCCCCTACGACCCCACATTCGCGTTCATCTTGGCGCCGGCGATCGCGGGCTGGAACCCGTGCCGGCCGGTGATCTGGGCGATCGACACGTACGGCGAACCGCCGCTTGCGGCGGTGGGCGCCGGCGAATCGTGGCAGTCGCTGGCCGCGAGCGCGGTCGCGCAGGCGAGCGCCGCGACTGGCATCCGCTTCATGCAGGCGCCGAGCTACGACGCGCCTCCGGCCGGCAGCTCGTTCGCGCCGCGGCCCGCGGGCGTGGAACTGGGGATCGGCTTCGGGCCGCTGCCGGCCGACGTGGCGGGCCTGGGCGGGCCGACCGTGACGGGCCGGTTCGTCACGGCGGGCAACGTGGAGCTCGCCGACACGCCGTGGTCGGCGCGCCTGGCGACCGACGTGCTCCTGCACGAGCTCGGCCACGCGCTCGGCCTCGGCCACCCGGTCGCCGAGCCGCCGGCGCCGGACCCCGAGAACGAGGTGATGGACCCGGCGGGCGCCGTGTTCGCGGCCTACCAGCCGGGCGACCTGTGCGGGCTGTACGAGGTGACGTGGCAGGCGCCGTGCGCGGGCTCCGCGACCGTGACGCTGGGGCAGGGGGTGGTCGCGCAGGGCGGCGGTGCATGAAAATTCCACGGAACGGGAACTAGCGTTCAAACACGGCCACGATTCGACGACGGGGGGCGAGTCTGTGAGCAGCAACCTCATATGCGCCGGCTGCGGGGGCAGCATCGGCATCTACGAACCGCACGTGCTCGTCGGCGCGGACGGCCTCCAGCGCGTGACCGTGTACGCCACCGAGCTGGAGCAGGGCCCTCAGCCCGGCGAGAGATACCACCGGCAGTGCGCGCCGCCGGCCCCGGCGGGCGAAGGCACGTGAGCGCCCCGGGCGAGCCTGAGCCCGAGCGCACGCGGGGATGATCGGCCGGGCGGCGATCGCTCGAGGGGTGGCGCACGGCGGTCATGCGCCGCGCGCGAGACGATATGGGGCATGACCCTCTACGAGGAGACCACCGCCGCGCTGCGCGCGCTGGCGGCGCAGGCGGTGAGCACCGAGAACGTGCTGTTCTGCGAGCAGCGTCCGCTGACCTCGCTCGAGGCACGGTTCGCGGGCGCCGGGGAGCTGGCTGACGCGCTGCGAGGCATCGAGGACCGTGCGCTGCTCGCGCTCGCGCGCCTCGTGGATGCGGAGCAGGGCTACGAAACGGCGCTGCGGTCGATCGAGGCGGCGGGATCGGAGGCGAGCAGCTGGCTGCGCGCGGTGCTGCTCGCGAGGTCGCTCGAGACCCTGGAGCCGCGCAGCCAGACCGCAGACGGAGCACAGCACTAGACTCGCTCGCGACCCCAGGAGGCTGCAACTGGCAATCGAGAGCCCAGCGGCGCAATTCACGGGCCACACCGCGTGGGGCCGCAGCTTGGCGGCGCCGGTGCGCGAGTTCCTCAGCACCGAGACGGGCGGCGCGGCCATCATGGCGGCGGCGACGATCGCGGCGCTCGTGTGGGCCAACGCGTCGATCCACTCCTACGAGTCCACCTGGTCCACGCTGCTGTCCATCCGGATCGGCGGCGACGGCATCTCGCTGGACCTGCGCCACTGGACGAACGAGGGCCTGATGACGCTCTTCTTCCTCGTGGTGGGCCTCGAGGCCAAGCGCGAGATCGACCTGGGCGAGCTGCGCGAGCGCCGGCGCATCGCGATCCCGGCGGCTGCGGCCGCGGGCGGGATCGCGCTCCCGGTGGCGATCTTCGTCGCGTTCAACGCGGGCGGCGCAGGCGCCCACGGCTGGGGAGCGGCGATGTCCACGGACACGGCGTTCGCGATGGGGGCGCTCGCGCTGCTCACGCCGCGCGCAGCCACGCGCATGCGCATCTTCCTGCTCACGCTGGCGGTGTTCGACGACCTCGCGGCGCTGCTCGTGATCGCGATCGTGTACACGGGCCACGTGGACATGGGCGCCCTGCTCGCGGCGGCCGGCTCCTTCGCGCTGCTGGTCTCGCTCCGCTACCTGCCCGTCGCGCGCACGCCCGCATCGGTTGCCGTCGCGATCGGCCTCTGGTACGCCACGTTCAGGTCGGGGATCGACCCGGTCGTCTCGGGCCTGGCTGTGGGCCTGGTCACCGGCGCATATCCCCCGGCTCGCGACGACCTCGAGCGCGCGACGGCGCTCGCGCGCGAGTTCCGCGAGCAGCCGACGCCCGAGCTGGCGCGCTCCGTACAGCGCAGCGTGACCTCCGCGATCTCGGCGAACGAGCGCGTGCAGTACCAGCTGCACCCGTGGGTGAGCTACGTGGTGCTCCCGCTTTTCGCGCTGGGCA
The DNA here is from genome assembly GCA_963813685.1 of uncultured Solirubrobacteraceae bacterium. Taxonomy (GTDB): domain Bacteria; phylum Actinomycetota; class Thermoleophilia; order Solirubrobacterales; family Solirubrobacteraceae; genus Palsa-744. The sequence goes on from CAWEZQ010000003.1 coordinate 204,011, forward strand.
ACGCCGGGCTGCACGTCACGGGCTCGCTGCTCGACACGGCGCTCGGGTCGCCGGTCTTCCTGGGTATCGCGCTCGGCTACCTGCTGGGCAAGCCGGCCGGCATCGTGTGCGGCTCGTGGCTCGCCACGCGCCCCGCCCTGCGCGGCCCGCGCCCCCTCATCAGCGGGCCGATCCTGACGGCCGCGGGCACGTGCGCGGGCGTGGGGTTCACCGTTTCGCTGCTGATCTCATCGCTCGCGTTCAGGGGCCTGCTGCTGAGCGAGGCGAAGCTCGCGGCGCTCAGCACCGTGCTGCTCGCACCGCTGCTCACGTGGCTGGCGCTCGCGTTCGTCAAACGCCTCCCGAGCGCCGTCAGGGCGCGCCAGATCGGCCGCACCGCGGAGGACATCCCGGACCTCGTGGAGGACGTGGACCCCGAGCGCGATCACATCCGCGGTCCCGACGACGCGCCCGTGACGCTGCTCGAGTACGGCGACTTCGAGTGCCCCTACTGCGGCCACGCCGAGCAGGTGATCCGCGAGCTCCTCACGGCGGCGGGCAGCGACGTGCGCTACGTGTGGCGCCACCTGCCGCTCAACGACGTGCACCCCTCGGCGCAGCTCGCCGCGGAAGCGGCTGAGGCGGCCGCGGCGCAGGGCAGCTTCTGGGAGATGCACGACGCGCTGCTCGAGCACCAGGGCGAGCTGCGCCCGCCCGACCTCGCGCGGTACGCCGGGGAGCTCGGCCTCGACGTGGAGCGCTTCAAGGAGAACCTGCGCGACCACGCATACGCGGGCCACGTGCTCGCGGACGTGGCGAGCGCAGACGAAAGCGGCGTGTCGGGGACGCCGACCTTCTTCATCAACGGGCGCCGCCACTACGGCGTGTACGACATCGACACGCTCACCGACGCGGTGAAAGCCGCGAAGCGGCGGGCGCAGGCGGTGGCCGCCGTGGCGTGAACGGCGCTGCCGTCGCCCGCTACCGCACGACGGCGAACGCGAGCGTCACCGGGTTCGAGCGCCCGCCGGCGTCGCTGGCCGAGAGCAACGCGTGGTAGGCGCGCGGAGCGAGCGCCCGATGACCGATGCGCCCGCTGAAGGGGACGCTGTCGGCGCCCTTCGGCTCGTTCGAGCGCGTCAGCGTGCCGACCGTGAGCGTGCGGGTGCAGCGTTTGGCGTGCGCGTGTCTCAGCTTGGCGGTCGGCGCAAGGCAGCTGTGGCCGTGACGCAGGCCTGGCGCGGGCCGCGTGATCACTATGCGCAGCTTCGCCGCAGCGGAAAGCGTGAAGCGGAAGACCGTGCCCAGCGGGGCTTTTCTCGCGAACACCGCCGTCGCCTTGGCGGCGACGCGAAAGCGCTTGTTGGACAGCCGCGCGGAGCTGATCGCCGGTCGTGGCGTCGTGACGAGCGGCGGCGTGGTGGCCGCTGCCGGGACCGCGATCGTGCTCGTCGCGAGCGCCTGCGGGCCGCCCACGCATGACGCGGTCTGCCCGGTGAAGACGAACGCGGTCGAGCAGCCTGCATCGTCGCTGACCGTCAGGCTCACCACGTAGCTGCCGGCGCTCGCATAGACGTGCGTCGGCCGGGGGCCGGCGTCGGCAGCGCTCGTGCCGTCGCCGAAGCTCCAGTCGTAGCGCACCACGGCGCCGTCGAGGTCGGAGGAGGCAGAGCCATCGAAGACGCTCGCCGAGCCCGCGCTCGCGGGGGTCGCCGAGAACGACGCCACGGGGCCCTGGTCCGGCAGCAGCGCGATCCCCGACGGCCCTTCTCCGGCCGGCACCGTCGCGGGCGTCTTCGGCGAGAGCAGCCCACCCGCGCCGACGTCGAACTGCGAGACGAAGCCGTTTTTGTCGGCCGTGTAGACGCTCTTGCCGTCGGGGCTGACGGCGATCCCGAGCGGTTCCACACCGGCCGCCACGCGCGACGGGGTCTTGGCCGAGAGCAGACCGCCGGCGCCCACGTCGAACTGGGAGACGCTGCCGCTCGCTTCGTGGTTTGTGACATACACGCTCCTGCCATCGGGGCTGATCGCGATCCCGACGGGGGCGGGGGTCGCCGCAACGGCGGGAGTGCTCTTGGCAACCAGCAGGCCGCCCGGAGCGACGTCGTACTGCGAGATGGTTTCGCTGCCGGCATCGACGACGTAGACGCTCTGACCATCGGGAGTGACGGCGATCGCGGTCGGATTCGTGCCCGACATGACGGTCGGGCTGCTCTTGGCCGTCAGCAGGCCTCCGGCGCCGACGTCGTACTGGGAGACCGTGCTGGCCGCCTGGTCGTCCACGTAGACACTCCTGCCGTCCGGGCTGACCGCGACGCCCGAGGGAGTCGCGCCCGTCGGCACCGTCGCGGGGGTCTTCGCGGACAGCGCCTCGCCGGCGCCCACATCGAACTGCGAGACGGTCGCGCCGTTGTGGTCGGTGACGTACACGCTCTTGCCGTCGGGGCTCACCGCCAGCCATTCGGGGTTTGTGCCCGCCGTGACGGTGGCGGGCGTCTTCGCCGTGAGAAGCCCGCCGGCGCCGACGTCGTACTGCGAGACGCCTCCATCGAAGTCCGCGACGTACACGCTCTTGCCGTCGGGAGTGACCGCGACGCCGACCGGCGCTTCGCCCGCTTCGACCGTTGCGGGCGCCAGAGCCGTGAGCAAGCCGCCCGTGCCGATCCCGAGCTGAAAGACCGCGTGCGCATTGACGTCCGTGACATACGCGCCGGCGGACATCGCCTGCCCCGAGGCCGGCGCGAGTCCCGCCGTCAGCGCCGCGAGCGCCCCCACCCCGCACGCCCGCAGAGCCAGCACCGAAAGCCGCGTCGCGACACGAGTCATGATCGCCACCGAAATCCCCCCATCCTGTTCGCAAGTCGCGCCCGGCTGGCCGCCCGCGAGCAGTCTATGGGCGCGCGCGGGCACGTCAAGCGACGTGTCCGCAACGACCCTCGAGCGCGACCAGCGACCGTCGTGCGCGGTGCCGGCGCTCACTCGAGCGGCTCGTCGGCAACCTCCTCGCCGTGCTCCGGCAGTCGATCTACTGCCAACCGCCCGCGCCCGCCGAACTCGCGCGGTCTCAACTCAGAGGCTCGCCGTCCTCGCGAAGCCGCATCGCCACCCTGACCCCGCTTGGCAAACGACGGCGTGTACCGAACGGGCCGCCGCGGGTCGATGATCTTGGTGGCAAGGCTGTCTCGCTCCTCTCGCCCGATCGTCGCGTCCTCTTCTTTGACCTTCGCTTCCTCATGGCGGAATCGAACTGTGGTCTTGGCCGCTCTCGAGGCAGACCATGCTTGCTTGCGCCAGCGAAGACGCTGAACTCCGCCGGCATTCGCCCAAACGAGGGCAAGGAACGCGATAAGAGCCGCGCCAGCTATGAGCCACAAGACATCTCCTGCGGAACGGCTCCCCGTAGGTTCTTTGGATACCGGCGCGCTGGTGACCGGGTGAGCCTGCGCCAGACGCCCGGTATTCAGCGGATAGGCCTTGGTCAGCGAAGCAGGCGGTCCCTCGCCGGTGGTCGGCGTCGCGCCGCCGGACGTTCGTTGCGCGAGGGAGGGATTCGCGCTAGCGGCACTCGACCCCATCGACAGAGCTGCGATCTGCAGCGCCACCGCACCAGCTAGCAAAGCCGTGTGTCTTTGGCGGTAGAGGACGATCATCTGATCGTCAGCGGCGTTCCTATCGGCATGAGCTCTCCCAAGCGCTTGATGTCTGCGTTGGTAAATCGAATGCAGCCGTGCGATACAGCACCCGGGATCAGACGGGGCTGGTTGGTGCCGTGAAGACCGACAAAGCCACCGTCGGGCCACTCGGTGAGGGTGGCCGACCGGGCGCTCGTTCCAAAGGCGAGAGGGCCGTAGAACGCCTTGTGAAAGCCCACTAAGCGGTCTCTGATGTAGAACTGACCCGCAGGAGTCGGAGACGTTGCACGCCCTATCCCGACCGGGGCTCGAAAGACGACATGGCCGTCCCGATAGAGCGTGGCCGTGCGGCTTCTACGGTCAATGAGGAGATGGGTATCAACAACTTCGTACGACCCGAGAGCACGTCTGGGAACCCAGCCAGTCGAGTTCGCTGACCTTGCTGCCAGCCGCACGCGAAGCCACTCTTCCCCTGCTCGCCATCGGCCTCCGCCGAGGATCACCACGAGATTCGAAGTGCCCTCTGGTGTTGATCCACTCAGCGGCGTCACCTGAGCCGAGCGGTATCCGGGGGCGCTGCGCGCGATGGTCCTCGAGATCACCGGTGCCCACCAGGTCAGATTTCGGACCGACGCCAGCGGCTCAGGCTTGGGAACCTCGAACGCGGCGAGTGGCGCCGCCGGTAGCTCGTCCGTGTCGGTAGACGGCGAAGAGTGTCTGACAAACAGCCCGGCCAATCCTGCCGCGAGAGCGAACGGAAGAATCGCTGGTGCTAGCCACCGGCGACACAGGGTGATCCACTGTCGCATCCCGTCACCCGGTGAAGGGAGGCGATGCGTGAGAAGTCGTGTGCGCTCCGTTGACGATGAAATGCGTTGAGTCGACAATCTGCGTGGCGTGGGCCCGCGATATCGGTTCATCGAACGCTTGGGGAGCGGGAACGAATCCAGCAAGTCGTCGAATCCAGGCCGCGTGGCGTGCCTCCACGGATTGAATGCCGACAACCGCCGCGAGATAGCCGCGCGACGAGATCAGTGGCGCCTGATCCTGGTAAGCCGCCACCGCGAGATCCTCGAACGCGACGGCGGTTTCCGTGAAGCTCTTTGAGCTTTCCGTCACACCGCGAAAATCGAAACTGGGACGCTTGGCGGCCGTGCCTCCCAGCACCCCAAGCAATGCGGCCACGTGCGCGCGCTCGTGACCGCCAACGACCTTCGCCTGTTCAGCCAGCGCTCCGGTCAGCGCGCCACGTCCCTCGGCCTCTGTGTAGAAGGAGGCCTGCAGATACTCCAAGATCAGGGCGTAGTTGAGGATCGAGAAATCGCTGCGCCGCTGGTCGACGGCAGACGCGACCGAGGCTCGACCTCCCACCGCGACCACCGCCCCGACCGTGGTGGTGGCAAGAAGCTGGCGTCGCGTTAGTGCGCTTCGGGCCTCCTCGATGGCGCCGGACGGATCGACGGACCGTGCAAGCAGCCACAACGAACTATCCGCGTCAACGCGGGAAACGTCTTCGCGGCTACAGCTGGGGCTTTGCGACATATCCAAGCTGCTTGATCTGCGACAGCACCTGGGCCTCTGACATCCCCTGGTCCGATGGCGTCGGCGCCGGTAACTCTCGGTCGAGGGACCGGGCCCACGCGACATGCCTCGCCTCGACGGAGATGACCCTGCCCGCGCGAGCCAAACCGGCCGACGTGAGGTTTGGAGCCTGCCCGTTGTATGCCTCGAGTCCCAGCCCCTCTATCCCGACCGCGGTGCTCAGAAACCCGCTGGCGGTTGTGGTCGACGCCCCGAACTCGAACGTACGATGCTCGATCTTCGAACCACCGAGCTGCTTTTCCAGGTAACCAACATGCGCCTTCTCCTGCGCGCCCACGAGCTTTGCGAACTGGAGCTGCTCTCCCTTCAGACCGCCGTTTGAGAGCGCCTTCTCATAAAACGCGGCCTGAAGCTGCTCGAGCGCCAGCATGAAAGCGAAGATGCTTCGGTCCTGCGAGCGCGAGCGCGAGGACGAGGATGGCGCCGAACTGGTCAGGCGGGGCGCTCCATAAAGCACCAGCTCACCGGCCGCGAGGCCGCCCGCAAGCATGATTGCGCGGCGCAAGAAGGTAGACCGCCCGATGCGTCCCTCCTCATCTGCCTGTCGATCGGCCGCAGCCGACTGGACATCCAGCTTCATGCGTTAGCCCAAACCCGCTCATACCTACCCATCCCTGCTCAGCGTAGTGAGCCGGCGAAACGAAGTCAAACCCGTCGCATCGCTCCGCGAGACCCTCCGAGGCAAGCCCATAATCGAACGTTCGACCCTCCGCGTCGGGCCAAGCGCTACGTCAGGTCGCGCCGCTGTATGACGGGACCTCCGAGAATGCTTCTTCGCATCGTTACGGACGTTCGCCCGTCGTGGCGACCACAGCGCGCACCGGCGTGTAGGAACTGAACATTTGCACCAAGCGGGTATGGTTGCGCTGGCGCGACGTCGACCTCCAAGCCCGCCGCGTCTGGGCCGTCTCCCCCTACGTCCGCGGCGAGTTCGGCGACCCCAAGTCAGAGGGCTCCGGCCGATCCGTCCCGCTCGCCCCACGCGTCGTCGGGGCGCTCACCCCGCTCCGCAACCGCACCGCCTACCGCCGCGACAGCGAGCTGGTATTCGCGCACCCCGTAACCGGCCGACCGCTTCGCCGGTCAAAGCTCATCCGCCGGTTCAAACAAGCCACCGAGCGCCGACGCCGCATCACCTTCCACGGGTTGCGGCACACGTTCGGCAGGCCGCATGGCCGCCGAAGGCGTCCCCCTACGAACCATCCAACACTGGGTGGGCCACGCAGACACCAAGACCCGCGCTAAGCGTCCAAATGGCGGCTTGATTACTTCGGCTCGTACAGGCGTCCGTCGATTCTTGGATCGAGCGAAACTCCGCGTGCACGCTGCATGTGGTCATCCAACACGTCGTCGATCCCGTGACGCAACCCAACACCCAAGCTTCATCGGCAAAGGCGCCCCCTGAGACCGCGGATCTCGCGCGCGAGCTGTCCAGTCACAAGCACGAAGGGCGTTTGGATGCTGCGTTTCTGGAGACCGTGCTCGGGTCCCTGCTTGAGCGCTACCCAGAGGCGCCGGTTGCGGCGCACACGCCGGACGGCGTGATGGCCGCGATGCCCGACTCCGTCCCTCTCAGGAGCAATCCGGTCCAGAAGGCTCGCTCGGGCCTTGACCTGATCATGCTCGACGACGAGGTGCTGAACGGTTGGGATCGAATGCTCGCCGAGGGAGCAGCGCAGTACCCGGTTCACCCGATCGGCCGGCCTGACATCACGGGCACGGTCTATGCACTCGACCTCCGCGACACCTACGGCGTGATCGTGACTGTGGAGGTGTTCGCACCGGGCGAGCTGCCGGAAGGCATGCCCTCGCGCTCGGCGGCTCCGGCGGTGACGCCCAGGTTCGCAACGCTGCGCAAGGACGGCACCGGTCTCATCATCGCGGTCGATGAGGCGCTCACCGAGATTCTGGGGTGGAGCGGCGAGGAGATGGTGGGTCATCGCTCGACTGAGTTCATTCACCCGGACGACCAGGCGCTGGCTATAGACAACTGGCTGCAGATGCTGGCCTATCCCGGCCCCGGGCGCCGGGTGCGGCTGCGCCACCGCCGCAAGGACGAATCCTGGGTGTGGCTCGAGGCAACCAACCATAACCTGCTAGACGATCCCGATCACGAGTGCGTGGTCAGCGAGCTAGTCGACATTTCGGATGAGATGGCGGCGCAGGAAGAACTCCGGGCTCGTGAGCAGCTACTCGACGGCGTTGCGGAGGCGATCCCGCTTGGTTTGTTTCAGCTCGACCGTGATCGGCACATCGTCTATACGAACGCCCGCCTTCACAAGATCCTCGGTGTCGAGCGGACGGACACCTTCCCGTCGCAGTTTGCCACGCTCGCCGAGTCCCATCGAGCGATCATGGAGGATACCCTCGATGCGGTTCTCGGCGAAGGCCTGCAGGCCGACATCGAGGTTGAGCTGTGCCTGCCGGGCAGCGGCGAGACGCGCTTTTGCGCTATCGGCCTGCGAGCCCTCAGCGAAGAGGATGGCACGATTAACGGTGCGATCGCGTGTGTGTCGGACATCACCGACAGCGCTCGGATGCGCGAGGAGCTCAGGCGGCGGGCGACGTTCGACGAGCTCACTGGCTGCTACAACCGCTCGTCCATCATGAGCGCTCTCGAAGCGAACATCGCCAATGGCCATCGCCATGCCGAACGCGCCGTGGTGTTTGTTGACCTGGATAGCTTCAAGCTGGTCAACGACCGGTACGGGCACGCCGTGGGCGATCAGTTATTGAGCATCGTGGCGCAACGGTTGCAGAGCGTCGTACGGGATGAGGACATGGTTGGTCGGATCGGCGGCGACGAGTTCTTGATCGTGTGCCCGGAAATCGGTGGTCCGGAGCAGGCGATGAGGCTCGCCGAGCGCATCGCTCGGGGACAGCGTGAGGCGGTTTGCGTCACGGCGTGCAGCCTCGATGCGCAGGTCAGCATCGGCGTGGCCTGGTCCAGTGGCGAGGGCGCCGCCGCCGACGCGATGGTTGCCCTAGCCGACAGCGCGATGTACGAATCAAAGCGCGAGGGAGCAGGCCTCCCGAAGCTAGCGGGCTTGGTACCGCTCTACGGATGACCTCCCGGCAGCGGTAGGCCTGCGAGCCTCATCGCCGGCGTGCCCGTGTGCGTCTAGAAGCACACGTCGGTCAACCCCGCACGTCGGCCCGGGCCGTCCTGCAAGTGACGGGCGGGGTCGCGCGCGATATGAGCGCCGGCCGGAGCGCCAGCGGGGCTTGCGCAATTACGACTCGGGGCTGGGTAACGGGTTTCGCGCCCACCATCGCAGACCGCGGAGGGGGAGCTGCGGATCGAGATCCGGCAGGCCCGGGAGGCGGCGATGCCGTTCGTCTCGAAGCTGTTTCCGAAGTGGCACTGCAAGCGGCTGTTGCGAACGGACCTGCTCAAGGCGCTTGTGATCGGCGGGTTCATGCGTGGCCTGTCGATGCGCGATGTCGAGTCGCTGTGTGAGGAGGCGTTTCTCCGGCTGGCCTGGATCGTAGTGAGGCGCAACCTCCAGCGGCAGCCTTCCCGCGCCCGATATGGGCGACCGCGAGCATGGGCGGGCTCCCTTGCTTACGGTCTCGTCTGAGCGCCCTCGGAGGTCTGTAGCGCTGGCCGCTGTGTGGTCGCATTGATTTGCTGCGCGTCGAGGGATGTCGAGGGGAAAGCGACCTCGACGGTCAGCCCGCCGCCTGGGTGCGGTTGGGCGGTCAGCGTGGCGCGATGAGCGGCGGCGATCGCGTCGACGATCGCGAGGCCCAGCCCGTTCCCGCTCCCGTGGGTGCGGGTTCCGTCAAGGCGTTGGAACGGTTGCAACAGGCGCGGCACCTCCTCCGGGGGAATGGTTCGGCCGCTGTTGGTGACCGCGAGGAATGCGTGCTGGTGACGGGTGCCGGTGCTGATCTCGACGTGTCCCTGGGGGATGTTGTGACGGATGGCGTTGTCGAGGAGGTTAGCGATCAGGCGCTCCAGGAGCCGCGGATCGCCAGCCGTTGGTGCTGGGGCGAGCGTGGCGCGAACGTCGAGGTCGCGGCCTCTGGCTTCTGACTCGCGCGCGAGCACGGCCTTGGACGCGATGGCCGCGAGGTCGAGGTGCTCGCGGCGCTCCAATCCCGTTTGGCCGCGCGTAAGCGCCAGCAGTCCGTCGATCACCTGCTCCAGATGTTGCTCGGAGGCAAGCACTCGCTCGTGGGCTGCGCGCATTGAGGTGAGGTTCGCGTCCGGGTCGGCGAGCGCGACCTGGATCATGGCTCGCTGGCGTGTCAGTGGTGCGCGCAGCTCGTGCGAGGCGTTGGCGACGAACTGGCGTTGCGCCTCGAACGCAGCGTCGAGCCGCCCAAACAGATCATCGAGGGTGTCCCCGAGTTCCTTGAGCTCGTCCTGCGGGCCCTCGAGGGCGAGGCGCTCGTGCAGGTTGGTGGAGGAGATCCGTCGGGCCGTGCCGGTGATGGTGCGGATGGGTTGCAGCATCCTGCCGGCGACGAGCCAGCCGACCAGGAGCGCGAGTGCGGCCACGATGGCCAGGGCAATTCCCGAGTTGACCAGAAGCTGGTGCGAGTCGGCGGCGCGTTGTGCGGCTTGGACGGGCCCCACCTGTGCCAGCTGGTGCACAGCTTCTTCCAGCTGATGCTGGCCCTGCGCGAGCTGATGCTGGGCCTGTGTCAGCTGACCCTGGATCCGTGCCAGCTGAGTCGGCCCAGCCAACAACAGCTGGGGTCCAACCTGCGCCAGTTCCTTCTGAGCCTGTCCCAGTTCGTACTGAGCCTTTGCGAGCTGAAGCGGATGCCCGAGAGGCCGGACTGACTGGCCCGCCGGCAGAACCGGCTTCAACGGACTGGGGAGCTGCAGATGCTGGATGGCAGCCGTGTGAGGGACCTTCGGTAGGTGTGGCGTTTTGTATTCGGTCGCCCGCTGAAAAAGGACGTAGGTGATCGCGACCAGCGCGACGCCGGACAGGAGGAAGAGGCCGCCGTAGAGAGCTGTGAGCCGCAGGCGTGCGGTGCGGCGAGGCAATCGGAGCCACGAGGGTGGTGCGAGCCGGGCGCGCGCGACGGCCATCACACGCCACCGATGCGGTAGCCGGCCTTCGCGACGGTCTCGATCATTGCGGGATCACCGAGCTTGGCGCGCAGGCGGCTCATCGTGATCCTCACGGCGCCCGTGAACGGGTCGGCGTTCTCGTCCCACACGCGCACGAGCAGCTCCTCCGCCGAAACGACCCGGCCCTGGGCGGCGAGCAGCAGCTCCAGGACCCCGAACTCCTTTGGCGTCAGCTCCAGATCACGGCCAGACCGCCGCGCACAGCGCCTGGCCGCATCGAGCACGACGTCGCCGTGCTCGAGCACCGGTGGGATGCCCGGCTGCGCCCGGCGAGCAAGGGCGCCGATGCGCGCCACCAACACGGGGAAGTCGAACGGCTTTCCCAGGTAGTCGTCCGCGCCGAGCCCTAGCCCGTCGACGAGATCGTCATTCGCCGTCGCGCCGGTAAGCATCAGCACTCGGCTGCGTCCGCCCGCGGCGACCAGCTTCGCGCACACCTCGTCGCCGTGCAGCGCGGGAAGGTCGCGGTCGAGCACGATCACGTCGTACTCATTGACCAGCGCTCGTGCCAAGCCGACCTCGCCGTCGAACGCGACATCGACCGCCATCCGCGCGTGGCGCAGGCCGGCGGCGACCGTTCCGGCCAGCTCCTCATCGTCCTCGATCACAAGCACGCGCATCTATAGCTCCTTCTGGTCAAGGTAGCGCCGCGGTGTTTCAACACTGTTTCGCCCGCTCGGGCAAACAAGACCGCTGCCGACCTCGGAGAGCGAAACACGGCTGAAACAGCCCGCCGCGTAGAACCCGTCCGGGAGGAGGACACGAGCCCCCGAAGCAGACCGCGAAGGAGACCAGATGCCACACCGGATCCACATCAAAAGGCTCAGCCCGCCACTGGCGCACCCGCTCACCGCCGCAGCCCTGCTGAGCGTCACGCTGGCGCTCGCCGGCTGCGGGGGGTCGTCGCGCCCCATCGTCGCCCGCATCTCCACAGGCAAAGGAGTCACATCGGCGAGCTCTGAAGGCAGCGGTTCGGCCCCTGAAAGCGCGGCGAACCCCCAGCAGGCGCTGATCGCCTTCGCCAAGTGCATGCGCTCCAACGGCCTGCCCAACTTCCCAGACCCCAACGGCAGCGGAGGCTTCGCCTTCCAGGCGAGTGCCGAAATGAATCCCTCATCGCCCGCGTTCAAGGCGGCGCAGGCGAAGTGCCGCAAGCTCATGCCGGGCGGCGGCCCTCCTGGCCCCGGCTCGACGACGAACCCCTCCCCGCAGACGCTGGCGAGGTTTCTGAGTATCGCTCGGTGCATGCGCCAGCACGGCGTCTACGACTTCCCCGACCCCCGTACCTCGGTCCCGTCCAACCCGTTCGGCTCCGGTGCAGGCGTGATCAGCAATATCGAAGGAGTGATCCTTATCTTCCCCAGCACGATCAACGAGCAGTCGCCGGCCTTCACGCGGGCGGCGGCCGTTTGCGCGTTCCCGCTGCACAACCACTGATGGAAACCGCGGCGCGCATGAACCGCTGAAAGGTCAAGCAGGGGGGACCGGGAAGCTCACCTCGACCTCCAGGCCTCCGCCGAATTGGGCCCGAACGGCGACGGTGGCGTCGTGGGCACGGGCGATGGCCTGGACAATCGAGAGGCCGAGACCAAGCCCGTCGCGCTCTCCGGTTCGCTCCTGGCTCATTCGCTGGAAGGGCTGGAGCAGGCGCTCGACATCCTCGGGCGCCACGAGCGGGCCCGTGTTGGTGATCGCAAGGGTCGCATGACCATCGTCGCTTCCCACCACCACCCGTACGCGCCCTTGCGCGACGTTGTGGCGAAACGCGTTCTCCACGAGGTTCGACACCAGTCGTTCGATCAGGCGCCGATCGCCGGAGAGCAGAGCGGGTTTCAAGGAGTGCTCGAAGTGCAGGCCGCGAGCGGCTGCGTCCGCCTCATGCGCCCGCAGCACATCTGTCGTCACGAGCGCGAGGTCGAGAGGCTCGCGCCGCTCGAGGCCGCGCTGGCTGCGGGCGAGAACCAGCAACGAGTCGATGAGCTGCTCCTGCTGCTCACCCTCCTCCAACACCTGCCTGCAGGTCGCGCGAAGTGACTCGACCGTTGCGTTCGGATCCTCGATGATCATTTCCAGCAGCGCGCGGGACACCGTCAAGGGTGTGCGCAGCTCGTGGGAGGCGTTCGCCACGAAGCGCCGCTGGGATTCGAAGGAATCCTGCAGGCGCCCGAGCAGACCGTCGATCGTGTCGCCGAGTTCCTTGAGCTCATCGCGCGGGCCTTCCACGGCGAGCCGGCGGTCGAGGTGCTCGGCAGAGATCTGCTGCGCCGCAGCGGTCACGGTTCGCAGCGGGCGCAGAACGCGGCCCGCGACGAGCCACCCGAGCACGAGTGCGAAGACCGCCATGAGCGCAAGTGCGACGCCCGAGGCGCCCAACTGCGCGTGGAGATCCACTATGTGCTGGCGTTCGACGACCGCCGCGCCCGCTCCCGGGACACCCCCACCGGGAGCCCGACCCGATTCAGGCGTCTGCACGGGGCTCGCTTCGACCACCTTCACGGAGCCCCTTTGTGCCACCTGCGCGTATGTGATCGCGAGCAGCAGGGCGCCCGACGCGAATAGCACGGCGCTAATCAGCAACATCAGTCGTCCCCGTACCGTGCTGCGCGGGTGACGAAGCGTCGCCGCCAGCTCCACGAGTTCGGCGCGAAGCCACCTCATCGCAGCTCTCCGATCCGGTAGCCAGCCGAGGCGATCGTCTCTATCACCGGTGGGTCGCCGAGCTTGGCGCGCAGCCTGCTCACAGTCATCCTCACGGTGTTCGTGAAGGGGTCGGTCGCCTCGTCCCAGACCCGCTCGAGCATCTGCTCGGTCGAGACCACGGCGCCCTCGGCACTCAGCAGGAGCTGCAGAACACCAAACTCCTTCGGGCTGAGCGCGATCGTCTCGCCGGCCCTCTTCACGAGCCGCTGCGAGGAGTCGAGCTCCAGGTCTCCGTGGACGAGTATCGGCGGCAGCGAGCGGCGCCCACGGCGCGCAAGCGCCCGGATCCGTGCCACGAGCTCGGCGAGCGCGAACGGCTTTGACAGGTAGTCGTCGGCGCCGAGGCCAAGGCCCTCCACGCGCTCCTCGATCGCGCCCGCCGCGGTCAGCATCAGCACCGCGCTCGGGCAGCCCTCTGCAACAAGCGAGCGGCAGACCTCGTCGCCATGGACAACCGGCAGGTCGCGATCGAGAACGATCACGTCATAGGTGCTGATCGCGGTGCGCGCCAGCGCCTCGTGCCCGTCGAATGCGATGTCGACCGCCATCCCCTCACGGCGCAGGACCGTGGCCACGGTCGTAGCGAGCCGCGCATGATCCTCGACCACGAGCACCCTCATTCGCCCAGGATGCCTCATCCCGCATAACGGCCGCATAACAGCGTTACGGCGGTGTTACAGGCGGGCGCGTACAAACACAAATGACACACACCCCGAGCAAGGAGGGCCACGACATGGAGACGATGCGGTTGATTTCGGCCGGGCCGCGGCCCGGGCCCGCCGCGGTCCGGCGGAGCGCTAGAGCCGACGGGGCGTGGCCCGAGCGGCGACGGGCGCCTAGGGCAGCCTTTGCTACGAGCGGACTCGTTGCGCTCGCGCTGAGCGCTGCCGCGTGCGGAAGCGGCTCCTCGAGCGGGAGCGTCGCTCACCTCGGGTCGAACGCGTCCAAAACGTCTACCACGAGCTCGACGGCGGCCGGGTCGGGCGGTGGGCCGGGCAGCTCGACGTCGCCGGGGAGCCAGGCGGTGGCGTATGCGGCGTGCGTGCGCGCACACGGAGTGCCCAACTTCCCCGATCCAAAAATTTCGACCAACGGCAATGAAGTGAAGGTTGCGATCGGGGTCACGCGAGCCATCACGGGCAATCCCCATTTCAAGTCGGCCCAGCAGGCCTGCAGCAAGCTGCTGCCGAGCGGCGGTCCCGGAGAAGGCTCGAGCCATCAGACCACCCCCTCCGAACAGGCGCAGTACCTGAAGGCGGCGGCATGCATCCGCTCGCACGGGGTACCGAACTTCCCCGACCCGACGTTCTCGGGCGGCGGCGTGCACATAAACCATCAAGGACTGAACGAGAGCTCGCCGGTGTTCAAGGCGGCAGTGCATGCCTGCGAATCACTGATCCCCGCGTCCGTCCGGGGTGGGGGATGAGCACGGTCGCCTTCGCCCGCCGCGGGCGCCACGGCGCGTGCCGAGTCAGCGTCGCGGCAGCGCTCGGGGTGCTCACGCTGATAGTCACCGGCTGCGGCGGTGGCTCCCCGAACGGCCCCGCTGACACGGCCCGAGGCGGTCAACCGGGTGCACAAGCGATCGCCTATTCGCGGTGCATGCGCTCGCACGGAGTCCCCGATTTCCCGAATCCGCAGATCTCTGGCTCGGGTAACAGCGTCGGCGTGAAGCTGGCGGTCCCGGCCGGCATCGCCAACGGAAATCCACAGTTCCCCGCGGCGCAGCAGGCGTGCCGTAAGCTCGAGCCGAACGGCGGGGCTCCACAACGCGCTCCGAGCGCGCAAGAACTGGCGGAGGCGGTCACCTATGCCGCCTGCATGCGCTCCCACGGAGAGCCGAGCTTTCCCGATCCGAACAGCCGTGGCGCGTTCGTTCTCGGCCCGCAGGTAAACACGGAATCGCCCCAGTTCGAAGCCGCGGATCGGGCTTGCGAGGCAGTGCGGCCGCATTCGCTCGCGGTCCAGCAGATCGGGCCGGGCGGACCATGAGCGGCGATAGGGCGAAACAAGGACGAAACAGCCCGCCGCGTAGAACTGATCCGGAACCAGGACGCACATCCTCGAACCTGACCCTGGGGAGACCAGTGCCGTACAGCAACCGAAAGCGTCGATCTCATGCAAGAGTCATCGATGAACGATCCCTCCTTGTCCGGTGAGGCGGCGTCAGCGCCCCAAGCGGGCGGCGCGGCCGGATCCCCTGGCGAGCGCCCAGGGATTGGCCCGCCGCGCGGTCGCGATCGCCGGAGCGCGCTCGCGGGGGCGGGGCTCGTGCTCGTCGCGGTCGTCGTGGTCCTGATCGTGACCGATCCCTTTGGCGGCTCGAGCAAGTCCGGCGGCGGTGTTGGCGATAACGCGGCCGCGACCTCGCTTGCGACCGTGACCCGCCGATCGCTGTCTTCACAGACGCAGGTGAGCGGGACGCTCGGCTTTGCGGGCTCATCGAGCATTCGCGTGCCGTCAGGGACGGCGCCGTCCATGGTGTCACATGCCCAGGAGTCGGTCACGAACGCCGAAGGAATGCTGAGCACGGCGAGAGGGTCACTGGCGGCTGACAGCGAAGCGCTCGTAGCTCAACAGGCGACCCTCTCGGCTGCCCGCGCGAAGGAGGCCGTCGACTGCGCCGGTGAAGGCGCCGCGGAAAGCGCGTCCAGCGGATCTCCCTCGGACGGCGGGGGCTCGGGCCTGTGCGCAAGCGATGTGCAGGCGGTCTCGAGCGCTGAGCAGAGCTCCTCGGGTGCAGCGACGAAGGTCAAAGGCGACCGGGCACAGGTCTCCGCGGGCGAAAAGTCGCTCGCGAGCGCAGAGGCGAGCTCGGCGGCGGCGCGATCATCGGCCGCGCTCTACGGCCAGAGCGCGACGTTCACGGAGCTGCCGTCGGTCGGTCAAATCCTCACGCGCGGGGAGAGCCTCTACGCGATCAACGGTGAGTCGGTCGTGCTGTTGTATGGCTCGGTGCTCCCGACGCGCGCGTTCATCGCGGGGATGCCACCGGGATCAGACGTCGCCGAGCTGAACGCGAACCTCGACGCGCTCGGCTACGGGCAGGGACTCGCGAGCGACACGTTCGGTGCTGCGAGCGCCGCGGCGATACGCGGGTTTCAATCAGCACACGGGCTGAGCGTGACCGGCGAGCTGCTGCTCGGCTCGGTGGTGTTCGAGCCCGGGCCGGTGCGGGTGACGAGTGTGACTCCGACGGTCGGAGCGACGGTCATGCCCGGCCCCGTGCTCGGTATCACCTCGACCGCTCGCCAGGTCACGATCGCGCTCGACGCGGCCCAGCAGGCCAGTGTCAAGGTCGGCGACGCGGTCACGATCACCCTGCCGGACAACCGGACCACGCCCGGGCGGATCACGTATGTCTCAAGTGTCGCAACGTCGCCGTCGAGCAAATCTGGCGAAGCGGGCAAATCTGGTGGAGAAGAAAGCGCGCCGACGATCGAAGTCGATGCCACACCGACCGATCCGGCGACGACGGGACACCTGGACCAGGCACCCGTGAACGTGTCGATCACCACCGAAAGTGTCCAGGAAGCGCTCGCGGTGCCGATCGACGCGCTGCTTGCGCTCGCCGGTGGCGGCTACGCGCTGGAGGTCGCCGAAGGCCGCGTGCACCGCCTGGAGGCGGTCAGCCTCGGCCTGTTCGACGACGCCGACGGCCTCGTGCAGGTGAGCGGTAGGGGTGTGTCCGCCGGCCAGCGCGTGGTGGTGCCAGTGACATGAGCGAGCAGCCGGTGCTCGAGCTCGACGGGGTGAGCAAGGTCTACGGCGCCGAGCCGCCCGTGTACGCGCTGCGCGAAGTGAGCTTCGCGGTGGCAGGGGGTGAGCTCGTGGCGATCGTGGGCCCCTCGGGTTCAGGGAAGACGACGTTGCTACACGTCATGGGCACGCTCGAGCGCCCGAGCTCGGGGGTGGTTTCGATCACGGGCCTCGACGCGGCAGGGCTCGCTGATCGTGAGCTCGCCACGTTGCGTGCCACGCGTATCGGGTTCGTCTTTCAGCAGTTCTTTCTGGCGGAGCACTCCACAGCCCTGGAGAATGTCGCCGAAGGACTACTCTACGCCGGCGTCGCTGTCTCCGAGCGCCGCGAGCGGGCGGCGCAGACGCTCGCCCGGGTGGGGCTCGCCGATCGTGCCCACTTCCGTCCCAGCAAGCTCTCCGGTGGCGAGCGCCAGCGCGTCGCGATCGCGCGTGCGCTGGTCGGCCGCCCCGCGATCGTGCTGGCCGACGAGCCCACCGGGAACCTCGACAGCGCTGCCGGCGGCGCGCTTCTGGAGCTGCTTGAAGAGCTGAATGGCGATGGCGCGACGATCCTCGTGATCACCCACGACCACGACCTCGCCGGGCGCCTGCCACGACAGGTGCAGATGCTCGACGGGCGCATCGTGAACGACACCATCGCAGCGGGAGCAGAGCGCTGTTGACACGGATTACTTGGTTGCGGGGCCCTGTGCGCTGCGTGGGGCTCGGGCTGATCATGGCCGCCGGTTTGGGCACTCTCGGTGGCACGCCCGTTGGGGCTCCGGCGCTCGCGTCGGAAGGGTCCGGGGTGTCGGGCTGTCCATCATCCAATCCGCCGAACCAGATGACGCTCGTCGCGGGCACGCCGCAGACGGCGATACTCGGGGCGGCTTTTGTGACCACTTTGCAGGTGGCGCTCAGCAACAGCGATGGCTGCCCCGTCACGAGCGCCGCCGCCGGGATCCCGGTCACGTTCAGCGCACCCTCGAATGGTGCGAGTGGGGTGTTCTCCAACAGCGGGTCCAACACCGTCATCGTCGGCGCCGATGCCTCGGGTGCGGTCGCCGCGCCGCCGTTTACGGCCAACACCGCCGCGGGCAGCTACACCGTCACCGCCAGCTCGCAGTACGGCACGGTCTCGTTCTCGCTGACCAATACCGCCACGGGCATACCGGCGAGGATTGTCGCGCTCGCGCTGAAGAGCAGGTCGGCGAGCATCATGAGCCGGTATCCCCACCCGCTCCAGGTCAAGGTACTGGACTCAGGCGGCGACCCGGTCGCGGGCACGGCGGTCACGTTCACGCTCGGCTCCGGCGCCTCGAGCGCCTGCGGCACGACCACCTCCTCGAGCGCCGGCGCGACCTTCACCGGCACGGGCGCCCAGGCGACAGCGATGACCGGCGCGACCGGCGTGGCGAGCTCGCCGCTCCTCACCGCGAACAGCACGGCCGGATCGTTCACCGCGACGGCCGCCGTGTCGGGCAAAGAACCCACCGGAGGGTTGGGTAAGGAAAGCTCTGGGGCGTCTGGTGGCGGGGCGGCAACACCGGTGAGCTTCTCCCTGTCAAACCTCGCCGGCAAACCCACCAAGCTCACCCCCGGGGTCGGCTCCACGCAATCCACCCCCGCGGGAACCTCTTTCCCGATCCGGCTCGGCGTCACCGTCACCGACGCGCAGAAGAACCCCGTCCCGGGCGCGCTGATCACGTTCTCAGCGCCGCGCGCCGGCGCGAGCGGACGCTTCACCGTCCGCTCTCGCGGCCCCCACCATCGCGCCCGCGTCTCTCACCCCTACACGGTCAAGGTCAAGACCAACGCCTGCGGGATCGCCGTTGCGCCGGCCTTCACCGCCAGCGACACGCGGGGCGGCTACATCGTCAAGGCGACGGTTAAGCACGCAAGAGCGGCGGCGTTTGCGCTCATAAACGTTGCACCCGGACGGTCCTCATGAGCGCTGCCGGGAACCTCGCTGCCAATCCGGTAAACCTAACCCCTCGGAAGCTGCGCATTTCCGATCTCGCGCGCGTCGCGAGCGTCGGGCTTCGCACCCGCCGGTCGCGCGCAGCGCTCTCCGCGCTGGGGATCGCGATCGGCGTCGCCGCGATCGTAGCCGTGCTGGGCCTGTCCTCGTCGAGCCAAGCCGGGCTGCTGTCAGAGATCGAACGCCTCGGGACGAACCTCCTGACCGTCGCCAATGGCCAGAGCTTCGGCGGCAAAACCGCCGAGCTGCCCCTCGTCGCGCCCGCGATGATCGCCCGCATCGACCCCGTGGAAAACGTGGCCGAGACGGGGAACGTCAAGGGCAATGTCTACCGCTCTCCACTGATCCCCACCGTCGAAACCAGCGCCCTGAGCCTCCAAGCGGCGAGCCTCGGCCTGCTGCACACCTTGGGCATTGGCGTCGTGCAAGGCCGCTACCTGAATGCCGCCACCGCCCAGGAGCCCGCAGCGGTGCTCGGCTCCGCGGCCGCGCAACGACTCGGGATCGACCATCTCTACCCCGGTGAGCGGATCTGGGCCGGCGGGATGTGGCTCTACCCCGTCGGGATCCTCGGCCCATCGGTGCTCGTACCCGAAATCGAAAGCTCGGTGCTTGTCGGCTTCGAGGCCGCGGAACGCTATCTGCAGTTCAACGGGCACCCTAACACCGTCTACCTGCGCGCCCAGAACAGCCAGGTCGCGGCCGTCCAGTCAGTGCTCGCCGCCACCGCCGACCCAGAAGCGCCCAACGAAGTCGACGTCAGCCAACCTTCGGCTGCGCTCACAGCACGCGCCGACGCCCAGGGTGCCTTCAATGGCCTCTTCCTCGGACTCGGCGCCGTGGCCCTGCTGGTAGGCGCCGTAGGAGTGGCGAACATCATGGTCATCTCCGTGCTGGAACGCCGCTCAGAGATCGGGCTGCGCCGCGCGCTCGGCGCAACCCGCGGGCAGATCCGCACCCAGTTCCTCTCCGAGGCGATCCTGCTCGCGCTCGGCGGCGGCGCCGTCGGTGTCGCTACCGGGGCGCTCGCGACGGCGATCTACGCCTCCACCAAGGGCTGGGCGATCGTCATCCCCACCCTTGCCTGGGCGGGCGGGTTCGGCGCCGCGCTCCTGATCGGCGCGGTCGCCGGCCTGCTTCCCGCGCTCCGCGCCGCGCGGCTCTCACCTACCGAAGCACTAAGGACCGCGTGAACGCGCTCACCGCGAAGTGTCAGAAGCTCCTGACGGGGGCGGCTCGTGTGGTCATGCTTGATTGTCAAGTGGCGATCTGTGGTTCGGGCGAATTTCCTTTCGCGGGTCGTGCTGGCGGAGCGATGCTCATGTCTCTATGGCCTCCTCATCGGGAGGATCAGGCGAAATTGGACGTTCGCTCGGGCGCAAGTCCGGAAAAGGGCGGTCAAGCCGCCAGACGAAACGCGGCGCCTCGAGGAGCGAACTTTTCCTTGCGGGAAAGCATGTGCCCAGATCGCGTGGGAGAGTCTGCGCGCGAGGTCGACCTGGGCGACCTTGGCGCCGCGCTGTTTCCCGAGCCGGCGCTTGGTGCGCTGGTAGCGCTCGGCGTAGGCGGGGTGCCTGAGCGCGTGCATCGTGGCCTCAAGGAGCGCCCAGCGCAGGTAGGTCGGCCCGTGCTTGGTCAACGGCCCGCGGCGATCCTTTTCTCCGGATTGGTTCACGCGCGGACAGAGGCCCGTGTAGCCGAGCGCGTCCGCGTCAGGCGGCCCGCTTCTGGCGAGAAACTGAAAGCGCCCCGGGTTTCTGGAGGCCTCCAAGAAACCCGGAGCGCTTCACCTGCTCGCGTCGCGATTCGACCACCTGACCGGGTCTGCGTCGCACGACGCGATGGACGACAGCAGCGCCGGGCGGCACGCCGCTCGCTACTGCTTCGTGCCCGATTGCGAGCGCGTCCGCATCAGCGGCGCCGCCGCGGCCAGTTGCTGCAAGGCCACCCACGTGGGCGCGAGGCGGATGACCGCTTTCGCTCCGCGAGGAGTATCTGTGCCGAACCCGCCCGGAGACCCCTAAAGCGCGCGAAGGAGGCATCTCGAACGCCTGCGATCCGACGAGCGCCAGGGACGAGCACCAATTGCCACCGGCGCCGACGCCTCACACCATCGCTTACCCGCACGGTCGTTATGCGCCACAAGCGACTGCGCGCGAGAGCAGTAGCTCGCGCTCGCGCTCGTTGTCGCACAGGTCGGCTGCGCGCTCGAACTCCTCGCGCGCCTCGTCCAGCCGCCCCAGGCGGACGAGGATGTCGCCGCGCACGCTGGGCAGCAGATGGTAGGCACGCAACGCAGGCTCATCGGCGAGCGAATCCACGAGCTCGAGCCCCGCCTCGGGACCGAAGGCCATGGTCACGGCCACAGCGCGGTTGAGCTCCACGACAGGAGAGCCGGTGAGCGCCGCCAGCCCGTCGTAGAGCGCGACAATCCTAGGCCAGTCGGTCTCCTCGACGCTCCGTGCTCGCGGGTGGCATGCAGCGATCGCGGCCTGCAGCGTGTACGGGCCGAGCGCGCCGCTGAGCTGCTCGGCACGCCGCAGCGCGGCAAGGCCGCGTCGCACGAGCAGATGGTCCCAGCGCGCCCGGTCCTGATCGGCGAGCAACACCGGCTCCCCGTCCGGCCCGACACGAGCCCGCAACCGCGAGGCCTGCAGCTCCATCAGGGCCAGCAGGCCTTGGGCCTCGGCCTCACGCGGCATCAACGCCGCGAGGATCCTTCCGAGGCGCAGGGCGTCCTCGCACAGGGCCGGGCGGATCCAGTGCTCGCCGGCGGTCGCCGCGTAGCCCTCGTTGAACACCAGGTAGATCACCTCGAGCACCGCCGACAGACGCTCGGCCAGCTCGTCGCGGCCGGGGACCTCAAATGGCACGTGTGCCTCGGCGAGTGTGCGCTTGGCGCGAACGATTCGCTGCGCGACCGTGCCCTCGGCGACGAGAAACGCACGCGCGATCTCTGGCGTGGACAGGCCGCCGAGCAGACGTAGCGTCAGCGCGACGCGGGCCTCCCGGGACAAGACCGGATGGCACGTCATGAAGATCAGGCGCAGGACGTCGTCCTGAACGTCTGCGACCGATGCGTCCAGGTCGGGCCGGTCGAGTTGCTGCAGGGTTTCCAGCTCGCGCGCGATCAGCTCCTGCTTGCGCTCGAGCGCGACGCGCCGGCGCAGCGCATCGATGCCACGGCGCTTGGCGGTCGCCATGAGCCATGCGCCCGGCTTGTCCGGAATCCCCGACTCAGGCCACTGCTCAAGCGCGGCGACGAGCGCGTCCTGGGCCAGGTCCTCGGCCACCGCCACGTCGCGCACGATCCGGGTCAGCCCGGCTATCAGCCGGGCCGACTCGATCCGCCACACGGCGTCGATCGCACGATGGGTGGCCGACGGGCTCACCGCCTAATTCTGGGCGGTCTGCTTACGCAGCCGCTCGTTTGCCTCGCGCAGCTCCGGCGTCAGCCGCTCCCCAAAGTCGTCGGCGTCGAAGATCTGGCGCAGCTCGATCTCGACCCCGCCGTCGAACGGGGCTCGCTTGAGCCACTCGATCGCCTCCTCGCGCGACGCGCACTCCCAGACCCAGTAGCCCGCGACGATCTCCTTGGCCTCGGTGAACGGACCATCGATGACGGTGCGCTCGCTGCCGTTGAAGCGGACCTTTGCGCCCCTGGAGGTCGGATGCAGGCCCTCACCGGCCAGCATCACGCCTGACTTGACGAGCTTTTCGTTGTACTTCGTCATCGCCGCCAGAGCCTCCGTGCTGGGCATCTCGCCAGCCTCGGAGTCGGGGCTCCCGGGGACCAGAACCATGAAACGCATTTGTGTCTCCCTTGTGGTGGATGGGTGCTTTCTACCCGCACGTCGAACGAGGTCGACGGAAATCGACACGCCGCGAATCTTCTTTTTGTTCGACGTTCTTCGCCGCGCCACGCCGGTGCGGGCGTGCCCGAGCTCGCGGTGAAGGCCGAGGCGTGCCGGGCAAGTACCTCGCGTCCTCATCGATCGTTATGCGTTCTCCGCAATAGCCCTGCTCGGCGAGGAGATGAGGGCACGGGTAACCGAGCGCGTAGACCGGGGCCCCGCGGCGCGGGAGCTCGAGCAGGCCGGCTACGAGCTAGGAAGATGATCTGCCGTCATCCTCGCGCGGACACGGCTGGCAGGGTCCCGTTGACCGCAGCCTACGCGGCACTGTGCCGGGCGAGGTCGCGGTGGTAGTAGAGCTCCGGGTCCCTCCTCCCCGGGCCATGGTCGGTGTACCCGTGGCGCTCGTAGAAGCGGCGCGCGTCCGTGTCTTCGCCGTCCACGTTGATCTCCAACAACTCGCGGGGGCGCGACGCAAATGCCCTGCTTTCGTCCCGCGAGGGGTATCTGTGCCCGAACCCGCCCGGAGACCCGGAAAGCGCGGAGAGCGGGCACCCGCCCCGTAGCCAGCGAGATGCCTCAGTGGACGACCGAGCAGGCGCTCAGGGCCGACGACACGATCACGGCGGCTTCCCCATGGGCGGGAGAGCGGAAGTCTTCGGTGCCGATGCCGAGAGCGGCCACGCGAGCAGTTCGTTGATTTGATCACCAGCTCTGCGGGTGCGTTGCCGTCAGTGTCTGGGCGAAACACGGTAGGTAGCGTTCAAGGCGTGGCCCGCGCGCGCGACAGATCCCCGTCGATGGGCGACCGTCTCGCGAGCGGTGGCGCTGCACCGCCAGTGCAGGCGACAGAGCCGGGTGCAGGGCCGCCTCCGGCGCCCCTGCCGCGGCGGTGGTGGGTGCTCGCGGCGCTGTGCGTGCCGCTGCTGATCATCTCGCTCGACAACACAGTTCTCAACGTCGCTCTGCCGACGCTGGTGCGCAAGCTGCATGCAACCACCGAGCAGCTGCAGTGGATCGTCGACGCATACGCGCTCGTGTTCGGCGGGCTGATGCTCGTCATGGGCAGCCTCGCTGACCGGGTGGGGCGCAGACGTACGTTCATCGCCGGCCTGTTCGTCTTCGCCGCGGGCTCGGGCTGGGCTGCCGCCTCGGGCAGCGTCCAGATGCTGATTGCAGCGCGCGCGGGAATGGGCGTCGGCGCTGCGCTGATCATGCCGTCCACGCTTGCCATCATCACCAACACGTTCGCGGACGCCGCCGAGCGCCAGCGCGCGCTCGGCTTCTGGTCGGGGACGAGTGGCGCCGGCATCGCGCTCGGCCCGATCGTCGGGGGCTTGCTGCTCGCCCATTTCTGGTGGGGCTCGGTGTTCTTAGTGAACGTGCCGATCGCGCTGCTGGGTGCGCTCGTCGCGCTTCGGATCGTCCCCGACTCGCGCGACCCAGCGGTCGAGCGCACGGACTTCGGCGGTTCGCTGCTCTCGATCGCCGGCGTCGGCATGTTGCTGTGGGCGATCATTGAGGCCCCCGTGCGCGGCTGGTCGTCCGCTGTCGTGATCTGCGCCGGGGTCGGCGGTCTGGTACTGCTCGCCGTCTTCGTCGTCTGGGAGCGGCGCAGCACGCACCCGATGCTCAACCTTCACTACTTCGCCGAGCGGCGCTTCTCGGCTGCCGTGCTCAGCAACGGCCTGCTCGCCTATGGCCTGTTCGGCTCGCTCTTCGTGCTCACCCAGATGCTGCAGTTCCAGCTCGGCTACACGCCGCTGCAGGCCGGCGTGCGCGTGCTGCCGGCGGCGGGCGCGATCGCCCTGGCAGCGCCGCTGTCGAGCCTGCTCGTGAGGGCCGCGGGAACGAAGCTCGCCGTCGGTGCAGGGCTCCTCACGGTGGCCGCGGGGCTATGGCTTGTCTCGGGTGCGAGCGTGACCAGCACGTACGGCGACATCGTCCCAGGCATGGTCCTGATAGGTGTCGGTGCTGGGCTCGCGCTGCCCTCTGCGACCGGAGCAGTGATGGGGTCGCTACCGAGTGCGCACACGGGCGTCGGCGCCGCCACTAACGGCTCGTTCATGCAGGTCGGCGGCGCGCTGGGCGTAGCAGTCGTCGGCAGCCTGCTGTCTACGCGCTACGAGCACCGCATCGACGCTGCCATCGCTCCGTACCACGTTCCATCCGCGATCGCCGAAGCGATCCGCGGCTCGCTCGGCGGCGCGCTCGAAGTCGCCCGCAGGATCGGCGGCCTCACGGGCGAAGCGCTCGCGCACGCCGCCCACACGGCCTTTATCAGCGGCACGGATCTGGGGCTCGGCGTTGCCGCCGTCGTCGTGCTCGCCGGCGCGTTCCTCGCACTGGCTGCGCTGCCAAGGCGGCGGTGACGGGGACCATCTGGCGATGGCGACTATGGAGAAGCTGCTGGCGCACACGGCCGGATCACGCTCGCTTCGTCCGCCGCGCGTGTCACAGGACTATCTCTCGCCGCCCGTCGCTGAGCATTTCGCGTATCGAGGCGTCCTGTTCGAGCGCCCGATCGGAACGCGGGCAACGCCTCCCACCTGATCGACCGGCGCCCGTCCTGGTTTCGCTCCGCGGCGACTGTCCTGCGCGAGGACGGCAAGCGTTCCGCATTGCGCGGACGGCAGGGCGCCTGCTTCGAGTCCGCCGTGGGCCGTTACAACAACCTGCGACCACCCGGTCCTTGCGAGCAAAGGTCAATGCTGATCTGCCATTGGGGCAGGGAATTGGACCCCACGACCGACTGGCGCAAATCGGCAGAAACACTAGAACCGGCCCGTTTGGTCCAAGCGATGGCCGCGCTGACGCTCGCTCGGGACGGTGGCTGTCGCACAAAGCCTCGGAGGCCTCGGTAGATCCTTTCTAAGACCGGGGTCGAAAAAGGCCCAAAGTCGTCGCTCGCGCGCGGTGCACCTGCCCGGCCTCGTCTCTGCTAGCCCACTCAGCGATCGTCACAGCGAGCGCGACCCGGGTTTCGCGGATGGCTTTGTGCAGAAGCCACGACGAGTCCGGGTGCGTCCGCTGAGGGACGCCGCATGCTCGCTTACGTGGTGCAAAAGCGAGCGCCTCGATGGTCGAGCCCCGCGCTGTCGCTTGGGACGCTTGGGCGTCGTGCATCGCAGATGCGAGCGCAACCGTGGCTCGGACGCTCGCTCGGCCACGGGAGCGTCGCGCGAGTCGAGACTCGGCGTTCACCGGCCCCGGCGTGTCGGCGCACACCCTCCGTCTACGCAGAGCGCTCGGCCGAGTCCTGCCATCGCTTGAGACTGCGGCAAACGGCGAGGCAGATCCACCAGGGAAGGTCTGTGTCCCTGCCTCGCACGAGCTTGAGCCGAAAGGTTCCGTCAGGACGCTGGACTTCGCGTAGTCGAGTCAGAGCCGCGCTGATCGTGGGGGTCTCGAGCCCAAATCCAAGACGCGACAGGGAGTCGAGGGCCGATACGACGTCCGTGAACCAGAACGGGAACGACACCCGCTCCCAGTAGCTGGCGTCGCCTCTGTCGCCGTAGGAGTCCTTCCGGTAGAGCCTTGCCGCAAGGAACTCTCCCGCTCTGCGGGCCTGGGCGGACCTGCGCCGGGCCGAATGGGCGGCGAAGGCCCTCAGCACCATGCCAGTCACCAGATGGGAGGACGGTTTGGACGTGTCGGGCGGGATCGGCTCGGGGTAACGCCGGACGTTCGTGAACTCCGAGAAGGGGACGCCCACCGTCCGCACCGGGATCGCCCAGCCGCCGTCGCTCTGACGCATTGCCAGCAGCCACCGGAAACCGCTCGCAATCCGTGGGTCCCGAGCGTAACCGGCCTTTACGAGCACCTCCATGATGGCGCCGACGTAGGTCGTGGCGTACTGGTTGCCGTAGATGCCACGGAAGTCTCCCTCCGCAGTCTGAAAGGAGAAGAGGAAGTCTGCCGCCCGCTCGATTGCCGGGTGCTCCCTTGTGAAGCCGAACTTCTCCACGAGCGTCCCGGCCTGTCGGAACGTCTCGAGCTGGTCGTAGTTCTCCTGGGAGCGCACGTGGGGCTTACCGCCCGGATAGCGCCAGGAGCCGTCGGGCTGCTGCACCCGAACGATCCTCTGGGCCTCGGGGAGCCGCCACAGAGCGGAAACCGGGTCCGTCTCCAGATCCAGGAGGTCCCGTCTCGCGAAGAAGGAGATGGCTACGTTTCTCGATGACGCCAGCAGCGGCACAGAGTCCACCTTGAGCAAGCGCTCCTTGGACATCGCCTCCGGTATCCCGCCCACCGTCATCGCGTGTGGCTCACTTGGCACCGAGGGTCGAGGATGAGCATCCGCACCCCCTGACCACTACTTTCGCTGCACGAGCGAGCATTCGGGCAGCGGCGCTGCTCGCGCTCACCTGAACGAGCCTCGACAGCGCGGGCAGAGGACCGAGCACATGCCTGCTACGTCGTGCAGAGCAAGCGTGACCAGGCGGTGTGGGCCATAAGATCGGGGGCGGTATGACCGACGTCGTTGCGAAGAGCTTTCAGACGCCCGACAGATCGGATGTCTTCCTCGACGACAGCCGACGAGGCCGGATCGCCCTCGCGACGGTCGTTATCGGCCACGGCGTGTATCGACCGGGCTGGAGGTGGTCCGCGCACGCGAGACCCGTAACCGGCCACGAGTCAGAATCGCACGTCGGCTACATCGTCTCGGGCCCCCGGTGGTCGTTACGCGGGCACTGACGGCGCGCAGGTAGAACTCGGGCCTGGTGATGCCTTCGAGGCGCCGCCGGGGCACGATGCGTGGGTCGTGGGCGATGAGCCCTGCGTCGCGCTTGATTTCGCAGCTCGCGCGTCTGCCGATCCTCAGCCGAGTACTCGGAGGTTGTCCAGAGCGGGCACCCGCTCGGCGTCAAGCGAGACGACCCCTTCTCGCGTGAACCGGAATCACGCTCTAGAAGAGGGTCGGATTGACGACGGGATCGCCGACGCCCACTCGCCGATCGCCTCGAGTTGGGGGCGCCGCGCCTGGCAGCGCTTGGAGCGCAGGCTGTCGGCCACTTGCCTGGATCCCTCCGCCGACGCATCCTTCAGTCCGCCTTCGACCGTGCCCGCGATGCTTTCAATCGTGGGGACCTCGAGGTCGTGTTCGCGCTATTCGCGCCCGACGTGCAGTACGGTCCTCCGCCGCCGCTTCGCGAGGACGGACCGATCCAGGGTCGCGCAGCCGTACTGGACTTCTGGCGCGGCGTGCTGGCCCGATACGACGAAAGTGCGATCGAGAATCTCTCCGTCGAGGAGGCCGCTCCCGGCCGCATCGTGCGCCGAGCGCGATTGCGTCATCGCTCGGATACGACCGGTGAATCACTGGACTACGTGGTTCTGCAAACCACCGAGTTGGAGGGCGGTCGGGTGGTCCGGCAGGTCAACGTGCTGGACCGCGCGGCCGGCTAACTCGAGCGGACCGGTGCTGCGCGCCGGTCGATACGGCGGCCGCGGCCGTGTCCTGCCAATCAGACCATTCGTGGTGGGTGGCTCTGACTTGCGCTTCTTGCGCGAAAGGGGGCGCGGCTGTGAGCCAGGTCGCGTCCCAGAGCTGCTGTAAATTCACCGCGGCTCAGGTTCCCGGTGGTGGTCAGTCTATGCGGCGGTCACCTCCTCGGTCGCTTCCTCGGGAGTCGTTTGTTCATTGCCCTCGTATCTCATCCGGTTGAAGCTTTGGCGCTCGAGCTGGGTGAACTTGATGCCGTTGCTGGCGTGGCCGATGTAGAGGTCAAGCACGGCCCAGACGAGCGTCAGGCAGCTGCTCTCGCCGGGGAACCGGCCGATCACCTTGGTGCGGCGCTTGACCTCGCCGAGGGATCGCTCGAGCAGGTTCGTTGATCTCCACCTGCGGCGGTGGCGTAGCGGGTAGCGCAGGTGCACGACGAGCGCGTCGAGGTCCTCATTCAGGCACTTTGCGGCGGCGGTGTAGCCGGCCTTGTCGAGCTCTCCGATGAGGGCCTTTAGTCGCTGCTTGCCATCGTCTTCGTTGATGGCTTCGTCAAGCGCCTGCCAGTAGGCCTGACGGACGCGTTCGCGTTCGCGCTCGGGCAGCTTGGCCAACAGGTTGCGCACACGGTGAACAGCGCAGTGCTGGCGGTCCGATGAAGGCCAGCACTGCTCGACGGCCTTGATCAGCCCCGGTGCGCCGTCTGAGACGATCAGCATCGGCGCTCCCAGACCGCGGGCGATGAGATCGCGCCCCAGGGCGAGCCAGTCCTCGTGGGACTCGCGCATCCCCAGCATCACGCTCAAAAGCACCCGCTCGCCCTCCTCGGTGAAGCCCCAGGCGACCAGCACGCCCTCCTTGGGCCCCTCAGGCCGGACCGACAGGAAGACCGCGTCAAGGAACAGGGCCGCCAGGTGGACTTCGTAGAGGTCGCGGCGCTTGAACTGCTCAAAGCGCTCGCTGAGCTCTGAGCAGATCCGCGACGCGGTCGACTTCGAGAGCTTCCCGAGTCCTGCCTTATCGCACAGCGACTCCACGTCGCGCATCGACAGGCCGCGCACGAACGCGCCGATCACCATCGCCTTCAGCGGCTCGGTGCGCAACAGCTTCGTCCCCCTCGGGAAGAGCTTTGAGACGAACGGCTCGGCGGCTTCTCTGACCTGCGGGATCCCTACCTCGAGCTCGCCCTCGCCGGTCTGCATCCGGCGCGGGCGAAAGCCGTTGCGCAGGCCCCGCTGATACGCGGGTGAGCGCTCGTAGCGTGCCCGGCCGAGCCAGGCGTCGAACTCATCCTCGACAGCCCGCTGGATGATCAATCTGGCGCCGAGCTTGGCGAGCCCTGACAGCGACTCCCGCGGGTTCTCGCCGACTCCCACGGCGAGCAGCTCATCGATCTGATCTTCTATCTCCGCCGACGGCGGTACGGTACGTCTCACGGCGTAGGCCTCCTTCTTCGTCTTTGCAGGACTTGAGGGAACCTACGCCGTCGCATTGACGGCTACCGGGGCTATTTACAGCAGTTACGAGACGCGACCTGTGAGCCTGGACCTGCCCCGGTTTGGATGACACCAGGTTGTTGTCGTTGATTGTCGTTGTT
Source organism: uncultured Solirubrobacteraceae bacterium (assembly GCA_963813685.1). Classification (GTDB taxonomy): domain Bacteria; phylum Actinomycetota; class Thermoleophilia; order Solirubrobacterales; family Solirubrobacteraceae; genus Palsa-744. The sequence goes on from CAWEZQ010000003.1 coordinate 233,638, forward strand.
CGAGTGATCGTTCTCAACTGCTGAGCGTCGAGAGTCGGAGTTGTTCGTAGTCGGTTGGGGACAGCATCCCGAGGGTGGAGTGCCGGCGCCGGCGGTTATAGAACGCCTCGATGTACTCGAACACCGCCGATTGCAGCTCCAGGCGCGATGGCCAGCTGCGGCGGTTGACGAGCTCCTTCTTGATCGTGGCGAAGAACGTCTCGGCGACGGCGTTGTCATAGGCATCTCCACGGGATCCCATCGAGACAGCGATCCCGGCCTCGCGTGCGGCACGACCGAACGCCAGCGAGACGTACTGGCTGCCTTGATCGGAGTGGTGGATCAACCCGGGCCCCGGCCGGCGGCGAGCGAGCGCCATCTTGAGCGCGTCGACCACGAGGCTCGCGCGCATGTGGGTGGCCATCGACCAGCCGACGATCGCCCGTGAGTAGGCGTCCTGGACGGCGGCGAGGTATAGCCACCCCTCGCCGGTTCGCAGGTAGGTGATGTCTGAAACCCACAGCACGTTCGGCCGCTCCGGTTGAAACTGGCGCTCGACGAGGTCTGTGGCGGGCGTGATGCCCGGGATCCGGATCGTGCTCCGCCACTGCTTTCTAGGCCTGACACCCGAGATAGCGCCCGCTTTCATGAGGCGGGCGACGCGCTTACGCCCGACCCGGATGTCGTGCTCGATCCGCAGCTCGGCGTGGATCCGCGGCGCCCCGTAGACGCCCCAGCTAGCGTCGTGGATCTGCTTGATCCTCTCGCTCAGCCAAGCATCCGCCAACGCGCGATCAGACGGCGCTCGGCGCTCCCAGTTGTGAAAGCCGGTGCGGTTCACGCAGAACACGCGGCACATCACGGCGACGGGATAGTTCCTCTTCTCCGCGGCGATGAACGAGAACACCTCGCCTATCGCCCGTCGCTCTCCTTCGCGAAGAAGACGGCCGCCTTTGAGAGGATCTCCCGCTCCATTCGCAGCTTCGCGTTCTCATTGCGCAACTGCTGCAGCTCCTCTCGCTCGTCTTGGCTCATGCCACCGGGGCGCTCGCCCCGCTCGGCCTTCTCCTGCTTGAGCCAGTTGCGCAACGTGACTTCAGAGATCCCTAGGTCCTTTGCCAGCTTGCGCTGAGGCTTGTCGCCCAACTGGGCCAGGCGGATCGCCTCGCGGCGGAACTCCTCCGGATACGGTGGCCTCGTTCTCGGCACCTGAACCTCACTTTCCCCGGCTTACGACCGGAAGCGTTCAAGTGTCGTCGAAACCGGGGCAACTCCAGCCCCCCGGCTGTCGCCTTGGACGACCAGCAGGCGTATCCGCTGAGGCTCGGCGCACTATCGCGATGCGCGAAGAGCAGGCGTGACTCCTTGCCCTCACCGCAGGCGGTCACTCGAAACGGGCCCGACAGCTCGAATGTTCGATCGTTGATACCCGTGGGGGAGTTCGCCGAGGACGACCTCCGGACCCCCGTTCGACGTCGACCGCTCGCGTTCGGGTCTCCGGGCGAGGGTGCGGTGGGTGTCACGCATCCGTGGACCCCCGGATCCGGTATGTGGGATAGCCCGGATGACACAGGCGGCGCCCGTCCTTAGCGTTGGACGTCGAAACTGGCCAGCGGCGCATCCGTCGGGGGCGCTCGGCCAAGTTCGTAGCTGGTCCCGTCTTCCTCTTCGTCATGAGCGAGCACCTGACAGCCCTGGACGCGACGTTCCTCGAGCTCGAGGAGGTCGACGAGAGCGCGCACATGCATACCGGCGTGATCATGGTCTTCGATCCTCGACCGGACGGCGGCTCGCCGTCGCGCGAGGAAGTGTGCAGCTATCTTGCGAGCCGGCTGGGGCAGCTACCGCGCTACGGGCAGCGCCTGTCGGAGCCGCACACGGGCGGGATGTCGTGGCCCGAATGGCAGGACGATCCCGCGTTTGACATCCGCAGGCACGTCGCCCGCGCGGCACTCGCCGCCCCCGGAGGCGAGGAGGAGCTGGCGGAGTGGGCATCGGGCTTCTTCTCCCAGCGCCTGGATCGCCATCGGCCGCTGTGGGAGATGGCGCTGGTAGAGGGGCTCGCCAACGGTAGATGGGCGATCGCGACCAAGACGCACCACTGCATGGTCGACGGTGTCGGCTCGGCCGACGTCGGCCACCTGCTGCTCGACACCACGCCGGACGCGGCGCCGGTCGCTGCGCCGCAGCCGCCCACCGCCAGCGGTGGCAGCGGCCGAGGTGCGCCTTCCCCTGTCGTTGCCGACCGCCCGACGTCCTCCGCCCGCCCGGCCGCTCCCGGCTCGCTGGCGCGTCTGGCGCACGTGTGGGGGGGCCTGCTTCGGGTCGAAACGATGGTCCACGCGACCCAGATGGGCGTTCACGGCGTGCTTCACCCGCGTGATGCGCTGCGCACCACGCGATCGGCGCTCGACGTGATCGTGCGCGAGGAGTTGCACGCGGCGCCGCGCACGAGTCTCAATGTGCCGATCGGCACGCTACGCCGTTTCGAGGTTGTGCGGGTCCCGCTCGCAGACCTAAAGGAGATCAAGAACTCTCTCGGCGGCACGATCAACGATGTCGTACTAACGGCCACCGCGAGCGGGCTCAGGGCGCTGCTCCAGTCGCGCGGCGAGGCACTGCCCGCAGAGGGGCTGCGAGCCATGGTCCCGATAAACCTCCGCGCTGCTGGTGAGCATCTTGCGCTGGGGAATCGGGTCTCATCGCTCTATGTCGAGCTGCCGGTGGCGCACGCTGATCCGGTCCTTCGCTACCACGAAACCGTGGCCCGCTCGGAGTCGCTGAAGTCCGAGGGAAAACAGGCAGCCGGCACCGCTGCCGTGATTGAGCTGGCGGGACTGGCGCCACCGGTGATCCATGCCGCCATGGCGCGGGCCCTCTACGCCACCCGGCTGTTCAACGTGACGATCACCAACGTGCCCGGCCCCCAGCAGACGCTGTACGCTTTGGGGGCGGCGATGCGTGAGGTGTATCCGCTTGTGCCGCTCGCCGCCGAGCATGCCATCGGCGTTGCTGCGGCGAGCTATGACGGCAGCGTCTTCTTCGGCGTGGTCGCCGACCGCGACACCGTGCCAGACCTCGAGGTCATGCTGAACGCTCTGGGTGCCTCGGTCGAGGAACTGCTGGCGGTCGCCCGTGCGCATGGGGTCGGCCTCAAGGACGGCGCTGCTCGCCGGCGACGCGCCCGTCGGCGACCCGCGGCTCGCAATTAGGACGGCGTGCGCTGACCGCTCAGGCCTGCGGGTAGCCAGGACGCAGGACTCGAACGCCGACCGGAAGGCTCGGGGTGGCTCGCGCGTGTGCCGACGCCGATGGCGGTCGGCCACGACGCACAGGCGGCTGAGGATGGCTGGCAGCGGATGCTCGCCTTCTTCGACGTGCACGTGCGCTGAACGCCGGTCAGGCCGAAGCGCTGCGGTAACGCGCGCGGGCGCCAGTACCGCCTGAGGGAGCCGCTCAGTACCGGACCGAGGTTGTGTCCCTATACCTAGAACTGCAACGACGACGACCTCGCGAATCGATCAAGCGTGATCCGTGAGGCTGCAGGTCGCGGCAAGCCGCTGGCGGAGACCGCCAGTGCCTGGCTGGGAATTACCCGATAGCGCTGGGCCGGGCGGGCGGTACGCTTGAGGATGCGATGAACGGTGGTAGCTCCGCATTGAAACCATGACTGCCCTGGGTGTCGCCTTGATAGTCGTGGCGTTGGTGCTGTTGCTGGCCGAGGCGCATCTGTCGACCGGCGGACTGATCGGCGCCTGTGCGAGTGCCGCCGCCATCGGCGGTGTGGCGTTGCTGTTGCTAGCCGCTGGCGCCGGCGCGGCAGTCGTGCTGATCGTCGCGCTGTGCGCCTCGGGTGCGGCCATGTCGCTGCTGCTGCTCGCCAGGCGCCGAATCTTGCGCCCACTGAGAGCACGCCCACGCACCGGCAGGGAGGCGCTCATCGGCCACGTCGGCGTTGTCCGCTCTAGTGGCGGCCCCGAGGCGCAGGTCTTCGTTGACGGGTCGCTCTGGCGCGCCGAGCCGAATCCAATTCACGAAGAACCCGAGTTGCACGACGGCGACAGAGTCGTCGTCGAACGCGTCAACGGTTTGACCTTGTGCGTGCGCAAAGCCGAACAATGGGAGCTGAATCCATGATCGTCACAGTCGTCCTCATCGTCCTAGGCGTGCTCCTGCTGCTTGGATTGATCCTGGCCGCAGCATCGGTGCGCATCCTGCGCGAGTACGAGCGCAGCGTCGTCTTTCGGCTCGGACGCCTGCTCGATCAGAAGGGACCCGGGGTTGTATTGCTGATTCCATTTGTCGATCGGATGGTGCGCGTCAGCCTGCGGACGGTGACCCAGCAGATCCCACCCCAGGAGGTGATCACCCGCGACAACGTGCCGGCCCGCGTTACGGCTGTGACCTACTTCCATGTTGTCGATCCCAACAAGTCCGTCGTCGAGGTCCAGGACGTTCTCGCAGCGACGTCGCAGATCGCACAGACAACGCTGCGCTCGGTGCTCGGCAAGGCCGAGCTCGACACGCTGCTCGCCGAGCGCGAGCGGCTGAACGAGGACCTGCAGAAGATCATCGACGACCAGACCGAGCCGTGGGGCATCAAGGTCACTGCGGTGGAGATCAAGGACGTGGAGATCCCCGAGGACATGCAGCACGCGATCGCGCGGCAGGCCGAGGCCGAGCGCGAGCGCCGGGCGAAGATCATCAACGCCGAGGGCGAGGCCCAGGCCGCGGCGAAGCTCGGCGAGGCGGCCGACGTGATCAGCCGCAATCCCGTGA
>CAWEZQ010000004.1:0-403693 GCA_963813685.1 uncultured Solirubrobacteraceae bacterium
CTAGCGCGGGCGCACGCCGGTTTCGGCGCCGAGTCCCTCGAGCGCATCGAGCACCAGCTGGTCGTGCTCGGCGGGCTTGACCTTGCGCAGCACGCTCGCGACACGCCCGGAGGAGTCGATCACGAAGGTGGTGCGCTCGTTGCCGAAGTACTTGCGCCCGTACATCGACTTCTCGACCCACACGCCGTAGGCGTCGGCGATCGCGTGGCCCTCGTCGGCCAGCAGCGGAAAGCCGAGCGAGTACTTCTCGTCGAACTTCTTGACCTTTGACACGGGGTCCGGCGAGACGCCGAGCACCACCGCGCCGGCCGCCTTGTAGCCGGCGCGATGGTCGCGCACGCCGCACGCCTGCGTGGTGCATCCGGGCGTGTCGGCCTTGGGATAGAAGTAGAGGACGACCGGCTGGCCTTTGAAGTCCGACAGCTTCACGGTCCGGCCGTCCTGGTCCAGGACCTCGAAGTCGGGGGCCTTGTCGCCAGCTTCAACCATCCGGCCCATCCTAGCCCGGACCGGGACACACGCCACCTCCGAGCCTCCTTCACGCGCGCCCGGCTAACATCGGCGCGTCAGACCGCATTCCGGTATGGCGCCGCTCTCGGTCTTCCTCGTGGGACGGGGACAGAGCCTTAACGCTCTCTCCCCAGCACCTATTTGCCCTTGCTCACCACGAGCGCGACCTTCGTTCCCGGCGCAACGCTCTTGCCGGCGCTCACTCCCTGCGAGAGCACATCGCCTTTCTTGATGTGGCTGGAATGCTGCTTCTTGACCTTCCCCACCTTGCAGCCCGCTTTCCGGATTGCCTTCTCCGCGCTCCCCTGGGTTTTGCCGACGACCTTGGGCACCTTGCATTTACCCGTCCCGCCGCTGGCGGAGCTCGTGAAGCCAGGGAGCGGGCACGCGCTCACGGGAGAGCCTCTGAAGCCAGCACCAGCACCGTTACCGAATATTTCGCCTTCGGGCTTGAGTCTTGCGATCAGGTCCACTTCGAAGAACGAAAGTTCGGCACCCGCGTAGCACATCTGGAAGCTCGCGCCAGGCTGCAGCGAGACATTGCAGACAACGAAGCCGTGGTAGGAGCAGGCGGAGCCGGGAACGAGCTGTTTGGGCGGCGACGGCGATTCGGGAGACCCCGCGACGAATTCGAAGCCGGTCATTTCCACTTTGCCTGTGTTCGTGACGGTCACCAGGTAGCCGCCGGCCGAGCCGGTGATGGGCGACACCGTGAGGGTGCCGTGCGCCGCTGCGGCCGAGGCGGACGCGGGCGCGGCCGCGACCACGCTCGCGGCGATGCACACGAGGACCCCGATTCTGCGCAATCGCGCACCGTTCTCCGACACCGGCTCTACAAGCTTGCGAACCGCCCTACCGGCTCCCATTTTCACTGCCCCCCTTCGTCGCTTGGAAGACCAAGCACTACATGATGCCCGAACTCGACCCTAGCATCCAGGGCACTGCGGTTTCGGCCGAGGATCCTTACTGTCTTTTGGGACCCGACGTGTCGGCCCTGGGATAGAAGTAGAGGACCACCGGCTGGCCTTTGAAGTCGGAGAGCTTGACCGCCCGGCCGTCCTGGTCGAGGGCCTCGAAGTCGGGTGCCTTCTGTCCGGGTTCGATCATGGGGGCCATCCCAATGCCAGCCAAGCCCAGCATCGGCATCGGAGTTGTCGGGGCTCAGCGGGCCGGGTCGTATCGTCACGCTCGACCGCAGCTCGCGGTCTGGTGAGAATGTGCCTGACGGGGGCCGGCACGGCTTTTGCTCGACCTCTTCGAGCTGCCAGCGCGTCTCCGCAGCGAAGCGAAGGAGCTGGGGGACCTCGGATGTCCGCATGAGACTTTCGTCCACCACGAACCCGGCCGGCTCAACCGGCGGCGCCGTTAGCTCGATAGGCGGCGTGTAACCCCAACTGAAAAGGGCAAACCCGTTGTGAGGCGGGGACGCAAAGCTAGAGGTCTCGCGAAGGGCGAGATGGCTCGGCTGCCAGTGCACACCACGGAAGGTGCGCCATGAGAAGCCTTTTCAGCAGCAAAGCCCTGGCCTCGATCGGCCTCGGCCTAGTCCTCGCGGTTGCCGGCGCTGCATCGGCGCAGGCGGCCCCCGCTCCTCCGAAGCAGTTCGAAGCAATCGACACGTCGATGTGCTCAGCCCCACAGCTGACGCAGCCGTTCCTGTTCGCCAGGGACAACAACCTGTACTCGCTCATGCCCGGCGAGGAACCGGGCAGCTTCAATGGGCAAGGTTGGGAACTGCGCGGCGGCGCGAAGATCGTCACGACGACGGTTGCTGGCCAGACGACGCAGGTCCTTGATCTGCCGAGCGGATCGGAAGCGATCAGCCCCACGATCTGCGTGACCAACCAGTACCCGACGGCGAGGACGATGGTCCGCAACGTCAAAGGGGCCGAGGGCGTCGTCACGTACGTCTCCTACGAGGGAACCCACACGTGGGAAGCTCCGAAGAACACCGGCCAGGCCCACGGTCAGGCGAATGAATGGAGCGCCTCGGGCGCGATCAACCTGCAGCCGAACAACACCTCCGGTTGGCAGCGGCTGAGGATGATCCTCGTGCCAGGCGGCAAGACCAGCGAGTTCCAGGTCTACGACTTCTACGTCGACCCTCGACTCGGCCACTAGCACCCACGCAGCACCTTCCATCCGCTGATAGGCCCCGCGAGCTTCGCTTGCGGGGCTCTACCAGCGCACCGGGTCCCGTGTGATCCCAACACAATCAGGCTCGGCGTCTGCTCGGGTCGACGCACCCAGCCAAGCTCAATGCCTTATTCGATTGTCTCCGGTGCCGTCTGTCTCGGCCCGAGTGTTCTCAGCGGCCCGCCGGTGGCTTCCTTGACTTCGGCGCCTTTCATCAGCGTGGCTTCGAAGTAGTAGCCGCCTGCGCTTTCGCTGATCGAAAAGCTGACCGTGTCGCCTGTTTCTTTGCCTTTCGCGGCTGTGCCTTCGCCGTGGAAGACCCGTTTGCCGGGCTCGCCTTCACACGTCGCTGAGGTTAGTTTCACGAGGTGGAAGTGTTCGCCGCCGGTTACCTGGGTGACCGTCAGTCTCTGTTTCGCCGCGAGATTCGTGCTCAGGTTGTTCGAGAGCTGTAGCTGGCCTTGTTCGCCGCGGTGCAGGTATCGGCCGCGGCCCACAGCCATCGAGCATTTCGGGGCGGCCACCGTCACGTATGTCTTGAACGCGAAGTCGATGGAGCTCGGCGCAAACGATTCCCACATCGTCGTGGGCGGCGAGCTGTACTCATACCACCCTTCCCCTCCTGCGTATGGGCCGTTTGAGCTGGTACCTCCCCACTCGTAAACCCCTTCGGCGGTGTAGGCGACGATCCCGTACTGCATCCCGGCCAAGACCGGAGCGGGCGTCGGGAAGCTGACCGGAACGAAGGCTGTCGTGCAGCATGGAGGGATGCTCGCGGCCGGGATGGTGGCGCTCGCGAGCAAGGTTGCGCTCGGCGCGTCGTCCCCGTTCACCGTTGTGATCTCAACCGTGATCGGTGCGCCTGCTTCCACCGCGTCGAGGGACAATTCAACCCTGTCGAGCCCGCCCGTCAAGCCCGCCGTGAACGTCTGCGCGAGGCTGATGGCGCCTTCGACTTCGTTTTTCAGCGAATACCCGCTCGCTGCTTCGGTCTGCTGCTGGTCAAGAGTGTCCGCGCTCGCCACGCCCGCAGAGAGCAAGAACCCGACCGCGAGCACGATCGAAGCCGGCAGCACTCGCCGTCGGCCCATTCCCGCAAGCCGAGCCATCCGCGACATAGCGCCCCCCGTCGATCTCCGTCCCAGGCGCGCCATGCCCCTCGATCCGCGACAGAGCCCGCCCCGTGTCTGTCCAAAGCTAGTCTGTCCAAAGCTACTCAGACCTACACATAAGTCAAGACGGTTGACAGGACCGCCGGCGCCGTGGTGCACGCCTGTGGCCCACTTCCCGTTGGGGGGTCGCCGTCAAGAGGTCACGACTGAAAGCACATCGAGGCTCCCCGGATCGGGAGCCTCGACGGCGTAGCGCTGGTAATCCCGTGCCCCAGCGCGGATCGAGAGGTTTGCACGCTCGCGGGCGGATAGACAAGCCAGCGAGCCACGACAGCGTACCCCTGTTGCATGAATCACGGTACTCCCCAAAGGTGCGGGCTGCGCCGCCCCGGATATCGGCGATGACGCCTTCGAGCGCCGTCAGGTTGCCGTGGACGTCGGAGGCGATCGCCAGTCGCATGCCGTTCCTCGGCGCGGGCACCGCGCGTGGGCCGCGCCGAGCAGGCCTCCCCCGCGTGTCAGCCGAGCCCGGCCGAGTTGACGATCTCGGCCGCGCGCTCGTGCGGCGGTCCCACCAGGCCGCCCTCGACCGGCATGATCGACACGATCGCGCTCTGCACGAAGTTCTCGCAGGTCTCCTTGGAGTCGTAGACGGCCGCGATCAGGAACCCGCCCTCGGTGGGCCCCGCGGCGTGGATCAGCTCGGGGCGCTCGCCGCCGGCGGCTTCGGTGACGGCCGCGAGCGTCGTGCGGTACTGCTCCTCCGTGCCTCCCGGCCAGAAGTGCGTGAGAAGGTAAGCCATGGGTGCCCCTCTTGGTCGCTTTTCGGCGAGCGTATCGGACGCCGGACGTGCCCGCCGATGAGCATGCGCTCATGCGCGAGAGCTCGCCGGGGGCCTCGCGCGCCGGAGAGGAGAACTTGCGCTACCCTCGGCGACCGTGCGAGGCGCGCCCACCTTCGGATGCGACCCGAGGCCCTACGGCCCCGGCGGACCCGCCGCTTGACGCTCCCCCACGACCTCGCCGGCGCAGGCTCCGACGTCGTGCTGCTGCACGCGGGCGTCGCAGACCGGTCGATGTGGGCCGAGCACATTCGCCCCCTCGCGGACAGCGGCTTCCGCGTGCTCGCGCCCGACCTGCCCGGCTTCGGCGAGGCGCCGCCGGCCGCAGTCGAGGACGCGCCGTGGAGAGACGTGATCGAGACGATGGACGCGCTCGGGATCGAGCGCGCGGCGCTCGTCGGCAACTCCTTCGGCGGCGCCGTGGCACAGCGCGTGGCCGCCGAGGCTCCCGAGCGGGTGAGCGCGCTCGTGCTCGTCTCGAGCCCTCGCGAGCGGGATCGAGCCGTCCGAGACGCTCACCGCCGTATGGGAGGCCGAGGGGGATGCGATCGATCGCGGCGACACCGAGGCGGCCGTCCAGGCGATCGTCGCGGGATGGACGGCGCCGGGCGCTCCCGATGCGCTGCGCGAGCGCGTCGCGGCGATGCAGCGGCGCGCGTATGAGCTGCAGCTGAACGCGCCCGAGGCGCCGGAGGCCGAGGATCCGCTCGGGGAGGACCTCGGCGCGCTCGAAGCGCTGTCCGCGCCCGCGCTGCTGCTCGCGGGCGAGCACGACATGGAGGACTTCCAAGCCTCGGTCGTGGCTCTCGCGGCCGCGCTTGCGCAGCCGCGCTGTGTGACGCTGCTCGGCGCCGGCCATCTCGCACCGCTCGAGCGGCCGGACGCCTTTCGCGACCTGCTCGTCGAGTTCCTGCGCAGCAGCAGCGTCTAGAGCATCGCGGTCTCCGCGGGCAGCCCGAGCAGCACCCTGCCCGGCAGCTCGCGCGAGGCCGCGTTCACCTGGAAGTGCGCGGTGGCCGTGTGCGCATCGCGGAAGCGGCGCTGCAGCGGCGAGTCGTCGTAGATCGCGGTGCCGCCGGCGAGGTCGAACAGCGTGCGCACCACCTCCGCCGAGGCGCGCGCGGCGTGGGTGGCGGCGAGCCGCAGCCCGTTGCGCAACGAGACGCCCACCGGCTCCTCCCCCTGCGCGGCCTGCCACGCGTCCTCGATCGCCGCGTAGTAGAGGGCGCGCGCCGCGTCCAGCGACGCCTGCGCCTGCGCGACCGCGGCCTGCGTGGGCGCGCGCTCCGCGAGCGTGCGCGTGGAGCCCATGCCCACCTTGCGCGTGGCGAGCTCCACGAACTCCTCGAGTGCGCCCCGCGCGTTGCCGAGCGCCGCGGCCGTGATCGACAGGGCGAAGTAGCCGAAGATCGGGAAGCGGTACAGCGGGCGGTCGATCAGGGGCCCGTCGAACAGCGAGAAGAGATGCGTCTCGGGCACCCACAGCTCGCTCGCGCGCACGTCGCTGCTGCCGGTGCCCCGCAGCCCCAGCGTGTGCCACGTATCGATGATCTCGAGCTCCTCGCGCGGCATCGCCACCACGCTCGGCCGGGGCCGCGGAGCGCCGTCGCCGCCCTCCACGAAGCAGCCCGCGAAGAACACGCCCGCGTCGGCGATCCCGCTGCAGTAGGCCCATCGCCCGCTGATCAGATAGCCGCCGTCCACGGGCTTGGCGGAGCCGCGCGGCGCCCACACGCCCGCCTGGATGCCGCGCGGGTCGCCGAATAGCGCGTCGCGGCTCTCGCGCGGCAGGTAGGCCGCGAGCAGGCTGCTGGTGGCGGCGATCCCGATGCACCAGCCCGCGGAGGCGTCGCCGCGCGCGACCTCCTCGGCGCAGCGCAGCGCGACCCCCGGCGGGAGCTCTGAGCCGGCCGCCTCGCGCGGCGCGCCCGCCATCATCATCCCCGAGCCGCGCAGCGCCTCCACGAGCTCCGGCGCGAGCCGGCGGCGCGATTCGGTCTCCGGCGCAAGCTCGCGCGCGAGCTGTGCGATCTCACGCGCGCGCGTGTCGAGCTCGCTCGGCGATCCCTCGGCGATGGAAGTGTCGGGCATCGTGGCCTCCCTCAGCGAAGCAGCCGCGAGAGCCTGCGGTCCTTCAGCACCCGGCCCTCCGTCTGGCACTGTGGACAGTACGCGATCACGTAGTCCTCGAAGTGCACCGCCCGCAGCGTGGTGGCGCAGCGGGGGCACGGCTCGCCCTCGTGCCGGTGCACGCGCAGCGGCATCGGGAGCTTGTCGGGGATCGGCAGGCGCACCTCGCGCTCGTAGTGCGCGAGCGCGCCGCCGAGCGTCTCTGCGATCGTGCCGCGCAGCCGCTCGGCCTCCTCGGCGTCGAGATCCGCGCCGCGCTTGTACGGCGAGAGCTCCGCCGCCCACAGGATCTCATCGACCCACGAGCGTCCGATCCCCGCGATCACGTGCTGGTCGCGCAGCAGCGCGTGGAGCGGGCGCGGCACGTCGAGCAGCTGCGCGAGATCGGGCGGCTCGGGCCACGCCTCGGGGCCCAGCGCGGCGAGCGACTCGTCGCCCTCGAGCTCGGCCGCCGCCAGCAGCTTCACCCAAGCTGCCTGGCGCGAGCCGAACTCGCGCAGGCGCAGCTCGCGGCCGTCCGCGAGCCGCACGAGCAGCCGCGAGGTGCGGTCGCGCGGGCCCGCGCGCTTGTCGTACAGCTGAAGGCGCCCCGCGGACATGAGGTGAACGAGCAGCGCGAGCCCCCCCGAGGTCTCGAGCACCAGGTGCTTGCCGCGCCTGCGCACCGCCGCCACGCGCTCCCCGGCGAGCGCGTCGAGCGGCGGCTCGTAGGTCTTCAGGGCGTTGATCCCCGGCGCGAGCGCCGATTCGATCTCGGCGCCGCGCAGCGCCTCGTCGAGCAGCCGCGCCGTTATCTCGACCTCGGGCAGCTCGGGCATCCATGCCCATCGTAGGGTGCGCGCGGCCGAGCGCGGCGCCCTACGGTGCGGCCCGCGTCAGTGGGCCCCTACCGGCGGGCCTTCGTACTTGACGCCCGACGGGCTCGTCCAGCGCACGCGCCACGCGCTGCCGTGTGTGCCCGAGCCCAGCGTCCAATAGCCGTGGCTGTTGGTGGTGACCGTGGCCAGCGTGCGGTACTTCCTCGCGTGCTTGAGCCGCACCAGCACCGTCACCTTGGTGGCGCCGGTGGTGGGCCGCACGAGCCCCCACAGCGAGAAGCCGTGGCCGTGCTTGGACACGGTGAGTGGCACCGGCCAGCCGGAGTACAGCGGCTTGGGCGAGCCGCTCACGTACTCGAGCCCCGTCTGGAAGCCCACCACCCCGCCGTGCACGCTCGAGCCCGGTTTGCCGCCGAGCGGGTCGTCCTTGAGCAGGTACTGCGAGAACGCTGCCACGCGCGGGTTGGAGTACGCGATGTGCTCGGCCATCGCGTCGTATTCCGCCTGCTTGCCCACCGGCACGCCCAGCTGTTTGTTGGGGAAGCTCTGCACCCCGAACTCGGTCAGGTACATCGGCACGCCCGAGGGGATCGCGTGCGCGCGCGCCGCCAGGTTGAGCGCGTTCGAGAGCCGCGAGAGCGTGCCGATCGTGACGTTGTCGGCGCCCGGCGTCCTGTAGGTGGGCGCCACCGCGATCGTGTACGCGTGGTGCGCGTAGCCGGCCATCTGCAGCTCGCTGCACGACCCCGCTTTGCGCCAGTGCGCGTTGAGGCACAGCGCGCCGCGCATGAACGCCAGCGGAGCCACGTCGTGCAGCACGCCTTCGCGGTGCACCTTCACCGTGTCGTAGCCCGTGGGCGCGGTCTCGCCGAACAGCACCTTGGGGTGCGCGAGCCCCGCGGCCTGCAGCCCTTCGTAGCCCGCCTGGTAGAGGCTGCGGTAGATGCGCGGGGATGCGGGCTGGCCCCTGTTGTTGAACTGCGGCAGCAGGAACGCGGGGTGGTTGGGCTCGTTCCAGATCGAGAAGATCGACACCTCCGAGCCGTAGTGGCGACCCACCGCGGTCATGAATTCTTTGAAGTCCCGCGCATCGGGCCTCGTGATATACGGCGCTTTGTGGTTGGAGGTGGCCCAGCGCGGCACCGGAGAGGTCACCGTGAGCAGCACCTGCCAGTGCAGGCGCTGCGCTTCTGCGATCAGCGCGTCGTACTGGCCCCAGTTGTAGTTGACCGGGTTCGTCAGGTCGAGCGCGGGCTTCGTGGCGTTCGACGCATACGGCGCGACTTCGCCCCAGTAGAGCTCGACGCGCAGCGCGGTCACGCCCAGGTGCTGGAGCTGGGAGATCGCGTGCGGGCGCGAGCTGGGGTCCAGGAGCGTGTTGGAGCCCTCGAAGAACACCGCCTCGCCGTGCGACGCGAGGGCTTCGCCGGCGCCCGCCGAGAAGCTGAGCATCGCGCAGGCGGCGGCCGTGAGCAGGAGCTTGCGGGATTTGGACATGGTCGCTACGACACCTCGGCGCTTTGAAGGTTGCGGTCCAGATAGCGTTCTGCGCTGTGAGCGCACCGATCGCTACAGACGACATTGTCGAGACCCATGCGGACGCACAGGCCAACGAGCGCGTGCCGCTGCTGGTCCTCGAGCCCCTGCGGCGGTTTCTCGACGAGCACGCGATCGGCGAGGGCGAGGTCGTCGCGAGCCCCATCGGCGAGGGGCACTCCAACGTGACCTACCTCCTCGAGCGGGGCGCGGCCGAGGTGGTCCTGCGCCGCCCCCCGCGCCCACCGCTCCCGCCGAGCGCGCACGACGTGCTGCGCGAGGCACGGCTGCTGCGAGCGCTGCAGGACACCCCCGCGCGCGTGCCGCGGGTGCTCGCCGTGTGCGCCGAGGAGGAGGTGATCGGGGCGCCGTTCTACGTGATGGAGCGGATCGAGGGCGAGCCGATCGTGACGAGCATCCCCGCGCCGCTCGACACGCCCGAGCAGCGGCGCGCGATCTCCGAGGACCTGATCAACGCGCTCGCCGAGATCCACGGGGTGGACTGGATCGCGGCGGGGCTCGAGGGCTTCGGCAAGCCCACCGGCTACCTCGAACGCCAGCTGCGCCGCTTCACGGGGCTGTGGGAGCTCAACAAGACCCGCGAGATCCCCGCGGTGGAGAGCGTGGGCGCGTGGCTCGCCGAGCGCCTGCCCACCTCCGGGCCGGCCACGATCGTGCACGGCGACTACCGGCTGGGCAACACGATCTTCGCGCACACCACGCCCGCGCGCCTCGCTGCGGTGCTCGACTGGGAGATGGCCACGATCGGGGATCCGCTCGCCGACCTCGGCTACCTGTGCATGATGTGGACCGAGGCGGGCGACCCCGAGGGCGGGCTGCGCGGACATCTCGGCAACGTCACTCGCCGGGAGGGCTTCCTCACGCGCGCCGAGCTGATCGCGCGCTACGAACAGCTCACCGGGCGCTCGATGGGCGACATCCGCTGGTACACCACGCTCGCGCTGTGGAAGAGCGTGGTCTTCATGGAGGGCAACTACAAGCGCGCGATCGCCGGGACCACCGACGACCCCTACCTGAAGACCTTCGGCGAGGGAGTGCTCGAGCTCGCGCGCCAGGCCGAGGAGGTGGCGCATGGCGGCTGAGGAGGCCCGCGACGGCGCACGCGAGGCCCGCGACGGCGCGCGCGAGCCCGGCGAGGGCGACGCGCGGCGCAGCGCGCTCCTGATCGACTGGGGCGGCGTGCTCACCACCAACCTGTTCGCGTCCTTCCACGCATACTGCGTGGAGGCGGAGATCGAGCCCACCGCGGTGCTCGGGCGCTTCCGCGCGGACCCCGCGGCGCGCGAGCTGTTGATCGCGCTCGAGACCGGCAGGCTCTCCGAGGGCGCGTTCGAGCTGCAGTTCGCGGAGCTGATCGGCATCGAGCCCGATGGCCTGATCGACGGCCTCTTCAAAGGCGTGGCGCCCGACACCGCGATGCTCGCCGCGGTCCGACTCGCGCGAGAAGCGGGCATCCGCACCGCGCTCGTGTCGAACTCGTGGGGCGTGCACCGCTACCCGCACGAGGTCATGGACGAGCTGTTCGACGGCGTGGTGATCTCCGGCGAAGAGGGGATCCGAAAGCCCGCGCGGCGCATGTACGAGCTCGGCGCGGAGCGCGCGGGCGCAGCGCACGCGGAGTGCGTGTTCGTGGACGACCTGACGTTCAACCTCACGCCCGCGGAGGAGCTCGGCATGGCGGTGGTGCACCACACCGAGACCGTCCGCACGATCTCGCAGCTCGAGCGCCTGCTGGGGGTCTCCCTGCGCGACGCCGAGCCCGAGACCGCCGGCTAGCGGACCAGGCGCGCCGTCAGGCGCGCCTGCCGCGCCCGTACAGGAGTTTGAAGAGACCCGTGAGCATGCGCGACGTGCGGCCCTTGTACGGGAACATGTGGACTTCGCGCTTCATCGCCATGCGCGAGGTGACGACGATCGCCTGGTGGTTGCAGTACTTGCGGATCCCGCCCATGCCGTGCCGCGTGCCGATGCCCGACGCCTTGGCGCCGCCCATCGGCATCTCGAGCGCGGTGTAGTTGATCATCGCGTCGTTCACGTTCGCCGCTCCCGCTTCGATCCGCCGCGCGATCGCCTCGCCGCGCGCCGCGTCGCGTGAGAACACCGACGCGCCCAGCCCGTAGGGCGAGTCGTTGGCCAGGCGCACGGCCTCGTCGGCGTCGTGCACCTTCATGATCGGCAGCGTGGGGCCGAACGTCTCCTCGGTCATGCACTTCATCGTGTGGTCGACGTCCACCAGCACCGTGGGCTCGTAGAAGCGGCCCTCGCCCGGCAGCTGCCTGCCGCCGGTGAGCACGCGCGCGCCCTTCTGCTGGGCGTCTGCCACGTGGTCCTTGATCGTCTCGAGCTGCGGCGGGAACGTGATCGCGCCCACCTCCACCGAGCCGAAGCCCTCGGGCTTCCCGACGCGCAGAGCACGCACTTTCTCGGAGACTTTGGCGACGAACTCGTCGTACACCGGCTCCTCCACGTACACGCGCTCGATCGAGATGCACGTCTGGCCCGCGTTCTGCATCGAGTAGTAGGTCGCGAAATTCGCCGCGCGCTCGAGGTCGGCGTCGGAGAGCACAACCATCGGGTCCTTGCCCCCGAGCTCGAGCGACGCGGGGATCAGCCGCCGCGCGGCCGCTTCCGCGACCTTGCGCCCGGTGCGCGTGGAGCCGGTGAACATGATCATGTCCACGTGGTCGATCAGCGCCGCGCCGGTCTCGCCGCGGCCCGTCGCGATCTGCAGCACGCCCTCGGGCAGCCCGCACTCGCGCAGCCCCTCGGCGAGCAGCATCGACGTGAGCGGCGTGACCTCCGAGGGCTTCAGGATCACGCTGTTGCCCGCCATCAGCGCGGGGATGCAGTCGCCGAAGGAGTTGGTGAACGGGTAGTTCCACGGGCCGATCACGCCGATCAGGCCGAGCGGGCGGTAGCGCATCAGGAGCTTCTTGCCCTTGACCATCAGCTGGCTCGACTTGACCTGCTCGTCGGCGAGGTACTTCCCCGCGTTCTTGGCCCAGAACCCGAACGCGAAGCCGCCGTAGCCGACCTCCGCGAACACCGCGTCCTCGAAGGTCTTGCCGGTCTCCGAGACGATCGTGGAGACGACCCGTTCGGTGTTGTCCATCAGCCACTTCTGCGCGCGCAGCATCACCCGCGCGCGGCCCTCGAAGCCGTATGCCTCCCACTCGGGCTGCGCGGCGCGGCCGCGCGCCGCCATCTCGGCGACCGCGTCGGCGCCGAGGTCGGGGACGGTTGCGACGGTGGCGCCCGTGGCCGGGTTCTCGACGGGAATCTCGGCGCCCGCCGGCGCGGCGCCGTTGGCCGGGGCCTGCTCGCTCGTCTGCTCGGTTACGTGCTGCTCGACGGTTGCCATCGCTCTCCCCTGCTCGTTCGCTGGACCACGAACAAGGTTACTCCGACGGGGGCCGCGGGGCGGCTCAGTCGGAAAGCTCGACCGACTCGATCCCGATCGGCTCGAGCGGGCGGTCGCCGCCGTCGGTGGCCACGCCCTCGAGCGAGTCGACCACGTCCATGCCGCTGCTCACCTGCCCGAACACCGTGTGCTTGCCGTCGAGCCACGGGCACGCCGCGGCGGTCACGATGAAGAACTGCGAGCCGTTGGTGTCGGGGCCCGCGTTGGCCATCGCGAGCGCCCCGCGCACGACCTTGTGCGTGTTGATCTCGTCCTCGAACGTGTACCCGGGGCCGCCCGTACCGGTGCCCTGCGGGCAGCCGCCCTGGATCATGAAGTCCTTGATCACCCGGTGGAAGTTGAGCCCGTCGTAGAAGCCCTGCCCGGCGAGCTTGCGGAAGTTTGCGACCGTCTCGGGCGCGTCGTCGTCGAACAGCTCGAAGACCACGTCGCCGCTTGAGGTGTGCATCGTTGCGGTTGACATCGTCCTACCTTACCCCCGCGCGCTCGAGCCGGTGCGCCCGCCCCTTCAGGATGTGGCCGTCGAACGCGTCGATCACGCGGTCGGCCTCGCTGGCGGGCACCGACAGGAAGGAGAAGCGGTCGAGCACCAGCACGTCGCGCACCGCCTCCCCGTCGAGGCCGCTCGAGGAGGTCACCGCTGCGACGATGTCGGCCACCGTCACGCCCGCCGCGCGGCCGCCCCCGAGCACGAGCTTGACGTACGCCTCGTCCTCGTCGCGCCGCGAGATGCGCGGCTTGGAGTGCCGGCGCGGGCGCTCGCGCACGGGCGTGGGACGCGCGACCGCACCCCGCTCCCAGCGCGCTATCGACGTGCCGATGTGGCGTTCGATCGCGAGCAGCTCGCGCTTCTGCCGGCTCTCGACGAGCGTGATCGCGCGGCCCGAGCGGCCCACGCGGCCCGTGCGCCCGATGCGGTGGACGTAGATGTCGGGGCTCGTGGGAACGTCGTAGTTGATCACGTGCGTGACCGTCGAGATGTCGAGGCCGCGCGCGGCCACGTCGGTCGCGACCAGGATCGGCACGCGGCCGCCCTTGAAGGCGAGCATCACCCCGTCGCGCGCCCCCTGCGTCATGTCGCCGTGCAGCGCGCGCACGTTCATGCCGCGGTCCCTGAGCGTGCGGAACAGCTGGTCGCAGCGCACCTTGGTGCGCACGAACACGATCGCCTGCTCGGGCTTCTCCTCGCGCAGCAGCTCCACCAGCGTGTCGGGCTTGCTGCGCGCGTCCACCGGCACCTGGAACTGCGCCACCGTGTCGATCGTGAGCGTGGCCGCCTCCACGCGGATCAGCTCGGGCTCGTACATGTAGCTGTCCGCGAGCGTGCGGATCGGCGCGGGCATGGTCGCCGAGAAGAGCGCCGTCTGGCGGCTGCCGGGCGTCATCGAGAGGATTTTCTCCACGTCCTCGAGGAAGCCCAGGTCGAGCATCTCGTCGGCCTCGTCGAGCACCAGGAAGCGGCAGTCGTGCAGCACCAGCGAGTGGCGCGAGATCAGGTCGAGCACGCGACCCACCGTTCCGACCACGATGTGCCCGCCGGCGCGCAGCTGCGCCTGCTGGGTGCGGATCGGCGCGCCGCCGAACACCGCGACCACGTCGACGCCCGTGTGGGCGGCGTAGGTGCGCAGCGCCTGCGTCACCTGGATGCACAGCTCGCGCGTGGGCGTCAGCACGAGCGCCTGCACCTCGTGGACCGAAGGATCGACGTACTGGATGATCGGCAGCCCGAACGCGGCCGTCTTGCCCGTCCCCGTCTGCGCCTGTCCGATCACGTCGCGGCCCTGCAGCAGCGCCGGGATCGCCTGCTCCTGGATCGGGCTCGGCGACTCGTAGCCCACGTCGCGCAGGGCCCTGAGCGTGGACTCGGAGAGCCCCAGATCGGCGAACGAGGTGCTCACGCCGCCGGGTCGAGCAGGAGCTTGCCGGTGGTGCGGCGCTCCCGCAGGTCGATCTGCGCCTGGGCGGCCTGCTCGAGCGGGTACGTGTGGCCCACGATCACCCGCAGCTCGCCGCGCACCGCGCGTGCGAACAGGTCGGCGAGCGCGTCCGCGAACATCGCGGGCCGGCGCAGGCAGTGGAAGAGGTAGAAGCCCACCACCGCGCGCGAGTGGCGCAGCAGCGACCCGGTGGACACGCGGTTGGGTTCGCTCGTGGCGATGCCGTACGCCACGATCCGCCCGAACGGGGCGAGCGCGGCGTACGAGGCGTCGAACAGCTCGCCGCCCGAGGTCTCGAACACGACGTCCACCTGCTCGCCGCCGTTGGCCTCGAGGATCCGCTCGGTCAGCCCCTCCGGCGCCGGGTCCAGCGCGACGTCCGCGCCGAGCTCGAGCGCGAGCTCCCGCTTGGCCTCGCTGGTGGCGCTCGCGATCACGCGGCCCGCGCCGAGCGGCCGCGCGAGCTGCACCGCGA
Source organism: uncultured Solirubrobacteraceae bacterium (assembly GCA_963813685.1). Lineage (GTDB taxonomy): Bacteria > Actinomycetota > Thermoleophilia > Solirubrobacterales > Solirubrobacteraceae > Palsa-744. The sequence continues at coordinate 14,939 of CAWEZQ010000004.1, forward strand.
GCGAGCCCACGCCGCCGGCGGCCGAGTGGATCACCACGCTCTCGCCCTCCGCCACGCGCCCCGCGGTCCTGTACAGGTGCCACGCGGTGGTGCCCTGGATGATCAGGGCCAGCGCGGTGCCCTCGTCGAGGCCGTCGGGGATTCCGAAGACGTGCTCCGCCGGCGCCGCGGCGTACTCCGCGTAGCCGCCGTCGCCCACCAGCGCCACCACGCGCTCGCCCGTGTCCTCGCGCACGCCCGCCACCTCGCGGCCCGGCACGAGCGGCAACGTGGCCTTCTGCACGTAGGAGTTCGTGCGCGTGTGGGTGTCGGCGAAGTTCACCCCCGCGCGGCTCACGCGTACGAGCACCTCGCCGGCGCCCGCGGCGGGCTTGGGGAGGTCCACCAGCTTCAGCACCTCCGGCCCCCCGAACTCGGTCATCTGGATGGCGCGCACGGCCCCGAGGCTATCGGAGAGCGCTTTCCCCCACGGACCCGCTGCGCGCGACCCGCCGGCGGCCCGCGGCGCCGCTCCTCTAAGGTGCGCGCCCATGGCAATCACGGTGGTCGGGTCGATCGCGTACGACAGCGTGACGACGCCGTTCGGAGAGCGCGAGCGGATGCTCGGCGGCGCGGCGGTGCACTTCGCGCTCGCTGCGTCGTTCTTCGACGACGTGCGCGTGGTCGGGCCGGTGGGCGATGACTTCGGCGAGGAGCAGCTCGCCGTCATGCATCGCAGGGGCATCGACGTCTCCGACGTCGAGCGGGTGCCCGGCGGGAGCACCTTCTTCTGGCGCGGCGAGTACGGCTGGGATCTCAACTCGCGCGAGACGCTCGACACCCAGCTCGGCGTGTTCGAGGGCTTCGAGCCGAAGCTGTCCGAGCTCTCGCGCTCCAGCGAGGTGCTGTTTCTCGCCAACATCCAGCCCGAGCTGCAGCTGCAGGTGCGCGCGCAGCTGCCGAACGCGCGCTTCGTGGCGCTCGACTCGATGAACATGTGGATCGAGGTCGCGCCCGACGCGCTGCGCAGCGCGATCGAGAGCGTCGACTGCCTGATCCTCAACGACGCCGAGCTGCGCCAGCTCACGCGCAGGCCCAACGTGATCGCGGCGGCGCGCGAGCTGCTCACGTGGCACCCCCCCTCCGACCCCGGCGGCGGGCCCCGCGCGGTGGTCGCCAAGCAGGGCGAGTACGGCGCGGCGCTGATCACCCCCGACGACTTCTTCGCGCTGCCCGCGTACCCGCTCGAGTCGGTGATCGATCCGACCGGCGCGGGAGACACGTTCGCGGGCGGCCTCGTGGGCTACATCGCGGCGCACCCCGACTCCGAGCTCGACGACGAGCTGCTGCGCCGCGCGATGGCGCACGCGACGGTGCTCGCCTCGTTCAACGTCGAGGAGTTCGGCACCGAACGCATGCAGCGGCTCACCGGCGAGGAGATCGTGGCGCGGATCGACGAGCTGCAGGCGATGACCCACTTCACCGGCACCCCGCTGCAGCTGCGCCGCTGAGGGCGCAGCCACGAGGTTGTGAGGGTCCCCAACCGGGTATACGATCGTCCAGCGTGAACGTCTGGGTGTTCCTGTGGCTGATGCTCGCCCTGAAGATCCCCATCGTGGGTCTCTTCCTGATCGTGCGCTGGGCCGTGCGCGCGGAGCCGGAGGCGCAGGCCGGGCAGGACGGCGGCATCGGGCCGCGGCCGCGGCCGCTGCACCCCCACCACCCGCGCTCGACGCTGCCGCGCCTGCCGCGGCGCGGGCCGCACGGCGGCCCCTCCCCGCTGGCGCCGCCGAGGGTGCGGGGCGCCACCGCGAGGCATCACCTTCCCCGCGCCTGAGCGCACGGCGCCGCGTCGCAGCGGTCCCGCGCCGGCGAACGCGGCGCGGCTGCAGGCGCCGGAGGCGCATAATCGGGTCGGTGCATGGGTACGCTGGACTCGAATCGTGGATAGGAGTGGCACATGAGCGCTGACGCGGACACCCAGGAGCAGGCCCGCCGCGACGGGTCCGGCAACGGCGCGGGCAGGAGCGAGAGCCTGACGGTGCTCGACAACCGCACCGGACGCAGCTACGAGCTGCCGATCGAGGACGGGACGGTGCGCGGGATGGACCTGCGCCAGATCAAGACGGGCGAGGACGACTTCGGCCTGATGTCCTACGACCCCGCTTTCACCAACACGGCGTCGTGCCGCAGCGCGATCACCTACATCGACGGCGACGCCGGGATCCTGCAGCACCGCGGCTACCCGATCGAGCAGCTGTGCGAGCACTCGACCTACCTCGAGGTCGCCTACCTGCTGATCAACGGCGCGCTGCCGACCGAGAGCGAGCTCGCCGATTGGGTGCACGAAATCACGATCCACACGTTCGTGCACGAGAACGTCAAGGAGTTCATGCAGGGCTTCCGCTACGACGCCAACCCGATGGGCATGCTCGTCGCGTCGGTGGGCGCGCTGTCCACCTTCTACCCCGACGCCAACCGCATCCGCGACGAGGACGTGCGCCGCATCCAGATCATCAGGCTGCTCGCGAAGATGCCCACGCTCGCGGCGTTCGCGTTCCGCCACAACATGGGGCAGCCGTACGTGTACCCCGACAACGACCTCAAGTACGCCGGCAACTTCCTCTCGATGATGTACAAGATGACCGAGCTCAAGTACGAGCCCGACCCGCGGCTCGCGCGCGCGCTCGACGTCCTCTTCATCCTCCACGCCGACCACGAGCAGAACGCCTCGACGAGCGCGGTGCGCTCGGTGGGCTCCACGCAGGTGGACCCCTACACCGCCGTCGCGGCGGGCGTCGCCGCGCTGTACGGGCCGCTGCACGGCGGCGCCAACGAGGCGGCGCTGCGCATGCTGCAGCGCATCGGCAGCGTCGAGAACATCCCCTCGTTCCTCGAAGGCGTGAAGGAGGGCAAGGAGCGGCTGATGGGCTTCGGTCACCGGGTCTACAAGAACTACGACCCCCGTGCGCGCATCATCCGCAAGCACCTCGGCGGCGTGTTCGAGGTGCGCGGCACGAGCCCGCTGCTCGAGGTGGCCAGCGAGCTCGAGAAGCGCGCGCTCGATGACGAGTACTTCACCTCGCGCAAGCTGTACCCCAACGTGGACTTCTACTCGGGGCTGATCTACGAGGCGCTGGGGCTGCCGGTGGCGATGTTCCCCGTGATGTTCGCGATCGGCCGCACGAGCGGCTGGATCGCGCAGTGGCTCGAGATGGTCAACGACTCCGAGCAGAAGATCGCGCGCCCGCGCCAGATCTACACGGGCGAGCGCGACGTCGACTACGTGCCGATCTCAGAGCGCCGGTAGGCGCGGCGGCGGGTGCGGGGGCGGGCGTCCCATGAGGCTCGCCGGCGGAGGTCCCTGAGCGTGGCCCGCAGGAGCGCCGGGCTGTTGCTCTACAGGCTCCGCCGCGGGCGGCTCGAGCTCCTGCTCGCCCATCCCGGCGGGCCGATCTGGGCCAGGCGCGACGAGGGCGCGTGGTCGGTGATCAAGGGCGAGCACGAGCCGGACGAGGAGCCGCTCGCGGCCGCGCGCAGGGAGTTCGCCGAGGAGACCGGCTCCGCGCCGCCCGACCCGCGCCTGCCCGCGATCGCGCTCGGCGAGCTGCGCCAGCCCGGCGGCAAGCGCGTGGTGGCCTTCGCGGTCCAGAGCGACTTCGACGCGGACGCGATCCACAGCAACACGTTCTCGATGCAATGGCCGAGGGGCTCCGGCCGCGCGCGCGAGTTCCCCGAGATCGACCGCGCCGCGTGGTTCGACGCCGAGACGGCCAGGAGCAAGCTGCTCTCGGGCCAGGTCCCGTTCGTGGAGCGGCTCGAGCGCGCGCTCGCGGAGGGCGGCGCTCAGAGCACGAGCGTCGCGCCGTAGCGGCGCAGCCAGTCGCGGTCCTCGCGGTAGCGCGGCCAGCGGCGCGCCAGCAGGGCCCAGAAGCGCGGCGAGTGGTCGAGGATCTCGAGGTGGCACACCTCGTGCCACACCACGTATTCGAGCACGCTCTCGGGCGCGAGCAGCAGTCGCCAGTTGAAGCTCATGCGCCCGCTCGGCGAGCACGACGCCCAGCGCGTGCGCTGCGCGCGGATGTCGAGGCCGGTGTAGGAGCTGCCCGCGAGCCGCGTGGCGCGGTCCAGGCGCGGCTCGATCTCCGCGCGCGCCGCGCGCCTGTAGAAGCGCTCGATCGCCGGCTCGGGGCGCTCCGCGGGCACGAGCAGCCGCTCGCCCCGCCGGTGCGCGCGGATGCGCCCCGGCTCGGGCACGAGCTCGAGCGGCGCCCCCAGGTACGGCACCGTGCCCGCGCGGGCGGCGATGCGCTCGCGCAGGTCGCGCGCCTCGGCCAGCCGCCGCTCGATCCACGGGCGCAGCTCGATCACCGCCGCCGCGGCCGCCCGCTCGGGCGCGCGCGCGGGCAGCACCACCTCGACCCCGCTGTGCGCGTGCACGTTCACGCGCACCCGCCGCGCGCGCGTGGAGCGGCGCACCGTGTACGGGATCTCGGGGGCCGTCGCTCGCGTGGCGGCGCTCGGCTGCAGTGGCGGGCGCATCGACGCGCAAGGGTACGCGCCCGCCCGGCCGGCGCGTACGCTTCGCCGGTGGCGGCCCCCGAGAGCCCACGACGCGCCGGCGCCCAGACGTTCGACGAGGAGCTGCTGCTGTGGCTCGGCGACGAGCCCGCGGACGTGCGCGCGGCAGACGCGGAGCGGGTGCGCTCGATCGCGGCGGAGCTCGCGATGGGCTTCGACGCGCTCTCGCGGCTGGGCCCCGCCGTGACCGTGTTCGGCTCCGCGCGCACGCCCAGCGGGCACCCGCAGTACGAGCTCGCGCGCGAGATGGGCGCGACGCTCGCGCGGGCGGGCTACGCGGTGATCACGGGCGGCGGCGCCGGCATCATGGAGGCCGCCAACCGCGGCGCGCGCGAGGCGGGCGGCGTGTCGGTCGGCTGCAACATCGAGCTGCCGCACGAGCAGCGCCAGAACGAGTACGTGGACATCAGCCTGCGCTTCAAGCATTTCTTCGCGCGCAAGGTGATGTTCGTGCGCTACGCGTGCGCCTTCGTGATCTGCCCCGGCGGCTTCGGCACGCTCGATGAGCTGTTCGAGTCGCTCACGCTGATACAGACGCGCACGATCCGCCACTTCCCCGCGATCCTGCTGGGCGACGGAGAGTGGGACGGCCTGCTCGGCTGGCTGCGCGAGGGCGCGCTCGCGGAGGGGCGCATCGACGCCGGCGACCTGCGGCTCGCGCATCCGGTGAGCGACCCCGCCCAGGCGCTCGAGATCGTCGACGGAGCGGTGCGCCGGCAGCGCTCCTATGCCCGCACGCAGCCGCGCCGGCGCGCGGGCGCACAGCGATAATCGGCTCACGGATGCGCAACTCAAGGGTCACGCTGCCGCGCGAGGTCCGCTCGCCGTACGAGGTGTACGTCAACGGCGTGCGCCAGCAGCTCGGCGTGGACTACACGGTGCGCGAGGGCGTGCTGGTGTTCGAGCGCGAGCTGCGCAAGGACCGCATCAGCGGGTGGCGCTGGCTGCTGGGCGCGTGGGGCGTCGGCACCTACCGCCAGGACGACTCGGTGGACGTGCGCTACGAGGCCGCGGACGGCTCGCCGCGCGTGGCCGAGGGGCTCGAGATCGAGCTGGGGTAGACCGCCTTCTCCCACGGGCGCATCAGCTTCAGGGCGCTCACGATCGCGCGCGTGGCCGGCGAGCGGTTGAGCGTGTAGAAGTGGATCCCAGGCGCGCCCGCGGCGAGCAGCTCTGCGCACTGCAGCGCCGCGTAGGCGACGCCGAAGTCGAGCACCGCCTCGCGGTCATCGCCGCGCGCGTGCAGCTCGCGGTGGAGCTCCGCGGGGATCGCCGCGCCGCACATCTTCGCCATGCGCTCGATCTGCCCGGCGTGGGTGATCGGCATGACGCCCGGGATGATCGGGACCGAGATGCCCGCCGCGCGGGCTCGCGCGAGGAAGTCGAAGTACGCGCCGTTGTCGAAGAACAGCTGCGTGATCAGGAAGTCAACGCCCGCCGCCACCTTCGCGGCGAGGTGCCCGAGGTCCGCCTCGGGGCTCGTCGCGTGGATGTGCGTCTCGGGGAAGCACGCCGCGCCGATCGCGAACGGGTAGCTGCCCGAGATGAGCTCGACGAGCTCGCGCGAGTACTCGAGGCCGCCCTCTGTCTTGACCCAGTCCTCCTGCCCCGCGGGCGGGTCGCCTCGCAGGGCGAGCACGTTGTCGATGCCCGCCTCGCGCATCTGATCGAGCGTCGCGCGCAGATCCTCCACGGTCGCGCCCACGCACGTGAAATGTGCCATCGCCTCGAGCCCGTACTCGTCGCGGATGCGCCTCACGATCTCGATCGTCTTGCCGCGCGTGGAGCCGCCCGCGCCGTACGTGACCGACACGAACGCCGGCTCCAGCGAGCGCAGCTCCGCGAGCGCCTGATACAGGCGCTGCTCCCCCGCCTCGTCCCTGGGCGGGAAGAACTCGAACGAGAACACCGGACCCTCGGCCGCGAGGATCTGATCGATTCGCATCGCCCAAGGTTACGCGGACTCGCACCGCCGCCGAAGGCCCGAGCGGCGCGCTCCGCGCGCTATGCGCTCCAGAGCTCGGGCTCTCCGGCGATGCGCCGCGCGGCGCCCGTCGCCTCGAGGTGCGTGAGCAGCGCGAGGATCTCCGACAGCAGCCACTGCCCGTTCTGCTGCGAGAGCGCGTCGCCGAACACGTGCGGCACCACCTCGAACGCGGTCAGCGGCTCGCCGCGCGAGAGCGCCGCCGCGACCGCCTGCAGGCGCTCATGCACGAGCTCGCGGTTGCCGCGGATGTGCGCGTGCACGTCGGTGAAGGTGCGCCCGTGGCCCGCGAGGCAGAGACGCGCGCCGAGCCGCTCGACGGTGTCCAGCGACGTCAGGAATTCGCCCACCGGGTCGGGCGTGTAGCCGAAGTCGAAGTACAGCGAGATGCGCCCGAGCAGGTGGTCGCCGGAGATCAACAGGCGCCGCTCGGGCTGGAACAGGCACACGTGCGAGGGAGCGTGGCCGGGCGTCTCGTGCACCGTCCACGCGCCGAGGTCGGTCTCGATCGTGACGCCCGGCAGGAGCGGGCGGTCGGGCTCGATCACCGCCGCGATGCCCGACCCGCGCGTGCTGCGCTCGGCGGCGTAGCGGCGCAGCGGCTCCTCGGGCACGCCGCTCTGGCGCGCGACCTCGATGCGCCGCGCCCACACCGACTCGCGGATCCTCGGCCATGCGCTTCATGTGCTCGTGGTTGGGGTGCATCCACAGCTCGCAGCCGGCGCGCTCGACCACCGTCGCGGCCTGGCCGTAGTGGTCTGAGTGGGCGTGCGTGCACACCACCAGGCGCGCCTGCTCGAGGCGCAGCCCGCACATCGCGAGCGCCCGCTCGAGCTGCTCGAGCGAGCCCTCCTGGTGCATCCCCGTGTCGAACAGGACGAACCCGTCGCCCGCGCGCACCGCCCACGCGTTGCAGTGCGGGACCCCCGGCCACGGCAGCGGCAGCCGCAGGCGGAACACGCCGGGCAGCACGCGCTCGCCGCGCCCGAGCTCGCGCTTGCCTTTTCCCTGCGCCACGCGGCGGAGACTAGACTACGGCGTCTGGACAGCGGTAAAGGAGAGGCCATGGGCGACGCGGGCGAGACGGGCACGACAGGCGGCACCGAGGGCGGCGGGGTGACGAGCGAGGCCACCACGAAGGTGCAGGAGGTGGCCGCCACGATGCAGCGCGCGAGGCGCAAACGCATCTCCGGCAGCAAGGCCGAGTCGGTGGCGCGGCGCTACTTCGCCGCGATCGGCGAGCGCGACGTGGACGCCGCTGTGGCCCTGTGGGCCGAGGGCGGCATCGAGGACGTGCGCGGCCGGCCGCAGATGATCGCGCCCGAGGGGGTGCGCGACTTCATCGGCGAGCTGCTCGGAGGCCTGCCGGACCTGAAGGTGGAGATCCTCGCGACCACGACCGAGGGACAGCGCTGCGCGGTGCAGTGGCGCATGAGCGGGACGTTCGCGGGCCCCGGGCAGATCGCCGGCGTCGCCGCGACCGGCGACCCGGTGGAGCTCGAAGGCCTCGACGTGATCACCGTGCGCGACGGGCTGATCGAGCGCAACGACGCGTTCACCGACTCGATGATCTTCGCGCGCCAGATCGGCATGATGCCCCCGCAGGGCTCGACCGCCGAAGAGCGCATGATGGGAGCCTTCAACACCAAGACGCGCGTGGCATCGCGGCTCGGCGGCAGCGCGGAGCCGCTGCTCGTGGCCGAGGGCGTGTGGCTCGTGCAGGGGCAGCCGGGCCGCTGCAACGTGTACCTGCTCGAGGACGACGGCGGCGTGACGCTGTTCGACGCGGGCGCGCGCACGATGAAGCGGGCTGTGGCGAGCGCCGGCGCGAAGCTCGGCGGCATAAACCGCGTGGTGCTGGGCCACGCCCACACCGATCACCGCGGCGTGGCGGGCGCGCTGGGCGTGCCCGTGCTGTGCCATCCCGACGAGGTGCAGGACGCGGAAGGCAGCGGCGGCTTTCGCTACTGGCCCGCGGATCTCGCGGGCCTTCCGGCTCCGCAGCGCATACTCCACCGGTTGTTGCACCGCTACGCATACGACGGCGGGCCGGTTGCGATCGCGGGCACGGTGTCCGAGGGCGATGAGGTCGCGGGCTTCCGCGTCGTGGACCTCCCCGGCCACGCGCCCGGGCAGATCGGGCTGTGGCGCGAGTCCGACCGTCTCGCGCTCTCCAGCGACTGCTTCTACACGATCGACATGTGGGGCCGCGGCTGCGCGCCGCGGCTGCCGGTGGACGTCTACAACTACGACACCGAGCAGGCGCGCCAGAGCCTCTTGAAGCTCGCCGCGCTCGAGCCCGCGGCGGCGTGGCCGGGGCACGCGCGGCCCGCCACCGGCGACGTGCGCGCGCAGCTTCAGCGCGCCGCCGAAGCAGCCTGAGCGCCCGGGCGGCCTGGGCGGGTGGCCAAGTCCTCGCGCCGCGCCAAGCTCGCGGCTCCGCAAAACGACTACGCCGACCCCGAGGGGAACGTGCTCACGCTGCGCGGCTCGCTCACCGCGCCCTCGCGGCAGAAGGTCGCGCAGGCACTCGCGGGCTCGCCGCTCTCGCGCGAGGACGCGTGGCAGCGCGCGTTCGAGCTGCTGTTCGAGTTCCTCGCGGTGCGCTGGGTGATCGCGGGCCTGCCGATCGAGCGCCAGCGCGAGCTGCTCGCGCGCCTGCGCATGGCATCGCCGCGGGAGCGTGCGTGGGTGAGGGACACCCTGCGCGAGCACTGCGCGGCGCACTTTCCCGACGTGGACGTGCCGTGACGCACGCGACCGCCGGGCCGCGCCCGCGCGTCAGCTGCTAGCTCTCGGCCAGCAGCTCGAGGCGCGCGCCGTGCGAGCTGCCGGCCTGCACGAAGCGGGCGGTGGCGGGGCTCAGCTCGAACTCGAGCAGCTCGCCGTCGGCCCCGCGCACGCGCAGGCGCCGGCCCTGATCGTGCACCTCGAGCACCGTGCCCAGTTCGAAGCCGCCGCCGAAGTGGGCGATCCTCACCGGCGCGCCGGGGCGCGGGAGCTGTCTCGAGGGGCGCGGCACGTCGTGAGGATGGTACGGCCGGGCGAGCGCCCACGCCCGACCCCCGCGCCGGTCGCGCAACGGCGGCCGCCCCCGCGGACGCTACCTTCAGTCACATGCGCCGCACCAAGATCGTCGCCACGATAGGCCCCGCCTCGCGCGAGCCGGAGACGCTGGTGCGCATGATCGAGGCGGGCATGGACGTGGCGCGCCTCAACTACTCGCACGGCACGCTCGAGGAGCACGCCGAGACGGTGACGCGCGTGCGCGACGCGGCGGGCAGGGTCGGGCGCCCGGTAGCGATCCTGCAGGATCTGCCGGGGGCGAAGCTGCGGATCGGCCCGCTCGTCGACGACCTGGTCGAGCTCACGCCCGGCGAGCGCCTCACGTTCTCGGGAGGCGACGGCGAGCGGCCGGGGGACGCGCACCACATGGGGATCGCGTGGCTGGGGCTCGCGGACGTGGTCGAGAGGGACTCGATCCTGTACCTGGCCGACGGCTCGGTGCGCCTGCGCGCGGTGGACGTGCGCCCGGAGGCGCACGAGGTCGAGGTGGAGGTCGAAGTCGGCGGGCCGGTGGCGTCCCGGCAGGGGCTCAACATCCCGGGACCCGTGTCCCCGCTGCCGTCGCTGCCGGAGGAGGATTTCGACCTGCTGCGCCACGGCGAGTCGGTGGGTGTGGACATGGTGGCGCTGTCGTTCGTGCAGAGCGCCGCGGACGTGGAAGAGGTGCGCAAGCACACGCGCCTGCCGCTGATCGCCAAGATGGAGAAGCCGCAGGCGGTGGAGCGCGCGACGGAGATCCTCAAAGCGGCCGACTGCGTGATGGTGGCGCGCGGCGACCTCGGCATCGAGCTTCCGATCGCGCGCGTTCCGATCGTGCAGAAGGAGCTGCTGCAGCTCTCGGGCCTGATGGCGCGGCCGTCGATCACGGCCACGCAGATGCTCGACTCGATGGTGAGCTCCTCGCGCCCCACGCGCGCGGAGGTGGCGGACGTGGCTAATGCGATCCTCGACGGCACCGACGCGGTGATGCTCTCGCAGGAGACCGCGATCGGCGCGCACGCGGTGGAGGCGGTCGCGACGATGGCGGCGGTGGCGGTCCAGGCGGAGTCGATCGCCCCCTACGAGCGCTGGAACGACTCGCGCGTGCGGCGCACCGAGTCCGACCCCGCGTACACGATCGCGCACAACCTGTGCGTGGCTGCTCGCGAGCTGCGGCTCGACGCGCTCGTGATCCCCACGCTCTCGGGCCGCTCCGCGAGGCTCGTCTCGGCGCACCGTCCGACGGTGCCGATCTACGCGCTGTCGCCGGGCAAAGAGACGGTGAGGCGCTGCTGCCTGATGTGGGGCGTGCAGGCTGCGTCGATGCGCCGCCACGAGACCACCGAGGCGCTGATCGCGGACGCGGCACGGCGCGTGGTGGAGCTCGGATGGTGCAGCGCGGGCAAGCGCGTGGGCATCACCGCGGGCCTGCCCTCGGGCAGGCCGGGGACCACCAGCCTGATCCAGATCCAGCAGCTGTGAGCGGCGCGCTCAGCCGGAGCGCGGCAGCTCGAACCACACGCTGGTGTCCCCGCCGACCTCCACGCCCCAGTTGCTCGCCGCCTTCTCCAGCAGGAACAGCCCGTAGCCGTCGTTGATGCTGGTGGGGTCGCGGGGCCTCGGGGTGAACCCGCTGCCGGCGTCGGTGACCGTCACCCGCACCACCGCGTCGGTGGCGCCCGCGCTGAGGATGATCGGCGACTCGCGCGGCCCGGTCGAGTGGACCACCGCGTTGGTCACCACCTCGGAGACGAGCAGCATCAGCGTCTGCACGGTGTTCGCGCTGAGACTCAGCGCGCCGAACAGCTCCGAGACGGCCGAACGCGCGAGCGCGGGCGCCTGCACGTCGCGCTGCAGCTCGAGCTCCACGGGCGTGGCCACGGGCTCGCGCTCCCCCGAGCGCTGGCCGGTCATAGACCCGGCGGCTCCTCCACGAACGGGAGGTTCTGATCGGCGCCGGTGATGTGGAAGACCGAGCGCGACGGCTCGGGCGGCGCGATCAGCGACAGCGTCCAGCCCTCGTCGGAGGCGCGGTCGTTGAGCTCGATCAGCAGCCGCAGCCCGGAGGAGTCGATGAAGGTGATCCCTCCGAGGTCCACGACGAGGCTCGAGACCTCGCGCGCAAGCGCCGCCTCGGCGGCCTCTTCGAGGCGCGGCGCGCTCGCTATGTCGAGCTCGCCGCTCACCATCAGGCGGGCGCCACCGTTCCGGTTCTCGGTGCGGATGTCGAATGGCAACGACGTCACGACGGAACCTCTATACCCGCCCGGCCGCTGTTGTCACGCCCGATAGACCGCCGGATGAGCCGACGGCCCCGTTGAAGCGCATGATCACAATCGCGGTGTCGTCGGCCTGGGGCCCCACCTGGAACTCCTCGAGCGCCTCCGCGACGCGTTCGCGGATCGTCATGGGGTTCTCGTTCTGCGCACCATGCAGTAATTCCTGCAGGCGGGTGACGCCGAACCGCTCGAAACCCGCGCCCACCGTGTCGGTCACGCCGTCCGTGATCGCCACGAGCGTGTCGCCGTCGCGCATCGCGAAGCTCGACTCGGGCCAGCGTGTGCGGGGGAACGCGCCGAGCAGCGTGCCGGCGCTCCCGAGCTCGCGCACGCCGGCGGCGCCCACGTGCATGATCAGCGGGTGCCCTCCGGAGGCGAGCGTGCCGCGCTCGCCGCGGATGCGTACGCACAGCGCAGTGCATACCGAAAGCTCCGGCCGGCGCTTGAGCGCCGCGTCGATCCGCTCCAGCACGCGGGCAGGGCGCGTGTCGAAGTCGGCCGCGGTCCACGCGGTGTGGCGCACGAGCGAGGTGACCGCGGCGGCCGCGACTCCCTTGCCGGTGACGTCGCCGATCATCATCATCCACTCGCCGCCGGCCTCCCACAGGTCGTAGAAGTCGCCGCCCACCTCCGTCTCGTGCCCGGCGGGCCGGTACAGCGCCGCGATCTCCCAGCCGGGCAGATCCGGCAGCGCCTTGGGCAGCAGGCTGCTCTGCAGCGTGTGCGCGACCGACGAGCGCTCGCTGTACATGCGCGCGTTGTCCACCGCGAGCGCCGCGACTTCGGCGATCTGCTCGGCGAGCTCGACGTCGCCGCCGTCGAAGAGCCGGCCCGATTCGGCGCTGATCAGGCTGAGCGCGCCGATCGTGCGCCCGCGCACCGTCATCGGCACGAGCAGCACCGCGCGCATACCCACCTCCCGCAGCAGCCGCAGGTGCTCGCCGTCCACCGCGGCCGCCTCGAGCAGCTCGTCGGGGAGCTCGTTGTAGAGGATCGTCTCGCCGCTCGCGCGCACGCGGCCCAGGCCGCGCTCGGGGTCGAGCGTGTCGGGCTCGTACTCGCGCAGGCGCTCCGCCATCGCGAGCTTCGAGGGGTCGGAGTGCGCAACGGCGACCGGCTCGCGCCTGCCGCGCTCGTCGAACAGGTCCACCGCGCACCAGTCGGCGACCCTCGGCACGGCGAGCCCCGCGACGTTGCCGAGCGTCTGCTGGTAGTCGAGCGAGGACGCGAGCAGCCTGCTGGCGTGCGCGAGGAACTCCATCCGCTGGGCGGCGCGCATCGACGCGGTGACGTCCTCGATGATCGTCACCGCCGCTTCGGTGGCGCCGCTCGCGTCGCGGATCGCGTTGGCCTTCAGCACGACCCACTGCTCCTCGCCCGTGGAGCGATTGATCACGCGCATCGTCAGCGGCTCGGGGTCCTCGCCGCCCAGCGCATGCACCGACGGGAGGTCCTCCATCCGCAACGGCGTGCCGTCCTCGGCCCACGTCCCGTACGGGTCCATCAGCTCGCGCGGGTCCGCGCTGCGAAGGGCTTCGATCGAGTCGAACCCGAGCCGCTCCAGCGCGGCGCGGTTGGCGTAGATCAGATGGTTGTCGAGGCCGCGGATCGTGACGGCCTCGGCCAGCGCGTTGACGACCACGTCGAGCCGCTGCTCGGAGCCGCGCAGCGCGAGCTGCAGCTCCTCGAGCAGCCGCTGGCGCTCGCGCTCGGCGGCCACGCGCTCGGAGATGTCGGCGATGAACGCGTGAAACGACCAACCGTTGCCCTCGGCGAGCGCCGACACGGTGAGTTCGACCGGGAACTCGCCGCCGTCGGCGCGGATCGCGCTCAGCTCGACGCGCCGGTTGAGGATCGGCCCTTCGCCGGTGCGCAGGAAGCGGCGCACGCCCTGCGAATGCGCCTCGCGGTGGCGCTCGGGCACGATCGTGTCGGCCAGCAGCCGCCCGACCACGTGCTCGCGCGGGTGCCCGAAGATCTCTTCGGCGCGGATGTTCCAGAACGCGATCCTGCCGTCCTCGTCCATCGAGACGAACGCGCTGTGCGCGTAGTCGAGGATCGCCCGCTCGCGTCCGGTGTCCATCACGGCTGATTATTGCCGCAGCGCCGCGCGCGCCGTCAGCCCGGCCGGCGCGCCGCGCGGGCCGGTGCGGCCCGGCGCACGCCTCAGCCGCGCGCGCCGACGCCGCTGTGGCCGTAGAAGTCGGCCTCGGCGCGGCCGAGCTCGGTGACGGGCTCGTCGCCGTACATCCACTCGCGCGCGATGCGGTGCCAGTTGGCGCTCGAGCGCAGCTGCGAGAGCACCGCGAGCGTGAGCATCTCCATGCGCCGGCCGAACAGGTGCTCGGCGCGCATCGACTGGTGGCGCATCTCGCGGAAGTGGCGCGAGCGCGGGTCGGAGCTCTCGATCATCACCTGCGTGGCGATCTCGGGCGTCAGCGCGACCTGCTCGTCCGCGGTGGTGTACCACCAGATCGCGTCGCGCACGAACTCGAGCAGGTGGCCGGGGTCCACGCGCTCGGGTTCGGGCAGGAAGCCCGAGTCGGCGAGCAGCGCGTGGAGCGTCTGCGCGTCGCCCTCGGCCACGGCGCGCTGGCAGGCGAGCTCGAGCTCCACCGGCTCGGGGTCCAGCCGCTTGAACAGGCCGAAGTCGAGGAACGCGACGCGCCCGTCGCTCTGCAGCAGGAAGTTGCCCGGATGCGGATCGCCGGAGAACTGGCGGTGGCGGTAGAGGCAGCCGAGGAAGAAGCGGAACACGATCTCGCCGAGCCGGTCGCGGTCGGCCTGCGGACGGTCCTTGAGCTCCTCGAAGCCGACGCCCTCCACGAACTGCGAGACGAGCACGTGCTCGCGCGTGAGTTCGGTGACCACGTCGGGCACCACGATGAACGGGTGGCCGGCGAAGATGCGCGCGAGCGAGCGCTGGTTCTGCGCCTCGAGCTCGTAGTCGAGCTCCTCCACGATGCGCTCCCTGATCTCCCCGGAGATGGCCTTCACATCGAGCGCGGGCGCCATGCGCTTGAGCAGCCGCATGATCATCTCGAGGTTCCGCATGTCTGCGCGCACCGCTGCGGCCACGCCCGGGTACTGCACCTTGACGGCGACCTCGCGTCCGTCGCCGGCGAGCTTGGCGCGGTACACCTGGCCGATCGAGGCGGCCGCGATGGGCTCCTCGTCGAAGCTCGAGAAGACCTTCCCGAGCGGCTCTTCGAGATCCTCCTCGATCACGCGCCGCATCTGTTTGAACGACACCGTGGGGGCGGCGTCGCGCAGCTTGGCGAGCTCGCGCTGGAACTCGTCGCGGTGCTCCTCGGCGACGAGGCCGACGTCGAGGAACGACATCACCTGGCCGAGCTTCATCGCGGCGCCCTTCATCGTGCCGAGCACCGCGACGATCTGCTTGGCGGTCTCGAGCTGGCGCCGCGCCATCGCCTCCTGCGCGGCGTCCTCGCCGCGCGTGACGTTGGCTGCGCGCGTCCCGAACTGCTTGACGGCCTCGGTCGCGGCGAGCGTGGCGACGGTCGCGGTGCGCCGCGCGCGCGAGGTCGGGATCTTCTCGTTCTCGCGCGGCATCGCACCAATGATGCTACGACGCGGCCGTGCGCCGGCCTCGGCTCCTCAGCCGCTGCGCTCGACGCGCGAGCCCGGCACGATGTCGTCGGAGCCGTCCGCCCAGCGCACCCACGCCTTGGTGCCGCCGTCGTAGTCGGCGCCGAGCAGCACGAGCGTGGCGGGCTCGCCGAGCGCGGTGCAGCGCTCGGAGCCTTCCTTGTCGAGGCCGCGCCACACGCGGATGAAGGGGTTCGACTCCCACTCGCGTGCGACGGTGCTCGGCTCGGAGTGCCCAGGGTGGATGACGGTGGCGGGCGGCAGCTCCATGAGCGTGCCCATGATCGAGTCCCTCAGCTCCACGTAGGTGGTGTGGCCGGGGGCGCGCACGCCCCCGACCGAGTCGCGGAAGAGCGTGTCGCCGGTGAACACGCCCGCGCCGCGGCTCTCGGAATGGTCCTCCACGAGGAACGAGAGCATCCCCGCGGTGTGCCCGGGGGTGTGCAGGGCGCGCACCGAGAGATCGCCGAAGACGAGCGTGGCGCCCGCCTCGAGGATGCCCACGTCCTGCGCGCCGTCCGCGTCCGCTGCATGCGCGCCGGCGCCCATCAGGTCGCGCTCGCGCGAGCTCGTCAGCACCTCGATGCCGGGCCAGCGCTCGCGCAGCTGCTCGAGCTCGCACACGTGGTCGTAGTGGTGGTGGGTGAGCAGCACGTGGGTGGGCTCCAGGCCGAGCCGCTCGGCGGCCTCGATCAGCGGCGCCACGGGGCCGCCGGCGTCGATGAAGAAGGCGGGGCCGCCGTTGCCGTCCGCCACGAGGTATGTGTTGGAGAGGAACTGGGGGTTTTCTGAGCGCTCGAGGATCATCGGCCCATTCTTCCAACCCGCCGGCCGCTACCGGGCCGTGCCTCCACCGGCGGCGAGCTCTCGCCCGGCGAGCTCGGCGAGCCCGGCCAGGTAGCGCTCGTCGCCCACGTCGCTTCGCCACTCGAGCACCGGCACCGTGTGGGCGCACTCCGCGACCACGCGGCGAGCCTGCTCGAGCGTGGGCGCCGCGGCGGCGAGCGCTACCGCACGGGAGGTGCCCACCGTGCGGTAGCTGCCGGGGCCGGCCTGCACGGCGGAGGAGAAGTACACGCGCGCGCCGGCGGCCTCGACGCGCTCGCGCTCCAGCGTGAACTCGTAGGCGGGGCCCTTGCGCAGCGCATAGTCGGGCGAGACGAGGTACAGCACGACCGACGCGAGCGCGCTCAGGGGAACGTCCTCGGGCGTGAGGGTCTGCTCGCAGATGCGGCTCATCACGCGCGTCCAGTCGCCCTCGAACAGGCTCATGATGTTCATGCACTCGGGGTCTCCGAAGCGCGCGTTGAACTCGATCACCTTGACTCCGTGCGCGGTCGCGAAGAAGCCGCTGTTCATCACGCCGCTGAAGTGCCTGCCCTGCTCGCGCAGGCGCTCGATCACGCGCTCGATGATCGAGCACGCCTGCTCGTAGTGCTCGCGCGTCATGAACGGCAGCGTGTCCTCGGCGAGCGAGAGCGAGCCCATCCCTCCCGTGCCCGGGCCCTCGTCACCGTCGTATCGGTAGGGGTAGTCGTAGGTGGCCGGCGGGAACACCACGGTGCGCCCGTCGCTGATCGCCTGGATCGTGAACTCGGGCGCGGTGATCTTCTCCTCGATCAGCACCGACTCGCCGGGCGCGAGTCGCGCGAGCAGCTCCGCGGCGTAGCGCTCCGCGTCGGCGTGATCGACGAGATGAGGGCCCATCACCTTCACGCCCTTGCCCCCGGTGAGACCCGAGGGCTTGACCGCGACGGGCGCGGCGCCGAAGAACGCGAACGCGTCGGCGAGCTCGGAGGGCGAGGTGATGACGCGCATCGCGGGCACCGCCTCGGGTGCGATCTCGGCGAGCAGCGAGCGCGCGAACGCCTTGTTCCACTCGATCTCCGAGCCCGCGCGGGTGGGTCCCACCGCGCGGATGCCGTCCGCGTGCAGCGCGTCCACCACGCCGGCGGCCAGCGGCTCGTCGGCGCTGACCATAGCGATGTCGATCTCGCGCTCGCGCGCGAACGCCGCGACGGCCGCGGCGTCGCGCACGTCGCCGGTGGCGTGCCCGCCGCCCGACTCCGCCGCGGCGCCGACGATCGTGGGGTTCTCGTGCCCCACGAACGCGTGCAGCTCGCTGTGCTCGGCCATGCGCGTGGCGAGCGCGCTCTCGCGCCCTCCGTGCCCGACGATCAGGGTTCGCACGGCTGCAGCGTAGCGGCGCAGATGCGGCGGTAGCGCGCTAGCAGCGGTGCTGCGCCACGCACGGGTCGATCACGCGCAGCTTCGACACCTCGATCGGCACGCCGAGCAGCACGGCGCTCCCCCCGGACGTGTGCGCTCCGGGCGCCGAGCGCACGAGCTGCGCCATCTGGGGCGGGTAGCCGAAGCTGGTGAACGAGCGGTCGTCTTCCTCGAGCAGGCTCATCAGGGGCTCGGAGATGCCGCTGGTGTCGACCACGTAGATGCCGTAGCGCGCCATCGCGCGCATGATCGCCTGCTCCCACGCGGGGGCATGCGTGGCGGCGATTTCGGCCTCGCTCATGTCGAGCTGCAGGAGGCTGCCGAAGTGAGGCACGGGCGCGCGGCAGATGCTGTCGCCGTGCCCGTTGGCGGGCGACGGCCACACGTCGCGCCACTGCACGCACTGCACGGTGGTGGCGAGCGCGTGTTCGATCCGCCCCGAGGCGAGCTCGCTCGCCCTGATCAGGCCGCCGAGCAGCCCGAGCTGTGCGGCCTCTCCCTTTCCGCCGATGCCGCTGCCGGACGCGGCGCCGATCGGGATGCTGCTGGCGCCGCCCGCGAGGATCACGCCCGCGCGCGGCGCGGATGCGCGCCAGAAGTCGAACTCGCGCCCCTCGGCCTGGTCCACGACGGTCACGTGGCCGTCGGAGCCGTTCTGGGGTTTGGCGCCCGCGGGGAAGTGCAGGCGCAGCCCGCGCTGGCAGAAGCCGCCGGGGCGGCACACGACGCGGACCACCGGGTCGCCGCCCCGCGCCCAGTACACCGGGCGCGTGCCGTTCGCCGAGTACAGGAAGGCGCCGGAGCGCCCGCTCGTGAACGACCAGCGCTGCGCCACCATGTAGCTCACGATCGCCGCGGATTCGGGAGCGAGCCGGGGGTTGGCGGGGATCGGCGTGTTGAACGGCGAGCCCGGCCCGTACGGCCGCCAGCACGCCGGGGGCCAGCGCCCGGCGGCGAAGTTGCCGTAGCCCTGCGTGCACGCGTTCTGCGCGGGCTGCGTGCGCGCCGCGGAGGCGCGGGCGCGATGGCCGCGGGCGCCCGCATGACCGCCGGAGGAGGACCACGGGCTCGCCGCGGCCACCGCGGTGACGGCGGCGATCAGGGCGATGCCCGCGGGAACGGCAAGCGTCGAGCGGCGCCGGCACGCGCCACGCGCCCGGCTCATCGCTCCGGGCGGGCCCGGACGCCCTCCGTGCTCGAACAGCCCACACGCCCAGGTTAGGGGGACGCGCGCGCACAGGGCCCCGGTTGCCCGCAGGATCAGGCTGTGCTTCATCTTCCCACGGCTCGCGTGGCATGCCGTAGTAACCACCGGCCGCGTCCTCGGCGTCGCACGGATGCGGCTCGACGCCCTCGATGAGAGTCTCCATTGCGATGGCGGCGCAAGAGATCCAGCAGGCGAACAGCGAGCGCGAGCAGGCGCTCGCACGCATCAAGAAGCGGCGCGACCTGCAGACCCACGCGCTCTCGTTTCTCGTCATCAACGCCGCGGTATGGGTGATCTGGGCGACGACCGGGAGCGGCTATCCCTGGCCGGCCTGGCTCACCGGAGCGTGGGCGATAGGGCTGCTGTTCAATGCGTGGGACGTCCACGCTCGGCGGCCGGTCACAGACGCCGACGTGCAGCACGAGATCGAACGGCTGCACGCCCAGCGCTGACGGACGCCCGGCCCCTCGCGCGGGTAGACTGCCCGGCCGTGGCGCTGATCCACACCTGCTACCGCATCACCGACATCGACCGTTCGGTGGCCTTCTACGAGGCGCTCGGCTTCTCGGAGGTCGGCCGCATCCCGATCCGCGACGAGGCGGTCAACGTGTTCATGAACCAGCGTGGCGACGGCGACATGCCGCGCCTGGAGCTGACGTTCAACTTCGGCGTTGACTCCTACGAGATCGGCACGGGCTACGGCCACATCGCGATCACCTCCGACGATCTCGACGGCACGCTCGCGCGCCTCGCGGAGCAGGGCATAGAGCCCGAGAAGCCTCCCTACTCGATCCGCGAGGGCGGCTCGCGGCTGTGCTTCGTGCGCGACCCCGACGGCTACCGGATAGAGCTCATCGAGCAGCCGACGGTCGAGCAGACGCAGGGCTAGCGTCGCGCGAGCGCGAGTCCGCCGCGTGGCGGGCGGCTCCTCCTGGCTGCGCGCACCGCTCATCCGTATAGTCCGCCGCGCATCACGCGCTTTCGCCTCGCACCTACGCCATGGTCCTCTACACGTGCTCCCTGAAGAAGCTCGCGGGAAGCCCCCCGCCCCCTCTCGCGCACCCGTGCGGACGGGCGGCGAAGGCGCTCGACGACGCGGGCCACGCGTACGAGATCAAGTCGGTGGGTGGCGGGCGCCTGAGGCCGTGGACGTGGCCGTCGCTCGCGAGCGAGCGGGCGGAGGTCGAGCGCCTCAGCGGCCAGCGTTTAGTCCCGATCCTGGTGCTGGACGGCGGCGAGGTCGTCACGGGGAGCGGGCGCATCGTGGAGTGGGCGCGGGCGAACGCGCCGGCGCGCGACTAGCGCGCCGGCGGGCGCTAGGCTCTGCGCGAGGGGCATGGCCGACACGAGCAAGATCGCCAAGAACCTCGAGCGCTTCGCGCAGGCGGTGGCGGCGCACGACCGCGAGAACCCGACGCACACCGCGTGGGGGCTGGGCTTGGCGCACTTCGACATGGAGCGCCTCGGCCTCGACGAGGGCGAGGAGGTGCTGCCGGGCATCACGATCCACGCGGACGGCGGCGTGAGCGGCAACTTCCGCGTGCTGTGCGACGGCGAGCACGACGAGCAGGCGCAGGAGGCCGAGCAGGAGTCGGTGGAGGCCGTGGCGAGCCAGGCGATCCCCGCGCCGGCGCCGCTCGAGCGCTCGCCCTTCGAGCCCTAGCGGCCCTGGCGCGCGGGCAGCGGAGCGGGCACGCCCGCGCGCTGCGCGATCGCGACGACGAGCTCCTCGATCGTGGGGCACTCGATTCCGTGCCGCGCGGCCGCGCGCAGCACCGCTCCGGGGATCGCGTCTAGCTCGGGCGGGCGGCCCGCGGCGATGTCGCGCTGCATCGAGCTTCCGAGCGTCGCGTGCGCACGGTCGAGCTCGGCGATCGCGCGCTCGGCGCTGACCTCGGCGCCTTCGGCGCGCCCGACGGCGCTCGCCTCCCGCATCGCCCCCACGAGCTCCGCGCGCAGCGCGGGCGTGGAGCGGATCTCGCCGAGCAGCTTGTCGTGCGCGCTGGTCGTGCACGCGAGCGCGTTGAGCCGCACGAGCTTGGACCACAGCACCTGCGCCTCGGATTTGAGGACCTCCGCCGGCAGGCCGGCTCCGGTGAGCGTGCGGGCGAGCTGCTCCATCGCTTCGTGGGCGGAGTCGTAGCGGCTCGCCATCTGGATCAGCAGAAAGGGGCTCGTGTGGGTGATGACGCCGGCCGCCGGCCGGTCGGCCTCGACGCGGATCGCGCCGGCGAGCACGGTCTCGGGGGCGAAGCGCTCGCGCAGCGTGCGCATGTGGTCGAGCCCGTTGAGCAGTGGCAGCACGATGCGCGGCGGGGCCTCGATGCGCTCGAGCGCGCGCTCGAGGCCGGCGGCCTTGGTGGCGACGATCAGCGCGTCGGCGGGCTCGCGCAGCGCGGGGACGGCTTGCGGTCGCGCGCGCAGCGCGCCGAAGCGCACGCTCTCGACGCTGAGCCCCTCGCGCGCGATCAGCTCCGCGGTGCTCTCGCGGGCGACGACCGTCACGCGGGTGCCCGCCTGTTCCAGCGCGCCCGTCACCAGGCCGCCGACGCCGCCGGGCCCGAGCACGGCGATTCGTGGCTCGCTCATCGCGCGCGAGTGTATGCGCGCGGGCGCGCAGCGCATATTCACTAGCCTTTCTTCGCGATGACGGCCCAGCCAGAGCCCGCGACGGAGCCGCCGGAGGTGTTGGCGCGCGGGCCGTGGCCGCTCGAGCGGATCCACGCGAGCTGGCGCGAGGACTCCTTCGAGGCGCCGGCGGCGTACGTGAGCGCCGCGGACGAGGCGATCGCGGAGCTGCAGCGCCGCGGATCGCCGAGCCACGACGGGGTGGCCGCACGGCTCGTGGACTTCGAGCTGCGGGAGGGCGGCATCGCGATCGAGCTGCAGCCGATGCGCTGGGCGCTGCGCCTGGTGGAAGGCGACGCGTGCCAGAGCGTGGCGGCGCTGTGCGTCACCCGCTCGGCGGACGGGCGCTGGCTGGCGGGCAGGCGCGCGCCGTGGGTGGCCTCGTGGGCGGGCCGCTGGGCGCTCGGCGCGGGCGGCGCGGTTGACTTCGGCGAGAACCCGGCGCAGACGCTCGTGCGCGAGCTGCAGGAGGAGTGGTCGGTGTCGGCCGAGCGCGTGCGCGGCGAGGCGCTGCTGCGCCTGCAGCAGAAGCTCGTGATGTTCGTGGGCCAGGCGTGGCTCGCGGAGGGCGTGGACGACGAGGTGCGGCCCGACGAGGAGCACGACGAGTTCGCGTGGTGGCCGCGCGAGGTGGACGAGTGGCCGGCGGAGGCGGGAGACGTGCTGCCCCGCATGGCGCGCTGGCTGGAGGGGTGAACACGGCCGCCCGGCCCGCGCTGCGCGAAGCCGCCGGCCCGCTCACCTTCGCGCGGCTGAAGTGGACGTCGTTCACACATTCATGCGTGTACACGGCGCTGCTGGTGAGCGCGTTCGCGGCGGGCAAGCCGGAGCCGCTCACGTTCGTGCTGGGGCTCACCCACGGCCTGCTGTGGATCTTCATGTCGCTCGCGTGCATAGGAGCGGCGCGGCTGCGCGTGGTGCCGCTGCGCCTGGCGGTTGCGGTGGCGGTGCTCGGCGGGATCGGGCCCTTCTTCGGAAGCGCCGAATTCGTGCGCGAGCAGCGCAGGCGGCGCGAGCAGGGGATCGCAGCGCCGCGCTAGAGTGAAAGGCTGATGGCGACGGGGACCACGGCCCAGAAGACAGTCGACGTCGTGACCCCTGCAGCAGGCGAGTCGGTCACCGAGGGAACGATCCTCGAATGGCGCGTGCAGGTGGGCGAGGAGATCGCCGAGTCGGACGTGATCGTGGAGATCTCGACGGACAAGGTGGACGTCGAGCTGCCCTCGCCGGCGACCGGGATCGTCA
This sequence comes from uncultured Solirubrobacteraceae bacterium, assembly GCA_963813685.1. Lineage (GTDB taxonomy): Bacteria > Actinomycetota > Thermoleophilia > Solirubrobacterales > Solirubrobacteraceae > Palsa-744. The sequence continues at coordinate 37,725 of CAWEZQ010000004.1, forward strand.
GCGAGATCCTGGTCGCGGAGGGAGAGACGGTGACGGTCGGGCAGGTCATCGCGCGCATCACCGTGGGCGGCACGCGCGGGGACGCGCAGAACGGCGGCGCGACGCCCGCGGCGCCGGTGGCGCAGCCGTCGGGCCCGGCTCCCGGCGAGGGCTCGGAGGAGCCCGCCGGGGACGACGGGCAGGCCTCGCAGAACGGCGGCGAGGGCGCGCGCGCGGGCGCCAGCCAGCTCGTGGACGTGCTCACGCCGGCGGCGGGCGAGTCGGTGAGCGAGGGCACGATCCTCGAATGGCGCGTGAAGGCCGGCGATCCGATCGCGGCCTCCGACACGATCGTTGAGATCTCGACCGACAAGGTGGACCTCGAGCTTCCCTCTCCAGCGACGGGCACCGTGCACGAGCTGCTGGCCGCGGAGGGCGACACGGTGACGGTGGGCCAGGTGATCGCGCGGATCCTGACGGGCGCGCCGGCGCCGGGCGGCGGCGCGGGCGCAGGCGCCGCGGCGCCGGACGGCGAGCCCGGCACGGCAGCCTCCGCGCCGGCGGGCAACGGCCCCGCCGCAGCCCCCGCCCCGGCCGCGAGCGCGCCGGCGCCGGCGGGAGCGGAGGCGGCGAAGGCCTCGCCGGTGGCTTTGCGCGCGGCGCGGGCGGAGGGCGTCGACCTCTCGCGCGTGCAGGGCAGCGGCCCGGCGGGCAGGATCACGAAGGCCGACGTGCTGGCGGCGGCGGACGGCGGGCAGGCCGACGGCGCGCGCGTGGACGGAGGGCAGGCCGGCGGCGCTCTGGCGGAGCCCGAGATCCAGCCGATGCGCGGCGGCGCGGCGGCGCTCGCGCGCTACATGGAGGAGTCGCGCGCGATCCCGACGGCCACGAGCTTCCGCACGCTCACGGTGACGACGCTCGACGGCCGGCGCAGCGAGCTGAAGGCGGCGGGCCACCGGGTGTCGTTCACCCACCTGATCGCGTACGCGATCGCGCGCGCGGCGCAGGAGATGCCCGTCATGTGCGACCACTTCGCGGAGATCGAAGCGAAGCCGCACCGCGTGCGCGACGGCGCGGTCAACCTGGGGCTGGCGGTGGACGTGGAGAAGCGCGACGGCTCGCGTACGCTGATGGTGCCGGTGATCCGCGACGCGGGCCGGATGGACTTCGCGGGCTTCGTGGCGGCGTACGACGCGCTGGTGGAGAAGGCGCGCACCAACACGCTCACCGCCGACGACCTGGTGGGCGCGAACATGAGCCTCACGAACCCCGGCGGGATCGGCACCGCGGCGTCGGTGCCGCGCCTGATGGGCGGCCAGGGCACGATCGTGGCGACCGGCTCGATCGGCTACCCGCCGGGCCTCGCGGGCGCCGCGTCGGCGGTGGGGGCGGAGAAGGTCATGACGATGACCTCGACGTATGACCACCGCATCATCCAGGGCGCGGAGTCCGGCCGCTTCCTCGCGCTGATCGAGTCCTATCTGCACGGCGAGGACGGCTTCTACGAGGACGTGTTCGCGTCGCTCGGCGTGGCGCCGGGACCGGCGCCAGCGGCGCCCGCGCCCGCCCCGGCGGCGCCCGCCGTGGCGGCTCAGGCCCACGCCGCGGCCGTGCCGGTGGCGCCCGAACTGCTGCAGGCGGTGCAGGCCGCGAGCACGTTCGTGAGCCGCGTGCGCAGCCACGGCCACCTCGCGGCGCATCTCGACCCGCTCGGCTCGGAGCCCGAGGGCGACCCGGGGCTCGACCCGGAGGCGCTCGGCCTGCCGCCCGAGATCCAGGCTCGCCTCCCGGCGGCGATCTTCCAGATGTACGTGCCCGGGCAGACGCTCGCGGACGCGCTGCCGCACCTCACCGAAACGTACTGCGGCACGATCGCCTACGAGATCGAGCACATCGCCTCGCACCGCCAGCGCGTGTGGCTTCGCGAGCACATCGAGTCGGGCGCGTTCCGGCGCCCGCTCACGAGCGAGGAGCGGCGCACGCTGCTCAAGCGGCTGGTGGAGGTGGACGCGCTCGAGCGCTTCATGCACAAGGCGTACCTCGGGCAGCACCAGTTCTCGATCGAGGGGCTCGACATGACTGTGCCGATGCTCGACGAGCTGATCCAGCTCTCGGCGACGACGGGCGGCCGCGAGGTGGTCATCGGGATGGCGCACCGCGGGAGGCTGAACGTGCTCGCGCACAACCTCGGGCGGGCGTACGACACGATCTTCGGCGAGTTCGAGGGCGCGTCCACGCTCGAGGCGGTCACCACGATCCCGCAGGGCGGGACGGGCGACGTGAAGTACCACCACGGCACGCAGGGCCTGTACAAGCTGCCCAACGGCGAGGCGATCCGCGTGAACCTCGAGTCCAACCCGAGCCACCTCGAGTACGTCTCGGCGGTGGTCGAGGGCGCGACGCGGGCGGCGCAGACCTCGCGCGAGGGGCCGCACGCCCACCAGGACACCGACGCGGCGGTTCCGATCGTGATCCACGGCGACGCGTCGTTCCCCGCCCAGGGGGTGGTGTCGGAGACGCTCAACCTGCAGGGCCTCGACGGCTACAAGGTGGGGGGCACGATCCACCTGATCATGAACAACCAGGTGGGCTTCACGACCGACCCCGACGACGCGCGCTCGACACGCTGGGCGTCGGACCTCGCGAAGGGCTTCGACGTGCCGATCATCCACGTGAACGCCGACGACGTGGCGGCGTGCATGAGCTCGGTGCGGCTCGCGTTCGCGTTCCGCCAGGAGTTCGGCCACGACGTGCTGATCGACCTGATCGGCTACCGGCGCTTCGGCCACAACGAGTCGGACGAGCCCGCGTACACGCAGCCGGAGATGTACGCGAAGATCAAGGCCAAGAAGCGCGTGGCGGAGGTGTGGTCGGACCGGCTGGTGGCGGAGGGCGCGGTCACCAAGGAGGAGGTGGACCGCCAGGCGCAGGAGGTGTGGGACAACCTGACGACGCTGCACCAGCGCCTGAAGACGCGCATCGCGGAGGCGGCGGAGCACGAGGGCGAGCACAGCACGGGCGAGTACCAGCTCGACCGCTCGCCGAGCCCCGAGGTGGACACGGCGGTGCCGGCGGGCAGGCTGCGCGAGCTGGGGGAGCAGCTGCTACGCGTGCCGGAGGGCTTCACGGTGCACCCCAAGCTCGTCAAACAGCTCGACCGCCGCAGGGAAGCGCTCGAGAACGAGGACGCGCAGGCGGGCACCATCGACTGGGCGCACGCGGAGGCGCTCGCGTTCGCGACGCTGCTGACCGAGGGCACGCCGCTGCGCCTGACGGGCCAGGACACCGAGCGCGGCACCTTCAGCCAGCGCCACATGGTGCTGCACGACGCGAAGACCGGCCAGACGGTGTGCCCGATCCAGAGCCTGCCGGAGGCGCTGGCGCCGCTCGAGCTGCACAACAGCCCGCTGTCGGAGCTCGCGTGCCTCGGCTTCGAGTACGGCTACAGCCAGGAGGCGCCCGAGACGTTGGTGCTGTGGGAGGCGCAGTTCGGCGACTTCGTGAACTCCGCGCAGGTGATCGTGGACCAGTTCATCGTGTCGGGCCTCGCGAAGTGGGGCCAGACCTCGCGCCTGACGATGCTGCTGCCGCACGGCTACGAGGGCTCGGGGCCGGAGCACTCCTCGGCGCGGCTCGAGCGCTTCCTGGCGCTGGCGGCGGAGGGCAACATCCGCGTGGCGAGCCCGACAACGCCGGCGCAGTACTTCCACCTGCTTCGCCGCCAGGCTCGCATCGCGAAGCAGCGGCCGCTGGTGGTGATGACGCCCAAGTCGCTGCTGCGCCTGCCGCAGGCGTCGAGCTCGATCGCGGACATGGCCGAGAACACGCGCTTCCAGCCGGTGCTGGCGGAGCCCGGCGTGCAGGACGACCAGGTCACGCGCCTGGTGCTGTGCACGGGCAAGATCTACTACGACCTGGTGGGCCACCCCGAGCGCGCGAGCCACGTGGGCCTGGCGGTGGCGCGCGTGGAGCTGCTGTACCCGTTCCCCGAACGCCAGCTGCTGGAGCTGATGGGCCGCTACCCGAACCTGCGCGAGGTGCTGTGGGTGCAGGAGGAGCCGCGCAACATGGGCGCGCGGGCGCACATGTTCCCGCGCCTCATGCAGATCATGCCCCACGAGCTCCACTTCGGCTTCGTGGGCCGGCCCGAGCGCGCGAGCCCGGGCGAGGGCTACCCGGCGGCGCACCTCGACGAACAGAACCGCATCGTCACGACCGCGATCGACCTCCGCCAGCCGATCTCGCAATACCCGCGCAAGACGCCGGGTGAGCGCTGATGCTCGTCCTGTGGCGCCGCTTCGTGCGCGTCATGCGCCAGCGCCGCCGCAGGCGCCGCGCGCGTTAGCGCCCCTTCCACACCGGCGCCGCCGCAGGCGCCGCGCGCGTCAGCGCCCCCTCCACACCGGGTCGCGCTTCTCCTTGAACGCGGCGGAGCCCTCGCGGGCGTCCTCGGAGGCGAACACGGGCCCGACGATCTCGCCCTGCCTGTCCCACATCTCGGCTGTGGACCAGTCGTACTGCTCCTGCAGCACGCGCTTGGTCGCGATCAGCGCGAGCGGGCCGTTCTTGGCGAGCTCGGCGGCGAGCTCGAGCGCGGCGTCGACGGCGGTGCCGGGCTCCACCACGCGGTTGACCAGCCCGAGCTCCGCGAAGCGCTCGGCGGGGAGCATGTCGCCGGTGAGCGCGAGCTCCATCACCACGTGGTAGGGCATGCGCCGCGGCATCCGCAGCAGCGCGCCGCCGGCGGCGACGAGCGAGCGCTTCACCTCGGGGATGCCCATGCGCGCGCCGCTCGCCGCGACGATCAGGTCGCAGCTGAGCGCGATCTCCATGCCGCCCGCGAGCGCGAAGCCCTCGATCGCGGCGATCAGCGGCTTGCGCGAGGCGCGCTGGGTGATGCCGGCGAAGCCGCGGTCGCCGAACCACGCTGACTCGCCCTTCACGAACGCGCCGAGGTCCATGCCCGCGCTGAAGAAGCCGCCGCTGCCGTTGAGCACGCCCACCGACAGCTCGTCGTCGGAGTCGAGCTCGTCGAGCGCGGCGCCGACGCCCGCTGCGAGCGCGGCGTTGACGGCGTTGCGCACCTCGGGCCGGTTGAGCGTGATCAGCAGCACGTTGCCGCGCCGCTCGGTGAGCACCGGCGGCGCGCTGGCTGCGTCGGGCTCCTGGGCGGTGGCTGCGGGCTGATCGGCTGACATCTGCTCACTCCTTGCTCGGGGACCGCACGCAGCCTACCCGCGCGCGGGCGCCTGCGCGCGCCCGCTCGCGCTCAGGCGGCGAACAGGCGCAGGTCGGGCTCGCGCGTGCCGCGCAGCAGGTCGAGATCGACCTCCACGCACGCGATCTCGCGCGAGTTCGCGAGCACGCGCGCCTGCGGCTTGATCGTCTGCGCCGCGAGCACCCCGCGGCACCCGCCGAGCGCGGGGTCGAGGCGGATGCGCTGCAGATAGCGGCTCAGCTGCTCGACCGCGTCGATCGTGCCCACGCGCTTGATCTCGACGGCGATCCACGCGTCGTCGCAGTCGCGGCACATCAGGTCCACGGGTCCGATGTCGGTGGGCCACTCGCGGCGCACCACGCGAAGCCCCTCGCCGCACCACTCGGGCGCGGCCGCGAGCAGCTCCTGGAGCTCGCGCTCGAGCCCCTCCTTCTCGAGCGAGCCGCTGATGTCGAGCTCGTGCTCGACGTCGGAGAGCACCTCGGAGATCGAGATCTCGAGCCGCTCCTCCTGGCGCGGGCGGCGCACGGTGAGCCGCGCGAGGCTTCCGTCGGGGCCGGCGTGCTCCTCGATCAGCGTGGGCGCGGCCATCCAGTTGAGCGGCTTCACGCTCGGGCCTGCGCCGTCGGACCACACCATGAACGTGCCGTCGGCCTTCACCATCAGCAGCCGCACCGCCTCGGCCAGCGACGTGCTGAGCCGGCCGGCATAGGTGACCTCGCAGCGGGCGACGATGAGCCGCATCAGGCCGGGGACGGTAGCGGCGGCGGCGGACCGCACCGCGGCCGCTCAGACCGCTGCCGGCGGCTCCTGGCCGTGCGCACCCGCGGCGTGGGCGACGGTGTCGGGCGGGGGCGGCTGCGAGGGCGCGGCACCCGCGGGCGCGCCCGGGACCTCGCCATCGGCGGGCTGGCTCGCGGCGGGCGCCGCCGGCTCGGCGTGCGCCTCCTGGCGAACGGGCTCGTGGACCGCCCCGTGGCGGACTGTGTCGTGCACGTCGCGGATCTCATCGACGCTGATCGCCTCGCGGAACTCGCGCAGCCCTTTGCCGAGCGCGCGCGCGAGTTCGGGCAGGCGTCTCGGGCCGAGCACCACCAGCGCGACGACCGCGATGAAGACCAGGTGGACGGGGTTCTCGAGTCCCACCACGCCCAAGCGTAGCGCTGCATCCCGCGGCCGGGCGCGCCCGGCGCGTGTGCCGCCGCACCTGCGCCTACGCTCTGTGCCCGTGCCCGAGCGGTCGACTGCGCAGCGCGCACGGCAATACCCGCCGCCCGCGGCGCCGGAAAAATTCTGGCCGGTGCTGGCGATGGTGCTCGCCGCGATCGGGCTGCAGCTGTCGCTGCCTCCGAGGCTCACCGTGGGGCCCTCGTGGGTGGTGCCGGCGTGCGAGGGCGTGCTGCTGGTGGGGCTGTTCTTCGCGAGCCCGCGCGAGCTCGAGCACGCGCACGCGGGCCGCCACCGCGCCGCGATCGCGCTCACCGCCGTGGTGAGCGCGGCGAACGTCTATTCGCTGGGCGCGCTCACGCACTACCTGCTGCACCACCACGTGGACGAAGGCAAAAGGCTGATCGTCTCGGGCGTGCTGATCTGGCTCACCAACTTCCTGATCTTCGCGCTGTGGTACTGGCTGCTGGACCGCGGCGGTCCGGGACAGCGCGCCGAGGGCAACGACGGGCCGCCCGACTTCCTGTTCCCGCAGATGACCGACGACATGATCGAGCCGCTCGACTGGCGCCCGAACGTCTACGACTACATGTACGTGTCGCTCACCAACGCGACGGCGTTCTCGCCGACCGACACGATGCCGCTGTCGCGGATGAGCAAGGGGGTGATGGGCCTGCAGGCGCTCGTCTCGATCGTGACGATCGGGCTGATCGTCTCGCGCGCCGTGAACGTGCTGTAGCGCGAGGGCTACGGATACAGCCTCGCGGCAGCCAGGCGCCCCTCCGCGCCGGCGAGGCTGCGCACGGTCTGCGGGCGCTTCGCGTCGAGGTGCGTGGCCAGCGCGAGGAAGACCTGCGCGGTGGTGAGCGCGTCGGCGGCCGCGTCGTGGTCGCGGTGGCCCGGCAGCCCGAGCGCGCCCGCGAGATCGCGCAGCGCCATGCGCGCCGGCGGCACGCCGTCGCGCTCGTTCAGCCAGATCGCGCCGAGCACGCTCGTGTCGATCATCTCGGCCCGCAGGCGCAGCCCGAGCCTGCGCAGCACGGGCCGCAGAAAGCCGCGCTCGATCTCGGCCACGTGCACCACCGCCACCCTGCCGGCGAGCGCCGCGAGCAGCGGCTGGATCGCCTCGTCGATGGGCGGCGCGCCCTCGAGGTCCGCAGCGCGCAGCCCGTGCACCCTGATCGCGGCCGCGTCCATCGGCCGCGAGGGGCTCGCGAGCCCGCCGACGGCGCCCGCCAGGCTCACGCGGCCCGTCGTCGATCGGGATCGCGGCGAAGGAGACGATCTCGTCGCGGCGCGGGTCGAGCCCGGTCAGCTCGAGGTCGAGCGCGCAGTAGGGCGCGTCGCGCCACGGCGTGCGCCCGGCGGGCATCTGCGCGGCGCCATAGGCGAGGGCGCCCGCGCGCGCCGGCGCGCGCGAGCTCATCGCACGCCGAGGTCGAGTTCGGCGCTGACGTGCTTCTGCACGGAGGCCACCGCCCTGAACGCCTCCTTGAGGTGGCTGCGCGTGAGCGCGCTCAGCTCGTTGGGGCTGATGTGGTCGTCGGGCTCGAGGCCTTCGCGCAGCTGCTCGACCTGGTGCGCGAGGCGCAGCTCGGTGAACAGCTCGTGCGCGTCTTCGAGCGTGCGCACGTCGCCCGCGGGCAGGCTGCCGGCGTCGGCGGCGGCGCGCAGCCGCTCGGCGGTCGAGGCGCCGGCGACGCCCGCGGCCATGCCGGCCCAGCGCGCGAGGTCCACGATCGGCAGCAGCCCGCCGTGCTTGAGGTCGAGCCGGCCGCGGTGCTCGCCGTCGTGTTCGAGCACGAGCCCGCGCATGAAGCCGGTCGGCGGCCTGTGCGCGAGCGCGAGCCTCGCGAGCAGCCGCAGCAGCCGCGGGCGCGCGCTCGCGCCGCGCAGCGTGTCGGCGAGCGGCGTGCCCATGTGGATGCCCCACACGGGCCTGCCCTCGACGAGCACCGAGACGAGGATCAGCGCCTTCTCCTGGGTGGGGTCCTCGAGCCAGCTGCGCGCGACCTTCTGCCACGAGGAGAGCGAGCGCACGAACACCACGTTCGAGGCGCTCACGCCGTTCTCGTCGACGCGCACGCCCGCGGCCGCGAGCTGCTCGGCCACGTACGTGCCGACCCTGTGAAGCGAGGCGCGCACCGCCTCCTCGCGCTCGCCGGCGGCGTCGCCGTACCACACGATCGCGCTGTCCACGTCGGAGGAGGGCGCGGCCTCGCGCCGCGCCTGGCTGCCGAGCGCGAGCCACGCGAACTCCGCGCCGGGCTCGCCCGCGTCGGCGAGCGCGAACTCGATCAGCCTGCGCGTGATCGCGTCGAGCAGTACCGAGTACATGCGCGCGATGCTCGACGCGGCCACGCGCGCCTCGTGCAGCGCGACCACCGCGGGGCGAAGGCCCTCGACCGCGGGCGCGAGCTCGGCGGGGTCCTGCGCGCGCGCGATCGTGCGGCGCAGGTGAAACGAGGAGAGCGTCTCCACCGCGTGCAGGTCGACCGCGTCGAGCACGCCCAGCACCTCGCGCCGCGCGCTCACGCACGGGGAAGTGGCGGATGCCGCGGTCGAGCATCTCGAGCAGCACGTCGCCGCCGAGGCGACTCGGGGTCGACCGTAGTACGCGGGCGCGCTCATCGCGCGGGTGACGGGCGCGCCGGGGTCGATGCCGCCCGCGATCACGCGCGAGCGCAGGTCCCGGTCGGTGAGGATGCCGAGCGAGTCGCCGAGGTCCACCACCGCCGCGGTCGCGCCCGCCGCGGTCATCAGCGCCGCGGCCTCGCGCAGGCTGGTGCCGGGGGCGCACACCACGGGCGGCGAGCGGATCAGCGACCCCACTGGCTGGTTGGCGGGGTCGGGCGCGGGCGCGCGCGTGACGAACGCGGACGGGGCGCGCGCGTGCATCTCGAGCAGCGAGCGCGCGACGAAGCCGACGCTCTCGGGGCGCGCGAGCACGGAGCGCGCGACCGGCTCGGGGATGCGGTAGCAGAGCGTGTCCTCGCGCGCGCGCGCCGCGAAGCCAGGCGGCAGGCCCGACAGCATCGAGGCATGGCCGAACAGCTCGCCGGGACCGAGCAGGTCGAGCACGCGACCCGCGAGCACGAGCTCGACGGCGCCGGCGCGCACCACGCGCAGATCCTCCACCGGCTTCGCTCCCTGCGAGAAGATGGTGGCGCCCGCGAGGAAGAACTCGACCTGCGCGGAGCCGGCCACGCGCTCCACGTCCTCGCTTGCGAGCGCGTCGAACGGCGGATGCTCGCGCAGGAACTCGACCAAGTAGTCGAGCGCGCGCGCCCCCGGCGCGCCGGCTTGGCGCGAGCCTGCCGATGCCACGCCACTGATCGTACGCGCCCGGAGCGCGGGCGACGCGGCGCGCTTCTAGCTCGCGAGCGCCTCCCCGGGCGCGCGCGGCTCGAGCGCGAGCGCTTCGGCGACGAGCTCGGCGACGTCCTCGCCGGCCCCCAGCGAGAGCGCCTGGCGCAGCGCGCTGAGCGCTCCCTCGCGGTCGAGCAGCCGCAGCCGCAGGCGGCCGAGGCGCTCCCACGCGCTCGCGTCGGCGGGCCCGCGGCGCGCGGCGCGCTCGGCGGCCTCCTCGGCGAGATCCACTGCGCCCATGTCTTCGTAGATGCGCGCCGCGAAGCGGTGCGCGGCCGGCTTGGACGGGTCGGCGCGCGCCCAGTCGCGCACCGCGCGCGCGGCCGCGTCGAGCTTGCCGGCCTGCCAGAAGGCGAGCGTCATCAGGCGCAGCACCGACACGTTGCGGGGGTCGGCGTCGCGCGCGTAGATGAGGCGCTGCGCCGCGAGCTCGTACTCGCCTTCGGCCATCGCGCGCTGCGCGGCGATCATGAAGCGCTCCACGCGGTCCTCCGCGCGGTCGGGCTTGGAGAAGTCCACGAAGCGCAGGCTCCCCGCGGGCACGGTGCGCACGCCGTGGCTGAACGACACGCGCGCCCACTGCTGCACCTCCTCGCCGCGGCTGTCCCCGTTGGAGGTGAAGTAGATGCCCGTGACGGTTCCCACGCCCCACTCGGGGTAGCTGAGGCAGCGCGCGTAGCGGTGCACCACGGAGTGGTCGGGCACGCGGCTGCCGAACGGATCGTGCCTGGCTTTGTCCTTCGCGGCCTCGCGCGCGCGCTGCTCGGCTTCGTAGGCGCGCTGGCCCGCGGCTTCGCGCTCCCTGCGCGCCGCCTGGGCGCTCGCGCGCACGGCGTTGCGCGAGACGGATTCCGCCGCGCGAGCCCTCGGCGAGCCGCTCGAGCTGGTCGGCGGCCTCGTTGATCGCCTTGAGGTGGCGCTCGTGCTCGAACTGGCGCCCCGCGGGCGCGAGGTCGGGGTGCCAGCGCTTGGCCATCCTGCGCCGGGCGAGCTGCACGTCGCGCTTGTTGAACGGCGCGTCGAGCTCCAGGAGGAGCAGATGCTGCTCGATATCGAGGACGGTGACGGGCATTGACCCGTCAACGTTAGCGGCCGCGGCGAGGTCATATGCTGCGTGCGAGTGTCCTCCCAGTACATCTTCACGATGCACCGGCTGTCGCGCCTGTTCCCGCCCGACAAGACGGTGCTCGACAACATCACGCTCGCGTTCTACCCCGGCGCGAAGATCGGAGTTCTCGGCTACAACGGCGCGGGCAAGTCGACGCTGCTGCGGATCATGGCGGGGACCGACCAGGAGTTCCGCGGGGAGGCGGCGCTCGCGCCGGGGGCGCGTGCGGGCATGCTCGAGCAGGAGCCCGCGCTCGACGAGAGCAAGGACGTGCGCGGCAACGTGGAGGACGGCGTGGCGGATACGAAGGCGCTGCTGGAGCGCTTCAACGAGCTCGCTGCGAACTACTCCGACGAGGTCGCCGGGGAGTTCGGCGAGCTGCAGGCGAAGATCGACGCGGCGGACGCGTGGAACCTCGACACGCAGCTCGACTACGCGATGGACGCGCTGCGGCTTCCGCCTGCGGACGCGGACGTGAGCACGCTGTCGGGCGGCGAGCGCCGCCGCGTGGCGCTGTGCAGGCTGCTGCTGAGCGCCCCCGACCTGCTGCTGCTCGACGAGCCCACGAACCACCTCGACGCGGAGTCGGTCGCGTGGCTCGAGCGCCATCTGGCCGAGTACAGCGGCACGGTGGTGGCGGTCACGCACGATCGCTACTTCCTCGACAACGTGGCGGGCTGGATCCTGGAGCTCGACCGCGGGCGCGGGATCCCCTACCAGGGCAACTACTCGAGCTGGCTCGAGCAGAAGCAGGCGCGGCTCGCGCAGGAAGAGCGCTCCGAAAAGGCCCGCCAGCGCACGATCGCCTCGGAGCTCGAGTGGGTGCGCACGAACCCGAAGGGCAGGCGCACGCGCTCGAAGGCGCGCCTCACGCGCTACGAGGAGCTCGTCGCGGAGGAGCGCAACGTGAAGCTCGAGGACGTGCAGATCCACATCCCGCCGGGGCCGCGCCTCGGCGAGGTGGTGCTGCGCGCGAACGCCCTCGGCAAGGGCTTCGGCGAGCGACTGCTGATCGAGGATCTGTCCTTCGATTTGCCGCGCGCGGGCATCGTGGGCGTGATCGGCCCGAACGGCGCGGGCAAGACCACGCTGTTCAGGATGATCACCGGCGAGGAGGCGCCCGACACGGGCACGCTCGAGCTCGGCGAGACCGTGGAGCTCGCGTACGTGGACCAGTCGCGCGACGCGCTCGATCCCGCGAAGACCGTGTGGGAGGAGATCTCCGAAGGGCTCGACCAGCTCAAGGTGGGCGACCGCGTGGTCAACTCGCGCCAGTACACGGCGGGCTTCAACTTCAAGGGCACCGACCAGCAGGCGCGCGTCGGCGATCTGTCGGGCGGCGAGCGCAACCGCGTGCACCTGGCGAAGCTGCTGCGCAAGGGCGGCAACCTGCTGCTGCTGGACGAGCCCACCAACGACCTCGACGTGGACACGCTGCGCGCCCTGGAGGACGCGCTGCTCTCGTTCCCGGGCTGCGCGGTGGTGATCTCGCACGACCGCTGGTTCCTCGACCGCATCGCCACGCACGTGCTCGCCTTCGAGGGCGACTCGCAGGTGCGCTGGTTCGAGGGCAACTTCGAGGCCTACGAGGAGCACCGCCGGGAGCGGCTGGGCGCGGCGGCGGACAGGCCCCACCGCATCACATACAAGCGCCTCGTCCGTGGCTGAGCCGCAGGCCGCGCGCCCCGCGCGCGAGCGGGCCGCGCGCCTCACGGGCGAGCAGGCGGCAGAGCACTCCGCGGCGCCGGGCTTCTTCGACCGCGACACGGCGGTGTCGCTCGTGGAGGAGCTCGCGGGCGGCGGCGGCGGGCCGCACGTGGCCCGCTACGAGGCGGAGGTATCGCCCTACTGGCGCGCCGCGCGCGGCCCGCACGGCGGCTACCTGGCGGCGATGCTGCTGCGCGCTCTGCGCGAGAGCGTGCGCGACCCCGAGCGCTCGCCGCGATCGCTGACTGTGCACTACGCGCGCTCGCCGCAGCCCGGGCCGGTGAGCATCTCGGTGACGCACGAGCGCGAGGGGCGCTCGCTGAGCACGCTGTCGGCGCGCATGGAGCAGGACGGGAGGCTGATGGCGCTGGCGCTGGCGGCGTTCTCGGTGCCGTGGTCGGCGCCGGAGGAGATCGACCTGCGCATGCCCGACGTGGCCCCTCCCGGCGAGCACGAGCAGTGGGCCTGGATCGCGCAGGCGGTCGACCGCGGGCTCGCGCCGGAGTTCCTGCGCCAGCTCGTGGTGGTGCCGCGCATCGGAGAGGTGCCGTTCAGCGGCTCTCGCGAGCCGATGCAGGTGGGCGCGTGGCTCGGCCTGCGCGACGAAGAGCGCGCGCATGACGCGATCGCGCTGGCGCTCTTCTCCGACTCGCTCTACCCGCCCCCGTTCACGCGGCTGCGCGAGCCGATGATCGCGCCCACGATCGACCTCACGATCCACTTCCGCGCGAGCCCCGCGCCGGGCGCGAGCGGCCCGTGCTTCGCGCTGTTCGCCTGCACGGCGGTGCACGAGGGCCTGTTCGAGTCCGACGGGGTGATCTGGGCGGCGGACGGGACCCTGCTCGCACAGTCGCGCCAGCTCGCGATCCTGATGGCGGCGTGAGGGCTGATCCGATAGGTTTCGCCGCGATGGCTGACTATCAGGCAAAGCGCATCGGCGAGATGGAGGCCGGCTTCGGCGGCGGCTTCGTGAAGGCGCGCGCAGAGCTCGGCGTCACGTCGTTCGGAATGCAGATCATCCAGCTGCCCCCGGACTACTCGGACTACCCCGAGCACGACCACGGCGAGGACGGGCAGGAGGAGGTCTACCTGCTGCTCGGCGGCTCCGGCTGGCTCGACGTGGAGGACACGCGCGTGGACCTCGCGAAGGACCTGCTCGTGCGGGTCGGCCCGGGCACCAAGCGCAAGGCGTACGCGGGCCCCGAGGGCTTGCAGATGCTGGTGATCGGCGGCGCGCCGGGGCAGGTCTACGAGATCTCGCCCAACAGCGAGCTGACGGCCGCCTGACGCGGGCGCGACGCTAGAGCTGCGCGCCGAGGCGAAGCGCCGCGGCGGCGATCAGCCGCGCGCACGCGTGGACGTCCTCGAGCTGCACGAGTTCGACGGGCGAGTGCATGTAGCGCAGCGCGATCTGCACGAGGCCGGTGGGCACGCCGCTGCGGCTGAGGTGCACGGCGTCGGCGTCGGTGCCGGTGTGGCGCGCGGTGGCCTCCACCGTGAACGGGATCTTCTCGCCCTCGGCGGTGTCGCGCAGCAGCTCGTACACGCGCTCGTCGAGGTTCGAGCCGCGCCCGATCACGGGGCCGGAGCCGAGGTCGTGCTTGCCGTTCTCCTTCACGTCTATGCCGGGCGCGTCGGTGGCGTGCGTGACGTCGACCACGATCGCCGCGTCGGGCTCCAGCGAGAAGGCGCTCGTGCGCGACCCGCCGAACGTGGTCTCCTCCTGCGCGGCCGCGGCGGCCACGAGCTCCCAGCGCGCGCCGCCCGCCGCAGCCACCTGGCGCGCCGCCTCGAGCGCGACGAACGAGCCGAGGCGGTTGTCGAGCGCGCGCGAGACGAGGCGGCCGCCGAGCAGCTCGACGGGCTCCGCGTCGATCACCGCGACGTCGCCGATCGCCACGAGCGCGCGCGCCTCCTCGCCGCCGCGGGCGCCGATGTCTATGTGCATCTCGCGGATGTCGGCCACCTTGCCGCGCTCGTCCTCGCGCAGCAGGTGGATCGGCTTCTTGCCCACCACGCCGGCGACGGGCCCCGAGCGCGTGTCGAGCACCACGCGCTGGCCCACGAGCACCTGCGCGTCCCAGCCGCCGACCGCGATGAACCACACGTAGCCGTCGTCGTCGATGTGGGTGACGATCAGCCCGATCTCGTCGATGTGGCCCATCACGAGCAGCCTGCGCGCGCGCCCTCTGGCGCTGCGCGGCGCGACGCGTGCGATCGGGGTGCCGAGCGCGTCGGTGCTCGTCTCGGCGAACTCGCCCGCGGCGGCGCTCCACACGCGGGCCGGCGCGGTCTCATACCCCGAGGGGCCGCGCGCGACGAGCAGGTCGCGCAGCACCGGCGGCACGCCCGCCTGCGCCCCGGCGCGCGAGGCACGCCGCGCGGGCGCAGCGGCCGCGCGCCCGGGCGCCCGCGCGCGCGGTGAGCGCTTGCGCTCGGGGCTGCTCATCGCGCGAGCAGCGCGCGCAGGACGTATTGCAGGATGCCGCCGTGGCGGAAGTAGTCGGCCTCGCGCGGCGTGTCGATGCGCACGCGCGCGTCGAAGGACACCGCCTCGGCGCCCTCGCGCGCGGCGCTCACGCGCACCTCGCGCGGCGCGGCGCCGCCGCCTGCCATCGCGCCGGCGAGCCCGGTGATCGAGAAGGTCTCCTCGCCGGTCAGCCCGAGCGAGGCGGCGCTCTCGCCGTCGGGGAACTGCAGCGGCAGCACGCCCATGCCGATCAGGTTCGAGCGGTGGATGCGCTCGTAGCTCTGCGCGATCACCGCGCGCACCCCCAGCAGCCTCGTGCCCTTGGCGGCCCAGTCGCGCGAGGAGCCGCTCCCGTACTCGCGGCCGGCGAGCACCACGAGGTCGATGCCGTCGGCCATGTAGCGCATGGCGGCGTCGTAGATCGCCAGCTGCTCGCCGGAGCCGTCGGCCAGATAGCGGGTGAAGCCTCCTTCGGGCAGCTGCTCGCCGCCGCCGATCAGGTTGCGCAGGCGGATGTTGGCGAAGGTGCCGCGCATCATCACCTCGTGGTTGCCGCGGCGCGCTCCGTATGAGTTGAAGTCGCGCGGCTGCACGCCCTGCTCCTGCAGGTAGAGGCCGGCGGGGCCGTCGCGCTTGATCGATCCCGCGGGCGAGATGTGGTCGGTGGTGACGCTGTCGCCGAGCAGCGCGAGCACGCGCGCGCCGTCGATGTCGCTCACCGGCGCGGGCTGCGCCGGCATCTCGGCGAAGTACGGCGGCAGGCGCACGTACGTGGAGCTCTCGTCCCACGCGAAGCGCTCGCCGCCGGGCACCTCGAGCGCGTTCCAGCGCTCGTCGCCCGCGAACACCTCGCTGTAGCTGCGCTTGAACATGTCGGCGTGCACCGCCTCGCCGACGGTCTGCGCGACCTCGTGGGCGGAGGGCCAGATGTCGCGCAGGTACACGTCCTCGCCGCTCTCGTCCTGCCCGAGCGGCTCGCTGGTGATGTCGATGTCCATCGTGCCGGCGAGCGCGTAGGCCACGCACAGCGGCGGCGAGGCGAGGTAGTTCATCTTCACGTCGGGGTTGATGCGGCCCTCGAAGTTGCGGTTGCCGGACAGCACCGCGGCGACGGCGAGATCGCCCTCGGCGACGGCCGCCGAGATCTCCTCGGGCAGCGGGCCGGAGTTGCCTATGCAGGTGGTGCAGCCATACCCCACGAGGTTGAAGCCGAGCTGCTCGAGCGGCTCGGTGAGCCCGGCGCGGTCGAGGTACTCGGTGACGACCTTCGAGCCGGGCGCGAGCGAGGTCTTGACCCACGGCTTCGCGCGCAGGCCGCGCGCGGCCGCGTTGCGCGCGAGCAGCCCGGCTCCGACCATCACCGACGGGTTCGACGTGTTGGTGCAGCTCGTGATCGCGGCGATCACCACGTGGCCGTGGTCGAGCTCGAAGCTGCCCCGCGGGGTCTCCACCGGGACCGCCGCGTGGGGCCGCGCGAGCGTGGCCGCGTGCGCGCCGGCGCCGGCGGCGCGCGCGACGGGCGCCGCCCCGCGCTCGTGCCCAGGCACGCCGTTGGCGGGAGGGTCCGAGGCGGGGTAGGACTCGGCCACGGCCTCGTCGTGCGAGTCGAAGCCCTCGTCGGGCCCCACGTGCTCGAGCACCGCCTCGCGGAACGCCTCGCGCGCGCCCGACAGCGCGATCCGGTCCTGCGGGCGCCTCGGGCCGGCGAGGCTCGGTTCGACCGTGCCGAGGTCGAGCCCGATGTGGTCGGAGTAGGTGGGCGTTTCGGAGTGCTCGTCGTGCCACAGGCCCTGTTCCTTCGCGTACGCCTCGACCAGCGCGAGCTGCTCGGGCGGACGGCCGGTGAACTCGAGGTAGCTGAGCGTCTCGCGGTCGATCGGGAAGATCGCGCACGTGCTGCCGAACTCGGGCGACATGTTGCCGATCGTGGCCCGGTCCGCGATCGGCAGGCGCGCGAGGCCGGCGCCATGGAACTCCACGAACATGCCCACCACGCCGCGCTCGCGCAGCATCTGGGTGACGGTGAGCACGAGGTCGGTGGCGGTCGCTCCCTCGGGCAGCTCGCCGTTCAGCTCGAAGCCCAGCACCTGCGGGATCAGCATCGACATCGGCTGGCCGAGCATCGCTGCCTCGGCCTCGATCCCGCCGACGCCCCAGCCGAGCACGCCCAGCCCGTTGACCATGGTGGTGTGCGAGTCGGTGCCGACGAGCGTGTCGGGGTACGCCTGCCCGGTGGCGGCGTTGGGGAAGACCACGCGCGCGAGGTACTCGAGGTTGACCTGGTGCACTATGCCGGTGTCGGGCGGCACCACGGAGAAGTCGTCGAAGGCGCCCTGCCCCCAGCGCAGGAAGGCGTAGCGCTCGCGGTTGCGTTCGAGCTCGCGCTCCGCGTTCACGCGGAACGCGTCGCGGGTGCCGAACGCGTCCACCTGCACCGAGTGGTCGATCACGAGCTCGGCGGGGGCGAGCGGGTTGATGCGCGCGGGGTCGCCGCCCATGTCGGCCATCGCGTCGCGCATCGCCGCGAGGTCGACCACGGCGGGCACGCCGGTGAAATCCTGCATGAGCACGCGCGCGGGGCTGAATGCGATCTCGACGCTCGGCTCCGCCGAGGCGTCCCAGCCGGCGAGCGCTTCCACGTCGCCCCGGGCGACCGAGCCGTTGCCCTCGGTGCGCAGCAGGTTCTCGAGCAGCACCTTCAGCGAGAACGGCAGGCGTTCGACGTCGAAGCTCTGCTGAAGAGCGTCGAGGCGGAAGATCTCGTAGCGCCGGTCCTCGATGTCGAGGCGGTCCTTGGCGCCAAAGCTGTTTTCGGACATGGGCGTAGCCTGGCCGTTCGGTCGTCGTCGACTGCTGGGGACTCGCAGTCTCGCAGAGTCCGCGCGCCGAGCCGCAGCTCAGCGGACGAGCTGGGAGGCGCGCGTGACGCGCCCCTTCCCCTGGCGCTTGGCGCGCAGCAGGGCGGCGTCGCAGGCTTCGAGCAGCGCATCGGTGCTCATCGGCGACTGCCATTGGGCGGCGCCTATCGAGGCCGAGACGGCGGGCGCGTCGTGCTCGAGCGCGGGCAGCGAGCGCAGGCGCTCGAGTGCGCGCGCGCCGGCGGCGGCGGCGCTCTCGAGGTCGGCGTTGGGCAGGATCACGACGAACTCGTCGCCGCCGTAGCGGGCCACGCGGTCGAACGCCCGGAACTCGCCCACGAGCCCTTCGACGACGGCGCGCAGCACCGCGTCGCCGGCCTGGTGACCGTGCTCGTCGTTGACCAGCTTGAAGTTGTCGAGGTCGATGAGCAGGCACGAGAGCGGCACGCCGGTTCGCATCGCGCGCCCTATCTCCTCGTTCAGCCGCCGGCGCATGGCGCGGTGGTTCATCGAGCCCGTCACGGGGTCGGTGCCCGCCTCGACGCGGGCGCGCACGAGCGCGAGCCCGGTGGCGGCCTGGTCCACGAGCGTGGCCGCGAGCTCCACGGCGTCGGCGTCGAACGGGTTCGACTCGCGCCGGATGAGCACGATGACCGCGTCCACCTCGCCGCGCTCGGCGAGCGGCAGCAGCAGCGCGCAGCCCACCGCGCCGCTGTCGGCGAGGCGGGGCAGGCTCGTGGACAGTTCCTCGCCGGCCACCGCGAGGAAGCTGCGGCCGGTGCGCGCCACCCAGGCGACGCCCGGCGGGCGCTCGCTGCTCGGCATCAGGTAGCCGAGGCGTCCGTCGCTGTCGGCGATGTACACGGCCACCAGGTCTTCGTCGCGGCCGTGGGTGCCGAGGTGGTGCACCTGCACCTCCTCGGCGCGCGACACGCTCATGAGCTCGCGCGCGAGGCCGCGGAAGACCGTATCGGCGTCGGATGCGGCGTCGGTCAGGACGCTGAGGCGGCGGATGCCTGCCA
Organism: uncultured Solirubrobacteraceae bacterium; assembly: GCA_963813685.1. Lineage (GTDB taxonomy): Bacteria > Actinomycetota > Thermoleophilia > Solirubrobacterales > Solirubrobacteraceae > Palsa-744. Next base: position 56,623 of record CAWEZQ010000004.1, read on the forward strand.
GGAGCCGCTCGACATCCGGAGAGGCGCTAGAGGTATCCGTACCCGAAACAACATCCATGCCTGCAATCTACGCGATGCGGACGCAGAATGGGAGGGCCACTGTCCCAAATTGGGGCGGCCGGGAGGCCGCCCCATCTTCGGGAGCTAGCGGACGGTGAGCGTCGCGAACGACGCGGATGTGCGCAATTTGCGGTTGTTGGGCCTGAAGCCGATGCGCAGGTGCACCTTGAACGGGCGCCCGCGCAGGCGCGCGCGGCCCTTGAGCGGCACCTTGAGCGTCGTGGTGGTGGCCGAGCGAAGGCGCCTGTACCTCGAGGCCAGGCCTCCGCCGGTGGCGCTCACGCGTCCGGGGGCGAACGTCTTAACCGTCACGAACACGGCGTTGCCGATCACGCGCTTCTTGATGATCTGAACCCCGCATTCCTTCACCACGATCTTCGTCTTCTGTTTGAACACGGTGCCGTTCTGGCCGGTGATGGTGGTGGGCATGTACAGCGTTTTCGCGCATATGTTGCCGAACGCGGCGAGCGCCGAGTGGGGCCCGAGCGGCAGGTTCACGGTGATGCTCGAAACGGGCGCGTCGGGCGTGGTTTCGAAGTTGGTGGTGGTGATCGACTTTTTGATGTTGGTGGTGCCTTTGACGATCACCCTCACGCCTTCTGCTTCGAGCAGCAGGTCGAGGTCGGGGAACGCCGCGTTCGCGTGTGAGACGAGGATCGCGGGACCTTTGAGTTTGCTCTTCAGCGTGGGGCTGTTGGCGCGCACGCCACCCACGAAGGAGCCCGCCGGGCACGCGTAGGGGTTGGCGTCGAACGTGGCCGCGAGGCACGCTTTTTTGAGCGTTGTCCCGCGCGAGGGCAGCGCTGCGGGCAGCGTCACGAGCACCGATTTCACGTTCGCGCCGCCGCCGGGGAGGTTGAGCGTGGTTTCGAGGCTCGCGCCGTTCGCTTTCGAGGTTTTCGCCAGCGACGCGGCTTTGAACGCCGGTTTGAACGCGAGCGAGCTGCATTTTTCGACCTGGAACGGCGAGGAGGCCGTGGCGGTCGTGCCCTGCACGCCGGTGAGCATAGATTCGGTGTGCATGCCGGTGCAGTTGGTCGGGTTGACCAGGAACCCCTGGCGGTTGACGTTCACCACGAGCTTGCGCAGGCGGACCGGCACTCCGCCGTGCACGATCAGGGGTGGTTCGCTCGCGACGGTGACGCGCGTGGTTTCCTGGTTGACGTTGATCGTCGCGCGCGTGATCGAGTTACCGAGGTTGAACGGCCCGGCTACCTCGGGCACTACCACCGACATCCCGAACGGCGCGCCCTTGTAGGGGCCCGTCAGGTACACGGTGCCGGGGAACGCGTACGGCGTGGGGCCCGATCCGGCGAATGCCGTCACGGTGCCGATCGCGCTGCCCGCGGGGCAGGTGCCGGCGTTCGCCTGCGCTTCCGCGCACTGTTCGGCGGTCGGCAGGAGCGCGAGCAGCCCCTCGGGCAGCGTGGTGCTGATCGCCTTCAGGTACTGGTGGCCTTCGGGCCGTTCGAGCGTGAAGCTGAACGACGTTTTGGCGCCCGCGGCGGCGGTCTGGTCGGAGGTCGACTGCGCGGGCGAGAAGGCGAGCGGCGTGCTGCACGCCCCGCCTTTGCCGTCGGCGTCGACCGCGAACGGACTGCCGAGCACCTTTTCGGTCGTGCCGCTGAACGGGCTGAAGCTCGCGACAGCGGCCGCGTTGCCGCAGATCAGCGGGTTGGCGATCGGCGCGAGCGCGCCGCCGTTGAAGTGAAGGATCGCTTCGTTGAACGGCTGTTCGGGGTTTTCGGGGAAGACGGTGGTCACCTGGCCGGTTAGTTCGTTGGGGATCACTTCGCCGCGGATGCGCACGGAGAGCCCGTAGCGTTCGGACTCCGCGTCGAGGTACACCGTGTACGGCGGGCCGGTGATCGGGCCGCTCTCAGGGCCGCCGAGATAGATGTTGCCCGCGAGCGTTTCGGTGAGCTGCGGCACCTTGAGCGTGACCGTGCCGAGCTTCGAGCCGGCCGGGCAGGCGGTGCCCGGGGTCGAGCTGTGGATCCGCGCCTGGCTGGGTTTGCAGGCTTCGAGACCGGCGGCCGAAGACGGGTTGATCGTCATGCCTTCGGGCAGCTGGACGACCGCGGTCTTGAGAGCCGAGTCGTCCGGCACTTCGGGGCTCGCGGGACGGGGCACGCTCACCGTCGCGCTGAGCCCGTCGTTGGCGTCCGACTGCGTGGTTTCGGGCGTGACGAGGAATCCCGGATCGAATGGGACCGAAGAGCATCCCGACAGGCCGATCGGGCTCGTGTATGTCCCTTCGGATTTGGCGCCGCTCACCGATTCGAGCACGATCCTGGTGGTGGTCGTGCGGCCGGGGCCTTCGCAGTTGCTGCCGTTTGTGATGAAGCCGTTTTTACCGATGTTGCCTTTGAACACCAGGCGCGACCTCAGCAGCGGCAGTTCGGGGCTCACGTTGATTTCGAAGTAGTCGTGATAGTCGCCAACCCCGGTGCCCTTGGCTTCCTGTCCCCATTCCACGTTGCCTTCGATGAGGGTGTGGGCGAACAGGGGGACTTCCGAGTGGGTGATCGCTTCGGGAAGTTCGAGGGCGACCCCGAATGTCGAGGAATGGCCGTGATTGGCCACCAGGTTGTAGACGGTGCCCGACAGTGGAAGTTCGAAGCCGGCGAACACGACGACTTTGTTTTCGCCGATGATCGATTCGGCTTTGCACGTGGGTGCCGTAAACAAGCCTTTCGCGACTTCCCCTGCGACCCCATCGAATTCTTCAGCGGAGCATTCCCCGACCGCGGCCGGAGCGGTGCTCAGGCCCGGGGCGACATCGGTCCGGATGTGGACGATCGGGTCCGCGGCCGATTCGGGAGTGACCTTGAAGTCGGTGATGCCGAAGTTTGGATGGCCCGCTGCCTGCGTGAAGCCCTGTTCTTTGGCTTCTTCGGTGGTGACGGCTTCGTTGTTTTCGACTGCCGTGCTGCCGCACGTTTCAAAGGCTTCTTTGCAGTTGGCTGCAAAGAACCCGTGTGATTCCAAGCCCCACGCCCCATGCGCCACCGCCGGTCCAACGAGCGCGCCGAGCATGCAGACGGACAGCGCCAAAAGCGAGATACGGGCGTGGAGCTTCATCGGACCTCCCCTAAGAGACCAGTGCGAACGGTTAACCCTCTGACCCTCGATGTTCCCCGAAGTTGCGGGACCTAACGGTCCGTATTAGACACATCTTCGAGTTCTCCTCCGCAGCGCCGGGCGCGGGCCCCGCCAGGAGGTGTGCCGCGCTTGCGCGACGCAACCGCCCGGAATGCGAGGCGGGATCAGGCTTTCGCGTGAGCGAGCGCGGACGCGCGGCCCGCGCAGTCATACAGCGTGCCCTGCGCACTCGAGCGTTTCCCACTGGACGTGAGCGTCACCCGCTTGCACGCCGCCGCAACCGCCGCCATGACGGTGCGCGAGCCGGTGCGCGTATCGCCGCGCAGGCCCGGGCCGAACCCGCCCTGCGTTTCGCCGTCGAGCACCCAGCGGATCTTGCCGGCGGCGACCTCCTGCGAAAGCCAGTTGGCGGTGACGTCGCTCTCGCGGCCCGAGAAACCGCCGATGCCCGCCACGTTCGTGTAGCCCGAGATGATCGCCGAGGCCGCGTCCGACTGGCTCGAGACCGCCAGCGTGCCGCCGCCGTGCGAGTCGATGTAGGAGACCACGCTGCCGAGCGAGCGCCCGCCTCCGCCGAAGCCTCCGCCCGGCGCGCCGCCGGTGCCCGCGCCGCCGCCGAAGCCTCCCGCGCCGGCCGAAGGCGCCACGGGCGCGCCGCCCGCTTGCGAGCCGGGGGCGCCGAGGCGCGCGCCCGCTTCGGGTCCGCCGCCGGACCCGGCACCCGCGCCCGCACCGCCCGCCGGGGGCGCGCCTTGCCGCTGCGCTTGACCGCCGGCCGAGCCGCTCCCGAACAACTGCGGCGCGCCGGCGCCCGCGGGGCCGCCGAGGCCGCCCGCCGCCGGGCGCCCGCCGAATCCCCGGGGTCCGCCGCCGGAGCCGGTCAGCGCCGACTGGGGTCCGCCGGAGGGGAACGTGGCGCTGGTGGCGTAGCCGAGCGTGTCGAAAGCCCACGCTGCGGGTGCGAGCAGCAGCGCGCCGAGCGCAAGGGCCAGCGCGGCCATGCGCGCACGCCGGGTGCTGAACGCGACGAGAACACCGATCGAGAGAGCGGCCGCGGGCACGATCACGCCGGTGAGCCAGCCGAGCTGGCCGGGGTAGCGGCTGCGCACCACGAGCTCCACGGCCACGCCCGCGGCGACCGCGAGCGGCGCGGCGAGGCGCCAGACGTGCCCGCCTCGCGCGAGCTCGGCCACGCCGGCGCCCACCAGCGCGGCGATGAACGGGGCGAGCAGCGACACGTAGTAGGGATGGAAGATGCCGCTCGCGAAGCTGAACAGGACCGCGGTCACTCCGAACGCGCCGCCCACGACCATGAGCCAGCCGGTGCGCGCGTCGCTGCGGCGCAGGCGCGTGGCGGCGAGCAGCGCGAGCGCGCTCACCAGCGCGAAGCCCAGCAGCCAGCCGGCCTGGCCGCCGAGCGCCGAGTTGAGCAGGCGCAGCGGGCCGGTGGAGCCGCCGAACATGGTGCCGCCCATGCCGCCGCCGGGGCCGCCCGTCTGGCCGTCCACGCGCCCGACGCCGTTGTAGCCGAAGATCAGCGACAGCACCGTGTTGTCGCTGGTCCCCGAGATCCACGGCCGCTGGGAGGCGGGCGTGAGTTCCACGAGCAGCGGCCACGCGCCGCCCACCGCGAGCATCGCGGCGCCGCCCGCGAGGAGCTGGCGCATGGCGTGCAGGCGGCCGCGCCCCGCGGGGCTCAGCCACAGCCAGGCGAGCGCGATGCCGGGCACCACGGTGAGCGCCACCAGCATCTTCGTCTCGAAGCCCAGCCCCACGCAGACGCCCGCGAGCACCAGCCAGCGGGTGCGGCCGCGCTCGAGCGCGCGCACCGCGCACCACAGGGCGGCCACGCAGCACAGCACGAGCAGCGCGTCGGGGTTGTTGTGGCGCGAGATCGCCACGGTGATCGGGGTGAGCGCGAGCGCGAGGCCCGCGGCGAAGCCGCCGATGCGGCCGAAGCGCGTGCGCACGAGGTCGTACACGAGCAGCACCGACGCCGACGCCCATCAGCGCCTGCGGCACCAGCAGGCTGAGCGGGTGGAAGCCGAACACGCGCACGGAGAGCGCCTGCACCCACAGGGCCAGCGGCGGCTTGTCGAGCGTCATCACGCCGCTGCGGTCGAGCGACGCGTACAGGAAGTCGTGCCAGCTCGTGCTCATCGAGCGCACGGCGCCGCTGTAGTAGGTGTTGGCCCAGCCGTTGCGCGAGAGCGCCCACAGGTTGAGCACGCCGCTCAGCGCCACCAGGGCGAAGATCTCCGGGCGGCGCAGCCGAGCGATCGCGCGGCGCGCGGCCTCCCACTGCGCGGGCGCGCGCAGCAGCGGGGCGGGCTGCGCGGCAGCCGACGCGGCCGAGGAGGCCGCCGACGCCGACGCGGACGCCGACGCCGCGGAGGGCGAGGGCTGGGCCGCCCGGGTGTTGTGCCACCAATCGCTCACACCGGTAGCTTCGGGCGCGCGCCTAGGAGCACCGCCACGGAAAGCTCAGAGTTGGCTGAGCGCGGCGGTCAGTCGATCAGGCGTTTGCCGAGCTGCGCCACCGCGAGCCGCCACATCACCACCGCGAACACCACCAGCACGGCGGCGTGCACGAGGTCGGCCCGCACGAGCCCGCTCAGCGACGCGTCGCGAACGAGCTGCACGCAGTGGTAGAGCGGGTTGACCTGCGCCACCGCGCGCACGCCCGACGGAAGCTTCGAGATCGGGAAGAACGTGCCCGCCACCAGGAACAGCGGGGTGAGCACCGCGCTCGTTATGTAGTTGAAGTTGTCGATCGTCTTGGCGACCGCCGCCACCACCACGCCGAACGACGCGAAGCCGAAGCCGGTGACGAACGCGATCGGCGCGACCAGCAGCATGCCGGGCTTGGGTTCCAACCCGAACGCGATCGCCACGAGCAGCGGCGCGAGACCGTACACCCCGGCGCGCAGCGAGATCCACAGCACCTCCGCGGTGATCAGCTCCTCGACGTCCACGGGCGCGGCGAGCAGCGCGTCGTAGGTGCGCTGGAACTGCCAGCGGATGAACGTGTTGAACATCCCCGGGAACGCCGAGGAGAACAGCACCGCGGTGGCCACCACACCGGTGCCCACGTACTGCACATAGGAGAGCCCGCCCACTTTTTTCACGAGCGTGCCGAAGCCCAGCCCGAACGCGAGCAGGTAGATCGTGGGCTGCACGATCGAGGAGAACGTGGTGGCCTTCCAGTAGCGGCCGAAGATCGCGACGTCGCGGCTCATCACGCCCGCGAGCGCGGCGGGTTCGAGCCGGCCGATGCGCCGCTCGGGCGCGATCTCCGTACGAGCCTCTTGCGCGCGCGCGCTCATTCGATGTTCTCGCCGGTGAGCGCCACAAACGCGTCCTCCAGGTTCGCCGGACGGCGAACCCCCTCAGGAGCGCCACCGTCGAGCAGCTCCGCGCGCAGGATCGCCACGGCGGGCCCCGAGCGGCGGCTCGCCCAGCCGTTGCTCGACGCAAGCTCTGAGACCTCGGCGAGCCTCGCGGGCGGCCCGTACACCTCCACCACCTGCTCGCCCGCGTGCGCGCGCACGAGATCGGCGGGCGTGCCGCTGGCGATGATCTTCCCGTGCGACATCACGGCCACCGTATCCGCGAGGCGCTCGGCCTCCTCGATGTAGTGGGTGCTCATCAGCACCGTGACGCCTTCCGCGCGCAGGCCGTCGATCAGCGACCACAGCTCCTGGCGCACCTGCGGGTCGAGCCCCACGGTGGGCTCGTCGAGCAGCACCAGGCGCGGGCCGTGGATCAGGCCGCGCGCGACGCAGCAGCCGCCTGCGCATGCCGCCGGAGAGCTCGCGCACGATCGTGTCGGCGCGGCCCGTGAGGTTGGCGATCCCGAGCGCCCGGTCCACCGCGGCGGTGCGCTCGGCGTGCGGCACGCGGTACAGGCGCGCGAACACCGCGAGGATCTGCCGGCACGTGAGCTCCACGTCGAGGTTGTCGAGCTGCGGCACAACGCCCATCTCGAGGCGCGACTGCTTTGACTCGCGCGGCAGCTCGTAGCCGAGCACCGAGATGGAGCCCTCGTCGGCGAGCGCCTGCGCGGTGAGCATCCGCATGGTGGTGGACTTGCCCGCGCCGTTCGGCCCGAGCAGGCCGAAGCACACGCCGGAGGGCACCTCGAGGTCGAGGCCATCCACCGCGACGATCGGGCCGAAGCGCTTGCACCACGCCGCGCAGCTCGATGGCGGGCCGGCTTCGCGCGCCGCCCGCGAGGGTCTCCTCGCCGGTCGATCTCCCCACACTCTATGGGCCGGATGTCCACAGCCCCGGCGCGGGATCTCCGACTTCGGTCCATATCCGCGGGCTGCGCGCTGCGCCATGGTGTGGCGAGGAAAGACGCAGCACCGAAAGACGTGAGCGAGTGACGCATGCACGCAAGAGCTCCCCAGATCGTCGCCCTCGGAGGTGGAGGCTTCTCGATGGAGAGGGAAGGCTCGCTGCTCGACGACTACGTGCTCTCGCTCGTGCGCGCTCCCCGCCCGCGCGTCTGCTTCCTGCCGACCGCCTCGGGCGACGCCGACCACTACGTGGTGCGCTTCTACCGCCGTTTCTCCTCCGGCTGCGACGCCAGCCACGTGTCCCTGTTCCGCCGCGACCAGGGCACCGGCGGCGTCGAGGACGACCTCGCCAGCCACCTGCTCGCGCCAGGATCTGATCTACGTCGGCGGCGGCAACGTCGTGAGCATGCTCGGCGCCTGGCGCGCGCACGGGCTCGACACGGTCCTGCGCAGGGCATGGCGCAGGGGCGATCGTGCTGTGCGGGCCCTCGGCCGGCTCGCTGTGCTGGTTCGAGCAGGCGCTGAGCGCATTCCACGGCGCGCCGCGGGCCGTTCGCGGGCTCGGGCTGCTGCCGTACTCCAACTGCGTCCACTACGACGCGGAGCCCGCCCGTCGCGCGGAGTACCACCGCTTCGTGGGCGACGGGCATGACGACGCGGCTTCGCCGCCGAGGACGGCGTTGCGCTGCACTTCCGCGGGCACGGAGCCTCGAGCGCGTCGTCAGCTCGCGGCGCGGCGGTGGCGCGTACCGCGTCGAGCGGACGCGCGACGGCGATGTCAGCGAGCGGCCGCTCGAGGTGCGCTACCTCGGCGCGGCCGAGCGGCCGCAGCCGCCGGGCGCGCGCGATGACGCGGCCGCGAGCGGGTCGGGCGCGCCCGCGCTCGACGCGGTGCAGGCGGTACCCGCGTGAGCGCTCGCGAGGTGCTGCCGGTGGAGGAGCGCGCGATCTTCGCGATGGGCGGCGGCGGCTTCACGATGGAGCCCAACAACCCGCTGCTCGACGACTTCGTGCTGTCGCTCGCGCGCGCGAAGCGAGCCGCGCATCCTGTTCCTGCCGACGGCCTCGGGCGACACGACCGCGCAGATCAACGCCTTCAAGCACCGCTTCGCCGCGCGCCACTGCCGCCACGAGCACCTCTCGCTGTTCCACCTGCGCGACCTGCGCAGGCCGCTGCGCGAGCTGGTGCTCGAACAGGACGTGATCTACGTGGGCGGCGGCTCGATGCGCAACCTGCTGGCGATCTGGCGCGCGCACCGCCTCGACGCGATGCTGCTCGACGCGTGGAGCCGCGGCACCGTGCTCGCGGGCCTCAGTGCGGGCGCGATGTGCTGGTTCCAGTGGGGGCGTCACCCGTTCGAGCGGGCCGCCCGGAGACGATCGAGGGGCTCGGCCTGCTCGAGGGCTCGCTCACGGTCCACGCCGACGGCGAGCCCGAGCGCCTGCCCGTGTGGCTCGCGGCGCGTGCGCGACGGCACGCTGCCGGGCGGCTGGGCGCTCGACGACGGCGTGGGCATGCTGTTCCGAGGCCTCCAGAGCGACCGCATCGTGAGCTCGCGCCCGGGAGCGCGCGCAGAGCGCGTGGACGCGATCGCGGGCGAGCTCGTGCGCCGGCGCCTCGAGCCCGAGCTGCTCGGGAGCCGAGCAGCGACGCCGCGATCGGCGGCTTCGACGATGCGGTCGAGGAGCTCCGCCGCGTGCGCCGCATGCGGCGCGAGGCGGGCGGGCGCCGCTGAGGGACGCGCGGCAGGGGCGACCGGGCGCGTGCCCGGCGGGCGCCCGCCAGGGCACTCGATAAGACAAACCAATGCCGCTGCGTGGAAGACCTATTGGACATCGGGGCTTCGCGCGTGAAGCCTTGCGCACATGTCAGGTGAGGACGCATGAACGACGGTGACGCCGGATGCCAAACCTGAGGCTGCTGCGCTACTTCGTGGCGGCGGCGGAGGAGGGGAGCGTCACGCGCGCCGCGCGCAGGCTGCACGTCTCCCAGCCCTCGCTCTCCCAGGCGATCGGGCAGCTCGAGTCCCAGCTGGGCGTGAAGCTCTTCACGCGCCACAGCCGCGGGATCACGCTGACGCGCGCGGGCGCCATGCTGTTCGTGCGCGCGCGCGCCGCGCTGCAGGCCACCGAGGACGCCGACCTGACCGCGCAGTCGCTCTCGCGCGCAGCCAAGGGCGCGCTCGAGTGGGGCTTCATCGCCACCCCCCCGATGCTCGACGCCCCCGAGCTGTTCGCCGCGTTCGTGGCGGCGCATCCGGAGGTGGACGTGTCGTTCCGCGAACTGCCCTACCCGCGCCACTCCACCGCGGACTGGCTCGAAGACGTGGACGTGGCGCTGTGCTACTCGCCCACGCCCCACCCGGACGTGCAGGTGCGCAACCTGCGCATGACGCCACGGGCGGTCGTGATGGCCGCCACGCACCCGCTCGCGGGCAGGCGCGAGCTGTCGGTGAGCGACGTGGTCGACGAGACCTTCTGCGGCAACGACCCGTCGCTCGAGCCCGTGCGCGCGGGCTTCTGGCGACTCGACGACCACCGCAACGGGCCCGGGGAGACGACCTCCGACCGGATCCGCACGCCGCAGGAGGCGCTCGCGGTGATCGTCACTGGGCGCGCGATCCTCACGGCGCCCAGCTCGGGGCTCACGCGCATGCTCGCGGGGATGCCCGGCGTGGTGGTGATTCCGCTTCGCGACGCGCACCCCGCCACGCTCGCGCTGGTGTGGCGCAACGACCGCGCGAACCCGCTGATCGACGCGCTCGCGTCAGCGGCGGACAGCGTCGGCGACCTCGTGCGCAGCCCGGGCGCCGGCGAGGCGTGATGTGTCGAGGGCGTGTGCCGCGGACGCCTCCTCCGCGCTGAGCGCGAACAGCATCCTCACTTCCACTCCCCCCGTCGAGCGCTTCGCGAGCGTGAACGCGTCGCACACGCCCGCCGCGAGCGACAGGCCCATGCCGAGCCCCGAGTGCTCTCGCGAGCCGCCCATCCCGCAGCCGTCGTCGGCCACCAGGATCGAGAGCCGTCCACCGGAGGCCACCGCGGTCACGTGCACGAGGCCCTCCTCGCCCGCGTAGGCGTGCTCCACCACGTTCGTCACCGTCTCCGACACCGCGAGGCGCACGCGATCGACCTGCTCGGGGCTGGCGCCCGCGGACGCCGCCACGCTCGCCAGCTCGCGCCTGGTGCGCGGAACGGTCTCGGCGATCGCGGGATAGACGCTGCTGAGGCTCTCGACGATTCTGACCATTAGCCGTCCGTCGAGTACAGGGCTACCCCCGCTTCACCCGCCGCAATCTCCGAGCCGACGTCTTCGGGACGGCGTCAGCGCGAGGGCGCGCGCGTGCGCGTGAACATCGCGCGACGCGGCGCGCCCGTGGGGCCATACGCGTCGAAGTGCGCGAGCGCCTGTCCCGAGCCCGTGGCAACGCACGTGAGCGGCGAGTCCGCCGTGCGCACCGGCAGGCCCGTTTCGCGCGCGACCAGCTCCGGAAAGCCCCGCAGCAGCGTCCCGCCGCCTGCCAGCAGCACCCCGTCGCGGGCGATGTCTCCCGTCAGCTCCGGCGGCGTCTGCTCGAGCGTGTCCTTGATCGCGTCGACTATCTCGCGCAACGTCACCGCGATCGCCTCGCGCACCTCGCCGCTGCGCAGGACCACCTCGCTGGGCAGGCCGCTCACGAGGTGGCGCCCGCGCACCTCGTGAGTGTCCTCGTCGCCCCCCGCGATCGCCGACCCGATCGCGATCTTGATCGCCTCGGCGGTCTGCGAGCCGATCGCGAGCGCGTGCTCGGTGCGCATGTAGCGCGTGATCGCTTCGTCCATCTCGTAGCCGCCCACCCGCAGAGAGCGCGACAGCACGATCCCGCCGAGCGAGATCACCGCCATCTCGCTGGTGCCGCCGCCCACGTCCACCACCATGCGCCCGACGGGCTCCTCGATCTCGACTCCCGCTCCGATCGCCGCCGCGATCGGCTCCTCGATCAGGTGCACGCGCCGGGCGCCCGCAGCGAGCGAGGCCTCCTCGACCGCGCGCTTCTCCACCTCGGTGATCCCCGAGGGCGCGCACACGATCAGGCGCGGGTGCGCGCGATGGCGGTCGAGCACCTTGCGGATGAAGTAGCGCAGCATCGCGTGGGTCGTCTCGAAGTCCGCGATCACGCCGTGGCGCAGCGGCCGCGTCGCGGTGATCGTGGCGGGGGTGCGCCCGATCATGCGCTGCGCGTCCGAGCCGACCGCGTGCACCTGGCCGCTGCCCGCGTCCGCGGCCACCACCGAGGGCTCGGATATCACGATGCCGCGGCCCTCCACGTACACCAGCGTGTTGGCCGTGCCGAGGTCGATCGCCATGTCGCGGATGCCGATGGTGGGCGCGAGATGGCGCCTTGCTACGTCGCGGCGAGAGCCGTCACGGCGGAAGCGCATGGTCACAGCGTGACAAACCCCGCGTCCGGGACGTGCCGCCGCAGCGTCGCGCCCAGCGGGCGAGCCGCGCGCAGCGGCCGCTCGGGAGCGACCCATGGGCCCAGCCGATGGGTCGCCTGGACGCGCTTATGGCTCGCGGAAAAGCGTCCAACACTCGTCCACGCGCCTACCCGATATGAGGTAGCGCGCACGCGCGCGTCCGATCGGGCAGCAAACGAAACGCAGACGCGGGGGAATCGATGTCTACTGGCGGCAGGTCCAACTTCAGGGCAAGAACCACCACGCGTGCCTCGGGCGAGAGCACGCCGCGAGCGCGTACGCGGGGGCTGATCCGGGGCGCGAGACGCGGCCGCTGGGCGTGCATCGCGGTCGTGCTGATCGCGGCGGGCAGCGCCGCCGCGGTGCTCGCGGCGCATTCGATCGCCCACTCCGACGCCGCCAGGGAACGGCTCGCGTTCAAGTTCGGAGCCGCGCAGACCGCCTCCAACCTGAAGCTCGCCATGCAGCGTGAGGAAGACCTCGTGGTGAGCGGCCGCGCGTACGCGGCGGCGGCGCCCGGCGCCGCGACGGCGGGCTTTGACCGCTGGGCTCAGTCGGTGGGCGCGCTCGAGCGCTACCCCGAGCTCGCCGACATCGGCCTGATCGTGCAGGTGGAGCGCTCGCAGCTCCCGGCCTTCGAGCGCCGCATGCTGGCCCACCCGATCCTCCCCGCGAGCCGCCAGCCGGCCGCGTCGAGGGGTGGCTTCGAAGTGTTTCCCGCGGGCGAGCGACCGGTCTACTGCCTGGCCGCCGCGGGCGTGGTGCGCGAACGCGTGTCGGTGCTCCCGCCGGGCCTCGACTACTGCGCGACCGAGCCCTCGCTGCTCGGAGCGATCGAATCGGGCGCGAGCAGCTACGTGCCGTTCAAGGAAGGCGCCACCACGAGGCTTGCGGTGCAGACTCCGATCTACCGCGGCGGCGTGGTCCCGGCGCTGCCCGCCGCGCGGCGCTCCGCGTTCGTGGGCTGGCTCGCGGAGTCGCTCGACCCCCAGGTGCTGCTCCGCGGCGCGCTCAGCGGACGCCCCCGCACGGAGCTCACGCTCAGCTACCACGCGGGCAGCTCCGACGTGAGCTTCCAGAGCGGCACGCGCCCCGCGCAGGCGCAGAGCTCGACCGTGAGCCTGCACAACGGCTGGACCGCGTCGAGCTACACGGCGGCGCCCGGTGAAGACATACTCGGCGACGGCCGCGCGCTCACGCTGCTGATCGGCGGCGTCGCGCTCAGCCTGCTGCTCGGCGCGCTCACGTTCGTGCTCGGCACGGGCCGCACCCGCGCGATGTGGCTGGTCGACGAAAAGACCCGAGAGCTCTCCTACCAGGCACAGCACGACAGCCTCACGGGCCTGCCCAACCGCGTGCTCGTGATCAAGCGCGCGGAGGAGATGCTCGCGCGCGACGGCCAGGTGACGGCGGCGCTGTACGTAGACCTCGACGGCTTCAAGCTGGTCAACGACCGCTACGGGCACGCCGCCGGCGACGAGCTGCTGACGGCGCTCGGCGCGCGGCTGCGCGGCGCGGTCCGCGCGCAGGACATCGTGGGACGCATCGGCGGCGACGAGTTCGTGGTGCTGCTCGAATCGCCGATCGGCGAATCGCGCCCGGACCTGGTCGCCGAGCGCCTGATCGGGATCTCGCGCGCGCCGGTCACGCTGCGCGGCGGCGAGACGGTGAGCGTGAGCGCCAGCGTGGGCATCGCGATCGGCCCGCGCAGCTCGGTGGACGCGCTGCTGCGCGACGCCGACCTCGCGCTGTACGCGGCGAAGGCCGCGGGCAAGGACCGCTACATCCTGTTCGAGGCGGGGCTCGCGAGCGAGGTGCCGGACGCGCCGGGCGAGCTCGAGGGCCACTCGCACGGCGAAGCGCTCGAGCGCGCCTCCGAGGCGATCGGCTGAGCGAGGATACCGGTCACAGGTAGCTTTCCTCCTCCTCCCACCTGTTCATGAATTGATTGATCGCCCACGACGCAGCGCCGGCGGCAGACGCCGCTAACACGATCAGGGCGATCAACAATTTCATCCCCGGGCCGAGGCTCGGGTCCGGCGCAAGAAGCGGTTCGACCTCGCGACGCAACGTGCAGTCCTATTGGTAGTGGCAGAAGTCCCCAAACCACCTTATCCGTCGCCATTCGCAGTGAATACCGCCCAAAGGTCTAGGGTGAAAGTACTGGTTTGCGGAGTAAAACCTGTAGGCGCATATGCGCCTGGCTGTCTACTGTGACTACTGCTACCGCGTGGATGACGGCCATGTGTACGCGCAGCTTCCGTTCGCGGTCTTCATCTCAAAGCTGCTTCCGCACTGCGACCGCCTGATGGTGACAGGCAGGCTCGACCCCGCTCCGGGCCGCTACCCGTACCTGATGGACGACATCGAGTACGTGCCGCTGCCTCACTACGAGAACGGCGCGCACATGCGGCGCGTGCTCTTTGCGATGCCCCGGAGCGTCGGCCGCTTCTGGCGCATGCTCGACGGAGTTGACGTCGTGTGGGTGCTGGGCCCGCAGCCGCCGCAGGCCGTGGTATTCGCCGCGCTCAGCATGCTGCGCGGTCGCAGGGTGGTGCTGGGCGTCCGCCAGAACCTGCCACAGCTGATCCGCCACCGCCACTCCGGCAAGCGCCGCATGCAGCTCGCCGCGATGACGCTCGAGACGGCGTTCCGCGCGCTCTCGCGAGTCGTGCCGGTGGTCGTGGTGGGACCGGACCTCGCGAGGCTGTACCGCAACTCGTCGAGCGTTCACGTCGCATATGTGTCACAGCTGGGCGACGAGGACATCATGCGCGCGAGCGAGGACCGCCGCACCTACGACGGCGCCGAGCTTCACATGCTCAGCGTGGGCCGGCTCGACCCCGAGAAGAACCCCTTGCTGCTCGCCGACGTGCTCGCCCAGGCGCTGAGCAGCGACCGCCGCTGGCGACTGGACGTGTGCGGCGACGGGCCTCTGCGCGCGGCGCTGGCGCAGCGGCTCGAGGAGCTCGGCGTGGCGGAGCGCGCGACGCTGCACGGATATGTGACGGTGGACGACGGGCTGTGGGACTTCTACCGGCGCAGCCACGCGTTCGTGCACGTCTCGTTCACCGAGGGCCTGCCGCAGGTGCTGCTCGAGGCGTTCGCCGCGAGGCTGCCCGTCGTGGCGACTTCCGTGGGAGGCGTTCCGGAGCTCGTCAACGGGTGCGGGCTGCTCGTGCCGCCCGCGGACGCCGCCGCGCTGGTGCGCGCGCTCGAGCGCATCGCCTCCGAGGCCGACCTGCGCGCGACGCTCGTGGAGCGCGCGTCGGAGCGCAGCCGCGGGCACACCGCCGGCGCGGAGTCGGCGAGCCTCGCCACGTTCCTCGCGGGCAACGGCGCAGCGCCCTGAGGACGACGGGCGCGGCGCTCCGCGCCGCGAGGCATCACGGCTCGCCACGCTCGCTCGCGTGCAGGTACGCGCGCACGAGGCGGCCGATCTCGCGCGCGATCTCGGCGCTGCCGACTCCGGGCGCCGGGCGCAGCACGAGGCGGTGCGTGAGGCCCTCGATCGCGGCGACGGTGACTCGGGCGGTGAGGCGCGCATCGCGGACCGGCTGGCCTCCCTGCGCGAGCAGCGCTGTCGCCGCGAGCTCGACCAGCTGGTCCTCGAGCTCGTGGATCTCCGCGCGCAGCCCCGCGGGCAGTGGCGTCTCCTCGAACAGCACGCGGTGCAGTCCCGGCGCCATCGCATGCAACGCCACCATCGCCTCGATCACGCCGTCGAGCACCTCCTCGGGGCGCGCGCCGGACCCGAGCCGTAGCAGGTGGGGCTCGAGCACGGCCGCGCACTCCCGCAGGTGGCGGCGCACCAGCGCCACCAGGATCGCGTCCTTGTTGGGGAAGTACTGGTAGAGCGATCCGATCGATACGCCGGCGCGTTGCGCGATCCGGTTGGTGGTTCCGGACGCGTAGCCGTGCCGCTCGAAAACCTGAGCAGCCGCGTCGAGGATCGCCTGCACCGTCTCCTGCGAGCGAGCCTGCTTGGGGGCTCTGCGGGGTGACAGGCGGCGTGTGGAAACGCGAGTTGCCGTCATGTGAGCAATTGCTCAGTATAGGCTGGTGACCCGACGTGGAGATCGCCGCTGATGCCCGCGCTCGGGCTCGCGCTCGTGGGCGTGTACGGCGTGCTCGCCCTGGGCGTGCGCGTCGGCGCGCAGCTCAGGCGCACGGGCTCCAGCGGCTTCAACGGCCTCCACGGCGCGCCGGGCTCGGCGGAGTGGAGCGCGGAGGTTCTGTTCGCGGCCGCGCTCGCGCTCGGCGTGGCGGGCCCCGCGCTTCAACTGGCCCACGTGCTTCGGGGCGTCGCGGCGCTCGAAGGCGCGGCCGCGCACGTCGCGGGTGCGGCGCTCGCCTGCGCCGGCATCGCGCTCACCTCGGTCGCGCAGTTTCAGATGGGCAGCGCGTGGCGTATCGGCGTCGATCCCGGCGAGCGCACGGAGCTCGTCTCGCACGGCCTGTTCGCGCTCGCGCGCAATCCCATATACACCGCGACCGTGTGTGCCTTCGCCGGCGTCGCGCTGCTCGCGCCGAACCCTGTCACGCTCGCGGGCGCGGTTCTCCTGGTGGTTGCGCTCGAGCTGCACACGCGGCTCGTGGAGGAGCCTCACCTGCTGCGCACGCACGGCCACGCATATGCGCTGTACGCGCGCCGGGTGGGGCGGTTCGTGCCCGGCGTGGGACGTCTGGGCGCCGGGGGCGGGCGCACGGAGCAGGCTGTCGCGGGCGCCCCCAGCCGGCCGCACGCACGGCCGCGCGAGCGCGGGCTCGACGAAGCGAAGGGGCAGGGAAGCGAACCCTCGTAAGAGACATGAACCGGTACCTGTGTGCGCTGCGGGCTGATCTCTCAGCGGGCGCTGGAGCGCAGGCAGAGCGCCGCGAGATCCAGTCCCGGGACGCCGGGCAGCTTGGACCGGCAGCTGACGCGAGGGCTGATGGCGGTGCTCGCGCCCCCGAAATAATCGAGCTGTCCGCCGCGCACCCTCGCAATCGCAACCCGCTCCGCGACGTTGATGTGAAAGACGATCCCGTCGAGGCGTCGTGGCCTGGCGCCTCTGTAGTGCGGGTTTGGCCTGAGGACGGCCAAGACGCCGCCTTCGTGCTCGGCAAGGTAGTAGGGCCCCGCCGTCGGAAGGGGATCCTGATAGCCGCCCAGTGGCGCTGGCGTACCTGCGGGCAGCACGCAGAAGTACGGCAAGGCCAGGCGCGCGGGGAGGTCACGAACGGGCCGGCGGGTCGTGATCTCGAGCGCTCCTTGGCGTACGACTATCCCTGAAACCCCGCTGCTGCGGTGAGCGCGGTATGCGGCGAGGCCGACGACGTCGCGCAGGACACCTACCGCGGGCGCGGTGGGCCCTAGGTCGGGCGAGACGGATCGGATCAAGGTGGCCCGGACATCCTCCGCGGTGACAGCCCGGTCCAGGGGTGGCGAAAAGCGCAGGCCTGTGCGAACCGGGATCGTCCACGTACGGCCGTCGGACGACACGTGCGCCGGCCCGCCGGCGAGCTCGGGTACCAGCCGCCGACCGGCTGAACCGTCTGGGTGCATATAGAGCTCCGCGCAGATCGCGTGGTCGAGCTGCCACTGCCACTGCCACCGCCCGGCGCCCGAGGCCGGCCGTGCGACAGCGGGATCGGTCGTGTTGAGCAGGTCCTCCGGCATACCGATGCGAAGGACTCGGGGCCCGAGCCCGCGAGTCGCAACGCTCGGCAGCGGCTTCGCACTCGCCGCCACGATTCCGTGGGACGCCGACGCTGAAATCAGCAGGTTGCCGAGGTGCGTGCTGCGCAGCTGACCGCTGTGTGCGTCTATCCGCAGCAGCTGCCCCGTGCTGTCGGCGCTCGCCCACAGGGCTCCCTCGTCAAATGCCATGTCTCCGATCCCATCGCTGCTGAACGGATATCGCCGCAGCACGCGACCATCGAGAGCGAGCCGCACGATGTCGTGGGCCTCGGCCACCCACACCGATCCCCCGCCCACCGCCAGGCAGCAGACGTACGGCTGCAGGCCATGGAAGACCGTCACCCGATCGGTTGCCTCGTCGATCCGGGCCAGCCATCCGCCATCGCCTCCGGTCACCCAGACACGACCCCCTCCAGCCGCGAGCGCACACTGGGCTCCCCCGCCTCCGGCCTCACAGCCGCGCTGACCGAGCTCGATCCGGCGCTGCAACTTGAGCGAGGACGCGCTCATGCGATCGACGGCCTCCGGCCCGCGTGCGACCCACAGCGAGCCGGCGTCCACCACGATTCCCATGTTTGGCTCGGGGCGGCGCAAGCCGAGACTGGACAGTCGCGCCTTCAGGTCGATCCGGCCGGTGACCGGGTCGATCCGCAGGAGCGTCGGACCGTTGCGATCGGTCACCCAGATCCCGCCGGCCCCAACCGCCATCCCCCCGAACTGCACCCCGACCGGGGCGAACCGCACGAGCGTTCCATTGACCGGGTCAACCTCGGCCATCACCCCGTTCTCGCCCGCCGTCCAGATACGGCCGTAGCCGAAGCGCGTAATGCCTTGCGAGTCACCCACGGGAACGTCCGCGCGAACCGCGCCGGAGGCGCCATCGACGAGGATCAGGCCAGGCCCGGCAGCCAATGGCCGCGGGCGCTTGCCGCCGGAGGTCTCGACGAGGACCCCGACGAGCAAGAGGGCGCAGCCGGTCGCGGCAAGGCCGATCAGGCTCCGCCGTCGAGAGCCGCAGGCAAGGCGAGCTCGCAGGCACGAGGAGGGGGGCATGTCAATGCACGCCACCACGCCCCGCGAGCCGGCGGTTCGGACGCTCGCGCTGCACGCCGCCCGGGGACCGACAGCCGGGCTGATCACCGGACTCGTCGCTGTCGCAGCTGGCGGGTTGAGTGCCGGCGCCGCTGCGCAGCCGCAAGGTCCGATCGCACGCGCCACGGCGGACGAGCGCAACGGGAGGATCGTGTTCCAGGCCAACGCGGGGCGCTTGCCACAGGTGTTCACGGTCGAGCCCGACGGGAGTGGCCTCACACAGATCACCCATGTTCCGGGCAAGGACCCGGGCGCCGAGAACCCCAGCTGGTCGCCCGACGGCGCCACGATCGCCTTCGACGCCGCAGCCGGGAACGGCGTCGATATCTTCACCATGTCGCCGGGCACCCACCCCGCGCAGCTGCCGCTGGGCGTCGGCGCGTTCAATGGTGACCCCGCCTACTCGCCCGACGGCACTCACATCTCCTTCGACCAGGACACCGGGCCGAGCGCCCCGAAGGTGCACGGCATCTTCATCGCGAACGCGGACGGCAGCAACGCCACACGAGTGACCACAGGAATCCCCACCACCAAGGCTTACGACACCGAGTCCCAGTGGTCTCCCAACGGCATGCAACTCGCGTTCACGCGCGTCAAGAACAGCAAGCAGGCCGCGGTGTTCGTGGTGAATCTCGACGGAACCGGGCTTACACGCCTCACCCCATGGCGCCTCGACGCCGCGAGTCCCGACTGGTCGCCCGATGGCAGCGAGATCCTCTTCAACACCTACTACGACTTCCACCCCGGCAAGTTCTCGAACGTCTACTCGATGAGTCCTCACGGCAGCCACCAAACCCTGCTCACCCACACACGCCCCGGGGTGCAGTCATTCAGGCCCGCGTGGTCGCCCGACGGAACCAGCATCGTCTTCTCCCGCTTCACGCCCACTGGCAAGAAGAGCGGCCGAGTCGATCTGTACACGATGAACTCCGACGGAACACGCGTTCGCCGCGTCACCAACATGCCGCAGGCCTTCCCCACCAATCCCGATTGGGGCACAGCACCATGAGCGCTCAACCGCCACGAGCGACGGGTTTCTCCCTCGCCGCGTGGATGCGGGAAGGAGTGGGCTGGATCCCGTCGTGAGCAGCGGACGCGGCCGGTCAGAGTGCGGGCGGCGGGGGTCCGTGCAGGACCATGCCATGGTCACGCTGTACTGCCTGCATCTTCGCGAGGCTCATGCGCGGGCCGTCGGGAGGAGGCTGAAGCCACGGCCACTGCGCGGGCTCGGACAGTGCACGCGCAAACTGCTCGATCCCCGCGGGTGTGCTGAGCGTGAGCATGCGGGCTGTGTCGCTTTCGACGCGGAAGGTATGAGGAGTTCCTGCGGGTGCGTACACGACCGCGCCGACCCCGCAGCGAGTCGCGTGCGTGTCAACCCAGCCGGGCGGCTGCTGGTCACCGGCGGCCAACTCGGGCGGGACGACCCAGGCGGTGACCTCTCCGTCGACGATGAAGAACGTCTCGTCCTGCGGGTGGGAGTGCAGTGGGGGGGCAGCGCCCCGCGGCATGACGGCTTCGAACAACCCCAGCCGCCCTTCCGTCTGGGCGCCGTCGAGCTTCACGCGGACGTAGGTGCCGAGAAACCAGAGCGGATCCCCGGATGACGACAAGAGGACCTGGGGCGAGGCAGACGACGGTGCGACCATTCTGCTTCACTCCCTTCCGGACTCGTTTGCGCCACGTGCGCGGAGACGGGACACGATAGTCGCCTCGACCCGCGGGCGAGAGCCTGGCGTGGGCTTCAGGATGGCAGCCTGCCGAAGTTGAGCCGCAGCACGCCGTCGGTTACGGCGACGATGCCATAGCGCTCACCCACCTCGACCGCCCCCGGTGCCCGGGCGCTGACCCCAGGCAGCCGGCTGGCCGCGCGCAACGGCAGGCGCTCCTCCCCGAGGGCGAGCCACGGCTGCAGGCCGGCGAGCGTCAGCGCACTCATACGACACTGGAACTCGTGCGCGCTCAGCTCCGGACCGAGCACCGTCTCCTCCTCGGTGAACGGTCGCGCCAGGCTCCCGTCACCGTTTTGAGCCTCGCCCTGCTCGTCCCCGAGGGCTCTTGGCACGCCCAGGTCGAGCACGGCGGCGGCTACGCGGCGGCGTGCTTGAAGGGCGACATCAGGGTCGATATCGAGCGGGGTCGGCTCCTGCGCTTGGGCGAGGATCCCGCCACGGTCGATCGAGTCGGTCAGCCAGTGCAGGGTGGCTCCGATCTCGGGGTCGGCTGCGTACAGCGAGCGATAGCCGTTGGCGCCGCGATTGTGCGGCAGCAGCGAAGGGTGCAAGTTCACGCAGCCATGCCGGGGAACCTGCGCCACCTCCGGCGGAATGATCCTGAATCCGAACGCGATCCCGAGATCCACCTCGAAACCCGCGAGCGGCAGCGCGCAGTCGGCCACCGAGGGCACGGCGAGCAGCGCTGTCGGGCCCGCGCCCTGGTGGGCCAGAATCCCGGCGGGAGCAGCGTCATCGTGGACGGTGACGAGCACGACCAGCTCATATCCCGCCCGCTCGGCCCAATCGCGCACGGTCACGTACGAGGAGCTCAGCAGTGTGAAGAGGGCCAGCCGGGCTCCCATTGGCGTCGAGCGCACTTCTAGCCGCCGAGCCGTGCGCCGCGATCGTGCTCGTAGACTGCGACGATCTCGCGACCCATGCGTTCGTGCATCGCGGCAACGCCTGCGTGGTCGGCCGCGTGACCGACCACGGCGAACAGGTATGTGCGAGTGCCGTGGGCGGCGTCGAGTTCGGCCCCGGGGTTGTGGTGTATGACGACGCTCTCGACGCCCGGCAGGCGGCGCAACGCGTCGATGCCCTCGATCGAGATGAGCCGGCGCGCTGATGTCGGAGGCTGGTAGAAGAACCTGTAGGCAACGCCGGTTGTCGCAGGCATGGCGGACACCTCGAGGTCCATGCGCAGCGCGTTCCGCATCACCTGCCTGATCAGGTCGACGTCGCTCGTCAGCTGCATCATGTCGGGTACTCCGCCGCCGATGCGCCCGTTGATCTCCAGCACCCGGGGACCGTCGGCGGTCAGCTTGAGCTCCGTGTGGGCGCATCCCCAGCGGAAGCCCAGCGCGTGCAGCGCCGATGCCGCCACCCGCTGCGCTGCCTGAGAGGTCTCGGCGGTGAGCGTGGACGGCACGAAGAAGCCGGTCTCCCGCAGGGGATCGACGAGCGGGAGGCGACCGGTGGTCGCCACGTGGGTGAGCTCGCCGGAGAACGCGAGCGTCTCGACCGACACGTAGTCGGCCTCGAACCCGGCCGGCATCGGCGGGCCGTCCGGCAGGTAGCCCTCGAGGATCCGCTCCTCCGCCGGCTCCTGCGCGAGCTCGCGCAGGAGCGCAAGGCACGCCTCGGCGGAGTCGACGCGAAACGTGTGCCAGCTGCCGGAGGCGCGGCGCGGCTTCAGCACGGCCGGATATTGGGCGTCGGCGACCAGCGCGCGAAGCGCGGCTTCGTCGGCGCCCGCCGGTAATGCGAGGACCGGCGGGGTGGGCAGCCCGGCTGCCCGCAGGGTCTCGCGCTGGTGATACTTGTCCTCGAGGCAGCGGCCCGTGTGCGGCTCGTTGAAGGGTAGTCCCAGCTCCGCGGCGATCTCTGCGACGTGCTCCATGCCGGTGTCGTAGAAGGTGGCCAGCCCGTCGGGCGCGTGCACTCGCAGGGCATCGGCAGCGGCCCGAGGTGTGTCGCCGAGCGCTTCGACCACCGGACCGGTGCGCTTCAGCAATGGCACGACCGCGGCCGCCGTCTCGTCTGCAGCATCGACGAGCCAGACTGGATCACACAGGCCGCGCGCAGCTGCACGCAGCCGCATCGCGTCGACCGACCGCTCGCCGTACACGATCGCGAGCCGTGGAACACTGTTAGACCCCGAGTCCACCGTTGCACCGGGTCAGTCTGCCGCGGCGAGCGCCTGGTCGAGGTCGTCGATCAGATCCTCGGGATGCTCGAGCCCGACCGAGAGCCTGACCATGTCTTGGGTTATGCCCACCTGCTCGAGCTCCTGTGCGCTCAGCTGGCGGTGGGTCGTCGAAGCCGGATGGGCGATCAGCGACTTGGCATCCCCCATGTTGACGAGCCGCTTGAACAGCTTCACGCCGTCGAACACGGCGACGCCCGCGTCCCGTCCGCCCCGCACGCCGAAGGTGATGATCGAGGGGACGCGGTCGCCCATATAGCGTTTCGCCAGCTCGTGATAGGGGTTGTCCGGGAGGCCGAGGAAGCTGACCCAGGCGACGTGTGGGTGGGAGGCGAGGTGCGCGGCGACGAGCCGCGCGTTGGTTTCGTGGCGGGGAAGTCGGACCGCGAGGCTCTCGAGCCCCTGGATGTGCAGAAACGCGCTGAACGGCGAGAGCGCCGCGCCGGTGTTGCGCATGCCGACAGTTCGAGCGCGCGTGATGTAGGGCGAGGAGGCGAACTCTTTCGTGTAACGCACGCCGTGGAAGGCGGGCTCGGGCTCGATCAGGCTTGCGAACCGCTCCGGCTCGTTCTCCCACGGGAATCGCCCCGAGTCGATGATGATCCCACCCGTCGTCGTGCCATGTCCACCGATGAACTTCGTCAGCGAGTGCACCACCACGTCGGCACCGTGCTCGAAAGGCTTCAAGCAGGAACGGCGTCGGCACGGTGTTGTCGACGATCACAGGCACTCCCCGCTCGTGAGCCGCCTGCGCCACGCGCTCGAGATCGATCACGTTGCCGGCTGGATTGCCCACGCTCTCGCAGAACACCGCCTTCGTGCGAGAGTCGATCAACTGCTCGATCGACCCTGCGCTGTCGTCGGCCGGGAAACGCGCCTCGACGCCCAGGCGGGGAAGGACGTGCGCGAAGTACGTGTAGCTCGCCCCGTAGAGCTGGGGGGTCGTCACGAAATTGTCGCCGGCTTCGACGAGGTTGAGCACCGACATGCTCACAGCCGCCATGCCTGAGCTCACCGCCAGCGCCCCGGCCCCGCCCTCGAGCATGCTCAGGCGCTGCTCGAGTACGTCACAGGTTGGATTGTTGATGCGGCTGTAGTGAAACCCGGGCGTCTGCAGGTCGAACACCTGGCCTGCGTGCTCGTGGTCGATGAAGTCATGCGCGACCGTCTGATAGATGGGGACCGCGACAGCCCGTGTCGAATCGCTCGCGTAGCCGCCATGGATTGCCACGGTCTCGTCGCGCATCGTGTGACGCCCCCCTCAGGCGGAGCCGGCGGCACCGGCGACCGAGCCGGTGGCATCCCTCACCGACGCAAGCCAGTTGACGTAGAGCATGGCTGCCGAGTCGGCCCAGCGGTTGGTCAGAGTGGAGCGAACCTCCTCATAGGGAAAGCCCGCGTACAGAGTCACCGGGTCCGTGCCCGACCCCCCGCAGGCACTCTCCGCGAACTCTTCCAGACGCGCGCTGCCCTCCGGCGAGAGGTAGTCGGCCGGCAGTGGCGGGTACGGAACGACCCCCCGTCCGAACAGCGCGCGGCGCACGTCGCGGCGGTACTCGCGCAGCAGGCTCTCGGTGCTGTACTCGGGGTGTCCCTGGCACAGCACGAACGTACCTGCGCCCTGGGCGCGACTGGCCACCGACCAGCCCGGCTGCGAATCGGCCCGGCCGATGACGATCGAGTAGCCCGCCTCGATCAAGGCCGCCTCGGGCACGTCGTTGACCCGCGAGTGGGGGACGGCGACGGTGTCCGAGAGGCCCGCTGCGAGCGGCCCTCTCGTTGTGTCGACCGCCCCGTCGAACACCCCGGAGCACTTGGACGGCAATGGCTCACGCGTGATCCCGTCGAACAGCAGCAGGCTGGCGTGCGCCGCGAGACATGACAGCAGGGTCGTCGACACCTCCTCGGTGGCCCACTGCAGAAGCTGCGAGAGGCTCGGCCAGTAGGGCTCGTACTGCAGCTGCGACTGCACCGGCTCTGTGCCTGTGACGATTAGGGCATCGGGCCGCCTGTCCCAGAGATCGTCGAGACCCAGGTAGCGCGAGCGGATCTCGGCCGCGACCGCGTCGGACCGCGAGATGCCGGGCATCGTGTACAGCTCGATCTCCACATGGTCGGCACCCAGTCCCGCCGAGACCGCTCGCTGGAACTGGCGCTCCGTGTCCGCGAAGGCGGCATCGGGCATGTTGTTCACCAGCGCCACGGTGATGCGCCTGACGGACGGTCGATCGGTTGGAAGAAACATTTACTCTGCCCCCCTTGCGGTTGCCGGAAATGCGGCAGCCTTCAGATCAGGATACCCGCGCCGCCCTCGGCGGCAAGTGTCAAAAATGCGCAAAGCTGAGCCACTGGACATGATTCAGGGTTCGGCCTGCAGGATCTCCGCGACGCAGCGGCCGATTTCCTCAAACGCACGGATCCGACTCTTGGGCGAGGGGAGATAGTGGGTGAAATGGCGGATGCCCTCGGTGAGAACGCCGAACATCCAGATCCTCTCCTGCGGGCGGCCGGAGAGGTCGATCGGATGTGAGTCCGGGGTCAGATCAACGCTTCCGACCGTAACCGAGCCGTAGCGGAACTCGCCCAGGCGACCCTCGCCGTAGAGCCGGTTCAACAGCTGCGACGCCGAGCCGTCGACGCGCGGCTCCTCCAGGTGCCCTCTGATCAGTAGCGCGACGTCGGCGGTGTGCGGACGGCCGAGCAGCGTCGAGGAGATGCGGGCCGAGCCGTCGCCGAGCGCGCCCTCGCCGTGGCTCGGGCCGATCGCGGGGGCGGGGCCGAAGGGGATTCGCAAGAGGCCCGCGTCCATCAGCGCGAGGAAGTGCCTCGTACGCAGCGCAGGTGGCCCAGCCACGAGCCTCGTGATCCGGGTGTGGATGTCGGCGTTGAAGTCGAGGTAGGAGTCCATGGACAGGCCGCCCTGCTCGACGACCGAACGCATCGGATCGCGGAAGATGCGAAACACCTCCGCGGCCGCCTTGACCGGACTGTTGCCTTCGGGCACCTCGGCCTCGCGCAGGTCGTCCTCGAACATCTGATACACGCTGGCCTCGTACTCGCTCGAGCTCGAGTAGCTCCGTTGCGGGCCGAAGAACAGCTCGGCGGCGTCGAAGGGTCCATAGCGAGCGGCGAGTCGGCTCCGCTCCTCCTCGAAGCGACCGCTTGTCCACGCGGCGCTGAGGCCTGTCCGCACGGCGACGCTGTCCGGAAGCCCGCCGCACTGGAAGGCCGCCTGGGCGTAGTAGCGGGCGTACATCTCGGCAAACATGAGCGGAAGCAGCTCGGTGCGTACGTCGACCTGGCGCCGCGACCCGTTTGTGCCCCCGGTCAAGGAGCTGAAGGCCTCGGGGGTGCTGATGATCGGCTCGTAGACGCCGGTTCGGTCGATTCCGGTGACGGACTTGGCCGTGAAGGCGAGGCCGCTGCGTGAGTACAGATGCATGATGGGCTCGCGGCCGCTCGGCTGATAGCGCAGACGGCCACCATCCTCCGCATAGCTGCCGCCTCGGCCGATCGTCAGAGCGGTAACCACGTCGACCGCGACGAGGCCCATGCCGGCAACGCCAACCTCGACGCCGGCCGGAAGGCTGTCGACATAGCGGCCGACCGGGTAGGCGCTCAGCTGACGCATGTGAGGTACCACCCCGTTGGAATCCTCGTTGGCGGTGTGCCCCGAGGTGATGATCACCTGGTCGACCATCAGCCACCCGCCGTCGGCAAGACACACGAGCTCGGTGTTGTCGAATCGGGGGATCACGTCGACGGCCGAAGTGGCGTGGTGGATGACCTGCACCGTCGCAGGCGCCTCTTCGACGAGTGTCTGGTAGAACCAGGCCAGGTACTCGCCCATCACCCGCCGCGGCAGGAAGTGGTGCGGCTCGATTGGAGCGCCGGCGGGGTCCAACACACACTGTTCGCCGAGCCAGCGGTAGCCGCGGGCGACCGCCCACTCGTACAGGCCGACGCCGTAGCGCGGCTGTTCCTCATCGGCAAACGGGTAGAGCGAGAGCTGCGAGCAGGGATTGTTGAGCAGCAGGTAGTCCGGCTGGTTCAGGTCATACACGCCGGAGCCGGGCGTGCCGGGGTCGAGGGTGTGGATCTCCACTGCGAGGCCGGGCGTCAGCCCGGCGCGGGCCGTCGTGATGATGCGCTCCAGGGCGCACAGTCCCCAGGGTCCAAGCCCGATGATCGCGATCCGTAACAACAAACAAGTCCTACGAGACGGGGTATGGCGTTACTCGGCGCCGTGTGGGGGTGTGTTGAGAGCGAAGTGCTCGCACGTCCGCCTGCACGCCGAGCTCACCGCGAGACTGCAGCGGTGGAGCCGCTCGTGCCTCCGGGCTGCTGCGGCGCTCGTGCGGCCGCCTCGGTGAGCTCGGTGAGGGCGGCTGCAATGGCGCCGATGCTTTCGAACACGGCGCGCTCCAGCAGACGGTCGGGAAACTCGACGTCGAAATGGTCCTCGAGCGCGAGCATGACATTGACGCTCGCGTGCGAGGTCATGCCGGCTTGATAGAGATCGTCGTCGTCTGACAGCGACGCTGCGTCGACCCGCAGGCGGCCATGGTCTTTGATGATCTGGCGGATTTCCTCGTTCACGGGCGCACTTGTCGGACGGTCGGATGAGTCGCTGTTCGGTCATTCTGGCTGCCCACGAGCACCCTCGCTACTGCCCAATGGTCTAGTTCTTGGGCGCGAGCGCAATTGCTGTGCGAGCAGCATGAGACGACGCGGGAGGTGCGCCGGCAAGCTCGTCTGGCAAGCGGTGAATCAGGGTCAACACCCGATGGCGCACACGGTGCCGGGAACACACTCGGATGGACGCTCAAGCGCTGCTTGGCACTGCAAGCACCCGCACCGCCGTGTCCACGATGTCCCGAGACATCTGTCTCCGATGTCCCGACACATCACAAAACGGAGGGGGAGGGATTCGAACCCTCGTGGAGGAAAAACCCCCCGATAACGGTTTTCGAGACCGCCGCATTCAACCGCTCTGCCACCCCTCCGAGGCGACCTCCCCAAGGCTAGATGATCTCCGCCGGCGGCCGGCCGGCGGCCGCCGGCTGCGTCCGCGCCGGGGCCGGCCGCGCTCGGGCCGTGCCGCGGCTACCGGCGCCGCACGGCGAAGAAGCGCGCTGAGCAGTTCGCCGCACTCCTCCGTCGAGCAGCCCGCCCGACGACCTCGGGCCGGTGGTTCAGGCGCGGCTCGCCGAGCACGTCGAGCACGCTGCCGCACGCCCCCGCCTTGGGGTCGCTCGCGCCGAAGACGACGCGCGGGAGGCGCGCCAGCACGATCGCGCCCGCGCACATCGCGCACGGCTCGAGCGTCACGTAGAGCACCGCGTCGAGCACGCGCCAGGTGCCGACCGCGCGGGCCGCCTCGCGCAGCGCGATCACCTCCGCGTGCGCGGTCGGATCCTGGCGCAGCTCGCGCTCGTTGTGTGCGGCTGCGATGATCTCGCCCTCGCGCACGACCACCGCGCCGATCGGCACGTCGTCGTGTTCAAGTGCTCGCTCCGCCTCGCGCAGGGCGAGCCGCATGAAGT
Source organism: uncultured Solirubrobacteraceae bacterium (assembly GCA_963813685.1). Lineage (GTDB taxonomy): Bacteria > Actinomycetota > Thermoleophilia > Solirubrobacterales > Solirubrobacteraceae > Palsa-744. The sequence goes on from CAWEZQ010000004.1 coordinate 84,792, forward strand.
AGTCGTCGCGTGGGAAGAAGCGCTCGCTCATCGGTCTCCGCGGGAGGCTCTGCGACAGTGCAGCCGCCGACGCGCTCCCGCACCATCATCATTACCGAGAAGCGCCATGCCCGCCCGAGCCGGCCGATCAGCCGCTGCGACCGCCCGGATTGCGCGCTGCTCGCGCTGGTTGCGCTCGCCGGCGCGGCGCTCGTCCGGTGCGGCCGCCGCGGCTGCATCGCCGGGCCTGCCCTTCGCCGCCCACGAGGTCGTCGTCGGCTACGGGCCACCGCGCGCGGCCGGGCGTGCGCATGTCCGCGCGCGCGAGCGCCGCGCCGAGTGAAGCGCGTTCGGACTCGCGTGCTGCGCCTCGCGCCGGGCGAGAGCGTCGCCGCCGCGCTGCGCCGCCTGCGCGCGCAGCAGCGACGTCGCGTGGGCGGTGCCCGACTACACGCGCACACATCGCGGGAACGTTCGACCCCAACGACCCGGGCGACAGCGGCGCGCCGCACGGGCTGGCAGCAACTGCAGTGGAACTTCACTGGCGAATTCGGCGTGAACGCGCCCGAAGCCTGGTACAACGTCGCCGCCGACGGCGCGCCCGGCGGCAAGGGCGTGGTCGTGGCGGTGCTCGACACCGGCGTGGCCTATGCGAACCGCGGCCGCTTCCGCCGCTCGCCCGACTTCGGCCGCTTCCAGTTCGTGCAGCGGCTACGACTTCGTCGCGCACGACCCCTACCCCAACGACCGCAACGGGCACGGCACGTTCGTGGCGGCGACGATCGCCGAGGACACCAACAACGGACTACGGGCTCACCGGGCTCGCGTACGGCGCGCGCATCATGCCGGTGCGCGTGCTCGACACCGAGGGCGAAGGCGAAGCGTCGACGATCGCCGAAGGCGTGTGCTTCGCGGTCCGCCACGGCGCGCGGGTGATCAACCTGAGCCTCGAGTTCTCGCCGGGCGTGACCGCGTCGGACATCCCCGAGCTGATCGCGGCGCTGCGCTACGCGCACCGGCGCGGCGTGCTCGTGGTGGCCGCGGCCGGCAACGAGGGCCATGCCGCGATCGCCTACCCGGCGCGCGCGCCGTACGTGGTCGTCGGTGGGCGCCACGACCGAACACGGCTGCCTGGCCGCCTACTCCAACGACGGCGTCGGGGCTCACGATGGTCGCGCCCGGCGGCGGCGCCGACGCGGACCTGCCCGGCGACCCCAACTGCCACCCCGAACTCCCACCGGGCCGCGACGTCTTCCAGGTCACGTTCACCGGCACCTCGCCTCGCCGCTTCGGCATACCCGTCGGGCTACGAAGGCACTTCGATGGCAACGCCCCACGTGTCGGCGACCGCCGCGCTGATCATCGCGAGCGGCGTGCTCGGCCGCCATCCGACGCCCGACGCAGATCGTCGCTCGGCTGCAGGCGACGGCGCGCAAGCTCGGCGGCGGCGGCGACGAACGGCTGTACGGCGCGGGGCTCGTGGACGCGGCCGCCGCCACCGCCCCCGGCAGCCCCGGCGCCGCCGGTTAGCGCCGGCGTGGGCGATCCGGCCGCGGACCCGCCCGAGCGCTGCGACCTCGCGGTCGTCGGCGGCGGGATCGTCGGCCTCGCGGTGGCGCGCGAGCTCGCGCTGCGGTTTCCCGGCGCGTCGCTGTGCGTGCTCGAGCGCGAGCGCGAGCTCGCATGCCATCAGACCGCGCACAACTCGGGTGTGATCCACGCCGGCGTCTACTACGAGCCGGGCTCGCTGAAGGCACGCCTGTGCGTGGAGGGCGCGCGCGAGCTGTACGCCTACTGCGAGCGCAACGGCATCGCGCACTCGCGCTGCGGCAAGCTGATCGTCGCCACGCGCGCCGAGCAGCTGCCGCGGCTCGAGGAGCTCGAGCGCCGGGCGAGGGCGAACGGCGTGCGCGGCGTGCGCCTCGTCGACCGCGCGGCGATATCCGAGCTCGAGCCCCACGCGCGCGGGGCGGCCGCGCTTCACTCGCCCGACACCGGCGTCGTGGACTTCCGCGCGGTCGCGCTCGCGTACGCGCGCGACGCGCGGGAGGCTGGCGCGGCGCTCGCGACCGGCTGTGAGGTGCGCTCGGTCTCGCTGCGGCGCAGCGGGCTGCTGCTCGGCCACAGCCGCGGGCTGCTGCACGCCGGCCACGCGGTCTTCTGCGCGGGCGCCTGGGCCGACCGGCTGGCGGTGCGCTCGGGAGCACCGGCCGACCCGCGCATCGTGCCGTTCCGCGGCGCCTACCTGCGCCTGGCGCCCGAGCGCCGTGAGCTCGTGCGCGCGCTGATCTACCCGGTGCCCGATCCCGGGCTGCCGTTCCTCGGCGTGCACCTCACCCGGCACATCGACGGCGAGGTGACGATCGGGCCCACCGCGCTGATCGCGGGCGCACGAGACGCATACGGCACGCGCGGCATGCGCCGCGAGGACATGCTGGACACGCTCGCGTGGCCGGGCACGTGGCGGATGCTCGCGCGCACATGGCGCCCGGCGCTCGGCGAGCTGCGCCGCGCCGCGGCGCGCTCGGCTGTCGTGCGCGCGGCCGCCCGCTTCGTGCCCGAGCTAGCCGTCCGCGACGTCGAGCCGGCGTTCGCGGGCGTGCGCGCGCAGGCCCTCGCGCGCGACGGCCGCATGCTCGACGACTTCGCGATCGCCGCCACCGAGCGGGCGCTGCACGTGCGCAACGCGCCTTCGCCCGCCGCCACCTCGTCGCTCGCGATCGCCCGCGTGATCGCCGACGAGGCCGCGCGTGCGTTCGCCCTCGGTCGAAGCTGAGGCGGGCGCTCAGGTGGTCCTGATGATCAGGACCGAGCAGGGCGCATGGTGGGAGACCTTGTTGGGCACCGATCCGAGCAGAAAGCGCTTCGCGCCGGTCATTCCCTTGTTGCCCACCACGATCAGGTCCGCCTCCTGCTCCTCCGCCACGTCGAGGATCGCGTCGGCGGGGTCGCCCTGCCTCGAGTACCGGTTGACCTCCACCCCGGCCGTGCGCGCGACCGTCGCCGCCTCGTCGAGCGTGGCCTCAACGTCCTCGCGGGGGTTGATGGCCCATTGCAGGTCTTCGGGGGCGTCCCTGCGCTCCTCGCGCAGCCGCGCCCCCGACACCGGCTCGTATGCGCTCACGAGCTCCACCTTCGCGCCAACCGCGCCGGCGAGCTCGATCGCTTGGCGCACCGCCTCGGTGGCGGTCTCCGAGCCATCGGTGCCTACGACGATCGATTTGAACATGCTGCTCCTCCCCTTGGCTGTGGTCGGCCCCGCACGCGCGCGGACGAGCGCGATCATATCCGCGCGCACGCGCACGCGCGCGCGAAGCCCGGGCGCACGGCGACGGCGAGCCTCAGGCGAGCCTCACGATCGCGATGATCATCCCGATGACCACGAACACGACGATCGCTATCTGCAGCCAGATCCAGGTAGGAGACATCGGCCTCGCGCGCAAGCGTACCCCGCGCCCGCCGGCGCCGTCGCACGCGAGCCCTACGCTTGGGCGTCGATGACGCTGCGGGTGGGAACGGACCTCGTGCTCGTCGAGAGCGTGAGCGAGGCGCTGCGCGAGCACGGCGAGCGGTACCTGGCGCGCGTGTACACCGAGCGGGAGGTCGAGGACTGCCGCACCGCGCAGGGCATCGACGCCCAGCGCCTGGCGGGGCGCTTCGCGGCGAAGGAGGCCGCGCTGAAGGTCCTGCGGCCGGCGGGCGAGGGGATCGCGCTGAACGCGATCGAGGTCCGCCGCGACCCCGTCGGCTGGGTGGCGCTCGAGCTCAGCGGCGCCGCCGCCTCGCTGGCCGCGCGGGAGGGCATCGCCGAGCTCGCGCTGAGCCTCGCCCACGAAGGCGACTACGCGACCGCGGTGGTGGTCGCGCAGGTGATCTAAAGGATCCTCGCCGCGAAGGACGATAATTGGGGAGTGACCGACGAGATCCGAGCGATTATCGGCGCCCATGCACGCCTGCCCGGCGGCGTCGAGGGGCTCTCCGAGGAGGCCAACCTGTACGACGCCGGGATGAGCTCGCACGCTAGCGTCAACGTGATGCTCGCGCTCGAGGACCATTTCGACGTCGAGTTCCCCGACCGCATGCTCACGCGCAGCGTGTTCGAGAGCATCGCGGCGATCGCCGCGGCGATCGCCGAGCTGCGGGCAAAGGCCGCCGCGTGAGCGCCGCGCCCGCGCAGCGGGCCGCCGAGAGGCGGTAGCGCGATGGCCGACTTCCGCCCCGGCAGCCCCGAGCAGGCCGCGTTTCTCGACGCGCTCACCGCGGGCGGGCTGCTGATCGCGAGCGGCGTCCCGGGCGTGTACGGGCGCAGCGGCGAGTTCGAGCGGATCCGCTGGGGCGTCGATCGCCTGATCACCCGCAACGCCGCGGGGGACGAGCCCGAGCACATGGCCTTCCCGCCGCTGCTGCCGCGCCGCGAGCTCGAGTCGATCGGCTACCTGACGAACTTCCCCCACCTGGCCGGCTCGGTGTTCGCGTTCGCAGGCTCCGAAGAGGACGCGGCCGTGCAGGAGCAACGCGCGAGCTGCCATGAGGACTGGAGCGAGTTCCAGTCGATGACCGACCTCGTGCTCACGCCCGCGGCCTGTTACCCGGTGTACCCCGCGGTGGCCGCGCGGGGCCCGTTGCCGCGCGGCGGGATCACCGTCGACGCAGGTGGCTCCTACGTCTTCCGCCACGAGCCCTCCGGCGACCCAGCGCGCCTGCAGATGTTCCACCAGCGCGAGATCGTGCGCCTGGGCGAGCCCGACACGGTCGCGGCGTGGCGCGACGAATGGCGCGACCGCGCGGTGGCGCTGCTGCGCTCGATCGGCGTGGATGCACGCTTCGACGTGGCCAGCGACCCGTTCTTCGGCCGCGCCGGGCGCATGCTCGCGCGCAGCCAGCGCGAGCAGGCGCTCAAGTTCGAGGTGCTCGCGGACATCGCCGGGCCCGACCCCACGGCGCTCGCATCGTTCAACTACCACCACGACCACTTCTCCTCGACCTACTCGATCGAGATGGAGGGGGGCGAGGAGCCCGCGCACACCGCGTGCCTCGGCTTCGGGCTCGAGCGCATCACGCTCGCGCTCCTTCACCAGCATGGCCTCGACACCGCCGCATGGCCCACGGCGGTGCGCGAGGAGCTGGCGCTGGGATGAGCGGCCGAGCGCCCACCCGCGCCCTCTACCTCCCGTCGGGCCGCGACAGCATCTTCGCCCTCTACGACCAGCCCGGCGGCGGCGCAGTCGCCGAGGCGCCCGCGAGCGTGCTCCTGTGCCCGATGTTCGGCAACGACGAGCTGTGCGCCTACAGGGCGCTGCGCGAGTGGGCGCGCAACCTCGCGGGCGCTGGCCACGCCGTTCTGCGGTTCGACCTTCCCGGCACCGGCGACAGCAGCGGCGGGCCACGCGACCCGGAGCTGGTGCGAGCGTGGATCGGCGCCGTGGGCGACACCGCGGCGTGGCTGCGCGCCGAGCAGCCCGACCGCCGCGTGGCGGCGATCGGGATCGGCCTCGGCGGCATGCTCGCGTGGTGCGCCGCCGCGGACGGCGCCGAGATCGACGATCTCGCCCTGTGGGGCGTGCCGTCGCGAGGGCGCGCGCTCGTGCGCCAGATGCGCGCGCTGTCGCGGATGCAGGCCTCGGCCGGCCAGGAGAGCTCGGACGATGACGCCGACGAGGAGGGCTCGCTGTCGGTCGCGGGCTTCTTCGTGAGCGCGCAGACCGCCGGCGAGCTCGAGCAGCTCGACCTCTCCGCCCGAGAGCTGCCGGGCGCCTCCGGCAGGCGCGTGCTGCTGCTCGGCCGCGACGGGCTCGAGGCCGACGATCGCCTGCGCGAGGCCGCCGGCGCCTCCGCCGAGCTCACGGTGGCGAACGGCGAGGGTTACGGCGCGATGGTTGCGCCGCCGCAGGAGTCCCAGGTGCCGCTCGACGCGATCGCCAAGGTCGGGCGGTGGCTGGGCGGCGCGCTCCCCGCGGCCCCGGCGGGCGCGGCGCAGCAGCTGCACGAAGCCTTCGGCGCCGGCGCGCCGGGCGCGCCACCGACCGGCTCGCCGCGGGCCCGCACCGCGCCCCACAGCGCAAGCGCCCTCGAGCTGAGCTGGTCGGGCGCCGGCATCCGCGAGCGGCCGTTCGACGTCGAGCACGCGGGCGCCACGCTGCGCGGCGTGATCACCGAACCTCACGGCCCTTCGGAGGTGGCCGCGGTGCTCCTGAACGCGGGCGCCGTGCGCCACGTGGGACCCGGCAGGATGTGGGTCGAGCAGGCGCGAAGCTGGGCCGCCCGAGGCGCATTGACCCTGCGCATCGACCTCGAAGCGATCGGCGACAGCGACGGGGACTTCGAGCAGCTGCGCGACAGCGCGGGCTTCTACGAGGAGCGCTACCTGGAGCAGACGCTCGCGGCGCTCGATGCGCTCGCCGCCACCGCCGGCGCGGAGCGCTTCGTGCTCGGCGGCCTGTGCTCGGGCGCCTACTGGTCGCTGCACGCGGCGGTTCGCGACGAGCGCGTGCGCGCCGTCCACATGGTCAACCCGAGGGCGATCATCTGGGATTCGCAGCTACAGGCGCGGCGCTACACCCGGCTGCTGCTCAGCGCCCAGTCGTGGCGGCGCTTCGTGCGCGGCGATCTGAAACCGCCTCCCCCAGGCGAGCTGGCTCGAAGCGTCGCGACCGCCGCTCGCGCGCGCCTGATGCGGGACGCACGCAGCGAGCATGACGACCTCGGCGCGGGTGAGCTCGAGCGCGCGTTCGACGCCCTGCAGCGCCGCGGGGTCGAAGTGCTCGAGGTGTTCACCTTCCGCGAGCCTCTGCTCGAAGAGCTGGAAGGCGACGGGCGGCTGGAGCGGATGATGGCGCGCGAGAACGTGCGCATCGAGCGCCTGCCGGGACCGCTCGCCTCTCACACCTTCGAGCCGCTGGCGCTGCAGCGCAGGCTGCATGCGATCCTGGACGAGGCGATGGAACGCCAGCTCGAGCAGCCGGCCGGCGGCCGTCCTGGCGCTCCTGGGAGCGCTCGGTCCCCGACCCGCAGCGGCCACGGCTAAAGCTCGCGGGCCTGGGAGCCGAGGAACGAACAGGCCCGCTGTGTCCGAGACGGGAGCACAACAAAGAGAAACACCGCCGGCCAGCCCTCGCTCGGCACTACGCTGCGGGTGGCTGCGGGCGCGGCCGCGTACGCTACCCTAACCCCGCTCCGCCGGGGCGCCGGCGGTTTGCGCGCGGCTGGGAGCGACTTCGACACCGAGATGAACGCTCGCACCCAAACCTCTCCGCCGCCGCCCGCGACCGCGCACCCAACGCCTCGGGGATCGCGCCGCATCCACGTGCTCACGCTCGTGGACCATCTCAGCACCACGGGCGGCGCCGAGCGCCTGGCCCTGGACATCGCCACCCGCATCGACCCGGAGCGCTTCCGCAGCAGCATGTGCGCGAGCCGCTACCCGGGATGGGGCACGCCGACCGCCGACGAGCAGGCCGCGAGCGCGCTCCTGCTGGAACGGGGCGTGTCGTTCATCCCGCTCGAGCGTCGCCGCCGCACCCACGCGATCGCCCTGCGGCACCTGGCGGCCTACCTGCGTCGCGAGCGCGTCGACATCTTGCACGCGCACATGTTCGGCTCGAACCTGTGGGGCACGGTGCTGGGACGACTCGCGGGCGTGCCGGTGATCATCGCCCATGAGCACACGTGGTCGTTCGAGGGCGAGCCGCTGCGCAAGCTGCTCGATCGCGAGGTGATCGGCCGCTTCTCAAACGTCTTCCTGGCGGTCTCCCGCGAAGACCAGCGCAGGATGGTCGAGATCGAGCGCGTGCCCGCCGAGCGGATCCGCTTTCTCGCCAACGGGATCGACGGGCGGGCGCCCACGCCCGGCCGCGACCTGCGCGCCGAGTTCGCCCCCGGCGGCGGCCCGCTGATCGGCGCGGTGGGCGGGCTGCGCCGCCAGAAGGCGTACCCCTGTCTGTTGCGCGCGGCGGCGATCCTGAAGCGGAGCCATCCGGGGCTGCGCGTCGTGATCGCCGGCGCGGGGCACGAGCGCGAGCGCTTGGAACGCCTGATCGAAGAGCTCGGGCTGGAGGACACCGTGTCCCTGCTCGGGCGGCGCCTGGACGGTCCCGACCTGCTCGCCGCGCTCGACGTGGCCGTGTGCGCGTCCAGCTACGAGGGCAGCCCACTCGCGGTGATGGAGTACATGGAGGCAGGCCTGCCGATCGTCGCGACGCGCGTCGGCGGCGTTCCCGACCTGATCGACGACGAGGTGCACGGCCTGCTGGTCGAGCCCGGCGACCCCACCGCGCTCGCCGCTGCGGTCGAGCGCATGCTCGCCGACCGCCCGCGGGCGCTCGAGATGGGCGCGCGGGCACGCGAGCGCCGTCGCGCGGAGTTCGACCTCGACGTGATGGTGCGCAAGGTGGAAGCGCTCTACGAAGAGCAGTTCGCCGCGGTCACGGGCTCGTCCGCCGCGCCGCGCAGCTGACCCCGCTGATCCCGGGTAGTCGCGCGGGCGGGCGCGATGCGAGCGGCGGATGGCGCCGCGCGCCCGACCGCTCAGGCGGCCGGGCGCATCGCGACGCGCAGGACGGGGCCGTGCCCCGTCCTCTATTCCACGGTGGTGCCTGGGGCGATCCCGCCCCCGCTGACCGCCTGGCCGGCGTGGCCGGCGTCCTCGTACACCGCGATCGAGCGGATCGAGAACGTGCGCGAGCCGGAGGTGAAGTTCGCCCCGCTGCCGCGCAGGCCGTTGCTCAGCTTCAGGCCCATCGCGACCACTGCGGGCGAGACCGGGCCGAGCACGCCGTTGTTGCCGACCCACGACTGGCGCACGCCGTCGATGAACTCTTCGACGGTGTTGTTGGGGTTGATCACCGTGGTGTAACGGTGGAACGCAGCCGAGGGGTCGAAGTCTTCACCGAGATCGTGTTCGGACTCGGTCAGGCTGCTCGGCGTTTTGTAGATCCACGCGACGCCCATGTTGTACTTCGCCCAGGTGTTCCAGCCCCAGAACTCGAAGAAGTCGAGCTCGTCGTTCCACGGGTAGTCGGAGGACCACCAGCCCGGATCCTCCTCGCCTGTGTTGCGCGGCAGCCTGCAGACGCATTCGAACGCCCACTTCTCGCCCTGTCCGGGAGTCCACTTGAACAGGTTGTAGCCGGGCGCCGAGGGCAGGTCCGTGTTGACGGTCCCGCTCACGTAGTTTTTGCCGGTGCCGCCCGTGTTGGGCTGATAGGTGTCGACGAGTTCGAGGCCTTCCGAGCCGACCTGCACCTGGCTCGAGTTGAACACCTCGAGCTCGGTGCTGTTGAAGCCCTTCGCATCCGAGCCCGGACTGCAGCAGAAGCGGTTGGGGTACCAGAAGTTGTCCTGGCCAGGTCCCGTTCCCAGCGGTGCGTTGAAGCCGTCGGCGAAGGCCACGGACCATCCGCCTGCCGGTGCCGCGGGCCCTGTGGGCGCCGCTCCGATGACCGAGGATGCGCCGCCCGACTGGCCGATCGGCGAGGTGCCGGAGCCTTTCCCGCTGACGACCCCGGTTGGCGCCGACGTCGCCGAGTTCGAGCCGAGCGGGTTGCTGGCGGTCACCGCCACGTCGATGCGGTGGCCCGCGTCGCCTGCGACGAGCTTGTACGCCGGACCCGTGGCGCCCGCGATGTTGGCGCCTTCGCGCTGCCACTGAATCGCGTAGGCGATCGGCTGCGTTCCGCTCCAAGAGCCGTCGGAGACGCTCAGCGTCTGGCCCACGGCGGCCGAACCCGAGACCGTCGGAGCGGACGTCACGGCGGGCGGCGTGCGGTGGTTGCACGCGGCTTTGCCGCGGCGGTGCCGGCGGTGACGGCTGGCGGACGCGCACAGCGTCGCCCGCGTGCCGGGCCGCGTGGATGAGCGGGTTTTGCGCGTGGATGAGCGGGTTTTGCGTGCGTCGTGCCTGCGCCCGTGCGAGCCGCGGCTGCGGCGCGCCTTGGCGTGAGTGCGGTGCGCCTTGGTGTAGCTGCGGTGCGCCTTGGTGTGGCTGCGGCGCGCCTTGGTGTGGCTGCGGCGCGCCTTGATGCGCGCGCCCGCTCGGCGGGCGTGCTTGACGGCGTGTGCGGTGTGGCTGCGTCCCGCGGTGACGGCGAATGCGCCACTCGCGAAGGCGGCCGCAAGAGCGGCCAGAAGAGCAAACGACCATGCCAAACGACGAACCTGAGAAAGCACCGGTGCCCCCTTTCCGGGTGCGGCACCGTGCCAATCGATCCTTCGGTAACCCGGCTGGCTCTAACTCGAGCCCCGTGGCTTTGCGCCCCCGCCTCACGACGGGTTTGCCGTTATCGGGACGATGCCGTTTGTATGTCTTCCAGTTCTCGCTCGGTGAGTCTCACACGCTGCGTGACGGGCATCGCGCCCTTCTGGACGGTCGTTCGAGTCTCGGGACAAAGACCACATCGACCGCGGGAAAAACGTGAAGTCTCGCCAGCGCGCCTCCACATCGGGCGTGTGGACGATCCGCTGGGGTTGCGCGGCGCACCCCTCGCGCGGCCGGCTGGACGTCTATTCGACGACGGTTCCGGGCGCGATCCCGCCGCCGCTGACCGCGTCGCCCGCGTGGTTGGCGTCCTCGTAGACCGCGACCGAGCGGATGTCGAAGCTGCGCGAGCCAGAGGTGAACTTGGAGCCGGTCCCGCGCAGTCCGTTGCTCAACTTGAGCCCCATCGGCACGACCGTTGGCGACACGGGGCCCAGCACGCCGTTTTTGCCGAGCCACGTCTGGCGTACGCCGTCGATGTACTCTTCGATGCTGTCGTTCGGGTTGATCACGGTTGTGTAGCGATGAAACGCCGCCGACGGATCAAATTCCGCGCCGAGATCATGTTCTGACTGGGCGAGGTCGCTGGGGGTCTTCCAAATCCAGGTGATCCCCATGTTGTACTTTGCCCACGTGTTCCAGCCCCAGAACTCGAAGAAATCGAGCTCATCGGTCCACGGGAAGTCCGATGCCCACCACCCGGGATCCTCCTCGCCGGTGTTGCGCGGCAGTTTGCAGACACATTCGAACGCCCACTTCTCGCCTCGCCCCGGGGTCCACTTGAACAGGTTGTAGCCGGGCGCCGAGAGCAGATCCGTGTTGACGCTGCCACTCACGTAATTCTTGCCTGTGCCGCCCGTGTTGGGCTGGTGGGTATCGACGAGTTCGAGGCCTTCCGAGCCGACCTGCACCTGGCTCGAGTTGAAGACCTCGAGCTCGTTGCTGTTGAAGCCCGGCTGATCGGACCCCGGATCGCAGCAGAAGCGATTCGGATACCAGAAGTTGTCGCGCCCGGCACCGGTTCCCAGCGGCGCGCCGAACCCGTCCGCGAAGGCCACGTACCATCCTCCGGCGGGCTTGGGCGGCCCGGTCGGCGCGGTCGCGACCGTGGACGATTCGCCAGATGGCGGTTCGCCTTCTTCGTGCCCTTCGCCTTCTTCTTCGTGCCCTTTACCTTTTTCGTGCCCTTTGCCTTCTTCGGTTTCCTGGCCTTCTTCGGCGTAGTCGATTTCCACTTCGGGCGACCACACGCTCCCGGTGAGCGCCCTGACGCGGTAGCCCACGGTGCTGGCGGGGATCGCCGGCGGCTTCGCGCGAAGCGTTTTCACGATGGCGTATTCGGGTTCCTGGCCGGGCAGCGTTCGCCGAACCACGTAGGCGCCGAGGGGATCGACCGCTTCCCACACGAGCGTTTCGCCCTGCAGTTCCACGATCGGGCGCGATTCGGCCTTTTCCGCGAACGAGCCTTCGCCGAGCGTCGGCAGCGTGCCTTCGAGTTCGAGCGCGATCGCTCGGTAGTTGACCGTGACTTCCGCCGACCAGGTGGAACCGGTGGCCGGCTTGACGCGGTAGCCCACCGCCTCGTGGAGCAGCTCGGGCGGGACCACGTGGGTGCCGCGCACGAGCGCGTATTCCGGTTCGCCATGAGGCGGCGTGCGCATCAGCAGGTAGTAGCCGGTCGGGTCCACCGCTTCCCAGCTGAGCCGCCCGCCGTTGACCGTCACGACCGGCTTCGCTTCGGCTTTTTCGGCGAACGCTCCTTCGCCCAGGGCGAACGAGCTCGGTGCCGCCGCCAGGCCCACAGCCAGCAGCGCCACCAGCGTGCCGAGGAGCGCGAGGACGCGCGGCGCCCCCGTCCGGCTCCGCCGGACGCCCGCGCGAGGCGCGCCACCCGCGGCGGCACGGGTGCGCGGATGGCCGTAGCTGTATGCGACTTCAAGGATCATCTTTAGCGTCCGTACTCTCTCCTGGCCCGTCGACCGCGGGCCGCGACTCCCCGCTCCTCCCGGCGGTGCTGACGGTCTGGGGGACCATCGGTGTCAGCTGCCGCAACGGCCGAGCGGGGCCGCCTGCTCAAGCTCCTGGCTCGCGCGGACCTCGCCGCGAGCCTCCAACCATACACTTCTATGTGCTTCGCTTGTTAGAAGATCGTGAACCTAACCAGATCTGTGCAGATCTGTGCGTAGGTTGACTACCCGCAATCTACGCGACTATTCACGGCCCGCGCACGTGGGAGGCGCGGAGCGACGGCACGCGGGGCGAGCGCGGCGGCGGGTCCTACAGGCCGAGCGAGGGCGCGTACACGGGCCCCGGCTCGGGCGTGAGCGCCTCGGAGAGCGAGCGCAGGCCGAGCACCGACGCGAGCGCGGCCAGCGGCGGACCGTTGCGGAGCGTGCCGGTGAGCATGCCCACGCCGTGCCCGACCTGCATCAGCGCGAGCGCCACGGGGACGAGCAGCGCGTCGCCCGGCTCCTCGGCCCGCGGTAGCGCGCGGACGCCCGCGGAGCCGAGCACCGCCGCGTACAGCAGCAGCCCCGCTCGCGCCGCCGGACGCAGCCGGCGGGGGCCCGCCACCGCGAGCGCGGCATCGACGACCAGGGCGGGGGCGAGCAGGTGCGAGCGGCGCATCGTGCGGGGGTGGCACGCCGCGGTTTTGACGCGGTATTCGCCGTACAGCAGGTACTGGCGCCACAGCCCTCCGAGCGAGTCGCGCGGGGCGTACTCGGCGCCCATCCTGGAGACGCACACCAGCCGCTCGCCGCGGTCCAGGAACCTGCCGGCCATCTCGGAGTCGGAGTTGCGCGGCCAACGCTCGTCCCAGCCGCCGTATTCGAGCAGCGTGCTGCGCTCCCACACGCCGGCGAACACCCCCGCGTCGAGATCCCATTCATCGTCGGAGCCGTCGAGCTGCTCTCCCCACTTTCGCGAGCCGCCGCGGCCGAGCTTCGACGCGAGCGCCATCGCGACCGCCCGCGAGACCCTGCCGGTGCCCTTCGGGACCTGCGGGCCGGACACCCACCGGGTGTCACCCTTGGCGAGCCTCTCGATTCCAATTGACACATAGTCATCCGGATACTCGGTATGAGCGTCCATCCGGATCACCCACCGGCCGCGGGCGTGGCCGAGTGCCACATTGAGTCCGCTGGAAACACTCCGGTTGGGATTCTCGAACACGCGGATGCGCGGATCCTCCCGCGACATCGCTTCGAGCATCTCTCGGGTGCGGTCGGTCGAGCGGCCGTCTGCGAAGAGGAACTCGATCTCACCCGGGAAGCGCTGCTTGCGCATCGCGGCCACGCTGCTCTCTATGTAGCGCTCCTCGTTGTACACGGGAACGAGCACGGAGCAGTCGACGGCATGCTGCGCGCCATTGTGCGGGGACATCGCTCGGGTCAGGGCGTCACGTTGGATCGGGGGTCATCGCGGCTGCTGCGATGTGAGCCCAACGTACAACACCGATAACTCGGATCCGCCCCGAGGTGGACGAGTTGGAGGTCGATAACATGCGAGCGATGTGCGGAATCGCCGGGATCGCCGGCCCGGCGTCGGATCGTGAGGGGCTGCTGCAGGCGATGTCGGACGCGATCATCCACCGCGGGCCGGACGAGGCGGGCGCATTCATGGACGACCACGTCGCGCTTGCGATCCGGCGCCTGTCGATCATCGACGTGGCCGAGGGGCATCAGCCGTACGCGAACGAGGACCGCACGGTGCACGTGGTTTTCAACGGTGAGATCTACGGCTTCCGGGCGCTGCGCGACCGGCTCGAGCGCGCCGGTCACACCTTTGCCTCGCGCACCGACGGCGAGGTGATCGCACACGCCTACGAGGAGTTCGGCGAGCGTTTCGTGGAGGAGCTCGACGGCATGTTCGCGTTCGCGTTGTGGGACAGCGCTCGCCAGCGGCTCGTGCTGGCGCGCGACAGGCTGGGCAAGAAGCCGCTGTTCTTCGCCGCGCGGCCCGACGGCTCGCTCACGTTCGCCTCCGAGCTCGCGGCGGTGCTGCTCGACCGGCGCATCGGCAGGGACGTGGACGAGGTGGCGCTGGCCGAATACCTGCAGGGCGGCTACGTGCCCTCGCCCCGCACGATCCTGCACGAGGTCTCGAAGCTCGAACCCGGAACGATGCTGACGTGGAGCCCCGGCGGCCGGCCGGTGCTGCACCGCTACTGGGCGCTCGACTACGAGCCCAAGCTGCGGATCGGCTACGAGGAGGCGATCGACGAGTTCGATCGGCGCTCGCGCGACGCGGTCAGGGCGCGGCTCGTCTCCGACGTGCCGCTCGGGATGTTCTTGAGCGGCGGCGTGGACTCGAGCTACATCCTCGCCCAGATGCTCGCCGCGGGCGCGCCCACCGTCGAAAGCTTCTCGATCGGGTTCCCGGACGCGCGCTATGACGAGCGCTCCTATGCGCGCGCGATCGCCGCCCGGCTCGGCAGCGTGCACCACGAGGAGGTGGTCGAGCCGACCGACCTGGTCGAGCTGCTGCCGCTGCTCGTCCACCATTACGGCGAGCCGTTTGCCGACCCGTCCGCGGTGCCGAGCTTCTATCTAGCGCGGATGGCGCGCCGGCGCATCACGGTGGCGCTCACGGGCGAGGGCGGCGACGAGATGTTCGGCGGCTACTACCGCCACCAGGCCGCGCGGCTCGCGGCACACCTCGACCGCCTGCCCGGCGCAGCGCGGCGCGCGGCGGGCAAGGGCGCCGCGTGGATGGGCAGCGAGATGGCGCACCCGATGTCACACAGGCACAAGCTCTACCGCTTCCTGCGCGCGATCGAGCTCGAACCGGGCGAGCGCTACGCCGAGTGGATCGCCGTGCTGAGCCCGCAGGAGCGCAGCGCGCTGTCACCCACGCTGCCGGCGGCGCCGCCCTACCAGCCGCCGGGCCGAGCTCGCGATCCGCTCGACCGGGCGCTCGCGGCCGACATCGCGCGCAACCTGCCCGACCAGCTCCTGTACAAGATGGACATCGCCACGATGGCGAGCTCGCTCGAGGCGCGCGCGCCGCTGCTGGACTTCCGCCTCGTCGAGTGGGTCGCGCAGCTGCCGCGCGAGTTCAAGCAGCGCGGCACCGTGCGCAAGCGGCTGATCTCCGACGCGCTCGCGCGCCACATTCCCGCGGAGATGTTCAAGCGCCCCAAGATGGGCTTCAGCGCGCCGATACCCGCGTGGCTGCGCGGCGAGCTCTACGAGCTGACCTGCGACACGCTGCTCGGCGAGGCGAGCCGCCGGCGCGGGATCGTGGACCCCCGCTCGGTCGAACGCCTGATAGCGCGTCACCGCGAGGGCGAGGACCACACGCGCGGGCTGTGGTCGCTGCTGATGCTCGAGCTGTGGCACCAGGAGTTCATCGACCGCTCGCCCGCCCGCGCCGCAGTGGGCGAGGCGCTCGGACGCCCGTAGAGCTGCCGGCGGGCGCCCGCGAGTCGCCCCCAATCAGCGCGCAGAGAGGAACACGGCGAGGCGCTCGGCCTCGGCGCTCAGCGTGTGCTCGCGCGCCCGCTCGGAGCCGTTCGCGACGAGCTCCTCGCGCAGCTGCGCATCGGTCGCGATCCGCTCGAGCGCGCCTGCGAGCGCGCCGGCGTCGCACGGCGGCACGAGCAGGCCGCAGCCCTCGACCAGCTCCGGCACCCCTCCGACCGCCGTCGCGGCGACCGGCAGCCGCGCGGCGAACGCCTCGAGCAGCACCTGGGGCACGCCCTCCGTGAGCGACACGTGCGCGAACGCGTGGCAGGCGCGGTACAGCGGCCACAGCCCGTCGTCGATCGGAACGTGCCCGTGGAGCGTGGCCCGGTCGGCCACGCCCAGCTCGGCGAGCCGTGCGCGCAGCGCCTCCTCGAGCGAGCCGTCGCCGCACACGTCCAGGCGCCAGCGGGGATCGGCGCCCACCGCCTGCGCGAGCACGTCGGCGAGCAGCAGCGGGTTCTTCTCGGGGTCGAGCCTGCCCACGCTGAGCATGTGTAGCTCCGCGCCGTCGTAGCGCCGGGTGTCGTCGGCCGGATCCATGATCTGGGCGTCGCCGAGCAGCGACACGTACATCGAGTGGAGCCGCCGCGCGCCTCGGTACCGGCGCGCGAGATCCGGGCCCACCACCACCACCGGCACGAACCGCGCGAGCCCGCGGAAGGCGGCCTCGAGCGCGAGCGCGGCGAGCCACACGAGCCGCCGGCCCGGGTGCCTGTGGCGGATCAGACGAGGCAGGTCCTGGCGAACGCCGAGCGCGAGCCGTCGCCTGCGCACGAGGCTGAGCAGCGCGAACGCGAGCGCCTGCGGCGGATTGGGCCCGAGCACCCACACCGCGTCCACACCGTCGAGCATCCGCCAGAAACGTGCGAGTCCGGCAGGCATCGCACGTAGCACTCCGAGCATGTCGGCTCCGCTCGAGTAGTGCGGCAGCGGCACGTACTCCACGCCCTCCATCAGGTAGGGGTAGCGACCTGGGGTCTCGTCGAAGCGGCCGGTCACCACCAGCCGCTCGAAGTGGGGAACGAGCTCGCGCAGGAACACCGCGAACGGCAGCTCTGCATAGAGATTGCCGCCGTCGACACGGTATGAGTAGTCGCAGTAGACGGCGAGGCGCATAGGGCGCGCAGAGTGTGACAGCCGCCTTCCCGGATGCCAGCCGCCGCCCCGACGCGCCGCAGAGCGATGGTAACCTGCCAGGGTGGGCACTCAGGCTGGCGACGTAATCGAGCGCGAGCGCGAGTTCTTCAACGAGCAGTCGGCGCGCTACGTGCGGTTGCGCGAGTGGATCTGGCGCGCGATCGGCGAGTTCAACAGAAACGGCGAGCTGTTCGAGCTGTACGACCCGCGCGGCAAGCACGTGCTGCTGTACGGGTGCGGGCCCGCCAACGATGCGCCGCTGCTCATCGGCGCGGGCGCCGCTCGCGTTTCCGGCATCGATATCTCAGATGCCGAGATCGCGATCGCGCAGCGCAATGCCCGCGAGCAGGGCTATGCGGACAGGTCCGACTTCCGTACGGGCGACGCTCACGCAACGGGATTCTCCGACGACGCCTTCGACCTCATCGTGGGCAGCGCGATCCTGCACCACCTCGACGTGGCCCGCGCGCTCGCCGAGCTGCGCCGCGTGCTGGCGCCCGGGGGACGCGCAGTGTTCCTCGAGCCACTCGCCCACAACCCGCTGCTGAGGCTCGGGCGGCGGCTCACGCCAAGCGCACGCACCGAGGACGAGCATCCGTTCACAGTCGCCGACTGGCAGCTGTGCGGCGAGGTGTTCCCGGGCTTCTGGCACCGCGAGGTGGAGCTGACGAGCATCCCGCTCATGCCTCTCAACCTGGTCCTGCGCAAGCCTGCGCAACGCGCGCTCGCGCGTCGCGTGAGCGCTCTCGACGACCGTCTCCTCAAGCGCTGGCCGGCACTCGGCCGCTACGCGCGCACCACCTTCCTCGTACTGGAGTAGCTTCGGGGCGGCAGCCCGACTCCCCCGGACGGTGCCGGCGATGGACGAAATGACCCCCGCGAAGATGGCGAGGGCCGCCGCCTGCTTGCATAGTATTGACCAATGAGTTCGGGTCCCAAGGGGCGCCTGGCTGCAGCCGCGCGTGGAAACCCACGGCGCGGTCCGCTACCTCGACACGATCAGGGAACGCTGGCCTCTGATCGTGGGCACCACGGTGATCGCGGCGCTGGCGGCGCTCGTGTACGTGACCACCGCGCCGACTCGCTACAAGGCGGAGGCCGACGTCCTGGTGACGCCGGTGTCGGGCAACGAAAGCACCAACGTGGGTCTGGGGCTGATCACCGAATCCAACGACCCCACGCAGACCGTGTCCACCGCGGCGCGCGTGATCCACACGAACACGGTCGCGTCGCTCACCAAAGCCAGGCTGGGCCTGCCGGGCTCGCCCCAATCGCTGCTCGCCAGCGTGTCGGTCGAACCGATTGCAACGAGCAGCCTCGTGGCGGTACAGGCGGAAAGCGGATCGGCGGTCGAGGCGGCGCGCATCGCCAACAGCTTCGCGGGTTCCGCGATAGAACTCGCGACCACCCAGCTGCACAGCACGATCGCGGCGCAGCTGCCCGCCCTGGAACGCCAGCAGCTCGCGCTCCCGGCGGGCGAACGCACCGGCCCCGGCACGCTCGGCGTCCGCATCGCGGCGCTGCAGGCGCTGGCCAAGGCCCCCAACCCCACGCTGCGGCTGGTGAGCACCGCCACGGTGCCCACCGGCCCGTTCTCGCCGCAGAAGAAACTGGCGCTCGCGGCGGGCATCATCGGCGGCCTCGTGGTGGGACTGGGCGCGGCCTTCGCGTCTCAGGCGCTCGACCCGCGGCTGCGGCGCGAGCAGCAGCTTCGCGAACTGTTCCACCTTCCGCTGCTCACCCACGTGCCCCGGGTGGAGAGCTCGCGCGGCGAAGGACCACTCGTGCCCTCGCGGCTGACGCCCGCCGCCACCGAGGCCTACCGCACGCTGCGCGCGACCGTGGCGGCGACCGTGGGCGAGTCGCACCGCTCCGCGCTCATCACGAGCTCCTCGGCCGGCGAGGGCAAGTCGACCACCGCGATCAACTACGCAGCGGCGCTCGCGATGGCCAACCGGCGCGTGCTCCTGATCGAGGGCGACCTGCGCCGGCCCAGCCTGGCGCGCACGCTGGGCGTGCAGCGCGTGGTCGCCGGCGTCGGCGCGGTGCTCGTCAACCAGGTGAGCATGGCCGACGCGGTGGTCACGTCGGAGCTCGGCGAGAACCTCGGGCTGCTACTCGTCGAACGCACCGCCATGTCGCTCGCCGACCGCCTCTCGCTGCCGACCGCGCGCAAACTGGTCGAGGAGGCGGAGACACTCGCCGACTACGTCGTGATCGACTCACCGCCGCTAACGGAGGTGATCGACGCGCTGCCGCTCGCGCAGGAGGTGGACGCGGTGCTGATCGTGGCTCGGATAGGGTCGAGCAGCCTCAAGCGGCTGGCGGACCTCGGTGAAATCCTCGAGCAGGGCGGCGTGACGCCGGCCGGCGTCGTGGTGGTCGGGCGTGAGCGCATATCTCACAGCTACTACTACGGCGGCGACGTGCTCGTGGATGAGCGCGTCGCGTGAGACGTGCCCGCAGCTCTGCAGCAATGGATCCGCTCTCCCTTAGCCTCGCTGCTCGCGACGAGCGGCTTCCTGGCGCTCGCGATCGGCGCGCTCAGCGGCATCAAGCCGAGCTACGGG
The DNA here is from genome assembly GCA_963813685.1 of uncultured Solirubrobacteraceae bacterium. Taxonomy (GTDB): domain Bacteria; phylum Actinomycetota; class Thermoleophilia; order Solirubrobacterales; family Solirubrobacteraceae; genus Palsa-744. The sequence goes on from CAWEZQ010000004.1 coordinate 104,198, forward strand.
ATCCTCGGAGCGTTCGGGCTCATCTTCGTGGGGGTCGTCCTCACCAACCTGCAGGTCGGCTTCGCCGCGCTGATGCTGCTGGCGTATCTGGAGGTGCTCACCGAAGGCGCCGGACTGAGTCTCTCGAAGGTCGCCGGCATCCTGATCGTGGTGGCCTGGATCGCCACCGCCAGCACACGCTCGCGCCGGGTGCGCAACTTCTTCGTCGAGCACGCCGGCTACACCTACCTGCTGCTCGCGTTCCTCGGCTGGAGCGCGATCTCGACGGCGTGGTCCCCGAGCCCGGGGACGGCGCTGCAGAGCGTCTTCCGCTACGCGCTTGACGCGTTCCTGATACCGATCGCCTACACGGCGGTGCGCGATCGCCGCGACCTCGTGCACGTACTCGCGGCGATCGTGGGCGGCGCCTCGATCGCGGCGGCGTCGGCGATCATCTCGCCTCCGCCGCCGCAAATCGCCGAACGCGCGACCGGGACGGTGGGCGACCCCAACGAACTCGCCGCGGCGCTGATCATCGGACTGGGGCTGGCAACGGCGTTTGCGGCGAACCGTCACGTGAACCCCGGCCTGCGAGCCCTCGCGGGCGTGGCGGCGCTGCTGAGCCTGGTGGGAATCCTCGTGTCGCTCTCGCGCGGCGGGCTGATCGGCCTCGGCGTGGCGTTGCTGTTCGCCACCGTCGCGGGCGGGCGCTGGCGGCGCCGCGCGCTCGGGCTGTGCGTGGTGCTCGCGTTCGCCGCGGTGGCCTACTTCGCGTTCTTCGCTTCGCTGCCCGCGAAGGAACGCGTTCTCGATGTGAGCGGCGAAGGCGGCTCGGGGCGGCTCAGCCTGTGGACGGTGGGGCTGCGCATGATCGAAGCGCACCCGCTGAACGGCGTGGGAACCGGTCAGTTCCCTCTCGCCTCGGTTCACTATCTGCTACGGCCCGGATTGATAGAAAGCGGCAAGCTGATACTCACCACCCCCAAGGTCGCGCACAACACCTATCTCAACATCGTCGCCGAGATGGGCATCGTGGGCGGCGTTCTGTTCATTTCAATTCTGCTGTTCTCCGTGGGCTGCGCGCTGCTGGCGGTGAAACGGGTGCGCGAAGCCGGAGATGAAAAGACCGAGATGCTGTTGCGTGGCTTCGTCGTCGGCCTTGCCGGATACATGGTGACGCTTCTGTTTCTCTCCGAGATGTACTCGAAGCTGCTGTGGATAGTGATCGCTCTCGGGCCCGCGATGCTCGCGGTGGCCACCGATCTGCGCAACGAAAGCAGACTCGACCTCATCTCGAGCGCGCCGGCGAGAGCGCCCTGAGCGCGCTCCGGCATCTCGCATAACCTAAGCCTGCCTCATGCACGACCTACTGATCATGTGCTACCACGCGGTGAGTCCCACGTGGCCGGCAGAGCTCTCGGTGCGGCCCGACGCATTCGAAGCGCAGATCGAGCTCCTCGCGGGCCGGGGCTACCGCGGCGCGGGCTTCAGCGCGGCGCTCGCCGGCGGCCGCGCCGGGCGAGTGGTGAGCGTCACCTTCGACGACGCCTACAGATCGGTGCTGGAGCTCGCCAAGCCGGTGCTCGACCGGCACTCCTATCCGGGCACGATCTTCGTGGTGAGCAACTGGCCCGACGCGGGCCGCCCGATGTGCTGGAAGGGGGTCGACATCTGGCTCGACACACAGCACGAGCAGGAGCTCACTCCGCTCACCTGGCCGGAGCTGCGCACGCTCGCCAACGAAGGCTGGGAGATCGGATCGCACACCTGCTCGCATCCGGTCCTCACGTCGATCGACGACGACACGCTCGCGACCGAGTTGCGCGACTCCAAGGCGCGGATCGAAGAGGAGCTGGGCAGGCCGTGCACGTCGCTCGCATATCCGTACGGCGTGCACGACGCGCGCGTGGTCGAGGCGGCGCGCGCCGCCGGCTACGACTGGGCGTGCACGATCCCGCGCGTGCTTCCCACGCCGGCGCCGCTCGTGTGGCCGCGCACGCCGATCTACCACGACGACGACCTGCGCAGGTTCGCGGCGAAGGTCTCGCCGGCGATGCGGCGCATCCGCACCTCGGCGCTGGGGACGGTGTTCGACAGGCTCCGCGTGGCGGCGGCCGCGCGGCTCGAGCCGCGCGTGCCCTCCCGCGAGACCCCGCCCGGCCCGTAGGGGCGCGTCGTAGAGTGTCGGGGCGGTGATCGACCTCCACTGCCACGTCCTGCCCGGGATCGACGACGGGCCGGAAATCCTCGAGGAATCGGTCGTGATGGCGCGCGCTGCGGCCCGCGCGGGCACGCGGATCCTGCTCGCCACCCCGCACGTGAGCCACAGCTACCCCAACGACGCCGAGAAGATCGCGGCACGCGTCGCGACGGTGCGGGAGCGGCTGGGCTCCGAGGACTTCGAGCTGGATGTGCGCGCGGGAGCGGAGATCGCGCTCTCCCGCGCGCTCGAGATGGAGACGGACGAGCTCGCGCGGCTGTCGCTGGGTGGCGGCCCCTGGCTGCTCGTGGAGCCGCCCTTCAGCCCGGCGAGCCGCGAGCTCGAGGTGCGCTTCGGGCGGGTCGGCGAGCGCGGCTGCAGGATCCTGATCGCGCACCCCGAGCGGTGCCCTGCATTCCAGCGCGACCCGTCCGGCCTGCGCACGCTGGTCGACGCGGGCTTTCTGTGCTCGCTGACCGCCGGCTCTCTGGTGGGTCGCTTCGGCGAGGACGTGCGGCGCTTCGCGCTCAGCCTGCTGCGCGACGGGCTCGCCCACAACGTGGCGTCGGACGCGCACGACCTCTACGCGCGGCCACCGGGCATGCTCGAGGCGATCGAGCAGAGCGGCAGCGGCGCGCTGGCGGCGTGGCTGACGCGCGAGGTGCCCGCGGCGATCCTGGCCGGCGAGGACATACCGCCGCGTCCCGAGGTCGACCTGCCCGAAATCGAGCGGGCGCGGCGCTGGCGCTGGAACAGGCGGCGCCCGGTCCGCGCGTCGTGAGCGCCCGGTTGCGCCTGGGGTCGGGGGCATTGGTTACGCTGTGACTCGAATGGGTCGACTTGCAGGCAGGCGCACGGCGCTCACGCTGCTCACCTGCCTGACGGTGGTGGGCGCTCTGCCCTCTCTCGCCGCCGGCCCGGCCGCGGGCGCCGCGCAGGCGAAACCGCCGCCCCTGCTGGGCGGTGTGAACATCGCCGGGACCTACGCGTCGATCGCCGAGATCGACAAGGAAATGGCGGCCGCCCACGCGCTCCACGCGACCGTCGTGCGCTCCGAGTTCGAGTGGTCGCAGCTCGAGCCCAGCGCCGCCGGCCAGTTCGACCCTCGCGCGCTCGCCGCCGCCGACCGGATCATGAGCGACGCCACGAAATACGGGATCCGCGTGATCGTGTTCGTCGACAGCACACCCTGCTGGGCGTCCTCGGCGCCGGCGCAGATCCTGAGCGGATGCGTTCCGGGCCGCCCCAGCTACGCGAGCTCGTGGCCGCCGGCGGCGCCCGAAACGTACGCGTCGCTGATGGCCACGCTGGCACAGCGCTACGGCACGCGGCTCGCAGCGCTCGAAGTCTGGAACGAGCCCGACCAGGCCAACCAGGCGTACTTCGCGGGCCCCGAAAAAGCGGCGCGCTACGCCACGCTGCTGCGGGCGGCGTACACGGCGATCAAGCAGGCCGAGCCGCAGGTGCCGGTGCTCGCGGGCTCGCTGGTCGGCTCGAACGGCTCGTTCCTGCGCACGCTCTACGCGGCCGGGATCAAGGGCTACTACGACGGCCTCGCGGTGCACTACTACACGCTCACGCTCGGCTCGGTGCGCTCGATCCACGAAACTCAGCTCGCCAACGGCGACTCCGCGCCTCTGTGGCTGGACGAGTTCGGCTGGAGCAGCTGCTGGCCGGGCCACACCACCGAGCAGGAACAGCCGTGCGTGACGCCGGCGGGGCAGGCCGAAAACCTCACCACCGTCTTCCGCTCGCTCACCGCCGCGCCATATGTCGCGGCGGCGGTGATGTACAAGCTCTACGACGACGCCGGCGAAGAATTCGGCCTCCTCACGACCAGCGGCGCACGCAAGCCGTCGTTCAAGGCGCTCGCCAGGGTGCTCTCCTCGCGATCCGGGAGGCCGGCGCCGGTGAAGCTGAAGCTACGCAAGTCCGGTGGGCGGCTCGTCGCCAGCGGCTCGGGCCCGGTCGGCGACTTCATGGTGCTCGAAGCCTTCCGCGGCAAGACGCCGCGCTACCGCGTGCTGTTCACGCTCGACCGCTTCAACCGCTATTCGTTGAAGCTGCCGCGCGCGCTCGGCACGAAGCACCTGAGGGTTCAGGTGTATCAGTACTGGTGGGGCCCCGCGCGCGCCGCCAGCGCCCGCGGCTGAGAACCCGCTCGAGCCGCGCCTACTCCGCCCGATGGAACAGCGCCACGAACGTGAGCGCGAGGATCTTCAGGTCGAGGGCGAGCGACCAGTGCGCGATGTAGTAGTTGTCCCACTCCACGCGCTCCGCGAGCGAGGTCTGCCCGCGCAGGCCGTGCACCTGCGCCCAACCGGTGATGCCCGCCTTGACCCTGTGCCTGTCGGTGTAGCGGCTCACGTCGTCGCTGAACAGCTCCACGAACTCGGGGCGCTCGGGGCGCGGGCCGATGATGCTCATCTCGCCGCACAGCACGTTGATCAGCTGCGGCAGCTCGTCGAGCGAGTAGCGCCGCAGGATGCGGCCCACGCCGGTGCGGCGGTCTTGGCCTTCGACGCCGCCCGGTGCGATGTCGCCGCCGAGCAGGAACTCGAGCGCATTGGACTCCTCGCCCTTCTCCTCGCCCGGCTCGGACGGCCGCATCGAGCGGAACTTGTACAGGTCGAACGGCTTGCCGTCGCGCCCCACACGGCGCTGGCGGAACAGCGCGGGCCCCGGTGAGGAGAGCCTCACCGCCAGCGCGGTGCCGAGCAGGACCGGAGAGAGCAACACGAGCATCACGAGCGCGAACACGCGGTCGAACGCGTGCTTGAGCATGAACTGGAATCCGTCGGGGTCAACCGAGGTGAACGACATCAGCGGCAGGCCACCGACCGTGTCGTAGCCCACGCGGTCGTTGATCGTGTCGAACATGCGAGGCACCACCGACACGTCGATGCCGAGGTCCTGGCTGTGCCGGATGAGCCGGCTCACGCGGCCGTCGGCGACCGAGGAGAACGCGACGATCAGGTGCCTGGCGCCCGTGTTGGCGACCGCCTCGTCGAGGTCGGCGATCGTGCCGAGCACCGGCATCGCGCGGCCGCCCACCTCCGCGATCGAGCGGGGGTCGTCGTCGAGGAAGCCGACCGGCAGCAGCCCGTACTCGGGGTGGCTCTCGAGCCGGCGCGCCACCTGCGAGCCGACGAGGCCCGCGCCGAGGATCAGGACGGGCTTGCCCACGAGCCGGCGCGAGCGCGCGGAGCGCTGCGCGAGGTACAGGACGATGCGGCCGAGCGACACGGCGGCGAGCGCGTACAGCCACGAGCGCACCGTGGGCCCCTGGTTGGGAGCGCTGCCGTTGACGAACAGCCCGAGCGTGATCACGCCCATCTCCGACATCGAGACGGCGCTCATGATCGGCACGACGCCGTCGAGCACGAGCGCGCGCAGGTGCCTGCGGTAGAGCCCGCGCATGTACATCAACAGGACCGCCAGCGGAGGCAGCGCGATCAGCGGAACGAGCACGTCGGAGGCGTGCAGCAGCGGCGAGACCCCCCCGAACGCGAGCACGACCGCCACGACGAGCATGAGGAAGTCGACCCCGGGCCGCAGCAGATCCCAGCCGGGGCCCTCGAGCGCCCACTGCACCGGACCCTTGAAGCTCGCGTGCGGCAGCGCGCGCGGCTGCGGAGCGTCGCGCGCGAGATCCCCGTGGACTGGGATCGTTGTGGAGGTCTGCTGAGTGATGCGCGTGCTATCCATGCGGTCGGTCGTCCGTATTTCTGATCGAGGCTGTCACCGAACTAGTCGGGCGCTAGGCCGCGCCCCTTGAGCCCTTGGTGGCCGCCTGCGGGCGCCCGGATGCGAGGCGCACGGTCAGAACGCCCGTGAAGGCGAGCGCCGCAAGCACGAGGATCACGAGCAGCAGGTCCCCGCCGGAGATACCCAGCGGCGATCCGGCGCTCGCGCTCTGCGCCGCCGTGTAGCCGGCGAATGGGGCTTCCGCGGAGCCTTCGGCGCCGCGCGTGGGAGCGCCTGTTGCGCTCGGGTGTCCGTGTTTTGCCGCAGGGCCGGAGCCGTGCGCGGCGCCGCGCTTGCCCGACGGGCGGCTCGAGCGCCCACTCGACCCCGCCTGCTGAGCCGGCGAGCCGGACGCCGGGGCTTCGGTGGGTTGCGCCTGCGAGGTGGCGCTCGGCGTCGAGGACCGCGGGGAGCCCTGGCTCGTGCCGCCCGCGGAGCGCCCGCCGGAGGACCCGCCGGAGCCTTTGCCGGAGCCATGCAGCAGCGTGGATCCGAGCACGGCCTGACTGCCCTGGCCGGGCCCCCCGTAGCCGCTCAGCAGCGTGCCGGCCGCGAGCGCGGGCGCACACGAGCACGCCGAGACGGCCGCTGTGACGACGCCGATCGCAATTTTCGCGCTTCTATTCACGCTTCCGTGCCTACCTACCCAACCGCTTAGTTAGCAACCGTGCCCCTGCCCACCCCATGAGCTGACGTACGCCCCGCCCTCGAGCAGCCGTGAGCGGGCACGCACGAAGGTTGTGATCGGACTGGCGAGTCCAGTGCGAAAGGCTACCTGAGCGGGCAGGCGGTGTCGAGCGGATTCCCGCTAATTACGGAGGTTCGTAGGGGCTTTACCGCAATTCTTCGGCTTTCTGCAGGATGGCGCTGTTCAGTTCGTTGACATTCACGCGGCGGCCGCTGCGCGCGATCGCGAGCGTGGTCCTCGCGATTTTTTCGCGGGGCTCGAGGCTGACCGCGCGTTCGATCAGCCGCAACCCTTCGCGCGTGTCTCCCTCAGACGACGCGATCGCGCCGAGCTCGAGCGCTGCGTAGGCGTCGTGCGGCACCCTGCCGAGCGCCAGCGCGAACTCGCGCCGCGCGCGTGAGAGGTCGCCGAAGCGCAGCGCGATGCTGCCCGCGAGCACCTGCGCCTGGTCGCTCAGCGGGTTCAGGCTCGAGGCGTCTTCGAGGCGCGAGTACGCGGCGAGCGGCGTGCGCGGCCAGATCTTCGCGGCCTCGTCGATCTCGAGCCCGCTCAGCCACGGCAGCGTGAGCGACGCCGCCGCGGCGAGCGCGAGCAGCGCCGCGGCGAGCACGCCCGCGCGGCGTACGCGCCGTGGGGGCGCGGCGGCCGGGCGCTCGCCGCGCGCGCGGGGGGTGAGCGAGCACGCGAGCCCGAGCATGGCGAACGCGGGCGCCCCCAGCCCGGCGAACTCGAAGAACCAGTCGAACGATCCGTGCACGAGCCAGTAGGCGAAGCCCGCGAGAGCAGCGCCCGCCACGGTGGCGGCGAGCGGGTCGGCGGCGCGCAGGCTCGCCGAGCGGCACGCCCGCATCCCGGCGGCGAGCGCCGCGGCGAGCCCGGCGAGCGCTAGCAGCACGCCCACCACGCCGGTCTCCACGAGCGTCCGAAACTCCACGCTGTGCGGGTAGCGCGGCGTCTCCTCGCTGCGCCCGTGGACGAGGTACTGCTGCGCGAAGTTGTCGGCGCCTATGCCGAGCAACGGATGCGCGACGAACTGGTCCGCGGCCACGCGGTAGAAGTCGTAGCGCTCGCTGCCGAACCCGCTCGTCAGGCGGTTCCCGCTCGAGTTGGCCTCGTATCCGAGTGGGCTCGTGAACGTGTTCCAGGCGTGTTCTACGCGCCTCACGGGATTGCCCACGGCCACCCACCCGCCCGCGAGCACCGCGACCAGCGTCGCCAGCGCGACCGCGCCGCCGAACGTGTGCGCGCGCGACGCCGTGCCTTCGGAGAGCTCGAGCCGCCCCTCGCACAGCGCGACGACGGCCGCCACCGCGGCCACGGCGGCGCCCGCGGCGAGGATCGCGATCATCGCCGTGTGCACGTGGGAGGGGATCACGAGGCGTTCGTGGAGCCTGCCGCCCACGTGCAGGATCGCGGGCGCCGCCGCGCCGACGCCGAGCGCGACCGGCACGATCGCGGCGAACGTGCGCACGCGCCCGGGCAGCAGCACGAACACCAGCAGCAGCATCACCGGCGTTGCGTACAGCGAGCCCCGGCTCTGGCTGAGCAGCGCCACGCCCGCAAGCACGACCGCGGCGCCCGCGAAGAGCCCTCTCGCCCACCACCGCAAGCGCGCGCTCGCGGCGAGCATGAGCGCGGGCCACGCCGCCATCAGCCACTGCGCGGCGTTCGCGTTCGCGTACCCCGCCGGGTACACGAGCCGGCCTTCCGGCAGCAGGCTCTGCAGGTGAGCGCCCGACGCGGCGTTGACGTGCAGCAGGGCGAACACCGCCAGGCCGGCCATCGCGAGCACCCACGTGCCCAGCACCAGCACGGCGCTCGCGCCGTTCGATCGCCAGCAGGCGAACAGCGCGAACACGAGCAGGTACACGAGCGTTCGGTTGGCGCCTTCCCACGCTTCGGCGGGCGCGGCGGCCCAGATCACCGAGAGGAAGCTCCACGCGGTGTACGCCGCGAGCGCGGCAACCGCCACGCGCACCGTCGGCGGGATGTCGCCGACCCGCACGCCGATCGCGCCGATTGCCAGCAGCAGCAGAGCGAGCACGATCAGGCCGCCGGGCGCCCAGTGCGTGAGCGGGTAGCCGGCCTGCCCGGCGCTCCACACCACGAACAGAACCACCGCCGCCAGGGCCGGCACCGCCACGGGGCTCTCGCGCAGGGGCGCCGTGAGCTTGGCGATCATCGCCGCGCACGATATTGCGCGACGTGGCGTACCCCGCGCGCATCAGCGCCGCGCGGACGAACGGAGCGTCAGCGACGCACGCGGCGCGCGTCAGCGACGCGACGCGCGCCGGGCGCGCCACCGCCTCGAACAGCAGCGCCAGCACGCGGCCCATCAGCTCGTCGGGCACCCCGTCGGGGTCCGCGAGCTTCTGGCGGGCGATGCCGTCGGCGAGCGCGTCGACCGCGATCGCGAGCTGCTCCGCGGGCAGCGCGAGCTCCAGCTCGAACTCGCGCGCGCCTTCGGCGATCAGCCGCGTGAGCATCTCGCGCACCTGCGCGAAGCGCGCGGCCACCTGCGGGCGCATGCGCGCCTCGCGCACGCCGTAGGACCAGAACTCGGTGAACAGCAGGAGCAGCTCGGGCTCGCGCTCGATCATCGCCATCCAGCTGTCCGCCCCTCCGGTCGCGCGTTCGGCGACCGAGGAGCGCTCGCTCACGGCCGTCGCGATCTCGCGCGCGTGCTCCTCGATCTCGCGCTCCATCAGGACCAGGAACAGGTCCTCCTTGCCGTCGAAGTTCGAGTACAGCGCGCCGGTGGAGTAGCCCGCGCGCGAGGCGATCTCCTCGACGGAGGCGCCGTGGAAGCCGCTGCTCGCGAATACCGAGCGCGCGGCGGCGAGCAGCCGCTCGCGCGTGTTGGCCTTGCTCTGCTCGCGCGTCATCCGCGCGGCGCCTGCGACGGCGCCCCGCGGCTCGACGGCTGCTGCCTGCACGCTCTCGCTCATGGCCGGATCCTAGTTGACAGAGCAAACGCTATTGCGATAACGTCCGTTATCTGTCCGTAGGCTGTCTGGAGATGGGGCCGCGGACGGCCACCGGATCGATCCCTGCGCGAGCACGCGCGCCCACGACAGGAGCAGCAGCATGGCGACCGCACCCACAGTCCCGCCCACGTCCGAGCAGAACGTCGCGAGCCTGCCGAGCGACGCGATCTCCTATACGGACCTGTATGCGCGCTGGGAGCGCGGGAACTGGAGCGCCACCGAGCTCGACTTCACCGAGGACGCGCGCCAGTGGCGCGAGGAGTTCACCGAGTTCGAGCGGCGCGCGGCGATGTGGAACTACTGCCTGTTCTTCTGGGGCGAGGACGCGGTCGCGGACAACCTCTCCCCCTTCATCGACGCGGCGCCGCGCGTGGAGCAGAAGTACTTCCTCACCACCCAGCAGGTGGACGAGGCGCGCCACGCGGTGTTCTTCAAGCGCTTCATGCAGGAGGTGTGCGGCATCGGCGACGGCTCGATGGCCGGCGGCCTCGCCGAGATCAAGCCGCAGCTCACGCCGGGGTTCCGCCGGATCTTCGACCGCCTCGACACGATGGCCGACGAGCTGCGCGCGGACCGCTCGCCGGCGAAGCTGGCGGCCGCGGTCACGCTCTACCACGTCGTGATCGAGGCCTCACTCGCGCAACCGGGCCAGCACTTCATCTGCAGTTATCTGGAGAAGCGCGGGCAGCTGCCGGCGTTCCAGGAGGGCATGCGCAACATCGCGGCGGACGAGCAGCGCCACATCGGCTTCGGGGTGAAGCTGCTCGCCGACCTCAAGCGCGAAGACCCGGTGGGGGTGCCGAAGGCGGTCGCGCGGATCCTGCGCGAAACGATCCGCTACACGTCGCAGGTCCTGATGCCTCCCGGCTGGGACGAACGCTACATCACGGTGTTCGACTCGACCTACGACGAGGTGGGGCTCGAGGGCATCACCTCGATGACGACCAAGCTGCGCTCCGCGGGCATGCCGGTCGAGGGCCTGCCGGGCCCGCCGCTGATCCCCGCGGGGATGTCGCTGCTCGAAGTCGAGCAGCGGGGCCGGGCGCTTGCGGAAGCGGGCGTGGTGGGCGTGCGCGAAGGGCCCAGCAGGCGCGACCCGGAGACGCTCGAGCTGCTGTTCGACACGATCCGCCGCCAGGTCTACGCCGGCCACGGGCTGAAGCGGCGCACGGTCTTCCAGTGGGAGTTCACCGACCCCGACCTCGAGCCGTGGCACCTGGTCGTGGACAACGGGTCGACCGCCGTCGCGAAGGGCCGCGCGGCGAAGGCTGACCTGAGCCTGCGGATCTCCTACCAGGACTGGATCGACATCGTGGGCGAGCGCATCAGCCCGTGGCGCGCGTTCGCCACCGGCAGGCTGCGCGTTGGCGGCAACCCGCTCGCGGTCCGCAGCCTCGTGCGGGTCTTCCCGCAGGGCTGAGCGCCGACTGCGCCGGGCCGCCGCGCCACGACGCGGCGAGGCGACCGCTCGCGCCGCCGCTCGCTCAGGCGGCGCCCGCCCCCGCGGCCTGCCTGCGTTCGCGCAGCCGGCCCGGGAGCGCGCGCGCGGCGCGCAGCAGCTCTCCCGTGGGGCCGGGTGCGACGCGCGCCATGACCAGCGTGTAGAGGACCCCGCCGAGGAGCGCCTCGAGCGCCACCAGCGCAATGCCCAGGGCGATGCCGTGGTGTTCGGCGCGCACCACCCAGCGCTGCAGGCAGTACAGGCCGCCGGCCATCAGCGTCGAGGCGAGCGCGGGCGGCCACAGCTCGCGCAGCAGGTCGGCGAGCGGGATGCCGAGCACCCGCGACATGCCGCGCGTGGCGTAGGCCGCCACTCCCGCCGCCGCCAGCGACATGCCGACCGTCACCCCGATCAGGCCGAAGGGCTCGACGAGCGCGCCCACAAACACGGCGGTGAGCACGAGCGAGAGGCCGTGCATGCGCGGGAGCATGTCGGTGCGCGCCACCGCCTTCCACGCCTCGCTGGCGATCGAGTCGAGCGACAGCGCCACGCAGTACACGCCGAGCACCATCGCCGCGTGGCCCGCTTCGCGCCACCGCTCGCCGAACACGAGCACCACGGCGGGCGGGGCGAGCGGGATCATCAGCATCCCCGCGGGGAAAGACAGGATGCACAGCCACCGCAGCGCCTTGAGCACCGCGGCGCGGAAGCGCTCGGCGTCGGCCGACAGCCGCGAGAAGGCGGGGAGCAGCACGTAGCCGCCCACGTTGACGACCGCGCCGAGCGGCTGCGAGGCGGCGCGGTATGCGTAGTTGAACTGGCCGAGCACCGCGGTTCCCTTGATCGGCCCGAGCGCGAGCACGGGGAGTTCCACCACCAGTCGCCGGATCATGTTCCCGGCCACCACGGGACGTCCGAAGCGAGCCAGCTCGCGCCACAGGCCCGCGTCGGCTCTGCGCGGATTGGGCACGAACCCCGCGAAGCCCCAGCTCGCGACGACCGAGAACGCGATCGACGCGTACGTGCCGATCACGAGCGACCAGACGCCCAGGCCGAGCGCGGCCGCCGGGATCGCGCCTGCGGCGAACGCAACCTTCGCCAGCGGGTCCACGACGACCCTGCGCATGAACGAGAAGCGCCGCTGCAACAGCGCGTCGGGCACGATCGTCATGAGGCGCAGCAGCATCCAGCCGGACATCACGGCGGCAACGACCCCTGCCTCATGGCTGTTGAAGATGATCGTCACCAGCGGCGCGGCGGCGAGCGCGAGCAGCGAGAGCCCCACCCCGCCTGCGAGCAGTGCGAGGAAGGCCGTGTTGGCCGCCGCCTCGAGCCGGTCGCGGCGCTGGATCAGCGCGGCTTCCATGCCGGAGTCGCCGAGCACTGTGGCGACTCCCACGACCACGGAGCCAGCGGTGAACACGCCGATCTCCGTTGGCGTGAGCAGGCGTGCGAGCGCGAGGTAGGAGGCGAACGTGAGGATCTGGCTGATCACGTAGCCGGCTCCCGCGAGCCCGGCGCCGCGGCGCACGACGCCGCTGAGGCTCTCCGGCTGATACTCGGCCTCGGGCGGCAGCTCGACCTCGGCGAGCGCGGGCGCAGGGAGCGGTCCGTCCAGCGCCTCGTCGACCAGCCGGAAGCTCCCCCTCGGCGTATCCGCGCCCATGCCGGCGATCAGCCCCGCCGGCGCGGGCTGCGGCCGCGGCCCAGCTCCGGGAACGCCGCGGCGACCTCGGGCGGCGGCGCGGCCAGCTGGATGAGGCGCCGGCGCGGCCCCCACGTGGCGGCGGCGAGGGTGTTTCTGGCTCGCAGCAGCGTGCGGCCTACGAGCGACGCGCGCCGCCGCTGCGCCGCGTCGTCGTCGCGCAGGCGCGCCTGCGCGAGCTCTCTCGCGCGGGGCGGCGAGTCGGTCCGCTCGACGATCGCGCGCACCGCCGCGCGCTGGCCGTCGGCCATCTCGCGGCGCTGATGAGTGAGCGAGCCGGGCCGGTCGCGCTTGATCGCGAGCGGGCCCTGCACGCGCACGGCGTCCACGCCCGCCACCGCCATGCGGAGCCACAGCTCGTAGTCCTCCGAGAAGGACATGCTGGTGTCATAGCCGCCCACCCGGTCGAGCACCGAACGCCGCACGGTGACTGCGTTGAAGATGAAGTTGCGTCGGATCAGCGCGGCGACGAAGCGCTCGTTGGGGAGCGACTTCCCGGGCGGGTTCGCGAGCTGCATGGCGGTGACCTTGAGGATGCGGTTGCTCGTCGCTTCGAGCAGCCACGCGTCGGTGTAGGCGAAGCCCGCGCCGGGGTTGCGCTCGAGCGCTCCGCCCATCTCGGCGAGGTACCGGGGTAGCCACAGATCGTCGCTGTCGAGCATGCTCACGAGCTCGCCGCGGCCCAGCTCGACACCCTTGTTGCGTGCCGCCGAGGGGCCCGCGTTGGCCTGGCGGTGCAGCCGCACGCGCGGCTCGCCGGCCGCGAGCTCTTCGACCGCGGCGGCGGTGCCGTCGCGCGAGCCGTCGTCCACGACGATGATCTCGAAGTCCTGGCGCGTCTGCGTGAGGACGGAGGAGATCGCGGCGCCCACCGTGTTCTCAGCTTCATACGCTGCGATCACAACGCTGAACGTCACAATGCCAACCATATCGGCAGCTTTCGGGCCGCCGAAGAGGGATGGTCAGACGCCGTCAGCGCCTTCAGCGCGCCGCTCGCGCGCGACGGAAAGCGCGCGACGGCGGCGCTAGCCCGGCGAGAACTCGCGCTCGGCTCGGCTTTCGCCCGGCGCTTCGCGCGCGGCGGGCTCGCCGGCGGCCGAGGCGCGGGCGCGCGCACGGGACTGCGGGGCGAGGGCCGCGGCGCTCGCGCGCGGCCGAGCGCGCGAGCGCGCCGGGAGCGCCGTTGCTGCGGGTGTGGACGCCTGCAGCTGCTCGGGCCCGAACTCGCGCTGGGCGGCTTCGCGCGCGGAGGGCGCCCGCGCGGCGCTCGTGGCGGGCGGGCCGGCGGCGGTGCGCGCGCCCGCGCTGAGTGACGCGCTCGCCGCCACGTAGGGCTGCGCCGCGCCGCCGGCCGCGTGCGCCCGCGCGTGCGTCGGGCGGCCATGGAGCGCGGGAGGTGTGCGAGGCGGGCGCACGGCGAACGACAGGCACCCCGCCCCCACCCCGGCCGCGAGCAGGCAGCCCACCGCGAGCTTCGCGCCGAGCGGGCCGGCGGCGACCCAGCCGCCGCCCGCTCCCGCGCCGGCCGACAGCGTGCCGGCCGCAGGAGCGCCGCGCGCGAATCCGCCCGCGCCTGCGCCCGGCACGCGCGCGGCCGCGCCGGCGAGCGTACCGCCGCCGGCGAGCGCGCCTGCGCCGAGCAGGTGCGCGAGCGCGGGCGCCGGCGGGAGCGCCGCGGCGAGTCCGCGCAGCGAGAGCACGTAGGCGCGGCACGCCGGGCATTCGCTGCGGTGGCTGACGGCGAGCCGGTAGCGCTCCCCGCCGGGGTCGAGCACGCCGTAGGCGAGAGCGCGCATGAGCGAGCCCTGCTCCTCGCACCACGCTCCCGCGGCGATCGTGTCGAGCAGCTGCGCGACCTTGGCGGCGACGCCGGGGCGCGCGCCGCCCCCGTCCATCAGCTTGCGCATGCGCCTCTCGCTGATGCCCATCCGCGCGGCGGCCTGTGCGCGCGAGAGGCCCTGCAGGTAACAGAGCGCGGCGGCCTCGCGCTCGCGCGGGGAGAGGCGCGCGCGCAGCGCCTCGAACAGCTGGCGCAGGCGCGCGCGATCGTCGAGCTCGGCCGCGAGGTCGCGCTCGTGCGCGTGCGCGCGCACGCCCCCCGGGCAGGCGGCGCCCTCGCGCTGCGCGCGCCCGGCGGCGACGCGCAGCCGGGCGCGGTGCTCGTCGACCGCGCGGCGGAACGTGACGAGCACGAGCCAGGCGGTGGGGTTGGCCACCTCGGCGCCCGCGAGCGTCTCCAGGTAGAGACCGTGCCACGCCTGGGCGTAGCAGGCCTCGAGGTCGGCGGCGTCGAGCGAGGCGCCCGCCGAGCGCAGCCGCGAGCGCACGCGCGCGAGCACGGTCGCGCGCTGAGCCTCGAACCCGCGTTCCAGCATCCGTTGGGCGCGGTAGCGGCGCAGCGTCAGCGGGCTCATGCGGGAGGAGAGGTTATGAAAACCTGGCCGCTTGGCGCGGCCAGGTTTATGACAACCGATCGCCGCAACGCGCGCGGCTCGCGCAGGGGGCGGCGCTCTGCTTCAGCGCGGCACGAGCTGCACCAGCGGGATCGAGCGCCCGGCGCGCGCTGCGCTCTCGCGGTAGGCGGCGAACGCGGGGAAGACCCGGTCGGCGAGCTCCCACAGGCGCGCGCGCTCGGACTCGCCCTCGACGATCTGGGCGCGAAATGGCTCCCCGCCGAAGAGCACGTCGGGGTTCGCGCGGAGGTTGTGAAACCACGCGGGGTTCTGCGGGCGCCCCGCGCGCGAGGCCACGATCGTGACGCGCCGGCCGTCGTGGAAGTAGATCACCGCGTTGCGGCGCACGCGCCCGGTGCGCGCGCCGCGCGTCTGCAGCAGCGCCGTGCGCACGAGCAGCCCCGTGCCGAAGCGCCCCCGGGTGAGCCGCATCAGGTGGGGGTCGATCCGCCACATCACCGCGCTCCACGCGCGGCTGCGCGAGAGCGCGGCCATCGCGCGCGTGCCCATCAGCCGCACGAACGCCCGGTAGGCGGGGCCGCGGGGTGCCGAGGGGTCCACGTAGCGCAGCCGGGCCACCGCGCAAGCGTGCCACACCGCCGCGCTCCGCAGGGCGCGGCTCTATCTTGGGCGCATCTCCGCGCCACCCAAGCAGACCTCACAGGCGATGCCCGCTCGCGCGGAGGTCCTCGGCATCCCGCTGGCGGTGTCCGACTACGAGGAGGTGCTCGACTGGATGGACGCGACGATCGCGGCGGACGGGCGCGCGTGGCTGACCGCGGCGGCGGTGAACCTGGTGATGTCGGCGCACGAGGACCGAGAGACGCTCGCGGCGGTGCTCGGCGCGACGCTCGCGGTGCCCGACGGGCAGCCGCTCGTGTGGGCTCTCCGCGCGCTCGGGCACAGGCGCGCGACGCGCGTGTACGGCCCCGACCTGATGGCGCTGTTCTGCGCGCGCGCTGCGCGCTCGGGGGTGCGGATGTACCTGTACGGGGGCCGCACCCCGCAGGCGCTCTCGCAGCTCGAAGCGCGGCTGCGCGAGCGCTACCCGGGGATCGCGATCGCGGGCGGCTACTCGCCGCCGTTTCGCGAGCTCACGCGCGAGGAGGAGGAGCGCGTGGCCGGCGAGATAGACGCGTCGGGAGCGTCGGTGGTGTGGGTGGGCACGGGGCAGCCCAAGCAGGAGCTGTGGATGGCGCGCATGCGCCCGCGCCTGTCGGCGCCGCTGCTCGTCGGCGTGGGCGCGGCGTTCGACTTCCACGCGGGCCTCGTGCCGCAGGCGCCGCGCTGGATGCAGCGGGCGGGTCTCGAGTGGCTGTACAGGCTCGCGCGCGAGCCGCGCCGGCTGTGGCGGCGCTACGCCCGCTACAACCCGCTGTTCATCGCGGCGTTCGCGCGCCAGTACGCGCGGCACCGCACGAGCCGCGGCTCCTAGCAGGAGCGCGTGCACACGGGCCGCGCCGCGGGCGCCCGCCGCTAACCTCATCGCTTGTCATGACGCCCTCGCAGAGCATCGCCGACGTCTCGGTCGTGGGCCTCGGCCGCGTGGGCCTGCCGCTGGCGCTGAGCTTCGCCGACCGCGGCCTGGACGTGCTCGGAATCGACAACGACGCGGCGCGCCTGCAGGCGGTGCGCGACGGCACGATGCCGTTCGCGGAGAACGGCGGCCAGGAGCTGCTCGATCGCGTGCACGCGGGCGGGCGGCTCGAGCTCTCGGCGCGCGTGGCCGACGCGGCGCGCGCGCGGCACATCGTGATCACGCTCGGCACGCCCTCGTTCTCGCACATCGAGATCGACATGCGCGAAATCCGCTCGGCGCTGGACGACCTGCTCGGCGTGCTCGGCCCCGGCCAGTCGCTGATCCTGCGCTCCACCGTGGCGCCCGGCACGACGGAGTTCGTGGCGGGCTACCTGGCCAAGCACCGTGGCCTTCAGGCGGGCGAGGACGTGTTCGTGGCGCACGCGCCCGAGCGGATCGCGG
Organism: uncultured Solirubrobacteraceae bacterium; assembly: GCA_963813685.1. Classification (GTDB taxonomy): domain Bacteria; phylum Actinomycetota; class Thermoleophilia; order Solirubrobacterales; family Solirubrobacteraceae; genus Palsa-744. The sequence goes on from CAWEZQ010000004.1 coordinate 121,379, forward strand.
CTGGCCGCTTCATCGAGGAGATCGACACGCTGCCGTGCATCATCGGCGGCGTGGGCGCGCGCTCCGGCGAGGTGGTGGCGGAGCTGTTCGGCGTGTTCGCTGCGCCGATCGTGCAGACCACGCCGGTGCAGGCGGAGCTCGCGAAGATCTGGACCAACATCCTGCGCTACACCAACTTCGCCCTGCCCAACCTGCTGATGATGGACTGCGAGCGCCACGCGGCGAACGTGTTCGAGGTGATCGACCTGATCAACCGCGACTACCCCCGCGGCGGCATCGCGCAGCCGGGCCTCACCGCGGGCACATGCCTGCGCAAGGACTTCGCGTTCTCGGAGGAGCGCTCCGCCGCGCCGGGGATGCTGCTGGCGGTCTCGCGGGTGAACGAGTCGGTGCCGCTGTTCCTGCTCGAAGGCGCAGCGCGGCGGATGGGCTCGCTCGCCAACCGCAAGGTCGCGGTGCTGGGCCTCGCGTTCAAGGCGGACACCGACGACGAGCGCGACTCGCTCGCGCACAAGCTGATCCGGCTGCTCGAGCGCGAGCTCGCGGACGTCGTGGTGCACGACCCGCACGTGGCCACCCCGACGGCGTCGCTCGGCGAGGCGCTGGACGGCGCGGAGCTGGTGATCGTGGCGACCAACCACTCGGAGTTCCGCGAGGCGGCCACGCTGGCGGCGATCGCGGAGCGCGCGAGCGCGGACTGCCTGGTGGTCGGACCCGTGGAACTGCTGGGGAGCCGCGCAGGTGTTCGCGTATGCGTCGGAGCTGGCCGCGCTCGGAGCGCTGGGATGAGCCGGGTGCTCGTCACGGGCGGCGCCGGGACGATCGGCGCCGCGGTCGTGCGGCGCCTGCTCGCCGACCCCGCGTACGAGGTGCGCGTCTCCGACCAGCGCGCCGCGCCGCAGTGGATGCGCGAGGGCTGCGAGGTGCACACCGGCGACCTGCGCGATCTCGCGCAGGCGCGCGCGGCGACCGACGGCTGCTCGCACGTGATCCACCTGGCGGCGATCGTCGGCGGGATCGCGAACTTCCACCGCCTGCCGCACACGCTCACCGAGGTCAACAACGCGCTCTACAACGCGGTCGATCCGCGCCGCGCTCGACCACGAGGTCGAGCGCTTCGTGTACGTCTCCTCCTCGATGGTGTTCGAGCGCGCCGAGCTGTTCCCCACTCCCGAGGACTACCTGCCCGCGCTGCCCCGTACCGCTGTCGGCGTACGGCTTCTCGAAGCTCACCGGCGAGGTGTACTGCCGCGCCGCACACGACGAGCACGGCCTGCCGTTCACGATCTGCCGGCCGTTCAACGCGTACGGTCCCGGCGAGATGCCGGACGCCGAGCCGGGCATCGCGCACGCGGTGCCGGACCTGATCTCGAAGGCGCTCGCGGGCCAGCGCCCGCTCGAGATCTTCGGCTCGGGCGAGCAGACGCGCACGCTCACGCACGTCGACGACATCGCCGACGGGGTCGTCGCCGCGATGAGCTCGCCCGCGGGGCTGAACGAGGACTTCAACATCTCGGCCTCGCGCGAGCTGACGATCGCGGAGATCGCGCGCATCGTGTGGGAGGCGTGCGGCGAGGACCCCGCTGAGCTTCGAGCTCGAGCACCTGCCGACCTTCGCGGTCGACGTGCAGCGCCGCTGGCCGTCGGTCGAGAAGGCGCGGGCGCTGCTCGGGTGGGAGGCGCGGATCGACGTCGAGGAGGGGATCGCGGCCACCGTGGCCTGGCTGCGCGAGCGCGGGCCCGCGCCCGCCGCCGCCGGCGCGCGCATATAGGCTTCCCGCCCGATGACAGACCGACGCGCCGCATTGATAACCGGGGTGACCGGCCAGGACGGCTCCTATCTGGCCGAGCTGCTGCTCGAGAAGGGCTACGAGGTCCACGGCATGGTGCGCCGCGCCTCGACCGAGAAGTTCGACCGGATCGAGCACATCCGCGACCGCATCACGCTGCACCAGGGCGACCTGCTCGACCAGCGCTCGCTGGTGGACGCGCTGCGCGCGTCGAAGCCCGACCGAGATCTACAACCTCGCGGCCATGTCGTTCGTGGCGGTGTCGTGGATCCAGCCGACGCTCACCGCCGAGTTCACCGGCGTGGGCGTCACGCGCATGCTCGAGGCGATGCGCGAAGTGTGCCCCGAGGCGCGCTTCTACCAGGCCTCCTCGAGCGAGATGTTCGGCAAGGTGCTCGAGGTCCCGCAGACCGAGACGCACGCCCTTCTACCCGCGCTCGCCCTACGGCGTGGCGAAGGTGTACGGCCACTTCATCACGGTCAACTACCGCGAGTCCTACGACCTGCACGCGACCTCGGGGATACTTTTCAACCACGAGTCCGTATATTCGAATTCGCCGCTGCTGGTTCGAGATGACGGCGTGATCGGGGTGCGAGACTGCCCCCGAATTGGTGCCACTTCTGAAGAAGGGTGGCTCGGTACAGAATTTCTTGCCGACGTCTTTTCTCGAGGTGTGGGATGGAGCTCAGTGGACGCCCGTGACCGCGATCACGGCGACGCGCCGGCGGCGCAGCGATCCCGACCACGAGCCACTCTCGGTTCAAGCGCGCGCCGGCGTGGTCGAGGTCACGGCCCACCACAACATGCTCGACGTCGACCACGAGAAGGTGAGGGCACGCGAAGTGCGCGTCGGCGATGAGCTTGCGCTCGTGTGAGGCCATGCCGGAGGCCACGGGATGGGCTGTCGCCACGGAGGAGATGGCCGAGTTCCTCGGCCTCATGGCCGCGGACGGCTACGTGGCGAGCAACTCGCAGCCAAATCTGCTTCACGAACAACGACCTCTCGTTGCGGCTTCGCGTGACAGTGCTGTGGTCCTCGCTGTTCTTGGGTCGCTCACGCGAATGGACGGGCACCTCAGGCTGGAATGAGGACGCCGAGGTCGGCAAGTTGAGCCTGACAGGAGCCACCGGCGCTCGCGCGTGGCTGCGCGAACAGCTCTACACCCCAACCTGCTTCAAGCAGGTCCCGCCGGTGATCCTCAACGCAAACCCCGAGGTGCAGCAGGCGTTCCTGCGCGGCTACTACGCCGGCGACGGCCTCAAGCGGGGCAACGGCGCGTCGATCAAGACGAACAGCGCGGTGCTCGCGCAGGGCCTGTGCTGGATGTACCACCTTGCCGGCCAGCCTTCGTCCGTGTACGTCGAGCAGCGCGCCGGAAAGACCTACTACCAGCTCAACCTCGCCGCGGTGCGCGTGGGCGGCAAGGGCGAGCACCTACGCAAGAACCCCGCAGAGGTCAGACGGGTCGTCCCGGCGCAGCTGCCCGACGATGACTGGACCTTCGACATAGCGACCGAGAGCGGCGTCTTCTGCGCCGGGGTGGGACGCGTCGTGATCTCCAACTCGCCACGCCGCGGCCTGGAGTTCGTCACGCGCAAGATCACCTGGCACGCCGCCGCGATCAAGCACGGCCGCGCCAAGGAGCTGCGCCTCGGCAACCTCGACGCCGAGCGCGACTGGGGCTACGCGAAGGACTACGTCGAAGCGATGTGGCTGATGCTGCAGCAGGACGAGCCCGAGGACTACGTGATCGCGACCGGCAAGGCCCATTCGGTGCGCGAATGCTGCGAGGTCGCGTTCGACGAGGCGGGTCTCGGCGACTTCGAGCGCTACGTGACGATCGATCCCGCGTTCGTGCGCCCGGCCGAGGTCGACCACCTGATCGGCGACCCGTCGAAGGCCGAGCGCGAGCTGGGCTGGAAGCCGCAGACCTCCTTCGAGGAGCTGATCCGCCTGATGACGCGCTCCGACCTCGAGCTGCTGAAGCCCCGCTGAGCGCCATGGCGGTCCCCCTGTTCGACACCGCGACGCCGCTCGCGCCGCTGCGCGACGAGCTGCGCGCGGCGGTCGCGCGGGTGCTCGACTCCGAGCACTACATCCTCGGCCCCGAGGTGGCGGCCTTCGAGCAGCGAGTTCGCCGCCTACTGCGGCGCCGAGCACGCGGTCGGCGTTGCCAACGGCACCGACGCGATCACGATCGCGCTGCGCGCGATGGGCGTCGGCCCCGGCGACGAGGTGGTCGTGCCCTCCTTCACGTTCTACGCGTCCGTCGAGGCGATCCCGCCGACGGGCGCCACGCCGGTGTTCTGCGACATCGACCCCGACGACCTACTGCGTCGACCGCCGAGACGGTGCGAGCGGCGCTCACGCCGCGCACGAAGGCGGTGATCGTGCGTGCACCTGTTCGGCAACGTCGCCCCGGTCGCCGAGATCGAGGCGCTCGGCGTGCCGGTGCTCGAGGACGCCGCGCAGGCGGCCGGCTCGCACGCGCCGGCGGGCCGGCCCGGGCGCGCTCGGCGACCGCGGCCACGTTCTCGTTCTTCCCCTCGAAGAACCTCGGCGTGCTTCGGCGACGGCGGCATGATCACCACCTCGGACGCCGCGGTCGCCGAGATCGCGCGCATCGCTGCGCTTCCACGGCTCGCGCGACAAGGTCAGCTACGAGCGGCTCGGCTACAACTCGCGCCTCGACGAGCTGCAGGCGGCGATCCTGCGCGTGCAGCTGCCGCACCTCGACGCGTGGGCGGATGGGCGCCGGGCGGCGGCGGGCCACTACGAGCAGGCGGGGCTCGGCGAGCTCGTGCGGCTCCCGCGGCCGGTCGCGGGATGCGCGCCCGCGTGGCACCTCTACGTCGTCGCCACCCGCACGTCGAAGCGCCTGCAGGCGGCGCTCGACGCGGCGCGGCGTCGCGTGCAAGCCCTACTACCGCACGCCCGTGCACCGGCAGCCGCCGATGCGCGAGTGGGGTGCGGGCGCCGAGCTGCCGGGCACCGAGCAGGCCGCGCGCACCCACCTCGCGATCCCGATGAGCCCCGTGCTCACCCGCGCGCAGGCCGATGAGGTGGTGGCCGCCGCCCGCTCGGCGGCCTAGCCTCGCGGGCCGCTCAGCGCCAGCGCTCGAGCAGATCCTCGTCGGGCACCTCGCGCACCACGCGCGCGGGCACGCCCATGACGACCGCCCGCGCCGGCACGTCGCGCGTGACGAGGGCGCCCGCGGCCACGAACGCCTCCTCGCCGATCTCCACGCCCGGGGTCGAGCACCGCGCCGCCGCCGACGCGGCAGGCGCGCCGCAGCATGGCGCCGCGCAGCGGCTGCTCGGGCGGGTGGCGGCTCATCGTGTCGTCGTTGGTCGTGGTCACGCCGGGGCCCACGAACACGTCGTCCTCGACCACGCGTGAACGCGGTCAGGTAGACGCCCGTCTGCACCCGCACGCGCGCCCCGAGCTCGCACGTCGTTGTCGACGACGCTGCCGCGCCCGATCACCGAGCCCGCTCCCGACGGAGCTGCGCTCGCGCACGAACGACTGGTCGCCGACGATCGCGCCGTCGCGCGACGCGGCGCCCGCGAACACGATCGCGCCCGCGCCCACGGTCACGCCGGCGCCCAGCTCGAGCGCGCCAACCGCGCCCTGCGCCGATCGAGTGGCTCGCGAGCCGGGGGCGCTTGCCGAGCACCGCGTGGTCGCTCGATCACGCACCCGTCGCCGATCACCGTGGCGGCGTGCACCACCACGTAGGCGCCGAAGCTCACGCCCTCGCCCACGCTCACCCCCTCGCCCAGCACCGGCTCCGCGCCGGCCGCCGGCGTGGGCCCGGCGGCGCTCACAGCCGCACGACGTTCGCGCCGGCGGCGCCGCGCGTGACGCCGCGCAGGTCGACCACCAGGCGCGCGCGGCGCGCGACGCAGCTCGTGGTCGACGCTCGGGTGCGCGGTCACGATCAGCGCCAGGTCGGCGTCGGCCACGGCCTGCTCCAGCGGCGTGCTCGACAGGCCGAACTCCGCGAGGACGGGCACGTGCGGGTCGTGGTAGACCGACCTCCGCGCCGAGCTCGCGAAGCAGCGTGATGATCTTCAGCGCGGGCGACTCGCGCACGTCGCCCACGCCCGGCTTGTAGCTGACGCCGACCACCAGCACGCGCGAGCCTTTCACCGCGCGGCCCGCGTCGTTGAGCGCGCGCTGCGCCTTCTCCACGCAGTGGTAGGGCATCTGCTGGTTGACCTTGCCGGCGAGCTCGATGAACTCCGTGGTCATGTCGAACTCGCGCGCGCGCCAGCTCAGGTAGAAGGGGTCGACCGGCAGGCAGTGCCCGCCCATGCCCGGCCCGGGCTCGAAGCGCATGAAGCCGTAGGGCTTGGTGGACGCCGCGTCGACCACCTCCCAGATGTCGATGCCCATGCGGTCGGTGAGCATCGCGAGTTCGTTGACGAGCGCGATGTTCACGGAGCGGAAGATGTTCTCGAGCAGCTTCGTGAGCTCCGCCGCCTCGGGGCTCGAGACGCGCACCACCGTGTCGCACACCAGCCCGTAGAGCGCCTGCGCGCGCTCCGCGCACGCCGTCGGTGAGCCCGCCCAGCACCTTCGGCGTGTTGCGCAGCGTGAAGTCGCGTGCGCCCCGGGTCAACGCGCTCGGGCGAGAACGCGAGGTGGAAGTCGCGTCCGGCCGCGAGGCCCGACTCCTCGAGCAGCGGCGCCATGCGCTCGCGGGTGGTGCCGGGGTAGGTGGTCGACTCGAGCACCACCAGCTGGTCACGGGCGAGCACCCGCGCGAGCGCGCGCGACGCGTCGATCAGCGGCCCGAGGTCGGGCTCGCGGTTGCGCGTGAGCGGCGTCGGCACGCACACGAGCACCGCCTCCGCCTCGCGCAGCGGCGCGTAGGAGGTGCCCACGCGCAGGCGGCCCGCAACGGCGCGCAGCGCCTCCGCGGAGACGTCCTCGACGTAGGAGCTGCCCGCGCCGATCGCCTCGACCTTGCGCGGATCGACGTCCACGCCGATCACCTCGCAGCCCTCCTGCGCGAACGCCACGGCGAGCGGCAGGCCCACGTAGCCGAGCCCGATGACGCCGACGGTGGCCATTCACGCGGCAGTGTAGGGGCTGTGTGGGATGGGACCCGCGGGCCGCGCGCGCGATTCAGGCGCGCGCCGCGGCGGCGCCCAGCGAGCGCAGGTCGGCCTGCACCATGCGCTCGATCAGCTGCTCGAAGGACACCTCCGGCTCCCAGCCGAGCACGCGTCGCGCCTTCGCGGGGTCGCCGACGCTCGGCGTGGGCTCGGGCGCGCGCACCAGCGCGGGGTCCACGCGCACGTAGCGCTCCGCGTCGAGGTCCACGCACGCGAAGGCCGTCCGCACGAGGTCCGCCACCGTGTGCGGCACGCCGCTCGCCAGCACGTAGTCGCCGGGCGCGTCCTGCTGCAGCATCAGCCACGCGCCGCGCACCACGTCGCCCGCGAACGACCAGTCGCGCACCGCGTCGAGCGCGCCCAGCGTCAGCTCGTCCCGTTGGCCCAGCGCGATCGCCGCCGCGCCGCGCGTGACGCGCCGCGTGACGAACCGCTCCGGCCTGCGCTCGGACTCGTGGTTGAAGACGATGCCCGAGCTCGCGTGCAGGCCGTCGCGCTCGCGCATCGCCCCCACGAGCTGGTGCGCGGCGAGCTTCGCGACCGCGTAGGGGTTCTGCGGCCTGCACGGCGTGTGCTCGCTCTGCGGGCGTCTCGCCCGCGTCGCCGAAGATCGCACCCGAGGCGGCGACGAACACGCGCGCGCCCCGGTCGAGCGCCCGCACCGTCTCGAGGATCGCCGCGCACGAGCCCGCGATCGCCGCGAGCGTCTCGCGCGGGCGCTCCCACGACGCGGGCACAAACGACGGCGCCGCGAGGTGGTAGATCTCGTCGGGCCGCGTGCGCTCGAGCGCACGCGAGATGCTCTGCGCGTCGAGCAGGTCGCCCTCGTGCAGCTCCAGCTGGTCGCGCAGATGCTCGGAGCAGCCCAGCGGCCGGCCGGCGGGCGGGCGCACGAGGCCCGCCGACCGCGTAGCCCCTCGCCAGCAGCAGCTCGGCCAGGAACGAGCCGTCCTGGCCCGTGATCCCGGTGATGAGAGCGCGCCGTGCCGCGGACACGGCCGCAGCTTACGCGCTGGGCGCGCCCGCGCCGTCGTAGATCCGCGCGAGCCCGTGCGCTACCGCCTCGGGCGAGCACAGCGCGCGCACGCGCTCGCGGCCGCGCCGGCCCGCCGCGCGGTCGCCCGCCACGCGGCCGATCGCCTCCGCGAGCGCGCGCGGGTCGCCCGGCGGCACGAGCGCGTCGCCTCCGAGCAGCTCGGGGAGCGCGCCCACGCGGCTTGCCACCACCGGGAGCCCCGCCGCCATCGCCTCGGCCGCCGCGAGGCCGAACGTCTCGTCGGCGAGCGCGACGGCGCGAGCGCCACCGCCGCGCCCGTCGCGCAGCCGCGCGAGCGCCGCGTCGTCCACGCGCCCCGCGAAGCGCACCTGCGGCGGCGCGCGCGGCGCTCGCAGCGCCTCGCGCTCCGGCCCGTCACCGGCCACCACGAGCGCGATCCCCGCGAGCGCGGCACGCGTCGATCGCCACGTCCACGCCCTTCTCCGCGGACAGCCGCCCCACCACCAGCGCGTAGCCGTCCGGCGGCGCCTCGGCCGCACGATCCTGCGGCGCTTCGGCCTCGCGCAGCGGCGGCGCGAGCACGTGCGTGCGCTCGCGCGGGAGCGCCGCCCCCAGCTCGCGCAGGCGCTCGCGCGCGAAGGCGCTCGGGACGACCACCGCGTCCGCGTGCTCGATCATGCGGCGCTGCCACAGCGAGAGCGCGGCGCCGTACGCGAGCGCCTCGCCCGCGCTGCGCCTGCAGTTGCGCAGCACGCCCGGGAGCGTGTTGCGGCCGTGGCAGCGCGTGCACTCGCTCGCCCCGCGTGAAGCACACGCCGACGGCGCACACGAGCCGGTACTGGTGCAGATGCAGCACCACCCGCGCCCCCGCGCCACGCGCCGCCGCGAGCGCGCGCCAGCCGAACGCCGGGTGAAGGTTGTGCGCGTGCACCACCCGCGCCCCGCTCAGGCGCACCGCGCTTGGCGACGTCGCCCGGCTGCGAGCCGCCGCGCAGCAACCCCGCGGCCGCACGTGCGCGGGCGAGCGTTCGCGGAGTCGCGCTCGAGCAGCTCCGCGCGCTCGCCGAGCCGCTCGCGGACCAGCCACAGCAGATCCTCGACCGCGCGCTCCTCGCCGCCGGTGGTGCGGTAGCGGTTGTGCAGGAACAGGACCACCGCACCCCAAACCTAGACTGTCCGGCAGCATGACCGCCGCCTCGATCGTGATCCCCACGCGGGCGCGCCTGCCCTACCTCGAGGTGGCGCTCGCCTCGATCGCTCCGCAGGCCGCGCAGCGGCTCGGCGCGGAGGTCCTCGTGGTCGACGACGCCGGGCCCTCGGGCGAGGCCAGCGCGCGCTGGCCGGGCGCTTCGGCGCGCGCTACGAGCCCCACCGCGCGCCCGCTCGGCCTGAACGTCGGCCCGCAACACCGGCGTGGAGCGCTCGCGCGGCGAGCTGGTCGTGTTCGTCGACGACGACATCCGCGCGCACGAGCGGCTGGCTCGACGCGCTGCTCGCCGCCGCCGAGCGCCACCCCGACGTGGACGTGTTCACGGGCCCCGTGATTCCGCGCCTGGAAGGGCGCGCGCCGCGCAGCTGCGCGGCCGCGCAGGCGCTCCTCACCACGCTCGACCTCGGCCCCTCCGACACCGACGCGCGCTTCGCGTGGGGCGCCAACATGGCGATCCGGCGCACCGCGCTCGAGCGGGTCGGCGCCTTCGACGTCTCGCTGGAGAACGGCGGCGACGAGCAGGAGTGGCAGGAACGGCTTCGCGCGCGTAAGCCCGGAGCGCGCGTGCTGCTACGTCGCCGGCGCAGCTGTCGAGCACCGCCGCGCCGGCGCCGACGCGCGGCTGCGCGCGCTCGCGCGGGCCGCCTACGCCCGCGGGCGCGCCGCGCGGCGCTTCGACGCGCGCCGGGGCGCGGCGCCCTCGCCGGGGCGCGAGGCGCTGACGCTCGCGGGCTGCGTCGGGCACGTGCTGCGCCGCCGCTGTCCCGCGGGCCTGACGATGGTCGCGCACAGCGCCGGGCGGCTGCGCGAGTCCCTGCGCGAGCGCTCTGCGCCGAGCACCGCGGCGCCCGGCGCGCGCGCCGCCGGCGCCGCGAACGGCGCGGACGGCGCGCGCGAGGCGGATGACTTCCTGTCGGGCGCGAGCGGAACCGTCGGCGGCCTCGACGGCGCGCGGCGCGCGCTCGCGGACGCCGCGCTCGACGCGCGCGAGCGGCTCTCCGGGGCAGCGGCTGCGGCTCGCGCTCGCGGCGCGCCGCGAGCCGCCCACGCGCAGCGTGCTCGTGCTCGGCGTGGAGCGGCCCGAGCACCGCGCGCTCGCGCGCCGCGACGCGCGCGCGAGCTCGCGCGCTCGCGCCACGACGTGCAGCTGCACACCACGCGAGCCCGGCGACCGCGGCAAGTTCGAGAACCTCAACCTGCTGCTCGCGCGCGCACCCAGCCGCCGGCAGCGACTGGCTGCTCGTGATCGACGACGACGTCGAGCTGCCGCGCGGCTTCCTCGACCGCTTCCTGTTCCTGTGCGAGCGCTTCTCGCTGTCGCTCGCGCAGCCCGCCCACCGCCTGAACTCGCACGCCGCATGGCCCGTCGACGCGGCGGCGCCCCGGCAGCGTCGTGCGCGAGACGAGCTTCGTCGAGATCGGGCCCGTGACCGCGTTCGCCGCGCGCACCTTCGACGTGCTGCTGCCGTTTCCCGCAGCTGCGCATGGGCTGGGGCCTCGACGTCGCACTGGGCGGCGCTCGCGCGCGAGCACGGCTGGCGCTGCGGCGTCGTCGACGCGGTCGCGATCCGCCACCGCGCGGCGCCCGCCGCCGAGCGCGTACTCGCGCGAGGCAGGCCATCGCCGAGGCGCGCGCGTTCCTCGCCGAGCGCCCCTACCTCAGCGCGACCGAGGCGCAGCGCACGCTCACGACGCACCGGCGCTGGTGAGCGAGCCGCGCGCACCGCGCGGCCGCGGGTCGTCGTCGTCGCCGAGTTCTACCCGAGCCGGCGCGACCCCGTGCTCGGCATCTGGGCGCACCGCCAGGCGCTCGCCGCGCGCGACGCGGGCGCCGAGGTGCGCGTGCTCGTGCTGCACCGCCTCGTGCCGCCGCGCTCCTCGCTCGCCGCCGGCCCGCGCGGCGCCGCGCGCGCGCTCGCCGAGCGCGCGCGCGAGCCGCGCGCGCAGCTGCGCGACGGGCTGCCGGTCACCTACGTGCCCTACGTCTCGCCGCCGCGCGCGCGCTCACTACGCGAGCTGGGGCGCGTGGGCGGCCGCCGCCGCTCGCGCTCGCGCTGCGCCGCCTGCGCGCGCTCGTTCCCGTTCGACCTGTCCACGCCCACAACGCGGTGCCCGCCGGCGACGCCGTGCGATGCCGCGCGCGCGCCGGCGCGCCGCTGGTCGTCTCGGTGCACGGCGGCGACGTGCTGTACACGGCCAGGCGCGCGCGCGACGGGCGCCGCCGCCGTCGCCCGCGGCGCTCGGCGCAGCGCGGCTGGTGCTCGCCAACAGCCACGGGCATCGCCGAGCTCGCGCGCGCGCACGGCGCGCGCGAGACGCGCGTGGTGCACCTCGGCGCCGACCTCCCGCCGCCCCGCGCGCCGCGCGCGGCGCGAGCGGTCGCCGCCGACGCTCGTCACGGTCGGCGCACCTGGTCGCGCGCAAGCGCCACGCCGACGTGCTGCGCGCGCTCGCGGTGCTGGCGCCGCGCCACCCCACGCTGCGCTACGCGATCATCGGCGACGGCCCCGAGCGGGTGCCGCTCGAAGGGCTCGCCGCGCGCCTCGGGGTGAGCCGAGCGCGTGGACTTCCACGGCCAGCTCGCCGCCGCGCGCAGGCGATCGAGCGCGCGCGGCGCTGCACGCTGTTCGTGATGCCCTCCACCGAGGAGGCGTTCGGCGTCGCCTACATCGAGGCGATGGCCGGCGGCGTGCCCGCGATCGGCTGCCGCGGCGAGCCCGGTCCCGAGGAGATCGCCGCCGCCGGCGACGGCTTCGTGCTCGTGCCGCCCGGCGACATCGAGCGTCTGACCCAGCGCATCGACGAGCTGCTGTCCGACCCCCACCGGCTGCGCGAGGCGGGGCAGCGCGCGCGCGCGACGGTCGCCGCGAACTTCACCTGGGAGCGCTGCGGCGCGCAGACGCTCGCCGCCTACGAGCACGGCGCTGCGGTGAAGCCCGTCCTGTTCGTCACCGGCAACGCGCCCGCCTACCGCGTCGGCGCGCTCGCGCGCCTGCACGAGCGCGAGGAGATCGAGGTCGCGCTGTTCGGCGGGCGCTCCATGCACGGCGGCGCCGGCGTCCGACGGCGAGCTGCCGCTTCCCCACCGGCACGTGCGCCCGCGCGAGCTGCCGCGCTCGCCGCGAGCGGCGCGCTACCGCGCCGTCGTGTGCCCCACCGGCGGGCGCGCTGGCGCCGCTCGCCACCTGGGCCGGCGCGCGCCGCGCGCGCGTGCCGCTGATCCTGTGGGCCTCGCTGTGGGCGCACCCGCGCAGCGCCGCCCACGCGCTCAGCTACCTGCCGCTGCGGCGCCTGTACCGCTCGCGCCGACGCCGTCGTCACCTACGGCCCGCACGTCAGCGCCTACGTGCGCGCGCGCGGCGCGCGCAACGTGCACGTCGCGCCGCAGTCGGTCGACAACGACTTCTGGGCGCGCCGGCGGTCGCCGCGCCGCGCGCGCCGCGCCTGGCCGGCAGCGGCCGCAGACGACGTTCCTGTTCGTCGGGCGCGCCGCCCCCGAGAAGGGGCTCGATCTGCTGCTCGAGGCGTGGCGCGCCGGCGGCCTGCGCCCCCCGCGCGCCGCGCTCGTGCTCGCCGGCATCGCGCCCGGGCGCATGGCCGGGCGGATCCGTGGATACACCGCCGAGGGCGTGTCGATGCTCGAGCCCATGCCCGCAGCCGAGCTGCGCAGCCGTGTACGCCGCGAGCGACGTGCTCGTGATCCCCTCGATCGCCACGCGCACCTTTCGCGAGCCGTGGGGTCTGGTTGTGAACGAGGCGATGAACCGCGGCCTGCCAGTGATCGCGAGCGACGCCGTCGGCGCCGCCGCCGGAGGGCTCGTGCGCGACGGGCGCAACGGCCTGGTCGTGCCCGCCGGCGACAGCGGCGCGCTCGCGACGCGCGCTCGAGCGCCTCGCCGCCGACCCCGCGCTGCGCGCGAGGCTGGGCGCCGCCGGCGGCGCGCGACGTGCGCGCATACAGCCACGACGCGTGGGCGGAGGGCTTCTCCGAGGCGCTCGCCTCGCTCGGGCTCTCCCGGAGGCGTTGGTAGCGTGCAGCCCTCGCCCATGCGATCCGCCCGCGCGAAAGGCCGACTCGCGGCGCCCGTGGCAGTCCTGCTGTGCGCCGCGAGCCTCGCGCTCGCCCCCGCCGCCCTCGCGGACGTGGGCGAAACGATCATCCAGCGCTGCACCCACGGGCAGTCGCTGCGCCGGCTTCACGCCAGCAGGACTACAGCAAGGCGCTGAAAGAGCTCGGCGCGGACGCCGAAGAGTACACGACTGCGCCAAGCTGATCCGCCGCGCGCAGCTCGCCGCGGCCGGCGGGAGCGCGCGGGCGCCGCGGCGTCCGGCGCCGCTCGTCGCCGATCGCCGCCACGCCCGCCGAGCAGCGCCAGCTCGCGCACGCCGCCAAGGCCGGCGCCGCGCCGCTGTCGGTGGGCAGCCAGCTGATCCGCCCCGGCGTCGTGCACGCCAACGTCGCCTCTGCGCTCAGCTCGCTGCCCACGCCGCTGCTGGCGATCGCTCGCCTTCCTGCTCGCGTGCGTCGCGGCTCGCGCTCGGCGGAGCGCATCCGGAACCGAGTCCGTGCCCGCCGCTCCGACTGAGAGCCGCGGCCGGCGCCGGCGCGGCCCTGCGAGCCGCGGCGCCCCGCGCCGCGCGCCGGCGGCGCCCGCGCACGCCGCTCGCCGCGCGCCGCGGACGCGCTGTGGTGGCCCGCGCTCCTGACGTCGCGGGCCTCCTCTGCTTCGCCGCGTTCTACGCCAAGGGCGGTCTGCAATCTCGGAAACGATGACCACCGCGGAGATCGCGCTCACGCTCGCCGCGGCCGTCGTGGTCGCCGCCTCCGCGCTGCTCGCGCCGGCCCGCGCGCGCCTGTACGGGCTGTGGCCCGCCGGGCTGCTGCTCGCCTTCGCCGCGCTGAGCGGCGCTGTCGGTGATCTGGTCGGTGCAGCCCGACGACAGCTGGCGCGACGCCGGGCGGCTGCTCGCCTACGCGGCCGTGTTCGCCGCCGGCGTCGCGCTCGCGCGGCTCGCCCCCGACCGCTGGCGCGCCGTGCTCGGCGGGGTCGTGCTCGCCGCGGTCGCGATCTGCGCTACGCGCTGCTCACCAAGGTGCTTCCCGGGCCAGCTCGCGCCGCGACAGCCTACGTCGCGCGCATCGAGCGAACCGCTACGGCTACTGGAACGCGATCGGCCTGACCGCGGCGATCGGCGCGATCTGCTGCATGTGGCTCGGCGCGCGCCGCGCCGGCCACGCGCTGCTCAGCGCGCTCGCCTACCCGGCGATGGGGCTGCTGCTGCTGACGCTGCTGCTCGCGTACTCGCGCGGCGCGCTCGTCGCGCTGGCGATCGGGCTCGTCGCGTGGTTCTGCGTCGTGCCGCTGCGCCTGCGCGGCGCGGCGGTGCTGCGTCAGCGGGCGCGCTCGCCGCGGGCGCGCGTCGCCGCGTGGACTTCTCCACGCACGCGCTCAGCGCCGAAGACGTGCCGCTCGCCGACGCAGGCGAGCGCCGGGCACCAGCTCGGCGCGCTGCGTGCTGGCGATGCTGGTCGCTGCTCACGATCGTCGGCCTCGGCGTCGGCTTCGCGACGCGCCCGGCGCGCGCCCGGCCCGCGGCTGCGCCGGCGTGCCGGCGCCGCGCTGATCGCGCTCGTGGTGCTCGCGGTGCTCGGCTTCGCGGGCGCGCTCGCGCACAGCCACCGCGGCTTCACCGGCAGCATCTCGCACGCCGTCCACTCGCTCACCGACCCCAACGCCAAGCCGCCGCCGAACACCCCCGGGCGCCTGACCGCGGTGGCGAGCGTGCGCGCGCGCTACTGGAAGGAGGCGCTGAAGGTCTTCTAGGCGCACCCCGCGCTGGGCGCCGGCGCGAACGGCTACGCAGACGGCGCGCCTGCGCTACCGCACGGAGACCGCTCGAAGTGCACCACGCGCACGGCTTCGTCGTGCAGACGCTGGCCGACCTCGGCCTCGTCGGGCTCGCTGCTGGCGCTCGCGCTGCTCGCTCGCCTGGATGGCCGCCGCCGGGACGCGCCACGCACCCGTTCAACCGGCGCTGGACGCCGTGGCGGACCGTGGCTGCACGCTGCGCAGCGGCCCGCGCCCCGGCTGGCGCCGCTCGCCGCGAGCGCTACACGCCCGAGCGCATCGGCATGCTCAGCATGCTCTGCCTGGTGCGTCGTGTTCGGCATCCACTCGCTCGATCGACTGGACCTGGTACGTGCCCGGCGACGCGTGCGTCGCGCTGCTGTGCGCCGGCTGGCTCGCCGGCCGCGGGCCGCTCGGCCAGGCGCGCGCCGGCGCGGGCGCCGCCCGAGACGCCGCGCTCGGCGCGCGGTCGCTCGCGCGAGGCGGCTGCGCGGCGCTCGGGTACCGTGCGCGTCGTCGCTCGCCGCCGCGATGGTCGTCGGCGGCGCTGCTCGCCGCGTGGTCGCAGTGGCAGCCGCAGCGCTCCGAAGACGCGCGCACAGCAGGCGCTCGCGCAGCTCGCGTGGCGACCCCGCGCGCGCCGCAGCCTCGGCGCGCACGCGCCGTCTCGCGCGACCCGCTGTCCGCCGAAGCGCTGTTCACGCTCGCCGATCCGTGCAGAGCGCGCGCGGCCAGCCGCGCGCTCGCGCAGGCCACGCTCGCAGCGCGCGGTGCGCCTGCAGCCGTCCAACCCGCAGACGTGGCTCACGCTCGCGCGAGTACGACCTCGCAAGCGATCCGCGCGCGGCGCTGCACGAGCTGCAGGCCGCGATCTACCTCAACCCGCAGTCGATATCGCGCCGAAGCGCTCGCGCGCGAACGCGGCGCCGTCGAAATCTACAACGAGTACGTGGACGCGCTGCGGGCCGTCTCCCCGGTGCCCGGCGCCGGCGCGGGAGCGAGCGCCGGCACGCCGGGACTGCTCGGGCTCGCGAGCCCCGGCAAGCCCTAGAAGCGCGAGCGAACCGCGCTCGCCAGCAGCACGCGGCGCGCGCCCGGCGGGCCGCCCGCCGCGCGCACGCTCACGCGCTCGAAGCCGAAGTCGCCGAGCAGGCGCGCGAGCGTGCGCGCGCGTGTAGAAGCGCAGGTGATCGCCGCGCGGGTCGAAGTGCGCCGCGAAGGCGCCGCGCGAGAGCGCCAGCGCGAGCATCGCTCAGCGCGCCCGTGCGCCGGCGTGCTCAGCAGCAGGCTGCCCGCCCGAGCGCAGCACGCGGCGCACCTCCGAGAGCCAGCCCGCGGTGTCGGCGACGTGCTCGATCATCTCGCCCGCCCACACCAGCGTCGAAGCTCGCGTCCTCGAGCGGCCACGGCGCCGTCGCCGGCGATCAGGCGCAGGTCCAGCTCGGGGTGGCGCGCGCGCGCGCGCCGCAGCGGCTCCTCGGCCACGTCGACGCCGCACGCACCTCGACGCCCGCGCGCCGCAGCTCGCGCCGCGAAGCGCCCCTCGCCGCAGCCGACGTCCAGCACCCGCATCGCCGGCGCGCGCGCGTCGCGCCGAGCAGGAAGCGCACGCGCAGCTCGAAGTCGCGCAGGCGTCCACGCCCGCGGGCAGCCGCCTGCCAGAGCGCTTCGTGATGCTCGCGCGCAGGCATCCGCCGGGCAGGCTAGACGCGCCGCGTGCATCCGCGCTGCGCAAGGAGCTCGTCATAGCTGCACAGCGCTCGCAAAGCGACTATGTTGCACGCGTGGTGCTGGGTGAGGATTGGGTACCCGGTGACGACGTGAGCGCCGCCCGTGAGGGTCGCGTTCGACAGCCGCCCGCTGTCCGACCCCAACGGCGTCGGGCCGCTACGCGCGCTGCCTGCTGCAGCGCGCTGCGCGAGACCGCCGGCAGCGGCGACGAGATGCTCGAGACGCACAAGGCCTCGGCTCCGAGCCGCTCGCTGCGCGCCGACGTGTTCCACTCGCCGTGGATGGCCGGCGCGATGCTGCACAGCCCGTGCCCGATGGTCGTCACGCTGCACGACCTCGCCGCGCTCAAGCGCCGCAGCGAGCACCTGCGCACCGGGCGTGCGCCTGCGCCTGCGCCACCTCGCCGTGCAGCGCGCGGCGCGCGTGATCGTGCCCACCGAGGCGCGTCGGCCAGCGACGCCGTCGACCACCTGCGGCCTCGAGCGCGAGCGCGTCGTCGTGATCCCCGAGGCCGCCGACGCCGCGATGTACCCGCGCTCGCGCGCAGCGAGGTCGCCGCCGCGCGCGCCCGCTTCGGCGCTGCCCGAGCGCTACCTGGTGTGGGTCGGCGAGCCTGCAGCACCCCGATCCCGAGCAAGCACGTCGCCGAGCTCGCCGCCACGCCGCGCGAGCTGCCGCTCGTGCTCGTCGGCCCGACGCGCCCGTGGGCGCACGAGCTGCCCGACGTGATCCTCACCGGGCACGTCTCCGACGACGCAGCTCGCCGCCATCTACAGCGGCGCGCACGCGCTCGTGCTGCCCTCCGAGGAGGAGGGCTTCGGCCTGCCCGCCGTCGAGGCGCTCGCCTGCGGCACGCCGGTCGTCGCCTGCGACGTCCCGGCGCTGCGCGAGGTGCTCGGCGAGCGCGCCACGTTCGTCGCGGCCGGCGACCTGCGGCGCTGATCGATGCCGCCGAGGCGCGCGAGCGCCCGGCCCCGCCGCCGCCGCGTGGACCTGGGAGGACGCCGCCCGCGCCACCTGGCAGCGTGTACGCACGCGCGCCGCGGCGCAGGTCGACGGGCCGCGCACCGCCGGCGCCGCGGCGCTGCGCCGGCGCCCCGCCGACGGCGGCGCGCGCAGGCGCCCGACCGGCCCTTCGGCGACGCGTCAGTAGGCGCCCGCGCTGCGAGAGCACGGCCGGGATCGTCTTCAGCAGGATCGTCAGGTCGAGCGCCAGCGACCAGCGCTCGAGGTAGATGAAGTCGAGGTGCACGAGGTCGTCGAAGTCGAGCTCCGAGCGCCCCGAGACCTGCCACAGGCCCGGTGATCCCCGGCAGCACCAGGTAGCGCTTGCGGTGCCAGTCCTCGAGCATCTCGTAGTCGCGCTCGGGCAGCGGCCGCGGGCCGACGAGCGACATCTCGCCGCGCAGCACGTTGACGAGCTGCGGCAGCTCGTCGAGCGAGAAGCGGCGCAGCAGCCGCCCCACGGGCGTCAGCCGCGGGTCGTCGCGGATCTTGAACAGCGCGCCCGAGGCCTCGTTGAGCTCTTCCAGGTCCGCCTGGTGCTCCTCGGCGTCGGTGTGCATCGTGCGGAACTTCAGGCACGGGAACGGGCGCTGGCCGATGCCGCGGCGCATCGAGCGGAACAGCGATCGGGCCGCGCGAGGACAGCCGCACGGCGAGCGCGATCGCGAGCAGCAGCGGGCTCAGCACGATCAGCAGCAGCGTCGCGCCGATGACGTCGAACGTGCGCTTGAGCGCGAAGTCGATGCCCTCGAACACCGGCGGGCCGAGCTCGAACAGCGGCACCGACTGGCCCGGCACGAACTCGGCGCGGTGGATCAGGATCTCCATCGTCGACGGCGCCAGGCGCACGCGCACGCCGCGCCGGTGGCACTGGTCGACGAGCTCGACCGCCTCGTCCTGCGGGAAGTCGGGGTCGGCGATGATCACCTCGTCGATGCGCTCGGCGCCGAGCACGCCGTCGAGGTCCTCGAGCGTGCCGAGCGCGCGCAGGCCGTTGGCGGGGAGCGGCGCTCGGCGAGAGGAAGCCGACGACCTCGATCGGCGAGTGCGGCGCGTCGCGCGAGCGCGTGCGCGACGTCCGCGATGTGCTTGCCCGTGCCCGACCAGCACCGCGCGGCGCCGGTAGCCCGGCCGCGCGCAGCAGCACGCCGGTCACGCCGCTCGTAGCCGCGCGCGCAACGACGAGACGTAGAAGATCGCGAACGCGAGCGAGCCGTAGAAGAGGTAGTAGCTCGAGAAGTGTTCGCCGTTGACGACCGCGAAGATCAGCGCGACGAACGCCACCTGGAACAGCGAGCCGACGATCCGCGACAGGCCCGGACGCAGCGCGCGCGTCGGCGTACAGGCCCGAGCGCGCGAACAGCAGCGCCGTCAGCAGGTACGCGAACGGCAGGATGCGTTCGGTCTCGTGCAGCGCGCTGCGCTGACGTTGCACGCTGCCGTGCACGGCTTCCTTGAGCACCAGCGCGGTGAAGATCGCGAGCGCCACGCCCGCGAAGTCGAGCGCGAGCAGCGACGACGACGCGCCGCGCCGCGGCGCAGCGTCGCCATGCGCAGCAGCGACAGCGCCGGCGGCCGCGCCGGCGCATGTCGCGCTCCGAGCGCTGCGTGCGCGCGGTGCGCGCCGCGAGCTCGGCGGCGCGGCGTGCGCGGCAGCGCGCGCAGCGCCGGCTGCGAGCCGGTGTGGCCGCGGGCGCACGCGCGGGGGCGCGTGGCGGTGAGGAGGACGTTCCCGTCGAGACGTGGCCCATCTCGCTGCTCACAACACGTCAGCCTCTCAGACGGAGCGGTTGCAGGACAGGTGCGCGAGCGCGATTGCGCAAGCGCGGAGCGGCGCTCTCAGCGCGAGCCGCCGACGAGCAGCTCGACGCCCGACTGCTCGATCGTGCGCGCGCAGCCCCTCGCGCAGCGACACCTCCGGCGACCAGCCGAGCAGCTCGCGGGCGAGCGTGATGTCGGGCCGGCGCTGCTTGGGATCGTCCACGGGCAGCGCCTCGTAGACGATCTCCGAGCTCGATCCCGTCAGCTCCCTGACCGTCTCGGCCAGCTCCAGCAGCGTGAACTCGTCCGGGTTGCCGATGTTCACCGGGTCGTGGTAGCCGGACTCCGCCAGCGCGATGATGCCCCGGATCAGGTCGCTCGACGTAGCAGAACGAGCGCGTCTGGCTGCCGTCGCCGAACACCGTGATCGGCCGGTTCGCGAGCGCCTGGCGCAGGAACGTCGGGATCGCGCGGCCGTCGTGCGGGCGCATGCGCGCTGCCGTAGGTGTTGAAGATCCGCACGATCGCCGTGTCCACACCCTGCTGGCGGTGGTAGGCCATCGTCAGCGCCTCGGCGTAGCGCTTGGCCTCGTCGTAGACGCCGCGCGGGCCGATCGGGTTGACGTGGCCCCAGTAGCTCTCCGACTGCGGGTGCTCCTGCGGGTCGCCGTACACCTCGCTGGTCGAGGCGATCAGGAAGCGCGCGCGCTTGGCCTTCGCCAGCCCGAGCGTGTGGTGGGTGCCGTAGGAGCCGACCTTCAGCGTGTGCAGCGGCAGCCGCAGGTAGTCGATCGGCGACGCCGGCGAGGCCAGGTGGTAGACGAAGTCGACCGGCTCCTCGACGAAGTACGGCTCGATGATGTCGACGTTCACGTGCACGAAGCGCTCGGGGTCGCGGATGTGCTCGATGTTCGCCAGCGAGCCCGTCTCGAGGTTGTCGACGCAGATCACGCGGTTGCCGCGCGCGAGCAGCTCGTCGCACAGATGCGATCCGAGGAAGCCGGCGCCGCCGGTGACCAGACAGGTGGCCATTCCGGCAGGATAGCCCGATGACCGCCCGCTGCGAGCGCGCGCCAGCGCCGCGCCGCCCGCCGAGCGCCGCGCGCTCGGGCGCCGCGGCGTCCGCACCATCCGCCATGGCGGCCGACCACTGGCATGCTCAGCCGACGCAGACGCCGAGGAGCGAGACCTGACGGTCGCGCCCGATCGTCGGCCCCGACGACCCGCGCCGCTTCACCGACTCGGGCATCGAGATCGCCGAGCTGTACACCGAGGCCGACCTGCCCGAGGAGCTCGACCTGGGCGAGCCCGGCGAGTTCCCCTACACGCGCGGCGTGCACCGCGAGATGTACCGCAAGCAGACGTGGACGATGCGCCAGTACGCGGGCTACGCGTCGGCGAAGGAGTCCAACGAGCGCTACCGCTACCTGCTCTCGAAGGGCTCGACCGGGCTGTCGATGGCGTTCGACCTGCCCACCCAGCTCGGCCTCGACTCCGACAACCCGCGCTGCCTCGGCGAGGTCGGGCGCACGGGCGTGGCGATCGACACGATCGACGACATGCGCACGGCCTTCGACGGCATCCCGCTCGACCAGGTCTCCACGTCGATGACGATCAACGCCCCCGCCGCCTGCCTGCTGCTGCTGTACGAGCTGGTCGGCGAGGAGCAGGGCGTGCCCTCGCGAGAAGCTGCGCGGCACGACCCAGAACGACGTGCTCAAGGAGTACATCGCGCGCGGCAACTACATCTACCCGCCGAGCCCGACGATGCGCCTGACGACCGACCTGTTCGAGTACTGCCACGAACGCGTGCCGCGCTGGAACACGATCTCGATCTCCGGCTACCACTTCCGCGAGAAGGGCTGCTCGGCCGTGCAGGAGGTCGCCTTCACGCTGTGCTCCGGGCATCGCCTACGTGCAGGCGGCGATCGACACGGGCCTCGACGTCGACGACTTCGCGCCGCGGCTCGCGTTCTTCTTCAACGGCCACAACAACGTCTTCCAGGAGGTCGCCAAGTTCCGCGCCGCGCGGCGCATGTGGGCGCACATCATGCGCGAGCGCTTCGGCGCCACCAACCCGAAGGCGACGATGCTGCGCTTCCACACGCAGACCGGCGGCGTCACGCTGACCGCCCAGCAGCCGGAGAACAACATCGTGCGCGTCGCGCTGCAGGGCTTCGCCGCGGTCTGCGGCGGCACCCAGTCGCTGCACACCAACGGCTTCGACGAGGCGCTCGCGCTGCCCACCGAGCGCGCCGCCAAAATCGCGCTGCGCACGCAGCAGATCCTCGCGCACGAGTCCGGCGCCGCCGACACCGTCGACCCGTTCGCCGGCTCCTACTTCGTCGAGTCGCTCACCGACGAGATCGAAGCGCGCGCGCAACGAGCTGATCGACGAAGGTCGACGCGCTCGGCGGCTCGGTCAACGCGATCGAGTTCATCACCGGCGAGATCGACGAGTCCGCGTGGGGCTACCAGGAGCGCTACCGCATCGGCCAGGACATCGTCGTCGGCGTCAACGAGTACCGGAGGAGGACATCGAGGTGCCGGACCTGCTGCGCGTGGACCCGGAGTCCGAGCGCGAACAGGTGGAGCGGCTGAAGGCGTTCAAGGCCGACCGCGACCAGGCGCTCGTCGCAGCAGCGCCTGGAGGAGCTGCGCGAGGTCGCGCGCGGCAGCGAGAACCTGCTGCCGGCGATCCGCCAGGCGCTGAGGACCGCTGCTCGCTCGGCGAGGTCTGCGGCGCGATGCAGGACGTGTTCGGCAACTACACGCCGACCTTCTGATCCTTCTCTGTGTGGGCCGGCCCGCATGCGGGCCGGCCGGGCAGGGCGCATGCGCCCTGCCTCAGGGCCGCACATGTGCGGCCCCGCCATCCGGCGCATGCGCCGGATGGAACCCTACGATTGACCGCGATGCTGGCCGTCACCGTCTACGACGTCGTCCTCGCGGTCCACATCATGGCCGTCGTGGTCGCCTTCGGCGTGACGTTCGCCTACCCGATCATGTTCGCCGTCGGCGCGCGAAACGCGACCCGCGCAGCCTGCCGGTCCTGCACCGCATCGAGCTACTCGATCGAGCGCTACCTGGTCAACCCGGACTGCTGGTGGTGGTCCTGCTGCGCGGGCATCTACCTGGCGAGCAAGCGGCCACCACTGGAGCGAGTTCTTCGTGCAGTGGGGCCTCGGCGCGGTGGTCGTGATCGGGGGGCTCGTGGGCGCGGTCCTGATCCCGGCCGCCAAACGGGCGGAGGAGGCTCGTCACGAGCGCGATCTCGAGTCCGACGCCGGCGGGGACGTTCAAGCCGGGCGCGGAGTACGCGCGGGCGACGAGGACGCTCACCGTGGTCGGGTCGGCTGCGTCGTTGCTGGTCGCTCGTGACGATCCTCTTCATGGCGATCAAGCCGTAGCCGCACCACTGCCGCTAGCCTGAAGCGACGATGAGCAGCGACGGATACCGAGTCGCCGTGGTCGGCGCCACCGGTCAGGTGGGCACGCTGATGCTCCAGCTGCTGCGCGAGCGGGAGTTCCCGGCGAGCGAGATCGTACCGTTCGCCTCCGAGCGCTCTGCGGGCGCGAGCTCGACGGCGGCCTCGTCGTGCGGGCGCTCAGCGAGGAGTCGATCCGGGCTTCGACATCGCGCTGTTCTCCGCCGGCGGCTCGACCTCCGGCGAGTGGGCACCGCGGTTCGCGCGACGCCGGCGCGACCGTGATCGACAACTCCTCGCGCTGGCGCATGCAGGACGACGTGCCGCTGGTCGTCGCCGAGGTCAACCCCGACGCGCTCGCCTCGCACCGCGGGATCATCGCCAACCCCAACTGCTCGACCATGCAGATGGTCGTCGCGCTCAAGCCGCTGCACGACGAGGCGCGGCATCGAGCGACTCGTGATCTGCACCTACCAGGCCGTGTCCGGCACCGGCCAGCCGCGCCGTCGACGAGCTGCTCGAGCAGTCGCACGCGCTGCTGCACGAGCGCGACATCGACGCGCCCGACCGAGTACGCGCACCAGATCGCCTTCAACGCGCTGCCGCACGCCGGCAGCTTCGCCGCGGGCGAGGACCACACCGACGAGGAGCGCAAGCTGATGAACGAGACGCGCAAGATCCTCGACGCCCCCTCGATCCGCATCAGCGCCACCTGCGTGCGCGTCCCCGTCGTCACCGGCCACTCCGAGGCCGTCAACGTGCAGACCGCGCGAGGCGATCTCGCCCGAGCGCGCGCGCGAGCTGCTCGCCGGCGCGCCCGGCGTCGACCGTGCTCGACGACCCCGAGGGCGCGCTCTACCCGCTCGCGATCGACGCCGCCGGGCAGCGACGAGGTGTTCGTCGGGCGCATCCGCCGCGACCCCGGCAACGAGCGCGCGCTCGACATGTGGATCGTCTCCGACAACCTGCGCAAGGGCGCCGCCACCAACGCCGTGCAGATCGCCGAGGTGCTGCACGAGCGCGGGCTCGTGCACGCCCCCAGCTCCCGCGCCGCCGCCTGAAGCCCCCGCTCTCCGCGCTCCTCACGCAGCCCCGCTGGCCGCGGAAGGAGTAGCGCGCGATCGCTCGAAGAGTGGGGCGATGGTCTCCTCCGAGGTTCAGCGCACGCTCGTCAAGTCCCCTCCCGAGCTGTGGAGCGAGCTCAGCGACCCCGCCGCGCTCGCCCGCCACCTCGGCGAGTTCGGCGAGATCCGCATCACCCGTCTCGAGCCCGAAAGCGCCATCGAATGGGAGAGCCGACAGCGCCTCCGGCGAGGTGCTCATCAAGGCCTCCGGCTGGGGCACGCGCGTCACCCTTCGCGCCCGGCGCGCGCTGCCTGCCCACGGCGAGGCCGCGAGCGCCAGCGCCGACGACGCCGGCGGCGCGCATGGCGAGGCCGGCGGCGCGCATGGCGAGGCCGGCGGCGCGCCTGGCGAAGCCGGCACCGAGGTCGCCGCCCAGGCACACGTCGAGGCCGTCGAGGCACACGGCGAGGCCGGCGTCGACGCCCGCGTCGAGCCGACCGCCGACAGCGACACCGAAGCCGACACCGAGGCGGCGGGCGTGGCCGCGGTCCAGCCCGCCCAGGCGGCTCCCGGCGACGGATACGGGTGGGCCGCAGGCCCCGCGCCCGCGCCCGCGCCGGCGCCGGCGCCCGCGCCGGATGCATGGGCACACCACGCGGTCCCCGCCGCGGAGACCTGGGCCGCACAGCTGAGCGAGACCGCGCCCGCGCCGCAGGCGCCGGAGCACGAACCCCTCCACACACACGAGACCTTCGATCCCCACGAGCCCGGCACAGCGGACTTCGACCCCCACCGCGCGCCACACGAGCTCGCCGAGCCCGAGCGCCCGGGCTTCTTCGCGCGGCTGTTCAGGCGCCGCCGCGCCGCGCACCACAACGCCGCGTACGACCGCGCCGCGCACGACGACGCCGCGCACGACGAGGAGCTCGAGCACCTCGACCCCGCGCACGACGCGCACGGCCACGGCGACCTCGCGTACGAGCACCCACACGCCGGCTTCGCCGCGAGCGCCCTCGCCGAGGAATTCGAGCCCGCCGCGGCCGCGGCGGACGGGTGGGAGCAGCCGAGCGCCGTGCAGAGCGCCGTGGCCGCACACGCCCACGAGCACGCCGAGCCCGAGCCTGCCGCGGCCTGTGAGCCGACGGTGACAGACGTGCCCGCAGCGGCAGCCGAGCCGGTCGCCGAGCCGGTCGTGGCCCCCGAGCCCGGCAGCGAGCAGCAGCCGGCCGCCGAGCCCGTCGCGGGCCCCGAGGCCGCGGACGCCCCCGGCAACGAGGCGGCTACCGAGGAGGTCACGGCGGTGCTCAGCTCGGTGCTCGACCACCTCGGCACCGCGCACCACCGGCCCTTCTCGCGCGGATAGGCCCTGCCCGCGGCGCGCGCGCGGATAGGATCTCGCGCTGCATGGCTGGGAGCCCACACGATCGCCAGACCGACGCGGCGCTGCTGGCGGCCTCGCGCAGCGGGCACCGCAAGCCGCCGCGCCAGAAGGCGCCCGAGACCTACGAGGAGAAGCTCGCGCAGCTGCGAGGAGCTGCGCGAGGCGGCGCTGCACTCGGCGCCCGAGGCCGAGGAGAAGCAGCACGCACGCGGCAAGTACACGGCGCGCGAGCGGGTGGAGAAGCTGCTCGACCCCGGCTCCTTCCAGGAGCTCGACACGTTCGTGCGCCACCGCACCTACGACTTCGACATGCAGAAGAACCGGCCGTGGGGCGACGCGGTGGTGACCGGCCACGGCACGATCGACGGCCGCACGGTGTGCGTGTTCAGCCAGGACTTCACCGTGTTCGGCGGCTCGCTCGGCGAGGTGATGGGCGAGAAGATGTGCAAGATCATGGACCTGGCGGCCAAGATCGGCTGCCCCGTGATCGGCATCAACGACTCGGGCGGCGCGCGCATCCAGGAGGGCGTGGTCTCGCTCGGGCGCCTACGGCGACGTGTTCGTGCGCAACGTCAAGTGCTCGGGCGTGATCCCGCAGATCAGCCTGATCATGGGCCCGTGCGCCGGCGGCGCGGTCTACTCGCCCGCGATCACCGACTTCATCTTCATGGTCAAGGAGACCTCGCACATGTTCATCACGGGCCCCGACGTGATCAAGACGGTCACCGGCGAGGAGGTCGGCTTCGAGGAGCTCGGCGGCGCGATGTCGCACAACACCAAGTCGGGCGTCGCGCACTTCGCCTCCGAGGACGAGGACGCGTGCCTCGAGGACTGCCGCTACCTGATCTCGCTTCCTGCCGCAGAACAACCTGCAGACGGCGCCGCGCGTGCAGCGCGACCGACGACCCGAGCGGATGGACCCCGAGCTCGACCACGTCGTGCCCGACAACCCGAACAAGCCCTACGACATGCGCGACGTCGTGCGGCTGATCGTCGACGACGAGGAGTTCTTCGAGGTCCACGAGCACTACGCGCAAGAACATCATCTGCGGCTTCGCGCGCCTGGACGGCTTCTCGGTCGGCGATCGTCGGCAACCAGCCCGCGCAGCTCGCCGGCGTGCTCGACATCGACGCGTCGGCCAAGGCCGCGCGCTTCGTGCGCACCTGCGACGCGTTCAACATCCCGCTGATCACGTTCGTCGACGTGCCCGGCTTCCTCCCCGGCACGAGCCAGGAGTGGGGCGGCATCATCCGCCACGGCGCGAAGCTGCTGTACGCGTTCACCGAGGCGACCGTGCCGAAGCTCACCGTGATCACGCGCAAGGCCTACGGCGGCGCCTACGACGTGATGGCCTCCAAGCACATGCTCGCCGACTTCAACTTCGCCTGGCCGACCTCCGAGGTCGCGGTGATGGGCCCCGAGGGCGCGGTCAACATCATCTACCGCCGCGACATCGCCGGCAGCCCCACGCCCGACGAGCGCCGCGCGAAGCTGATGGACGACTACAAGGCGCGCTTCGCCAACCCCTACACGGCGGCCGAGCGCGGCTACATCGACGACGTGATCGTCCCCCACGAGACGCGCCCGAAGCTGATCACCGCGCTGCACACGCTGCAGAGCAAGCGCGAGCCCGGGCCCAAGCGCAAGCACGGCAACATCCCCCTCTGAGCCCGCGCGGATGATCAACGGACGCGTGATCGCTCCCTCGGCCTCGCCCGAGGAGGCGGCCGCGATCGTCGCGGCGCTCGAGCGCTTCATGCGCGCCACTGCGCGCCCGCCCCGCGCCGCGCCGCAGGCCGCCGAGGGCTGGCGCAGGGTCGCGGCTGCTCGAGGCGCGTCGAGCGCGAGCCGCACGACGATCCGGGCAATCCCTGGATAAACACCTGAAACCCGCTAGGCTTTAGCCAAATAGGCAGCCCGGACTGCAGACAGCGCTCCTGCAGAGCCAGCAGCGCCGGGCAGAAGAGCCCGGATCAGGAGGTTTTCCAGCGCATGGAGCCAGTTTCCATCCCCGCGGCGCGCGGCACGCTCGAGGACCCCGAGGTCCTGCAGAACGTGCCCGGGCACGTGATCCCGATCCTGCAGCGGGAGTACGACGACTTCAAGACGGAGGCCACCAAGTTCCTCGCCGGCGAGCATGCCCGAAGACGAGTTCATCAAGTTCCGCCTCAAGCAGGGCGTCTACGGCCAGCGCCAGCCCGACGTCCAGATGATCCGCGTGAAGCTGCCCTTCGGCGGCATCACGCCCGAGCAGCTGGAGAAGTTCGCCGACGTGGTCGAGACGCTACGTGCCGCTGCAACAAGGGCCACATCACCACGCGCCAGAACATCCAGATGCACCACGTGCCGCTGCCCGACGCCGAGCAGCGCGATCCGCGAGCTCGGGCGAGGCGGGGCTGTCGAGCCGCGAGGGCTGCGGCAACACGTGCGCAACGTGACCGGCGACCCGTGGGCCGGCGTTGCGACGGACGAGCTGTTCGACATGACGCCCTACGTGGGCGCGTACGTGCGCTACTTCGTGCGCCACCCGACCACCCAGGCGATGCCGCGCAAGGTCAAGACCTCGTTCGACGGCAGCGCCGCGCGACCGCGCGATCACCGACATCCACGACATCGCCTTCCGCGCGCGCGTGCGCGAGTCCGACGACCCCGAGCGACCCGGCGAGGTCCGCGGCGCGCAGATGCTCGTCGGCGGCGGCACCTCGATCATGCCGCGCGTCGCGCCGGTGCTGTACGAGTTCGTGGAGCTCGACAACGGCGAGTACCTGAAGGTCACCGAGGCGGTGTTGCGCATCTTCGACCGCCAGGAGTGGCTGCGCGCGAACCGCGCGCGGGCGCGCATCAAGGTGTTCGTCGACAAGTACGGCATCGACGAGCTGCGCCGCCAGGTCGAGGAGGAGCTACAGGGCGACTGGGTCGCCGAACGCGACTTCTCGATCGAGCACCGCCTGTTCCTCGACGACGAGCGGAGAGCGCGCCCGCGGCGCCGCGAGTCGTACGGCACGCCCAACGGCGACCTGTCGGAGTTCGAGCGCTTCCGCGCGCGCCAACGTGCGCGCCCAGAAGCAGGAGGGCTTCGTGACGCGTCGAGGTCAAGGTCATGCGCGGCGACCTCACGCCCGAGCAGTTCCGCGGGCTGGCCGCGATCATGCGCGAGTACTCCGGCGGCTACGCGCGCACGACCGTGCAGCAGAACCTCGTGCTGCGCTGGGTGCGCGAGGAGTGCGTGTACGACGTGTGGAGGGCGCTCGCGGAGCTCGGCCTGGGCGACGCCGGCGCGCGCGAGGTCAACGACGTGGTCTCATGCCCCGGCACCGACTCGTGCAAGCTCGGCATCACCAGCTCGATGGGCCTGAACGAGGCCGTGCAGGAGCGGATCGAGGCGATGGACATCACCGACCCGCTGACGCGCCGGCTGCACGTCAAGATCAGCGGCTGCCCGAACGGGTGCGGCCAGCACCACGTCGCGCAGCATCGGCTTCTACGGCGCGTCGATCAAAGTCGGCGAGCACACGATCCCCGCATACGTGCCCCACGTCGGCGGCGTATACGACGGCGGCGACGTCAAGTTCGGCACGCGCCTGAAGCTGCGTCTGCCCGCCAAGCGCGTTCCTGATGCGATCGAGCGCTGGATACGCCATTATGAGAGCAACCGCAAGGAGGGGGAGGAGTGGAACGGATTCGTTGAGCGCGCCGGGACGGCGCCCGCTTGAAGAGCTGGTCAAGGACCTGTCGATGCCTGTCGATTTCGGGCTCGAGACGATGAACCAGTTCATCGACTGGAACCGCAGCATCCCGTTCGAGGTGCAGCGCGGCGAGGGCGAGTGCGCTGTCTAGGCCTACGCCAACGAGGAGGCAGTGTGAGAGCAGATGACCCAGCTGAACAGCCACATAGCAGAAGTGAGCGCACCATCTGACCCGGCGCTGAGCCTCACGCACACGCTGCGCGAGGCCGCGCGTCACGGGCAAAGAGCGGTGCTGCTGTGCTCCTTCCAGAAGGAGGAGTCGGTGCTGGTCGACGAGCTGTTGCGGCTCGACCAGGGAACGGGCCGCACGGTGCGCATCGTCACGATCGACACCGGCGTGCTGTTCGAGGAGACGATGCAGGCATGGCGGGCCTTCGAGGAGCGCTTCGGCGTGACGCATCGAGGTCCAGGACGCGAGCAACCCGGAGAACCCGTGGACGGGCCCCGAGCACTGCTGCTCCGACGGCCAAGGTCGCCGCGCTCGACGCGCTCGCTCGACGGCGCGGAGGCGTGGATCACGGGCATCCGCCGCGAGCAGGGGCCCACCCGCGCGGCCACCGAGCTGATCGAACGCGACGCCAAGCGGGGCATCTGGAAGTACAACCCGCTCGCCCACTGGACCGAGCGCGACCTGTGGCGGCGCATCCACGAGCGCGAGCTGCCCTACCACGCGCTGCACGACCGCGGCTACGAGTCGATCGGCTGCGCCACCTGCACGAAGCCCGGCTCGGGGCGCGACGGCCGCTGGGCCGGCACCGACAAGACCGAGTGCGGCCTGCACCTGGAAACGTTCGAGTGAGCGTCGCGCCGCTACGCTGAGAGCCCCCGTGAGCGCTGGAACCGGACCTCAGCTGGCACATCTGCGCGCGCTCGAGTCAGAGGCGATCCAGGTGATGCGCGAGGTCGCCGCCGAGTTCGAGCGGCCCGTGCTGCTGTTCAGCGGCGGCAAGGACTCGATCGTGCTGCTGCGGCTGGCCGAGAAGGCGTTCCGCCCCGGCGCCGTTCCCGTTCCCGCTGATGCACGTGGACACCGGGCACAACTTCCCGGAGGTGATCGAGTTCCGCGACCGCCGCGTGGCCGAGCTGGACGAGCGCCTGATCGTGGCGAGCGTGCAGGACTCGATCGACTCGGGCAGGGTCGTCGAGGACACCGGCCCGCGCGCGTCGCGCAACCAGCTGCAGACGGTCACGCTGCTCGACGCGATCGCCGAGCACGGCTTCGACGCGGCCTTCGGAGGCGCGCGCCGCGACGAGGAGCGTGCCCGCGCGAAGGAGCGCGTGATGTCCTTCCGCGACCAGTTCGGACAGTGGGACCCCAAGAACCAGCGTCCCGAGCTGTGGAATCTCTACAACGGCCGGATCAAAAAGGGCGAGCACGTGCGCGTGTTCCCCCTGTCCAACTGGACCGAGCTCGACGTGTGGGAGTACATCGACCAGGAGAAGCTCGAGATCCCCACGATCTACTTCGCGCACGAGCGCGACGTGTTCACGCGCGACGGCATGCTGTACGCGTTCTGGGAGGGCACCCAGCTGCTCGAGGGCGAGGAGGTGGTCCACGAGACGGTCCGCTACCGCACCGTCGGCGACATGAGCTGCACCGGCGGCGTGCGCTCGCACGCGGGCACGCTCGAGGAGGTGGTCCTCGAGATCGCCGCCACGCAGATCACCGAGCGCGGCGAGACGCGCGCCGACGACCGCGTCTCGGACGCCGCCATGGAGGACCGCAAGAAGGCGGGCTACTTCTGAGCCTCCGCGGCTAGCTAAGCTCCCAGCCCGTGTTCGAGAAGGTACTGGTCGCCAACCGCGGCGAGATCGCGGTGCGCATCATCCGCGCGCTCGAGGAGCTCGGCATCGCCAGCGTGGCGGTCTACTCCGAGCTCGACCGCGACGCACCGCACGTGCAGCGCGCCGGCGAGGCCTACAACCTCGGCGACGGGCCCGCCGCCGAGAACTACCTGAACGTCGAGAAGATCCTCGACGTGGCCGCGCGCGCGGGCGCCGCAGGCGATCCACCCCGGCTACGGCTTCCTCGCCGAGAACGCGCCGTTCGCGCAGGCCTGCGAGGAAGCGGGCATCGTGTTCATCGGTCCGCCGGCGAGCGCGATCGAGGCGATGGGCTCCAAGACGCGCGCGCGCGAGCTGATGAAGGCGGCCGGCGTGCCGATCGTGCCCGGCACCACCGAGCCGGTCGCCACCGTCGAGGACGCCGCTGCGCATCGCCAAGGAGCGAGATCGGCTTCCCCGTCGCGGTCAAGGCCGCCGGCGGCGGCGGCGGCAAGGGCTTCCGCGTGGCGCTCGGCGAGGACGAGCTGCGAGGGCGCCTTCGAGGGCGCCAGCCGCGAAGGCGAGAAGTTCTTCTCCGACCCCACCGTGTACCTCGAGCGCTACCTGCCCGACCCGCGCCACGTCGAGGTGCAGGTGCTCGCCGACCGCCACGGCAACGTGATCCACCTCGGCGAGCGCGACTGCTCGATCCAGCGCCGCCACCAGAAGGTGATCGAGGAGTCGCCCGCGCCCGAGTGGGTCGTCGACGCGCAGATGCGCGAGCGCATCGGCAAGATCGGCGTGGACGCGGCGCGCGCCGTCGACTACGTCGGCGCCGGCACGATCGAGGGCCTGTTCGTCGCCGGCGAGGGCTCCGGCGCGCCCGAGTACTTCTTCCTGGAGATGAACACGCGCGTGCAGGTCGAGCACTGCGTGACCGAGATGACGACCGGCATCGACATCGTCAAGGAGGGCATCCGCGCGGCCGCCGGCGAGGAGCTGTCCTACGCGCCAGGCAGGACGTCGAGCTGCGCGGCCACGCGATCGAGTGCCGGATCAACGCCGAGGACGCCTCCAAGAACTTCGCGCCCGCGCCCGGGCAGGATCGGCGCCTACCGCGAGCCCAGCGGCCCCGGCGTGCGCGTGGACTCGGGCGTGCGCGAGGGCGGCGAGGTCTCGCCGATGTACGACCCGATGGTGGCCAAGCTGATCGTGTGGGACGCCGACCGCGAGCAGGCCACCAAGCGCATGCTGCGCGCGCTCGGCGAATTCGAGATCGAGGGCCTGAAGACGCTGATCCCGTTCCACCAGGCGCTGCTCGCGACCGAGCAGTGGGCGCGCGGCGAGACCTGCCGCGACCTGCTCGAGGACAAGAAGTGGCTGAAGACGCTGCGCCTTCCGAGGCGCCGCCGGCGCCGGCCGAGGAGCGACGAGCAGCCGCGACGGTCGAGCAGACCTACCGGTGGAGGTGTCGGGCAAGCGCTTCGACGTGCGCGTGGTCGGCCCCCCGCCGGCGCCCGGCGCGCCCGCGGCCAACGGCACGGCGCCCGCCGCCGCGCCGCGACCCAAGCGCGCGCGCTCCTCCTCGGGATCCTCCGCGGGAGCGGCCGGCGGCGACGTGCTGCCCTCGCCGCTGCAGGGCAACATGTGGAAGGTGCTCGTCAAGCAGGGCGACACCGTGCAGGAGGGCCAGCTGCTCTGCATCATCGAGGCGATGAAGATGGAGAACGAGATCACCGCCCACAAGGCCGGCACGATCGTCGAGCTGCCGATCAGCGAGGGCGCGCCGATCCAGGCCGGCGCGCCGATCGCGACGATCAAGAGCTCCTAGCCAGCGCGCGCACGTTGGCCTCGTGCAGCCTGCGCTGCTCGCGCGAGCGGCGTCCCTCGGGCAGCTGCGCGCCTGCGCCGTGCTCCCGCAGCGCGCGGACGTACGCGAGGTCCTCCTCGAGCAGCGCCAGCGCGCGCTCGCCGCGCAGCGGCGCGCCGTGGCCGGGGACGACGTGCTCGGCATCCGCCGCGAGCGGGCGCAGCCGCTCGAGCGTGGCGAGGTACGCGTCGGCGCTCGCCGCCCTCGCCGAGCGTGGGGATCTCGACCGGCGAGAGGTAGTCGCCGGCGACGAGCACGCGCGCCCACGGCGATCCAGATCGCCATGCCGTCCGCGGTGTGGCCGGCCGCCGGGTGCAGCTCGAGCTCGCGCGTCGCCGATCTCGCAGCGGCCCGGGACCGGCAGCGCCTGGACCGACGCCCAGCGCGAGCGGCCGCGGGCGCTCGAGGTAGAGCGTCTTCGTCGAAGTCGCGCAGCTCGCGCTGCGCCTCGCCCGGGCTCGCGCGCAGGCGCTCGCGCGCTGCTCTCCGCGCAGCCGAGCGCGACCCCCGGGAAGGCGAGCGGCCCGAGCAGGTGGTCCCAGTCGGCGTGCGTCGCGAGCAGGCCGCTGCGGCTCGGGAAAGCCCGCCTGCTCGACCAGCGAGCCGAGCATGCCCAGCTCCTCCGGCAGCACCGGCGAGTCGATCACGAAGCACTCCTCCCCCCTCCCCGCGTCTCCCGCTTCGCCCTCGCCACGCACGATCACGCAGTTGACGGCGAGCAGCGCGCTCGTGACGACGATCACGTCGCGGTGCAGCGATACGGCGCGCACGAGCGGCGCCCGCCGCTAGGAGACGCCGAGCAGCTTCGCGGCCTCGCGCAGGTTGGCCACCTCGGCGGTGGGCTTTTTCTGGGAGGAGTCGAGCGTCTCCTTGGTGCGGTTGACCCAGATCACCGGCACGCGCTGTTTCACGCACGGCACCACGTCGTGGTAGTGGCTGGCGGCCACGTGCACCCAGCCGCGCTTGCCGCCCATGCGCCGCGCGCACTCGGTGAAGTGCGCGGGTTCGGGCTTGTAGGAGCGCACCTGCTGGGCGGTCACCACGAGGTCGAAGTCGATCGGGATGTGCCGGCGCGTCTGGCCCGAGCAGCTTGTCGTCGATGTTCGAGAGCAGCCCGAGCTTGTATTTCTTGGCGAGCTTCTGCAGCTGCGTGTTCGTCTCCTTGAACGGCTGTCCAGCGCTGCACGGAGTCGGGCAGGAAGCCCGAGCGCGAGGGCTCGAGCGACCAGTCGAGGCGTTTGGCGATCTCGATCGCGGTGCGCCGCAGCACCTCGGCGTAGAGCTCGTAGGAGCCGCCCTCGATTTCCCGGGAGATCTCGTGGAACAGCGGGATCAGCACGGCGCGATCGATCTCGACGCCATCGCGCGCCGCCTCCTTGGCGAACGCGTCGTAGATGCCGGTCTCCCAGTCGATCAGCGTGCCGTACACGTCGAATGTGACGAAGGTGACGTTCTTGGGAATCGGCATCGCGCGGGCATTATGCCGCGCCAGGGCGCCCGCGCGCGCTCACCCGTCTTCGCGTTAGAGTCCCGCGCCGCAAATGGACCTGCTGGAGTACCAAGGCAAGCAGCTGTTCGCCCGCCACGGCCTGAGGGTCTCCTCCGGCAAGGCGGTCACCACGGTGCGAGGACGCCGTGGACGCGGCCGGCGAGGTCGGCTACCCCGTCGTCGTCAAGGCACAGGTGCTGATCGGCGGCCGCGGCAAGGCCGGCGGCGTGAAGCTCGCGGCCGACGAGAGCGAGGTGCGCGAGCACGCGCAGAACATCCTCGGGATGGACATCAAGCGGGCACACCGTCCGCACGTCTGTGGATCGAGCACGCCTCGGACATCGCGACCGAGTACTACGCGTCGGTGCTGCTCGACCGCTCCGCCAAGCAGCCGCTGGTGATGTTCAGCGTCGAGGGCGGCGTGGACATCGAAGAGGTCGCCGAGGAGACGCCCGAGAAGCTGATCCGCCACCACGTCGACCCGCTGCAGGGGCTCTCGCGCGAGGAGGCCGAGGCAGATCGCGACGCGAAGGCAGGGCCGACGCCGACGTGGTCGAGGGCGTGGCCGACGCGCTCGTGGCGCTGTACGAGGTGTGGCTGCAGGAGGACGCCACGCTCGCCGAGATCAACCCGCTGATCGTCACGCCCGAGCGCGAGGTCAGGGCGCTCGACGCGAAGGTCTCGCTCGACGGCAACGCGCTGTACCGCCACCCCGAGAACCAGTCGCTCGTCGGACAGCGAGAACGAAGACCCGATCGAGCGCCGGGCCAAGGAAGAGGGCGTCCAGTACGTCAAGCTCGACGGCGACATCGGCATCCTCGGCAACGGCGCGGGGCTCGTGATGTCGACGCTCGACGTGGTCGCGCAGGCCGGTGGCTCGCCGGCGAACTTCCTCGACGCGGGCGGCGGCTCGGATGCGGAGAAGATCAAGCAGGCGGTCGAGCTGATCCTCGCCAACGACGCCGTCAAGGCCGTGCTGTTCAACATCTTCGGCGGCATCACGCGCTGCGACGAGGTCGCCCGGGGCCTGATCGCGGCGTTCGGCGAGATCAACCCGTCGGTCCCGTTCGTCGTGCGCCTCGACGGCACCAACGACGAGCGAGGGCCGCAGGCTGCTGCAGCGAGGCCGCGCTGCCCAACGTGTACGCCGCGAGCACGATGAACGAGGCGGCCGAGAAGGTCGTCGCGCTGGCGGCCGGCCTGCCGCGTCGCGGCGGGCGCCTGATGGCGGTCCTCGTCGACGAGCGCACGCGCCTCGCGGTCGCCGGCATCACCGGCCGCGAGGGCTCCTTCCACACGCTCAACAACCGCGCGCTACGGCACCAACGTCGTCGGCGGCGTGACGCCCGGCAAGGGCGGCCAGGACGTCGAGGGCATCCCCGTGTTCGACAGCTGGGCAGCAGGCGATGGCCGAGGTGCAGCCGAACACCGCGATGATCTTCGTGCCGCCGCGCTTCGCGGCCGACGCGATCCTCGAGGCGGCCGCCGCGGGCGTGGAGCTCGTCGTCGCGATCACCGAGGGCATCCCCGCGCACGACGAGCTGCGCGTCTACAACACGCTCAAGCGCGACCATCCCGGCACGCGGCTGATCGGGCCCAACTGCCCGGGCATCCTCTCGCCCGGGCAAGGCCAACGTCGGCATCATCCCCGCGTCCTTCTTCGAGCAGGGCAACGTCGGCGTGGTGTCGCGCTCGGGCACGCTCACCTACCAGATCGGCAACGAGATCGCGCGGCGGGCTTCGGCTGCAGCTCGATCGTGGGCATCGGCGGCGACCCGGTGCCCGGCTCCTCGTTCGTGGACGTGCTCGAGCTGTTCGCAGGCCGACGAGCAGACCGAGCTGGTCGTCCTGTCGGGTGAGATCGGCGGCTCCGCCGAGGAGGAGGCCGCGGACTACATCGCCGAGCACATGACGCAAGCCCGTGGTCGCCTACATCGCCGGATTCACCGCGCCGGCCGGGCAAGCAGATGGGCCACGCGGGCGCGATCGTCTCGGGCTCCTCCGGCACCGCCGCCGCGAAGGCGCAGGCGCTCGAAGCGAAGGGCGTGCGCGTGGGCCGCACCCCCACCGAAACCGCCGAGATCGCGGTGGAGGTCCTCGGCGGCGCCGTCGCTGCGCGCCTGAGCGCCGTCGCACGCGCCGCCGCCGCTACGCTTGGCGCTCATGGACGAGGCGCTGGCACGCACACTGGATCAGCTCGAGCGCAAGCTGCAGCGAGCTCGAGCGCGCCGCTGAGCGCGATCGGCGCCGGCGGCGTTGCGCCCGCGTCCGATCTGAGCGCGATCGGCGCCGGCGCAGGGCCCGCGGCGCCCGGTGCGAGCGCGCCGTGGGGCGCGCCGCGAGGACGCATCGTCGACGAGACCGTCGAAACCTCGCGCGGGGGCGCCCCCGCCACCGGGGAAGGCGCGCGCTTCGCGCCGGCGCCGCCGGAGCCCGCCGCGCCGCAGGACGCGACCGGTGGCGCGCAGGACGGGCAGGACGGCGCCGGCGCCGCGCAGCTCGCCACGGCCCCGCTTGCGCCCGCCGCTCAGCCCGCCACCCCGCCGGCGGGAGACGCCGCGCGCGCGAGCGCCGCGGCGCGGGCCGCGCGGACGCTCGGCGCCGAGGGGCCCTGCACGCCGGGCGCCGCGGAGCTGCTGCGCTTCCGCGAGCGGCTCGAGCGCACGGCGCGCGAGCTGACCCACGACTACGACGAGCTGCTCGGGCGCCTAAGCTACCCGGCTGTGCCGACGCACCACCGGCTCCACGATCTCCTTCGCGCGCGGCGCGCCGTCGCTCGACATCGTCGACGTCGAGGGCCTGCGCGACGCCGCCGTGCGCGCCTTCGAGAGCGACCCCGCGGGCACGACCGCCTACGGCACCTCCGTCGGCTACCCGCGCCTGCGCGCGTGGATCGCCGACCGCCACGGCGTCGAGCCCGAGCGCGTGCTCGTCACCAACGGCTCGATGCAGGCCGACGCGTTCCTGTTCGAGCACCTCGTGCGGCCCGGCGACGACGTGGTCGTCGAGCGCCCCACCTACGACCGCACGCTGCTCTCGCTGCGCCAGCGCGGGGCGCGCGCTGCACGCGGTCGAGCTGCAGCCGGACGGCATCGACACGGACGCGCTCGCGCGCCTGCTCGGCGGCGGCTGCGGCGCGCGCCCGAAGCTCGCGCACATCATCCCCAACTTCCAGAACCCCGCCGGCTACACGCTGTCGCTGGCCAAGCGCCGGGCGCTGCTCGAGCTCGCCGCCGCAGCACGACTTCCTCGTGTTCGAGGACGACCCCTACGTGGCGCTGCGCTTCAGCGGCGAGTCGCTGCCGACGATGCTCTCGATGGACCCCGAGCGCGTGGTCTACGCGTCGTCGTTCTCCAAGACCGTCTGCCCGGGGATCCGCGTCGGGCTACCTCGTCGGGCCGCCCGACCTGATCGGCGCGATCGCGCAGCTGGCCACCAACACGTACATCTCGCCCGAACATGGTCGCCCAGTCGATCGTCTACGAGTTCTGCGCCTCCGGCGCGATCGAGCGCTCGATCGAGACGGTCACGCACGGCGCTCGCCGAGCGCGCCGCGACGCTCGCGGACGCGCTGCGCCGCGAGCTGCCCGAGGCCGAGTTCGTGGCGCCCGAGGGCGGCTACTTCATGTGGGTCACGCTGCCCGCACGGCACCGACGTGCACGCGCTGCTTCGACGCGGCCGCGCGAACGCGGCGTGTCGTTCGTGAAGGGCACCGACTTCCTGCTGGAGGGCGGCGAGAACACGCTGCGCCTCGCCTACTCGGGCGTGACGCCCGAGCAGATCGAGCTCGGCGTCGCGCGTCTCGCGGAGGCCTACCGCTCGCTGTAGGGCTGGCGGCGCCCCCCTGGAGGGGCGCCGGCTGCGCGCGCGGGCGAGCTAGCGCCCGTAGCGCTGGCCGAGCACCAGCTGCTCGGGCAGCGCGGTGCGCGCCGGCGGCGAGGGGTCGGCGATCACCGAGACGGTCTCGGCGACGCTCGGCGTGAGCGCGCAGCGCCGGCCGTCGGCCGCGTCGCACGCACCACCTGCTCGTCGTCGCGCTCGGCGAGCATGCCCTCGAGCCCCGGCTCGAGGCCGGAGCGCCTTCAGGTAGTGCAGCAGGTCCTCGGCCTCGTTCTCGAAGCGCAGCACCCGCACCGAGGCGCCGACCTCGACGTCGGCCAGCGGCACGCCCGACAGCCGCGCGCCGGCGACGATCGGGTGCCCGTGCGGGCAGGTCTTGGCGTCGCCGATCGCCGCCAGCATGCGTTCCTCGAGCACCGGCGACATCGCGTGCTCCAGGCGCTCGGCCTCCTCGTGCACCTCGTCCCAGGGCACGCCGAGGACGTCGGTGAGGAAGCGCTCGATCAGGCGGTGGCGGCGCACGATCCCCTCGGCGTGCTCGGCGCCCGCGCTCGGTGAACGCGATCGCGCGGTCGGCGCCGCGCGTGATGTAGCCGTCGCGCTCGAGGCGGCCGACCATCTCGTGCACGGTCGGCGCCGAGAGCTGCATCGCGCGCGCCACGTTGGCGCCGGTCATCGGCAGGCCGGCCTCCTGCAGCCAGAAGAGGATCTGCAGGTACTCCTCCTCGGCGACCGTCGCCGTGCTTGCCGCCTCGTGGCTCACAGTGAGCTGATGCTAGACCGCTCGTCAGCGCGTCAGCGAGCAGCTGCTCGAACGTGCAGTCGCGCGGGTCCTTGTCCTCGCGCCAGCGGCGCAGCTTCGCGCCGTGGCGGATGCGCCCGGCGGAGACGTGGTCGAAGTCGATCTCCACGACGAGCTCCGGGCGCAGCGCGATCCACTCGAGCTCCTTGCCGGCGCTCCAGCGGCTCGGGTCGGCGCGAGCCGCGCTCGCCCGTCTCGTACGCGGCCAGGAAGCCCGACCAGCCGGCGCTTCTCCGCCGCGCGTGAGCCCCGAGCAGTGCCCGACGACGCGCAGCTCCCCGCCGTCGTAGAGGCCGAGGATCAGCGCGCCGACGGTGCCCGGCTCCTTGCCCGGGCCGCCAGCCGACGACGACCGCGTCGATCGTGCGCACGCGCTTGACCTTCACCATGCCCTTGCGCTCGCCCGGGCCGGTACGGCGCCGCGCGCTCCTTGGCGATCGCGCCCTCGGCGTCCTGCAGCCACCGCCGTGCGCGTCCGCGGCCGCGGCGGTCGTCTGCATCAGCTCGACGGGCGCGCCCGCGAACCCCTCGCCCGGCGAGCAGCTCCTCGAGCGCCGCGCGGCGCTCGGCGAACGGCAGCTCGAGCAGCGCGTCGTCGTCGCGGCGAGCAGGTCGAAGGCGACGTACACCGCGGGCGTCTCGCTCGGAGAGCCGCTCGACGCGCGAGGCCGCCGGGTGGATGCGCTGGCCGAGCGCGTCGAAGTCCTCGCGGCCGTCGGCCGCCGCGCACGACGATCTCGCCGTCGAGCACGTAGCGGCCGCGCGGGAAGCGCGAGCTCGGGGAAGTAGCGGCCGAGCGGCCTGCCGTTGCGCGACTGCAGGAAGATCTCCTCGCCGTCCACGAACGCCAGGCAGCGGAAGCCGTCGAGCTTGATCTCGTAGCAGTAGTCCTCGCCCACGGGCAGCTCCTTGCGCGAGAGCGCGAGCTGGGGCTTCACCGGCGGCTTCAGCGGCAAGCGTCACGGCTTGCGGGCGCCTTTTCTCGCGCGGCTCGGCTGCACGCGCGGCGGCTCGCCCTTGCTGCTTGCGGAAGTGCGGCGGCCACGGGGCGTCGCCGAGGCCCTCGCGCTCGTCGCGCGCGGCCAGCTCGAGCAGCGCGTCGAGGCGGCCCGGGTGCTCGTCGATCGCCGCCGACGGGTCGCCGCGCTCGCGCAGCCGCGCGGGCACCGTGCTGCAGCGTCAGCTCGGCGGGCTCGACGTCGGGGACCTCGTCCCACTCGAGCGGGCAGGAGACGCGCGCGTCGGGCACCGCCCGGACCGAGTAGGCCGAGGCGACCGTGCGGTCGCGGGCGTTCTGGTTGTAGTCGATGAACACGCCCTCGCGTTCCTCCTTCCACCAGCGGCTGGTCGCGCGCCCGGGCATCCGCCGCTCGACCTCGCGCGCGAGCGCGAGCGCGGCGCGGCGCACTTCTTCGAAGCCCTGCTCGCGGCTCGATGCGCACGTACACGTGGATGCCGCGCGAGCCGGAGGTCTTCGGGAAGCCCGCGCAGGCCGTGCTCGTCGAGCACCTCGCGCACGCACCAGCGCGACCTCGCGCACCTCCGCGAAGGGCACTCCCGGGCCCGGGTCGAGGTCGACGCGCAGCTCGTCGGGATGGTCGAGGTCCGCGCGGCGCACCGGCCACGGGTTCCAGTCGATCACGCCGAGGTTCACGCCCCACACCAGGTGCGCCGCGTCGTTGGGCACCAGCTCGCGGGCGTGGCGCCCGCTTGGGAACGTGACGGTCGCGGTCTGCAGCCACTCCGGCGCGCTGTCGGGCACGCGCTTCTGGAAGAACGGCTCGCCCTGCACGCCGTCGACCCAGCGCTTCATCACCGTCGGGCGCTCGCGCAGGCCGCGCACGACCGCCTCCTCGCACTCGACGTAGTAGTTGACGAGGTCGAGCTTGGTGAGGCCCGCGTCCGGGAAGAACAGCTTGCCCGGGTTGCTCACGCGCAGCTCCCTGCCCGCGACCTCGATCAGCGCGTGCTCGGCCTTCTTGGCGGCCATTGCTGGAAGGATGCCCGATCATGACGCCGCGCACCCGCCTCGATGCATCGCGCTGAGCGGCGCGCCCGCACGCTGCTGCCGACCACGCTGCTGGTGGCGGGCGAGGCGTTCGGCCCGCGGCTGCCCGCCGAGCGGGTGGCGGAGGCGATCGCGCGCGGGCTCGCCTCGGGCGGGCGGCCGCGCGCCGATCTGTGCCCGCTGCCGCCGCGCGCGCAGGCGAGGCGAGCCGCGCGCGCTGCTCGACGCGATCGGCCTCGACGCGCGCCTGCACCTCGCGCGCGCCGTGGTCGTGGCGGCGGAGCGCCTCAGCGAGGGCGGCGCTGCCGGGCAGCGCGGCGTTCGAGATCGCCACGCGCGCGCGCCAGGGCGGGGTACCCGCCTACGCGGTCACCGCGCGAGAGCGAGCTCGACAGCTTCGACGCGCGCATGCTCGATCTGCAGGTCGTCCTGCGGGCGCGCTCCGCGGCGGAGCTCGCAGGCGGCGGGTCGAGAGCTCGCGGCGCTCGCGTGAGCGCGCGCCGGCCCGCTCACGCCTGGCAGGCCCCGCACCAGTACGTGATCCGGTTCTCCTCGCCCTGCCCGCGGCTGCGCACCGGCTGCCCGCAGCGCCGGCACGGTCGGCCCGCCCTGCGGTAGACCGCGGGCGGGCGGGCGCCGTGGCCCTGCTCGACGCACGTCCGCATGCCCTCGCGCGCGAGGCCCGCGATCGCGAGCGCCTCCTCGTCGGCGAGCGCCCCCACCGCCCGCCAGGGATCGATCCCGGCGGCGAAGCACGCCTCGGCCTTCCACACGTTGCCGATGCCCGCGACGATGCGCTGGTCGAGCAGAGCATCGCCGACGGGCCCTGCGCGGGTCCTCTGCGCGCAGCCGCGCGAGGAAGGCATCGCCGTCGAAGCTCTCGCCGAGCATGTCGGGACCGAGACCGCGCAGCGCGGGGTGCGTGCGCAGCCGCGCGTCGCTCATCAGCTCGAGCACCGGCCCGTCGAACTGCACGACCTCCCGCCGCGGCCGCGCAGCACGAGCCACGCCCGCGAGCGCGCGCGCGGCCAGCGCTCGCCCTCGCGCTGCACCGACCACGCGCCGCTCATGCGCAGGTGCGAATGCATCGTGAGGCCGCCCTCGAAGCGCAGGAACAGGTGCTTTCCGTGCGCGTCCACGGCCAGCAGCGCGCGCCCCGCGAGCTTCTCCGGCCAGCGCTCCGCGCGGTGGCGCGGATGGGGCGTGAGGATCTCCTCGGGCACCCGCTCCGGCGAGCGCCGCGCCGATCCGCGCGGCCGTGCGATGGATCGTGTCGCCCTCGGCCATGTGCGTCCGATGGTAGGCGCCGGCGCTCCGGCGCGGACCAGTAGGCTCGCGCGCACATGAACGAGCCCGCGCCCACCACGAGCCCGGCCGCTCGCGCGGCTCGGCCGCGCTCGCGACCGGCGCCGGGGTCGCGGCGGGCGACGGTCATCGGGGCGGGGTCGTTCGGAACCGCGCTGGCGGTGCTGCTGGTGCGCGCGGGGTTGCGCACGACGCTGCAGACGCGCACGCCCGAGCAGGCCGCGTCGCTGGAGGCCGCGCGCACGAATCGCGAGTACCTGCCCGGCGTGGAGCTTCCGCCGGAGCTGCGCATCGAGCCCGCCGCCGCCGGCTTGGCGCGCTCCGAGCTCGTGTTCCTGGCGGTGCCCTCGAGCTCTCTGCGCGAGCTGATCGAGCGGCTCGGCGAGGCGCAGCTCTCGCGGCGCACGGCGCTCGTGTCGGTCGCGAAGGGCCTCGTGCCTCCCGACGGCACGCCGCCCACGATCGTGCTGAGCCAGCGCTTCGGGGGCGAGCGCGTGGCATGCCTCGGCGGGCCCGCGCACGCACAGGAGATGGTGCACGCCGGCGCGGCGCTCGTGGCCGCGTCGAGCGACGAGGAGCTCGCGCGCTTGCTCGCGCAGCTGTTCACGCGTGCGGGGGTGGTGTGCGAGCAGTCCAACGACCCGGTGGG
This sequence comes from uncultured Solirubrobacteraceae bacterium, assembly GCA_963813685.1. Lineage (GTDB taxonomy): Bacteria > Actinomycetota > Thermoleophilia > Solirubrobacterales > Solirubrobacteraceae > Palsa-744. Next base: position 164,198 of record CAWEZQ010000004.1, read on the forward strand.
CGTCGAGCTCGCCGGCGCGGCCAAGAACGCGGCGGCGCTTGCGGCGGGCGCGACCGAGGCGCAGGGGCTCAACGCCGCGGGCGCAGCCGCCGGGCACATCTTCGCCGAGGTGTGGCGCCACGCCGAGGCGCTCGGCGCACGCCCCGAGTCGATGATCGGCCTCGCGGGCGCGGGCGACCTGGTTGCGACGGCGCTCGCGCGCGAGAGCCGCAACCGCCGCGCCGGCGAGCTGCTCGCGGCGGGCGTGCCGGCGGCCGAGATCGAGGGCCGCGTGGGGCAGGCGGTGGAGGCGCTCGAGTCGGTGCCGCTGCTCGCGCTCGCGCTCGAGCGCAGCGGCGTGCCCGCGCCCGTCACCGGCGCGCTCGCGCGGCTGATCGCGGGCGAGCTGCCGCTCGAGGAGTGGGTGGCGCTCGTGCGCGCCACCGTGCCGCCCCCTGCGCTGTGGCGCAGACGGCCGCGGCCCGGCTTCTGGCGCCGTGCGTGGCGGCGCGTGGCGCGCGGCTGAGCACGAGCGTCGCGCGGTTGAGCACGAGCGTCGCGCGGTTGAGCACGAGGCGCGCGGCGGAGCACGAGCGGCGCGGCAGCGCTCAGCCGCCCTCCACGAGCGTGCTCACCACCGCCTCGTAGACGCCTGCGCCGTGGCCCGCCTCGGCGACCCTCGCGTTGGCGTGGCCCGCGAGCGCCTCGCGCATCGACGGGTCGCGCTCGACGGCGTTGGCCACGAGCCAGAAGGCGCCGACGTGCTCCGCGCACGCGAGGTCCTCGCGCGAGTCGCCCACCGCGAAGGTCTCAGCGCGCTCGTAGCCGCGCGCGCGACGGTGAAACGCGACCGCCGCGGCCTTGGACACGCACGCCGGCACGAGATGGTACCCGCGCACCTGCGCCAGCCCGGCGAGCGCCGGCGAGCGGCGCGCGACGACGCCGTTGTCCAGGAGCCGCACGTCACCGTGGCCGTTATCGGCGAGCAGGCGGTCGGCCTCCGACGCGTCGACGAGCCCGCGGAACAGGTGGGACACCTCGCGGTTCAGGTGCCACGGCTCGTGGTACTCGAGGCGGCCGCGGTAGTGCTCGAGCAGCAGCGCGGGCGCGCCTTTGCGCTCGATCTGCTGCGCGATCGTGAGCTCGCCGGGCAAAAGGTCGCCGGTCAGCCAGTGCTCCTCGCCGTCGAGCACCACGCACGCGCCCGCCTCGAAGATGTACGCGGACTGGCCCAGCAGGCGCGCGTCCTCGGCGACCGGGCCCGCCGGCGCCCGGACATGAGCACGACCTCGACGCCCGCGCGCAGGCACGCCTGCACCGCGCGGACTCCCTCGATCGAGACGCCGCCGTCGCCGTCGTGCAGCAGCGAGGCGCCGCGCCCCAGCAGCGTGCCGTCGAGGTCCAGGTAGAGGCAGCGCGCCCGCCCACTCAGCGCGATCGGACGCTCGACGAGCGGCGGGCGCTCGGCGCGCAGCTCGGCGCTCCACGCCGCCTCAGCCGGCCTTCGCGCACGAGCCGCTGGGCGATCGTCGGCGAGCACGGTCTCCGCCATCGGCGAGAGCGCCGACAGCGGCTGGTGGCGGTTGCGGTGCTCGTCGAGGTCGACCTGCGCGATGCCCGCGAGCCCGACCTCCTGCCACACGTCGATCAGCATCGCGATCTCCACGCCGTAGCCGGTCGCGAAGGGAAGGCGCTCGAGCAGCTCGCGCCGCGCCGCGACCTCGCCCGGCGAGCGGCTGGCGCACGCGCGCGAGCTCCGGGTAGAAGAGGGCGAGCGCCGGGCGGGCGAGAAGGATGGTTCACGCGCCCTCCACCGCCGCGCTCGGGCCCCGCGCCGTCCTGCATGGGACGCCGGTAGAAGCCCTTCACGAACGACACCTCCGGCTCGCACACGAGCGGGCCCAGCAGCCCGGTGGCGAAGTGCGCGGAGAAGCCCTCGGTGTCGGCGTCCAGGAAGCACACGAGCTCGCCCGCGAGCACCGACAGGGCGCGCCACATCGCATCTCCCTTGCCCAGCACCGGGCCGTAGCCGGGCAGCAGCTCGGCCTCCTGCCAGACGGCCGCACCCGCGCGTTCGGCCACGTCGGCCGTCCCGTCGGGGGAGGCCGCGTCGATCACCACCACCTCGTCGATCACGCCCTGCGCGCGCAGCTCGAGCAGCGCTGCCGACGATCTCGCCGACCGTCGCGGCGCATTCTCGCGCGGGCAGGCACACCGACACGCTGTGGTCTCGCTCGGCGGCGATCCACTCGGCGCCGAAACGCGAATGATGGAACGTGCGCGCTTGCGCCCAGCGCTCTGCCGCGGAGCTTCTCATCGCGGCTCTACTATCTCAGGCTCGTGGCCCTGGACCGGAAGATCGAGCCCTGGAGCGCGCTGCTGGACGCGCGGCCGCGACGACGGGCGGCTGGTGCGCGAGGCCCGCGAAGGGCCCGGCCGCGCGAGGCTCGTGCCGGCGCCGGCGGAGCTGCACCCCGAGGTCGCTGGCGGCGCTCGCGCGGGCCGGCATCGAGCAGCTCTACTCGCACCAGGCCGACGCGCTCGCAGCGCGCCTGGGAGGGCCCGACGATCGTCACCACCGGCACCGCCTCGGGCAAGTCGCTGTGCTTCAACCTGCCCACGCTCGACGTGCTCTGCCGCGACGCGCGCGCGCGTGCGCTCTACCTGTACCCGACCAAGGCGCTCGCCCAGGACCAGGCGCGCGCGCTGGCGGCGTTCGGGCTGAGCAGGCGCGTGCGGCCCGCGATCTACGACGGCGACACCCCGCGCGAGGCGCGCGCGCAGATCCGCAGGAACGCCAACATCGTGCTCAGCAACCCCGACATGCTGCACGTCGGGATCCTCCCCAACCACGGCGCCTGGGCGACCTGTTCGCCAACCTCGCGGTGGTGGTGATCGACGAGGCGCACGTGTACCGCGGCGTGTTCGGCTCGCACGTCGCCAACGTGCTGCGCCGCCTGCGCCGGATCGCGGCCGCCTACGGCACCGAGCCGCGCTTCCTGCTCGCCTCGGCGACGATCGCCAACCCCGTCGAGCTCGCCGAGCGGCTCACCGGCCTCGAGGACGTCGCGCTGATCGACGACGACGGCTCGCCCGCGCCGCGGCGGCAGATCGCCGTGTGGAACCCGCCGCTCACCGACGAGGCCATCGGCGCGCGGCGCTCGCGCTCTGGCGGAGGCGGCGGAGCTGCTCGCGCGAGCTCGTGCGCGAGGGCGCGCGCACGATCTGCTTCATGAAGTCGCGCAAGGGCGTCGAGGTGCTGAGCCGCCTGGTCGAGGAGGAGCTCGGCAAGACCGATCCGCGAGCTCGCCGAGCGCGTCGCGCCCTACCGCGCCGGCTACACGCCGCAGCAGCGCCGCGAGCTCGAGGGCCGGCTGACGCGCGGCGAGCTGCGCGCGATCATCACGACCGACGCGCTCGAGCTGGGCATCGACATCGGCGAGCTCGACGCCGCGCGTGGTCGTCACGTTCCCCGGCACCGTCGCCTCGCTGCGCCAGATGTGGGGGCGCGCGGGGCGCTCCCAGGCGGGGCGCGCGGCCGCGGGCTGGCGGTGTACGTCGCCGGCGAGGACGCGCTCGACCAGTTCTTCTGCCGCCACCCCGACGACTTCCTCGAGCGCCCGGTCGAGGCCGCGATCCTCGACCACGAGAGCCCGCTGATCTACCGCGCGCACCTGCTCTGCGCGGCCCACGAGGGCCCGCTGTCGAGCCGGCGACGCGCGAGTTCCTCGGCCCGCGCTGGGAGGCCCACGCGGAGGTGCTGCTCGAGCGCCGGTGAGCTGCGCGCAGGCCGTCCTCACAGCGCGGCGCGCGACCGGGCGAGCAGGTGCCCGCGCCGGCGCCGCGAGCTACGTCCCGCGCGCACGGGCGCTATCCGGCCGCCGAGGTCTCGCTGCGCTCGGCCTCCCCGAGAGCTTCGCGATCGTCGACGTCTCCTCGGGCGAGCTGCTCGGCTCGACCGAGGCCGCGCGCGCGCACTCGACGGTCCACGAGGGCGCCGTCTACCTGCACCTGGGCCGCTCCTACGAGGTGCGCGAGCTCGACCTCGAGCGCCGGCGGGCGCTCGTCTCGCCGTTCGACGGCGACTGGTACACGCAGCCCAAGCGCGCGACCGACACCGAGATCGTGCGGCTGCTCGACCGCCGCGAGACGCTCGGCGTGACGCTCTCCTTCGGCGAGGTGAGCGTCACCGACACGGTGCTCGCCTACCAGCGCCGCCGGCTCGCCGACCACGCGCCGCTCGACCTCATCGCGCTCGAGCTGCCGCCGACGAGCTTCGCGACGCAGGCGCTGTGGTTCGAGCTCGACGCCGCCGCAGCTCGACGAGTCCAGGTCCGCTCGAGGCGCTGCTCGGCGCGCTGCACGCGACCGAGCACGCGCAGATCGCGGTGCTGCCGCTGATCGCGATGTGCGACCGCTGGGACATCGGCGGGCTGTCCACGAACTTCCACCCGCAGACCGGCGCGCCGACGATCTTCCTCTACGACGGCCACCCCGGCGGCATCGGCATCGCGCGCACCGCGTTCGCGCGCTTCGAGGAGCTGTGCGAGGACGCGCGCGCGCTGATCGCGGAGTGCCGCTGCTCCTGCGGCTGCCCCTCGTGCGTGCAGTCGCCCAAGTGCGGCAACCTCAACGAACCGCTCTCGAAGGCGGGTGCGCTGCATGCTGCTCGAGCGCCTGCTCGGCGCCGCGGGCGCCGCCGGAGCGACGGGCGCCGCAGGCGCCGCGCGCGCGAGCGGCGCCGAGCGCCCGCTGGCGGCGCCGCTCTGAGACGGGTCGCGAGCGGTTGCTGTGAGCAGCGTACGCCCCTGCGGCAAGCCGCAGCCGCCAGGCGAGCCGCGCCGATGAGCATGCGACCCTCGAGAGCCGCGATCCTCGCGCCGTCGCTCGCGGCGGCCCTCCTGGCGGGCGGCGCCGCGGCGCTCGCGACATCGGCCGGCATCGCACGCCCTCACGCGGCGGGCGCGCAGGCGACGGGCGCGGTCGAAGCCGAATCGCCGGCGCCGCCCGCGCGCACGCCGCCGCTCGTTCGCGAAGGCCCGGGCGGGCGCAGCACGCTCGCCGCCTGGGTGCTGCGCGCGGACCCCTCCGACAGGGGCCTGTCGCTCGGCTGGCAGCGGGGCGGCTTCTCGGGGCGGCCGGCGAGCGTCCCCAACGTCGTCAGCTCCGCGTGCGAGCGGCAAGGCGGGCGCGCGCAACTACAAGGGCTCGATCGCGTGGTATCGCACGAGCTTCACCGCGAGCGCCCCGGGCGTGTACGCGCTGCGCTTCGAGTCCGCGAACTACCGGGCGAGCGTGTGGATCGACGGGCGTTCGGTCGGCGTCCCACCACGGCGCGTACCTGCCGTTCGAAGCGATCAGCGACCGCCTCGCGGCGGGCGCCCACACGGTGGTCGTGCGCGTCGACTGGCGCAACCCCGGCAGCGCAGGCGCGCGAAGGCTTTCACCGCACCTGGTTCAACTGGGGCGGGCTGAACGGCGAGGTGAGCGTGCGCGCGCTCGGCGCGAGCGAGCTGTCGGATCCCACGGCGCAGAGCACCCTCAGCCCCGACACGCCCTCCGCGTCGAGCGCCACCGTGCGGCTCGGCGTGCTCGTCCGCAACAACGGCCCGGAACGGACGATCGCGCCCACGGGCACGCTCACCAGGGGCTCGCTGACGATCCCCGTCGAATTCGGGCCGCTCGCGCTCGGCCACGGCGAAACGGGTACCGCCTCGGCGACGGTGCGCGTCGCCGAGCCCGCGCTGTGGTCCCCCGCGAGCCCGAGCCTGTACGAGCTGCAGATCGAGGTGGGCGGCGAGAGCAGCTACACGGCGCACGTCGGACTGCGCGAGCTGAGCTGGCGCGCGGGGGTGCTGTACCTCAACGGCAGGCGACTGCGAGCTGCACGGCGCCACGATCCAGGAGGACGCTCCGGGACACGGCGACGCGCTCACGCCGGCCGACGAGGACGCGACTCGTGGCCGAGCTCGAGACGATCGGCGCGAACGCCGTGCGCGCGCAGCATCCGCTCGATCCGGCGCTGCTCGAACGGCTCGACGCGGCCGGGATCCTGGTGTGGCAGGGCATCGGCCCGGTCGAAGGCGCGGGCAACTGGTACTCCAACACGCCGGCGCTGCTCGCCGAAGCCGAGCGGCAGGCGCGCGACGCGGCCGCCGCGGCGGCGCTGCACCCCTCGATCGTCGCGTGGAACCTCGTCGACGAGGTCGCCGGGCAACGGGCACGACGGCTCCGAGGTGCGCTACGTGCAGGCGCTCGGGCGCTGGCTGCACGCCCACGACTGCCGTCCCAGCTGGTCGCGGTCGACGTGTGGGGCGAGCACCCGCCCGCGCACGCGGGCGCGCTCTACGCGCGAGGTCGACGCGGTCGCCGAGACCGACTACACCGGCTGGTACGACCACCCGCGCGCGAGCCCGGCGAGGCTGCGCGCGCTGATGCGCGAGCGCCTCGCGGCGATGCAGCGCACCTTCCCCGGCAAGGGTGCTCCTGATCAGCGAGTTCGGAGCCGAATCGAACACGCTCAACCCCGCAGGCGACCCCGGCAGCTACGCCTTCCAGTCGCGCCTGCTCGCAGCGCACATCGCGGTCTACGAGCGCGATCCGGAGGCTCAGCGGCATGCTCATCTGGGTGCTGCGCGACTACCCGCTCACCCCGTTCTTCAGGGGCGGCTCGATCCACTGCGGTCCTGCCCGGCGTGAGGCTGATCGAAGGCCTCAACCAGAAGGGCCTGTTCACCTATTCCGGGCGCGCCAAGCCGGCGGCCGCGGCGGTGCGCCGCCTGTTCGCGGGGCTCGGGGACTGACGGCGCGCGCAGCGGACCGCACGAGCCGGCGGGCGCTCGGCGTCAGCGCCGGTTGCCCCGCGCGATCCGTGCGCAGGTCGATCGTCTCGTCGTAGAGCTTCGCGTCGACGCCCTCCTCCAGCGCGACCTCGCGCAGCGGGCGCCCAGTCGCGGTCGCCCTCTTCACGATCGCGGTGCCCTTGTCGTAGCCGATCGCGCCGTTCAGCGCGGTGGCCACCGCCAGCGTCGCGCCGGCGGAGGCGTCGCGTGCCCGTCGCGGTTGGCCTCGATGCCGTCGACGCACTTCTCGGCGAACACGCGCGCGGTCGAGGTGAGCAGGTCGCAGCGACTGCGAGCAGGTTGCGCGCGATCAGCGGGATGCGCACGTTGAGCTCGAACTGACCCTGCATCCCGCCGACGGTGATCGCGGTGTCGTTGCCGATCACCTGCGCGGAGACCTGCAGCACGACCTCGCGGGATCACCGGGTTGACCTTGCCCGGCATGATCGAGGAGCCCTTCTGCAGCTCGGGCAGCAGCAGCTCGCCGATGCCCGCGCGCGGGCCCGAGCCCATCAGCGCGAGGTCGCCGGCGATCTTCGTCAGCGAGACCGCGAGCACCTTCAGCGCGCCCGAGAGCTCGACCAGCGCGTCGCGGTTGGCCTGCGCCTCGAACGGGTCGAGCGGGGCTGCGATCTGCTTGAGGCCCGACTCCCTGCGCAGGCGCGCGCGCACCTTCTCGGCGAAGCGCGGGTGCGTGTTCAGCCCGGTGCCCGGTCGCGGTGCCGCCGAGCGGGATCTGCCCGACGTGCACGAGCGCCGACGGCGACGCGCTCCTGCGCGAGCGCGATCTGCGCGGCGTAGCCCGCGAACTCCTGGCCGAGCGTCACGGGCACGGCGTCCATCAGGTGCGTGCGCCCCGACTTGACGACGTTCTGGAAGCTCCTCGCCTTGCGCGCGAAGCGAGCGCTCGAGCTGCTTGAGCGCGGGCAGCAGCTCGTTCTGCGCGACGTCGAGCGCCGCCAGGTGGACGGCCGAGGGGAACACGTCGTTGGAGGACTGGCCCATGTTGACGTGGTCGTTGGCGTGCACGCCCTCGCCGGCGAGCCGCGCGATCACCTCGTTGGCGTTCATGTTCGTCGAGGTGCCCGAGCCGGTCTGGAAGACGTCGATCGGGAACTGCGCGTCGTGCTTGCCGGCGGCGATCTCGCGCGCGGCTTTGCTCGATGCGCGCGGCGCTGCGCTTCGACAGCAGGCCGAGCTCGCCGTTGACGGCGGCCGCGGCACCCTTGATCCGCGCCAGCCAGTGGACGACGGAGACCGGCACCGTCTCGCCGGAGATCGGGAAGTTCTCGACGGCCTTGGCCGTCTCCCGCCCCACAGCTTCTTGTCTGGCATCTGTTCTCCTTCTCGACAGCTCGGCTCGCCGCTGCACGCCGCAGGCGCGGCGCGCCCGCTCCCAACGGCGGGCCAAACCCTAGCCGCAGAACGCCGAGAGCTCGCGCGCGAGGCCCGACGGGGTCGTCGTAGGCGATCAGGAAGCCGGTGCTCTCGAGCACGCGCAGCTGCCCGTTCGGGAGCAGCGCGAGCGCCTCTTCGGCGGCCGCCAGCGGGTAGCAGCGGGTCGCGGTCGGCCCACAGCAGCAGCACGGGCATGCTCGAGCCGCGGGTAGAGGTCGAGCAGCTGGTGCTGGGCCCCTCGCGGCCATGACGCGCGCGCACGCGCCCAGGAGCGCGCGAGGCTCGAGTTGCCGGGCACGTCGGCGAACGCGTGGCGGATCAGGTCGCACGCGGCGGGGTTGGCGCGCGCCGACAGGCGCAGGCCGCTCTGCGGCCTGAACACGAGCGCGCTCGGCGTGGCTCAGCAGCAGGTCCATCCCCGGCAGCGCGCCCGCGCTCGCGGTGGCGCGCCACGCGCCGCGCAGCAGCCGGTGGCGCGGCTCGGCGTGCAGCCGGTTGGGCATGAGCACGAGCCGGGCCGGGCGCAGGCCGCCGGCGAGCACGGCGTGCAGGAGGATCTCCGCGCCGGCGTCGTGCCCGGCCAGCAGCGGCCGTGGGCCCGAGCACCTCTGCGGCGAAGCCCGCCGAGCACCTCGGCGAACCAGTCGAGCGTGTACGGGTGGCGCGGGCGGTACTCGGAGTCGCCGTGCAGCGGCAGGTCGGGAAGCACGACGCGAAAGCGGTCGCTCAGATACTCGACCGCGGGCTCCCACTCCTTGTGCGAGAGCATCGCCGAGTGCAGCAGCGCGAGCGGCGGCCCGGTGCCGAGCTCGCGATAGGCGACGCGCGCGCCGTCGCGGTGGTGGTAGAGGCGCAGGCGCACACGAAGCATCGTATGGACGGGGCGCGCCGGCGCCGTGTCCGCTCGCCGGGCGGACCTACAATTGCCGCCCCGTGTCGGCCCGCACGAGCCACCCTCTGATCCCACGCCGCGAGGTCGACCCGCGCCAGGAGCTGCCCGCGCTCGAGCTCGCGGTGCTCGAGCGCTGGCGCGAGCGCGACGTGTTCGCGGAGTCGCTGCGCCGGCGCGAGGGCGCGAGCCAGTGGGTCTTCTACGAGGGGCCGCCCACCGCGAACGGACCGCCGGGCTCCCACCACGTGCTCTCGCGCGTGTTCAAGGACATCTATCCGCGCTTTCAGACGATGCGCGGGTACCGCGTGGAGCGCAAGGGCGGCTGGGACTGCCACGGCCTGCCGGTGGAGATCGCGGTCGAACAGAAGCTCGGGATCACGACCAAGGCGGAGATCGAGGAGAGGTGGGGCATCGAGCGCTTCAACGCCGAATGCCGCGCGTCGGTGTTCGCGTTCCTCGAGGAGTGGAAGCGCGCTGACCGAGCGGATCGGCTTCTGGGTCGACCTCGAGCACGCCTACCGCACGCTCGATGAGACCTACATCGAGTCGGTGTGGTGGGCGCTCGCGCAGATCCACGAGCGCGGGCTGCTGTACGAGGGCCACAAGGTCGGTGCCGTACTGCCCGCGCTGCGAGACGACGCTGTCCTCGCACGAGGTCGCGCTCGGCTACCGCGACGTGGTCGACCCGAGCGTGTTCCTGCAGCTCGAGACGAGCGACGGCGAGGCGAAGCTGCTCGTGTGGACGACGACGCCGTGGACGCTGCCGGGCAACGTGGCCGTGGCGGTCTCGCCCGAGGCCACCTACGCGCGGGCGCGCCGCGGCGAGGAGAGCTACCTGCTCGCCGAGGCCCGCGTGGAGCCGGTGCTCGGCGAGGACGCGGAGGTCCTCGAGCGTCCTGACCGGCGAGCGAGCTCGCGGCCCGCTACCGCTCCTACGAGGGCCGATCTTCGCCGCGACCGACCGCGAGCCCGGCCCGCTGCCGATCCTGGCCGACTCCTTCGTGACGACCGAGGACGGCACGGGCATCGTGCACCTGGCGCCGGCCTTCGGCGAGGACGACTACCGCGTGGCGGCCGCGGCGCCCGAGGTCCCGTTCGACCCCGACCCGCGCGGCGACGCTGTACAACCCGGTGCGCCCCGACGGCACCTACGACGCGCGCGTGCTCGACCGCGACGGGCGCTCCTACGAGGGGCGCTTCGTCAAGGACCCGCAGCTGACGAGGAGCTGATCGAGGACCTGCGCGCGCGCGGGCTGCTGTTGCGAGGTGAGGCCTACGAGCACTCCTATCCGCACTGCTGGCGCTGCGGCACGCCGCTGATCTACTACGCGAAACCGTCGTGGTACATCGCGACCTCGACGCTGCGCGAGGAGCTGCTCGCGGCGAACGAGACGGTCGACTGGCACCCGCCGCACGTCAAGCACGGGCGCTTCGGCGACTGGCTGAAGAACAACGTCGACTGGGCGCTCTCGCGCGAGCGCTACTGGGGCACGCCGCTGCCGGTGTGGCGCTGCGGCGAGGGCCACGTGCACGTGATCGGCTCCTTCGCCGAGCTCGCCGAGCGCTCGGGCACGGCGCTCGCCGACCACCACCGCCCGTTCGTGGACGAGGTGGCGTTCCCGTGCCCGCACGAGGACGGCGGCGAGCGTTGCGGCCAGCCGATGAGCCGCGTGCCGGAGGTGATCGACGTGTGGTTCGACTCCGGCGCGATGCCGTTCGCCCAGCATCCACTATCCCGTTCGAGCACGCGGCGGCGCTTCGAGCGGCGCTTCCCGGCGGACTTCATCTGCGAGGCGCAGGACCAGACGCGCGGCTGGTTCTACTCGCTGCTCGCGGTCTCGACGCTGCTCGACCGCGGCGCGCCGTATCGCAACGTGGTGTGCCTCGGCCTGATCCTCGACGAGGACGGCCAGAAGATGTCGAAGTCGAAAGGCAACACGGTCGAGCCGTGGCAGGTGCTCGACGAGCTACGGCGCGGACGCGTTCCGCTGGTACTTCTTCACGTCCAAGCAGCCGTGGGACGGCTATCGCTTCTCGATGGACGACGATCGGCGAGGGCGTGCGGCTGTTCCTCAAGCAGCTGTGGTCCACGTACTACTTCTACGTCGCTCTACGCGCAAGCGTCAGCGCGAGCAGCTGGCGGGCCGACGGCGGATGCGCCGCCGGCGGACGATCTCGACCGCTGGGCGCTGTCGCGCACCGCCGCCACGGCCGAGCTGGTGGCCGAGCGGCTCGACGCCTACGACGCGACGACCGCGGGCCGCGCGATCGCGGAGCTCGTGGACGAGCTCTCCAACTGGTACGTGCGCCGCTCGCGGCGGCGCTTCTGGGACGGCGACCCGGCGGCGTTCACGACGCTGCGCACGTGCCTGCTCGACGGTCGCCAAGCTGCTCGCGCCGTTCTGCCCGTTCATCGCCGACGAGATCTACGACAACCTCGACGGCGCGCTGGCGAGCGTGCACCTGTGCGACTTCCCCGCGCGGCCGCGGCGCTGCCGCCGCGCGATGAGCGAGCTCGAGCAGGCGATGGCGCTGGCGCGGGAGACGGTGCGCCTCGGCCTCGGCGCGCGCGGGCAAGGCGCAAGATCAAGGTGCGCCAGCCGCTCGGCGAGGCGGTCGTCGTGGCGGCCGGGCGCGAGCGCGAGGCGATCGAACGGCCTCGTCGGACGTCGTGCGCGAGGAGCTGAACGTGCACGCGCGTGCGCTTCGTGGCGGCCGCGGACGAGCTGGGCAGCTACGAGGTGAAGGCCAACTACCGCACGCTCGGCCCGCTGTTCGGCAAGGACATGCCGCTTGCGGCGGAGCGCGATCGCGGCGCTCGACCCCGCGCACGTGCTCGCCGACTCTGCGCGACGGCGGGCAGATCGGCATCGCCGTGGGCGGGCGCGAGCACAGCCTGCTCGGCGCGAGGACGTGATCCTCACGATGCGCGCCCCGGAGGGCTACAGCGTCGAGCGCGAGGGCGCGCACGCGGTCGCGCTCGACCTCGCGATCGACGAGGAGCTGCGCGCGCGAGGGCCACGCGCGCGAGATCGTGCACGCGGTGCAGAACGCGCGCAAGACGCGCGGGCCTGCAGGTCGAGGACCGGATCGAGCTGCGCGCTCGACGGCGACGCCGCGCTCCTGGCGGCCGCCGACGCGCACCGCGACTACCTCGCCGGCGAGACGCTCGCGACCACGCTGCGCGTCGGGGGCGAGGACGCGCCGCGGCTCGAATACACCGAGCTCGCGCAGATCGACGGCCTCGAGCTGTCGATCTCGCTCGGCCGCGCGCCGGCTGCGCCCGGCTGAGCGCGGCCGGCAGGAAGCCGTCTACGCCACGAGCGCGGGCTCCAGCTCCTGCTCGAGCTTCTTCTTGGGGTAGGCGCCGATCACGGTCTTGACGGGCTGGCCGCCCTTGAACAGGATCATCGTGGGGATCGAGAGGACCTGGAAGCGCGCCGCGGTCTGCGGGTTCTCGTCGATGTCGAGCTTGACGATGCGCAGATCCGGCCGCTCGGTGGCGATCTCCTCGAGCACCGGCGCGACGACGCGGCACGGACCGCACCACGGCGCCCAGAAGTCGACGAGCACGGGGCTCTCGGCCTCGAGGACCTCGGCGTCGAAGTTGTTGTCGGTGACTTGACTCAGGGTGCCTGCCATCTTCTCTCCTCTGGTTGCTTTCCCTCACTATACAAAGTAAAGGAGGGCCACCCCGAGCGGCGGGCGGCTATCGTCCCCGGCATGGTCGTTGCCTCGGTCGCCGGGCCGCTGACGATCGCGCTGGCGGTGGCGGGCGCGGTGCTGCTGCTGGTGCTCCTGCTGCGCGTCGAGCGCGAGATCGAGGCCCGCGAAGAGGAGTCGCCTGAGGGCAGGGCGAGCTCGAGCTCGAGCTCGGACGGCCGCCGGGCGAGATCGCTGGGCCCGCGCACGCTCATCACCTGGCCGGCGGATCCGTGGAGGGCGGACAGGTGGATGTCGGTGAGCGCGCTGAACAGGTGCGGAGAGACGTACACCTCGATGAAGGCGGCGATCACGAGCACCGGCAGGGCGATCGCGACGGTCACGAGCGTGGCCGCGAGCAGCTGCTCCCACTCGCCGCGCCTGCTCGCGATGATCCACGCGGCGAGCGGCAGGAACAGCGCGATCAGCTCGGGGATCGCGTGCGGAGGACGCCGAGCAGGAGCAGCGCCGGGCGAGACGCGCGAGGAAGCGCGCCACGCCGGCGAGCGCTGTGCCCGATCAGGTAGGCCTGCGCGCTCAGCGAGAAGGTGGTGGCGCACACGACGAACACGATCGCGATGCGGCCGCCGTGCTCGTGCACCCAGCGCGAGACGCCCGAGCGGCCCTGCGCCTGCAGCGGCAGCGAGCTGCCGGCGATGAAGCCCGCGACGCACGCCATCGCGTGCAGCGCGAGCACGAGCAGGTTGCTGCGCGAGCACGGCCCACACGTCGCCGAGGTCGCCCACCGCGAAGGGCGGCGCAGAGCGATGATCTGCTGAGGTAGGCGCCGGAGTCCAGCGAGGCGACGACCCACACCGCGAGCAGCAGGCACGACGGCTGCGAGCGCGGCGCCGGCGACCCAGCGGCCGAGCACGGCGCGCGGGCGCTGCGCTGCCAGCGGCGCAGCGTCGCGCGCGTGTGGCGCACCCCGTGGGCGAACGCGTAGGCCGAGGCATCCATCGCCTCAGCATCGACGCGCGCGGGCGCTACCTGAAGCGCAGGCAGCGGCACGAGCCACATCGCCTCGGCGGCGATCCGCCAGGACATCTTGCTCTGCCGTGCTCGCGGTCGCGGAAGACGATCGGCACCTCGACCACGCGGAAGCCCGCCCGCACGGCGCGGTAGGTGAGCTCGACCTGGAAGGCGTAGCCCTGCGAGCGCACGCCGTCGAAGTGGATCGCCTCGAGCACCTCGCGGCGAAAGCACTTGAAGCCGCCGGTGAGGTCGCGCACGTGCAGGCCGAGCACGCAGCCGCGCGTAGGTCGAGCCGCCCTCGCTGATCAAGCGTCGCAGGAGGCCCCAGTCGCTCACGCCGCCACCGGGCACGTAGCGCGAGCCGAGCGCGAGGTCGGCGCCGGCGCGCACGGCGGCGAGCAGCCGTGCGAGGTCGGCGGGGTCGTGCGAGAAGTCGCAGTCCATCTCCATCACGTAGCCCGCGCCGTGGGCCGAGCGCGTGGCGGAAGCCGGCGAGGTAGGCGGGTCCGATGCCGTTCTTCTCGGCGCGGTGGAGCACCTGCACCCAGTCGTGCTCCGCGGCCAGCGCGTCGGCGATCTCGCCGGTGCCGTCGGGCGATCCGTCGTCGACGACGAGCACCCGGAAGCCCTCGGGCGCGGCCCGCGCGAGCACCTCGCCGGCGGCGGCGACGATCGCCTCGACGTTCTCGGCCTCGTTGTAGGTGGGCAGTATCAGCCAGGGCTCGCCGGACATGGGTCGGCGTACCCTAGAGCATGCGCGGGCGCCCGGGCGACGCCCGCCTGGCTCCGGTGCCTACGCTACTGGCCGTGGCCGGGTCTGGACCCACCAACGCGGCGATCGCCGACGCCCTCGAGGAGCTCGGCGACCTGTACGAGCTCGACGGCGCGATCGTGCACCGCGTGCTCGCCTACCGCACCGCGGCGAAGAGCGGTGCGCGACGCGTCGGTGTCGGTCGCGGCGCTCGCGCGCGAGGGGCGCGCGACGCGAGCTGCCGGGCATCGGCGCGACGCTGCAGGAGAAGATCGTCGCGCTGCCGAGACGGGCACGATCCCGGCGGCGCGAGAAGCTGCGCGCGAAGTTCCCCGCGGGGCTGATCGCGATCACGCGCCTGCCGGGGCTCGGGCCGAAGCGCGCGCGCCTGCTGCACTCCGAGCTCGGCATCGACTCGCTCGAGACGCTGCGCGACGCGGCGCTCGCGCAGCGCCTGCGCACGGTGCGCGGGCTCGGTCCGAAGCTCGAGGAGAGCGTGCTCGCGTCGCTCGGCGAGGGCGCCGATCGAGCCCGGCCGTCCGCCCAGGCGCGCCTGCTGCTGCCGCGGGCGCTCGAGATCGGCGAAGCGCTCGTGGACGGCCTCGCGCGCGCTGGCCGGCGCCGGCGCGCACGTGCAGATCGCCGGCTCGGCCCGCCGCCGGGCCGACAGCGTGAAGGACATCGACCTGATGGCCGTCACGGAGCAGCCCGACGGACGCTGCGCGAAGGCGCTCGCGCGCGCTCGAGCAGATCGAGAGCGTCGAGCTCCGCCGGCAAGTCGGGCGCGCGTGCGCGCACGCACTGCGGGCATCACCGTCGACCTGCGCATCGCGAAGCCCGCGCAGCTGGGCAACCTGCTGCAGCACTTCACCGGCTCGGGCGAGCACAACGCGGCGCTGCGCGAGGCGGCGGTGCGGCGCGGCCTGCACGTGTCGGAGTACGGCATCCTCGACGACGCCACCGGCGAGACGCGCACGTGCGCGAGCGAGCAGGAGGTGTACGGCGCGCTCGGCCTCGCCTACATCGAGCCGGAGCTGCGCGAGAACCGCGGCGAGCTGCGACGCGGCGCGCGGCTGCGACGGGCGGCGGCCGGGCCTGCCGGAGCTGATCGAGCTCGCGGACATCCGCGGCGACCTGCACAGCCACACGATCGCCTCCGACGGGCGCAACACGATCGCGGAGATGGCCGCGGCGGCGCGCGAGCGCGGCTACGAGTACCTGGCGATCACCGACCACTCCGCCACGCCACGGCTTCGGCAACGACGTCTCGCCCGAGCAGCTGCGCCGCCAGATCGAGCTGGTGCACGAGGCGAACGAGCGGATCGACGGCATCGAGCTGCTGGCGGGCAGCGAGGTGAACATCCTGCCCGACGGCTCGCTCGACTACGACGACGAGCTGCTCGGCGCAGCTCGACTGGGTGATCGCGAGCGTGCACACCTCCTTCGGCGATCGGCGAGCAGGCGATGACCGAGCGCGATGATCGCGGCGATCGAGCATCCGCTGGTGGACGCGATCGGCCACCCGACCGGCCGGCTGATCGAGCGCCGCGCGCCGTACGCGATCGACCTCGAGCGCGGTGTTCGCGGCGGCGGCGCGGACGGGCACGATGCTCGAGATCAACGCCAACCCCGACCGGCGCGACCTGTCGGACGTGCACGCACGCGCCGCCGCGCGCGCCGGCGTGATGCTGCTGATCGACTCCGACGCGCACCGCACGCGCACGCTCGCGAACATGCGCTGGGGCGTCGCGACCGCGCGGCGCGCGTGGCTGACGCGCGAGCGAGGTGGCGAACACGCGCCGTCGCTGGCGCGCGAGCTGCAGCGCGCGCTACGGCAAGCAGGCGCGGCAGTAGCTGCTCGCGCGACGAGCGGTCGACGGCGTCGCGGCGGAACGGGGCGAGCGCCGCGCGCGCGCGCTCGGCGTAGTCCGCGCGCGGCTCGTCCAGCGCGGCGCGCAGCGCCGCGCGCGAGATCCTCGCCGACGAGCCGCGCATCGAGCGCGCGCGCGATCGGCAGCGCCGCGTAGGGCCCGGCGCGGGCGTGGTGACGAGCAGGCAGCCGTCGGCGAGCGCCTCGAGCTGCGCGATCCCGTAGTCCTCGCGGCGCGGCGCGCACACGAACACGCGCGCGCGGCGCAGCAGCGCGCGGTAGTCGCTCGGGCGCGAGCGCGCCGAGCGCGCGCACGCCCTCGCCGGGGCCCCAGGCGATGCCCGCGCGCGCCAGCTCCTCGCTCGGAGACGCCCGCGACGAGCAGCTCGTCGGAGGGGCCGAGCGCATGCTCGGATCGCAGGCGCGCGCCAGGCCGCGAGCACGCGGTCGAGCGCCCTTCTTGGCGGGGTTGGCGCGCGTACGTGATCGCGGCGATGTCGCGGTCGCCCGCGGGCCCGGCGGATGGCTCGACCGGCGACGGGCAGCACGAGCGCGCGCTCGCGCGCGCCGAGGCCGTCCGCGCCGGCGCCTCGCGCAGCCCGCCCTCGCTCCACGGCAGCAGCAGCGGCGCCTCGGCGCAGGCGGCGGCGCTCGAGCGGACGCTGCCACAGCCCGTGGCGGCCCGGCCGGTTGCCCGCGACGGGGCGTCGAAGCGGATCGCGCCGGGCACCGGCCACAGCAGCGCGGCGGTGGTGCGTCGAGTAGACGACCGCGCCCGGACGCCGGCCGCGCGCAGCGCCTCGCGCGCGGCGGCCCGCGCGGCCCGCGCCCAGCCGAGGTCGGTGAGCATCAGCGTGCGCAGCGCTCGGGCGGGCGAGCGGCGCGCCACCAGCCCCACCGCGCGCGCCCGCGCGGCGCAGCGAGTCGCGCGAGCTCCTCGTCGGCGCGCGCGCAGCCCCGCGGTGGAGCCGAGCGAGACGATCAGCACGTCGGCGCGCGTCGCGCCGCGCGGCGCATCTCAGGTGACGGCGCCGTTGGCGCGTTCGGCGCGCAGCGCCTTGAAGCCGGGCGTGCGCATCGAGCTCCATCGGCCGCAGCGGCGAGGTGCGGCGCACGTAGAAGGAGGCGCCGTCGCGCTCCTCGATCGCGGCCACCGCGCGCGTCCTGACGGCGCCAGGCGAGCGCCCAGATGATCGCGAAGCCGGTGGCGATGCCGGGGATCTGCGGGGCGAGGAAGGCGAGCCCGCCGGCGAGCAGCGTGAACAGCAGCAGCGGCCACAGCCGGTTGAGCAGGATCGCGCTCGGGTGGTGCTCCGGCAGCGAGGTGCTCGTCCTTGGCGCCTGCGAGCAGGCGCGCGATCGGCGGGTTGGTCTCGGCGCGCCGCCCGAGCCGCAGCCCGATCAGCGGCGGCGAGCACCCACCAGCCGATCGACGATCGAGGATCAGCTCGGTTTCGGAGCTCGCGCCGGCGGCCAGCACGGTGACCGCCGCGAGCGCGGTGGCCGCGCCGGCACTCAGGAGGACGGTGCTCCTGAGGAAGTCGACGAACCTCACACGCGTCTACAGCAGCGCCTCGAGCAGTTCGCGCACCCCCGCCGGCCCGTCGACCGTGAGGTCCGCCTCCTGCGCGAGCTCCGCGGGGCGTTTCGTCGGAGCTCACGCGCTACGCACAGCGCCTCTTCGAGCGATCCGTCGGCTGACCAGCGCGCGCAGCCCGCGGAAGGCGTCGAGGTCGGTCGTGTCGTCGCCCGACGTACAGCGCGGCCGAGACCGGCATCTCGCGCAGCAGCGCTTGCGATCCCGAGCCCCTTGTCGAGGCGCGACCGGCGGGCGCACCTCGAGCACCTTGCGGCCCCAGTGGACCGCGAAGCCCTGCTCCTCGGCCTGGCGCGCGATCTCGCGCACCGCGCGCTCCGCGGCCGTCCTCGTCGGGCGCGCCGCGCCAGTGGAACGCGGCGATCGCGTCCTTGTCCTCGCGCGCACGCGCAGGCGCTGGTGCTCGCCGGTGGCGGCGCGCGCCGCGAACTCGCGCACGCGCGCGGTCCAGCGCGGCGAGCTCGGGGTCGACCTCCGGGCGTGCAGCGAGCGAGGGCGCAGCAGCTCGCCGCCGTGGTTGCCGATGTACGCGATCGTGCCGATCGCGACGATCTGGCGCGCGGTGGCGGCGCGGCGGCCGCTGACGCAGCCGACCACGCCTGTAGCGCTTGGCGATCTCGATCAGCAGCGTGCGCGTGGCCTCGGGCACGTGCGCGTCGGCCGCGTGGCGCACGATCGGTGCGAGCGTGCCGTCGATGTCGAGCAGAATCGCCGAGCTGCGCCGGGTCGGAGCGGATCGGCTCGAGCGCCTCCACGAGCGTTGCGGCGGGGGACACGCGTCTAGTATGGCGCGCATGCTCGCCGACCTCCCGGCTCGTGCAAGCGTGGCGCTGAAAGGGGCTCGGGCCGCACCGCTGAGGCTGATGGCGATCGGCACGCTGGCCGGCCTGTTCAGCGGGCTGTTCGGCGTCGGCGGGGGGAGCGTGATCGTGCCGCTGCTGGTCCTGTGGCTCGGCTACGACGAGCGCGCGGCGACCGCCACGTCGCTCGCGGCGATCGTGTTCATCGCGGCGTTCGCCGCCGGCGCGCAGGGCGCATACGGCAACGTGCACGTGCTCGACGCGGTGCTCGTCGGGGTGCCGGCGGTCGGCGGCGTGCTGATCGGCACCGTGGCTGCAGCAGCGCTTGCACGGGCGCGCGATCTCGCTGCTGTTCGCCGCGGTGCTCGTGGCGAGCGCCGTCGAGCTGGTGCTGCGGTGATCGGCGCGATCGCGATCGGGCTCGCGGCGGGAGTGATCGCCGGCCTGCTGGGCGTGGGCGGCGGCGTGCTGTTCGTGCCGGGCCTCGTGATCTTCGTCGGCCTCGAGCCAGCACGCAGGCCGAGGCGACCTCGCTGCTGGCGATCGTGCCGGTGGCGATCGTCGGCACCTACCGCCAGGATCGCTACGGCAACGTGCGCGCGCCGCGACGCGCT
Source organism: uncultured Solirubrobacteraceae bacterium (assembly GCA_963813685.1). GTDB lineage: Bacteria > Actinomycetota > Thermoleophilia > Solirubrobacterales > Solirubrobacteraceae > Palsa-744. The sequence continues at coordinate 183,618 of CAWEZQ010000004.1, forward strand.
GCTGCTCGGGCGTGCTCTCGCTCGCCGGCGCCGCGGCGGGCGTGGCGCTCGCCAACGCGCTGTCGGGCGTCGTGCTGCGCGACGCGTTCGCGGGCCTGATGCTGATCGTTGCCGCGCAGCTCGTGCGCAGCGCGATGCGCGACGGCGGCGGCCGCGAGGAGACGCGCGGGCGACGCCGGCGCGACGTGCCGTGAGCAGGATCCCGCGAATCGCCTAGACTGCATCCATGGGACTCGACAATCCACTGCACATCGCCTTCCTCGTCGTGATCCTGCTGCTCGTGTTCGGCGCCACGCGGCTGCCCGAGATCGGACGCTCGCTCGGCACCGGCATGCGCGAGTTCAAGGACTCGGTCACGGGCGAGGCGAACAAGCCGGCGATCACGCAGACGGCGCAGTCCACGCAGGCGCAGGCCGCCCCGCCGGCCGCAGCCCCGCAGGCCGCCCCGCCCGCTCCGGCACCCGAGCCGGTGGCCGCGCCCGCGCAGGCCCCGGCCGAGCCGACGCACCAGGGCTGAGCGCACGGCGGATCGCGCGGACCGGGCGCGCGGCGCGCGCTCAGCGTTCGTGGCGCACGGGGCCGCTCTGTACGGCTTCGAAGTCCGAGCCGGGCACGCTCTTCAGCTGGCGCAGGTCGTCTTCGTTCCATCGCTGGTCGGGCGCGCCGGTGATGTACCACGACGACCCGTTGTCGGCAACGATCAGCCCGTAGCGCTTGAGCGCGCGCAGCACCACGAGCGCCTGGCCGTGGAAGCCGGCGAGGGCGAAGCCGGCCTTCAGCCGCAGCCGCAGGCCCATCGGCGGCAGGTCGGGGTCGCTGTCGCCGGAGGCGAGGTGGGTGGCGGGGTGGATGTAGCCGCGCTGGGTGCGCGGCACGGTCACGCGCAGCGCGTGGTCGATGTGCCCCGCGCGCACCTCGGGATAGCGCGCGAGCAGCGGCATGATCGGAAGCCCGGCGGCGTCCGCCGAGGTCCACCCTTCGGGGCGCAGCGCGTTGCTGCGCAGGTTGAAGATCGCGCCCGAGCCCGGCGTCCCAGCCGCTGCCCGCGCGCTGCCGCCTCCCACAGCTCATACAGCTTGCACGCACCGCGCTGCAGCACGAGCACGTGCCTGTCGCCTTCCGCGCCCGCGCCCTCCACCGGCGCGTTCGCGGGGATCGGGTAGGGGCCGGGGTTCGAGTCTTCGCCGTACGCGGTGAAGTGGATCGGCACCTTCGGCTGGCTGGCGCCCACGACCGCGTAGGGGATGCCGTACGCGGGGTTTTTGCCGAAGTCGGCATGCAGGTGCGCCGCTGCCGATGCTCGCGATGTACTGCGCCGAGAGCGGGTTGACGGGCGCGTGGGCGATTTCGCGGTTGAGCGGGTTGCCGGCTGGGAACATGGGGCAGCCGTACTCGCGCGGGCCGTGCGCGGACGCGCTGCGCGCGGGGATGCGCGCGAGCGCTCCCGAGATGGGCGCGAGCATCACGGCGAGCGCGAGGGCGCCGCCGCCGCGCGCGAGAACCGGCGCGCGAGCGAGCGCCGCGGTCCGAGCACGGCTGGGACGGGCTGGCCGCTTCATCCGCCGCAGGCTATCCGCGCACGGCGATGGCGCCCGGCGAAGCTGGACGATCGTCGCGGGGCCTAAACGCCGGCGGGATCGGCCGCGCCGTCTGCGGCTGCGAGCGCGGCGGGCCGCGCCTCGTGCAGCAGCGGCGCGCCGCAGTGCCAGCAGTAGGCGGCTCCGCGGCTGTGAACGGCGCCGCACGAGCGGCACTGGCCCTGCGACGCCCGCCTCGGCCGAGGCGAGCAGCCGCTGCACCTCGGCGAGCTCCGCGTCGGCGCGTTGCAGCTCCGCAGCGCGGCGTGCGAGCACGTCGAGCCTGTAGTGGTCGCGGATCGCCATCTCGTAGGTGAGCCCGCCGAGGTCCCAGGTGAGCTCGGAGACGCGCTCGGCGAGCTCGTATCGGCGGCGGCGCAGCTGCGCCATCGAGCCGTTCAGCGCGAGCCGCGCGCCGGCGAGGCCGCCGACCGGCACGACCGGCGCAGGCTGCGCGTGAGAGACGGGCGCCTGCGCGGCGCCCGCGCTCGGGGTCTCGGAGTCCGCGCCGGTGGGAGTCATCGCAGCGGCTCAGCCCGTTTCGATCGGCGCGGTGCCGAGCGAGTTGATTTCTTCCTGGTGCTTCTTGCCGGTGGACTGCGTGAGTTTCTTGATCTTCTGCGGCGTCACCTTGACGGGCGCTGCCGGGGGCGCCTTTTCGGCCTTCGTTTCTTTGGCGGCTTCGGCCTTTTCTTCTTCTTCTTCCTTCTTTTCGGCGGCCTTCGCTTTGGCGGAGGCGGCGCTCGCGGCGCTGGACGCGGGCGCGGCCGCGCTGCTCGCGGCCGGCGCGGCTGCAAGCCCCGAGAGGCCCTTCACTTCGACGACCTGCTTGGCGGGGACCTTGGATCCGCCCTGGCCGACCCAGTGGCCGACGAGCAGCCCCGCGATGAGGCACAGCAGCAGCACGGCGAGCAGCCCGAGCAGCCCCGAGTTGCGGCGCAGCCAGCCGTTGGCGCCGCGCGCGTCCGCGGCGGGCACGTAGCCCGCGACGCTCATCTCGAGCGGATGCGCGGCCCCCGCGGGGCCGCTTTGCCCGTGGAGCACGTCGAGGAACGCGAGCCGCACCGGCGAGGCCGGCTCGCCGCAGGAGAGGCAGTAGCGCTGGTCGGCGACCAGCGGCGCGCCGCAGCTCGCGCACGTGGCGGTGCCCTGCTCGGACTGCACCGGCACGAGGCTCATCGACACGCTCGGCTCACACCGCGCCGGGCGCTCATCCGAAGGCGCCCCGCACGTAGTCGCGCGTGCGCGTCGCCCGCGGTTCGTCGAACACCTGCTGCGCGCTGCCGTACTCGACGAGGTCGCCGAGGTACATGAACGCGACCTTGTCGGCCACGCGGTGCGCCTGCGCGAGGTTGTGGGTCACGACCACCACGGCGAGATCGCGCCGCAGCTCGCCGATCAGCTTCTCGATCGTGCCCGTGGAGATCGGGTCGAGCGCGCTGCACGGCTCGTCCATGAGCAGCACCTCCGGGCGCGGGGCGATCGCGCGCGCGATGCACAGGCGCTGCTGCTGGCCGCCCGACAGGCGCAGCGCGGGCCGGTGCAGGTCGTCGCGCACCTCCTCGTACAGGCCGGCGCGCTGCAGCGCGTCGATCACGAGCGGCTCGAGCTCGCGCGTGCGCGGGCGCTTGCGCGACTGTTCGCGCAGCGCGAACGCCACGTTGTCGAAGATCGACATGGGGAACGGGTTGGGCTGCTGGAAGACCATCGCCACGCGCGCGCGCAGCGTGGTGTCGGGCATGTCGTGGATGTCCTCGCCGTCGAGCAGGATGCTCCCGGCGCGCGATGCGCTCGGCGTGAGCTCGGTGAGCCGGTTGAGCGTGCGCAGCAGAGTGGTCTTGCCGCAGCCGGAGGGCCCGATCAGCGCGAGCACCTCGCCCTGGTGGATCGACAGCGACACCGACGTCACGGCTTTCTTGGCGCCGTAGTCGATGCTGACCTGCTCGAGCCGCAGCCGCTCGGGGCCGCTCGCGGCGGCTGCGCGCAGCGACTCGCGCTGCTGCGGCGGAAGCACCGGCTCCGGGGGCCGGTCGACCACGATCGTGCGGACCGGCGGGACCAGCTGCTGGGCCGCGCCCGGGTCCTCGTGCGCACGCGCATCCGCGCGCGAGCCGATCGTCGTGACGTGCCGCGGCTGCTGCGCCTCGCCCGACGCGCCGCGCGCGCGCTCGAGCAGCGCCTCATGCGGAGTCATTATCACCTTCCCCACCGAAGTTGTCGAACACTTTCCCCATCGAATCGCTCAGGTTAGCGGGAATTGCTGTTCTTGTAAAGCGCCCGGCGGGCGTGGAGGCGAGCGTGCTTTGGATCGGTGCCGCCCGCCCCGGGTACCCGGCCGCGGCTCCTACCCTGCCGCCCCGCCCTACCCCGCGCCGCCCTACACCGCTGCGCCCGCCACCGTGAGCCCGGTGGCGTCGGCCTGCGAGCGCCCGATGCGCCCGACGACCAGGTTGAGCGCGAGCACGAGCACCAGCAGGACGAAGGCGGCCGCGTACGCCTTCTGCGGCGCGGCGCCTTCGCCGGCGGGCGAGTTGTCGTAGATGTAGCTGGTGAGCGTCGAGCCGGTGCCGCGCAGCAGGCCCACCAACGGGACCGAGCCCTGCGGTTCGGTGCGCAGCGTCTCGCCGAGCAGCAGCACGATGATCGCGGTGTCGCCGATGATGCGGCTCACGCCGAGCGTGACGCCGGTGGCGATGTTGGAGCGCACGCTCGGCAGCAGCACGCGACGGATCGTGGCGATGCGCGTCTTGCCGAGCGCGAACGCGGCCTCGCGCATGTGCGCGGGAATCGCCTGCAGGCCGTCGCGCGTGGCGGTGAACAGCGGCGGCAGCGCGATCAGCGACATCATCGCGCCGGCGGCGATGAACGATTTGCCGAACACGCCCCCGCCGGAGGCGCGGAAGGAGAACGGGGCGAGCAGGCCGAGCTGGAAGATCGAGAGCCCGAAGAGCGCGATCACGATGTCGGGCGTGCCCGCGACCATCTCGATGCTCGACTCGACGACCCGCGCGAGCCACGTCGGGCGCCCGTACTCGGCGATCCACAGCGCGGCGCCGACGGCGAGCGGCGCGGCGAGCACGACGCCGATCACGGTCAGCAGCGCCGTCCCGAGGATCGGGTCGAGGAAGCCGCCGGAGCCGCTCTGGGTGGTGCTCGTGGCGGGCGAATCGATCAGCAGGCCGCGGCCGCAGGTACTGGATGCCGCGTACGCCCATGTACACCACGATCGCGCCCGCGATCAGGCACAGCCCGATCCCCGCGCCCCACGCGAACGCGAGCGCGAGCCGGTCGCGCCAGCGCCAGGTGAGCGGCGAGGAGCGCCGGCCGCGGCCCGATTTCATCTGCCCCGGCGCCACCGCGGTCCACTGTGCGGGCAGCGTCATCCGCGCACCTGGTAGCGGCGCAGCGGCAGCTTGATCAGGTAGCCCGCGACGGAGAGCACGAACGCGGAGAACAGCAGCAGCAGCGCCCACGCGTACAGCGAGGAGCCGAGCGCGGGCGCGCCGATGCCTTCGTGGTAGTCGACGATGCCCGACGCGAGCGTGCGCAGCGGCTCGAAGAAGAACACGAGCCCGTCGCCGGGGTTCGGCGTGAACGCGCGCGAGCCCGAGACCATCGAGATCATCACCGCCTCGCCGAGCGCGCGGGCGGTGGCGAGCACGGCGGCGGCCACGATCGCGGGGCGAGCCGCGCGCAGCGTGACGGCGAGCATCGCGCGCAGCGGGTTCACGCCGAGCGCCACCGCGCCCTCGCGCCACGAGTTGGGCACGGACGCGAGCGCCTCGCAGATCAGCGCGACCATGATCGGGGTGATCATCACGGTGAGGATCACCACGGTGACGCTCAGTCCCGCGCCGGTGAGCTAGCACGGTGCTCTGCACGGAGGCCTTCTCGCGCGGCGGTGATCAGGTGGTTGCCGACGAACGGGACCAGCACGAGGATCCCGATCAGCCCGTAGATCACCGACGGCACCGACGCGAGCAGGCGGATCACGGGGATCGCCACGCGGCGAAGCGCGCGCGGCGCGAGCTCGACGATGAAGATCGAGGAGACGATCGCGACGGCGATCGCGAGCACCACCGAGAGCGCGGTGGTCAGCAGCGTGCCGTAGACGAGCGGCCACGCGCGCAGGTGGTAGGCGGACGGCGGCGGGTGCTGCGTGGTGTTCTGCATCGCCGCGAGCTGCCTGCCCACGTCTTCACCCGAGCCCAGCCAGCTGAGGCCGTTGTGCTCGAAGATCGGCCATGCGTGGATGCCCACGAACACGATCATCGCGATCACGAGCGCGCACACCGACAACGACACCGCGCCGAGCGTAGCTCGGCGCGGCGGTCTGGCCACGGCGCTCTCAGGCGGTCGAGCAACCGCTGCTCAGCTTTCGATCGGTCTCCCACTGCGTGCGGATGATCTTCTTCGCCGCAGCGGATTTGGTTGATCCAGCCGATGAACGCCGAGGCGGCGCCCGTGGCCTTGCCTTTGGTCACCTCGTAGAAGCGCGCGACGCCGGGGTAGGCGTTGGACTGCACGGTCGACTTGTTGCACTGCAACGCCGTTGAGCTCGACCGCGTTGACCGTGCCTTTGTCGGACTGGTAGTTGGACACGAAGCCGATCGCGCTGGGGTCGCTTTCGACCTTCTGCGCGCATCAGGCCCTCGGACGGTTCTTCGGCGGCCACCGTCGAGACTTTTTTGCCTTCCAGCAGCAGCGTCTGGAAGTTCGTGAGCACGCCCGCGACCGAGGTGCGGCTGATCAGGTCGATCGTGCCGCTCGCGGTGGCGCCGCCGAGCGCGCTCGACCACGTGCGCGTTTTGCCGGTGAAGATCGAGATGAGCTGCGCCTGGGTGAGGTTGCTCAGCGGGTTCGACTTGTTGGTGATCACGCAGATGCCGTACTTGGCGATCGGGTAGAAGACGAGCCCCGTGGGGTCGGTCGTCGAGCGGGTCGCGCGACACGTCGCCGATCGTCACCCTGCCGGCGGCCACGTCGTTGATGCCGATCTGCGCGCCTCCCTGGGTGATCTTGAACTTCACTTTGTGCGGGTGGACCTTCACGTACTTCTGCGCGAGCAGCGACACGAGCGGGTAGGAGGCCGTGGCGCCGCTGATCGTGATCGTGGTGAGCGCGCATGCGGCCGCGGGCGCCGCGACCCCCAGCACGCCAGCCACCGCGAGGGCGAGGGATAGACGGCGGATTCGATTCATCTGGGTGAAGCTCCGTTTCTCTGTTTGACGTGTCGTTTGACAGCTCGAGGCTGGTGAACATATCATAATGTCGATAGTTTCTATCCGGATAGGCTATTTTGTGGCCAACTCGGCGCGGGGGGCGCGCGTTGAGCGCGACCGCCGGCCCGCCGGGGCTGTCGAATCTCACGAGCGATGAGCGCACACCACGACACCTCCGCCTCGACGGACGCGCACGCCGCGGCTGCTTCCGCGCGCGCCGGCTCGCCCACCGTCGCGCCACGCGACGGGGGCGCGCGTGGCGTGCGACTCCCGTCGATCCGCGTGACCGCGCTGCTCGCGTCGCTCACGCTGGGCGCCGGCATCGCGATCGGCGCGGCGATCGGTCCAGCGCCGGAAGCGTCGCTCGCGGGCAGCTCGGCCGTGGTCAACAGCCTGCCCGCGCTGCTCGCGGGGCTCTCGGCGCGCAACGCCTCGCAGGCGGCCGCGCAGGCCGCGCAGGCGCAGGCGCAGGCGGCGGCAGAAGAACCGGCCGTGACGCGGCGGCGCAGGCGCCGCCTGCACCGCCCGGGCGCCGCGAGCGCACCCGCCCAGACGACGGCCACGCAGACGAGCCCCTCCGAGACCTCCGCGCCGGCGACGAAGCGCAAGCAGGGCACTGCCGCCTCGAAGCTCCCCCCGATCACGAGCGTGTGGCTGATCGAGCTGGCGGGCACGTCGTTCTCCGAAGCGCTCGCGGACCCCGTCGGCTGCGCCCTACATAACCGGTGAGCTGGTGCCCAAGTCGACGCTGCTGAGCGGCTGGTCGGCGCTCGAGGGCGGAACGCCTTCGCGAACGACGCTGCGCTCGCACCGAAGCGGCCCACGCTCGGCGCCGCGCCGCCGGTGCTGCACACGATCGTCCAGCCCGCGTGCCCCGAAGGGCGCGAGCCGTGCTCCTCGGGACGCCGGGGCAGCTCACGGCGGCCGACGAATTCGCTGAAGGCGACGGTGGCGGCGATCACGGCGACCACCACGTACGCCGAACACGGCCTCGTGGTGGTCACGTTCGCGACGGTGTCGAGCGCGACCGCGGCGGAACTGCCCGCGGGCTCCGCGAGCTCCGACGCTCGCGAGCGAGCCGCCGGCGGGCGTGGCGCTGCTCTCGCCGTTCGCGGCCGCGGGCGCGAAGCCCGCGGTGACCTTCAACGCCGAGCTTCACCTCAGCAGAGCCTCGAAGCGCTCCTGCACTGAAACGCCTCACCCAAGACCACGACAAACGAACGGAGATCCACCGTTGCACGCATCACTGGAAGCCGCCCACCGAAAGGCCACGCTGTGGACGGCCGCGATCGTGGGCGCGCTCGCCCTGCTCGCTCGCGAGTCCGGCGGTTGGCCAGGCCGAAGAATCCAACCCCAACAACTACAACTGCCTCGGCAGTACGGCCGCCGGCAAAGCCGGAACCGGGCAGCGAAGAACAGCAGGTGTCCGTACTCGTTCTACTGCAACGGCCCGATCAGCGGCTACCAGGTGCAGGTCGCAGATTCCCGTGACGGGGATCTCGAGCCCGCCGTCGGTGACCAACGCTGAAAAAAAAGAACTGCCGGACACGTTCTCCTGCTCGGGTGAAATCCCCGGCTGGTCGGCCAACTGCGTGGGCTCCACCAAAGCGGGCTACGAGACGATCACGGGCCAGTTCGCGATCGGCACGAAGCTGTGCAAGGAGCCGCGCGTGGACCCGCTGCTGACGGTCACCTACGCGTATCTCGAAAAAGGCGTGATCACGCAGGCGATCTCCGGGCCCGTTCGACCTCGGCCGGCCCAAAGGCTGCCGGGCCGACGCGTACTCGGGCTTCAGCCGCTTCAACCCCAAACCGCTCGCCGCCAAGGGCAAGAAGCACGCGAAGAAGCACGCCGCGCACACGCGCCAGAAGAGCGCGCACACGCACTAGGCGCGCACGGGCGCCGGGCGCGCGATCCAGAGCGCGCGCACGGGCGCCCTGCGCTACAGCAGGCTGGTGGTCATGCGTTCGATCTCGGCGATCGAGGTGATGCCCTCGCGCACCTTCTGCAGGCCGTCGTCGCGCAGGCGCAGCATGCCTTCCTTCTCGGCGACCTCGACCATGTCGTCCACGGACGCGCGCTCGAGGATCATCGAGCGGATCGGTTCGCAGACGTTCATCACCTCGTACAGACCCACGCGGCCGCGGTAGCCGCTGCCGCCGCAGCGCGAGCAGCCGACGGGCTCGAAGGGCTCGGCGCCCTCGAGGCCGTGCTCGGCGAGGACGGCCTCGGAGACCTTCTGCGGGCGCTTGCAGTGCGAGCACAGCATGCGCACGAGCCGCTGCGCGACGATGCAGTCGACCGCGGAGGAGACGAGGAACGGCTCGATGCCCATGTCGATCAGCCGGCCGAGCGCGCTGGGCGCGTCGCGCGTGTGCAGCGTGGCGAGCACGAGGTGGCCGGTGAGCGCCGCCTCGACGGCGATGTGCGCGGTCTCGCGGTCGCGGATCTCGCCGACCATGATCACGTCGGGGTCGGCGCGCAGCATCGAGCGCAGCCCGACGTCGAAGGTGACGCCGGCCTTGGGCGCGATCTGCATCTGCTTGATGCCCGCGATGCGCGACTCGACGGGGTCCTCGATCGTGAGGATGCAGCGCTCGCCGTCGTTGAGCATGTTGAGCGCGGCGTAGAGCGTCGTGGACTTGCCCGAGCCGGTGGGGCCGGTGACGAGCACGGTGCCGTTGGGCCGCTCGATCGCGTGTTCGAAGCGCTCGCGCTCGGGGGCCTGCATGCCGAGCGATTCGAGCTCGGGCGCGACGGACCCCTTGTCGAGGATGCGCATGACCGCGCCCTCGCCGTTGACGAGCGGCAGCGTGACCACGCGGATGTCCACGCGCCGGCCGTCCACGGTGAGCGCGAAGCGTCCGTCCTGCGGCGTGCGCCGCTCGGAGATGTCGAGGTCGGCCATCACCTTGATGCGCGACACCACGCCGGCGGCCATGCGGCGCTTGACGGTGGCGGCGGGCGCGAGGATGCCGTCGACGCGGAAGAGCACGCGCGTATCGCCCTCTTCGGGGTTGACGTGGATGTCGGAGGCGCCCTGCTGCACGGCCTGGGCGACGAGCGAGTGGACGAGCTTGATGATCGGCGCGTCGCTGTCCTCGTCGGTGACGTGCAGCGACTGTTCGTCCTCCTCGTCGCCGTGCGCCTCGACGATGTCCTCGATCGACTCGCTCCATTCCGACGATGCGCTGCAGCAGGATGTCGAGGTCCTCGACGGACGCGGCCGCGGGGCGGACGCGCCGGCCGGTCATCATGCCGACGTCGTCGATCGTGAGCACGTTCGTGGGGTTGGCCATGGCGAGCACCAGCGCGCCGTCCTCGGTGAAGCCCACGGGCAGCGCCTGGTAGCGGCGGGCGGCCTCGGAGCTGATCAGGTTGACCGCGCCCATGTCGAGGTCGAACACCGACAGATCGACGAAGTCCAGGCCGAAGCGCTCGGCGACCACGCGCGCGAGCTGGTCGTGGCGCAGCACGCCGCGCTCCACGAGCACGAGGCCGGTGGGGCGCCCCTGGTCGCGGGCGGAGGCGACAGCCTCCTCGACGGCGTCGCGGTCGGCGAAGCCGAGGTCCACCGCGACCTCGCCGATCATGCGGTTGGAGCGTCCTGGGTTGCGCGGCGGGTAGAGCCCGTTGGGGTAGCGGCCGGCGGCGCCATCCTCGCGCGGCCGCGACCGGCGCTCTACGGGGGAAGCAGCGGTGTTTGCCATCCACACCTGTATCGGCACGACGACCCAGCCGCTTTACTGCTCAAAGCTGCGCTTTTACGCGATCCTCAGGAACGCGCGAGGCCGTGCTCGATCGCGCCCTTGAGATGGGCGTCCAGCGCGTTGAGGCGGTGCAGCGCGATCGCCTCCGCGGAGCCGAAGCGCTGGCCCACGCCGGCGTCGGGGCCGTGGTGGAGCATCACGCAGTGCTCGAGCGCGAGCCTGCGCTCGGCCGGCAGCGACGCGGGCGCGTGCTCGGCGATGATGCGCAGGCCGAGCTGCACGTGGCCGAGCAGGCGCCCTTCGGCGCTGCGCTGCACCTCGGCGCCGTAGGTGTACTCGCGCGTCTTGCCGAGGTCGTGCACGATCGCGGCGCACACGAGCAGGTCGCGGTCGAGCCGCGGGTGAAGCGTGCACAGCTCGAACGCGAGCGTGGCCACGGCGACGGTGTGCTCGAGCAGGCCGCCGAGGTAGGCGTGGTGCCCGCCGCCGGGCCGGCCGGCGGCCGCGGGGATCGAGCAGGGCGCGCGGCGCAGCTCGGCGCGCAGCGGCTCGTCGCGGAGCAGCGACTGCAGCAGCGCCTGCAGCGGCTCGTCGTACACCTCGCGCGCGAGGTGCTCGAGGAAGCCCTCGAGCTCGTCGAGGTCGCGGAAAGCGACCGGCAGGAAGCGCGCGGGGTCGGCGTCCTCGCCGCGCGCGCCCTCGATGTCGAGCACCGCGAGCTGCAGCTCGTCGCGATATCGCTCGACGCGCCCGCGTACGCGCACGATCTCGCCGCGCTCGAAACGGCCCGCGAGCAGGTCGGCGTCGCGGAACGCGCGCGCGGAGATCGAGCCGGTGCGGTCGCGCAGCTCGAGCGCGAGGTACGGCGCGCCCGCGCGCGAGAGCAGGCGCTCCTTGCGGGTGCACGCGAACACGCCGTGCACCTCGTCGCCGGAGCGAAGCGTGGACACCGGCTGCTCGTCGTGCGGCGAGTGCTCGTGGACGCGCGTGGGGGAGGCCATACGCGCATGATGTACGGTGATCCGGATGCAGCCGTTGATCTGGGATCGCCGTCCGGATGGACTCAGGGCCCCGGCGATGGTGTGCGCGTTCAAGGGCTGGAACGATGCGGGCGACGCCGCGTCGAGCGCGGTGTCGTTCGTCGCGGGCGCGCTGTCGGCGCGCCGCTTCGCGGCGATCGACTCGGAGGAGTTCTACGACTTCCAGTCCAACCGCCCCTGCATCAGCTTCGCGGAGAACGAGCAGCGCGAGATCAAGTGGCCGACCGTGGAGATCTTCGAAGCGAGCGCGCCGCGCGCGCCGCGTGACCTCGTGCTCGTGCAGGGCGTGGAGCCGTCGATGCGCTGGCGCGCGTTCTGCGCGCACATCGTGGACCTCGCGGAGGCGCTGGGCGTGCAGGTGGTGGTGTCGCTCGGCGCGCTGCTCGGCGACGTGCCGCACTCGCGCCCCGTGCCGATGAGCGGCCACGCGTCGGACCCGCTGCTGATGACGCGCCTGGGCATCGAGACCTCGAGCTACGAGGGTCCCACGGGGATCGTGGGCGTGCTGCACAGCGCGTGCGCCGCCGCGGGCCTGCCGTCGGTGACGCTGTGGGCCGCGGTGCCGCACTACGTTGCCGCCGCGTCGAACCCCAAGGCGGCGCTCGCGCTGGTGCGCAGGGTCGAAGGCCTGATCGGCGTGTCGGTGGACGTCTCCGAGCTCGAGTCGGCGGCGGCCGACTACGAGCGCCAGGTGGGCCTCGCGGTGCAGAGCGACCCCGACATCCAGGCGTTCGTGGAACGCCTCGAGCAGCAGAGCCCCGAGGAGGCCCCCCCGGAGGAGGTGCCCTCGGGCGACCTCATCGCGCGCGAATTCCAGCGCTTCCTGCGCCAGCGCGGGCGCGAGGGCACCTAGGCCACTCGCAGCTCACAACTCTGCGGCGGGACACACGATGCGGTAGTCGCACAGCCGGCACGCGGCGGGCGAGGGCGTGGGCTCGAACGCCTGCGCGAGGATGCCCTCGCCGGCCATCAGCACGATCTCCTCGACGGCGCTCACGCCGGCGGCGTCCTGGGGAACGGCGACCTTGACGTCGTCGAGCACGTAGTAGTAGGCCTGGCGCGAGCACTCGAGCTGCCACGCCTCGCGCGCGGCGAGCGCGTACAGCGAGAGCTGCACGTCGTCGGTGAGCTCCTCGGCGGTCTTGGCGCGAGAGGTCTTGTAGTCGATCAGCTCGTACGCGTCCGCGCCGCCCTCGCGCACGCGGTCCACGCGGTCCACGCGGCCGCGCAGGTGGTGGGGGCCGAGGCGGAAGTCGAACGGGCGCTCGAACCACACGGGCTCCGCGGCGTGCTCGGCGAGGCGCGCGTGGTAGCGCAGCAGCGAGTCGCGCGCCTTCTCGCGCAGCGCGGCGTCCTCGCGATCCTCGCCGAGCCCCGCGCGCCGCCAGCAGCCGTCGAGCAGCTCGAGCATCTCCTCGACGCTGCTCGCGCCTTCGGAGTGGTAGCGCTCGAGCACCTGGTGCACCACGATCCCGAAGCGCTGGCTCACGGTCTGCTCGACGGGGATGCGCAGCACGCGCGCGAACTTGTAGCGCAGCGGGCAGCTGCGGTAGGTCTGGATGTCCGACGCGGACAGCGCCAGGCCGATGCCCCGGCGCGGCAGGAACGGGCCCAGCGAGCGCTCCTCGCGCGGCGCGAGCGCGTTCGCGCTCGCGTGCCCCTCGGCCGCGAGCAGCGCGTCGTCGAGCGGCGAGGTCTCGAGGATCTCGCGCTGCAGCGGCGTGCTCGCGGCGAGCAGCCGCGCGTTCACGTCCGCGAGCGCATCCGCGAGGCTCTGGTCCTCGCCGCGCTGCAGCAACGCGGACAGCTTGAGCAGCTCGAGGTAGCGCGCCACGCCGTGCGAGATGTCGAGGTCGGTGTCGAGCCGCAGCTCGCCGAGGCGCCCGCCGATGCGCGCAACGCCCTGCAGCAGCTCCTCGCGCAGCGCTTCGAGCATCGCCTGCAGCTCCGCGCGCGTGCGCGCGCCGTCCGGCTCGTGCCCCTGCTCCTGCTCCTCGCCTGCGCCCGGCTCGCCGGGATTCGCGGCCCGCGCGCCGCGCGCGAGCTCGCGGTCCTCGCGCTCGGCCTCCGGCAGCGCCGCCGCGAGGTGGCGCGTGAGCTCGCGCACCCCCACCTTGGGGTCGCTGCGCACGAAGCGCTCCGCGAGCTCGCGCAGGCGCTCGAGGCTCGCGCTCTGCGCCGCTGCCTCCTCGGGGGCGAGCATGCTCCGCGTGCTCGTGGCCACGCGCTCGATCAGGCTCGCCACGAACGCGTCGGGCTCGAGCGACCGCATCTCCGCGGCGGCCACGCGATGCAGCTCCGCGAAGCGCTGGATCCTTTCGCGCGCCTCAGGCGGCACCTGCGGCGCCTCGGTGGCCGCCGACAGGCCAACCACCAGGTCGAGCTTGCGCCTGCGCGCCACCTGGATCACGCGCGCGAGGTCCACCTGGCGCAGCTCGATCGGCGGGCGCGAGAGCGCGCGCACCACCGCGGAGGCGTCCTGCGGGTCCACGAGCAGGCGCATCCACGCGAGCACGTCGCGCACCTCCGCGCGCCGCAGCAGCCCCGCGTGCTGCTCTCCCGCGCGCTCCCCCGCGCGCGCTGCGGCGATCCTCGGCCCTGGCACACGCCAAGGATACGCGTGAGATCCTCGCGCGCCGGGCTACGCTCTGGTGATGGACCTGATCGACTGGGGCGCAGCGCAGCGCGTGGGAGAGCTGATCGCCGGCTCGCCTCCCTACGGCGAGGTTCGCGCGGCCTCGGTGGAGCCGCTCGCGCGCGACTTCGCCGAGCGCGTGGCGCGCTACAGCGGCCTCGAGCCGCCGAGCGTGCTGCCGCCGCTCGAGGCCGTGGACAGGCCCGCCTGGATCGCGGCGAACCTGCGCACGATGCGACCCATGCTGAGCGAGCTCAGCGAGCACATGGACAGCCAGGCGGGGCGCGTCGCGGGGCCGCTCGGCGGGCCCGTGCGCTCCGCGTCGGGGATGCTCATGGGCGCGCAGGTGGGCGCGCTCACGGGGATGCTCTCGCAGCGCGTGCTCGGCCAGTACGACCTCGCGCTGCTCGACGGGTCGGTGCCGCCGCGACTGCTGCTGATCGCGCCCAACCTCGCGCAGGCCGCGCGCAGCCTCGGCGTGGACCGCGAAGAGCTCGTGACCTGGGTCACGATCCACGAGATCACCCACGCGGTGCAGTTCGGGGGCGTGCCGTGGCTGCGCGAGTACCTCGGCGGCCTGCTCTCGGAGCTGATCGCGGGCCTGCACGTGTCGCTCGGGGAGCGCTCGCTGAGCGGCATCCCGCGCCCGCGGCTGCCCGACGCGGGCGAGCTGCGCGCGCTGCTCGACCGCGCGCGCTCGGGCCAGCTGCTGAGGCTCACGCTCGGCGAGGACCGCTGGCGGCTGGTGGAGCGCATGCAGGCCGCGATGTCGCTGATCGAGGGGCATGCGGAGCACACGATGGACGTGATCGGCGGCGAGGTGCTGCCGTCGCTCGATCGGCTGCGCAGCGCCATGACGCGCCGCCGCGGGAGCCGCGCGCTGCCGTGGCGCGTGCTCGAGCGGCTGATGGGCATCGAGCTGAAGATGCGCCAGTACGAGACAGGCCGGCGCTTCTGTGACGCGGTCGTCGCCGAGGGCGGCCCGTCCGCCCTCGCGCTCGCATGGAGCGCCCCCGAGGCGCTGCCCACCTTCGCCGAGCTCGAGCGCCCCGCCGAGTGGCTCGCGCGCGTGCGGCCCGCCGCCGCCTGAGGAGCGCCCCGCCGGGTGGCTCGCGCGCGTGCGGCCCGCCGCGGTTTGAGACACCGGCGGCCGCGCCGACGGGGGCGATTCCCCCGAAACGCCAGCAAACCCGGGGTTTCCGCGCATGTCTCGAATCACACGAACGCACGTTCCGCTTGTTACAAGGCCGTTGCGCTGGAAGGGCTTGGATACAGGCGTTTGGCCACGTGGTAGGATCACGGTGTAACGATCTCTTCGCGGCGGGTTACAAACATATGTTCGCCGCCTTACCCGGCGTCCCGAACGTAACCACCGCACCTCGCCCCAACGAGCCACAAGAGGAGACCCGCTTCAAATGCCCACCGCTCACCACCGCGCCGGCCGCGAAAGCCAAACCGGCCCGAAAAGCAGCCCGCAAACCCCGCGCCGCCAAAGCCACCATGGTGAAAGCGCGCAAAACCACCCGCTCCAAAGCTTCGCGCGCGGCAGCCTCGCGCACCCGCGCGGCGCACCAGACCGAGGCCGCCCTGCGCCAGACGCAGCGCGCCTCGCGCGACACCACCGAGGTGTTCGGCGACTACGCCGAGCGCGCAGTGCTGATCCCCGTCGGCGCCGCGCTGATCGCCCGCGACCGCGTCGTCTCGAGCGTGAGCGACACGATCTCCAACTACTCCTCGCCCACGCGCGCGCAGGCTCAGCTGCGCCGCTTCGAGCGTCGCGGCGCAACCGCCCGCAAAAGGCTCGAGCGCGAGGTCCGCAAAACCCGCGTGCGCGTCGAGCGCGAACTGCGCCAGCGCCGCCGCGAGATCGAGCGGTCCGTCAAGGACCTCGAATCGCGTCGCGAGTCGGTTGCCAAGAGCGGCGGCGAGCTCGCCGACCGCGTGCAGGAGCGTCTGCTGAGCCTCGTCTGAGACCACCTTCCCCCGCGCGGCCTCGGAGAGGGCCGCAAGCGGGACAGTCTGCCGGCCTCATATCTCGCCGGCAGTAGTAGCACCCTCTCCTCCCCTGGACCCGCGGGCGGCCCCACCGCCCGCGGGTCTCTTTAACGGGACCGCGGACGGCCCGGCGCGTACGCTCGAAGGGCCTCTTCGCCTCGCAACGCGGCGCAAACGCGCCCCGAGGGCTCGAACGCGCGGCCCGGAGATGCCACAATGGGACGCGTGATCGGCGAGGATGGCATCCGCGCGGCGCTCGAGGCGGTGATCGACCCCGAGCTGCACCGCTCGATAGTGGAGCTCGACATGGTGCGCCAGGTCGACGTGGGCGCCAACGGCGTGGTCGACGTGACCGTGTCGCTCACCACCGCCGGCTGCCCGATCCGAGGGCACTTCCAGACGTCCGTCGCGGCCGCGGTGGCGCCGCTCGAGGGCGTGGAGCACGTGAACGTGTACTTCGACGTGATGAGCGACTCGCAGAAGGCCGCGCTGCAGCAGAAGCTGGGGCGCGCGAGCATGCCCGAGGGCGCGCTCGCGCAGGTGTCGAACGTCTTGTGCATCGGCTCGGGCAAGGGCGGCGTGGGCAAGTCCACGCTGACCGCCAACCTGGCCGCCGCGCTGATGGCCGAAGGCAGGCGCGTGGGCGTGCTCGACGCCGACGTGTGGGGCTACTCGATCCCGCGCATGTACGGCCTCGGCGCCACCCGCCCGGACGTCTCCGCGCAGCGAAAGATCATCCCGCTGGAGGCGCACGGCGTGAAGGTGATGTCGATCGGCTTCTTCGTGGAGGAAGACGCCGCGGTGGTGTGGCGCGGCCCGATGCTGCACAAGGCGCTCACGCAGTTCCTGCAGGACGTGGACTGGGGCGAGCTCGACTACCTGCTGGTGGACCTGCCGCCCGGCACCGGCGACGTGTCGATGACGCTCGCCCAGCTGCTTCCCCAGGCGCAGTTCCTGATCGTCTCAACGCCGCAGCCCACCGCCCAGAAGGTCGCGCGCCGCGCCGCGCAGATGGCGCACAAGGTGTCGCTCGAGATCGCCGGCGTGGTGGAGAACATGTCGAGCTTCACCACCCCCTCCGGCGAGCGCTTCGCGATCTTCGGCGAGGGCGGCGGGCGGGAGCTCGCGGAGGAGCTCGACGTGCCCCTGCTCGGCCGCGTGCCGCTCACGATGCCGCTGCGCGTAAACGCCGACAGCGGCGTGCCGCTCGTGCTCGAGGACCCCGACGACCCCGCGTCGCAGGCGATCCGCCAGGTGGCGCGCGGCCTGGTCGCGCTCGCTCCCGTGGAGCTTCCGCTCGCGCCGCTCGCCAGCGTCGCCTCCGAGCCGCAGGCAAGCCCGAAACCCGTGGGCATGTCGCTGCCGATGGCCTGACCGCCAGCGCGCGTCGCGGCATGCCCGACCGGCCACCGCGCCCTCGCCGAGGCCGCGCGGAGGGTCACACCGCCGCCGCCGGCGGGCCGCAGGGCGCACCACCCTCCCCGCCGGCATCTTGACAAGCCTGCCAATCAGAGAGGATCGTCTTGGAGATGTCAGCAAGCAAGGAAAGCGAGCAGCAGCTGGAGGACGCGCCCGACGCGGATGCGCCGCAGCACGCGCCGGGCGCGGACTCGCCGGAGGCCGTGCTCGATGCGAACGCGCGACGCGCGAAGATGGAGCGGCTGCGCTCGGAAGGGATCGAGCCGTACCCGCACGTGAGCCTGTGGGACACGCGCACGCGCATCGTGGACGTGCTCGCGGCGCACGACGCGTCCGCGCTGGCGCACGGAGAGCATCCGGAGGTCAGCTACCAGATCGCCGGACGGCTGATCTCGCGCCGCGGGCACGGCAAGACGGCGTTCATCGACCTGCGCGACCTGTCGGGGACGATCCAGCTGGTGATCCGCGCGGACTCGATCGGCGAGGCCGAATACGACCGCATCCTCGGCCTGGACATCGGCGACATCGTCGGCGTGGAGGGCTGCGTGTACGTCACCCAGCGCGGGCAGCTGGCGTTTGCGGTGAAGCGCTGCACGCTGCTGACCAAGTCGCTGCAGCCGCCGCCCGACAAGTACCACGGGCTCGGCGACACCGGCACCCGCTACCGCTACCGCGAGCTCGACCTGATCGCCAACGACGAGACGCGCGACCTGTTCGTCAAAAGGCACCGCATCGTCTTCGAGATCCGCAAGTGGCTGAACGAGCGGCAACTTCATCGAGGTTGAAACGCCGGCGCTGCAGTCGCTCGCGGGGGGCGCCGGCTCGCGCCCGTTCACCACTCACCACAACGCGCTTGACCGCGAGCTGTACCTGCGCATCTCCGTCGAGCTGTTCCTGAACCGGTGCATCGTCGGCGGCATGGAGAACGTGTACGACATGGGCAAGGTCTTCCGCAACGAGGGCATCTCCCCCAAGCACAGCCCCGAGTTCACGATCATCGAGTTCATGTGCGCCTACTCCGACTACAACGACGTGGCCACGGTCGACCGAAGAACTGTTCCGCGACGTGGCCCACCGGGCGCTCGGGCGCACGGTCATACAGCGCGGCGGCGAAGCCATCGACCTCGCCAAGCCGTGGCGGCGCGTGACGATGCGCGAGATCATCCTCGAGCGCTTCGGCCTCGACATGATGGAGTCCACGCGCGAGGAGCTCGCCGAGATCCTCGATGAGCCGGTCGATCCCGAGTCGAGCTGGGCGGACGTGATCGCCGACATCTACAGCTCCAAGATCGAGCAGCACGATCAACCAGCCCACGCACGTGTTCGACTTCCCGCTCGAGCCGTTCCCGATCACCAAGCGCCACTCCGAGCATCCGGAGCTGGCCGAGCACTTCGACGCGGTGATCGGCGGCATCGAGATCGTCAGCGGCGACACCGAGCTCAACGACCCCGTCGACGAGTGGCAGCGGTTCGTCGACCAGCGCCAGCGGCGCGCGGTGGACGACGGCGACGTTCCCCATCCGAACGACGAGGAGTACGCGCGCGCGCTCGAGTACGGCTACTCGCCGACCGCCGGCGGGGGCATGGGCGTGGACCGGCTCGTGATGATCCTCACCGAACGCGACACGCTGCGCGAGGTGATTCCCTTCCCGATCGTGAGGGACCTGCGATGAGCGCCTCCAAGCTTGACCTCGACCCCGGCGTGGTCGCGGCGTGCCGGCAGGCCGCCAGGCAGATCGCGGAGCAGGTGAGCGAGCAGCATCGCAGGCCGCTCCACCGTGTCGGTGGAGCGCACCGTCACGCGGCTGCTCGGCGTGGACGGCGCGGACGCGCTCGAGGCGCCGCTGCCCAACGTGCTCGTCGACCACGTGCACGACCGCCGGCGAGCTCGGCCGCGGGATCGCGCTACTGGCTCGGCAACGCGATGATCCAGACCGGGCGCACGCCGCAGCAGATCGCTGAGGCCGTGAGCGCGGGGGAGCTGCGAGCTGTGCGAGCTCGCGCTCGCGCCCGAGGAGGCGATCGGCGAGCGCGTCACCGAGGAGTGCGCGGCGCGCCTGTCGGAGATCGCCGCGCGCTTCGCCGAGCGCCGCGCGATGCGCGAGCGCCTCGGCGGCGGCCGCCGCCGCTTCGCTACGTGCTCACCGCGACCGGCAACGTGTACGAGGACGTCGTGCACGCCAGGCGGTCGCGGAGGCCGGCGGCGACATCGTGGCGGTGATCCGCTCGACCGCGCAGAGCCTGCTCGACTACGTGCCCTACGGGCCCACCACCGAGGGCTACGGCGGCACGTTCGCCACCCAGGCCAACTTCCGCATCATGCGCGAGGCGATGGACGAGTGGTCCGAGCAGCACGGCCGCTACGTGCGCCTGTCGAGCTTCTGCTCGGGGCTGTGCATGTCGGAGATCGCCGCGATGGGCGCGATGGAGGGCTTCGACAACATGGTCAACGACGCGCTCTACGGGATCCTCTACCGCGACATCAACCCGGTGCGCGGCCTGATCGACCAGCGCGTGTCGCGCATGATCAACGGCTACTTCGGCGTGGTCATCAACACGGGCGAGGACAACTACCTGCGCACCGCCGACGCGATCGAGGCGGCGCCTTCGGTGACCGCGTCGCAGTTCATCAACCACCAGCTCGCGCGCGAGTCTGGCGTGCCCGACGCGCAGATCGCGCTCGGAGACGCGTTCGAGATCGATGTGCCGGTGCGCAACGGGCTGCTGTACGAGTGGGCGCAGGCGCAGCTCACGCGCGAGCTGTTCCCCGAGTGCCCCGTCAAGTACATGCCGCCCACGCGCCACATGGACGGCAACCTGTTCCGCACGCACGCGGCCGACTCGCTGTTCAACCTCGTCACGATCGCCACCGGCGCAGGGCATCCAGACGATCGGCGTGCCCACCGAGGGCATCTTCACGCCGCACATCCACGACCGCGTGCTGGGGCTGCAGAACGTGCAGTACGTGTTCAACGCGGCCGCGCGACCTCGGCGAGGAGATCGAGTTCAAGCGCGGCGGCATCATCCAGACGCGCGCGCAGGAGGTGCTCGCGGGCGCGCACGCGCTGCTCGAGCGCATCGCGGAGACGGGCTGTTCGCGGCGATCGACAAGGCCATCTTCGGCGACGTCAGCCGCGGCCGTCGAGGAGGGGCGCGGGATCGAGGGATCGTGCAGCTGCAGGAGGGCTATCTGAACCCGGTGGTCGAGCTGATGGGGCAGGCGAGCTATGCGCATAGGCGAGGCCGATCTGGGCGCGGTGCGCGCCCTACGCCGACCACCTCGGCGACGGGCTCGTGCAGATGAGCTTCACGCTGCCCGTGCCCTACTGGCGCTGGCAGCGCGCGGCGCGGCGCAGGAGCTGGCCGCGAAGATGGGCTTCGAGCACCCCGAGGTCGTGCACTACGAGCAGCTGACCGACGGCTACACCTACTTCGTGATGTTCGGCGAGCTGCACCCAGACGCGTCGACTTCACCGTCGCTGCAGCGACGAGGGGTTCGACATCGAGTACATGTCAGAGGACGAGATCGAAGCGGTTCGCCAGCCGAGCACATCGGGCGCCGGATCGTGGTCGTCGGCGCGAGCCACCGGCACGGACACCCACAGCGTGGGCATCGACGCGATGCTCAACCTGAAGGGCTACCACGGCCACCACGGCCTCGAGGGCTACCGCTGCCTTCGAGACGCACAACCTCGGCAGCCAGGTGCCCAACAGCGTGCTCGTGGCGCAAGGCGATCGACGTCGGCGCCGACGCGATCCTCGTCTCGCAGACGGTCACCCAGCAGAACCTGCACGTCGCACAACCTGACCGAGCTCGTCGAGATCGTCGAGGCCGAGGGCCGGCGCAAGCAGCATCGATCCTCACGTGCGGCGGGCCGCGCGTGTCCAACGAGCTCGCCAAGGAGCTCGGCTACGACGCGGGCTTCTCCAAGGGCACCTACCCCAACCACCTGGCCACGTTCATCGTGCGCGAGCTGGCCGAACGCGTGTCGGCGGCCGGCTGAGCATTGCGGCTCTCGGAGCTGACCGCCGGCACGCGCAGGCTCGCGCTGGTGGGCCTCGCCAAGAACACCGGCAAGACCGAGACGCTCGCGGCGATCCTGCGCGAGCACGCAGCCGCCGCAGCCACCGTCGGCGTGACCTCGATCGGGCGCGACGGCGAGGCGCACGACGTGATCGACTCGCGCATCGACAAGCCGCGCGTGACGCTGCCCGCCGGCAGCCTCGTGGCGACGACCGACGCGCTGCTGCGCGCGAGCGGCGCTGCGCGCACGAGCTGCTCGAGCACACGCGGCGTGCGCACGCCGCTCGGCGAGGTGCTGATCGCGCGGCTGTCACGAGCCGCGGCACCGATCGAAGTCGCCGGCCCGAGCGCCGCCGCGGACGTGCGCGCGGTGAGCGACGCGATGCTCGAGCTCGGCGCCGAGCAGGTGCTGATCGACGGCGCGATCGACCGCCGCGCGGCCTCCTCGCCCGACGGTCGCCGACGCGCTCGTGATGTCCACCGGCGCGGTGCTCGGCGAGGACATCGACGAGGTGGTCGAGGCCACGCGCGACGCCGTCGAGCTCGCGCGCCTGCCGCAGCCCTCGGGCGCCGGCCTGCCCGCCGGCGCGCTCGACGGGGCGCGCGGCGCGAGCGCGCTCGTGGACGAGGACGGCCGCCAGGCCGAGCTCCCTCCCCGCTTCGTGCTCGCCGCCGGCTCCGATCAGGCGGGCGCGCTGCTCGACGAGAACCCGCGCGCGCGCTGGCTGCTCGTGGAGGGCGCGCTGCCCGAGTCCTTCCTGCGCGCGCTGCTCGGCGCCGCGCGCCGGCGCAAGCGCGAGCTCACGCTCGTCGTCTCCGACCCCACCAAGGTGTTCCTCTCACGACCGCGGCGCCGGCTGGTACGAGCAGCAGGGCATCGCGCTTCGCGCGCGTCGCGCGAGCGACCTGCTGGCGATCACCGTCAACCCCGTGGCGCCGCAGTCGCACCGCTTCGACTCCGCGCAGCTGCGCGGCTGCTCGAGGCAGGCGATCCCGGACGTGCCGGTGCTCGACGTGCTCGACCCCTCCTACGGCGCCTAGTTCCGGCGCCGCGGCCTCGCCGCAGAGGCGCCCGCCGGCCGCCGCGCGGGGCGCGCCCGCGCCTCAGCGGCTGTTCGCGAAGTACTCGGCGTTGATCTGCGTGTACTTCTGCCACTCGTCGGGCAGCTGGTCCTCCGCGAAGCATGCGTCCACCGGGCAGGCCTCCACGCACGCGTCGCAGTCGATGCACTCCTCGGGGTCGATGTAGAGCATCTCGGCGGCGTCGTAGCCGGGCTCGTCGGGCGTCGGGTGGATGCAGTCGACGGGGCATACCTCGACGCAGGAGTTGTCCTTGGTGCCGATGCACGGCTCGGCGATCACGTAGGCCATTCGCTTCTTTCCTGGTTCGTTTTGCGGTGCTGCGGTCCCCCGGATGACGCCCCGCGGCCGAGCCCATCGTAGAAGATTGCCGACCGACATCTGCCGCCGGTCGCTCCGCTAGGTTTGGGCGATGCTGCTGCTGACGGGCGCCACGGGGCTCGTGGGCTCGGGCGCTGCTGCGGCGATCTGCTGGGCGAAGGCGCCCAGGTCCGCTGCCTGGTGCGCGATCCCCGGCGGCTCGGCGCGCAGCGCGTGCGGGTGCAGATCGCGCTCGGCGACCTCACCGACCCGCCGTCGTTCCGCAACGCGCTGCGCGGCGTGCACACGGTGGTGCACCTCGCCGCCTCGATCCGCGACCAGCCGCGCGGCTCGATCGAGGAGCTCAACGGGATCGCCACGTGGCGCATGGTCGAGGCGGCCGAGCGCCAGGGCGTCGAGCGCTTCGTGTTCTTCTCCGCGCTCGGCGCCTCCACCCACCACCGCGCGCGCTTCCTGCGCGCGAAGGCGCTCGCCGAGCAGGCGGTGCGCGATTCGGCGATCAGCAGTCGACGGTGTTCGCGCCCTCGATCGTGTACGCGCCCGGCGACCCCTGGCTGACGCTGCTCGAGCGCCTCGCGCTGCTGCCGCTGATGCCGGTGTCGGGCCGCGGCCGCGCCGTGTACCAGCCGATCTGGGCGCAGGACGTCGCGGGCTGCGTGAGCGCGCGGCTGCGCGCGCCGTGGCCGGAGCGCCACGCGCGCTTCGAGCTGGCGGGCCCCGAGACGCTCAGCCACGACGACATCGTGCGCGCGCTGC
This sequence comes from uncultured Solirubrobacteraceae bacterium, assembly GCA_963813685.1. Taxonomy (GTDB): domain Bacteria; phylum Actinomycetota; class Thermoleophilia; order Solirubrobacterales; family Solirubrobacteraceae; genus Palsa-744. Next base: position 207,398 of record CAWEZQ010000004.1, read on the forward strand.
TGCGCTCGCTGAACCGGCGCCGCGCGCTCGTGCACGTGCCCACGCCGCTCGTGTCGCGCTCGCTGCGACTGCTCGAGGCCGCGCTCGGCCAGCGCGCGCCCGCGACCTGGGACGAGGCCGAGCTGATGGAGGTCTCGATGACCTCCGCTCGCGGCGCCGCCGACGCCGAGGCGCTGGGCGTCACGCCCGCGCGCCTCGCCGCCGTGCTCGGCGCCACCCGTTAGTCGAGCACGCCCTCCGCCACCGGCGCGCGGCGCTCGGCCCACGGCTGCGCCTCTTCGACCTGCGCCGCGAGCGCCAGCAGCGCGGCCTCGCCCGCGGGCCTCCCCACGAGCTGCACCGCGAGCGGCAGCCCGTCCTCGCCCTGGTAGAGCGGCAGCGAGATGCCGGGCTGGCCGGTGGCGTTGAAGACGGGCGTGAACGGCGTGAACAGGCCCGAGCGCGTGAACGTGGCCATCGGTTCGGGCGCGCTCGCGTCGAGCGTGCCCAGCGGCAGCGGGCGCTCCGCGAGCGCGGGCGTGAGCAGCGCGTCGTAGGGCAGCAGTTCGCCGATCAGCCGCCGCGCGTAGCGCTGCAGGCGGATCGCCGCACCCATGCCCTCGACGGCGCCGATCTTCGAGACCATCGAGAAGATCGCAAAGCTCAGCGGTTCGAGGTTCTCCGCGCTCGGGGCCTCGCCCGCGACGATGCCCGAGTAGGCCACCGACAGCGCCACCTGCGAGGAGAACACCACGCCGAACAGCTCGCGCAGCCCCTCGTCCTGCCACGGCGGGTCGAACTCCTCGACCTCGTGCCCGAGCGAGCGCAGCAGATCGGAGGCGTCCGCCACGGCCTGCGCGCACGCGGGGTCCACGGCCGCGTCTGGCACCGGCGGCAGCGTGGTGGCGGCGATCCGCAGCGAGCCGGGGAAGCGGCGCGCGTCCTCGGCGAACGGCCGCTCCGGAGGCGGCGCCCACGTGGCGTCGCCCGGCTCGTAGCCCGCGAGCACGTCGAGGATCGCCGCGGTGTCGCCCACGGTGCGCGTGAGCATCCCGTTGATCGAAAGCGCGGAGTCGCCGAGCTCCGGCGCAGCCGAGACGCGCCCGCGCGCCGGCTTCAGCCCCACCAGGCCGCAGCACGCGGCGGGAATCCGGATCGAGCCGCCGCCGTCGCTGCCGTGCGCCACCGGCACCATGCCCGCGGCCACCGCCGCCGCCGCGCCGCCCGAGGACCCGCCGGGGGAGCGCTCGAGGTCCCACGGGTTGCGGGTGGGCCCGAACAGCCGCGCCTCTGTGGTCGGCAGGATGCCGTACTCGGGCGTGGTGGTGGTGCCCACGATCACGAAGCCCGCCTGCTTGAGGCGGCGCGTCACGTTGTGGTCGTAGTCGGGGACGTAGTCGGCCATCAGCGAGCAGCCGTACGTGAGGCGCAGCCCCTCCACCGCCGCGAGGTTCTTGATCGCCACCGGCACCCCCGCGAACGGCCGCGCGTCGCCGGGCCCGATCTCCTCGGCGGCGGCAAGCGCGCGCTCGGAGTCCACGTCCACGAACGCGTTCACGCTCGGGTTGAGTTCCTCGATGCGCTCCAGCGAGAGCGTCACCAGCTCGGTTGCGGACACCTCGCCCGACCTGACCATCTGCGCGAGCTCGGTGGCCTCGCGGAACATGAGAGAGCTGTCGGGCACTGGTTCCTCCTCCTGCTGCTCGTGGTTGGCCGCCCGCGCCGGGCGCCGGTCGTGGGCGGCGCCGCGGGGTGTGAGAGAGCGTACCCGCCGGCGCATTCCTGCGACGATATGCGCCTGCCCACAAGGCAGCACCCCCCGTCGGCAAAGAGCCCAGAAAGGCAGTGCGATGAGCGAGGTCCAAACCGTCAGCGAGGTCCAGTCCGGCCTGGAGGGCGTCATCGCCTTCGCGACCGAGATCGCGGAGCCGGACAAAGCAGGAGGCGCGCTGCGATACCGCGGCGTCGACATCGAGAACCTGGTGGGCGTGGTCCCCTACGAGCAGGTGTGGGGGCTGCTGGTGGACGGGCACTTCAAGCCCGGCCTGCCGCCCGCCGAACCACACATGCTCACGGTGCGCTCGGGCGACCCGCGCGTGGACGTGCAGGCGGCGCTGGCGATGCTCGCGCCCGCGTGGGGCTTCGGCCAGCTGATCGACATCTCCGACGAGGAGGCGCGCGACAACCTCGCGCGCTCGTCGGTGATGGCGCTGTCGTTCGTCGCGCAGTCCGCACGCGGCGCGGGCCAGCCGCCGGTGCCGCAGTCGGAGGTCGACGAGGGGCGCACGATCCCCGAGCGCTTCCTGATCCGCTGGCGCGGCGAGGCCAACCCCGACCACGTGAAGGCGATCGACGCCTACTGGATCTCCGCGGCCGAGCACGGCATGAACGCATCGACGTTCACCGCGCGCGTGGTCGCCTCCACCGGCGCCGATTGCGCCGCCGCGATGTCCGCCGCGGTGGGCGCGCTGTCGGGCCCGCTGCACGGCGGCGCGCCCTCGCGCGTGCTGAAGATGCTCGACGAAGTCGAGGAGAGCGGCGACGCCGAGCTGTGGGTCCGCGACGCGCTCGACCGCGGCGACCGGCTGATGGGCTTCGGACACCGCGTGTACCGCGCCGAAGACCCGCGCGCACGCGTGCTGCGGCGCACCGCGCAGCAGCTCGGCGCGCCGCGCGTGGCGGTCGCAGAAGCGCTCGAGGCGGCCGCGCTCGCGGAGCTCCAGGCGCGCCGGCCCGACCGCGTGCTCGCCACCAACGTCGAGTTCTGGTCGGCGGTCGTGCTCGACTACGCGGAGGTGCCGCCCGAGCTGTTCACGCCGATGTTCACGTGCGCGCGCGTCGCGGGCTGGTCTGCGCACATCCTCGAGCAGAAGCGCGAGGCGCGCCTCATCCGCCCGACCGCGAAGTACGTGGGCGAGGGTCCGCGGCCGATCGACGCCGTGTAGAGGGCGCCCGCCGTTCCGGCGCCGCGCCCCGTGCCGCGCGCCGGACGAAGCGCAGCGCCCCCGTGCCGCGCGCCGCGACCCCGAGGGCGCCCGCGAGGGCGGGCGGGGTGGGTCATTAAAGAGGCCGGGGGACCCGAAGGTCCCCCGGAAGCCCGCGTGGGCGGGCCGCGCTTGCGCGCCTCTCTACATCATGCCGCTCATGTCCGGCATCCCGCCGCCGGCACCAGCGCCTTCCTTCTCGGGCACCTCGGCGACGATCGCCTCGGTGGTGAGGATGTTCTTGGCGATCGACGCCGCGTTCTGCAGCGCCGAGCGGGTGACCATGGCGGGGTCGATGATGCCCGCGGCCACGAGATCCACGATCTCGTTGGTGGCCGCGTTCAGCCCCTGGCCGTTCTTCGCCTTGCGCACGTCGTTGACCACCACGGAGCCCTCGAGGCCCGCGTTCTCGGCGAGCTGGCGGAGCGGCTCCTCGAGCGCGCGCAGCACGATCCTCGCGCCCGTGCGCTCGTCGTCGTCGGTGATCTCGCCGTCGACGCTGACCGCCTTGGAGGCCTGCAGCAGGGCGACGCCGCCGCCCGGCACGATGCCCTCCTCGAGGGCCGCGCGCGTTGCCTGCAGCGCGTCCTCGACGCGGTGCTTCTTCTCCTTCATCTCGGTCTCGGTCGCAGCTCCGACCTTGACCACCGCGACGCCGCCGGAGAGCTTCGCGAGCCTTTCCTGCAGCTTCTCGCGGTCGAAGTCCGAGTCGGTGTTCTCGATCTCGGTTTTGATCTGGTTGATGCGGCCCTTGATCGCGGCGCTGTCACCGGCGCCGTCCACGATCGTGGTCGTGTCCTTGGCGACCACCACGCGGCGCGCGCGCCCGAGCTGCGAGAGCTGGGTGTTCTCGAGCTTGAGGCCCATCTCCTCGGTGATCACCTCGCCGCCGGTGAGGATCGCGATGTCCTCCAGCATGCGCTTGCGACGGTCGCCGAAGCCCGGAGCCTTCACCGCCACGCCGGTGAACGTGCCGCGAAGCTTGTTCACCACGAGCGTCGCGAGCGACTCGCCCTCGACGTCCTCGGCGATGATCAGCAGCGGCTTGCCGCTCTGGATCACCTGCTCGAGCACCGGCAGGATGTCGCGCACCGAGCCGATCTTCTGGTTGGCGATGAGGATGTAGGGGTCCTCGAGGACGGCCTCCATACGGTCCTGGTCGGTGACCATGTACGGCGAGATGTAGCCCTTGTCGAACTGCATGCCCTCGGTGAATTCGAGGTCCATGCCGAACGTCTGGCCCTCCTCGACGTTGACCACGCCGTCCTTGCCGACCTTCTCGATCGCGTCCGCGATCACGTCGCCGATGTCGTCGTCGCCGGCCGAGATCGTCGCCACGCGCGCGATCTGCTCCTTGCCGGAGACCTCCTTGGACTGCGTGGCGATGTTCGAGACGACCTCGTCCACCGCCCGCTCGATGCCGCGCTTGAGCGCCAGCGGGTTCGCGCCCGCGGCCACGTTCTTCAGGCCCTGGCGCACGATCGCCTGCGCGAGCACGGTCGCGGTGGTGGTGCCGTCGCCCGCGACGTCGTTGGTGGCGGTCGCCACCTCGCGTACGAGCTGGGCGCCCTGGTTTTCGAAGACGTCCTCGACCTCTATCTCGCGCGCGATCGTCACGCCGTCGTTGGTGATCGTCGGCGCGCCGAACTTCTTGTCGAGCACGACGTAGCGACCCTTCGGGCCGAGCGTGACCTTGACCGCGTTCGCGACCGCGTCGACGCCCGCCTCGAGCGCCTTGCGCGCTTCAGCGTCGTACTTGATCTCCTTGTGTGCCATTTCCAGTTGTCTCCTTAAGCGACCTTGGCAAGGACGTCGGACTCGCGCATCACGAGCAGCTCCTCACCGTCGATCTTGATCTCGGTTCCGCCGTACTTGCTGTAGAGGACCTCGTCGCCCTCGTTGACGTCCAGCGGGATGCGCTTGCCGTCCTCGTCGATGCGGCCGTCGCCGACGGCCAGCACCTTGCCCTTTTGCGGCTTCTCCTTGGCGGTGTCGGGCAGGACGATGCCACTCGCGGTGGTCTCCTCCTCCTCGATCGCCCGCACGATAAGACGATCGCCCAGGGGCTTGAGCTTCATGTTCTGAGAACCTCCGTTTAGAAGATGTGCGGCCCGGCGGCTCTGGGGCGAGCCGCCACCCTCTGGCACTCTCACTCGTGAAGTGCCAATCGCAGCCTGAATATATAGAAGATCCGGGCCAAATGCCGGTTATCTGGCAGTCTAGCCGCGAGACTGCCAATTTCCAAGGGCCCGGCGGGGCGCGTCAGTTCTGCGCGCCCCCGAAGCCCTTCATCGCCTGCGTGATGGGGGCCGGGTTGTCCACGATCTGGGAGAAGCGCACGACCGTGACCACGTCGTCCATCGAGACCCCGCGCCCGTAGATCTGTTCGAGGAAGTTGATCAGTTCCTCGTGGCGGCGGAACTCGGGGTTGTCGTGCTTTATGTCGCGCGGCGAGAGGTCGGAGACGCGCATCACCTCGACCTGGTCGATCACCGCTTCGAAGATGCGTTCTCGCGGCGAGTGCTGGTAGCCGATCGTTACCAGCACGAGCTGGTTCTTGCGGTACTTGCCCGACTTGTCGCCGAGCCGGATCGTGGCCGTCTTGCGGCCGCGCTTGAGCTCGTCGGCGAAGATCGTCGAGTAGAAGTTGAGGACCTGCATCGGGGAGTCCTTGTCGGAACGAGTGCGGTGACGGCGGCGCCGGCGGCGCAGCCCAGCGCAGGCTATCGGTCTTTCTCGAGGTAGGCCAGCGCGAGCTCCACCATTTCGCGCTCCGCCGCGTGCGTGAGCGCCTCGCGCGCCTCGCCCAGCGGCAGCCAGCGCGCTTCCTCCACCTCGTGGTCGTGGTCCGCGGTGTCGCCGCTCACGTATCTGAACAGGTAGAAGCGCACCGCCTTGCCGATCGTGCGCCCGTCGCGGCGGTACCAGTAGCGCGCCTCGCCGAGCTCGTGCACCAGCTCCGCGACCACGCCCGTCTCCTCGCGCACCTCGCGCTCGGCAGCCTGCAGCGGCGTCTCGCCCGGGTCCACGTGCCCCTTCGGCAACGCGAGCACCGTCGAGCCGTCGGCGGCGCGGCGCGTGGGCACGATCACCACGAGCTCATCGCCGCGCACGACCACGCCGCCCGCCGAGAACTCGCGCTCGCGCGCCGCCGCGCCCTTGGCGCGGTCCCTAGAAGACATACTGCTCGAGCGCCCCCGGGTCGTGCACCACCAGCCGGCCGCGCCCCTGGGAGATCACGCCGGCGCGCTCCAGCACCGCGAGGAAGCGGCTCGCGGACTCGCGCGAGGAGCCCGCGAGCTGGGCCAGCTGCGCCTGCGTGGTGGTGACCAGCACGTCGGTCGGGGCCCTGCCGTCAGCGAGCGCTTCGTCCACGAGCTCGCGCAGCACCACCGCCACGCGGCTCTGCACGGTCTGGAACGAGCGGCGCGTGAGCCGCTCGTTGGTCTCGCGCAGGCGCCTGCCGAGGGCGATCGCCAGCCGGATCGCGATCTGCGCGTGCTGGCCCATCAGCCTGCGCATGTCGGGGCCGAGCAGCGCCACCACCTCCGTGCGCTCCACCGCCTCGACCGTCGCCGAGCGGCGCTCCTCCTCGAACATCGCGAGCTCGCCGAATATGTCGCCGCGGCCGAACGTCGCCAGCGTGATCGTGCGCCCGTCGCTGTGGCTGCGCACCGCGCGCGCCTGGCCCGCGCTGACGATGTAGCACGTTTCGCTCGCGTCACCCTCGCGGAAGACCGTTTCACCCGGCTCGAACGTCCGCGGGACGGTGAGCTCCGCGATCTTCTCGAGGTCGTCGTGCTCGAGCGTTTCGAACACCGGCACGTGCGCGAGCAGCTCCACCACGTCAGCTGAGCGCGTCACCCCCATCGTCCACGGGATACCACACGGCGCGAACGGCCGCGCGGCGCCGCTATCTTCAGGTCATGGCCAGGCGCAGGAGCGTGCTCGACGCGGACGCAGGGCGCCTGCGCACGGTGAGCGCGATCGCCGCGCTCGCGCTCGCCGCGCTCGCCGCCGTGTGGCTCGCGCCGCTCGGCGCGCTCGCCGCGCCCGCGACCGCGCCCGCCGGCTCTGCGCCGGGCGGCCAGGCCGGCGGCCAGGCGCAGGGCGGCCAGCTGCCCTCGCTGCTCGCCTCGAGCGACCTGTGGGCGACGATCGACGTGTGCAGCCCCGCCGACCAGCCCGACTGGGTCGGCGTGCGCGGCTCGATGCCCGGCGACGGCCACGCGCGCGACCGCATGTACATGGCGTTCCGCCTGCAGTACAGGAACACCGGCACGGGCGCGCGCCGCTGGGTCGACATCCCGGGCGCGGGCTCGAGCTTCGCGGCGGTCGGCAGCGGCGCCTCCGCGCGCCAGGGCGGCACGAGCTTCGAACTCTCGCCGCGCGCCGCCTCCTTCACGCTGCGCGGCGTGGTCTCCTTCCAGTGGCGCCGCGGCGCGACCGTGCTCGAGTCGGTCTCGCGCGCCACCACCGCGAGCCACCGCAGCGTGTCGGGCGCCGACCCGCCGGGCTACAGCGCGGGCACCTGCGTCATCGGCTGAACAGCCGCGGGTCGTTGGTGATGATCCCGTCGACGCCCATCGCGGTGAGCCGCTCGATCATGCGCGCGTCGTCCACGGTCCACACGTACAGCTCGCCGCCGCCGTCGGCGACCGCGCGCACGAGCGCGCGCGTGACCACGCGCCAGTGCGCCATGACCGCGTCGAAGCGTCCCTCGCGCAGCGCCGTGCGGACGCGGCGCGGCAGCATCGCGCGGTAGCCCGTGAGCATCGCGAGCGCGGGTATCGCGGTGAGCATGTCGGTGGTGTAGTCGCGGCGCACGCGCGGTACCGACCAGCCGAGGCGAAGCGCGGGCTCGGCCTCGCGCACACGGTCGAGCGCGTCGGTGAACATGCCGCTCACGAGCGTGCGCGGCACGAGGCCGACCTCGCGCAGCGCCGCCACCACACGCAGCTCGTATCCCGGCAGCTTCACGTCCACGTCGAATTCGAGCTCGGCGAAGTCCTCGCCCGCGAGGTGCTCGAGCGCGTCCTCGAAGCGCAGCGGCGCGCGCGAGCGCATGTCCTCGTAGTCGTGTGCGACGAGCAACCTGCCGCCGCCGTCGCGGCGCTCGCTGAGCACGTCGAGCTCGATCATGTCGACGCCGTGGCGCAGGGCGGCGTCGAAGCTCGCGAGCGTGTTGCCCGGCTCTATGTGCGCGGCGCCCTTGTGGCCCACGCGGCGCGTGCGCTTGACGGTCGGCTCGATCACCGCACCCACCTTGCCACAGTCGCGGGCGCCAGCCGGCAGGCTGGCCCTCGCCGGCGCTCAGACGGCGTGCAGCGCCGCGCCGTCGCTGCGGATCTGCTCGGCCGCCGCGCGGGCGCCGAGATACGGCGCGAGCACGATGAACGCGAGCTGGTCGGCCACGTACGGCAGCCGCGCAGCGCGGCCGCGGGCGATGCACCCGGCGATGATCGACCACACCGCGCCCGCCACCGCTTCGCGCGCCACGCCGGGCCCGCGCTGCGGCGGCGCCGCGCCCTCGTCGGAGAGGCCCGTGAGATCCTCGATCGCCTCGGTCACGCGGATCAGCGCGTGCGGCTCGAGCAGCTCCACGTGGCTGCCGGCGCCCTGCAGCAGCGCCTCGTTCTCCGCGATGAACTCGGTCAGCGAGGCGATCGCGAAGCGCACCGCGCGCGGCCACAGCGGGCTGGCCATCACCGGCGGGCGCACCGCCATGCGGGCGTCGTCGAGGAGCGCCTCGATCACGCTCCCGATGCCGGCGCCGCGCACCGGCATTCGCTGCGCGAGCCTCGGGCGGGCGGGAGGCGGCGCGGTGAGCGCGATCGCGGGCACGCCGCAGGAGCGGTAGGACTCGATCCAGTCGAGGATTTCGTCGGTGATCGTGAGCAGCTCGCGCTCGCGCGATTCGACCAGCCGCCTGAGCACGATGTGCCGCACGCCCGCGACGATCGCGCGCGCGGCGAGCGGCGATACGTCCTTGCTGTCGGGAGCGTGCGAGAACGCGTCGGAGAGCAGCCGCTCGAAGGTCGCCGACACGAGCCGCGCGCGGTCGGTCGCGGTCGGCCCGAGCGCGACCGAGTCGACCAGCACGAGGCGCGCGCCCCGCGGGTCCGTGCCCACGTCGTCGAACAGGCGCTTGCACGCCGCGTGCACGCGGTTGTCCCACCCGCGCTCGGCACCCCACACGTCGATCGCGCGCTTGCGCTCGCGCGAGACGACCACGTCGTAGGTCGCCAGGAAGCAGTCTTCCTTGCTCGTGAACTGCTCGTAGAAGGCGCGTCGCGAGACGCCCGCGAGCTTGATCACGTGCGCCACCGTGGTCTGCGCGTAGCCGCTGCGGGAGACCGCCTCGATCATGCCGCCGTACATCCGCGCGCGCTGATTACGGGCGACCGCGTCACGGCCGAGGCCGTTGGGTCCGCGGGGAAGTCGCCTGTAGAGCGGTGCCAAGTCCAAAGTATCGTCCTTCGGCACAATTCCGAAGGTTAGACTATTGGGGGGATAGCCGCAAGGGCGCGCTGCCGCATCCTCCGCGAGGCGCTCAGGCCGTGAGCGTGAGCCGCCGCGGGCCCGAGTGGAAGCCCAGCTCCACGAGCTCGGCGGCGAGCGCAGAGCCGATCGCGGGCTCGCCGTCGATGCGCTCGAGCGAGAGCTTCGGCACCCGGCCGGCGCGCACCGCGTCGGCGAGCGCCCGCAGCGCGTGGCCGAGCCGCTCGGCGGCGCCTTCGCGGCCGGCGTGCGCCTCCACGGAGCCTTCGCCCACCAGGGTCAGCAGCCCGCGCCCGCCGCGCTCGACGTACAGCACGGGCTCGTCCTCGACCAGCACCACGTACGCGCCCGCGACGCGCGCGGGGCGGCGCTCCTGCGCCTCGCGCCGCGGCCACGCGAGCGCTGCGCCGTAGGGTTGCGCGGGATCGGCGGCGGCCAGCACGAGCGTGCGCGCGCGCTCGCCGCCCTCGTCGTGCCGCGCGCGCAGGCGCTCCACGGCGCCGGGCAGCGCGAACTGGGCGCCGCCCATGCCCTCGATGAAGTAGCCGCGCCTGCAGATGCCGAGCGTCTCGAGGTTGCAGAACGTGTCGTACAGCGCCGCGAAGCCTCCCTGCACGCCCTCGGCCAGCACCTGCTCGCGGGTGACGATGCCGTAGCGCTCCAGCAGCAGCTCCGAGAGCACGCGCCTGCGCTCCATCGCGCCTGCGGCGCCGGGCACGGCGGCAGCGAACAGGTTGCGCGCGAGCGACCAGCGCCCCTGCACCTGCTGGCCGTGGCGCGAGGAGCGCGGCGCGCGGCGCGCGCTGAAGCGCGAGCGCGTGGCGGGCGCACGCGCTCCCGCGGCGCGCACCCCCGGCGCCGGCGGGCGTGCGCCCTGCTCGAGCCGCGCGAGCGTGAGGCGCGGCGCGCGCAGCGGCGCCCACGCGTCGTTGGTGACCTCGCCCGCCCACACGAGATCCCAAACCGCCTCGCGCAGCGCCTCGGCGGAGAGCTCGAGCTCGGAGAGCAGGTCGGTGAAGAAGCACGGCGAGCCCGCGAGCCGCTCGCGCACGAGCTCGTGCTCGCGCTCGGAGGGCGGCGCGAGCGCCCTCGCGCCGCGCGCGGGCGCCGGCGGCCCGATCGCGGCGGCGTCCTCGCGCAGGTACAGCGCAACGCGCCCCGAGCGACCGAGCGCGCCCGCGCCGACCCATACGACCTCGCCGCTCGCACAGAGGTGGTCGAGCCACGTCTGCGAGTACGCGCCGATGCGCCGCGGGAGCACGTCGCGCTCCCACGACTCCACGGGCAGCGCGAGGCCCTGCAGCGGCACGAGCGCCTCGCGCAGCCTGTCGATTCCGGCGCCGCTCGAAGCGTGGCGGTCCACGCCCTGCCACGACGGCATGAAAGCGGCGAGCCGCCGCTGCTCGGCGGGCTCTATCTCCTTGCGCAGCGCCGCCAGCGACGCGCGGCGCAGCCGGCGCAGCACCTCGACGTCGCACCAGTCGCGCTCGCCGCGCTGCGCGGCGGGCCCGATCGCCGAGCGCTCGCCGCGCGCGAGATCGCCGCTGCGCTCGAGCTCGCGCAGCACCGCGCCCGCGTCGACGCCGTAGCGCTCGCGCAGCTGGCCCACCGTGAACGGCCCGTGCGTGCGCGCGTAGCGCGCGACGAGCTCGCGCAGCGCGTCGGGAACGTCCGCGAGGAACGCCTCGGGGAGCCCCCCGGGCGGCATCGCGCCGAGCGCGTCGCGGTACAGGCCGGCGTCCTCGGCGGCCACGAAACGCTCCTCGCCGCCCACGCGTAGGCGGATCGCGCGGCGCTCGCGCTGCAGCTCCTCGAGCAGCGCGGGCGCATCCATGCCCGCGAACACGCGCTCGGCGACCTCCTCGGCGGTGAGGTCGCCCACAGAGCGCAGCACGTCGTGCAGCGGGTCGCGGCCGGTTGCCCGCGTCATCTCCGAGCGGCGCTGCAGGTCGTCCTCGACGCGGCGCAGCGCTCCGGGGTCGATCAGCTCGCGCAGCTCGTCGGAGCCGAGCAGCTCGCGCAGCAGGTCGCGGTCGAGCGCGAGCGCGGCCGCGCGGCGCTCGGCGTTGGGGGCGTCGCCCTCGTACATGTAGGTGGCGACGTAGTCGAACAGCAGCGAGGACGCGAACGGCGAGGCCGTGGGGGTCTCTACCTCGACGAGCGAGATCTCGCGCGTGTGCAGCGCTCTCAGCAGCGCCTGCAGGCCCGGCACGTCGAGCACGTCGCGCAGGCACTCGCGGTAGGTCTCGAGCACGATCGGGAAGTCCTCGTAGCGGCGCGCGACCTCGAGCAGGCTCTGCGCCTTCAGGCGCTGCTGCCACAGCGGCGTGCGCCGGCCGGGGTACGCGCGCGGGATCAGCAGCGCGCGCGCCGCGTTCTCGCGGAAGCGCGCGCCGAACAGGGCGGACCCGTCGAGCTCGGAGACGACCTGCTGCTCGACCTCGTCGGGCTCCAGCAGCACGAGCTCCGCGGCGCTGGGCAGCTCCTCGCCGCCGGGTCCTTCCTCGTCGCCGGCGTCCAGCTCGGGCAGGTGCAGGATGATGCCGTCGTCGCTCCAGATCGCGTCGCACTCGAGCCCGAAGCGCTCGCGCACGCGCGCGGAGAGCGCGAGACCCCACGCGGCGTGCACGCGCCCGCCGTAGGGGGAGAGCACGCACATGCGCCAGTCGCCGATCTCGTCGCGGAAGCGCTCGACCACGACGGTGCGGTCGCTGGGGAGCACGCGCGTGGCGGCCTGCTGCTCGCGCAGGTACGCGAGCAGATTGCGGGCGGCGCTCTCGTCGAGGTCGTAGTCGCGCTCGAGCGTGGCCGCGTCCTGCTCGACGGCCCATCGCGAGAACGCCCCGATCGCCTCGCCGAGCTCCTTGGGGCGTCCCGCGGCGTCGCCCTTCCAGAACGGCACCGCGCCCGGCGCGCCGGGCGCGGGCGTGACGATCACCCGGTCGCGCCCGATCTCCTCGATCCGCCAGGTGGAGGCGCCGAGCAGGAACGTCTGGCCGGGGCGCGCCTCGTAGACCATCTCCTCGTCGAGCTCGCCCACGCGGCGCCCGTCGGGCAGCGTGACCGCGTACAGGCCGCGGTCGGGGATCGTGCCGGCGTTGGCGATCGCGAGCTGGCGCGAGCCCTTGCGCGCGCGGATCGTGCCCGCCAGGCGGTCCCACACGATGCGCGCGCGCAGGTCGCCGAACTCGCGCGACGGGTAGCGCCCGTCGAGCATGTCGAGCACGTTCTCGAGCAGCTCGCGCGAGAGCTCCGCGTAGGAGTGGGTGCGCGCGATCAGCGCGTGCAGCTCCGCCACCGGGATGCCGGGCGCGTGCTGGGCATCCTCGCTGCCCGCCTGCGCCTGCTCGTGCGCGACCGCGATCGCCACGATCTGCTGGGCGAGCACGTCGAGCGCGTTGCGGGGCACCACCGTGGGCTCGATCAGCCCCTCGCGCATCCTGCGCGCCACCACCGCGCACTCGAGCAAGTCGCCGCGGAACTTGGGGAACACCCGCCCGCTCGAGACCTGCGCGACGCCGTGGCCCGCGCGGCCGATCCGCTGCAGGCCGCGCGCGACCGACTTGGGCGACTCGATCTGGACGACGAGGTCGACCGCGCCCATGTCGATGCCGAGCTCCAGCGAGCTCGTCGCGACCAGGCACGGCAGCTCGCCGGCCTTGAGCATCTCCTCGACCTTCACGCGCTCCTCGCGCGCGAGCGAGCCGTGGTGCGCCCTCGCGATCTCGCGCTCGGCGAGCTCGTTCAGGCGCAGCGCCACGCGCTCGGCCGAGCGCCGGTTGTTGACGAACACGATCGTGGAGCTGTGCTCGCCCACCAGCTCGAGCAGCCGCGGGTAGATCGCGGGCCAGATCGAGTTGCGCGTGGACTCGCCGCCCGCAACCGGCTCGAGCGGGTCGTGCGAGGGCTCCCCCGCGCCGCCCCCCGGTTCGGCCATCGACTCGACCGGCACCTCGATGCGCAGGTCGAGCGGCTTGCGCACGCCCGCGTCGATGATGCTCACCTCGCGGGCGGGGCCCACGAGGTAGCGGCCGATCTCCTCGAGCGGGCTCTGGGTCGCGCTCAGGCCGATCCGCTGGATCCCCGCCCCGTCCCGGCGGGAGCCAGCGCCCTGCGAGCCCGCCGCCACCAGCGCCTCCAGGCGCTCGAGCGTGAGCGCGAGGTGCGCGCCGCGCTTGGAGTGGGCGACCGCGTGGATCTCGTCGACGATCACCGCCTCGACGCCGCGCAGGATCTGCTGGCCGCGCGAGGTGAGCAGCAGGTACAGCGACTCGGGCGTCGTGATCAGGATGTCGGGCGGATTGCGCAGCATCGCGGCGCGCTCGCGCTGCGGGGTGTCGCCCGTGCGGATCGCCACGCTGAGCTCGTCGGCGCCGATACCGCGCAGCGGAGCCCTCAGGTTTCGCTCGATGTCGTACGCGAGCGCCTTCAGCGGGCTCACGTAGACGACGCGCGTGCGCGCTCCGGGCGCCGGCTCCCCGCCCTCGTCTGCCGCGCGGGTGCTCAGGCGGTCGAGCGCCCACAGGAACGCCGCGAGCGTCTTGCCCGAGCCGGTGGGCGCGGAGACGAGCACGTTCTCGCCCGCCGCGATCGCCGGCCACGCGAGCTCCTGGGCGGGCGTGGGACCGTCGAACGCGGCCTCGAACCAGGCGCGCACGCGCGGGCTGAAGCTGGACAGCGGCACGATCCGAGGCTATCGCGCCGACCGTGCATAGACTTGGTTTCGATGGCGGACAGAGCACGAGTGTGAGCGGAGCGGCGGCGACCGGGCACGAGCCGGCGCCCGAGCCAGCGGGAGCGCACGCCGCCGGGGTGCTGCCGGCGCAGCGCCTGCGCGAGGCGATCGCGGCCGAATGGATGGTGGCGGACCCGTGGAGCATCCCGCGCTCCTCGGTGCAGCCCGCGAGCGTTGACCTGCGCCTCGGCGAGCATGCGTGGGCGCTGCGCTGCAGCTTCCTGCCGGGGAGCGACTCGACGGTGGAGGAGAAGAGCGAGGACCTCGCGTTCGAACGCATCGACCTGCGCGACGGGGCCACGCTCGAGCGCGACCGCCCGTACCTGGTGCCGTTGATAGAGGAGCTGCGGCTGCCGTCCCACGTGCGCGCGAAGGCAAACCCCAAGAGCTCCACGGGGCGCCTGGACGTGTTCACGCGGGTGCTCACCGACCGCAACCACCGCTTCGACGAGATCGCCCCGGGCTACAGCGGCAAGCTGTACCTCGAGGTGGTGCCGCGCACGTTCGCGATCCGCGTGAAGACGGGGCTGGCGCTCAACCAGGTGCGCCTCGCGACGGGCGACGGGCGGCTCAGCGACGCCGAGCTCGCGGAGCTGCACCGCGCCTCGCCGCTGCTGTACCTCGACTCGCGGCCGCTGCCGGGCTCGCAGCTGGCACTCGGCGAAGGCCTGTTCCTGAGCCTCGACGTGTCGGGCTCGGCGCGCAGCATCGTGGGCTACCGCGCGCGCAAGAACAGCCTGCCGATCGACCTGACGCGCACGGCCGCGCTCAAATGGCAGGACTACTGGGACCCGGTGCACCCGGAGCGCGGCGGGCGCATCGTGCTCGAGCCCGAGGTGTTCTACCTGCTGCTGTCGGCCGAGGGGGTGAGCATCCCGCCGGGGTGCGCCGCGGAGATGCTCGCGTACGACCCCACCGCGGGCGAGCTGCGCACGCACTACGCGGGCTTCTTCGACCCCGGCTTCGGCTACTCGAGCTCGGCGAGCTCGGCGAGCTCGGGCGAGGGCCACGGCAGCCGCGCGGCGCTCGAGGTGCGCGCGCGCGACGTGTCGTTCATGGTCGAGCACGGCCAGCCGCTGTGCAAGCTCGCGTTCGAGCGCATGTCGGAGCGGCCCGACGTGCTCTACGGCGAGGACGTCGGCTCCAACTACCAGGGCCAGCAGAGCATGCTGAGCAAGCACTTCATGGGCGACGGCCAGGTCCCGGCGTGAGGATGGCAATACCCGCAGGATTCGGCCATCTGAAATTTTTGCTGAGCGGCCTTTCCTTCCGGAACGCAACTGTTTATCATCACGGGCGCCGGTTTCTCATGGTCAGCACGGCTTAGCATCCAGGGAACTCCCGGCGCGTGCGGCAGGATAGACACTCGACTTCGGGGAAAGGCGGGAAGACGGCGATGACGCCCAAGGTGAGTCAAGCCACGTCCAAATCGCCCAACGACGCTGCGTGGTCGGTACCGAGCCTGCGCGAGCCGCGCTACTCGCAGTCGCTCGAGCGGGGGCTCGCGATCCTCAGCTGCTTCACCCCCGGGCGCCCGGTGCTCGGGATCGCCGACATCGCCGACGAGCTCGGCATGAGCCGCTCGACGACCCACCGCTACGTGATCACGCTCGTGGCGCTCGGGTACCTGGAACAGGGCGCCTCGCGCAAGTACCGCCTGGGCCTGCGCGTCACCGACCTCGGCCTGTCGGCGATCAACGCGACGGACCTGCGCGAGCACGCGCACCCGCAGCTCGAGGAGCTGCGGCAGCGGACCTCCTACACGGCGAGCGTGACGGTGCTCGACGGCACGGAGGCGCTGATCGTGGACATCGCGCGCAGCTACCGCCGCGGACTTCACTCGATCCGCCGCGCGATTCGCCCGGGCTCGCGCGTGCCGGTGCACTCCACGGCGGCCGGCAAGGTGCTGCTCGCGGCGCTGCCCGACCGTGACCAGCGCGAGCTGCTCGGGCACGCGAAGCTGACGAGGAGCGGGCCCAACGCGATCACCTCCAAGAAGGCCCTGCGCTCGGAGCTCGAGAAGGTGCGCGATCAGGGCTACGCGATCGACGACGAAGAGTTCATCGAGGGCGTGCGGGCGATCGCGGTGCCGGTGCGCGAAGAGTCGGGACACGTGGCGGCTGCCATGGCGATCTCGGCCGCCAGCTCGATGATCACGGCGCCTGAGATGGTGGACGGCCTGCTCGCGCCCCTGATCGTGGCCGCCGACCACGTCTCGGCGCGGCTCGGCCACCGCCGCGTGGACGGGCGCGCGTAGCACCGGCGCAGCGGCGCGCGGCCTCGTCGCGTACTCTCACGAGCCGTCATGTCGCTGTGGAGCACCCTCAGACGCCCCGCGTGCGCGGCCTGCTCGGCGGCCGCTGCGTTCGCGCTGGGCGCGTGCGCCACGAGCGTGTCCACGTCCGCGTTCAAAGGCGAAAAGCACGAAGTGGCGCAGGCGATCTCGAACCTGCAGGGCGACGCGACCAACAACGACCAGAAGAAGATCTGCGAACGCGACCTCGCGCAGGCGATCGTGAGCCGGCTCGGGGGCACGAAAGGCTGCGAAACGGCGCTCAAAGAACAGCTCGCGCAGATCGACAGCCTGCAGCTCGAAGTCGAGTCGATCGACATCACGGGATCCTCGGCGCGCGCGCGCGTGAAGAGCACCTACAGCGGCAAGCTTGCGACGAGCGCGCTCTCGCTCGTCAAGGAGGGCGGCAAATGGAAGGTGTCGAGCCTCGGCTGAGGGTCCCGGGCTCCGGGCGCGCTCAGGACTGCAGCGAGCGCCCGTACTGGCGCTCGTAGTAGCTGCGGTACTCGCCCGAGCGGATCGGCTCCCACCACCAGCCGTTCTCGCGGTACCAGGCGACGGTCTGCTCGAGCCCCTCGCCGAAGCGCACAGCGGGCGCCCAGCCGAGCGCGCGCACCTTCTCGGAGGACAGCGAGTAGCGGCGGTCGTGGCCGGGCCGGTCGGCGACGTGCTCGATCTGCGACTCGCTCGCGCGGGTCAGCGCGACGATGCGCTTGACCACGTCGATGTTGGCCTCCTCGTCGGGGCCGCCCGCGTTGTAGACCTCGCCGGGCTCGCCGTGCTCGAGCACGTGGCCGATGGCGCGCGCGAAGTCGGTCGAGTGGATCCAGTTGCGGACCTGCATGCCGTCTCCGTACACGGGCAGCGGTTCGCCGTGCAGCGCGTTCAGGATCATCAGCGGGATCAGCTTCTCGGGGTACTGATAGGGGCCGTAGTTGTTGGAGCCGCGGCAGATCAGCGCGGGCAGCGCGTAGGTGTGGAAGTAGCTCCACACGAGCAGGTCGGCGCCGGCCTTGGTGGCCGAGTACGGCGAGGAGGGCGCGAGCGCGCTGTGCTCGGTGAACGTTCCGGCGTCGATCGAGCCGTACACCTCGTCGGTGGACACCTGCACATAGCGGATGCGGTGCTCGCGCGCGGCCTCGAGCAGCACGTAGGTGCCGAGCGCGTGGGTCGCCACGAACGCGTCGGGCTCCGCGATCGAGCGGTCCACGTGCGTCTCGGCCGCGAAGTTGACGATCGCGTCGGGGGCGCTCGCGTCGATCGCGGCGGCGACCGCCGCCGGATCCTCGATGGCGCCGCGCATGAACGAGAACCGCTCGTGCGAGGCGATGTCGCTCAGGTTCTCCTCGCGCCCCGCGTAGGTGAGCTTGTCGAGCACCGCGACCGCGTCGCCGTGCTCGGCGAGCCGCTGGCGCGCGAACGTCGAGCCGATGAAGCCCGCGCCGCCGCAGACGAGCAGTTTCATGCGCGCCATCATCGCAGGCGCCCGGCGGCCGCTCACCCGCGCAGCAGGCCGGCGCGCGCGGCCAGGAAGCCGGCGAGGCCGTCCTGCCACGGCGGCAGCGGCAGCACGTCGTCGCGCTCGGACTCGAGCGCGGACCACGCGGGGCGCGGCGCGGGGCGCGCCATCTGCGCGCTGCTGGCGTCCGCCACGCGGCAGGAGAGCTCGGCCTGGCGGAAGATCTCCTTGGCGAAGCCGTTCCACGACACGTGCCCCGCGCCGGCCTGGTGCACGAGGCCCGCGACCTCGCGCTCGAGCAGCCCGATCAGCGCGGCGGCGAGGTGGCCCGTCCAGGTGGGACAGCCGACCTGGTCGGTGACGACCTGCACCTCGTCGCGCTCGGCGGCGAGCCGCAGCATCGTCTCGGCGAAGTTGCGCCCGCCGGTGCCGAACAGCCACGAGCTGCGCGCGACCGCGTGTCGCGGCGAGGCGGCGAGCACCTCGCGCTCGCCCTCGAGCTTCGTCTGCCCGTACACCGAGCGGGGACCCGTGGGGTCGGACTCCACGTACGCGCGCGGCGCGCCCGCGGCGTCGGTGGGCGCGCGGCCGTCGAACACGTAGTCGGTGGAGACGTGCAGCATGCGCGCGCCCGCGCCGGCGGCGGCGCGTGCGAGGTTGCGGGCGCCGAGCGCGTTCACCGCGCGGGCCTGCTCGCGCATGCCCTCCGCGCCGTCCACGTCGGTCCACGCGGCGCAGTTGAGCAGCGCGTCGGGTCGCGAGCGCTCGAGCGCGGCGCGCACGGCGCTCTCGTCGGTGATGTCGAGCTCGGCGCGGGTGAGAGCGATCACCTCGCAGCCCGCGCGCTCGCCGGCGCGCATCACGTCGAGCCCGAGCATCCCGGCCGCGCCGGTGAGCAGGACCCTCACGGGATCGAGATGTCGGAGTTGTCCCCGACCATGAAGCGGTATGCGCGCGGCTGGCGCTCGCCGCGGCGCACGCTCACGTTGCGGCCGAGCAGCGAGGACTCGATGCGCCCCTCGAGCCCTTCGATCGTGCAGCCCGACAGCAGGATCGAGTGCTCCACCTCCGCGCCGGAGATCGAGCAGCGCTCGCCGATCGCGGTGTAGGGGCCCACGTAGCAGTCGCGCAGCTGCGCGTGCGCGCCGATGATCGCGGGGCCGCGCACCACGGTGCGCTCGAGCAGCGCCCCCGGCTCGATCACCACGCGCCCGCCCACCTGCGATTCGACCAGCTCGCCCTCGACGCGTTCGGTGAGGCTGTCGAGGATCAGGCGGTTGGCCTCGAGCATGTCCTCGAGGCGGCCGGTGTCCTTCCACCAGCCGCGCACGATGTGCGGCTCCACGCGCAGCTGCGCATCGACCATGTGCTGGATCGCGTCGGTGATCTCGAGCTCGCCCCGCGCGGAGGGCTCGATCGCGCGGGCGGCGTCGTGGATGCGCGCGGTGAACATGTACACGCCCACGAGCGCGAGGTCGCTGGTGGGCTCGGCGGGCTTCTCGGCGAGGCGCACCACCCGGCCGGGCCCGTCTGCGCCCTGCTCGTCGAGCTCCGCCACGCCGTAGTGCTCGGGGTCGGGGACCGGCGTGAGCAGGATCAGCGCGTCGGGCTGGTGCTCGCGGAACGCCGACACGAGGTCGGAGATGCCGCCCTGCAGCAGGTTGTCGCCGAGGTACATCACGAAAGGGCTCCCGCCGAGGAACGGCTCGGCGGTGAGGACGGCGTGGGCGAGGCCCAGCGGCTCGTCCTGCACGATGTAGGTGACGCGCACGCCGAAGCGCCCGCCGTCGCCGACGGCCTCCCGGATCTCCGCGCCGGTGTCGGGCGCGATGATGATGCCCACCTGCTCGATGCCGGCTTCAGCCATCGCCTCGAGCCCGTAGAACAGCACTGGCTTGTTGGCCACCGGCACGAGCTGCTTGGCGCTCGTGTGCGTGATGGGCCGCAGCCGCGTGCCGCGCGCCGCCGGAGAGGATCAGCCCCTTGAGCTGCTCCATCTCAGTAGACCCCACCGAGCTTGCGGTGGTCCCAGCTCGCGCGGCGGCGCTCGACGAACTCGAGCGCCACGCGTTTGGGCGCCTGGGCGGCGATCATCGCGAGCAGCTCGCCGGCGAGCGCGGGCGCGGGCGGCTCGCCGCGCGCGACCGTGTAGCGCGAGAAGATCTCACGCCCCAGCGCCTCCACCAGCGCGGTGTCGCGGTGGACGAGCGCGTCGCACTCGAGCATCACGCCGCGCAGCAGCTCGTAGCTCTCGCCGGCCTCCACCTGCAGGCTCGCGCGCGGGTCGCGCTCGAGGTTGCGCACCTTCTGGGAGGCCGCGTAGGTCCACGCCCACACGCGCGGGCCGCGCTCGCCCGCGGGCGGCTCGCGCAGCACGTACCACAGCGGCATCATGTGCGGCCAGCCGCGCGGCCCGATCGTGGCGCACGTGACGGTGCGCTCGCCGGAGAGGAACGCGCGCGCCTCATCCTCGCCCATCTCGATCTGCTTGCGGCGGCTCACGCGCGCGAACGCTACAGGCAGCTACGCGGCGGCGGGAGCGGTGGCGCTCTCGCGCAGCCGCGCGACCGCGTCGCGCACGGCCTCGCGCGCGTCGTGCGGCTCGAGCACCGCTGCGTCGCCCGCTTCCCTGAGGATCTCGCGCACGAGCCAGTCCACCCCGGCGAAGCTCAGCTCTACCACCACCGCGCCGTCGCTCCACTCTTCGACCACGCGTCGCGCCTCGCGCGCCCAGCGCGCGCGCTCGGGCGAGACCCACACGCGTGCGGTGCGCGACGCCTGCACCTCGCCGGTGCGCAGCCAGCCATCGACCTCGGCCGCCGGGTCCACCTCGGGGCGCGGCTCGAACTTCTCGTCGGTCACGGTGGCGCCCTTGATGCGGTCGAGCCGGAAGTGGCGCACGCCGGAGCGCTCGGGATCGTAGGAGGCGACGTACCAGCCCTCGCGGCCGTTGGTCAGCGCGTAGGGCTCCACGCGCCGCAGCGACAGCTCGTCCTCGTTCTCCTTGTAGTAGTCGAGCTCCACGATGCGCCGCTGCACGATCGCCTTCGAGAGCAGGCGCGCGACGCCCGCGTCGTCGCCGGCGGCGCTCGCGACCTGCAGCCCCTGCTCCATCGGGTCCTCGCCCAGCGCGGCCACGATCTTGGAACGCGCCGAGGTGAGCGAGCCCTCCGGGATGTGCTCGCCGATCAGGTCGATCGCGGCGACGAGCGCCTTGGCCTCGACGGGCAGCAGCCGCGCGGGGCGGTCGAAGTTGTCGCTGTAGGGCTCGGGATCCACCTCGATCGTGCCGTCGGCGTCGTTGATCTCCGCGTACAGCACGTAGGACCCGCCGCCGAAGTTGACGACGTTGAGGACGTTCACGTCCTCGCGCAGCTCCTCCTCGCTGAGCTGCAGCCGCTGGCACAGCTCGGCGATCGCCACGGGCTCGCCCTCGCGTCCGGACTTGATGAGGATGCTCGCCAGCGTGACGAGGCGCGCGAAGCGCTCGGGCCTGATCGCGGCGTCGGGGCGCGCGGAGCCGTTGTCGGCCTCGGCGGCGGAGCTGCGCCTGCGCGCGGGACGCGAGGGCGCGGCTTCCTGCGCGGCCGCGCGCGAGCGCGAGCGGCGCTTGGCGGGCTTGCTCGGCGCGGCCTCGCCGTGGCGTTCGTCGAGCAGCTCGATCCGCCGCTCGTGCTCTGAGATCAGCTCCTCCGGGCCCAGCAGCCGGGCGTTCACGCCCAGCCCCAGCACCCACGAGACGAGGCCGCGCGGGCTCGCGTAGCCGGTGGTGAAGACCACGTCGCCCTCCTGCGCGCCGGGCACCTCCTGGAGCTCGCCGTCGGCGTCCGCGAGCGCCTCGGCGAGCGGCGCGATCTCGCCGTAGCGCCCGAAGTGGCGCTCGATCTGCCACGCGATCCGCTCGGAGACGAGGATCCTCGCGCGCCCCTGCTCCTCTCCGAGCTGCCAGTCGGCGCGGTCGGCATAGATGCGCGGGTCGAAGTCGGCGGGCCGGTGGAAGTCGTGCTCGGCCTTGGTCGCGTAGGACACCTTCCCGCGGATGCGCGAGAGGCGGAACACGCGGATCGCGTCGCGCTCGTGCGCGTGGCCCAGCAGGTAGAACTGCCCGCCCTGGAACAGCAGGTGGTAGGGATCGACGCGGCGCGAGCTCAGCTCGTCGCGCTCCATCGTGTAGTACTCGAACACGATCGTCTTGTTGCGGAAGATCGCCGTCTCGATCTTGGCGAGCCGCGCGGAGAGGTCGTGGCCGCCCGCGGAGGCTGTTATGCCGAGCGCCACCGAGCGCTGCTGGGGCGCGCGCAGCGGGCTCGGGCGGCCCCAGGTGATCTGCTGCAGCGCGAGGCGCAGCGGCTCGGCGTAGGCGAATTCGCCGTCGAGCAGGCTGAGCGCGGTCTGCAGCGCCGCGAGCTCCTTGTCGGTGAACGCGATCGGGGGCAGGTGGAAGTTCTCGGGGCGCAGCGAGTAGTTCTCCTGCTCGGCCGCGCCGTCCGCGGGCCGGTCCACCGTGAGCTGGATGCGCAGCGACTCGAGCTCGGAGCGGTCCGCGTAGAAGCGGCGCGCGAACGCGTCCTCGTTCATCCCGCTGTAGCCCTCCACGTCGCGGCGGATCTCCACCGCGGTGACGGGCCGGCGCTCCGCCATCAGGTAGGAGATCAGCGACAGCTGGCGGATCAGCTTCTCGGTGTCCTTTGCCATGGGCCCAACAAGATAGAAGCCGACGGGGAGCCGGATAGGCGGCGGGCGCCCTCGGCGCGCGCTATTTGCGCGCTTTCAAGCGGCCTCGCGCGCCGCCGCAGGAGCCTGCGGCTCGGCCTCGCCGGGCGCGGGCGCGCCGCCCGTCTCGCGCGCGGCGAAGAAGGCGCTCGCGCCGATGGCACGGTCGAACGGCGACCAGCAGCGCCCGGGGGCGAGTTCCTTCTCGATGCGGTCGAAGCTTCCCAGGCGCCCGCCGAGGTTGTCGATCATGTGCACGAGCGTCGCCTCGCGGGTGCACGGGACGACCGGGCTGCCGTGCTCGAGCGTGCCGTGGTGGGAGAGGATGATGTGCCCGAGCGCCTGCGCGAGCTCGTGCGGGAAGCCCTCGATCTCCTCGATCTCGCGGCGCACGCGGTAGTAGCCGAGCGGGATCTCCCCGTGCAGCCGGCCCGCGTCGCTCAGCTCGATCGCGTGCCCGTCGCTGGTGTACGCCTCGACCTTGCCGATGTCGTGCAGAAGCGCGCCCGTGACCGCGAGGTCGCGGTCGATCCCGGGGAAGCTCGCGCTGACCGCGCTGACCGCCTGGGCCACGCCGAGGCAGTGCTCGAGCAGCCCGTGGGCGTAGGCCTGGTGGTAGTGCTTGGCCGCGGGCGCGACGCGGTACGCCGCCCACAGCTCGCCGTGCTCGCCGAGCAGGCGCTCGAGCAGCACGCGCAGGTGCGCCCGGCGGACGGTGCCGAGCAGCTCGCGCAGCTCCGCTTCGAGCTGCGCGGCGCCGCGCGCGGGGCCGTCGCTGAGATCCTCGGGCGAGTAGCTGCCGGGCTCCGCGGGCGCGAGCGCGCGCAGGTTGATCTGCGGCCCGAAGCGCGGATGCACGGTGTAGCGCCCGCGCACCCGCACGGCCGCGCCTGCCCCGGCGAGCTCCTCGGCCTCGGCGAGCTCCTCCCAGACCATGCAGGCGAGCGAGCCGCTGCGGTCGCCCAGCGTGAGCCGCAGGTAGTCGCCGCCGTCGCGGCGCTGGCGCCGCTCGGCCTCGCGCACGGCGAGCACCTGGTCCACCTCCATGCCGTCTGTGAGCTCGGAGAGGAGCATGCTCCTGAAGGTAGAGCCGCGCACGGACGGGATTCTCGCCCGGCGGCGTAGACTCGGGGACGGTGAGAAGCCGGGAGCTGACCGCCTTCGCGCTGTGGGCGTGCGCGAGCGCCGCGCTCGCGATGGTGCTCGCCCCGTGGGCGAGCGCGAGACCGGCGCCGCCGGCGCCGGCCCGGTGGCAGCCGCCGCGGCGGCTCACCTGGTACTGGCAGCTGCAGGGCAAGGTCAAGAACACGCTGCCCGCCGCCGCGTACGACATCGACGGGTTCGAAAACAGCTCCGAAGAGGTGGCGGCACTGCACGCGCTGGGCAAGCACGTGATCTGCTACGTGGATGTGGGCACCGCGGAGAACTTCCGCCCCGACTACAAGGACTTCCCCAAGTCGGTGCTGGGGCGCACGAACGGCTGGCCGGGCGAGCGTTGGATAGACATCCGCGCGCTGGGCGTGGTCGAGCCGATCATGGCGGCGCGCTTTGCGATGTGCCGCGAAAAGGGCTTCGACGCGGTGGAGCCGGACAACATCGAAGCGTTCTCCAACAAGAGCGGCTTCCCGATCACGGCGGCGCAGCAGCTCACCTACAACGAGTGGGTCGCGGGCGAGGCGCACTCGCTGGGCATGGCGGTGCTGCAGAAGAACGACGGCGAACAGACGCCGCAGCTCGAGCCGTACTTCGACGGCGCGCTCAGCGAGCAGTGCAACCAGTACTCCGAATG
The DNA here is from genome assembly GCA_963813685.1 of uncultured Solirubrobacteraceae bacterium. Taxonomy (GTDB): domain Bacteria; phylum Actinomycetota; class Thermoleophilia; order Solirubrobacterales; family Solirubrobacteraceae; genus Palsa-744. The sequence goes on from CAWEZQ010000004.1 coordinate 231,851, forward strand.
CGCGGACTTCGACCGCTATCTCGCGGCGGGCGAGCCGGTGCTGAACGCCGAGTACAAGCTGGCCAACTCGAAGTTCTGCGCGACCGACGAAGCGGCGGGCATCATGGGCGCGCGCTTCAACCTGGCGCTGAACGGCGCGACCTACAAACCCTGCTGGTAGCCCCCCCCCGCGCCGCGCCGCGCCGCGCCGCGCCCCCGCGCCGCGCCGCGCCGTGCCGCAGCGCGCGCCACGCCGTTTACGGCTCGAGCCGGTGCGGCCCGCGGTACAGGAAGGTGACCTCGCGCACGTTCTCCTGCGCGCACAGCTGCATGAGCAGGCGCGTGAGCCCGAAGCCGAACCCGCCGTGGGGCGGCGCGCCGAAGCGGAAGAAGTCGAGGTAGTACTGGATGGACTCGGTCTCGACGCCCTTCTGGCGCGCCTGGGCGAGCAGCTGCTCGTAGCGGTGCTCGCGCTGCGCGCCGGTGGTGATCTCGATGCCGCGCCACAGCAGGTCGAAGCTCTTGGTGAGCTCGGGCCGGTCGGGATAGCGCATGTGGTAGAAGGGCCGTACGGTCGAGGGGTAGTCGGTGACGAACGCGAACTCGTGGCCGTGGCGCTCGGCGATCAGCTGCGAGAGGGCGCGCTCGCCGGCGGGGTCGAGGTCGTGCCCCTCGCCGGGCGCGTCGTGGCCGCTCTCGCGCAGGAGCTCCTTGGCGTCGGCGAGCGCGATGCGGGGGAAGGGCAGCGCGGGCACGACGACCTCGCTGCCGAACGTCTCCCTCAGCTGCTCGCCGTGGGCGTCGGCGACGGCGCGCAGCACGTGCGCGAGCCACGCCTCCTCGAAGGCCATGACGTCCTCGTGCGAGTCGATCCACGCGATCTCGACGTCGACGCTCGTGAACTCGGTGTCGTGGCGCGACGTGAACGAGGGGTTGGCGCGGAACACGGGGCCGATCTCGCACACCCTGCCGAAGCCGGCGGCCATCGCCATCTGCTTGTAGAACTGCGGCGACTGGGCGAGATATGCCTGGCGGTCGAAGTACTCGACCTTGAACAGCTCGGCGCCGGACTCGCTGGCGGAGCCCATCAGCTTGGGGGTGTGGATCTCGATGAAGCGCTGGCTGCGCCAGTGCTCGCGCATGGCGTGCTCGATGGTGGTCTGCACCTCGAAGATCAGCCGCCGGTCGGGGCGGCGCAGGTCGAGGTAGCGCCAGTCCATGCGCTTGTCGAGCGAGGACTCGGGCGTGATCGGCAGTTCGGGCTCGGCGGGCGAGTCGAGCTCGACGGCGTCGATGCGCAGCTCGAGCCCGCGCAGCTTGACGCGCTCGTCGGCGACCACCTCGCCGGTGACGGTGACGGCGGACTCGGGGTTCAGCGCGGAGATCGCCTCGTTGAGCGCGCTCGGCGGATCGTCCTTTCCCAGCACCGCCTGCGCGAGCCCGGTTTCGTCGCGCAGGATCAGGAACTGCATGCGCTTCTGGTCGCGCAGCGCGTGCAGCCAGCCGCGCACGCGCACGCGCTTGCCCACGCTCTGCTCGAGCTCGCCGATCAGCGTCCGCTCCACGCGTGGCACCCTATCGAGGAGCCACGGGCGGCTCCGCGCGCGGGCGCGCACGTGCCGCGTACGGGGAGCGCGCGGGGGCGCGCTCGCCTACGCGGCGGCCTCCTCGGCGAGCTCGACCTCGACCGAGAACTCGTCGTGCTCGACGAGCTCGAGCAGCTCGATGGCGCCGGCCTGGCGCAGGTCGCCGGCGCCGAGCTCGAGCGCGCGCAGGCGCTCGGCGGTGTCGCGCACGATCGCGCGCAGGACGGGCGCGCGCATCGGCCGGCGCGCGTCGGACTTGGCCTTGCGCACCTCCCTGAGCACGTCGGCGGTGGCCTCGAGCGCGAGGTCCTCGCCGGGTAGGCCCCCGGAGACGTCGAGCTCCTCCTCGGTGGGCCACGCGGCGCGGTGCACGGATCCCTCCTGCCACCACGACCACACCTCCTCGGCGACGAACGGCAGGAACGGCGCGAACAGCCGCTGGAAGACCGACAGCGAGAGGCGCAGCGCGCGGCTGACCGACTCGGCGGCGCCGGGCGCGGGGTCGTAGCGGCGGCCCTTGACGAGCTCGACGTAGTAGTCGCAGTACCACCAGAAGAACTCCTCGGTGCGCTCGAGGGCGCGGGCATAGTCGTACTCGTCGAAGCAGCGCGTGGCGTCGGCGACGACGGCGCGCAGGCGCGTGGCCATGGCGCGGTCGAGCGGGTGCGTGATCGCTTCGCCGGCGGGCGGGAGGTCGGCGAGGGCGAACTTCGACGCGTTGAGCAGCTTGACCGCGAGTTTGCGCCCGACGCGCATCTGCTGGGGGTCGAAGGCGGTGTCGGCGCCGGGCCGTCCGTTGGCGGCCCAGTAGCGCACGGCGTCGGCGCCGAACTCCTCGAGCAGGTGCATGGGGGTGACGACGTTGCCCTTGGACTTGGACATCTTCTTGCGGTCGGGGTCGAGCACCCAGCCGGAGATGGCGGCGTTGCGCCACGGCAGCTCGCCGTAGTCGAGCGAGGCGCGCAGCACGGTGGTGAACAGCCAGGTGCGGATGATGTCGTGCGCCTGGGGGCGGACCTCCATGGGGTACACGCGCGCGAACAGGTCCTCGTCCTCGCCGGCGTGCCCGGCGATCTGGGGCGTGAGCGAGGATGTGGCCCACGTGTCCATCACGTCGGGGTCGCCCACGAACCCGCCGGGCTCGCCGCGCTGGCCGGGCTCGAACCCGTGGGGCACGTCGGTGGAGGGGTCGACCGGGAGCTGCTCCTCGCGCGCGAGGATCGGCCGCGCGTACTCGACGGCGCCGCTCTCGTCGAGCGGGTACCACAGCGGGAAGGGCACGCCGAAGAAGCGCTGGCGGCTCACGCACCAGTCGCCCGAGAGGCCGTTGATCCAGTCCTCGTAGCGAGCGCGCATGTAGGGCGGGTGCCAGCTCAGCTCGCGCCCGAGCCGGATCAGCTCGTCGCGGTGCTCGGTGGTGCGGATGAACCACTGGCGGCTCGTGATGATCTCGACGGGCCGCTCGCCCTTCTCGAAGAACTTGACGGGGTGGGTGACGGGCTGGGGCTCGCCCAGCAGGTCACCGGACTCGCCGAGCAGCTCCACGATGCGCCTGCGCGCCTGGTTGACGGTCTTGCCGCTCAGCTCGGCGTAGGCGCGCGACGCGGCGGCGGGGTCCTCGCTCTCCCAGCCGGGAGCGCCCCAGCTGACGTCGAGCAGCCGCCCGTCGGGGCCGAGCACGGAGCGCACGGGCAGCCCCAGCTCGCGCCACCAGACGACGTCGGTGACGTCGCCGAAGGTGCACACCATCACGAGGCCGCTGCCCTTCTCGGGGTCCACGAGCGGGTGCGTGCGCACGGGCACGGGAACGCCGAACAGCGGCGTGAGCACCTCGCCGCCGACGAGCTCGCGGTGGCGGGCGTCGTCGGGGTGGGCGAGCACGGCCACGCACGCGGGGATCAGCTCGGGCCGGGTGGTTTCGATCTCGGCCTCGTCGCCCTCGCCGGAGCCGGCGAAGCGGACGCGGTGCATCGCGCCGGGGCGCTCGCGGTCCTCGAGCTCGGCCTGCGCGACGGCGGTCTGGAAGTCGACGTCCCACAGAGTGGGCGCCTCGAGCTGGTAGGCCTCGCCGCGCTCGAGCAGGCGCAGGAAGGAGCGCTGCGAGACGCGCTGGGCGAGGGCGCCGATGGTGGTGTAGGTCATCGTCCAGTCGACGGACAGGCCGAGCGTGCGCCACAGCTCCTCGAAGGCGCGCTCGTCGCTCTCGGTGAGCGCGAGGCACAGCTCGACGAAGTTGGGGCGCGACACGGCGACGGGGTCGCGGTCGGAGGGCACGGCGGGCGGCTCGAAGGCGGCGTCGTAGGGCACCGAGGGGTCGCAGCGCACGCCGAAGTGGTTCTGCACGCGCCGCTCGGTGGGCAGCCCGTTGTCGTCCCAGCCCATAGGGTAGAAGACCTCTCGCCCGCGCATGCGCCGGTAGCGGGCGATGGTGTCGGTGTGGGTGTAGGAGAACACGTGGCCCACGTGCAGCGAGCCGCTGACGGTGGGCGGCGGCGTGTCGATCGCGAACACCCGCTCGCGCTCGGCGGAGCGGTCGAAGCGGTAGGTCCCGCGCTGCTCCCAGGCCTCGCCCCACTTGCGCTCGAGGCCGTCGAGCGACGGGCGCTCGGGAACGCCCCTGGTGCCGTCCTTCGCCGTCAAGCAGATGATCGTATCCGGCGCGCGGCGCGGGCACTCGGGAGGGCTTTCGAGGGGCGCGCCGCAGGCGCGCCGGGGGGAGCGCCCCGCTGGCGACGCGTCGCGGGTGGCGGATCCCGCGGGCCTGCGCCCGGCGCCCCGCTGGCGACGCGTCGCGGGTGGCGGATCCCGCGGGCTTGCGCCCGGCGGACCCTTGGGCATCCCGCGCATGCGTGCCCGACGGCGGACTCCGCCGGGCGCCGGATCTTCCCGGTGGAGTGGGAGGATCTTTATGAGAATCCTCTAATTAGCGAAGTATTCGCGAGACGTCGGAAACATCCCGGATATAGAGTGGCCGGGAGAGAGAGGCGTGCTTTGAGGAGAGCCCATTTGCGAGTTTGGGGAGCCTGTTGAGCGCTTTTGCCAAGAAGGTTCTCGGGGTCGGCGGGGCCGTTGTGGTGCTCGGCGTGCTGATCGGCCTGTACGTGGCCAGCTGGGCGACGAGCTTCCCCAAGACGATCGCGGCCACGCAGAGCAGCACGGGCGGCGTGAACCTCACCCTCGAGACGGTCGCGGCGATCGGCAAAAAGCTGAGCCCGTCGCACCCCGAATGGGTGGCGTACCTGATCAAGAACAACGGCCAGTGGGCGCACACGACGGTGTGGAAGGTGCCGGCCAACTCGGAAGTTCACATCACGATCGAGCAGTACGACGGCGATAGCGGGCTGCGCAACCCGTTCCTCTCGCAGGTGCAGGGCACGGTCGGCGGGACCGAGACGATCGACGGCACGAAAACCGTGAGCTCGATCGACCCCGAAGAAGCGTCGCACACGTTCGCGATCCCCGAACTGGGCGTGTTCGTGCCGCTCCCGGGCGTGCCGGAAGAAGCCAAGAACCAGTGCGAAGAAGGGCCATGCGAACCCACGATGGCGCACCACACGATCACCTTCACGTTCCGCACCGGCAAGCGCGGCCGCTACCGCTGGCAGTGCTTCGTGCCGTGCGCGGCGGGCTGGCTGAGCGGGAACGGCGGGCCGATGCAGACGCTCGGCTGGATGGACGGCTACATCGACGTGGTCTAGGGGATGAGCGAGCCCAACCACGCGCGGCGCTTCGCGACGATATGGATAGTGGCGACGGTGATCGCCACGCCACTGGTCGTACTGCTCGTCGGCCCGATCATGCCCCCGGGCAAGGCGAGCGACCAGGGCTCGGGTGTCGTGACCGACAACACCGTGCTGATCGGCATGGCGACGCCGGTGCTGCTGCTGGTGGTCCTCTACCTGCTCTACGCGATCGTCAACTTCCGCCAGCCGCGCGGCGCGGCGCTCGAAGGGCCGGCGGTCCGCACGGAACCGCGCCTTCAGACGAGCTGGATCGTGATCACGAGCACGCTGGTGCTGCTGCTGGCGGCGTATGGGACGTGGCGGCTCGAGGAAGACCACGGCGCGGGCTCGGGCAGCGGTCCCAACCCGGTGACGAAGCCCTCGGGCCACCGCATGCAGGTCCAAGTGATCGCGCAGCAGTGGGCCTTCACCTACCGCTGGCCCGAATTCGGAGGCGTCGAGACGCCCCACCTCGTGCTGCCGATCGGTCAGCAGGTGGAATTCCACGTGACGTCGCTCGACGTGATCCACTCGTTCTGGGCGATCCAGCTCGGCGTCAAGGCGGATGCGAACCCGCAGGTGGACAACATCGCCTACGTGAAGCCGACCAAGCTCGAGGACTTCGAAATCCGCTGCTCGGAGCTGTGCGGCGTGTGGCACGGGAACATGGCCGACACCGGCCGCGTGGTTAGCTCCGAAGAATTCGAATCGTGGATCGGCCGGCAGCAGACGAAGTTCGCTGCGGCGACCAAGGTGCTGCCGCCATACAGCACCACCTACCTACCCGAACCGGCGAGGCGCGGCGAATGACGACCACCACACATGACTCGGGAAGCGCGCCGCTGCAGAGGCGGCCTGTCCTGCGGCGGCTGCTCGGCTTCAACCTGCTCACCGCGGTGGTGCTCGGCGTGGGCGGCTACTACTTCGGCTGGTGGATAGGACACGTCCTCAGCGACACGAAAAGCTTCGAATTCATCACCGCGAGCAACGAGAACGACGTCGCGCTGCTGCTCGCGTACCTGTTCGGCGTGGTCGGCTTCCTGGTGGGGCTGGGCTTCGCCAACTACCCGGTGGAACGCCTGCTCGGCAAGCCGCCGTCGCTGCGCGAGAAGGAGGAGCATGGCGTCGGGCGTTACTTCGGGCTGTGCACCGACCACAAGGTCGTGGGCATGCAGTACTTGGTGGGAATCGGCCTGTTCTTCTTCATCGCGGGGCTCAACGCGATGCTGATCCGCACCGAGCTGCTGCACGAGACCGCTACGGTGGTGGGCCCGAACACCTACCTCACGCTGGTGGGCGAGCACGGCACGATGATGATGGGGATGATGACCTCGGGCGTGCTCGGCCCGTTCGCGAACTACTTCGTGCCGATCATGATCGGCGCGCGGCGGATGGCCTTCCCGCGCATCGAGTCGCTGACGTTCTGGCTGCTGATGGCGGCCGGCTTCATCCTGACCTCGACGATCTTCTTCGGCGGCTTTCCCACGGGCTGGACGGGCTACGCGCCGCTCAGCAACCAGTCGGTCATGGGGATGGACTCCTACATCGTGTTCTTCGCGCTGGTGGGCATCTCGATGACGCTGCTGGGCCTCAACATGATCGCGACGGTCACCACGATGCGGGCTCCGGGGATGACCTGGTCGCGCCTGCCGATCTTCGTGTGGGGCGTGCTTGCGACGGCCGTGCTGATGGTGCTGGCGGCGCCGACGCTGATCGCGGCGCTGCTGATGCTCGCGACGGACCGCACGATCACGACCTCTTTCTTCATACCTGGCGGCGGCGGGAGCTCCTACCTGTACGAGAACCTGTTCTGGTTCTTCGGCCACCCGGAGGTGTACATCCTCGCGCTGCCGGGCTTCGGGATCGTGCTGGAGCTGCTGCCGGTGTTCGCGCGCAAGCCCCTGTGGGGCTATCGCCTCGCGATCTCGGGATTGCTGGGCGTGAGCCTGTTGAGCTTCTTCGTGTGGCAGCACCACCTGTTCGTGAGCGGCATCAACGCCGACCTGCGCCCGTTCTACATGCTCTCCACGGAGATCATCTCGATCCCCACGGGCTTCATCTTCATCTGCTTCATGGGCACGCTGTGGCGAGGGAGAGCTACGTTCACGGTGCCGATGCTGTTCTGCATGGCGTGGGCGTTCAACTTCCTGATCGGCGGCCTCTCGGGGGTGTTCCTGTCGGACACGCCGAGCGACACCGACACGCACGGCAGCTTCTTCGTGATGGCCCACTTCCACTACACGATCATGGGCGGCCTGGTGTTCACCTTCTTCGGCGCGATCTACTACTGGATCCCCAAGATGACCGGCTTCAACTTCAACGAGCGGCTCGGGAAGGCCCACTTCTGGCTGATGTTCCTCGGGTTCAACTCGACGTTCCTGCCGCTGTTCGTGGCCGGCATGGAGGGCCAGCCGAGACGCGTGATCAGCTACGCCCCGCACCTGCACGGGTTGAACATCTGGGTGTCGGTGTCGGCGTTCGTGCTCGGCTTCTCGATGCTGATCTTCCTGGTGAACGTGGTGTACTCGCTGATCTTCAAGCGGGAGGCTGCGGAGATGAACCCGTGGCGCTCGAAGTCGATCGAGTGGACGATCCCGCATCCGGTGCCGGTCAACAACTTCGAGCAGATCCCCGTGTTCGACTCGGACCCCTATGACTACGGCGTCCCGCTCCCGGTGGGCGGGACCTCGGCCGCCCCGGCGGGAGCCACGTGATGGCGGCGGAGAGCGAAAAGAAGCCGCTCGGCATGATGGTCCCGCCGGTCCCGGCCGGCGTGGAGATCCCTCCGGAGCCGCCCGATGTGATGGCGCGCGCGCTGTCGGTCAGCGCACGCCTCCTGGCGGGCGCGACGACGTTCTTCTTCGTCGCGTTCGTGTTCGCGTACTTCTACCTGCGCTCGCTCGACGTCGAGAACATGTGGCGCCCGAAGCACGTGGATCCGAGCGGCGGGCTGGGCGCGGCGTTCGTGGTGTGCGTCATCCTGAGCGCCGGCCTGACGATCGTGGGCGGCAGGCAGATGAAGGCGGGCTCGCGCGCGTGGCTCGGCTCGGCGGCCGGCGGGCTCCTGCTCGGGCTGGCCGCGGTGGCGCTGCAGTGCGCGGAGTACACCTCGCAGAAATTCGGCCCCACCGACGGGGCGTTCGCGAGCGTGTTCTGCGTGTGGACCGCGATGTACCTGATCGCTGTGATGTTCACGATGTTCTGGCTCGAGACGCAGATCGCGACCGAGCTGCGCGCGCGGCGCGAACCCGCGCGCACGGACGCGGCGTCCGATATCAAGGAAGCCGACCGCCTGATCGCCCCGGGCCTCGATGCCACGGTGTTCTACTGGTCGTTCCTGGCGGGCATCGGTGTCTTGACGTACGTGATCCTGTACCTGCTCTGATGGGCTGGGCGGCGCCACCGGCGTCGAGCTTCCTGGGTTCCGGGATCGACCCGGCGCTGGGCATCGAGGTCGCGATCGGGCTGCTGTACGCGCTCGGCAGCAGCCGCACGGTCACGCCGCCGCGCACGCGCGATGAGCAGCGCTGGCGCGCGGCGTGCTTCTACGCGGGCCTGATCACGATCGCGGCGGCGCTCGACTCGCCGATCGAGAGCATCTCGCTGAAGCTCTTCTGGGTGCACATGGCGCAGCACATGCTGCTGCTCGTGGTGGCGCCGCCGCTGATCGTGCTGGCGCGCCCCTGGATGCGCCTGTGGCGCGCGCTGCCGCGCTCGTGGCGGCGCTCGCTCGCCCGCGGCCTCGGCGTGAGCGGGCGCACGGCGTGGCTGCGCGCGGCGTGCCGCTTCGTGGGCCGCCCGGCGCCGAGCTTCGTGCTGTTCTCGGGCGTGGTGCTCGCGTGGCACATCCCGGCGCTGTTCGACGCGACGCTGCGCTCGGGCGCGCTGCACGCGCTCGAGCATTCGCTGTTCTTCGTCGCGGCGATGCTGTTCTGGAAGCAGGCGATACCCTCGCCGCCGCTGCACAGCGCCCTGAGCGAACCGCAGCGCGTCGCCTACCTGGTCGGCGCGATGGTGGTCACCTGGGCGCTCGCGATCGTGCTGGCGCTGGCGCCGCACGCGCTCTACTCGTCATACGCGCACGCGACCGGCCGCCCCGGCGGCATCTCGGCGCTCGCCGACCAGCACCTCGCGGCCGGCGTGATGTGGGTGCCGGGGTCCATCAGCTTCGTTATCGTCATATTCGTGTACATCAACCGCTGGCTCGCGCCCGAGCGCGCGGGCAAGCGGCCGTCCCGCCTGGCGGGCGAGCACTAGGAGAGTCGAATGTCGAGCAGCTCAATCCCCCTCGCGAGCCACTTCCTGGCCGGGTCGATACTGAGCCTGGCCCTGCCGCTTGGCGTGCTGATCGTGGTGGCGATCTGGTACGTGTTCATCTGGCGCAGCGGGGCGGGGGAACGCTGAGCGGCCCCCGCGCCCCGCGGCCGCCAGATGGGGGTCCTCAGCGGTCGAGCACCGCGCGCAGCGGCGCGGCCTCGCGCCTGACGCGGCCGGGCGGCACCCGCCTTCGCTGACGCGCGGGGGGCTGCGCGGCCTCGGCCACACGGTGGGGAGTGAGCCTGCGCGCGCGCGTCATCACGAACGCGAGCAGCGCGAGCAGCGCGACGTCGAGCACGACGTTGAGGATGATCATTGTGGTTGCGGTCATGTCTTCACCTTGCCCAGCCTCGGTGTGAGCAATCCTGAGATTCGGTAAGAGCTTCCTGAGAGTGGGTGAGAATCCGCTCACGCCGGGCCGGCTTGTTCAGGTGACTGGGATTGATGTGAATAGGTGAACGGGTGCGCGGGGCGCGCACGCGCTGCGCACGTTTGACCAGGTTTTCCTGCGGGCGCGCAGACGAGCGGCAGCCCGCACGGACAGACGCCTGGCGGCCGGCACGGCAGGACGGCGAACTCGTGCGCGGGGCTGTGCGAGGGGCTCAGGACGTGCCCTGGCCACCAGGCGGCCCCGGCAGCCTGCTTGATCCAACGGGCCGCGCGGTGTTAGACTCCCGCTGCCTCGGGATCAACCCGAGCTGCGGGCTGTGGGCCGGCGGCAGGACCGATCGGGCTTCGGCGCTTGAGCGCCGTTTGAGAGTGGCCCCGCACGGCGCCAGCGCGCAATCTCAATCTAGGAGGGGTGAGGATGTCGTGTATCGGGATGGTACGGCGCCGCTTGGACCGCAGCCCGGCCAGCTTCTGGCATGCGGCGGTGGTCGCACTCGCAGCGGCGGCGTTCCTGACGTTCGCCGGCAGCGCGTTCGCGGCTCGCGTGCTGATCGTCCAGCAGGGCGAATTGCCGAGCAATCCGCCGAAAAAAGTTCTCTACTTCAAAACGATCCAGGCGGCGGTCAATGAATCCCACCACGGCGACTGGATCCTCGTCGAGCCGGGTGTGTACGACGAAGAAGTGAAAGTCACCAAACCGCACTCGGGGATCTGGATTCGCGGAATGAACCGCAACGAAGTGATCCTCGACGGGAAAAACGAACCGCTCCCCGGCGGAAGCAACGGGATCGAAGTCTACAAGACGAGCAACGTCTACATCGAAAACCTCACGGTGAAGAACTTCGACCGAGCCACATCCGACGGACCGGGCGGCAACGAGATCTGGTGGAACGGCGGCGCAGAGTCCGAAAAATACGGCGCCCACGGATGGTGGGGCCGCTACCTGACCGCGTATGACACCGGCCTCAACGGCGGCTACGGGATCTTCACCAACAACGAGAAGGAAGGCGCGTGGGAAAACGTGTACGCGTCGGGCTTCAATGACTCCGGCCTGTACATCGGCGCGTGCGCCGAATGCGAGGCGCGCGTCAACAAAGCCACGATCGAAAACAACGCGCTCGGCTACTCGGGGTCAAACTCGGGCGGCAACCTCGTGATCGAAAACTCGATTTTCAACCACAACACAACGGGGATCGCGCCCAACTCCGAAAACCCGGGCGACGGCCCGCCGCCTCAGAACGGCGCGTGCGGACCGGACAAACCGTACCGGCACGGGCACAAGAGGCTGCCGAAATTCGAATCGACCAACATCGCGCGGTGCACGATCATCCGTAACAACCGCATCGAAGAAAACAACAACCTGAACGCTCCCGACAACCCGTCCACGGGCGCTGCTCCCGAGGGCGCGGGCGTCGAGCTCCCCGGCGACTACGCCGACCTGATCGAAAACAACATCATCAAGAACAACCCGAGCGACGGGGTGATGGGCTTCGAGTACCCGAACCCGTTCCCGCCCGGTCCGGAAACGATCTACTTCCAGCTGGCAGGGAACCGGATCTCGAACAACACGTTCGAAGGCAACGGCTACGAAGGCGGCGAATTCCGCGGCGACATCTACCTGCAGGGCGGGTTCTTCGGCGAACAGGCGTCGACGAACAACTGCGTGTCGGAAAACTCGCTGACGGCCGCGACGTGGCCCGCGGAAATCGAAGGCACGTGGGGCTGCCAGAACGAAACGACGCCGAACCCGAACAACGGTGAAGCGGCGATCTACTACCTGCTGGAACTGCAGGCGATCTCGGAATCGCGCACCGTGGAAGCGCAGCCCGCACCCGGGCCGCAGCCGACGATGCCGGAACCGTGTGAAGGCGTGCCGACGAACCCGCTGTGCCCGTAGTACACGGCTGAAACCCAACAACACTCGACGGGAGGGGCGCCGCGCAGCGGCGCCCCTCCTGCTTTCGGGGTGCGCCGTGGCTGCGCTACGCCCGAGACGCGAGCGCCTTGAAGCGCTCGCCGCGCTCCTCGAAGTCGCGGAAGCTGTCGTAGCTGGGCGCGCCGGGCGAGAGAAGGATCACCGCGCCGGAGCTCGCGCGCTCGCGCGCGAGCTCCACGGCCTCGGCGAGGTCGCGTGCGTGCACGGCGCGCTCGGGCGCCACGCCCGCGCGTAGCGCCTCCTCGACGATCCGCGGGCCGGTGCTGGGCACGCCGATCACGACGGTGCTGCGCGCGGCGAGCTCGCGCGCGAGCCCCGCGTAGTCCTGCCCGCGGTCCTGCCCGCCGGCGATCAGCACGACCTCGCGGCCCGGCGAAGCTCTCGAGCGCCGCGAGCGTGGACTCGGGCGTGGTGGAGATGCTGTCGTCCACCCACTGCACGCCACGGGAGCGCACGACGGTCTGCAGGCGGTGGGGGAGCGCCTCGAAACCGCTCAGCGCCTGTGCGAGCGGCGGCGGCCGGGTCCCGAACGCTTCGAGCGCGGCGAGCGCGCCGCACAGGTTGAGCGCGTTGTGCTCGCCGGGCAGCGGCAGCCGCGAGCGCTCGAGCACGCGCTCGCCGCGCAGCTCGATCGCGTCCGCCGTGGGCTGCCATCCGCCCGGCACCCCATACAACGTGAGCGCGATCTCGGGCGCGTCCCCGACGGCCTCCATCAGGCCTTCGTCGCGCCCGTTGAGCACGGCGGCGCGAACGCCCGGGAGCGTGAGCAGCCGCAGCTTCTCGGCGCGGTAGGCCTGCTCGGAGCCGTGCCAGTCGGCGTGCTCGCGGAACAGGTTGGTGAAGAGCGCCACCTCGGGCCCCGCGGCGAGGTCTGCGATCTGGTAGCTCGAGAGCTCCACCACGGCGACGTCGAAGTCGGGGCGGTCGAGCAGGTCGAGCGCGGGCACGCCGATGTTGCCCGCCAGCTCGGCGCGCAAGCCCGCGGCGCGCGCGAGCCGGTGCAACAGCGCGGCGGTGGTGCTCTTGCCCTTCGTGCCGGTGACGCCGATCACCCGCTGCCCTTCGCGCTCGGCCAGCCACAGCGAGGTGGCGGTGGTCACGGGGACGCCCGCGGCGCTCAGCGCGCGCAGCTCGGGGCGGTGCGTGGAGACGCCCGGCGAGCGCACGAGCACGTCGCAGCCGGACAGCGCGTCGAGCGCGTCGGCGGCGCCGGCGACGCGCACGCCGGGGGAGCGCAGCGCCTCGGCGACGCCGGCGGGCGGCTCGCCGTCGAAGACGGCGACGGCGATCGTCGCGGCGGGCGCGCGCTTGGAGAGCTGGGCCGCGAGCGAGCGTATCTCGCGCGCGGCGCCCCACACGCCGACGCGCAGCCCTTCAAGCTGCGAGAAGCGCACGCGCCTGCGCCAGCAGCGACTCGGGGACGCAGTGCTCGTCGGACAGCGCGAGCACGGCGGCGGGCTCGCCGGCGCCCGGAGCGCAGCGGGGGAGCACCTCGGAGACGAGCGTGCGCACCACGCGGCGGCCGCTCCATCGCTCGTCGGCCGCGAGCATGCGGATCGCGGCGATGCTCTCCTCCTCCTCGCCGACGCACTCGAACGGCTTGTGGCCGCCGGTGGCCGTGAGCAGCGCGAACCCCTCGAACTGGCGCTCGTCGTCGAGCATGTCGCGCGCCGAACACCTCGCGCAGGTGCTGCGGGCGCGCAGAAGGGCGCGAGCGCGAGGAACACGAAGCGGCACTTGGGGCAGTCGCAGCACCACGAGGCGCTGCGCAGCGCGGGGTCGAGGCGGAAGATCGCGTTGCAGCTCGTGAACGCGCGGTGGTAGCGCTCCATGCGCGCGAACGCGCGCGCGACCGCGAGCTCGGAGGCGGGCCGCAGCACCGAGAAGAGCTCCACGCCGCCATGCACCTCGGCGAGCGCCGCGCGCAGCAGCCGTTCGGCGGCGAGGCCCTTGCTGAACTGGTGGTTGACCTCGACGCCGTCCCACGCGAAGCTGCCGCGCGAGGCCGAGCGCTCGTTGGCCATCGCCACCGCGTCGAAGCCGCAGGAGCGCCGCGGTGAGCAGCGCCGCGCAGGAGACGATCGCAGTGACCGGGACGTGGCCGTTGATCGCGCCGGCGCGGTTCAGCGACGCGAGGCCGGGGTCGAGCGTGCGCCGCGCCACGCGCCAGGGAAGGCCCGCGACCTCCGCGGTGCGGGCGATCGGCGCGGCGTCTCCGATCGAGAAGAGCTCGAGCTCGCAGCCCGCCGCGCGCACGATCTCGAGCGCCACCGCGGAGTCCTTGCCGCCGCCGACGGGGACGAGCACGCGCCTCGGATCCTGCGGCGCGCCCGCGCGAGCGCGGGCGGCGCCCGGGGCGCCGAAGCTCGGGCGGGGCAGGCGCTCGAGCCCGTTCGTCGTACGCGAGCTCGCCGAGCCCCTCCGAGTAGAGCGCCTCGAGCAGCGCCGCGCTCGCGGGCCCGGGCAGGCCGCTCTCGCACGAGACCGACGCGGGCAGCGCGGTCTTGAAGTAGCTCACGCCCGCGACCCAGTGCAGCAGCGACAGGAGCCCCCCCACGCGCTCGACCTGCGCCTCGGTGAGCGTTCGCTGCAGCGGTAGCTGGAATTCCTCGGTGAACTCGAGCTCGTCGTCGAGCGCGTAGCGCAGCACGACGCGCCCGTCGAGCGGTCGAGCTCGCGGTGCAGGAAGCGGAAGCTCTCGAACCCGGCGGGGTCGAACGTGCGCGGCGGCTGCGTGGCGCCGGTCGGCATGGCCCCCAGCCTAGAGCGAGCGGCGGCCCGCCCGGCGCTCAGTCGTTGGCTGTGACCGCCTGCAGCAGGGCGGCGAAGCGCTCGCGCGCCTGCTCGCGGCGGGTCGGCAGGTGCTCGCTCGGCACCCCGTTCTCGGGCGGCGCGTAGCCGGCGAGCACCTGGCGCGCGACCGACTGGCGGTGCACCTCGTCGGGGCCGTCGTAGATGCGCGCGGCGCGCGCGAAGCGGTACATCTGCTCGAGCGGCAGGTCGGTGGAGTAGCCGAGCGAGCCGTGCAGCTGAAGCGCCCGGTCGACCACGTCGTGGAGCACCTTCGCGCCGAAGAACTTGATCAGTGCGATGTCGGTGCGAGCGGCGCGCGCGCCCTGCGTGTCCATCACCCACGCGGCGTGAAGCGTCATCAGGCGCGCGGCCTGCATCTCGGCGGCGCTGTCGGCGATCCAGTTCTGGACGGTCTGCTTGTCCGCCAGCAGCGAGCCGTGCGCGTGGCGGTAGGTGGCGCGCTCGCACATCATGTCGAACGCGCGCCGCGCCACCCCGAGCCAGCGCATGCAGTGGTGGATGCGCCCCGGCCCGAGCCGCTGCTGCGCGAGCACGAAGCCCTCGCCCTCGCGGCCGAGCAGCGCCTCGGCGGGCGACGCGCACGCCGCTCGTAGAGGATTTCCGCGTGCCCGCCGTAGGCGCCGTAACGCTCCCACGGATGCTCCATCGTGGGGACGTCGCGCACGATCTCGACGCCGGGCGCATCGGCGGGGACGACGAACATCGACGCGCGCTGCGAGGGGCGCGCCTCGGGGTTGGTGACGGCCATCACGATCAGGAAGTCGGCGATCGAGCCGTTCGAGGAGAACCACTTGCTGCCCGTCGATCACCCAGTCCTCGCCGTCGCGCACCGCGCTCGTGCGCAGCTGCGTGGGGTCGGAGCCGGGGGTGTGCGGCTCGGTCATGCTGAACGCGCTGCGCAGGTCGCCGGCCAGCAGCGGGTACAGCCAGCGCTCCTTCTGCTCGGGCGTGCCGGCGAGCGCGAGGATCTCGGAGTTGCCCGAGTCGGGCGCGGCGTTGCCGAACGCGAGCGGCGCGATCGGCGAGGTGCCGAGGATCTCGTGCATGAGCCCGAGCCGCACCTGGCCCATGCCCTGGCCGCCGAGCTCGGGCGGCAGGTGGGTGGCCCACAGCCCGCGCTCCTTGACCTGCTCCTGCGAGCGGCGCGATCGCGCATGCGCAGCCCGTCGAGCCCGAGCTCGTGCCAGATCGACTCGAGCGGCCAGATCTCGCCGCGCACGAACTCGCGCATCCAGTCGAGCTGCTCCTGGAACTCGGGGTCGGTCGAGAAGTCCCAGCTCATGGCGCGTCCTTTCCCCTGCTCATGGCGCGTCCTCTCGGTCGAACGCGACGCGGTGACGCAAGCGTACGTGCAAGCGCCGGCACGCGTCCGCTGCGCGGGCGGCGACCTAGAATCGGACGCGGGGCGTGGAGCGCCCGGCACAACCCGCGAACGAGGAGGTCTCACGATGAGCAGCACACCGGCGCCGGCCACCGGCGCGATCGTCACCGGGGTCGACTTCGTGGGGATCCCCACGCGCGACCTCGACGCCGCGGTGGAGTTCTACGGCGACCACGCTCGGGCTGCGCCGCTCCGTGTACCTGCCCGGAGCGCAACTACGCGGAGTTCGAGCCCGGCGACGTGACGCTGAGCGTGTTCAACCCGACGGCGATGGGGATGGAGCACAAACAGAGCCCCAACGCGCTCGCGCTGCACGTCGAGGACATCGAACAGGCGCGCTCGGCGCTCGAGTCGCGCGGGGTGCAGTTCCACGGCGACACGCTCGACACGAGCGTGTGCCACATGGCGTTCTTCAGCGACCCCGACGGCAACGCGCTGATGCTTCACCACCGCTACGCGCCGCGCAGCTGAGCGGAGCGGGAGCCGTATATTGGCCGTGATGGCGCAGGGCACGCTCGAGATCACGCTGCTGCCGGGCGCTCGCGAGCTGCTGCGCATGCACGCGCGCGAGCTGCCACAGCGCGACGACCTGTGCGGCGCCTTCTGCGGCGCGCTGGCGCTGGGAGCGGCGGGCCTCGAGCGGCGCGACGGCGAGCCGCTCGACCAGGACGCGGTGGCGCTCGCGGCGGGGAGCGTCGTCTCGGCGCGTGCCCGACCCCGGGAGCCTCCCGCGCGGCGAGAGCGGCCGGCGCGACTACCGGCTGGAGATCCCGTTGATCGACGACCGCGGAGCGTCTCGGGCACGACCGACCGGAGGGCTCGCGCGGGCGCTCGCCGAGCTGTCGGGCGCGAGGCTCGAGGCGATCGCGCTGCAGCGGCCCGTGGACCGCGGGCTCGCTCGCCGCGCTGTTCGACGCGGCCGCGCGCTCGCAGCGGCCCCGTCACGCTGATCGCGAACCTGGCGACCCACCACCTGTGGGGCTCGCGCGCGAGCCTCTCTGAGCTGCTCGACCACCTCGAGCGACGGCGAGCTCGCGGGGCCGGCGCCCGACTGGGACGTCGGGCCACTTCGTGTGCGTGGTCGGGCGCGTCGAGCGGCCCGCGCGGCTCGCTGTACGCGGTCGCTGACACCTACCCGTCGCTCGGCGGCGGCGGCGTCCACCTGCAGCCCGGCGAGCTGCTCGCGCGCGCGCTCGCGCGCCCCGACAAGCCGGCGGGCGGGATGATCGCGGTCGCCTTCGCCGAGGACGCAGCGGCGCTGCGCGAAGGGGCGGCCGGGGCGGGGCTGCGCGAGGGCCTGTGGGACAACGGCACGCCGGAGCAGGTGAGCGCGGGGTGAGCGCGGCGGAGCTGGTCGCGCTCGTGTGCTGCGACCTCGGCGCGATCGTGCGCGGGCGCTCGGTGTTCGCGCGCGACCTCGACGCGCACCTGCAGGACGGCGTCGGCTGGGTGCCCGCCAACCACGCGCTCACGCCGCTCGGGCCGCTCGCCGAACCCAACCCGTTCGGCTCGGTGGGCGACCTGCGGCTGCTGCCCGACGCGGACACGCGCGTCGCGCGTGCGCCGCGCACGAGGGCGCTCCGGCGCTCGAGCTGCTGCTGTGCGACATCGTGCAGAGCGACGGCGCTCCGTGGGAGTGCTGCCCGCGCGGCTTCCTGCGCGACACGCTCGCGCAGTTCGAGCACGAGCTCGGCATCCGCGTGGTGGCGAGCTTCGAGCACGAGTTCCAGCTCGTCTCCGAGGCGCCCGCGGCGCTGCCGTTCTCGCTCGAGGCGCAGCGCCGCGCTGAGCCGTTCGCGACCCGGCTGATGGCACGCGCTCGAGCGAGGCGGGCACGGCGCCGGAGCGGTTCTTCGCGGAGTACGCGGCGCACCAGTTCGAGGTGCCGCTCGCGCGCCGCCGACGGCCTCGCGAGCGCGGACCGCGCGGTGGTCTTCCGCGAGGTGGTGCGCGAGGTCGCGCGGCGCGCAGGGCGCGCGCGCGACGTTCACGCCGCTGCTTGACCCGGGCGAAGCGGGCAACGGCGTGCACATCCACGTCAGCCTGCTCGACGCGGCCGGCCGCTCGCTGCTCTACGACGCCGACCGCGCCGGGGTCCCTCAGCGAGACTCGGCGGGCGCTTCGCGGCGGGTATCCTCGCGCACGCGCGCGCGCTCAGGCGCTCACCGCGCCGAGCCCCGTCTCGGCGGCGCGCCTGCAGCCGCATCGCTGGAGCGCGGGGGCGGTCTGCCTGGGCGCTCCAGAACCGCGAAGCGCTGCTGCGCATCCCGCCGCCGGCGAAGCCCGGCGGCGGCGATCCGGCGGCGCAGATGCGCCTCGAGTACCGCGGCGCGGACGCGAGCGCGAACCCGTACCTGGCGCTCGGGCGATCCTGCGCGCCGGGCTCGACGGGGTGCGCGGCGAGCTGCCGCCGCCGCCGATCCTCGACCGCGATCCCGCGGGCCTCGACGCGCGCCGAGGCGAAGCGCTTCGGCGTGGGCGCGCTGCCGCAGTCGCTCGCGGACTCGCTGGCGGCGCTCGCAGAGCGACGCGCAGGCGCGCGGCTGGATGAGCCCGCTGCTCTACGACGCGTACACCGCGGTCAAGCGAGCGGAGGTCGAGCTGACCGCGAGCCTCGAGCTCGCGGAGGCGTGCGCGCGCTATGCGTCTGTCTACTGACGAGCTGCTCGCGCAGCTGCTCGCGGGGGTCGAGCGCGAGCTGCCGGCGGCGGTCGAGCTGCGCCGGCGCCTGCACGCGCGGCCCGAGCTCGCGCACGCCGAGCGCGAGACCGCCGCGGCGGTGGCCGCGGCGCTGCCGGTGGGCGCGACGCCCGCAGCCGGCACGGGGCTGATCGCGCGGGTGGGGCCCGAGGGCGTGGCGGCGGTGGCGGTGCGCGCGGAGCTCGACGGGCTGCCGATCGAGGAGCGCACGGGCGCCCCCTTCAGCGCGAGCGGCGAGGCGATGCACGCGTGCGGGCACGACGTGCACATGGCCGCGCTGGTCGCGCTCGCACGCGCGGCGCACGCGCTCGGCGAGCGGCTCCCGGCGGCGCTCCTGGCGGTGCTTCCAGCCGAGCGAGGAGGCCTACCCCTCGGGCGCCGAAGCGCTCGCGCGCGGCGAGCTGGCGTCGCTCGCGCCGGCGGCGGTGCTCGCGGCGCACATCCACCCGGAGCTGCCGTGGGGCGCGGTCGCGCTCGACGCAGGCGCCGTGAACGCGTCGTGCGACGCGTTCGACGATCACGATGCGGGGCGAGCCCTCGCACGGCGCCTACCCGCACCGCGGGCGCGACCCGGTGCTCGCGGTCGCGGAGGTCGGTGGTGGCGCTGTACGCGCGCTCGGGCGGCGGATCGACCCGCTGCACGCCGCGACGCTCACCGTCGGCGTGCTCGAGGCGGGCAGCGCCGAGAACGTGATCCCCGCGAGCGCGAGCGCGCGCGGCGCGCTGCGCGCGCACCGCGAGGAGGACCGTGCGGCGCTGCGCTCGCTCGTGGAGGAGGTCGCGCGCGGCGTGGCGCAGGCGCACGGCTGCAGCGCGAGCGTCGCGATCGTGGCGGGCGAGCCGCCGCTCGAGAACGACCCGGCGATCACCTCGGCGCGCGCGAGGGCTGCTCGCACGCGCGGGCCTGCGCTCTGCGCCGCCGTGGCGCTCGTGCGGCTCCGACGACTTCTCGTTCTTCGGCGGCGATCGCGCCCGTCGCGATGGCGTTCGTGGGGCTGCGACGGAGCGGAGGGCTTCAGCGAGCGCCCGCTCCACCATCCCGAGCTGCTGCCGCCCGACGCCGCGGTTGGCGCGGTCGCGCGCGCGCAGGCGGTGCTGTTCGCCGCCGCCGTGGCGGCGGGCTCGGACGGCGCACCCTGAGCGACCGCGTCAGGCCGCGAGCGGCGCCGGCGCCGGCGCCTCCGGGGTGGCCGCGGCCCAGCGTTTGAACACGAGCACGCCCACCACGGCCGACCACAGGACCAGAATGATCAACGCGGCGAAGATCGCCGGCGGGATCACGAACGCGATCGCCATCACGATCGCGACCCACCCCAGCCAGGCCGGAAGCTGCCCGCCCCGCAGGATCGCGAGGGCGCCGCTCACGCCGAACAGGAAGCCGCCGACGAGCACCGGCACGAAGACTTCGTTCTCCACCAGGTTCACGGCCTGCGCCGCTTCGGGACCCATGTGGTGGATGTTCTGGGCGAGGCCGAGTTCGACGCCCCCGCCGATACCGGCGGGGATGGTGATGATCACGGCGCTTGCGAGCAGCAGCGTGGCGAGCGGCTCGTTCACGCTGTTGCGCCGCAGGAATGCGCGCAGCGCGGCGCAGAAGACGAGGAAGAACAGGAAGGCGAGCACGAACAGCACCGCGGAGGTTTCGATTTCGGAGGCGTGCGAGCTGTAGTAGGAGATGATCTTGCGCGGGCTCGCATCGGCTTCGGGCGTTTCACCGCCGCCGGTGAGAACGCCGGCCACGGCGAGCACTGCCCAGGCGACGCCGGCGAGCGGCACGAAGCGGTCATAGCGGTTGGACATGGCTGTTCTTCCCCTCTCGCGTCGCGGTCCGGGTCCTCCCCGTGATTCGCGCGACGTGCGGCTAATCCTGCTCTTAGGAATTCGCGAGCACGCCGCGCGCGCGCATCTGGGCGAGGATCTCGGCGGCGAGCTGAGCTCCTGCAGAACCGAGGACTTGCCGGCGCCTGGGGCGCCGATCACGATCAGCGCCGCGACCATTTCACGCAGCCTTACCTCATGCGCGCAGTTCTCTCAGGTGTTCGCGTTCTCTCTTGGCTTTGAGCTTTTCTTCTTCGATCGGGCGAAGTTCGCTCGCGTGTTCTTTGGCCTTTTCGAGCGCGCGTTTGGCGGCTTCCTTCTCGCGTTCGCGCCGCGCCGCGGCTTTTTCGCGTTCGCGCTCCCTCAGCGCGGCGGCCTTTTCCTTGGCCCTTTCCTCTTTGGCGAGGACTTCAGGCTGCACTTCTTCGAGCCGGCCCTGTTCCTTGGCTTCGGCGAGCAGCTGCTTGTCTTCTTCGCGTTCGGCCTGGCGTTTTTCCTGCGCCTTTTCGCGCGCCGCGAGGCTCCTTTCCGCGCTCTTTTCGCGGAACACCGCCTGTTTTTCGCGGACGTGTTCCCGCGCGGCTTCGATGCGTTCCTTTTCCTTGGCCCGCGCGATTTCGCGGATTTCCCTTTCTTCTTCGGTCAAGGCGTTCTTGACCTGCGCCTGGCCGGCCGGCCGCGCCGCGAGCGCTCCCGACGCGACGTACGCGCTCGCGCAGAGCGCAGCGATCAGAGCCAGGGCGAAGCCCCTAAAGCGTGCCATCCATCCATCCTCTCTCCGTGTGTGGTTGACAGCAGGGCGCTCCGGGCGGTCGCGCAGCCTTGCGCATTCGCCCCCTCGGAGCACCTGTGAGCGGTGGATCTTACCGGCTCAGGGCCCGCCGGTCGAGGCATGGGCCGGGGGCGCACGCGAGGGTAGGATTGCGGCGTGCCCAAGCAGCTTCACTTCACGAGTGCGTGCTCCAGTACGATCCCAGGCAAGCATTGGCGCGCGTCGCGCTCGGGTTTGAAGGGGGAGCACATGTTCAGACGGCTGACGGCAATCTCGGTGATCTCGGTGGCCGTTGGGCTGGGCAGCCTGGCTCCGGCCGCATCGGGTGATTTCAAAGGCATCCCCTACGGCACCCTTACGCTGTCGGCATCGGGGAAAACGGTGCACTTCACGCTGACGTTCCCGTTCGCGGTCAGCTCGTTTGACCTCAACTTCAAAAACAGCACCGCGGCGGTCGACTCCGAAGACAAGTTGATCAACATGAGCGCCTCGGGCTTCCCGGCCGGCTCATGCGCCCCCAACGGCGGCGGGGCGGAATACCCGGGCTGCAGTTTCACCCCGACGATCGGCACCGTCAAAAACTTCTGGCCGACGATTCCTGCGAACACGCCGATCGTCGGTGAAGTCCTGATGTCACAGCTGAGCGGCGGCGACAGCGTCTTCGCGCTCGGTTGGAATGGCAACGAAAACCCGTTCGTCAGCAACGGCTTCCTTCCGGTCGCCCAGACGCACGAAATCACGGTCGGCGCGAGCTCGAACACAGAAACCCCTCCGGGCGGCAAGCGCAAGGTGCCGCGGGTCACCGGCAAGACCCGCGCGAGCGCCGAAGCGGCGATCCGCAAAGCGGGCCTGAAGGTGGGAGCGGTCAAGCGCAAGCACTCGAGCCACGTCAAGAAGGGCGATGTGATCTCACAGAGCTTGAGCTCCGGAAGGACCGTCGCCGCGGGCACCAAGGTCGGCCTCGTCGTCAGCGCTGGCAAATAGGCGTTACGGTCCGCGGCGTTGTAGGCCCGGCAGGGTGGCCTTGCCTCGTCGGCGCGGCCGTGCCGCTGCGCCGCGCTACGATCGGAGCGCGTGCTCGAGCGCCTGCATTTCACTGACTCCGACGACGCGAACAAGCTCATCGCCTCGGACCCGATGGCGCTGCTGATCGGATTCGCGCTCGACCAGCAGGTGCCCGTGCCGAAGGCTTTCTCTGGTCCGCTGGCGATCAGGGAGCGCGTCGGGACGCTCGACCCGGCGAAGCTCGCGGCGATTGACCTCGATCCCGTGTTCCGCGAGAAACCCGCCATCCACCGGTTCCCGTCGAAAATGGCCGAACGCGTGCACGACCTCGCGGCGCACGTGCGCGACGAGTACGGCGGGGATGCGGCGCGAGTCTGGAAGGACGCCAGGAACGGCGAGGAGCTGCGCGCGAACCTCGAAGGGCTGCCGGGCTTCGGGGAGATGAAGGTCAAGGCGCTCGGCTCGGTGCTCGCCAAGCGCTACGGGCTGAAGAAGGCCGCCGGCCTCGTGCCGGCGCATCCGACGCTCGGGGACGTGGACTCGCCGCAGGCGCTCGCCGACTACCAGGCGGCGAAGCGGGCGCACAAGAAGGAGTGGAGCAGCCGATCGCTCGCCTGAACGTGCGAGCCGGCCCTCTCGGGACCTACAGCCGGTCAGCCCACCAGTCGCGCCGGCCTTCCACGTCCTCGCGCGGATTCTCGCCGAGGTTGGGCGCGCCGAAGACGAGGATCTCGAGACCCTCCGGCCCGCCCTCGTAGCCTCGCCACGTGCCGGGCGCGACGCGAACCACGTCCCACTCCTTGACCTCGACGATCTCCTCGTCGAGCTTCATCCGACCGCTCCCGCGCACGACCACGTAGATCTCCTCCTGCTGCTTGTGCGTGTGGCCGTATGGGAAGCGGTAGTCCGGCGGGATGCGCTGGTAGCAGAGGCCGCACCGCTCGAGCTCGAGCGCCTTGCTCGCGACGCGAAACTCGAGGTCCGGCGCGCCGTCGAAGTTGGACCCGACATCCTCCAGATCCTCCTTGAGGTTCCTGAGCGTGAACGGCACGGCCGCGATCCTACTGTTCATCTCCGCCCCCGCCGGGCGACCGAGTCTCTGTGCGACGCGCCCGAGCTCGCCGGCTCGCATCGACAGCCGTTACAGCGGTATGTTCAACCCTCTATGCGGATGGGCTCGACGACGGTCAACGCAGAACTTGTGCGTGGAAGCGGGAGTGGACGCGCCGCCGCTGAGACGAGCCCCGCGGCGACATCGTGCGCGCCACGGCGGGGGCGCTGCTCGCGGTCGCAGCCGCGCTGTGCCTCGCGGCTCCTGCGAGCGCGTTTCCGGTGCACGTGCTGCCGAAGCTCGGCGCGGGGCGCAGCGTGCACCTCAGGTTCCGCGCTCCCGCGTTGCCCGAGGGCGGCTACTACTACGCGGTGATCGTGCTCGAGCCCTACGGGCACTTCACGCGCGCATCCCCTCCCCCGTGCTCCACGTCGAGCGAAATGAGACGCACCGACTACGGCCGGCCGCTGGCGAACGGCACGGTCACGCTCACCCTCGCGCCGGCGACCTCGACGCTCGGAAGGTGGTGCAGGGGCGGCTGGTACCGGGGCGCGATCTACGCGGTGCCACAGCCGCCGCCGTGCGAAGGCAGCTACCCGTGCGCGAGCGAACCGTATGAACCTCCGAGCCCGTGCTCGACGTCGCCGGGCGGCCAGCGCCTGTGCGGCCTGGTGGTCAACCCGGAATGGGCCTACCCCGACGGCCTGCCAAAGCCGCGCGCGAGCGGCGCGCGGATCGTCTCGCGCTTCATCGTGCGCTTCGCCGCCCACAAGGGCGCTGGGTGAGGCCCCGCGCGCTGCGCGGGGCGCCCGACAGCTCCGACCTCGCCGCTTCCGCGGGCCTGTTCGTGGCGTCGCTGCTCGTGTTCACCGCGATCGGCGCCGCGCTTCCGGTGCTCCCCACCTACGTGCACGGGCCGCTGCACGGCGGCGACGTGGCGGTGGGGCTGGTGGTGGGCGCGTTCGCGGTCACCTCGGTGGTGTGCCGCCCGCTCGCGGGCCGGCACGCGGACCGCCGCGGGCGGCGGGTCGTGCTCGTCAGCGGCGCGCTCGCGATGGCGATCGGCGGCGCGCTGTACGTGCTCGCGCGCAACGTGCCCGAGCTGATCGCGGCGCGCCTGTGCGTCGGCGCGGGCGAGGGCTCCTTCTACACCGCGGGCGCCACCTGGGCGGTGGACCTCGCGCCGGTCCACCGCCGCGGCCTCGCGCTGGGCCTGTTCGGGCTCGCGGTGTGGGGCGGCCTCTCGCTCGGCCCCGTCGCGGGCGAGCTGCTGCGCTCGGGCGCGGGCTACGACGCCGTGTGGGCCACCACCGCCGCGCTGCCGTTCGCGGGCGCGCTGATCGCGCTGCGGCTGCCCGCGCCGAGCTTCGCGCCGGCCGCCGGTAGCCTCGAGCCGCTCGCGCTGTTCCCGCGTCCCGCGCGCCGCCCCGGTCTCGCGCTGGCGCTCGCCAACGTCGGCTACGCCGCGCTCGCGGGCTTCGTGGTGCTGCTGCTGCACGCGCGCGGCATCGGCGGGGGCGCGGTCGTGTTCACCGCGTTCGCGGTTGCGGTGTTCGCGAGCCGCCTCGTGCTGGGGCGCGTGCCCGACCGCGCGGGAGCGCGGCCCACGGCTGCGCTCGCGGGCCTGCTCGACGCGGCGGGCCTCGCGATCATCGCGCTCGCCACCTCGCTCGCCGCCGCGCTCGCGGGCGCCGTGGTGATGGGGGTGGGCTTCTCGATGCTGTTCCCCTCGCTCGCGCTGATGGTGGTGGGCGACGTGGGCGATGACCGGCGCGGCTCCGCGCTCGGCGCGTTCACCGCGTTCTTCGACATCGGCGTGGGGCTCGGCGGCCCCGCGGCGGGGCTCGTGGCCTCGCTCGCGGGCTACCCCGCCGTGTTCGCGTTCTCGGCGCTCGCCGCGCTCGGCGCGAGCGCGCTCGCGCTGAGCTCCCCGCCCCCCGCTCGCGTGCCCTACGAGACCGGCGGCGGCGTGCCCTCGGCGCTCGCGGGCAGCGCCGGGTCCCAGCCGCACACCGCGCAGGCGTGACGGAACGCCGAGCGCGCGAACGCGAGCGCGTCGGAGTGCGGGTCCTCGCTGTCCGACAGCGCGTCGAAGTCGAGCACGAACTCGCCGAGGTCCTGCTCCCAGCGCGCTGCCGGCGGCTCGAGCGTTCCTTCGGAGAAGCCCTCGGAGGCGGGGTGCGCGTAGGCGTAGAAGGCCGCGCGACCATAGCGGGGGTCGCCGGGCCACCAGCCCACGGCGACCTCCTCGGCGTCCATCGCGTTGCGCATGATGAAGTCGGAGGAGGGTGGGTCCGCGGGCTGGCCGGAGAAGAGGTTCACCGCGAGGTCGAACGAGCCCCACCACGCGTTCACCGGCGTGGAGCGCCCGCGGTAGGACGCGCGGAACTCCGCCAGCACCAGCGCCGCGCGCGTGGCAGCCGCGAAGTACAGCTCCACCTGGTCGCGGTCGTAGGTCGCATGCTCGGTGTCCTCGTCGAGCGGCACGCTCCAGGGGACCTCCTGCGGCGTCGGGTCGATCTCGACCGGGCCCGCGAGGTCGCCCACCGCCGAGAGCAGCTCGCGCGCCACGTCGCCCACCGGGCGCCCCGTCAGCGGCACGCGCCGCGCGCGGCCGTCGCTGTGCTCGGCGAGCGCCTCGTGGCGATGCAGGTCGAGCGCCGCCACGATCGCACCGGAGCCGTCGGGCGCAGGTAGCGGCAGGGTCTCCCAGCCGCGCGCGCTCAGGCGCAGCGCCGCGTGCTGCAACTGCGGCTCACGTGGCGCGAGCCGCACCGCGAGCTTGCCGAGGACCTGCGTGTGCGCGTGCAGCGTGTCGCACGTCGCGCTCCACTGCGCGTACGGCAGCGCGCTCCACTCCCGTGCCATCCAGAGAAGTTAGCGCGACGCGCTGGGCCCGCGGCGCTCAGGCCGCGCGCTGGCGCAGCGGCTCGCCGTCGTGCGTGCGCTGCTCGCGCGCTGCGGCCGCGCGCGCGCCAGCACAGGCGCTCGCGCCGCAATCCGCCTGAGGTCGCTCCGCGCATGCACTTACAACGCGCAGCGCGCGCGCGGCGTGAGGCGCTGAGCCCTCCTCAGCGCGCCCTGCGAGCGCGCCGCGCGCCGGGCGCGAGCGCGTCGCTCACCGCCGCGACCGCCGCCTTCCCCGCCACATCCACGGGCTCGGTGCTGCGCAGCGCTCGCGCAAGCACGAAAGCGCCCTCGAGCGAGCACAGCAGCGAGATCGCGAGCGCCCGAGCGCGCCGCCTGGGCACCCCCGCCGCGCGCAGGCTCTCCGCGGCCGCGCCGATCCAGCTCTCGAACACCTCCGCGCACGCCTCGCGAAGCGGCTCGCTCGTCGAGGACACCTCGAGCGCCACCGTCGCGATCGGGCACGCGTCGGCGTAGCCCGTCTCCACGAGCGTCTGCGCCGCCGCCTCGAAGAACCTGCGCGTCGCATCCACCGGATCGTCGCCCGCCGTGTAGAAGAGGCCGATCAGCTGCCCGTAGAGGCCGCCCGAGTGGCGGATCGCCTCCGCTCCCAGCTGCTCCTTGCCGCCGGGGAAGAAGTGATACAGCGACGCGAACGGCGCGCTCGCCTCCTCGACGATCTGTTTCACCCCCGTGCCCGTGAAGCCCTGCCTGCGGAACAGCTCCGCGCCCGCCTCCACGAGCCTGTCCCTGGTCTCCGCCGGCATGCAGAGCATGATACGTTACCCACTCAGTAGAGCGATCTATCTAGGGAGCGGAACATGCCACAGCTCGAGCTGAGCGCGGGGACGATCGACTACGAGGACACCGGCGGCGAGGGCCCGGTGCTGGTGCTGCTCGCGGGGCTGATGATGGACGGCTCCGTGTGGGACCCAGTGGTGGCGCAGCTGCGCGGCGAGCACCGCTGCGTGGTGCCGACGCTGCCGCTCGGCGCGCACCGCCAGCCGATGCGCGCGGACGCGGACCTCTCGCTGCGCGGCTTCGGCGCGATGCTGCGCGAGCTGCTCGAGCGGCTGGAGCTCGAAGACGTGACGCTCGTGCAGAACGACCACTCCGCGGCGCTCGTGCTCGCGGGCGAGAATCCCGCGCGCGTGGCGCGCCTGGTGATCTCCTCGTGCGAGGCCTTCGAGAACTACCCCCCGGGGCTGCCCGGCAAGAACATGCGCTACACAGGGATGCTGCCCGGCGGCGTGTTCGTGGCGATGAACGCGCTCCGGCTGCGCCCGCTGCGGCGGCTGCCGATCGCGTTCGGGTGGATGGCCAAGCGCCCGCTCCCCCACGAGCTCGTGGACCGCTGGCTGCGCCCCGCGCAGACGCAGGCGGGCGTGCGCCGCGACCTGCGCAAGTACACCAACGCCGCGCGCCCCGCGCAGATGGTCGCGGTGTGCGAGCGGCTGCGCTCGTTCACGCGCCCCGCGCTGGTGGTGTGGACTCCCGAGGACCGCGTGCAGCGCCCCGAGCACGGCCGCATGCTCGCTGAGCTGCTGCCGGACGCGCGGCTCGTGGAGATCGAGGACAGCTACACGCTGATCATGCGCGACCAGCCGCAGCGCTTCGCGCGCGCGATCCGCGAGTTCGTGAGCGAGACGCGCAGCGCCGCCGCGCACGCCTGAGACGGGCGTAGGGTTTGCGGGCAGCCATGCCCGCGATCCTGCCCCGCGCCGAGGAGTGGGAGCATCTCGCTCCGCGCCCCGGCACGGTCTGCTACGAGCGCGCGGGCGACGCGCGCCTGATGCTCGCCGCGGGGTACGCGCTCCTGCTGCAGGTCTCACACCCCACCGTGGGGGCCGGCGTGAGCGAGCACTCGCGCTTCCGCGAGGACCCGTGGGGGCGGCTGCTGCGCACGCTCGACTACAGCTACACGATGGTGCACGGCGGGCCCGGCGCGGCCGGCGAGATGGGCCGCAAGATCCGCTCCTACCACCGCGAGATCCGCGGCGTGCGCCCCGACGGCGAGCGCTACAGCGCGCTCGAGCCCGAGGCCTACGCGTGGGTGCACGCGACGCTCGCCGACGCGATCGTGAGCGGCCACGAGCGCTTCGGGCGCCCGCTGTCTGAGGCCGAGCGCGAGGCGTTCTGGTCGCAGTGGCGCACCTCCGGGCGCCTGCTGGGCATACGCGCGCGCGACCTGCCCGAGGGCTGGGGCGCGTTTCGCGAGTACTTCGGAGAGATGGTGGACCGCCGGCTGGCGCACACCGCGGCGGTGGACGAAGTGCTCGACGCGCTCGCGCACCCCACGCCGCCCGCCCTCGATCCGCTCGCCGGCGCCGGCTGGGCGCTCGCGCGCGCGCCGCTCGCGCGCGCGGTTCGGATCGCCACCGTCGGGCTGCTGCCCGCGGCGCTGCGCGAGCGCTTCGGCGTGCGCCTCTCGCGCGCCGAGCAGCTCGAGCTGGGCGCCCTCTCTCGCGCGCTCAGGGCCGCCACTCCGCTGATGCCCGCATGGCTTCGCAACACCGGCCCCGGCTACCTGCGCTTCAGGCGCGAGGCCTCCGACCGGCTGTAGGCTCGGCGGGCGATGTCGAAGGAGGACCGGCGCGCCGCGGTCCGCCCCGCCCAGCCGTGGGCCCGCGCGGCGCGCGGGTGCGCGGGCGCCGTCAGGCGCCGCTCTCGACGAACGCGCGCAGCTCCTCGCGCCCGCCCGAGGTGACCGGGTCGCCGTGCGCGAGCAGCAGCATGTCGAAGTCGCGGCCGCTGTCGAGCACGCGCGCGTACGCGTCGAGCAGCCCCGCCTTGGTGCGCTCGGGATCGTCCATCAGCTCGTCGATCACGAAGCCGATGCCCTCGCGTCCGGGCCACCGCACGACCCCGTCCGCGCACACGAGCGCGCGCCGCGAGGGGATGTACAGCGCGCCCTCGTCGGGGCAGATCGCGTCGATCTCGATCGCCTCCACGCCGCCCGGCAGCGTGTCGCCGAAGTCGAACGGCTGCGCCTCGCCGCGCCCCTCGATCTCGTGCATGCCGTTGCGCACGCAGTGCACCGTGCAGCCGAACTCGTCCTGCAAGCGCCACGCGTGCCTGTCGTGGTGGCGGTTGGAGAGCAGCACGTGCTCCGGCGCGCGCCCCTCGAACCACCCGAGCCCCTCCGGCGGGATCATCGCGTCGATCAGCACGCGCTCGGGCTCCAGGTAGTAGGAGCTCACGTCGAAGCCGATGTGCTCGTGGCGCGCGCTCCAGTGCCACAGGCCCGGGGCTATCTCCTGCACGACGCTGATCCTACCCGCGCGGCCGCCTCACGCACGCGCGCGCCGCGCTCACGCGCCGCTGAACGCGGGCTCGCGTTTCTCCACAAACGCCGCAACGCCCTCCATGAAGTCCTTGCTGCGCCCCAGCGTGTGCTGCAGTTTCGCCTCGAGGTCCAGCTGCGCGTCGAGGTCGCCGTACAGGAACGCGTTGAGCGCGTGCTTGGAGCTCGCGTACGAGCGCGTGGGTCCCTGCGCGAGCTTCTGCACGAGCGCGTCCGCCTGCGCCATCAGCTCGCCGTCGGGGTACACCCAGTTCACGAGGCCCCACTCGAGCGCCCGCTGCGACGGCACGCGCTCGCCCAGCAGAGCCATCTGGAACGCGCGCGCCTTGCCCACCGCGGGCGGCACGAACGCCGTCGAGCCGCCGTCCGGCATCAGCCCGATGTTCACGAACGCGAGGCCGAAGAACGAGGACTGCGCCGCGAGCACCAGGTCGCACGCGAGCGCCAGCGAGCAGCCGATCCCCACCGCGGGGCCGTTCACCGCCGCCACCACCGGCTTGGGCAGCCGCCGCACGCCCGCCACGACCGGGTGGTAGATGTCGTGAAGCTCGTGCTGGATGTCCGGCATCCCGTCGTCCGCGGCCTCGAACCCCGCCTTCAGGTCCGCGCCCGAGGAGAAGCCGCGACCCGCGCCAGTGATCAGCACCGCGCGCACCGAGTCCTCGGCCGCCTCGCCCTCGATCACCTGCTTGAGCTCGCTCCCGAACTGCGCCGTCCATGCGTTCAGCGTCTCCGGACGGTTGAGCGTCAACCTCCCCACGGGGCCCGACTGCTCCCAGATGACCGTCTCATAGCTCACTTGCAACGCTCCTTTTGGTCGTGTGGTCCAGATCAAGGTCCTCCTGCGCCCGCGCGAGCACGTCGCCATCCTCGTCGAGCAGCTCCAGCGTGACGCGCCCGCGGCGCACCGGGGGCGCCGCCGCGCCCGCCAGCGGCCTGCCGCGCAGGCCCGCCCAGGCCGCGTCCGCGAGCTCGTCCACCGCGTCGCGCAGCGGCCTCGCGGCCGTGCCCGCGAGCCAGCGCTGCGCCACCGAGTGCGCCGGCCCGCTCACGATCGCGGTGGCGATCAGCATCGAGGTTGGGCGCACTTCGCCCGAGCGCACGAACGGCGCCATCCACTCGCGGAAGGCCAGCGCGAGCTCGCGGTTGAGCGACGCCACCACGCTGCCCGCGGGCGAGTCCCAGTCGAGGTGCCCGCGCATGTACACGAAGCGCGCCAGCTGCGGGTGCGATTCGATCCAGCCGAGCTGGTGAGCGATCGTGTCGCGCACCGCCGAGCGCAGCGAGCGCGGCGGCGTGCGCACGAGCTCCCACAGCCCCTCCTGGAACGACGCGATCGCCTCCACGTAGAGGGCGTCCGCGATCGCGTCCTTGGAGCGGAAGTGGTGGAACAGCCCGCCGTTCGACGCGCCGCTGCGCTCGCGGATGCGCGCCACCGTGGCCTGCTCCACGCCGTCCTCGAGGAAGCACTCGAGCGCCGCGTCCATGATGCGCCGCCGCGTGTCCGCCTTCGCGCCCTTCGCCGTCGCGCGTGTGCTCGCCGTCGCGCCCGCCCTCGCCGTCACAGCGCCGAGAGTATCACTCCGGAGCGTTGCTCTGGCGCTCGCGCCGCGGACGCCCCGGGAGCACCGGGAGTACCGCGCGAACGGTGTGTCGTACCCTGTTGGCCTGCGACGCCGTGCACCGGGCCGAGCCGCCTCTGCCGCGCACGCGCGCCGCCGCCCGATCGCGCGCGCTTGCCCCGCACCGGCACGCGGGGCGCGCGCCGTGGGTAGAGCATCACGCGCATGAGCACCGCAACCACACCGCCCCCGCCGTACATCCCGCAGCCGCCCACGCCGTCGCCGCCCGAGCCGCAGCGCAGGCGCGTGTGGATGGCCAGGCGCTTCGTGCTGGGCGCGCTCGGCGTGGTGCTGCTGGCGGCCGCCGCCACGGTCACGTTCGCGCTCAACGAGGTCGGCAAGATCGTCGACGCGCTCGGCGAGACGCGCGCCGCCAAGATCGCGCCGTCGGTGCTCGCGCCGACCACGCGCGGCGCGCCCGAGACGCTGCTGCTGGTCGGCAACGACCAGCGCCCCGCGCCCAAGAACAACCCGCTGTACGGCGCGGTGCCGCCCCACTCCAACGAGATGCTGCTCGTGCGCGTCGACCCCGCCAAGCCCACGATCGCGATGCTCTCGATACCGCGCGAGCTGCAGGTCAGCTTCAAAACGCCGCAGGGCCAGGTGGTGACCAACCGGATCAACACCGCCTACACGTACGGCGGCATCGAACTGATGACCAAGACCATCAAGCGCGTGCTCGGGGTCTCGGTGAACCACGTGTTCGTCGTGACCTTCCCCAAGTTCAAGCGCGCCGTCAACGAAATGGGCTGCGTGTACGGCACCATCGACCGCCGCTACTACCACGTCAACGAACCCGGCGGCGAACAGTACTTCGAAATCAACCTGCAGCCCGGCTACCAGAGGCTGTGCGGCCGCCAGGCGCTCGAATTCGTGGCCAACCGCCACGAAGACACCTCGGTGACCCGCGACGCGCGCGACCAGCGCTTCCTGCTCGAAGTCAAGAACGAGTACGGCGCGAGCCTCTTCGAAAGCCGCGAAAAGTTCGAGCGCATCCTGGGGCGCGCCGTGGAAACCGACCTGCACGGATCGAGCCAGGTGCTCGACCTGCTGGAGCTGCTCGTGGGGGCGCAGGGCAAGCCCGTGCGCCAGGTGCCGTTCCACGCGAACCTGCTGCCCACCTACGACACCGCCTCGCGCTCTCAGATCCACGAATCCGTGCAGGCGTTCCTGGGCGGCACCTCCGCGATCCACAACCGCAGCCTGAGCAGCGCGCCCTCGCACCCCGCCAAGCACTCCTCCTCGCACCACGCCTCGCACGCGCACCACGCGAGCAGATCGCCCGGGCTCGGCCTCTCCCCCACCGCGTCCTCCTCGCTCATGAAGGCACGCACCGTCGCGCCCGACCTGCCGTTCCCGCTCGAGTACCCGCGCGAGGCCGTCACCTACACAAACGCGTCGCCCGAACTGCTCAGGCGCTACGACGTGCGCGACCAGCGCGGGCACCTGCACGCGATCTACGCGATCGTCGTCAACAGCAGCGCGCTCGGCGGCTACTACGACGTGCAGGGCACCACCTGGATCGACCCGCCGCTGCTCGGGAGCCCCGGCCAGACGGTGCACGTGGGCTCGCACACGTACGCGGTGTACTACACCGGCGAACAGGTGCGCGTGATCGCGTGGCGCGAAGGCAACGCCGCGTACTGGGTGCAGAACACGCTCTCCGACAGCCTCACCCCGCACCAGATGCTCGCGATCGCCGAGACCACCCGCCCGGTGCTCGGCGGCTTCAGCCCCAGCGCCGCGCGCGCGGTGTCGATCAGCTCCGCGGAGTTCAAGCTTCCCGGCCACACCGCCGCCGCGGGCGCCAACCTCTCCACGAAGGTGGGCTCCGCGCTCGCGTTCGCGTGCCTCGCCGCGCTCGCGCTGCTCGCGTGGGTGGTGCTCGCGCGCGAGCGCCAGCTGCGCGCGCTGCGCGCGCAGGTGAGCGAGGCGATGGCGCTCGAGGCGCGCCAGCGCCCGATCCTCGCCGCCGCGGGGATCGCGCCGGCCACCGTCGCGCCCGGAGCCGCGCCCCCGCCCGGAGCCGGCGCTCACGCCGCGCCCGGACCTCCTGCGGCGCAGCAGCAGCGGCCCCAGCCGCCGCCCGCCGGCGCCGCACGCGACGGCTCGCGCACGATCTACCGCGCGTCCACGAGCAGGCGCGCGCTCGTGCTCGCGGTGGCGCTCGCGCTGGCGCTCGCGGCGCTCGCGGCGCTCGTGGTGCATCTGCTGGCGTAGCCGCGCTAGCCTCAAGAGCATGGCCGAGGAGCGCGACTTCGCGGGGCGCGTCGCGCTCGTCACCGGCGCGAGCGGCGGCATCGGCGCGGCGATCTGCGCGGAGCTCGCGCGGGCCGGCGCGGCGGTGGCGGTGTGCTACTCGAGCAGCGCGGAGCCCGCCGAGGCGCTCGCGCGGGAGCTCGCCGCCGGCGGCGCCCGCGCGCAGGCGTTCGCCGCGGACATGTCCGACGCGAGCGCGCCCGCGCGCCTGCTCGAGCGCGTGGCCGAGGCGCTGGGCCCGGTGGACGCGCTCGTGGCGAGCCACGGCGTGGCGCAGGTGCGCTCCTACGACGAGCTCGACGCGGCCGCGTTCGACCGCACGATCGCGATCAACCTGCGCGCGCCCTTCCTGCTCGCGCAGGCCGCGCTCGCGGGGATGCGCGAGCGCGGCTACGGGCGCATTCTGTTCATCTCCTCGACCGCGGCGTTCAGGGGCGGCGTCGTCGGCGCGGACTACGCCGCGTCGAAGGCTGGGCTGCACGGCATGGCGCACTACCTCGCCTCGCGCGTGGCGCGCGACGGCGTGACCGTGAACGTGCTCGCGCCGGGCTACGTGGACACCGCGATGCTGCCCGGCGACGCGCGCGAGCTCGGCGAGCGCGTTCCGGTGGGGCGCGTGGGCACGCCCGCGGAGGTCGCGTCGCTCGCCGTGGCGATCCTGCGCAACGGCTACATGACCAACCAGGTCACGAGCCTCGACGGCGGCATCCACCCGCGCGGCTGAGCGCGCGGGTCGCCCTCACTGCAGGTATTTCTCGACCGTGTCGACGTCGCGCACGTGCGCGTCGCGCGGGTTGCCGCCCGCGTCGCGGATCGCGCGGCGCTGGCGCAGCAAATCCCAGCACCGGTCGAGCTCCACCGAGATCTCATCGAGGCGCGTGCGCTCGTCGCCGAGCTGCTCCGCGCGCACCGCGTCGTCGGCCTCGCGCGCGCGCAGCGACTGCTCCTCCTCCACGAGTGCCTGGATGCGTCCCAGCAGCGGCTCGTCGGCCATCCCGCTTCACCCTAGCGCCGAGGAAGCTTCCGTGCTGTCCTGTACTGCCGTGCTCCAGCGCACCCTCGATCTGAACGGGCCCGACGGTCGCACGCTCGAAGTGACGCTCTCCGGCCCCGACGCGGGCAGGCCGCTGATCTACCACACCGGCACCCCCAGCGCGGGGAGGATCTTTCCCCCGATGCTGGCCCAGGGCGCCGAGCGCGGCCTGCGCCACATCTCCTACTCGCGCCCCGGCTATCGAGGCTCCGAGCGCGACCCCGGCAGGAGCGTTGCCGACTGCGCCGCGGACGTGGCTGCGATCGCGGATGCCCTCGGCATCGAGCGGTTCCTCTGCGTCGGCTCCTCGGGCGGCGGCCCGCACGCGCTGGCCACCGCCGCGTTGCTGCCGGAGAGGACGCTCGCCGTCGCGACGCTCGGCGGCGTGGCGCCGGTCGATGCTGCCGGTCTCGACTGGTTGGCCGGCATGGGCGAGCAGAACATCAAGGAGTTCCGGGTTGCCCAGGAAGGGGTGCAGCCGCTGATCGCCTATCTGCAGGAGCGCAGCGGCGAGCTGCTCGCCGCAGGTGCGGCCGATCTTCCCGCGACATTCGGCGATCTGATGTCGAGCGCGGACCGCGAGGCCCTGACCGGTGAGCTCGCCGACGACTTCGGGGAGAGGATCCGGGCTGCTCTCGAGCGCGGGATCTGGGGGTGGCTCGATGACGATGTGGCGATCTTCGGCGACTGGGGTTTCAACGTCGCCGGGATAACCGTGCCGGTGGCCGTCTGGCAGGGCCGACAGGACCGCTTCGTGCCCAACGACCACGGCGTCTGGCTCGCCGAGAACATACCCGGGGCGAGCGCGCGCCTCACGGGCGAGCACGGCCATCTCTCGCTGGTCTTCTCCTACGATCGCGTGCTCGACGATCTGATCGGCGCCGCCGCCCGCAGCTGACGCACGCGGTCGCCCGCGTTATCGTCACAGCCGTGATCGAGTGGACCGACGACGTCGATGAGATCCTGGCGTCCGACCTTGCGGCGGGCTTCGCGTACCTGACGCCCGCCAAGGGTGTGGTGATCAGCCCGATGGCGCCGCTCGGTCTGCGCGACCGCGAGGCGGGCACCGTCACCGTGACGACCTCGCAGGCGATGTGGAAGAAGCTCGAGCGGATCCGTCGTCACCCGGGCGTGGCGCTCGCGTACCACACGCGCGAGCACGGGTTGACGGACAGGCCCGGATTCGTGCTCGTCCAGGGCCGCGCGAGCTTCCCCGCCGGCGCAGACCGCGACTGGCTCGAGTCGATCACGCCGGAGTGGGAACGCTTCCTGGGTCCGCGCTCGACCGGGCCGGCGGGCCGCGTGCTCGAGGTCTACTACTGGGAACGCGTGCCGATCACGATCCAGGTCGAGCGGATCGTTGCGTACCCCGACGACGCGGCGGCCACGGAGCCGCGGATCATCGGGAAGCCGCGAGCGGAGCCCGCCCCACCGCAGGAGCCGCCCCGCGGCGGCACGGAGCCGCGCGTGGACGCGAGGAAGGTCGCGTCCCACGCCCGGCGGCTGCCACACACGCTGCTCGGCTGGTGCGGCTCGGACGACATGCCCGAGGTGGTGCCGGCCGCGGCGATCGAGGCCCGTGACTCCGGAGTGCTGCTGAGCGTCCCGGCGGGCGCCGTTCCCCCCGGCGGCAGGCGCGCGGGCCTCACCTCCCACCGGTTCCAGCCGCGCATGATCGGCCAGGAGCAGCGCGTCTACACCGGCTGGCTTCAGAGCGACGGCTCGGACCGCGTGGAGTACGCGCCGCACACGAAGGCCGGCTACCGGCTGCCCGCCTCGAAGCTCGCCTTCACGCTGGGCAGCGGGAGCATCGCGTTCCGCATGAAGAAGGCGCGCGAGGTGGGCGTCGCGTGAGACGATGAGCTCCGTGCGCAGGGGCACCTACTCGATCGTGGCGCGCGACCCCTCGAGCGGGGAGTACGGGGTGGCGGTGCAGTCGCACTGGTTCTCGGTGGGCAGCGTGGTGTCGTGGGCTCGCCCTGGGGTGGGCGCGGCGGCGACGCAGTCGATCGCGGAGGTGGCGCACGGCCCCAACCTGCTCGCGCGCATGTCGGAGGGGCTCGACGCGGCGGGCGCGATCGCGGCGGTGCTGCGCGACGACCCGCTCGCGCGCTTCCGCCAGCTGGGCGCGGTGGACGCGCACGGGAACGCGGTGTCGCACACGGGAGACGGCTGCATCGCGCACGCGGGCGACGAGGGTGGCGTGGCCTTCGCGTGCCAGGCCAACATGATGGGCGCCGCAACGGTGCCGGAGGCGATGGCGGCGGCTTACCGCGGCGCGGAGGGCGACCTCGCGGAGCGCATGCTCGCGGCGCTGTATGCGGCGGAGGCCGAAGGCGGCGACGTGCGCGGCCGACAGTCGGCGGCGCTGCTGGTGGTGCCCGCGACCGGCGAGCCGTGGCGCACGCGCTTCGACCTGCGAGTGGAGGACCACCCGGACCCCCTCGAGGAGCTGCGCAGGGTGCTGCGCTTCGCGCGCGCTTACGAGCTCGGCGAGCGCGCCGACTCGCTGCTCGCGGACGGCGCCACCGACGATGCGACGCGCCTGTACCTCGAGGCGGCGGAGCTCGCTCCGGAGGCGGACGAGCTCACGTTCTGGGCGGGCGTGGGCGTGGCCTCGCACGACCTGCCCGCGGGCGCCGAGCTGGTGCGCAGGGCGGCGGCGCGCAACGCGTCGTGGCTCACGCTGCTCGAGCGCCTTCCCCCGGAGCTCGCGCCGGGCGCGGAGGCGCTCACGGCGGAGCTGTG
Organism: uncultured Solirubrobacteraceae bacterium; assembly: GCA_963813685.1. Classification (GTDB taxonomy): domain Bacteria; phylum Actinomycetota; class Thermoleophilia; order Solirubrobacterales; family Solirubrobacteraceae; genus Palsa-744. The sequence continues at coordinate 269,195 of CAWEZQ010000004.1, forward strand.
ATCGGCTGACGCTCGGGCCGCGCGCACCGTCAGCGTACGCGCGGCCCCCTGCAGGTCGCCGCGTGCACCTCTTCGGTGAGCACGTGCAGCCTTGTTGCGAGCGTGTGGATCTGTTCGGTGAGCTCGGTGTTGCGCGCGAGCAGCTCCGCCTGCGTCTGGGCGAGCTCGTCGCGGTGCTTGGCGGCGGCGAACTCGTTTGCCTTGTCGGTCCTGGTCTGCGCCTTCTGCGCGATGATCACGAGCGCACCGGTGTAGAAGGCGACCGCGGAGAACACGAGGTTGAGCAGGATGAACGGCGCGGGCTCCATGAAGCTGCTCCCGCCCGCATACGGCGAGCCCCCGTGGTCGGCTTCGCGGTAGTGCTCGTGGTGGCGCAGCGGGTCGAGCGGCTCGGCGGGCGCTTGCGCGGGCTCGGTGGTGGCTGCCATTCTGCCCACCCCCTCTCCGGGTCTGTGGAAGGCGGCCGCGGGCGCGGCAGGCCGATGATGACGAGCGCTCCGGCGGGTGCCGGCGACGCGTGGGTGCGCTACGCTGCGAGGCGAGGTCGCGCACGGCAAGCGAGGTACGCGGAGATGGCAAACCGGGCAGTCCTGAGAGCAGCTGACGCAGACCGCGAGCACGTGGCGGAGCGGCTGCGGCGCGCGGGCGCGGAAGGGCGCCTGCTGATCGAGGAGCTCGAGCAGCGGATGGAACGCGCGCTGCGTGCACGCACGTACGGCGAGCTCGACGCGCTGATCGCCGACCTGCCGGGACCGAGGCTGCTGCCGCGCAGAAGCTCGCGCGGCCTTCACCCCGCGGTGCGCTACGCGATCGCGGTGCCGGTGGTGCTGGTTGCGCTCACGGTCGTGCTGTTCGTGGCCACGGGCGTGCTCGCGGGCTGGATGCTGTGGATCGCGTTCGGCTGGTGGTTCTTCGGGCACCGGCGCCGGCGCTGCCGCGGAGGCCCGCCTTACGCGCGCAGCGGCTGGCACCGGCCGCGCTCGCACGGCTCGCACTCGGTTTATTGAGAGGGGCCGCTGGCGCGGCCGCAACGGCCGTTGCGCTGTGCGCGCTCGCGGCGGCGTGCGTCCCGGTGCAGGCGCGCGGGGTCACGCTCGAGTGGGTGGGCGACATCGCGCTGAGCACGCAGCGAGGCCTACCCCCCGGCGGCCTCGAGCGCGCGCTCGCGCCGGTGCACGCGCAGCTGCGCGGCGCGGATCTGACGCTCGGCAACCTCGAGGGCACGCTCTCCGAAGGCGGCGCGTCGAAGTGCGCGGGCATCGGCGGCGGCACATGCTTCGCGTTCCAGGCGCCGCCGTGGGTGGCGGGCGAACTGCGCGCGCTGGGCTTCGGCCTGGTCAACCAGGCGAACAACCACTCGCTCGACTTCGGCGAGTCCGGCCGCCGCCAGACGCTCGCGGCGCTGCGCCGCGCGGGCGTCGCGCAGACGGGGCTCCCGGGCGAGATCACGGTGCTGCGCGCAGCGGGCGAGCGGGTGGCGTTCGTGGGCTTTGCGCCGTACGCGTATGACGCGAGCCTGCTGGACATCGCGGCGGCGAAGGCGCTGGTGCGGCGCGCGCGTAGGCGCGCTGCGCTGGTGGTGGTGATCATCCACGCGGGCGCGGAGGGCGCGGACCAGACGCACACGCCTCATGGCACGCAGTACTACCTGGGCGAGGACCGCGGCGACGCGCGCGCGTTCGCACACGCGGTGATCGACGCGGGCGCGTCGGTCGTGCTCGGCTCGGGACCGCACGTGATCCGCGGTATCGAGCGCTACCGCGGCAGGCTGATCGCGTACTCGCTCGGCGACTTCGTGGGCTACCGCACGCTCGCCGGCGGCGGCGTGCTGTCGGACAGCGCGATCCTGCGCGTGACGCTCGGCCACGCCGGGCGGGTGCTCGCGGGCCGCTTCATCCCGCTGACGCTCTCGGACGGGCTGCCGCGGCCCGACCCGAGCGGCGCGAGCGCGCGCCTGGTGGCGCAGCTCTCGCGCGAAGACTTCCCGAGCCACCACTTCGCGATCGGCCCCAGCGGGCGCTTCCACACTGATGCGCTTCGCCTACGGCGAGAGCGACATCGCGGACGGCGGCGCGCGTTCGCCGACTAGAAGGCCCCGCCGCCGCCCGGCCGGGCGGGGCGGCTACTAGAGCCCGCCGAGGAAGCCCAGCAGCGCGTCGTTGACCGCGCCGGGCGCCTGCTGCTGCACCCAGTGCCCTGCGCCGGGCACCACGATCGACTCGCGCAGGTCGTCCACCCACCCGTTCATCGCCTGTGCGGGCATGAAGTTGCGCACGGGGTCGAACTCGCCCGTGAGGAACATCGCGGGCTGCTCGATGTGGCGCTGCGCGTAGGGCTCGCTGCGCTCCCAGTTGCGGTCGATGTTGCGGTACCAGTTGAGGCCGCCGGTGAAACCGGTGCGCTCGAACGCGTCCACGTACACCTGCAGCTCCTCCTCGGACTGAGCCACTCGGGGCGCTGCGTGTTCGCGCCCTGCTCCTCGGCCCAGCTGGCGGTCCACCGCGCGAGGTGGTGAGCGTGCGCCGCACGTCGGCGGCGAGCGCCGCGTCGGCGACGCCGGGCTGCTGGAACCACACGATGTAGAAGTCCTCGCCGAGGTTCGCGCGCATGATCTCGATCGGCGGCGCGGGCGCACGCGGCACGAACGGCACGCTGAGGCCCGCGACCGCGCGCACCCGCTCGGGGTGCGCGTGCGCGAGCGTCCACACCACCGACGCGCCCCAGTCGTGGCCCACGAAGACCGCGGAGTCCTCGCCGGCGTAATCGAGCAGCCCGCACATGTCCGCGCACAGCGTGAGCGCGTCGTAGGCCTCCACCTCGGCGGGCGCGGAGCTGTGCCCGTAGCCGCGCATGTCGGGCGCGAGCACGCGGTAGCCGGCGGCGCGCAGCACGGGCACCTGCGCGCGCCACGAGTACGCGAGCTCGGGGAAGCCGTGGCAGAGCACGACGAGCGGGCCCTCGCCCTCGTCGAGCACGCTCATCTCGATCCCGTTGGTGGCAACTGTGCGCTCAGGCATCGGCTGGCTGCACAGTTTGACGGGAACGGGCGCGGCGGCGCCACGCGAGCGCCCGTTCGCCGGCCCAGGCGAGCGTCCCCACCGCCGCGAAGCCGCCGCCGAGCGCGGCGACAGCTCCCCACCCGTCGGAGCCATACAGCGCGGAGGCGAGCGCGGAGGTCACCGCAGCGGAGGCGAACAGCGCGGTCATGTAGGCGGTCGTGAGCCTGCTGCGCGCCGAGGGGACGAGCGCGTAGACGATGCTCTGGTTCGTGATCTGCAGGCCCTGGATGCCGAGGTCGAGCACAGCGATGCCCGCGATCAGCGAGCCGAGCGAGCTTTTGCCGGCGGCGATCAGCCCCCACGAGCCGAGCATCAGCACGAAGGACGCGCCGGTGGCGCGGTGCTGCTGCCCGCGGTCCGCGAGCCTGCCGGCGAGCTGCGCCGCGAGCGCGCCCGCGAGGCCGACGAGCCCGAACAGCCCGATCGTGGCGTCGCCGTAGCGGTAGGGCGGCCCGCCGAGCAGGAAGGCGATGGTGGTCCACAGCACGCTGAACTGGCCCATGCCGAGCACCCCGTAGAACATGCGCATGCGCAGCGTGGGCTGCTCGGCGATCAGGCTCAGCACCGAGCGCAGCAGCGCGGGGTACGCGAGCTCGGACGTCGGCTTGACCTCGGGCAGCGCCGCGCGCAGCACCGCGCTCAGCGCGAGCATCCCCGCGGCCGAGAGGCCGAACACGAGCCGCCAGCCGCCGAGTTCGCCGACCACGCCGCTGGCGGTGCGGGCGACGAGGATGCCGATCAACAGGCCGCCCATCACCTGGCCCACGACCCTGCCGCGTTCGCTCTCGGGCGCGAGGTGGCTGGCCATCGGGACGGTGATCTGCGCGACCACCGACGTGAGCCCCACCACGCACAGCGCGGCGGCGAGCACGCTGAAGCTGGGCGCGGCGGCGGTCGCCGCGAGAGCGGCGGCGGTGACGAGCAGCGTGCGCGTGATCAGCGCGCGCCGCTCGAGCAGGTCGCCGACGGGCACGAGCAGCACGAGCCCCGCCGCGTAGCCGACCTGCGAGGCGGTCACGAGCAGGCCCGCGGTTCCGTCGGACACCGAGAAGCTGCGCGCGATCGTGCCGAGCAGCGGCTGCGCGTAGTACAGGTTCGCGACCGCGCCGCCGCACGTGAGCGCCATCAGCAGCACGAGGCCGCGCGGCAGCGGCCGGGTGGGCGCGCCCGCGGGCCGGGGGGCCACCGGCCGGGAGGTCGTGTGCGCGGGCTCGGGCGCCATCGCCCCCAGGGTAGAGGCGCTCGCCCGCTGGGGCGCGGCGCGCGAGCGCCCGCCGGGGCTCTGCGCGCCCGCTGTTAGGCGCGCGCGCGGAGCGGGTAGTGAAGCACGGGGTCCGCTGCCCGCGTCGGGGGCCGCGGCGCCCGCTTATTTCGGCGTCGAGCACGGGGGAAGCACGAGCAATGCATGCACGGGGGAGTCGTTTGAAGGCGTCATGGCGCACGCGCGCGGCGGTCGCGATCGCGGCGTGGGCGTGTGCGAGCGCAGGGCTCGCGGCCGGCGCGGGCAGCGGAGCGCGCGCGGCGACGTGCGGCGGCTTCGAAAACCCGTGCTCGCAGGAAACCGAACAGCAGTTCACCTACGGCAGCGTGCAGCGCGAAGACACGCCCAACGACCCGAGCTACGACCAGTCGGAGCCGGACACGCAGCAGCCGCCCGAAAGGCGCTCCTCGAACCTCTACGCGGAGCGCTTCGACCTGTTCGGCTTTCCCTCGGAACTCACCCGCAGCGCTCTCTACACGGTGGGCCCGCACGCGGGCGAGCCGATGGTCGCGGGCTTCAACGCGTCGGGCGCGTGGAAGGCCGAGCGCGGGCGCCCGGACGCGGTGGTGGCGATCCTCGACGACGGCATCGACTGGAGCCGGCGCGGGCTGCGCGACCAGATCCACCTGAACACGGGGGAGCTGCCCTATCCGGAGCGCTCGGACGGCTCCTCGTGCGCCGCCTACGACTGCAACGGCGACGGCGTGGTCAACGTCGAGGACTACGCCGAAGACCCGCGCGTGAGCCTCTCGTGGGCCGGGCGCAGGGGCCCGGCGGGGCTGATCACCGCGCAGGATCTGATCCACGCGTTCGGCGACTGCAAGATCGACGAGGGCTCGCACCTGCTCGAGGAATGCGTGCCGGGAGCGCACTTCGACAACGACGGCAACGGCTTCGCCAACGACATCGCGGGCTGGAACTTCTTCGACAACAACAACGAACCCGCGGACCTGTCGAGCTACTTCGCGGCCTACCACCACGGCACCGACCGCGCGCTCGACGCGGCCGAGCAGGGCAACGACGGCGAAGGCTCGATCGGCGTGTGCCCGAAGTGCCAGATCATGCCGGTGCGCACCTGGGACACGTTCGTCTCCGACGGCAACGACTTCGCGCTCGGGATGGTGTACGCGACCGACAACGGCGCGAAGGTGATCGAGGGCGCGAACGGCAGCCTGTACCACTCCGCCTTCGCGGAAGCCGCGTCCCAGTACGCCTACGAACATGGCGCGGTGCAGATCTACTCGGGCGACGACCTGAACACCGCCGACCACAACTACCCGGGCGACTACGGCCACGCGATGCTGATCCAGGGGTCGGTCAACGACACCGAAGGCCTCGGCGAGGAATCGAGCCAGTGGCTCGAAGGCGAGAAGCTGTGCGGCCTCGCGGGCGAGCAGGCGTGCCTCGGCTCGAACGTGCCGGTCGAGCACGTTCTTCCGCGGCGCCAACACCACCCAGTACGGCGGCAAGAGCTCGATCACGATGCAGGGGCCCACGGGCTCGGTCAACACGAGCAAGGCCGCGGGCGCCGCGGGCCTCGTGGTCAGCGCGGGCCTCGACCACGGCATCGCGCTGCGCCCCGACGAGACGCGCGAGCTGCTCGAGCAGACCGCCGAACGCGTGCTCACTCCCAACACCACCGGCGCGGGCGTGCCCGACCCGGGCGCCAACCCGGCGCTGGCGGCGGACGAGCAGTGGACGCCGCACTTCGGCTGGGGCCGCGCGAACGTGGGCGCGGCGGTCGGAGACGTGGTGGCCGGCGACATCCCGCCGGAGGCCGCGATCGACTCGCCCAGCTGGTACACGCCGCTGACCGGCTCGAGCGTGGCGATCAGCGGTCTCGCGAGGGCGCGCTTTGCGAGCGCCGGACACCTCCACTGGAAGCTCATGTGGGGCGCGGGGCAGGCCCCGTCGTCGTGGACGATGGCCGGCGAAGGCGAATCGAACGGCACCGTGACGAGCTTCGGGACGATCGACCTCGAAAAGGTGCGCGAAGCGCTCGCCACCTACGTGGTGCCGCCGGACGCGGGCGGGCCCACGTTCGCGGCGGCCGGGCCGAACCCCTTCCAGCACGAATTCACCGTGCAGCTCGAGGTCAACGGCACGGGCATCGCGCTGACGGGCATCGACCGGCGCGTGTTCAGCACGTTCACCGACCCATCGCTCGTCTCGGGCTACCCGAAGAACCTGGGCGCGGGCGGCGAATCGGCGCTGCGCTACGTGGACCTCGAGGGCAACGACGAACAGGAGCTGGTGGTGCCGACCGAGGACGGCGAGGTGCACGCGTACCAGCCGAACGGCTCGGAGCTGAAGGGCTGGCCGGTCTTCACCGAAGCGCAGCAGTCCGCGCTCGGCCATACGGGCTCCCCCGCGCTCGCGGCGCTCGGGCTGCCACGCGAGCCCGCGCGCGGGTCCGCTGATCGGGGACTTCGCGAACAACGGGCTGGACGACGTGATCGTCGCCGCGGGCATGCACCTGTACGCGTGGCACGCCAACGGCAAGCCGGTGCACGGCTTCCCGGTGTCGGAGAACCTGTCCTACTGCGCGCCGTCGCTCGAGACCGACACGAGCCACCCCAAGTGCGGCTTTTTCTCGGCGCCCGCGCTCGCGCACCTGGAAGGCTTCTCCAAGCCGCCCGACATCGTCGAGCCGAGCCTCGACGGCCACCTGTACGCGTGGCATGTGAACGGCAAGCCGGTGAAGGGATACCCGGTGGCGCTCGTCGACCCGAAGGAGGTCGCGGAAGGCAAGCAGATGATCGCCGAGTCGATCAACGACCCCGCGATCGGCGACCTGAACGGCGAAGGCCACGACGACATCGTGGTGGCCACCGACGAGGTCTACGGAGCGCCTGAAATCGACAAAGAAGAACTGAGCTTCGCGGGCATCACCGCGAGCGCCGCCGGCACGAGCGGCCGGCTGTACGCGATCGACGGCAAGACCGGCAAGATCCTGCCCGGGTGGCCCGTGGCGATGCCGGGCCTGATCCAGGAAGAGCTGCCGCTGATCGGCCCCGGCCAGGACGCCGCGATCGCGAAGATCGGCGGCGAAACGGTGGTCGTCGGCTCGAGCACGGGCGGCGCGCTCGAGGAGATCAGCCCGGCCGGGAAAGTGCTGCGTACGATGCAGCAGGTGGGCCCGCAGGCGTTCGGCGCGGCGTCCGACGCCACCGACCGGACGGGCGCGCTCAACCTGTTCGAGTCCGCCTCGGTGGGCGAACTGCTGCCGACGGGCGAACCCGCGATCGTCAAGTACGAGATTTCGCTGAGCCAGGCCGCGAACCTGCTGCTGGTGGGGCAGAACTTCCCCTACAACCACCTGATCGGCGCGTGGGACGGCTCGACGGGGCTGCCGCTGCCGGCGTTCCCGACGGTCACCGACGACTACCAGCTGCTGTCCTCCAGCGACATCGCCAAGGTCGACCCGGCGCTGCCGAGCAACCAGGTCGTGACCGGCACGGGGCTGGGGCTGCTGCACGCCTACGACGGCCTCACGGGGCTCGACGTTCCTGGCTTCCCCAAGCAGACCGGCGGCTGGCTGTACTCGCCGGCGGCGTTCGCGTGGAACGGGCGCATGGCCGACATCACGCGCGAAGGCTGGCTGTTCCAGTGGCAGACCGAAGCGCCCGCGTGCCAGTCGCAGTGGCCGAGCTTCCGCCACGACGAACAGGACAGCGGCGACTACAACCACGACGGCACGCCGCCGAACGCGGCCGCGAAAGTCGCGCTGGCGGCGCTCGGCGGCGGTAGGTACCGGCTCACCTTCACCGCGCCCGGCAACGACGGCCCGTGCGGCACGCCGGCGAGCTACGTGACGCGCGTGAACGGCAAGAAGACCGAACTGGGCCTCGGCGCGCCCGTCGCGGGCGGGTCGAGCTTCAGCGCCGAAGTGACGCTGCCGGCGGGTGCGCGCAGGCTCACGATCCAGGCGATAGACCCCGCGGGCAACGTGGGCCCGCAGGCCGGCGTGACGGTTCGCTGAGCGGCGCGGGGGCCGGCGCTGCGCCGGCCCCCGGGAGATGTCGCGCGCCGAGCGCGCGGATTCGCTCAGGTTCGCTCAGATGGCCGCGGCCTGCACCCGCACGGGCTCGACCTGCGAGCGCTGGATTTCGCGCTCGCGCACGAGCAGCGCCGCGCCGAGCGCTCCGGCAACCGCGAGCGCGCCTCCCAGCAGCGTCACCGAGTCCAGGCCCGACAGGAAGCCTTCGCGGGCGGCGTGCGCGAGCGGGGCCTGCACGGCCGCGGGCGCCGCGGCGAGCGCGTCGTGCAGGCGCCCCGCCGAGACGGCTTCCACGAGCGTGCGCGCGTGGCCGCCGCTCGACGGCGCGAGCGAGGCGGTCTTCGCCGCGCCCCTGGCCGCGAAGATCGCGCCCCACGCGGCGATGCCGACGGCGACGCCGACCTGGCGGAAGGTGTCGTTGATGCCGGCCGCCATCCCGCTGCGCTCCTTGGGCACGACGCTCAGCGCGACGTCGGCGACAACCGTGTTGACCACGCCCGCGCCCGCGCCCGCGAGCACGAAGCCGGGCAGCAGCGCGGTCCAGCCGTCGCTCGCGGTGAGCGTGGACATCACGATCAGGCCGAGCCCGCACAGCGCGAGGCCGATCCCGAGCTGCGCGCGCGCGGCCACGCGGGAGACCCACGCGCCGGAGGCGCCGGCGACCACGAACGTGACCACCGTGAGCGGCAGGTAGCGCTCGCCGGCGCCCAGCGGGCTGTTGCCGAGGTACTGCTGCAGGTACAGCGTGATGTAGAGGAACAGCGCGAACAGCGACGCGCTGATCGCGAACGCGGCCAGCTGCACGCCGGTGAAGGCGCGGTTGGAGAACAGCTCGAGCGGCAGCATCGGGTGCGCCGAGCGGCGCTCGATCCCCACGAACGCGACGAGCAGCGCGGCGGCGCCCGCGAGCAGCGCGACGATCGTGAAGCTCCCCCAGCCGGCCGAGTTGCCGCGCAGCAGCGCGAACACGAGCATGAACAGCGCGGCGCTGAACGTGGAGACGCCGGGCCAGTCGGGCCGCGCCGCGTGCGGGTCGCGCGACTCCGCGACCTTCGCCCAGGCGATCGCGAACGCGCCGGCGCCGATCGGGACGTTCAGGTAAAAGACCGACTCCCAGCCGAGCGTCTGCGTGAGCGCGCCGCCCACGAGCGGCCCCACGGCCACCGCCACGCCGATCGTGGCTCCGTAGATGGCCATCGCGGTGCCGCGCTCGGCGCCGCTGGGGAACTCCTGCGCGACGAGCGCCAGCGACAGCGCGAACATGACCGCGCCACCGATGCCCTGCACCGCGCGGGCGCCGATCAGAAAGCCCGCGCTCGGCGCGAGCGCGCAGGCGAGAGAGGCCGCGGAGAAGATCAAGAGGCCCACGAGGAACGCGCGCTTTCGACCGAAGCGGTCGGCGAGCGAGCCCGCCGTGAGCACCACCGTGGCGAGCGCGAGCGAGTACCCGTCGATCACCCACTGCAGGTCGCCGAAGCTCGCGCCGAGGCTCTCCTGCAGCTTCGGCAGCGCCGTGTTGACCACCGTGATGTCGAGGAGCAGCATGAACGTGGCGATCACCACCACTGCGAGGGTCCACCATCTGCGAGTCATCGACCCACCTCCGATCCGTGTTGTAAACTGGTCAAGTGACCTTGTCAGGAGAGATTATCAGGGGACCTTATCATGGATCCTGACGACATGCTTCCACGCCGGGAAGACTTCGTGGCGCTGCTGCATTGGGCGGTGAACGGGCTCACCGGAGAGCTGCAGGCGCGCATGAGCGCGGCGGGCTACGGCGACGTGCGCAGCACGCATGGGTGCGTGTTCGGCAACATCGCGCCGGGAGGGATGCGCCTCACGGAACTCGCGGAGCTCGCGGGGATGACCAAGCAGGGCGTGGGTGAAGTGGTGAGCGACCTCGAAGCGCTCGGCTACGCGGAACGGCTCGCGGACCCCGCCGACGGGCGCGCGAAGATCATCCGCCTCACGGCCAGGGGCGCGGCGGCACAGCGAGCGGCCTTCGAGGTGATCGCGGCGATCGAACAGGAGTGGGCCGAGCGCTTCGGGACGGAGCGCGTGGAGGAGGCGCGGGCGCTGCTCGTGGACCTCACGGGCGGCTGTCCGCCCGCAGCGCTCCCCGGCGCCGGCGCGCCCGCCGGGGCTGCGCGGAGCGCCGGCGGATCACCCGCCGCGCCCGCTCCCGCGGCGGCCTGAGCCTCGCTCCCGCGGGGCCCGAGCGCGTAAGGGGTGGGGCCGGCCGGCGTAAGGGGTGCGCCCTGCGAATCGGCTGCGAACGCCCGATGTGGCGGCGTCGCTCTTAGGCCAAGCTCACTGTCGTGGACCTGGATGCGAGAGAGGAGCACGACGATGCAATCGAACCTCATGGCAGAGATGGCGAGCGCCCGCGGCGCGGACGCCGAGCGCGCGGCGCGCGAGTCTCACGCGTATGAGCTCCCCCGCCGGCCGGGATTCCTCCGGCGGCTCGCGGAGCGATACTGGACGCATGAGCGCGCGCGTCACGAGCAGCCGCCTTGTGGGGCGCACCGGAGAGCTCGCCGAGTGTGAGGCCGCGCTGCGCGATGCAGCCGAGGGATTCCCCTCGGTGATCGCGCTGGGCGGCGACTCGGGCGTCGGCAAGAGCCGGCTCCTGGCGGAGCTCGAGGAGCGCAACAACGCCGGCGTGCGCTTCCTGCGCGGAGAGTGCGTCGAGCTGGGCGGCGGCGAACTCCCCTACGCGCCACTGATCGGCGCCCTGCGCGAGCTCACACGCTGCGGCGACGTGCTCGAGCGGCTCAGCGCGGGCGCGCGCGGCGAGCTCGCGGCGCTGATGCCGGCGCTGGGCGAGCCGAGCGCCGAGCGCCGCGACGACCAATCGGCGCAGCTGCGCCTGTTCGAGGCCCTCCTGGAGCTGCTGGAGCTGCTCGGCGAGGAGGGCCCGGTGGCGCTCGTGATCGAGGACATGCATTGGGCCGACCGCTCCACGCGCGCGTTCGCCGCGTTCCTCACGCGCAGCCTGCGGCGCGAGCGCGTGCTGTTCCTGTTCAGCTACCGCTCGGACGAGCTCGACCGCAGGCACCCGTTGCGCGCGCTGCTCAGCGAGCTCGAGCGGGGCGAGCGCGTGCGGCGCGTGACGATCGGGCCGTGGAGCCGGGAGGAGCTCGGCGAGGCGCTCGCCGACATCCTCGGCGCCGCGCCGCTCGAGGAGCTGCTCGCGCGCCTGCTCGAGCGCGCGGAGGGCAACCCGCTCTATACCGAGGAGTTGCTCGCGGCCGGCCTCGACGGGCGCGGAGCGGCGCCGCAGACGCTGCGCGACGCGTTCATGCTGCGGCTCGAGCGCCTGTCGGACGAGGCGCAGCAGGCGCTGCGCGTGCTCGCCGTGGCCACTCGCGCCGACGAGGCGCTGATCGCGGCCGTGACGGGCCTCGACGCCGACACGCTCACGGCGGCGCTGCGCGAGGCCGTGGACGCCCACGTGATCGAGGTGGGAGCGGGCGGGCGGCTCGCGTTCCGCCATGCGCTGCTGCGCGAGGTCGCCTACGAGGACCTGCTCCCCGGGGAGAGGGCGTCGCTTCACCTGAGCCTCGCTCGCGCGCTCGAGGAGCGCCGCGGCGAGGGCGCTGCGAACGCGGCTCTGGCCGCGCAGATCGCGGCGCACGCGTACGCCGCCGGCGAGCGGCCGCTGGCTCTGCGAGCGTCGATCGAGGCCGCCGAGCTCGCTTCCTCGATACACGCGCACGGCGAGGCCGCCGACCTGCTGGAGCGCGCGCTCGACTCGTGGCCGCACGTGGAGGACGCGGAGAGCGTGTCGGGCATGGATCACGTCGAGCTGCTCGTGCGCGCGGGCCACGAGCACGACCACCACGAACACGGCACGCGCTCGGAATCGATGTTCCGCGCGGCGCTCGAGGAGCTCGGCGCGAGCGCCGACCCGGTGCGCGTCGCGCAGGTGCTCGAGCGCCTCGCGCGCACGCAGTGGGGGCTCGCGCGCGGAGACGAATCGCTCGAGACCACCCGCCGGGCGCTCGAGCTGGTGCCGCCGGGCCGCGAAGACGCGACGCGCGCGAGCGTGCTGACGTGGCTCGCGCGAACCACCCTGCTGCGCGGCCGCTACTGGGACGCTGTGGACGCGGCCCGGGAGGCGCTCGAGATCGTGAGGGCGAGCGGGGCGGGACCGCTGCTCGAAAGCCACGTGCTCAACACGCTCGGGATGGCGCTCGTGGGCAGCGCCGAGGAGGACGAGGGCTTCGCGCAGCTGCGCACGGCGCTCGAGATCGCACAGGCCGGCGGCGACAGGATCGGCGCGGCGTACGCATACGCGAACCTGTCCGACGTGCTGCTCGTAGCGGGCCGCGCGGAGGAGAGCCTCACGGTGGCCGCCGAGGGTCTCGACAGCGTTCCGCCGAGCATGCGCGGAAACCACCTGTGGCTGCTCGCGCAGGTCGCCGAGATCCTGTTCGTGACAGGCGACTGGTGGCGCTCGGAGAGCACGCTCGGCGCGGTCACCCCGATGCTCGAGGGCCGCTGGCTGATGAACGTCGCGCTGCGCCGCGCCGAGCTCGCGCTCGGCCGGGGGCTCCTGGATGAGGCGCAGGACGCGCTCGAGGAGATCGAGCCGCTCGTGGAGCGCTCGCTCGAGCCGCAGTTCCACGGGCCATACGGCCTGGCGCTCGCCGATCTACGGCGCCGGCGGGGCGACGCGGAGGGTGCGCGCGCCGCGCTCGAAGAGGCGCTCGACCGGATCGAGCTGTGCACCGACGACGGGCGGCGCGTCACCGCGATCGCCGCCGCGGGCGTGGCCATCGAGGCCGACATCGCGCAGCAGGCGCGCGACCGCGGCGACGCGCAGGCGGCGCGGCACGCGGAACAGTGCGCGGAGGTGCACGCGGAACGCGCTCGCGCCGCCGCGCAGGCGGGCCGACGCGTGGAGGCCGCGTTGGTCGCGACCGCCGAGGCGGAGCTCGCGCGCGCGCACGCGCGCGAGGATCCCGAGCTGTGGCACGAGGCGGCGGCGGCGTGGGACGCGCTCAGCCGCCCTTACCCGGCCGCGCGCACACGGCTGCGGGAGACCGAGGCGCAGCTCGCCCACGACATGCGCTCGGAGGCGGCGGCCACGCTCGCATGCGCAATGCGAAGCGCGCGGGAGCTCGGCGCCGAGTGGCTCGTGGCGGAGCTCGAGAGCCTCGCCGCGCGCTCGCGGCTCGCCCTCTCCGGCGACGATGCGGATGGCGTGCCACAGGCCGCAGGCGAGGGCCGAGAGCAGGCTCCCGAGGCCGAGTTCGGCCTGACCGCCCGCGAGCTCGAAGTGCTGGGTCTCGTCGCGCGCGGCGCCACCAACCGCGAAATCGGAGCGGAGCTGTTCATGGCGGAGAAGACCGCGAGCGTGCACGTGTCGCGCATCCTCGCGAAGCTGCGCGTTCGCTCGCGCACGCAGGCCGCGGCGGTGGCGCACCGGGCCGGCCTCGCGTCGGCGCCGCCGCACTCGCGCGACAGCGCCGCCTGACACCGGGCGCCCGCGGCGCCGCCTGACACCGGGCGCCCGCGGCGTCGCCGGCCGACGGGGCGCCGATGACGTTCCTCGCCGCGCGACTTGACCGAGGATTCCTCTGTATGTAAAGATGAATCCTCGATGGCTCCGCCCGCGCGCACGCTTGGCGCACCTCGCGCCGGCGCTCCCCGCTCCGCCCGCACCGCGGGCCGGGCGCGATCCGCGCGGCCGCGCCGGCCCGCGCGCGAGCGCCTGCTGGCGGCGGCGCTCGAGCGCTTCGCGCGCGACGGCGCGCTCGGGGCCACGCTCGAGGACATCCGCCGCGACGCCGGGGTGAGCGTGGGCGCGCTGTACCACCACTTCCCCGACAAGGCCGCGCTCGCGGCAACTCTGTACGTGGAGCTCACCGGCTCCTTCCAGGAGGGCTTCTTGGGCGAGCTGCGCTCGCATCCGGGGGCGCAGGACGGCGTGAAGGCGGGCGTCGCGTTCTACCTGCGCTGGGTCAGCTCCAACCGTGCCGCGGCCGCGTTCCTGCTGGCGGGGCGCCCCGACGACGAGGCCCTGCGCGAGCGCAACCGCGAGTTCTTCGCGGACGTGCGCGCGTGGTGGCAGGCGCACGCGCACTACGGAGCGCTGCGCGAGCTGCCGCTCGACCTGGTCAGCGCGCTGTGGCTCGGGCCGGCGCACGAGTACTGCCGCCACTGGCTCGCGGGGCGCGGCAGGCGCGTGCCCACGGCGGTCGCGGGCGTGCTCGCGGACGCCGCGTGGCAGAGCCTGAGGCAGCCCGCATGACCTTCTACGACGATCTGCTCGCGAGCGGGCGCGAGAGCGGCGAGGCGATGGTGCGCGTGGAGCGCGCGGCCGCGCACGCGGTGGTCACGCTCGCGGACCCGGACAAGCTGAACGTGCTGAGCGCGCCGCTCGTGCAGCAGCTTCGCGCCGCGCTCGAGGAGCTGTGCGCCGATCGCGCGGTGCGCGCGATCGTGCTCACGGGCTCGGATCCCGGCTTCTCCGCGGGTGGCGACCTGCGCATGATGGAGCAGGCGCCCGCGGCGCTCGCCGCGCCCGAGGGCACGACCGACATCTGGCGCTGGATCCGCTACGAGTTCGGCGCCGTCGCGCGGCTGATCGCGCGCAGCGACACCGCGTTCATCGCGGCCATCAACGGGCCCGCCGCGGGCGTGGGGCTCGCGTGGGCGCTCACGTGCGACCTCGCGCTCGCGTCCGAGCGCGCGCGCATCGTGCCCGCGTTCGGCCGTCTCGGGCTGCTGCCCGAGGTGGGCACCTCCTGGGCGATCACCCGCCGGCTCGGCTACCAGGGCGCGTTCGCGTACTACGCGGGCGGCGAGGAGATCGACGCGCGGCGCGCGCTCGAGCTCGGCCTCGTGCACGAGGTGGTGGAGCACGATCGGCTGCTCGCGGCGGCGGAGCGCTGGTGCGAGCGCATCGCCGCGCTCCCGCCGCACGCGATCGCGATGACCAAGCCGCTGCTGCGCGCCGCGGCCGACGGCACCTGGGAGTCCACGATCGCCATGGAGGAGTTCGCAGAGCCCCAGTGCTTCACCACGAGCGCGTTCCAGGACGCCGTGCGCTCGCTGCTTCGCGCCCGCTGACAGCGGCGCCCGCTCGCCTGTGCAATGCTTAGGCAGATGGCCGGCGACCTGACCCTGGGCGAGGCCGCGAAGGCGATCGGCGTGAGCGCCGACACGCTGCGGCGCTGGGACCGGGCGGGCAAGCTGCGCACCCATCGCGACAGCCGCAACCGCCGCCTCGTCTCGAAGGCCGAGGTGCGCAGGCTCACCTCGCGCCCCACGCGCCACCGCACGGGGACGCGCGGCTCCGCGCGCAACCGCTTCGCGGGCACGGTCCGCTCGGTGGAGGTGGACGGGGTGATGGCGCTCGTCGAGGTCGAGGCGGGGCCGCACCTGATCACCGCGGCGATCACGCGCGACTCGGTGGCGGAGCTGGGCCTGGCGGCGGGCGTCGAAGCGACCGCGGTCGTGAAGGCGACCTCGGTGATGATCGAGCGGAGCGGGCGATGAGCGGCGGACGCGCGCTGCTCGCGGCGGGCTCGGCGTCGGCGCTGCTCGCGGGCCTCGCGCAGCTCGTCGCGGGCGCAGGCGCAGCGGAGAGCGCTCAGCCGACGGCCGCGCACGCCCCGGCGCGCACGGCCGGCGCAGGGAACGTGTCGGTGCTGTTCGCGGGCTCCCTGGTGAAGTACATGGAAGAGGACCTCGGGCCGGCGTTCGAGCGCTCAAGCGGATACGGCTACACGGGCTTCGGCGGAGGCTCCACCGAAGTGGCCACGGAGATCCGCGGCGGCGTGCGCCAGGGCGATGTGTTCATCAGCGCCGCGGCGGCCGCCGACAAGTCGCTCGAGGGCGCCGCGAACGGCAACTGGGTGTCGTGGTACTCGACGTTCGCCGCGTCGCCGCTGATGCTCGGCTACGACCCGAGCAGCAGCTTCGGACAGCAGCTGGCGCGCGGCAAGCCCTGGTACCAGGTGCTGACCGAGCCCGGCATCCTCGTGGGGCGCACCGACCCGAAGCTCGACCCGAAGGGCGTTCTCACCGCTGAAGCGGTCGAGCGCGGCCGCGCGCAGGCTGCACGACCCCGCGCTCGCGAAAGCGCTCGAATCGTTCCCCGTGTACCCCGAGACGGCACTCGTGGGGCGCCTGCAGTCGGGGCAGCTCGACGCGGGTTTCTTCTACGCGGTCGAGGCATCCTCGGCGCACTTGAAGACCGTGAGCCTGGCCCCCGTGTACAAGTACGCGGACTACACGCTCACGATCCTCAACCGCGACCCCAACCCGCGTGGCGCCGCCGCGCTCGTGCGCTTCCTGCTCGCGGCCACGCGCAGGTACACGCTGAAGCTGAACGGCCTGAACGCGCTCAAGCCCCACTTCTCGGGCAGCGCAGCGGCGGTGCCGCGCTCGCTCCGCAGCGCGGTTGGCGCCCGCTGAGTTGATCGACCGGGCGCGGAGCCCGCTGCCGTGGCTCGCCGGGCTGCTGGCGCTGTACCTGCTGGCGCCGATCGCGGCCTTCGCGGTGCGGCTGCGGCGACGGCGTGTCCTCGGCCCCTGGCCTCGGCTCGGCGCTCGTCACCTCGCTGCTCACCGCCACGGTCGCCACCGCGGTGATCGCGCTGCTGGGAACGCCGCTCGCGTACCTGCTCGCGCGCAGCCGGGGCGCCGGCGGGCGCGTGCTGGACGCGCTGGTCGCGCTGCCGCTCGCGCTGCCGCCGCTGATGAGCGGGCTGCTGCTGCTGTACGTGCTCGGGCCGCACACGCTCGCGGGGAGGCTGTTCGACGGCAAGCTCACCGAAACGAGGCTCGCGATCGTGCTCGCGCAGACGTTCGTGGCAGCGCCGTTCATGGTGATCGCCGCGCGCGCCGCGTTCGGCGCGGTGGACCCCGCGCTCGAGGATGTGGCCGCCACGCTCGGCGACGGGCGCCTCGCGCGCTTCCTGCGCGTGGCGGTGCCGGCGGCGCTGCCGGGCATCGGCGCGGGCTTGCTCCTCGCGTGGCTGCGGGCGTTCGGCGAGTTCGGCGCGACCGTGATCCTCGCCTACCACCCCTACTCGCTGCCGGTGTTCACGTTCGTGCAGTTCGACGCCACGGGGCTGCCCGCGACGATGCTCCCGATCGCGCTCGCGCTGCTCGCGGCGCTCGTCGTGCTGCTGCTCGCGGGCCTTCGCCGGCCGCGCAGGCGCGTGCTCCGCGGCCGGCCGCGCCACGCCCCGGGCGCGCGCGTCGCGAGCAGCGCGCCCCGCGCCGGGGCTCACGTCGCCGTGCCCGGCGCGCCCGCCGCGCATCCGCCGCCGGCCGCGCTCGAGTTCGCGCTGGCGAAGCGCCTCGGCGGCTTCTCGCTGCAGATCTCCCACGCGGCGAGCAGCCCGCGCCTCGCCCTCCTCGGACCCTCGGGCGCGGGGAAGACGCTCACGCTGCGCCTGCTCGCCGGGCTGCTCGCGGGCGACGGCGGCGAGCGGGTGATGCTCGGCGGCGAGGCCCTGCACGAGCTTGCTCCCGAGCGACGCGACCTCGGCTACGTGCCCCAGCAGGCCTCGCTGCTGCCGCGCAGGCACGTGTGGCACCAGGTGACGTTCGGCGCGCGCGCGCAGCCCGCACTGGCCGCATGGTGGCTCGAGCGCCTCGGGCTCGCGGGGCTCGAGGCGCGCTACCCCGACGAGCTCTCGGGCGGCCAGCAGCGGCGCGTGGCGCTCGCGCGCGCGCTGGCCAGCGAGCCGCGGATGCTGCTGCTCGACGAGCCGTTCTCGGGACTCGACGCGCCGGTGCGCGACCGTCTGCGCCGCGAGCTGCGCGCGTTGCAGCGCGAGAGCGCGCTGAGCACCGTGATCGTCACGCACGACCCCGAGGAGGCGGCGATGCTCGCCGACGAGATCATCCTGCTGAGCGACGGGCGCGTGCTGCAGGCGGGCTCGCGCGAGTCGGTGTTCGCCGCGCCCGCCGGGCCCGAGGTCGCGGGCCTGCTCGGCATCGCCAACACGCACCGCGGCATCGCGCTCCCGGGCGGGCGCGTCGGCAGCGGCGGCGCCGAGATCGAGGCGCGCACCGCCGGCCTGCGCGTGGGCAGCGAGGTCGCGTGGTGCGTGCGGCCCGAGCAGATCGAGCTCGACCCGGCGGGCCGCTACGTCGCGGAGCTGATCGATCGCACCGACCTCGGCGCGACGCGCGAGCTCACGATCGCGCTCGGCTCGAGCCTGCGGCTGACGCTGCGCACGAACGAGCCCGCGCGCTTCCACGACGGCGCGCGCCTGCGCGTGAACCTCGCGCCCGAGCACGTGACGGTGTGGCCCGCGGGCTGACCGGCGCTCAGGCCGCCGCGATCAGCTCGGCGGCCTCGCGTTCGCTCGCCTCGGCCATCGACTGGACGCCCGCCACGATCGCGGGGTCGGCGCAGAAGCCGAGGAACAGGCCGCCCGCGAGCGACAGGGCTCCGACGCGCACCGCGTGGTGCTCGGCGATCTCCGCGATCGCGTGGAGCGAGAGCACCGGCGCGCCCATCACGCTCACAGGCTCGCGCGGCCCCGGCACGTTGGACACGTTCACCGCGAACGCGCGCGGGCTCCGCTCGACCCGTTCGCACAGCCTGCCGAGGCCCGGCGACACGCGCCGCAGGTCGCTCAGCAGCGCGTCCATCCTGTCCGCGTCGTGCTCGATCTTGCGCACCTTCGTCGCCGCGTGCACCGCGCACAGCCGCGCCACCGGGTCGGCGGGCGTAAGCGGCACCTCCACCGCGAAGAACGAGTCGCGGTTGCCCGCGTGCTCTTCGCCGTGGTGCAGGCTGACGGGCACCTTCACGCGGATGCCGCTGATGTCGCCGTGGTGGCGCTCGATCCAGCGCCCGAGCGCGCCGCCCACCACCGTCAGCAGCGCGTCGTTGAGCGTGGCGCCGTCGAGGGTCTTCGCGGCGTCGTGCAGCGCGCCCAGCGGCAGAGCCGCGAACGCGATTTCGCGCTCGGCGCCGATGCGTCCGTCGAACGGCGAGCGCGCGTGCGAGAACTCGCGCGCGAAGAAACGCGCGAGATGCGCTCGCCGGCGGTCCTGGTCGTGCGCGTCCGACGCCGGCGCGGCGGGCGCCCCCGGGGCCGCGGGCGGCGCGGGCTCGGGCTCGTCCCACAGCACCGCGCGCGCGTAGCGCATCGAACTGACGCCGTCCGCGAGCGCGTGGTGCAGCCGCCACACGAGCGCCGCGCCGCCGCCCTCGAGCGGCACGCGATCGATCCGCCACAGCGGCCTGCTGCGGTCGAGCCGCTGCGCGAACAGCCTCGCCACTTCGGCGCGGAGCCCCTGGCGGTCCACGGGCCGCGCGCACGGCGCATCCTGAACGTGCGCCGAAGCGTCGAACCCCGTGTCCTCCACCCACACGGGCCGGCCGCGCTCGCCGCCGAGGCGCCAGCGCAGCCCGTCGGCGGCGGCGCAGCGCTCCGCGACCCGCGCAACCAGCGCATCGGTCGTGGGCGCGCCGTCGCCGAGCACCACCACCATGCACGTGTGCCCCGCCACCGTGGGACTCTCGAGCGCGAGGATCGCGCGATCCTCGGCCGTGAGCGTGATCGCCTCCACCTCGCCTCCGCTACCGCATCGTTTGGCCGCCGGAAAGTCGCTTCAGGGTAGCCGCTCGCGCGCGCCCCTTCCGCGGGGTGCCCACTCGGGCGCGTCCGCTCCGAACGGCTCGGCCGCCCGGCGTGCGCGCGCTCCTGCCGTCGGCGCCCGGCGCGCCGGCGGGCGCGTCGAGCGAAGCCCACAGGTGCATCAGCGCGTATGCGCGGTACGGGCGCCAGCGCTCCGACAGCGAGCTCGCGCCCGCGGGGCTCGCGTCCTCGCCGAGGCGTTCGAGCGCCCGGCGCACGCCGAGGTCGGTGGGCAGGAACGCGTCCGGGTCGCGCAGCGCGCGCATCGCCACGTACGCGGCCGTCCACGGCCCGATCCCCGGCAGCTGCTCGAGCCGCGCGCGCGCCTGCGCGCGGTCAGCGCCCGCGTCGATCGCCACGCTACCGTCCGCGAGCGCCGCGGCGAGCGCCGAGAGGCAGCGCCTGCGCGCGGAGGGCATCCCGACGGCCGCGAGATCCGCGCCCGCGAGCGCCGCCGCCGAGGGGAACACGTGCGTGACCGCGCCGAGCGGGCGCTCGAGCGGCTCGCCCCAGCGCGCCACGAGGCGCCCCGCGAGCGTCGCCGCTCCGCGCAGCGACACCTGCTGGCCCAGCACCGCGCGGACCGCCAGCTCGTGCCCGTCGGCCGCGCCCGGCACGCGCCTGCCGGGACAGTCGCGCACGAGCGCGCCGAGCAGCGCGTCCGGGCCGAGCGCGTCGAGCACGCTGTGCGGGTCCGAGTCGAGGTCGAGCAGCGTGCGCGAGCGCTGCATCGCCGCGGCGAGGTCGCGCAGGTCCGCGAGCCTGAAGCGCGCGTGCAGGTGGTCGCCGGCGGGGCGCAGCTCGACCACGCCCGGGCCGTGCGGCAGGCGCAGGCTGCGCCTGTACGCGCCGTCCTGCAGCTGCTCCACGCCGGGCACCGCGCGCCTGCCGAGGAACTCCACGAGCCCGTGCGCGTCGATCGGCGCGCGGAAGGGAAGGCGCAGCGACAGCGCGCCGCTGTCCTGCTCGCGCCCGTGCCTGCGCGCGCGCGAGCGCAGCTCGCGCGGCGCCCGGGCGAAGATCTCGCGGATCGTCGCGTTGAACTGGCGCACGCTGCGGAAGCCCGCCGCGAAGCTCACCTCGGTGACCGGCAGCGATGTCGTCTCGAGCAGGATGCGCGCCGTCTGCGCGCGCTGCGCGCGCGCGAGCGCGAGCGGCCCCGCGCCCGCCACCGCCACGAGCTGGCGGTGCACGTGGCGCTCGGCGTAGCCGAGCCGAGCCGCGAGCCCGCGCACGCCCTCGCGGTCCACCACGCCGTCCGCGATCAGGCGCATCGCGCGGCCCACGAGGTCCGCGCGCAGGTCCCATTCGGGCGAGCCCGGGGACGCGTCGGGGCGGCAGCGCTTGCACGCCCTGAAGCCAGCCGCCTGCGCCGCCGCGGCGGACGCGAAGAAGCGCACGTTCTCGCGTTTCGGCGTGCGCGCGGGGCAGCTCGGCCGGCAGTAGATGCCGGTCGTCTTCACGGCGCAGAAGATCCAGCCGTCGAAGCGGGGGTCGCCCGCCGCCACCGCCTGCCACGCGCGCTCGTGATCGATCTCCATGCCCTCACCGTGGCACACCGCCTCCGCCCCGTCTAGCGGAAATCGGACATGCGTATCGGCGCGAATGCAGAGGGCCGAAAACCGCGAGAAGGCGAAGCCGGGCGCAGCGGGGCCGCGCCGCGCGACCCCCTCGCGCGTCAGCGCGTCTAAGCCCTCCCGCGCACGAGGTCGAGCAGCCTGCCGAGCACGCGCTCGCCGTCGGCCCACAGCCCGTCGTGCTCGAACTCGTTCGTGAGCCACGGACGCAGCCCGCGCACGGACGCGGCGGTCTCCTCCGAGAACGCGCGCTCCACGTACACGTCCTCCGCGTAGATCGCGGCCGCCGCGGGCACCTCGTTGCGCTCGAGCAGCTCGCGGTCGTACAGCGCCGGCCAGCTGCGATGCGCGAGCACCTCCGCCGCCTCGCGCAGCGGCGCCAGCTCCGCGTAGTCCTCGAACATCCAGCGGAAGATGTGCTCGCCCGTGAAGATGTCCTCGCCGCGGTCTCCGAGCTGTGCGAGCACGCGTTCCGCCGACCATTCCGTCGCGCCCGTGTCGGCCCAGCACGCCTCGTGCAGCACCGCGTAGATCGGGTTGCGCGGAAATGACGCGAAGCGCTCCGCGTCGTGCAGGAACGCGCGCGAGTCGGGCTGTAGCTCCAGCAGGTAGTGCAGGCGCTCCGCGCCGTCGCCCATGCCCAGCGCCTCGCCGAGCTGGCGCACGCGCCGCTCGTGCAGCACGTCTCCGCCCGGCAGCCGCAGCGGGCTCTCGCGCACGCGCTCGAGCAGCGCGCGCACGCGCAGGCGGTCCTCGGGGTAGCGCGCGTAGTAGCGCTCGCTGCGCTCGCGCATGCGCTCGTACGTCGCGCGGTACACCTCGTCGATGCGCGCGCCGAGCGGCGGCAGGCCGCCCGTGAACAGCGCCTCGCGCATGCCCTGCGGCGCGAGCGACATGTAGCTGAGCGTGCAGAAGCCGCCGAAGCTCTGGCCGAGCACGCTCCACCGCTCGACGCCGAGCTCCGCGCGGATCAGCTCCGCGTCCGCCACGATCGAGTCCGCGCGGAAGTGCGACAGGCGCTCGGCCTGCTGCTCCGGGGTGCCAGCGAGGTCGTGACCCACCGCGCTCGAGCGCCCCGTGCCGCGCTGGTCGAGCATCAGCACGCGGAAGTCCCGCAGCGCGCGCTCGAGCCACGGCGGGCTCACCTTGCGCGCCGGGCGCGGCGCCTCGAAGCCCGGGCCGCCCTGCAGGTACAAGAGATAGGGGCGCGCCGTCGCGTCGACGTCCGCGATCTCGCGCGTGAACACGCTGAGCCGCTCGCCGCCCGGGTCGGAGTGGTCGAGCGGCACCTCGTGCTCGCGCTCGGTCACCACAAGCCCCGGGATGTCGTGCCTGCGAGCCTCCACGCTACTGGCTCGCGGCGCGGCGGTAGCGCGCCACCGCGAGCGACGCGAACACGGTCATGATCACGAGCGACCACACCACCGCGCCCCACACGCTGTTGTGCGCCGGCGCGCCGAGCCACAGGTGGCGCATCGCGTCCACGATGACCGTGAAGGGGTTCACTTCCGCGAAGTCGCGCAGCCCCGCCGGCATCGACTTGACCGGCACGAACGCGGAGGAGATGAACGTGAGCGGGAACACCGCGATGAAGCCCACCGAGTTGACCGATTCCGAGGACTTCGCGAGCAGCCCGAGGAACGCGAAGAACCACGAGAACGCGTAGCCGAACAGCAGCAGCAGCGCGACGCCCGCGATCGCGTGCAGCGCGCTCGCGTGGAACGCGAAGCCGATGATCACGCCGGTCACGATCAGCACCGCCAGCGACAGCGAGTTCGTGACGACGTCGGAGAGCGTGCGCCCCGCGAGCACCGCCGCGCGCGACATCGGCAGCGAGCGGAAGCGGTCGATCAGGCCCTTGCGCATGTCCTCGTTGAGCCCCAGCGCCGTCACGAAGCCGCCGAACGCGATGTTCTGCACGATGATGCCCGGCATCAGGAAGTCCACGTAGGAGTAGCCGGGCGTCGAGATCGCGCCGCCGAACACGTAGCGGAACAGCAGCACGAACATGATCGGCTGGATCGTGAACGCGATCAGCAGTTCCGGCGCGCGCGGCAGCCTGATCAGGTTGCGCTCGGCGATGATCAGCGTGTCGGACACGAGCCGCCTCATGCCGCGCGCTCCGCCTGCTCGTCCGCCGCTCGCTCCCGCTCGCGCGCGTCTTCGGCGGCCTCCTGCTCTTCCGCCGCGTGGCCCGTCAGCGTCAGGAACACGTCGTCGAGCGTGGGCCTGCGCAGCGCGAGGTCGTCCACGCCCACGCCCGCGTCGCCGAGGCGGCGCACCGCCTCCACGATGCTGCCGGCGCGCTCGCGCACGCTCACGCGCACGAGCGCCCCCTCCGCGCTCGGCGGCTCGTCGGCCATCGGCGCGAGCGCGCGGATCGCCGCGTCCGCTTCCGCGGGCGCGTCGAGGCTCACCTCGAGGCGCTCGCCGCCGACCATGTCCTTCAGCTCGTCGGAGGTGCCCTCCGCGATCAGCCTGCCGTGGTCGATCACCGCGATGCTGTCCGCGAGGCGGTCCGCCTCGTCGAGGTACTGCGTCGTGAGCAGCGCGGTCGTGCCTCCCGCGACGAGATCCTCGATCACCGCCCACAGGCTCAGACGGCTGCGCGGATCGAGGCCGGTGGTGGGCTCGTCGAGGAACAGCACCGGCGGCTCCGCGACGAGCGCCGCCGCGAGGTCGAGCCGGCGGCGCATGCCGCCCGAGTAGGTCTTCGCGGGGCGGTTGGCGGCGTCGAGCAGGTCGAAGCGATCGAGCAGCGCGCGGGCGCGCGCCTTCGCCTCGACGCGGCTCGCGCCGTACAGCCTGCGCACCATCGTGAGGTTCTCGAGGCCCGTGAGGTTCTCGTCGATCGCCGCGTACTGGCCCGCGAGCCCGATCTGTTCGCGCAGCCGCGCCGCGTCGTGCACGACGTCGAAGCCGAGCACGCTCGCGCTGCCCGCGTCGGGCTTCAGCAGCGTGGCGAGCACGCGCACGAGCGTGGTCTTGCCCGCGCCGTTGGGCCCGAGCAGCCCGAGCACCGTGCCGCGCGCCACCTCGAGGTCCACGCCCGCGAGCGCCTGCACGTCGCCGAACGCCTTGAACACCTTGCGCACGCACACCGCCGCGCCGCCGTCGGGGGACGGGGCTTCGCGGGGGCCGTGCGCTGGGACGTCGACGTTCGCGCGCATCCCTCCACACTACGAAGAAGGCGCGGCACACTCGGGGCGCACGCAGCCGGGCCGGGCGGGCGCGTTTCGCGTCCGAACAGTCCGAATGGGCGTCCGAACATGTGTCCGGCGTGGTCCAGGGCGGTTGCTACGGTCCCCGCTGTGAGCGGGACCGCGCTTCGTCCGCTGAGGGTGGGGGAGATCCTCGACGCGGGCATCAAGGTCTACCGGCGCAACGCACGCACCCTGATGGGCATCACCGCGGTGGTGGTGATCCCCTTCCAGGTGCTGAGCGCGGTCGTGCTGCTGTCCACGATCTCGACCGGAACCGAAGTCCCGCGCGGCAGCTTCGGCGGCCTCAACAGCTCGAATGGCGCGCATCACGCGGCGATCGGCGCCAACGCGGTCCTCTCGGTGACGGGCCTGGTGATCGACGTGCTCACCACCGCGGCGTGCGTGAAGGCGGTAAGCGACCTGTACCTCGACCAGCCCACCAGCGTGTCCACGTCGCTGCGCTTCGCGCTGCGCCGCCTCGCCTCGTTGGTATGGCTCGAGATCCTCACGCTCGTGCTGCTTACGCTCGCGTTCCTCGCGCTGATCATCCCCGGCATCTGGTTGTACGCGGCGTGGTCGGTCGCGGCGCCCGTGCTGCTGGTCGAGGGTCGCAAGGGATGGCGCGCGCTGAGCCGCTCGCGCGCCCTCGTGCGCGGGCACTGGTGGCCCACCGCGGCCGTCCTGATCGTGTCGAGCCTGATGGTGTCGGTGGTGGGCGGGGCGATCGAGGCGCTGCTGATCGGCGTGTTCCTCGCGGGCGCGAACAACTCCGTCGTAGTCGTGGTCTCGCTGGTGTCGCTCGCAGCCGCGGTCAGCGCGGTGCTCACGCGCCCCTTCTCCGCTGCGATCCGCACGATCCTCTACTACGACCTGCGCGTGCGCCACGAGGGCTACGACGTGGAGCTGCTCGCAGAGCAGCTCGGCATCGAGGCCGCGGATCTGCCGGCCTCGCCGCTCGGTCCGCTGGGCGGCCCCGAGTCCGTGGGCGCGCCGGGCGGGCCGCCGTTCTGGCCGCCGCCGCCCGGCTGGAGGCCCGCGGCGCCGTCCGCGCCGGGAGATGGCGAGTAGCCTCGCCGCCGGCGCCGGGCCCGCGGCCGCCGCGCGTCGCAGCGCCGCGCAGATCCTCTCCGAATCGCGCTTCCGGCGCGCCCCGGTCCCGCGGCCGCTGCATGGGGTCCTGAAGGACATCGGCAACTTCCTCGAATCGCCGCTCAACGCGATCGGCGAACTCGTCTCGGAAATCGGTGATCACGTGCCCGGCGGCGAAAGCCTCGTGTGGGCCGTGCTGGCCGCGGTGCTGCTCGCGACGGTCGCGCTGCTGGCCGGCCACGGCGCGCGCCGCGCGCTGCGTGCGCCCCAGGAGGGCACGCGCGGGTCGGGCGAGGCGCCGCCGAGCGCGGCGCAGCTCGAGCGCGAAGCAGAGCGCGCCGAGCGCGAGGCGCGCTACGCGGACGCGGTGCGGCTGCGCTTCCGCGCAGGTCTGATGCGCCTGGCCGAGCGCGACCTCGTGGCGGACGCGCCGGACATGCTCAACGGCGAAGTGGCGCATGAGCTTCATTCGCGGAGCTTCGACGCGCTCGCGGGACGCTTCGACGAGATCGCCTACGGCGGCGCGCAGGCGGGCGAGGCCGACGCGGAGTTCTCACGCCGCGAGTGGCGGAGCGTGCTCGGATCCGCGCGAACGCGATGAGCGCGCTGCGCCGCCTGCGCCACTGGCCGCCGCTCGCGATCGGCGCGGCTGTGCTGGCTGCGTTCCTCGCACTCTGGCTGCTCGGCTCCGCGCTCGGCGGCGAACCCGGCGGGCCCGCGTCGTCCTCCTATGCCACCGGCGGCGAAGGCGTCGCCGCATGGGCCTCGCTGCTCGGCCGCTACGGGCACCCCGTGACGGAGCTGCGCACTCCGCTTCAGAGCGCGGCGCTCGACCCCGCGGACACCGTGGTCCTGCTCGAACCCGACGCGCTCCTGCACTCCGAGGGCGAGCGGCTGCTCGCGTTCGTGCGCCGCGGCGGGCGGCTCGTGTACGGGTCGAGCGAACCCGCACGCACGCTGCCCGCGCTGCTTGCATCACCGCCGCGCTGGTCCACGCCGAGCCCCGCCGGCGCGCTGCCCGCGGCGAGCGGCGGCGCGAGCGTGGCGGGGGTCGAACAGGTGAGCAGCGCCGGCGCTGGGCAGTGGCTTTCGCACCCCGGCTTCAGCGCGCCGCTCGAAAGCGCGGGCGGCGGCGCGCTGCTGCTCGAACGCCGCCTCGGCGCGGGCGAGCTCGCGCTGCTCGCCGACCCCTCCCCGCTGCAGAACCGGCTGCTCGCGTACGTGTCCAACGCGCGGTTCGCGCTCGACCTCGCGGGCGCGCGCTCGAGGACCGTGGTGTTCGTGGAGTCGGTGCACGGCTTCGGACAGAGCACCGGCCTGGCAGCCGTGCCCGCGAGCTGGTGGCTCGCGTTCGCGGGCCTCGCGCTGGCGGGGGCGCTGTGGATCCTCGCTCGCGGGCGACGGCTCGGCCCCGCCGAGCAGCCCGACACGGACGCCCAGCCGTCGCGGAGCGCGTACGCACAGGCGCTCTCGCGCCTGCTCGCGCGCACGCGCCCCGCGGGCGAGCTCGCCGCGGCGCTCGAGCGTCTGCGCGATCAAGGATCATGAGCGGCGTGCCGCCGGAGCCCCTGGAGCCTGACGGGCCGTACCCGCGCGATGGCGGGAGCGTCCCGCGCCTCCTCGACGCGGTGCTCGAGCAGACGCAGAGCGTCGTGGTGGGCCAGGAGCAGACCGTGCGGCTCGTGCTGATCGCGCTCGCATGCCGCGGGCACGTGCTGCTGCAGGGCGTGCCGGGCGTCGCCAAGACGCTGCTCGCGCGCGCCCTCGCGGCGACACTCGGCGTGGAGATGCGCCGAGTGCAGTTCACGCCCGACATGCTGCCCTCGGACCTGACGGGCACGATGACGCTTCGCGCAGGCGAGCTCTCGTTCCGCGCCCGGCCCCGTGTTCACCAACGTGCTGCTCGCCGACGAGATCAACCGCACGCCGCCCAAGACCCAGGCGGCGCTGCTGGAGGCGATGCAGGAGCGCCAGGTTACGATCGACGGCCGCGCGCACCCGCTCGCCCGCCCGTTCGTGGTGATCGCCACGCAGAACCCGATCGAGTACGAGGGCACCTATCCGCTGCCCGAGGCGCAGCTCGACCGCTTCCTGCTTCAAGCTCGCGTCGACTACCCGAGCGCCGAGGAGGAGCTGCGCATGCTCAGGCTCCAGCGCGACGGCGTGGACCCCGTCGGCCTCGAGGAGATCCGCGCGGTGGTGAGCGCCGCGGAGATCGCCGGCCTGGTGGCCGAGACCGACGCCACGAGCGTCGGCGAGGAGGTCGCGGGCTACGTGGTCGCGCTCGTGCGACGCACCCGCGAGCTGCCGAGCGTGACGCTCGGCGCCTCGCCGCGCGCCGCCGTCCACCTGCTCGCGGCCGCGCGCGCGAACGCCCGCCTGCACGGCCGCGCGTTCGTGACCCCCGACGACGTCGCCGAGCTCGCGGTGCCGGTGCTCGCGCACCGGCTCGTGCTGACCCCCGAGGCCGAGCTCGAGCGCTTCGGCGCGCAGGAGGCGCTGCGCAACGCGCTCGCAGAGGTGCCGGTGCCGCGCTGAAGGTGCGCCGGTGACTCCGACCACGCGCAGCGCGTCGCTGACCGTGCTCGTCGCGCTCGCGGCGCTCGTGCTGCCGTTGTGGGCGGCGGTCGCGCTGCTGCTCGCGGCGCTCGCCGCCACGCTCGCCGACGGCCTCGCGGTGCGCCGCGCGCCGCGCGTGCGCACCCAGTTCGAGCAGGTGCTCTCGCGTGGCGTGCCCGCGCGCTTCACCGTGTCCACGGCCGCCCCCGACGCGCGCAGGGTGCTGCTGCGCCAGGCGGCTGCGCCCGGTGTCGAGGTGCGCCCCGAACGAGCGGCGGGCGAGCTGTCCGGAGAGCATCGTTCCGCTGCGCCGCGGGCGCAGGCGCCTGCCGGGCGCTGCGAGCGCCAGCGTGGGGCCGCTCGGGCTTGCCCGCTGGCACCACCGCGACGGCGAGCCGCAGGAGCTGCTCGTGTACCCCAACCTGGTGCTCGCGCGCCGCCTCGCGCTGCGCCTTCGCCAGGGACGCGCCGCGCCCGAGGGCCGCCTGCGCCGGGGACCGCTCGGGCTCGGCACCGAGTTCGAGTCGGTGCGCGAGTACTCGCCGGACGACGACATCCGCCAGGTGAACTGGCGCGCCACCGAGCGCCTGGGCCGACCGATGAGCAACCAGTACCGCGTCGAGCAGGACCACGACGTGCTGTGCCTGATCGACGCCGGCCGGCTGATGGCGGCGCCCGCCGGCGAGGGGCGCGGCACGCTGCTCGACGGCGCGCTCGACGCGGCCGACAGCGGTTGCCCTCGCGGCCGACGAGCTCGGCGACCGCTGCGGGGCGATCGGCTTCGACGCGACGATCCGCCGCGACGTGCAGCCGCGACGCCTCGGCGGCCGGCGCGTGGTGGCGGCGCTGTTCGACCTGCAGCCAACGCTCGTGGACTCGGACTTCGAGCGCGCGTTCCTGCGCGTGGGAGGCTCGCGGCGCGCGCTCGTGCTCGTGCTCACCGACCTGATCGACGAGCGCGCCGCGCGCTCGCTCGTGAGCGCCGCGCCCGTGCTCGCGCGCCGCCACGCGGTGGTCGTGGCGAGCGCCGTGGACCCGGCGATCGAGCGGGCCGCCGCCGGGACCGACGGCGACATGCCGCTCGCGCTGGCCGCGCTCAGCGTGGTGCGCGAGCGCGAACGCGCGGTCGCTCGCATCCGCAGGGCGGGCGCAGACGTCGTGCTGAGCCCGCCGAGCGCCCTGCCCGAGCGCTGCGTGCAGGCCTATCTGAGCGCGAAGGCGCGCATCCGGCTGTGAGCGTCGAGCGTACGCGCGCGCGGCGCGCCCTCGGGTGCGCGCCCGAGCGTGAGCACGAGGCCCCAGAACAGCCCCGCCGCCGTGAGACCCACCGCGAGCGCGAGCCCGAGCGGCAGCGCGCGCGGGGTAACGAGCCCCTCGATCGTGCCCGCGAGCACCAGCCATGGCGCGGTGCCGAGCACCATCTCCACCGCGCCGCGCGCCTCCGCGCGCAACGCCTGGCCGCGCGGGCGCACCCCCGGTTCGATCAGCGCGCGCGCGAGGCGCAGGCCGGCGACACCGGCGATCGAGATGCACGACAGCTCGAGCAGGCCGTGCGGGACTATGTAGCGCACGAACACCGAGAAGGTACCCGCCTGGATCGTGAGACCCGCGAGCGTGCCCAGCAGCAGGCCGTTGTAGGCGAGCAGCGCAAGCGTGCCGAAACCGAGCAGCAGTCCGCCCGCGAACACCAGGAACGTGACCGCGATGTTGTGCGTGTAGATCGAGCTCGCGAGCGCGGCCTGCGTGCTGATCGCTTCCGGCAGCCGGTGCACGTGCGGGCTCGCCGCGGCTCGGTAGGCGCCCGGCACCAGCCCGATCGCCGCGCCGGGGTCGTTGACCGCCCACAGCGCCGTGAGCAGCGTGGGCGCGAACATCGCGGTGAGCGCGAGCACGAGCAGGCGCCTGTTCGCGCGCACCGAGCGCCAGTACTCGCGCGCGAAGAACTCGCGCACCGAGCCCGTGCGCGTGCGCTCGCCGTACACGCTGTGGCGCGCACGCAGCACCAGCGGCTCGAGCCGCTCGAGCACCGGATCGCCGGGGAACGCGCGCCGCGCGAGCGCGAGGTCCGCGGCGGCCAGCCTGTACAGGCGTCCGAGCTCGAGCACGCCTTCCACCCCAAGGCGCTCGGGGCGCCGGCCCGCGCGGTCGAGCAGCCCTTCGAGCTCCGTCCATGCGGGCGATCCGTCCGTGAGGAAAGCTTCTAGGTTCATCGCGTGGATCTCGAGGATCGCATCACGATCTCCACGCCCGAGGGAATCGAGCTCGAGATGGTGCTCGCGGGGGCCGCGTCGCGCTTCATCGCGGGCTCGATCGACCTCGCGCTGCAGCTGATCCTGGCGCTGCTCGCCGCGCTCGTGACGCTCGCGCTGATCGGCGGTGGAATCGGCGACGCGCTGTTCGCGATCGCGCTGTTCGCCGTGCTGTACCTGTACGACGTGCTCTTCGAGGTGCTCGCGTCGGGCCGCACGCCGGGCAAGCGCGTCACGCACCTGCGCGTGGTTCGCGAGCAGGGCGCGCCCGTCGACCTGCGCGCGAGCGCGATCCGAAACCTGCTGCGGCTCGTGGACGCGCTCCCCAGCGTGTACCTCGTGGGGCTCCTGTCGATCGTGCTCACATCGCGCAACCAGCGGCTCGGGGACCTGGCGGCTGGCACGCTCGTGATCCGCGACGCCCCCGCCCGCGGGAGACACGAGCCGGCGCCGGTGCCTGCGAGGCACGCCGACACTGCGGGCTGGGACGTGAGCGCGGTGAGCGCCGACGAGATCGCGGCGGTGCGCCGCTTCCTCGAGCGACGCGGCGGCCTCGACCGCGGCGCCCGCGCCGCGCTGGCCGCGCGGCTCGAGCGAGGCCTGCGGGCGAAGGTTGCGGGAGCGCCCCGCGAGCTAGAGCCCGAGGGCTTCCTCGAAGCGCTCGCCAAGGCGAAGTCCCAGCGTTGAGGCGCGTGCACATCCGTCCGGGCGACCCAGAGCCCGTCGACCGCCTCGTTTACCTTGGTGGAGTCTCTCGGCAGCGCCTCACATCACACATCAACGGGAGGACGCGATGGCACAGGTCCAGGAGGGGGTTGGAACGACGGGGTCATACGGCAACGCCTCGGGCCCGCGCGCGGGCTTCTGGCGACGCTTTGGGGGCTCGGTGATCGACGCGATCATCCTCGGCGTGATCAGCGCGATCCTGCAGGTCGCGGTCAAAGGAGCGGGCGGAAGCGGCCTGTCGGTTCTCGCGGGCTTGCTCTACTTCACGCTGTTCGTGGGCGGAGCGAGAGGCCAAACGCCGGGCATGAGCGCACTTGGCATCCGCGTGATCAGCTTCGACGGCACCGGCACGATCGGCTACGGCCGAGCGCTCATACGCTGGATCGGCGGGTATCTGTCGGCGATCGTGATCTTCCTCGGCTTCCTGTGGATGCTGTGGGACAAGGAGAAGCAGTGCTGGCACGACAAGCTCGCCTCGGACGTGGTCGTGCCGGTGTCCGCCTACCCGATCGGCTGAGCCCTCCGGCCCCGCGGACTCGATCCCACGTCCTCGCCGCTAGTCGAGCCCGAGCTCCTTGGCGCCTTCGAACACGTCGATCAGCAGCGGGCTGCGCGCGCCCACGATCACGCCGCGGGTGCGCACCGAGTAGGGCAGCGGGGTCCCCGCGGTGCCGGGGTCGCGCTGACCGTCGAACGTGGCCCAGGCGCTCGCCTGGCGCCCGATCAGGATCGTCTGCGGCCTCGTCTTGCCGGGGCGCAGCACCTCCACGCCGACCGCGCCGGCGAAGCCGGCGCCCGCGAACGGGCTGTCGGAGAGGTGCCCGTCGCCGTCCACGAACAGGCCCGGGACCACGTGCAGCGGTTTGCCGTCGCTCGCGAGCAGACCCTGCAGCGCGTCGGTCACGTCGAGGCCCGCGTAGGGGCCGACGCTCTCGGCGTCGTCGGAATGGCCGTGGCCGAAGCGGTCGTGGCCGCCGTTCGCGCCGGTGTCCTCGTAGGTCACCCACGGTTCGGAGTCCGACTCGCCTTCGCTGCCCACGAAGTTGCCGGGCGGGAACATGTAGCCGATCATGTCTTCGCCGAGGCCCACGAGGAAGCGGTAGGGCTTGGTCATCTCGGCGCTCGTGAACGGCGTCATCGGCAGCGGCGCGCCGCAGTCGTAGTTTTCGCTCGCCGGTTCGTAGCAGTCGGTGGGGAACGGCATCTGCGCTTCGTCGATCGGGCCGCCGAGCTCGGTGAAGGGGAACACCTCGCCGGGCGAGTAGGCGAGCTGTATCGGCCCCATCGTGAGCACGCCCACGGCGCTCTTCAGGTAGTTCGCCTGCGGCGGTTCCACGGCCGCCGCCGCGCCGCGCGCAGTGCTCGCGCCGGCGCCGGGCGAGCGGCTTTCGAGCGTGCATCCGGGATCCGAGTAGCGCGGGCGGTCGGGGAACAGCCCCGCGAGGAACGCCGCCAGGAACAGGTTGTTTTCGAGCCCCACGCACACCGGCTCCTGCTGGGCCACGAGCGTCCCCGGCACCACCGTGTGGCCTTCTTCGAGCGCGGCCGCGGCGTCGTTTGCGACGCTGCGGCCGTAGGCCGAGAGGAATTCGTGGGCGTCTTGGACGGGCGTCCCGGACGAGGGGTCGGGGTACACGCTGGTGCAGCCGTTGGGGTTGCCCGCCACGCCGTGCGGCGCGCCCGGCACGCGCTGCACGAGCGTGCTTTCGGGCTCGTACACGGTGGGCGTCTCGACGCTGCCCACCATGCCGGCGAGCTCCACGCCCACGCTGCCGGGCCAGCGTTCTTCCATCGCGGCGCGCATCTGGCCGGGCCAGTCGGCGGACATCATGTGCACGTAGCCGGGATTGCCGGAGAACGACAGCGTCTCGGCGTGCGTGCCCACGTCGGCGAGCGTGAAGATCACGTTGCCGCTGCGCCCGCGCGCCTGCATCACGGGCAGGTCCTGGTCGTCGATGTACGGGTAGGAGGACCAGCAGCTCTGGACGTTGGCGGGCATCGATCCGGTCGCGACGTCGAGCGAGGCGGGCTTGCGCGCGAGGTCGGCTTCGAGCACGGCGTGCGCCACGCGTTCGACGAGGAACTTCATGTAGTACTCGTCCACTCCGCTCGAGGTGCCGGTGGGCGTTTCGACTTCTTCGACGCCCGGCACTTCGCTCGTGTTGGGGCCCCACAGCCCGATCGGATCGGGCGCCGACTCGTCGTGGGTGCTCGATATGAACACTTCGGTCAGGCCCGGGTCGATCTTGGCGACCTGTTCGCGGATCTGGTCCATGGTCACGTCGAACATGCCGATCGAGTCCACGGACACGAGCGCGACGCGGTGCTTGCGCGCGGAGAACACGATCGCGGACGCCTGCGGGCCGTTGCCGGGGTCCACTGACGTGGGCCAGCGGTTCTCTTCGCTCCCGCCCGCGAGGTACGGCGCCTCGTAGCGGCCGGTGCCGTCCGATTCGCAGTACGGATCTCCCGGCGCGTAGCGCCCCAGCCCGTAGATGTCGCGGTAGGGCTTCTCGAACGCGAACTGGCGCGGCCCCGGCCACAGTTCGGAGACCTGCTGGGCGCTCGTGCCGCACGCGGGCACGAACGCGGCGTCGGATTCGCTCGTGAAGGCGGGCGGCGTGATGTCCGCCTTGGCGGCGCCCGCTTCGAAGGCGCCGGCGGCGGGCGCTGCGGCGGCGCACGCCGCGAGCGCGCCGAGCAGCGCGGCGATCGCCGCGGGGATACGGCGCCGGGCGGCGCGCACGCGGGACGGGCGGCGGGCGCTCGTGCTCATGGCCTGTCCAATCCGATCGGGCTGGTGTCGGTGGAGAGGTAGGAGTAGGAGCCGGGATCGCGTTCCCTCACCATGCCGGGACACCCTTTGCGCAGGTTCTCGCAGTCGAACGCTTCGCCGTCGAAGAGGTGCATGTCGAGCCGCGAGTAGTAGTAGAACGACATCGCGTTGCCGTCGTGGTGCAGGTCGATCGCGGCCTCCAACGGGTCTTCGCGCCAGCGGTCGGTTCGCAGCCGGCGGTCGGCCGAGCGCTGCTGCTTGACGTACTTGTCGAACCACGCGGACGTGTACCACGCGATCTCGTCGGCGCCGCGCAGCGAGGCGCCGAACGCCTGGTTGGGGATGAAGCTGAAGTCGAGGTGCGAGCCCCCGCGGATGACGATCTCCCCGCTGTCCACCCCGTCTTCGCTGTACACGCGCGACTCGCTGGACTTGGCCAGCGGATCGGGCAGTTCGGTGTTCGGCGTGGGCGGCAGGAAGTAGTCGGCGGACATGCCCAGCGCGGGCTTGGTGATCGGCGGGACCGAGCGGTCGCCGGGGTCGCCGGGGCACGCCTTCTCCTCGCCTTCGGGGTCGGGCGCGGACAGGTTGTCCCACGCCACGATCGCCTTCACGCGCGGATCCCACTGGCCGATGTAGGACACGCCGGCCGCGCCGTAGGAGTGCCCCGCGAGCCCGATCCCGCCGCCCTTGAGTTCCTTCCACATCGGGTCATACGCGGAGTCGAGCCCCTTCGCCACGCGTTCGTCCTGCTTGGCCGCGTGGCTCGTGCCGGTTTCGCAGCTCGGCACCGGCTCGTAGGGGTGCTTGGGCGTCGACAGGAAGAAGTCGATCGCATCCTCGGTGCCGTCGTAGAAGGGGCGGCCGTCGCTCTGCGCGGGAACGCCCTCGAGTTCGTCGGGCGCCTGGCCGAGGGTGTCGCTCTGCCCCTGCCCCTGCGGGTCGAAGGTCATCACGATGTAGCCGTCCTTGGCGAGCGCCTGCGCCGCGTACCAGTAGAGCTGTTCGTTGGCCTGCACGGAGCCGTCGGTGATCACGATCCCCGGATATTTGGCGTGCGGCTTGCGCGCGGGGTCGTTCGCGCTCCAGATGCGCCCCGAGATGGTCGCGCCGTCGCGCGCGGTGAACAGCACCTTGCGCACGCGGCCGTAGCCGTCCTTTTCCCAGTTGTACAGCCGTACGTCGCCGGCGCACCCGTTCTGGCCCCCGAAGCACAGGTCGTCGCTGAAGTTGCGTTCGGGGTCTTCGGCCTGCTCGAGCGTCGCTTCGTCCTGGTTTTCGAGACTCCGGGTGGCGAGCTGCGTCTGGTATTCGGGCGTGTCGTAGATCGTCTGGCGCTGCTGGGTGATCGAGAAGTTTTCGGCCTCGAGCACCGGTTCGAAGCTGGTGGGCGGTTCTTCGTATTCGGTCGCCCCCGACGCGGCGGGGAGCGCGAGCGCGAGCGCCAGCGCGGCCGCGCACAGCAGCGCGGCGAGGACGAGTACCGACGAGCTACGTGCGTGCATGACCGTTGTGGTCTCCTCCGTTGTGATGGGCCGCCCCGTGCGGCCGGCCTTTGCTGCTCCCCCGGCGGGCTTCCCGGCGCTGCCGGGCGCTCCGCACTCTCGAGCCTCGCTCCTACTACCCGCGCGGGGGTGCTCTAAACGGCGCGCTCAGGCCCTCACCGCGACGCTGAGGCCGCCGTCCACGACGAGCGACTGGCCCGTGACGTAGCTCGCGCGATCGCTCAGCAGGAACGCCGCGCAGTGCGCGACCTCCCACGCGGTCCCCTGCCGGCCCGCAGGGATCCGGACCCTGCCCCGGCCGGGGTTGACGCTCGTCGCGAGGCGCCCGAGCGAGGTGTCGATCAGCCCCGGGACGAGCACGTTGACCCTCACCGCGGGCGCGCCCTCCACGGCCGCGTTGCGGGCGAGCGCCTCGAGCCCGGCCTTCGACGCGGAGTACGCGGGGATCGGCATCGACTCGCGCGCCGCGACCGAGCCGACGAGCACCACCGAGCCGCCCTCGCCGAAGCGCTCGAGCGCCTGCTTGCAGCCGAGGAAGTGAGAGCGCAGGTTGACCGCCATCACGCGGTCCCAGTCCTCCACCGACGTGCGGGCCAAGCCCAGTCCCGCGCCGACGCCCACGTTCATCACGAGCGCGTCGAGGCCGCCGAGCGCGCCGGAGGCCTCGTCGAACATGCGCGCGAGCTGGCGCTCGTCGGCGGCGTCGCCGACCGTGCTCGCCGCCGGGGCGCCGGCGTCGCGCACGAGCGTGGCCGTGACCTCGGCGCTGTCGGCGTCGATGTCGGCGACCGCGACCGCGGCGCCCATGCGGGCGAACAGCACCGACATCGCCCGCCCGTTGCCGATCGGCGGGTCGGGCATACCGTGGTCCTGCTGCCCGCCGCCCACCACCAGGACCCGCCGCCCGGCAAGCTCCCCGTGTGTCCCCGCGCTGTCGCCCATTGCGCGAGGATAACTCGGCCGGCTCGGCTCCATTCGCCCCTTTCGGTCCTCTCTCGCCGCCGCCGGACCCGGCGGGCGTGAACACGGCTGTTCTCCGCTGCGCGCGCCGGCGCGATCCCGCCGGGGCTCCGCGGCTTCCCACGCGCGGGACGCAGGTCGCAGGGCCATGGGATGGCCGATACGGGGGCAACTCACGCGCCGTCCCGTGGGAAGCCGCGGCGCCCGGGCGATCGTGCGCGACCGGTTGACAAAAGGACGGTGGTTCTTTTAGTCTTCAAGAGAAGCCGCGCTCAAAGCAGGGGAGACAGACGAGGGGAACGACGCGGGGGATGGAGAGGAACTACATGCTCGCCGTGCGCGGTCGCGCAGACGGCTAGCGCACACCAGCACCGCTGATTGCTGGCGGATGCAGGGGGTTACGGGCTTCCAGGGCCTGTGCGCGCTGCATCCGGCGAGCGTCCCGCGCATCCGCGCGGATGATGGCCCCTGTCTCGATTAGACGGGGGTCACGGCGGCGAACCCCGAAAACATGGGGGATCGGGCGCCCTTCCCACACGGGCATCCCACATTTTGCGCAGACGACCGCGCGCGACGTCCCGCGAGCTCGGCGCGAGCTCGGGCGCCTCCGCGGTGCGCTCAGCTCTCGCGCTCCGGCCCGTAGGTGTCGAGCATCGTCGCTTCGGCGACCCGCAGCAGGCCCACGGCGATGTGCGACCTGACCGCGCTGCTGCGCACCCTGACGGTGGAGCCGTGGGGGCCGATGATCTCGACGATGGTGCACACGTCGCCGATCTCGCAGTCCTCTCCGTACTGGCCTTCGAGCGCGGCCATCTGCTCAGCCACGACCTGCCCGATCTTCCTTTGGTCCAGCGCCACCTCGAAAACCCCCCGGTTTCTTTGGAAATCGAATGTGATCAGTCAAACGTGCTGTAGACACTATGTCATACACGCTTCCTGAACGACAGCGTGATTCCACGTCAGCGACGTTTTGTCACGTCGCGACAAAGTACGGCCGGGGGCGCCTATGGCTCAGGCGCCTGGAAACACGGCTTTTCCCGGATGCGTGCGGCGACCCGGCCGGAACACGGCCGAAACGCCGCGCCCGCTGGGCATGTGGCGCTCCGACGGGCCCTGGCGCGACGCGCTCGCGGGCGCGCCGAGAGCCCCGGACGGGGAAAGGCGCGTTTCCTCAGCGCTCGTCGGAGGCCGGCGAGAGCCCGCGCGACCAGGTCGCAGCGGGGTCGTGCGAGTCGCCGGACTGGGGCCCGCGCTCGCGCGAAAAGCGCTTGGAGCGCTCAGCCGGCGCCGGCCGTGGCGCCGGCGCCGGCTGAGCGGGGGGAGCGGGGGGCGGGAAGTCTTGCGCCTGCTCGCGCTGCGCCGCTGGGGGCGGCGCATTCCAGGAGGCGAGCAGGCGCACTCGCGAGCGTTCCGAAGCGCTCTCGGCGATCCTCATGACGACCTGGCCCGTGTACGGGCCGCCGAGACGCTCCTGCGTGAGGCCGTGTTCGATGTGGACGGTGGTCCTGGGCCGCGGCCGCGACGGCACCGGGGCGGGCGCGGGCGGGACCCGCGGGTCTCCGAGATCGGGGCCGCTCGCGCGGCGCTGCGTGCTGGCGGGCGAGTTCGCGCCGGCTTCGGCCGCCGCGGAGGCGCCGGACACCGAGCGCATGCGCCGCGCGGCTTCGCGCACGCGGTCGGGCATCAGGTGGCCGTAGATGTCCACCGTGGTGGACGTCTTCGCGTGGCCCGCGAACGCCGACACGAGCAGGATGTCCTCGCCCTGCCCGATCGCGTTCGTGATCGCGGTGTGGCGCAGGTCGTGCAGGCGTAGCGATTCGGGCAGGCCGGCGCGCTCGGCGTAGCGGCGGAACACGCGCGTGACCATGCGCGGGCTGAGCGGCCGGCCGGGCGGGCGCACCGCGCCGTCGCGGCCGCGCTTGGTCTCGACGGTGGCGAACACCGGCGAGTGGTCCTCGGTGTTGGCGGCGGTCCTGAAGAGCTCCTCGAGCGCAGCCTGCGCGCCGTCGAGGATCGGCACGAGCCGCTGGCTCGCCTCGGTCTTGGTGGTCAGCCGCGGGGCGTCGTCCTCGCCGGCCGATTCGGGCCGGTCGTAGGCGCCGATGCTGCGGCGCACGTAGATGATCCGCTGCAGCAGGTCCACGTCGCCCCAGCGCAGCCCGATCAGCTCGCCCCGGCGCAGGCCCGTGTCGAGCGCCACCGTGAACAGCAGCCGCCAGCGCGGCGAGCACGCATCGAGGAAGCGCTTCACCTGCATCGGGCTGAGTTCGGTGCCGCGCGCGCGGTGCCCCACCTGCCGGCGCCCGCGCGCGTGCGCGGCGTCCGCCGGGTTCACGCTCACCAGGCACGCGTCCTGCGCGAACGCGAACATCGCGTGGATGTGCCTGCGGATCTTCGCGACCGTCTCGTGGCTGAGGCCCTCGGCGCGCTTCTGCCCGAGCAGCGCGCTGATCATCTGGGGCGCGCAGTCGTCGAGCCGCACCGCGCCGAGCACCGGCGCCACGTGGCGGTAGAAGGTACCCCTGTAGTCGGCGGCCGCGCCGGGCTTGAGGCTCGCTTCGACGTGCTCGGTCAGCCACTTGCGCCCGAGCTCCGCGACCGTCATCGAGCTCGGCAGAAAGCGCCCGGCCTCGACGTCCGTCTGCAGCGCGCGCAGCATCGCCTGCGCCCTGCGTTTGCTCGATCCGGCCGCCTTCTCGACCTGCTTCCAGCGGCTGATCCCCGACTCCGGGTCGACCACCAGCACGCGAGTTCGAACGTAAAACCGCCCGTTCCGCTCGCGAATGCTGCCGGTGGCCAAAGTCTCTTCCCCCTTGCTCCCGCGACCCAAAAGCCTGCGAGGCCGACCCCCTGGAAAATCGGTGATTACATCATGTCACATCCGTTTTCAGAATGCGTTGCGGTCGCGCTCTTTGCGGACGCGCGAGCCGGATCGCGGCGGATCGAGGGGGATCCAGGGTGAGTGAGGGGCCGATCGGCCCCGGGACGCGCGGCGCGCCGGCGGCGCGAGGCGCGGCGTCTCAGCCCGAGGCGCGGCCGCTGAGGCGCTCGATCAGCGCGATCGCCTCCTGCGGGCCGGTGAACGGCGCGATCGCGATGTAGGCCATCTGCGGGATGCGGCGCACCAGGCCGGTGGTGTCGCCGTCGGCGATGTGGCGCTGGATGATCTCGAAGATCGCGCCCGCGATCGCCTGCGAGCAGGTGCGCGGAAGCAGGGCGGCCTCGGGGCTCGTGCCATAGCCTTCCTCGAGGAAGATCGTGAAGGATCTCGTAATCTCCTCGGCGCGCCGGATCGCGGCGGGCCCCGCTGCGTAGCACTCGACCAGGCGCAGGTAGGACAGGCCGGGGTGCTCGACGATCAGCGTGATCAGCGCGCGCAGCCCGTCCCACACCCGCTCGGGCCAGCTCTCCGCGGAGAAGAAGGCCATCGCGCACGCGTCCACGAGACGCTGGGTGGCGTGGTTCTGCGCTTCCAGGAACGCGTGCTGCTTGTCGGTGAAGTGCTCGTAGAAGACGCCCCGCGCCACGCCTGCGTGAGCGACGATGTCCTTGACGGTGGCGTTGGCGTAGCCCTTGGAGCGCATCACCTCGGCGGTGCCGTAGATGAGGCGCGTGCGCTGGCTGCGCGTGACGACGTTGGCGGGCAGGTCGTGGCGGCCGCGCGGGAGACGGGCTAGCCCCTGGGCGTCGGCGAGCGGCGGCGCCTCGATCACCGAGGCAGCGGGCAGCAGCGCGCGGCGTCCCACGCTCCAGCGCGGCGAGCCGCTGGGCACCGCGTATGAGCGCATCCAGCCGAGGATGTCCTGGGCGAGGCCCGGCAGCTGGTCCTCTGCGTGCGTGTGCAGGCGGCGCACGACGATGCTGCGCACGCCGCCGACGACGGCGATCGCGGGCAGGTCGAGCGTCTCGCCGCTGGCGGGCACGCTGGCGAGCACCTGTTCGATGCGCGATTCGAACTCCGCGAGCGTGCGCACCCGCTCCTCGCGCACGCTCGGTCCCGGCGCGCGCGTCTCGATCAGCAGCACGCGGCCCGCGTCGGCGTGCTCGTGCAGCGCCGCGAGCAGCGTCTCGAGCGCGCCCTCGGCGGCGTCGGTCCACGTGCTCTGCGACGCGATCATCTCCATCTCGCCGAGCACGCGCCGCGCGGATGCGCGGTACGCGGCGAGCAGGCACTCTTCCTTGTCCTCGAACTGCTCGTAGAAGGTCGCGCTCGACACGCCCGCGTGCGAGCTGATCTGGGCGATGCTCAGACCCTGGTAGCCGTGTCGCGCCGCGAGCTCGATCATGGCCTCCACGAGACGGTCGCGCTGGCTCGGCTTCAGCGCGTTCGCCGACATGGTGTCGGCGGCCGATGTGGCGCGTCGTGCGCTTCCTCCAGAAGGTTGTGCGGCAGATCGCGGCATCGTTTGCTAGCTCTGAGACTACAACACATACCGTTCGGTTTCTCCACATATCGCGCGGGGAGCGCCGCACGGCCTTCGCAAAGAGCGCCAGGCCCGCTCATCGCTGCCCCGCGACGGGGCGCTCCGCCGGGGAGGCGCCCGACAGTGGGAGACGCCGCACGCATCGCGCGCCATCCCCCCACCAGGCCTGCGAGCATGTGCGCTAGGAGGTGCCCGCTCATGGAGGCACGAACAGACACCCAATCCCTGACGTCGACGCGCATCACCCACGCGAGCGCCAAGCGGACCACGCGCTGGGTCCTCGACTTCGACGCAGGCTCGCGCGACATGCGCGAACTGCTCGGCGGCAAGGGCGCCAACGTCGCCGAGATGACGCACGTGCTCGGCGCGGGGCGAGTACCGCCCGGCTTCACGATCACCACGGCGGCGTGCGTCGAGTACATGCGCGCCTCGCAGCAGTTCCCGGCAGGCCTGGACGAGCAGGTGGCCGAAGCGGTCGGGCGTCTGGAGGAGCGTGCGGGCAGGCCTCTCGGCGACGGAAGCGATCCGCTGCTCGTCTCGGTCCGCTCCGGGGCGCGCGTGTCGATGCCGGGCATGCTCGACACGGTCCTCAACCTCGGGCTCAACGACGAGAGCGTGCTCGGTCTGGCCGAGCGCTCAGGCGACGAGCGCTTCGCGTGGGACTGCTACAGGCGCTTCTCCCAGATGTACGGCAACGTGGTGATGGGCATACCGGGCGAGCGGTTCGAGGACGCGATCGCCGCGTCCAAGCAGAAGCACGGCGCCACGCTCGACACCGAGCTGAGCGCAACGGCGCTGTGCGAGCTCACGCGCGAGTTCCAGGCGCTCTACGACTTCCCCGAGGACCCTCACGAGCAGCTCGAGCACGCGATTCGCGCGGTGTTCGACTCGTGGCTCGGCGAGCGCGCGGTGTCCTACCGGCGGATCAAGCGGATCCCCGACGACTGGGGCACCGCGGTGAACGTGCAGCAGATGGTGTTCGGCAACCTCGGCGAGCACAGCGGCAGCGGCGTTGCGTTCTCGCGCGACGAGCTCACCGGCAGCCCCGAGCCCTCCGGCGACTTCCTCCCCAACGCGCAGGGCGAGGACGTCGTCTCGGGTGTGCGCACGCCCCGCGACCTCGCGGAGCTGCGCGACTGGCTCCCCGACGCACACGCCGAACTGATCGAGATCCTGCGCATGTTGGAGCGCCACTACGCAGACATGCAGGACACCGAGTTCACGATCGAGGACGGCCGCCTCTACATGCTGCAGACGCGCAGCGCGAAGCGCCCCGCGCAGGCCGCGATCCGCTTCGCGCTCGACGCGGTCTCCGAGGGGCTGCTCGACCGAGCGGGCGCGATCGCCACGATCGACGCGCACACGCTCGACGCGCTGCTGCACCCCACATTCGACCCGGCGGTCGAGTACGAGGTGGTGGCGAGCGGCGTGCCCGCGTCGCCCGGCGCTGCGAAGGGCGAGATCGCGCTGAGTGCGGCCGAGGCGGTGGCGGCCGCTGCGGAGGGACGCGACGTGATCCTCGTGCGCGCGTTCACCGACGCCAACGACGTGGCGGGGTTCGATGCCTCGCGCGGCATCATCACGAGCGAAGGCGGCAAGGCGAGTCACGCGGCGCTCGTGGCGCGCGGCATGGGCCGCCCGGCGGTCACGGGCGCCGCCTCGGTCACCATCGATATGGCTGCGCGCGAGGTGCGCATCGGCGAGCGCGTGGTGCACGCGGGCGAGCGCATCGCGATCGACGGCAGCCTCGGGGCGATCACGCTGGACGACGTGCCACTCGTGGAACAGGAGATCTCCGAGGACTTCGAAACGGTCATGAGCTGGTGCGACGAGCTGCGCACGCTCGGCGTGCGCGCCAACGCCGACACCCCCGCCGACGCGATCAAGGCGCTGGAGCTGGGCGCGGAAGGAATCGGGCTGTGCCGCACCGAGCACATGTTTCTCGGTGAGCGCGAGCCCCTGATGGCGGCGGTGATTTTGGCCGACGACGAGGAGACGCTCACCGCCGCGATCGACAGGCTGCGCCCGCCGCAGGAAGCGGACTTCGAGCAGATGCTGCGCACGCTCGACGGCCGCCCGGTCACCGTGCGCCTGCTCGACCCGCCGCTGCACGAGTTCCTGCCGCAGCCCTCCACACTGCCCGAGGGCTCTCGCGAGCGTGCGCGCGTGGAACGGCTGCAGGAGACCAATCCGATGCTGGGAACGCGCGGAGTGCGCCTCGGAATCCTGTTCCCCGAGCTCTATGAAATGCAGGTCCGTGCGCTGTTCGCGGCCGCCGAGCGGGTGCCCGCCTCGAAGATCGAGGTGCTCGTGCCGCTGGTGGCGTACGAGCGCGAGATGATGCTCGTACGCGAGCTGATCGAGCGGGTCGCGAGGGAGTTCAGCCACCGCGACTACCTGATCGGCAGCATGATCGAGCTGCCGCGAGCGTGCTTCCAGGCCGACCTGATCGCCGGCGATGCGGACTTCTTCTCATTTGGCACCAATGACCTCACGCAGACCGCGCTGGGCTTCAGCCGCGACGACATCGAGGGGCGCGTGATCGGGCGCTACATCGACGTGAAGATCCTCGACCGATCGCCGTTCGAGACGATCGACACCCCCGGCGTGGGGCACATGGTGCGCATGGGCGCGTGGCTGGGGCGCACGGCCAACCCGAAGCTGGAGCTGGGCGTGTGCGGCGAGCACGGCGGCGACCCGGACTCGATCGACTTCTTCCACCACTCTGGCATCGACTACGTGTCGTGCTCGCCGTACCGCGTGCCGATCGCGCGCGTGTCGGCGGCGCAGGCGGCCATCCGCGCGCGCCGCTGAGCGGCGCTCGGCGCCGCGCGCGGGTAGCGGCTGCACCGCGAGCGCGTGCCCGCTCGCGGTGTGCCACGATGCGCGCGTGGGCTTCGACCAGTACCACGAGCCGCCCGACGAGCTGCCCGACACGACTCGCACGTTCGCCCGCCTGTGCGCGTCGCTCACCGAGGAGGCGGAAGCGATCGGGTGGTACGAGCAGCGCCTCGCGGTCGAGTCCGACAGGGACGCGCTCGCGATCATGCGCGACGCGCAGGGCGAGGAGTTCAAGCACTTCTGCATGGACCTCGAGTTCCTGCTGCGGCGCACGCCGCTGTGGCGCGACATCGCGGTCGGCATCCTCTTCCAGGAGGGCGACATCGTGGAGCACGGTGAGGAGTCCGAGGAGCAGGCCGTCGAGGGCGCCGCGGCGCACGGCGCGCCGCTCGCGGGCAGCTCCTCGCTCGGCATCGGCAGCCTGAGGGGTCACGCGCCATGAACCACCTGCTGCGCGGACACGCGCCGATCACCGACGCGGGCTGGGAGCTGATCGACGCGGAGGCGCGCGAGCGCCTCACGCCGGCGCTCGCCGCGCGCAAGCTGGTCGACTTCGCCGGCCCGCGCGGCTGGGAGTACGCGGCGACGAGCCTCGGGCGCGTGAGCGCGCTCGACGAGGCGCCCACCGACGGCGTGAGCGGCGCGCAGCGGCGCGTGCTCCCGGCGGTCGAGGTGCGCTCGCCGTTTGCGATCTCGCGCAGCGAGCTGCGCGAC
This sequence comes from uncultured Solirubrobacteraceae bacterium, assembly GCA_963813685.1. Classification (GTDB taxonomy): domain Bacteria; phylum Actinomycetota; class Thermoleophilia; order Solirubrobacterales; family Solirubrobacteraceae; genus Palsa-744. The sequence continues at coordinate 313,759 of CAWEZQ010000004.1, forward strand.
GCCGACCGCGGCGCGGGCGACATCGACCTCGACGCGCTCGACGACGCGGCGCACCGGATCGCGCTCACGGAGAACCGCGCGGTGTTCCACGGCTGGGGCGAGGCCGGCATCGAAGGGGTGGCCGAGGCCTCCACGAACGAGCCGATCGCCCTCGGCAAGGACTGCGAGCGCTACCCGCGGCACGTGGCGCGGGCGGTGGAGGCGATGCTGCAGGCCGGCGTCGGTGGCCCCTACGGGCTGGCGCTCGGCTCCGACGCGTACACGCGCGTGCTCGAGACGGCCGAGCACGGCGGCTACCTGCTGCTCGACCACCTGCGCAAGATCCTCGACGGCCCGCTCGTATGGGCGCCCGGCGTGGACGGCGCGGTGGTGGTGAGCCTGCGCGGCGGCGACTTCGTGCTGGAGGTCGGCGAGGACCTGTCGGTCGGCTACTCAAGCCACGATGAGGACGCGGTGCAGCTGTACATCGAGGAGAGCTTCACCTTCCGCGTGCTCACGAGCGAGGCCGCGGTGGCGCTCACCCCCTGAGCGCCCGCCGCAACTACCTCAGCTTCAGCCAGCCGGCGAACGCTTCGCTGGTCCAGCCTTCGCCGGAGTGCGAGGGAGCCCTGCCCATCGGCTTGCCGCCGTAGATCGCGGCTCCGCCTGCTGCTTCGTCCTGGTAGGTCTGCCACGGGATCGTGGGCTGCTGGCCCACGCCGGGCTTGGCGAAGTCGCACACGCCCTTGGGGAACGTTTCCCGCAGCTGCCGCCACTGTTCGTCGGTGAACTGCACCGTGTACGCCGAGCGCTCGAGGGGCTCGAGCCGGCATTCCTGGTCGTCGCTCGTGAGTTCCTCGCCGGCCACGATGCGCGGCGTCGCGAACCTCGTCTCCACGAGCGGCGATTCGCACACGACGCCGACGCCCGGGATTTCGAGCTGGCGCACGTATTCTTCGGCGGCTTCGACCGAGGTGCAGCGGTCGTGCACGCTTTCGGGGCGATCGCCGGCGATCTTTTCTTCGAGCGTCAGCTTGCGCTTGTCGGATTCCACCGCGTCGAGCCAGCGGTTCATCGCTTCGAGGCCTTCGGTGGTGTAGGTGGGCGAGCCGATCAGCGGCGCCTGCCCGAACCAGATCACGTCGTTCTTGGGGAAGTGGCCCTCGTCGCGTTCCAGGCGCGCGCGCATCGACCACGAGCGGTACGCGTCGTGGAATGCTCCCGGGTCGGGGCCGCGCAGGTCGATGATCGCGACGCCGGTGAGGTTGTTGGCCTCGTTGACCGCACCCGAGCGGTATGCCCGCACGAGCCCCGTCTTTTCGGCGGCGGCGCGCTGTTTGGTCGGCTGGTCGTCGATGTTCACGCCGCCGATCTTGTCGTTGAGGTCCACGAACTGCGCGGGCGTGATCGTGCCTTCGTCGAGCGCCTTCAGCCCATATTGCACGCCCGTGTTGCCGACGGGGCGCGCGGCGAACCCGTGACCCAGCTCCTTCTCCACCGATTCCCACGAGCTTTCGGCGCGCGGGCCGAACACGTTGATCATGTAGTCCGCGAGATCGCAGCGTGCGCCGCCCGGGTTGGTTTCGGGGTTGTACGCTTCCGCGCTTTCGACGCCCCCGCACGTTTTCACGGGATTCACCAGTTCTTCCCAGTACACCGCGTTGAAGATCACCGCGTTGCCTGGATTGGGGTGGCCCTCGACTTCGGCGATCTGCGTGGGCGTCCACGCGATCCCGCCGCCCCACTCGGACGGGTTCTCGAAGTACTGCAGCGTGAGGTGGTAGTCCATGATCTGCTCGCCGTTCGACCAGGCGTCCTGGAAGCTGCACTGCGGGAGGATCCCCTGGTATATGCCGGGGTACGCGTTGGCGACCTGCTGCTGCACGAGCGAGCCTCCGGAGCACCCGGTGCCGATCGTGAAGCGCAGCGTGCCGTAGTGGTCGATCAGATGTTGCTTGGCCATGATCAGCGACTCGGCCTCGGTGGCGAGGTTGCAGTTGTGGCCAGCGTTGTCGAGCGCGGTGGACATCACCGCAAAGCCCAACCCGAGCGCGGTGAGCGGGCTGCTGGTGGCGGATATGCCCTCGACGCCCACGGTGTCGCTGGTGACGCTCGGCGCGGTGCCCGATTGGTGTTCGATGCCGCAGCTCGCACCATGGGTTATCAGCAGCTTGTGCGCGAACTGCGGCTGCGGCGCCCACGGTTCCCAGGCCATGCCCGGCTGGTAGAGCACCGCGATCTTGTACTGGTCGCGATCCTCGTAGCCGGTCTCGGTGCGGATGATGAACGGCACCGTCTGCCCGTCTTCGGTGGTGGTCGTGGCGATCAGCGAGGGGTTGGGCGGGTTGGCGGGTTCGTACGCCAGCAGCCCGCCCGTGAGAGCCGACTTGTATTCGTAGGTGTAGGCGGGCGGCTGGTCGCACTGGCCGTCCGTGGCTTCGGCGCTCTCGCAGCGCCACGGCTGCACCTGGGGCCCTGCGACCACGGGGCCGCCGATCGGGTGGTTGACGATCGTGATCTGCGAGCTGCCGCCACCCGGCGCTTCGGCGCTGAGCACGTTGGAGCCGTCGCGCAGGCCCGTGACGAGACCCTCGTAGCTCCCGTTCGCACGCATGGCGAACTCGCTCGTCACGTCTGCGCCGTTCAGCTCGACGGTCACCGATGCGGGCTTGACGCTGCGGGGCAGCACGACGGACGCCAGCGCTTCGCCGCCGGAGATGAGGTTCGCGCGGTTGGACAGCACGTGAACCGACACGGACGCGTCGGCGGAGGCGGCAAGAGCGAGGAGCAGCGACGCCGCGGCGGCAGCCGCCGCCAGGATTCTGTGGTGCATTTTTCCCCCGTGTCGAAGATGCGGCGCAGCGCGCCGGTTCAGCGGGTGCGTCGAGGGGCTCCCCCGTGTCGAACCCGTACGGCGCGCGATTTACCCCTCGGGGCGGGCGGCCAAACATCGCGCGGGCGCGCGCCGCGCGCGGGGAGCGACGCGGCGCGCGCCGGGTCGGCGTGCCACTGGAAGCGGGCCTGGTCGTGGTGGGCGTCCACCTCGCTGCGGAGCTTGAACACGTAGCCCGGGAAGCGCTCCTGGATGGCGGCGATGAACGTCTCCACCTGCGGCGCGGGCGCTCAGCGGCACCGAGAAGGACACGCTGCGCGCTTTCAGCGACGAGCGCACCAGCCGGCGGGCGTCTCAGCCGGCGATCTGCGGCGTGGTCCTGCCGTCTTCGATGCGCCGGCGCTCGGTGGCGGCGACCATCTCGAACTCGGGCACGCAGGAGCCGCGCGTGAGCGACCGCGGCGCGAGGCGGCGCGCGAGCCGGGCGGCGCGCAGCGCGGCGCCACAGGCGGCGGCGTGCGCGGGCGTGTAGCGCAGGCGGTAGAGCTCGCGCACCCGCGGCGGCAGCGAGCCGAGCATCACGAGGTCATGCAGGCGCTTGGCGGGCTCGCGCGAGGCTGGCACGGGGATCTGGAAGGCCGAGGCGTATCCCATGTAGCGAGCCTCCTCGGTGAGATGGAGGTCGTCGCCGGCGAGCTGGCGCTCGTACCACGCGCGGAACTCCTCGTGGGAGGGCGGCGCCGCGGAGCGCGGCATCCCGAACAGCTCCGCGAAGCGGACGTAGTCGTGCCACAGCTGCTCGCGCTCGCCGGCCGAGAGCGGGCGCACGAGGCGGCCGTAGAACCACTCGGCGGAGTCCGCGATCACGGCGACGGTCCACAGCATCAGCTCGGTGTCGAAGGCGGAGTAGGGCGTGCCCGCGGGGTAGTGGGGCCCGGCGTCGTGGGGCAGCACGCCGACGACCCGCTCGTGCATGGTCGCGACGGCCTCGAGCACGCGGTCGGCCTGCGCGCGGGTGCCGAAGAAGACCGACTCGAACATGCCCGCGGTGTGGGTGATGCGCCTGAAGGGCGTTCGCTTGTTGCGCGTGTGCTCGCTCGTGCCGACGTAGTTGAGCGGCTTGATCGCACCGACGCACAGCGCGCGCTGGCCGTACATGAGCCCCACGGCCTTCTCTTCGTGGACCATGCGGAGCGTCGAGCGCCCGCGAGGGAAGTAGCCCTCGTCGCAGTCCGCGCGGTCCGAGGCAGCGGTCAAGTGGCGAGACCCAGATTCGAACTGGGGACACCACGATTTTCAGTCGTGTGCTCTACCAACTGAGCTATCTCGCCGAGCCCTGTGGAGCCCCCACCTTACCGGCTCGGAACGGCCCCACGGGTCCACGGGTGCGGCTCCTCGGCGCGATCCGGGGCGACCGTGAAGCGGCGCACGGGCACGGGCGGCGAGGCGATGTACGCGCGCGTGGAGCTGCTCGAGGTGCGCACGGGCGCCCGCGCGAACCGGCTGCGCGCGGTGCGCAGCCCGGCCAGCCGCGCGAGCACCTCGCGGGCGAGCGCGATGTAGTCCGCGCCGAGGTCCGCGCGGTGGTCGAGGATCGACGTGGAGCGCTTCGCGGACTCCGCGTAGGCGATCGAACAGCGCACCACGGTGTCGAACACGGTGTCGTCGAAGCGCTTGCGCAGCGACACGAGCGCCGCGCGCGAATGCAGGGTGCGCATGTCGGCGATGTTCACGAGGATGCCGAGCAGCGAGAGCTTCGGGTTGAGCGAGTCCCGCGCGAGCTCGACGACCTCGATCGCCTGCTCCACGCCGCGCAGCGCGAAGTACTGCGCCTCGGCGCTGATCACCGCCCAGTCGGCCGCCACGAGCGCGTTGACCGTCAGCAGCCCGAGCGACGGGGGGCAGTCGATCAGGACCACGTCGTAGCGGTCCTTGACCTCCGCCAGCGCCCGCCGTAGCGCGAGCTCGCGCCCCATCTTGCCGGCGAGCGTCAGCTCGGCCTGCGCGAGCGCCAGGTCGGCCGGGATCAGGTCGCCGCGGATCGCCGCGGCGGCGCTGAACCTGCCCGAGAGCACGTCGGCGATCGTCGGCTCCGCGCCGGGCGCGAGCTGGAAGTAGTCGGACAGGTTCCCCTGGGGGTCGAGATCCACCGCGAGCGTGCGCACGCCGCTGCGGCGAAACGCGTCGGCGAGCGTGCGCACCGCCGTGGTCTTGCCGGTGCCGCCCTTCTGCGAGAGCACGGCGATCGTGTGCGCCATCGCCGCCTAGGTGGGCCCCGCCGCAGGTGCGGCCTGCGCGCCCGCGCAGCGCAGCGCCGCGAGCTCGATGTTTGCGTGAGAGGCGAGCGTGGCCGCGTCCTGGCCGTTCTGCGGGCAGACGGCCGTGCCGACCGCGAGGCGCGCGCGCGCCGTCACCCTGGCCCGCAGCGGCGAGGTGTGCCGCGAGAGCGCCGCGAAGTACTGCTCGGCCGCGTCCGCGGCGTCCGGGGGCGGCTCGTCCGGCTCAGCGGCTTCGAGCAGGCGCGCGACGAGCTCGCGCGCGTCGAGCCGGTCGCAGCCCGGCACGAGCAGCCAGTAGCGGTCGGGCGGCTCCAGCGCGAGCGGCGATGCGGCCGGGCGCCCCCCGATCGGCTCGAGCGCCTGCGCGAGCGCGCGTTCGATCGCGCGTGTCTGCGGCGAGAGCTCCTCGTGGATGGTGCCCGTGGGCTGCTCGGAGCCGGGCGCCTGAAGCAGCAGCAGAGCGAACGGCAGCCTGTCGCGCTCGAAGCGCGCGAGCGCGCGATCGATCAGATCGAGCCAGGGCGCACGCGCCTGCGCACCGCGTTCGCTCGCGGGCGTCAGGTCGCGCTCGTCCGTGAGCATCACCGCTCGCGCCGCTTCCGAGCGCGCGCCCGAGGACGCGGGGTCCGGACGGGCCGGCGCGGCGCGCACAGGCTCCCGCCGGGCCGGCGCGGCGGGCACGACTCGCGTCCGCCGCGGCGCTGCGGGCAGGCCGGTCGCGGCGGCGGCGGCGGGCGCGTCACGCGCGAGCAGGGCGACGGTCCCCGCGACGTCCGCGAGCCGCTCGGCTAGCTCCGCGGAGCGCTCGATGCGGGCTGCGCCCGGCTCCTGCGCGTCCGCGCCGGGGGCCTGCTCGAGCTGCGCGCGCAGCGCCTCCCACAGAACATCGCACAGCTCGCGCGCCGCGATCGCGGCGCGCGCAAGGAGTTCGAGCTGGGCGTCTTCGAGCTGGGCGTCCTCGCGCTGGGCGTCCTCGCGCTGGGCGTCCTCGACGCGGGCGTCTTCCACGCGTGCGTCCCGCGCGGCGGCCTCGCTCTGGGGAAAGGTGCGGTGTGTGTGGTGGGCGTCGCTCATACTCCGCTCGAGGATCAGCGGCTCGCTGCTGCGCGCCCGGCGGGTGGCATGTTCGAGCAGGCCGAGAACGGGCGCTTGACCCTTGCGCCCCAACCCCAGCCTCGGCTCCGCTCCCCTCCGATCGCCCTGCGTCGATCCGTTGCCTGGCCGCGTGGAGGTTATCGGCACGCGTGGCGCCGTGAAGCCGCGCGCGCGAAAACGCGCGCAACTAGCGGAAATGAACTTGCGCGGTCAGCGTTCCCATGCTTCGAGGTACGCCAGCGGGTCGATCGAGTGCCCTCTGCCCCATCCGCCGACCCACATCTCGAAGTGCAGATGCGGCGTGGTCGCATCGCCGGTCTGCCCCGCGGTGCACAGCAGCTGGCCGGCGGCGACGCTCTGTCCTTCGCTCACCGCGAGCGAGCCGGCCTGGCAGTGCGCGAACATGAAGTCGAAGCCGATGCTGGTGTGCTCGACGGTGTAGTAGCCCGCCCCGCCCGCCTCGTTGGCGGCGGTGATGATGATGCCGGCGAGCGGCGCGACCACGGGCGTGCCTTCGCTGGTGAGCACGTCCTGGCCTTCGTGGATGTGGCCTTCGCGCGGCGCCCCGTAGCGGTTTTCGGGGCCGCCGAAGTTGTGGGCGCCCTGCACCGGGAAGACGGCGCCGTCGGCGACGGTCTGCGCGGGCGTGGGCACGCCGGCTTCTTCCGGCGGAGCCGCGGGCGGGCTCGCGGGCGGAGCGACCGCGGCGGCCTTCACGGTGAGGTTGGCGAGGGCCGACGCGCGCGCTCCGGGGGCGAGCTGGACGTGGTGGTGGTCGTGCGCGCGGATGCTGACCAGATAGCTGCCGGCCGCGAGCGTGGCTTTGGCGGGCCAGCTCACGCTGACGCTGCGCCCGGTGTGGACCCAGCCGAGCACCACCGACAGCGCGGTGGTGTGCGCGGAGGGGTCGGCCACGGTGACGCGCGCGTCCACCGTTCCGACGCCGGCCTCGTCGATGCGGAAGCTCACGCGCGGCGGGCGCCCCGCGGTCGCGGTGGGCGGCACGCTGAACTGCGTGAGCAGCGGGCCCTTCTGCGTGGGGACCTGCACGCCGTACTGGTTGCCGCCGGCCGCTGGCGCGTCGGGAGCCTGCGCGCCGCCGGGACTCTCGGCGAGCGCGGCGGGGGCGCCGAGTGCAAGAAAGCTTGCAAATGCAGGGATGATCGCGACGAGGCGGACCTTCATGGCCCTTACGTCGGAGGGCTGCCGGGGGCGCGCAAGCGCCCAACGTCTAAACAGCACATCCGTCCAAGCCGGCGCGCGGGCCCCTCGGGCGGGCCACCGGGCGCTGTGGAGAAACCGAGGGCGGGCCGCGCGAGCCGCTGCGCGGGCGCGGTCTACCCCCGCTCGAATTCCTCGACGAGCGCGCGGTAGGTGCGCGCGAGGCCCTCGGCGATCGGCACCTCCGCGCGCCAGCCGAGCTCGCGCTCGGCGAGCGAGGCGTCGAGGCAGCTGTGCTGCAGCTCGCCTGGCCGCAGGTCGGCGAGCTCTGGCTCGATCTGCTTGCCGGCGGCGGCGCTGAGCTCGCGCCACACGCTCGCCACGTCGGTCTCGACGCCGGTGGCGATGTTGTACACGCCGGCCTTGCCGGCGGCGGCGAGGAGCGCTTTGACCACGTCGCCCACGTACACGTAGTCGCGCGTGGGCTTGCCGTGGCCGTAGAGCTTGGGCGCGCTGCCGCGGTACAGGTGCAGCGCGAAGATCGACACCACGCCGGCCTCGCCGTGCGGGCTCTGGCGCGGGCCGTAGACGTTGCCGAGCCGGCAGATCGCGTGCGGGACGCCGGAGGACAGCGACCACGTCTTCACGTACGCCTCCGCGGCCCACTTCGAGGCGCCGTACGGCGACAGCGGCGCGGGGATGCGCTCCTCCGCCGGTGGGCATCGGCGCGTCGTCGCCGTACAGCGCGCCGCCGGTCGAGGTGAACACGACGGGCGCGCCGTGGCGGCCGGCGAGCTCGACCACGTTGAGCGTGCCCCTGACGTTCACGTCGCAGTCGCGCCCGGGGTCCTTGACCGAGGCGACCACGCTCGCCTGCGCGGCGAGGTGGAAGACGGCCTCGGGCCTGACCTGCTCGAACAGCGACGCGAGCGCCGCGAAATCGACGATGTCCAGCTCGCGCAGCTCGGCGCCGGACGCCACGCGGCGCTCGTCCCCGGCGGACAGGTCGTCCACGACCGTGACCTCGCGGCCCTCCGCGAGCAGGGCGTCGACGACGTGCGAGCCGATGAAGCCGGCTCCGCCGGTGACTATCGCGCGAGAGCCCACGGCGCGGAAACTATACGGACGCGGACGGACGGCGCGAGCATGCCCTCGACGGCGTCGACGGACTCGTCGATGCGCTCGAGCACCTTCATGCCGCTCGCGCTCGCTGGGGCAGCGCGCCGCCGACGGCGGCGCCGCCGAGCACGATCGGGAGGCTGGGGTGGGCGGCGTGCAGGTCGTGCAGCACAGTCTCCATCTCCGCGGCGGCCCCGGGCGTCGATCGCGCCCGAACACGACCACGTCGGGGGACTGGCGCTCGACGATCGCCTGCAGCTGGTCGAGCGGCAGGTCGAGGTCGAACAGCGTCTGGAAGCCGGCGGCGGCGAGCTGGTCGTGGATCATCTGCAGGCCCAGCGTGTGCTCGTCGCCCGGGCATGCCCGCGAGCAGCACGCGCTCGCGCGTGGGCTCGGTGCTGCCGGTCATGTAGCGGTAGAGGGTGGCGAGCACGCGGCGGATGATGCGTGGTGGCGCGGCGCTCGCGCGTCGGCGTCTATCTCGCCGGTTTCGGAGAGCACGCGCATGCGGCGCAGCGCCGGGCGCGATCACCTCGGCGTGCAGCGTCGTCGGCGTGATGCCGTCCTCGATCGCGGTCGCGATCGCGCCCTCGGCCATCTCGGCGTCGCCGCGCTCCAGCGCGGTGGCGAAGGTCTCGAGCGTGCTCTCGACGAGCGCTTCGGGGTCTGCGCGGACCTGCTCGCGCGCGTCGGGCCCGGAGCGGCCGAGCACTTCCATGAACGCGTCGAGCAGCACCGGGTCGAAGTGGCGCCCGCGCTGTTCGCGCATCATCTGGATCGCCTCCTCGACGGGGAACGCCTTGCGGTACACGCGGTCGCTGGTGAGCGCGTCGAACACGTCCACGACCGCGACGATGCGCCCCTCGATCGGGATCGCCTCGCCCTTCAGCCCGCGGGGGTAGCCGGTGCCGTCCCACTTCTCCTGGTGGCTCAGCGCGATCGTGGCGGCCATGTCGAGGATCGAGGAGGAGGAGCCGCGCACGAGGCGGTGGCCCTCCTCGGCGTGCGTCTCGACGATCGCGCGCTCCTCGGGGGTGAGCGGGCCGGGCTTGAGCAGGATCGCGTCGGGGATCGCCACCTTGCCGACGTCGTGCAGCGGCGCCGCGTGGCAGCAGGCGCTCGCAGAAGTCGGGGTCCATGCCGATGTGCTCGGCCAGCAGCTTCGAGAAGCGCCCGATGCGCTCGATGTGCGCGCCCGTGTCCTCGTCGCGGAACTCGACGGCCATCGAGAGCCTGCGCACGGTCTCGGCCTGTGCGTTCTCGAGCTCGCGAGAGCGCGCGTTTGAGCTCGCGCGTGGAGCCTTCGATCTCCTCGACGAGCGCGGCGCGGCGCTTCTCGCCGAAGTGCCAGCCGATGGCGGTGGCGGCGCACGCGAGAACGACCCAGCACACCGCCACCTCGGCGGAGGTGCCCGCGATCACCGCTCCCGCGATGCCCGCGGCCGCGAACACGATCCACGTGACGAGCCAGGCGGCCGACCGGGTGCGCGCGGAACCGTCGCCGGAGCGCCGCGCGCGGCGCGGCGGCCGCGTGCCGGGGTCTCCGTTCACGGGATCCAGGTTAACCGCCGGCTCAGTCGTCGCGGACGGGTCCTGGCCGCGCTCGGAGCCGCCGCGCGCCCGCGCGGCCTCGCCACGCCGCGCGTGTTTACGAAAGGAGACCTGGGTTGCTCCGCTCACCGGTGACGCTCGTGTCTTATCCAGCACAGTTGCACGCTTGATACCTGTCAACCCCCCGTTCGACGGGGCATATCACGCTCTTGACAGGCGCGTTGCGCCCTGGACGGATTGCCTAGGGCGGCTTGCGCTACTTGTGCAGCTGCTTGATGTTGATCGCGTCCGCGGGAGCGCTGATCGTGAGCGGCTTGTCCCAGCGGTCGAACACGATCCGCCCGCCTTCGGAGCCGGGCTTGGTGATCTCGACGGGGAACGGCTGCCCCTGCGTGGCGACGTACAGCGTGCCGCCCTCGGTCACGTCCTTGACGCCGATCACCCCGCGCCCGGCGGCGGTGGTCTTCGCGCCGCGCGCCAGCGTGCCGTGGTGCGCGAGCGTGCTGTCGAGCAGGTCGGTGAGGCTGGTGAGCGAGGCGAGCGAGGCGAAGTTGCCGGCGCTGGGCGGCGCCTTCAGCCATTTGCCCTTCAGGAGCTTGGCCGCTTCGGCGCCGGCGATGCGCCGGTAGAACGCCTCGCTGCCGTTCACGTAGATCGAGCCGGCGGCGTTGACCACGTCGATGCGCAGGCCGTCGATCGTGATGTGCCCGCGCCCGCCGTGGCCCGCGGCGAGTTCCATGTCGAGCGCGAGCGGCTTGCCTTCGCTCGAGATCGAGCCCGCCACGTGCACGGTCGACGCGCCGTCGGCGGCGGACTTGGCGGCGGCCACGATCTGCTCGGGCGACCGCGTTGCCACGCCGTTGTCCTTCGTCGAGGAGCCGCCGCATGCCCCCAGCGCGGCGCTGAGCACGAGTGCGAGCGCCGCGGCGGGGAGCGAGCGGAGGGACGGGCGCATGCCCGCCAGACTGTAGCCGCGGGCGCGGGCGGCCCGCGCCGGGAGAGGGATCGTGGGGCGCGGGCTCAGTCGCTCAGGAGGACCGACGGCTCGACCGTGGTCTGCTGCTCGCGCCACTCGCCGAGCGCCTGCAGCGAGCCGTCGATCACGCGGTTGAGGAACTCCGTCTTGTCGTTGACGTGCGGCAGCGGCTCCTCGGGCACGGGCAGCTCGAGGAACTCGCACAGCGGCTCCCAGCCTTCGCTCACGGTCCACACGAGCAGGCGCTCGGCGGGCACGTCGCGCTTGACCTGCTCGGTGTGCGCTTCCATCGCCTCGATCATCTGCCGCGGCTCGGCGTGCCCGCCGGCGAAGGTGCCCTTGCCCTGCCACAGCAGCCTGTCGATCATCTGCAGGAACCCGTGCCAGCGCGGGTTGACGTGCGCCTGCGCGCTCGACAGCAGCCGGATCAGCGACTCGCCGTGGCGCACCGCCCACACGGTCTCGCGCATGCTGCGCTCCCACGCCTCGGGGGCGCGCACGCTGAGCAGTACCTTGGCCTCCGGGTACACGTCGATCAGCTCGCGGTAGAAGTAGCCGCCGGGCCAGTCCACCGTGGAGTTGTAGCCGTCGAAGATCTCGGGCCACGCGACGCGGCCGTCGAGCGCGCCCTCCCACAGCTTCGCCTGGTCGAGGTCCGCGAGCACGTCGACCATGTGGTAGCAGGGCCCGAGGCCCAGCATTTCGAGTGCCAGCTTCTGTGTCAGCGTGCCCGTGCGGGGCATTCCTGCGCCAATCAGCTTCACAAGGCTTCCCTTCGCTCGTTTCCAGAGTGCGGGACAGCCGCAGCCGCGCGGCTCGTCCGGGCCTTTCGATGCGCGCGAACGGCGAGCGCGAGCGCTAGACCCTAGCGAACGGCCCGGGCGGGCGGGCGCAGCGCGGGCGCGCCCCTCAGCGGCCGCTGCCGGTGAAGGTCACGTACACGGGCCCCTGCCCCGTGTCGCTGTTGAACTCGTAGCGGCCGCCGGCCGGCCCGGCGCTCGCCGGCGTGAAGACGACCGTCTGCTTCAGGAAGGTGCCGGGCTCGATGATGATGCCCTCGGGCACGGGGTCGGTGGCGGTGAACGGTTCGCTCGGCGCGATCGCGCGGCTGATCGTGAGCGGCACGTTTCCGGTGTTGCCGACCTCGAAGGCGACGCTTCGCGAGGCGCCGACGGGCACGCTGCCGGCGCTCACGGCGCTCGGGGTCACCGACAGGTGCGCGGCGCCGGTGGAGGCCTTGCCGGAGATCTGCACGAGCGCGGACCCGGCGTCGCTGACGAGTTCGAGGCTCGCGGGGTAGGAGCCGGCGGCGCGGGGATCGAAATGCACCGAGACGGTGACGGCCTGGCGCGGCGCGAGCACGCTGCCGGCGGGCGGCAGGCCGCTGACGGCGTACGGGCCCACGGGCAGGCGCACGGCGGCGAGCGTCTCGGGCCGAGAGGAGGGGTTGCTGAACGTGAACGAAAGCGTCTTCCCGCCCGCGCCCGTGTCGATCGTGCCGAAGGCGAGCGGCGTCGAGCTGAGCAGCAGCCCGGGCGCGGTGCCGTAGCCGGTCACGGGCACGGTGCGCACGCCGGCGCTCGTGGGGATCGAGACGAGCGCCACCACGGGGCCGGGGTTGCGCGGGGTGAACGTGACGTTCACGGCCACGCTCGCTCCGCCGCTCAGCGCCTTCCCGGCGGGCGGCGCTGCGATCGTGAACACGGTGCCGGGCGCGATCGGCGCGTTGCCCGACGGCGGGATCTTGGAGGGTCCGGCGGTGGCGCCGCCGGGCGTCGCGGGCGTGGCGGCGGCGCCCAGCTTTTCTTCGCCGCCGACGGTGACCGGCCCGGTGATGCTGAGCGGCTGCGCGGCGGACACGCTCAGCGTGAGCGTGCGCCCGGCGCCCACGGGCACCGAGCCGAATTCGAGCGGCGCGGCCTGGACGGGGGCGTTGGCGGACGCGCCGAAGGCGATCAGGTGCCCGTCGCGCGTGCCCACGTACATCCGGCCGTTGTATGCGGTGGGCACGGAGAACTTCGACGCGGTGCCGATCGGCGCGGACCACAGCAGCGGGAGCGTGCCCGCGCTCGGCGCGGCCGAGTACGCGCGCAGCTGGGCGCCCGAGCCGGAGGGCCCGCTCGAGTACACGACCCACACGACGGCACTGCCGGCCGCGGTGCCGCGGCTCGTCACGAGCGGCGAGCCCGAGGTGTAGCCGAACGATTCGCTGCTCGTGGCGGCGGACGCGAGCTGCGGTTCGCCGCCGCCGCCCACGCCGTAGCTGAGCGCGCGCAGGAACCCTCCGCCGGCGCTCTCGAGCTCGTACACCCAGCCGCCCTGCCCGCCGTACGCGGCGGGATGGCCCCACACGCCGTCGAAGGGGCCGAGCGACTGCAGCACCGCGTCGCCGTTGCCGGCTCCCTGGCGGAACCCGCCCATGTCCTGGGCGTCGAGCAGGAACACGCGGCCGTCCTTTCCGACCTGCACGAGCAGGTCGGGGTGGGAGCTCGTGCCGAAGTACCGCGGGGGCAGCGCGATCGGCCCGCCCGAGCCGAGGTCTTCGTCGTTCTGGTCGAGCGTGGGCGCGTTGCTCGGCGAGAAGAACTGCACCGGCGCGAGCGCGTGCCTGGCGCCGACGGCGAGCGCCATCACCGACTCCGACAGGGTGGGCGGAGGCGCGCCCGACGGCGCGGGGGTGGGCGACACGCCGTTGCCGCTCGTGAGGATGATCTGGCGGGACGCCGCGGAGACGAGGCCGCCGCCGCTCTGCCAGATGCCGGCCTGCGAGTCTTCGCCGATGCCGACCCCGGACTCGTCGCTCCACATCGTCTCGATCGCGCCGCTGCGCGCGCTCGCGCCGACGACGATGCCGCGGTAGGGCGTGATGTCGCAGTCGGATGCGAACGCCATGTAGACCACGCCGCCGAGCAGCAGCAGGCCGGGGCGCTGCATCTCGTAGCTTTCGTCGAACGGCACCCCGGGGGTGTTCGACGGGGTGCCGGCGATCTGCACGGGGAAGCCGGGCTTCTCTTCCCCGGTGCTCGCGGAGAGCGCCTGCAGGTACCAGTGCGCGCCCGCGAGGCCTTTGCCGGTCTCGAGCCTCGTGGTGAGGTACACGGTGGCGCTCGCGGGGTCGATCACGGGCGTGGAGGTGGAGCCGATGTAGGGCGTCAGATCGGAGCAGCCGATCGTGGACGATTTGAACGGCGTGCCGAACGAACGGCTCCACTCGATCGCGCCGGTGGCGGAGTTGATGCCGTACGCGTTGGCCTGCTCCGTGGTGACGATCACGGTGCCGTTGAACGCGAGCGGCTGCGCGTAGATCGCGCCGGTGACCTTCGTGGAGAAGAGCTCGCCGAAGCTCGCCGAGCGGACCGCCGTGGGGCTGAGCCCGGGCTCGTGCGAGTCCCAGCCGTCGCGCAGGTTGCCGTATGCGGCGGTGGTGACGTTGGGGGCGCCGCCTTCGCTCGCGAACAGGCCGGCGGCGGTGAGCACGGCGGCCAGCGCCGCCAGGACGATCGCGAGCGCTGCTGTCAGCCGTGCACGGCGCACCGGTGTCCACCCTCCCTCGAAGCTCCTTGCCGGGAGAGCATATCCGCGGGACCCCGGCGCGCGGGCTGTGGCGCGCGGGCGCTAGCGCACGAAGCGCGGGTGCGCGTGGGCGAGCGCCGCGAGCAGCGCTGCGAACGTCGAGAACGGCAGCGCCGCGAGCGCCGCGCCGGAGACGATCAGAAGCGCGGCTAGCGCCGCGCACGCAACGGCCGCGGCCTTGAGAATGTTCGGGGCTAAACGCATCACTTGGCTTTGGTCGCGCGCACAGCCTCGAGACGGCTCGGGCCGATACGCATCATTGAAGGCTCTCTTCGGCGCGCAGGGACGCGCCCTTGAGCATCCAGCTTCCCGCTCAGACCTTGATCAAACCTAAACATTGCGCGCGCGCCCGCGCGGGGCACGCGCGTCAGGCGACGGCGCTGACCTCGAGCGGTTCTTCGCCTTCCTGCACGGCGTTCGCGAGCGCGAGGCCGGTCTGCACGAAGCCTTCGCCCGACAGCGAGGTTTCGAGCACGTCGCCGACCGTGGTGCCGGAGGCGAGTTCGTACTGGCTCGGTTTCTGCTTGCCCCTCGACTGCGTGATCTTGAGCGTCGCGGAGAGCGCCATTTTTCCGGCTTTCTCGGGCACCAGCAGCGACCCCTGCACTTCGTAGGGGGCGGTGCCGCACGTGTACGCGGCGACGCTTCCTTCCGGGGCGAGCGGGAACAGGTCGAGCGCGACCTTCCTTTTCGCTTTGTTTTCCCACACCAGCTCGCCCTGCAGCGCGCTCGTGACGATCCGGCCGGACGCGGCGGACGGCGAGGTGCACGTGGCGGCGCCCTGTTTGCACCCGCTGAAGGTGAGCTGCACGTTCGCCACCGACCTCGTCCCGGAGTATGTGCCGGAGGCCGCCTCGGCCGTGCATTTGACGCTCTGTTTCGCGGTCGTTTCGAGCGTGGCGGCGCCGCCGTCGATGGTGAGGCCGCCTTTCGCGACCCCGGGCTCCCATTCGTAGCTGCCGCCCGCTTTGACGAGCGTGCAGGCCGCGCTCGAGTACCCGCCGGCGCCTTTGGCGACTTTCACGCACCTGCCGAATTCGGGCGGCGTGCCGGCGTAGCCGAACAGGTCGGCGGGGCTCGTGGCGCTCGTCCCTTCGGGCGTGGTCACGGTCACGTCCACCGCGCCGGCGCCCGGCGGCGAGACCGCGGTGATCGTGCCGGCGCCTTTCACCACCACCCCGGTGGCCGCGGCCGAGCCGAAGTCCACCTCGGTGGCGCCCGTGAGGTTCGTCCCGCTGATCGTCACGCCGGTGCCGCCCGAAGGCGGTCCTTCGGCGGGTTCCACCTTGGTCACGCTGGGCCTCGAGGCGCCGGGGATCTGGTCCGGGGTGCCGTTGCCGGTCGGGCCGTCGTAGCCCGCTTCGGCGTGGCACAGGTAGGCGTCTTCGGCGGGTGGCGTGCACGTGCCGTTGGCGCCGCGCGTGACGTCGAACAGCGTGCCGGGATTCTGGTAGTAGGCGTGCGCGCCGAGCGCGCGCGTGGCTTCGTTGGCGTGCGCCACGATGCCCGCGAGCAGCGGCGCGCTGACGCTCGTGCCGCACAGGTCTTCCCAGCCGCTGAAGAAGGAGCTGTACACCGACACCGGCGTCACGCACGCCCCCACCGCGGCGGCGTCGTTGTCGAGCCGTTTGCCGCACTCCGTGTCGGTCTGCCAGGAGGGCTTGGGCTCGAACTGGCTGCAGCCGCCGCCGCTGCCGATCTTGCGCGTGGGTTCGTTCCACACGCTCTCGCTGAAGCCGCGCGGGTTCGAGGCGTGGTAGAGCGCGGTGCCGCCCACCGCGACCACGTACTGGGAGGTGGCGGGGAAGTTGGGCGAGGCGAGCCCGAAGTCCACGTTGTCGTAGCCGTCGTCGCCGGCCGAGGCGAGCACCACGACCCCTGGGTGGTTGTAGTCGGAGTCATACGCTGAGCAGCCGGTGGTGCCGCACCACGGTTCGTATTCCTCGGGGTAGCCGTAGCTGTTGCTTATCTCGCTCGCGCCGAGTTTGGCGGCCTCGTTGACGGCTTCGCCGGTGCTCGGCTCGAGTTCGGAGCCGGCCTGCACGAGCAGGATGTGGCAGTGCGGGCACGCGGCGGAGGCCATGTCGAGGTCGAGCGCGGTCTCGGCCTGCCATCCGCTCGCTTTTTCTTCGGGCGGATAGTGCGATTCTTCGCCTTTCTGGTTGACCTTGCGAAAGCATTTGTTGGCTTTCGTGCACGCTTCCAGGCCGTAGCGTTCGCGGTATTTCGCGAGGTCCGATTCGGCCGCGGGGTAGCCGTAGGCGTCCACCAGCGCGATCGTCTGTTCGGAGCCGGTGGCGGTGGGGATGCGGTAGGCGGACTGCAGGTCCTGCGGGTCATAGCCGCCGAGTTCGCCGCCGCCTTCGAGTTGCGAGCTGCGCAGCGGCAGCGCGTAGCGGTGCGAGCGCGCGCGTTTGGGGCGCGGCTCGACGATCGCTTCGCACGCGCCCTGCGGGCAGGCCCAGTGCGGCTTGGTGGCGGAGCGCACGCTCGACACGCCGGGGTTGGATCTGCGCAGCGCGAACGGCGAGCCGAACGCGGCGCTGGCGGGAGCCGTGCCTCCCGCGCGGTTGGAGGCGTGAGCGGGCGCCGCGTGCGCCAGCGCGAGCGCCGCGATCGCGGCGGGCAGGCACGCCATCAGCGAGGGGCCGCGCCGCCCGAACCTCCACGCGCCGTGCTGCTCGTACCTCATGTTTCCCCTCGATCGAAGGCCTGCGCCGATGCGCGACTATGCCATAACTCACGGCCCCCGGACCTAGACTTAAGCGCGGTTGGCCGGCACCGGTCGCGTGCCGATACTGCTTCGGTGGGGCCCCGGCTAATCCTGCGCGCGACACGCGCGGTGCAGCGTTCGACGCGCGGGCCCGGCGCGCGCGCAGGACGGACGCGATGACCCGCCGGCGGATCGCGGCCATGGCTGCGCTGACGGGGGTGGCGCTGGCGGTGTTCCTGCTGCTCACGGTGCTCGGCGCCGGCGGCGGCTCGAGCGGCGCGCAGCGCGCGGGCGCGGCGCAGGCGCCGCTCGCCACGTACGTGATCCAGTCGCCGCACGTGCGCAGCTCGATCGCGGGCTACACCCCGCCGCGCGGCGCGAGAGACCTCTCCCAGCCGCTGCCGACTGACCACCCCGTCGCCCCGGACTGGTTCAGCGAGCCGATCGCGCGCTACCGCGCCTACGCGGCCGCCCAGCTCGGGCGCATGGCGAGCGGGCTTCCCGCGCTCGAGCGGGCGCTGTCCGCGGGCGACCGCGAGGCCGCGAAGGCGGCGTGGCGCGCGGCGTACTCGACCTACCTTCACCTCGGCGCGGTGTACCTCACGGGCGAAGTGGCGGAACTCAACGACGAGATCGACGGCACCGCTGGGGGACTCGAAGGCGGCGCCTCAAATCCATCCTTCGCCGGCCTTCACCGGATCGAATACGGGCTCTGGTCGGGGGCGCCGCCGCGCGCGCTGGTGCCGTTCGCGCGCAGGCTCGCGACCGCGGTGGGACGCATGAAGCGGGCGCTCGCGCACGTGTCGATCACGCCGCTCGAATACGCCACGCGCGCGCACGAGATCCTGGAGGACGCGGTGCGCGACCTGCTGAGCGGCGCGGACGTGCCCTTCAGCGGCGAAGGCGTGCTCGCCACGAAGGCGGGGCTCGAAGCGAGCGAAGAGGTGATCGCGACGCTCACCGGGGTGATCCCCCGCGACAGCCGCGTGCAGGGGATCTCCGAAACGGAATTCGCGGCGCTGCGCGCGGTGCTCGCGCGGCTCGCGAAGGCGCACGGCGGGCGGCTGCCCAGCAACGGTCAGCTCACGCAGAGCGAGTCGGAGCTCCTGAACGGCACGCTCGGCGGCACGCTCGAGGCGCTCTCGGCGGTGCCCGGCGTGCTCGAGACCGAACACCGCCTGCGCCTGCCGCAGATACCGGCGCGCGACGATCGGACGGACCCGTGAGCCCGCTCGACCGGCGATCGTTCCTCGCGCGCGGCGCGGCGCTGCTCGGAGCGGGCAGCGTGGGCGGCGCCGGCGCGATCCTGCGGCGCGGCACGGGGGCGCAGGCCGATGCGCCGGCCTCGCCGCCTTCGCCCGCCCAGGAGTGGGCGCTGTCACAGGGCGAGCTCGCGCGGCGGGTGTCCTTCGAAGGCACCCACCAGGCGGGCATCCTCACGCCCGCGCAGGCGCAGGCGACGTTCGCGGCGCTCGACTCGCTCGCGCCCGACAGGGCGACGCTCGAAGATGCGCTGATCGTGCTGAGCAACCGCGCGCGCGAACTCACGCTGGGGGTGGCGGTGCCGATCCTCGAGGAAGACGCGCCGCCGGCGGACTCGGGGATCCTCGGGCCGGTGAACGCGCCGGACGACCTGACGGTGACGATCGCGTTCGGCTCCTCGCTGTTCGACGAACGCTACGGCCTCGCAGGGCTGCGTCCGCGCGAGCTCGAGCCGATGCCGGCGTTCGCGGTCGACGACATCGACCCGGCGCAGGCGCACGGCGACGTGCTGCTTCAGATCTGCGCGACCCACCGCGACACCGTCACGCACACGCTGCGCGAGCTGCTGCGCACGGTGCGCGGGTCGCTGCAGCTGCGCTGGACGATCGACGGGTTCACAAGCGCCGCGCGCGGGCCCAAGCCGCACAGCAGCCCGCGCAACCTGTTCGCGTTCCGCGACGGCACGGCCAACCCGCCGACGGGCGACGCGGCGCTGATGAAGCGCCTCGTGTGGGCCGGCGCGGGCGAGCCCGCGTGGGCGCGGGCCGGCACCTACCAGGTGGTGAGGATCATCCGCATGCACGTGGAGTTCTGGGACCGCGTCGGCCTCAAAGAGCAGCAGAACATGATCGGCCGCGAGCGCTCCACGGGCGCGCCGCTCGGCGGCACCCACGAGTTCGAGGACCCCCGCTACGACCTCGACCCCGAGGGCAAGCGGATCCCGCTCGACGCGCACATCCGCACCGCCAACCCGCGCACGCCGCAGACCGCCGACCAGCGCATCCTGCGCCGTGGCTTCAACTACGCGCGCGGCTTCGACGCCGCCGGAGCGCTCGACCAGGGACTGGTGTTCGTGGCCTTCAACCAGAGCCCCAAGCGCCAGTTCGCGACGATCCAGCAGCGGCTCGACGCGGAGCCGATGATCGACTACATCACGCCCGTGGGCGGCGGCTACTTCTTCGCGCCGCCCGGCGTCACCGAATCCGCGGGCTGGGTGGGCTCGGGGCTGTTCGCCTCGGCCTGAGCGGGCCGCGGGCGCGCTCCCGCGGGCGCCCCGGTGCTGCCCGCCGAGGCGCTCGCCGCCTGAGCGGCGGCGGGGCATTCGCTTTCGGCTAACCTCGCGGCCGTCAGCTTGGGCCGCCGTGCGGCGGCGAACAGATCGGGGGTCACATGTCTGGATCGGTAAACGGAGGCCCGGCGGGGCGCTTCGGCGCACGCGCGCGCGCAACTCTGGGGGCGGCGTCACTGCTCGCGCTGCTCGCGCCGGCGGCGCACGCCGCGCACGGTGACGCGCCCTCGGGCGAGGCGGCGGCGAAGGCGGTCAACGTCAAGTGCAAAGGCGGCTCGAACGAATGCAGGGCCGTGGTGAGCCTCGCGGGCGGCGCGAGCAACAGGAAGCTGCGCATAGCGCTGAGCGACACCGACCTGAAGCTCGCCGGCGTGACCCCGAAACCGTCGTCGGTCAAAGGCGCGTACAACCTCTCGAAAGGCGGCTACTCGCTCGGCGGCTCGCTCTACACGGTGACGCTGAACGCGGTGCAGTCGATCGGCAAAGGCGCCACGCTCACGCTGCGCTTCGCGGTGCCGCCCGCGAAGAAGAGCTGCAAAGCGGTGGCCGGCGGCATCGCGGATCTGACGATCATCACGGTGGGCGCCAAACAGGCCAAAGGCGCGTTCGGCTGCCAGCAGGCCAACGCCGTGAGCGAAACGTGGCTGCTGCGCTTCAACGCGATGGAGTCGGTGGAAGCGTTTGAAGTGAGCAACGTGAACTACAAGTGCAAGGCGCTGCAGTCGGTGCCGCAGAATCAGCAGTGCGAAGGCGGGGGCACGCGCGTGCGCTTCGCGGGGCCCACCGGGCACTGACGCACGGGCGCTCCTCTCGGCCGGACCGGTTGCGCGCCGGTCCGGCGCGCGACGCGGCGCCTAGCTTCCGGCGACGTTCGACAGGTCGCGCGAGGAGGCGACCGTGTGGAAGCTCACGTCGGGCGCCGCGAGCAGCGTGGCGGGCACCGCGCTCATGAACTCGGCGATGTGCGGAGTGCGGAAGTGGCTCTGCAGCGCCTCCTCGTCCGCCCACTCCTCGATGAACACGAAGTCGTTTGCGACCTCGGTGTCCTCGTAGAAGCGATAGCTGATACAGCCCGGGTCCTCGCGCGAGGCCCGCACGACCGCTTGCGCCACGCGGATCAGCTCCGCGCGGCGCCGCGCGTCCGTTCTGACCCTGCCGACCACGACGATCATGGCGCGAGCCTATACACCCCGACCTACGGCGCGAGGCGGAACGGCGGGTAGCGGTCGGTCACCAGCACGTGGGCGTACGCGATCACCCTGTTGGTCCAGCGGCCGACGCCGACGAGGAAGTCGAACATGCCGCGCGGAAAGCGGCCGGTGAAGAGGATCGCGAACCAGGCGGCGATCACGACGAAGAACGAGGCGATGTAGAGGAAGAACAGCGCCACGTAGTGCGGGATGGCGAGCAGCCACTTGACCAGCGGCAGCCAGCGGTTGAGGTCGTTGCGCGCGTCCGGATAGGGGAAGTCGAGATGCACCGCCTGGTGCTCGTCGGTGGAGGGATAGCGGTCCTCCATCAGCGTGAGGTAGACGCCGACGCGCGCGGAGAAGCGCATCAGCTCGAGGTTCCAGTCGAACCACCAGCGCGGGTACTTCTGGCGGAACAGGATCATCAGCAGCGTGGGCAGCACGACCAGGCCGGCGGCGCCCACCGCTCCGGCGCCCCTCCCGCCACCGTAGGCGTAGCCGCCCGCCTCGAGGAGGGCGATCACGATCGCGATCGGGATCACCGTGAACAGGCGGAAGAAGGTGGTCAGGCGGTTGAGCGGCCGGTCGGGATAGTCGACCGAGTACTGCACGGGATACGGAGCGTCGGGTTCCATGAGATGCCTTTCTGTGAGGTGTACGGCGTACACTCGTGCTTCCAACTATAGGTGTACAATGTACACTTGTCAAGGCCGATGACAAACCAGAAGACCGCTACGACCCGGAAACCGCTGAGCCGCGCCCGCGTGCTGCAGGCCGCCGTCGCCCTCGCCGACGAGGCCGGGCTCGGGGCGTTCAGCATGCGAGCGCTCGCGCAGGAGCTGGGCGTCGTGCCGATGGCGCTCTACAAGCACGTCGCAAACAAGGAGGAGCTGCTCGACGGCATGGTCGACGTCGTCTTCGGCGAGATCGAGCTTCCGCCGGTGGACGTCGAGTGGCGCTCCGCGATGCGGCGCCGCGCGCTCTCGACGCGCGAGGCCCTGAAGCGCCACGGCTGGGCGATCGGGGTCATGGAGTCGCGCAATCCGGGGCCGGCGAACCTGCGAAACCACGACGCGGTGATGGGCTGCCTGCGAACGGCGGGCTTCTCGTTCGAGATGGCGATCCATGCGTACTCGCTCCAGGACGCCTACATCTACGGCTTCGCCCTGCAGGAACGCGACACGGCGTTCGAGACTCCCGACAGCGCCGGCGAAGCCGCGCAGCGCAGGATGGAGGCGCTGGGCGCGCTCGAGGAGTACCCGCACCTCGCCGAGGTCGCGGCGAGGCTCCCCGCGTCCGGCTACGACAACGCCGTCGAGTTTCGATGGGGGCTCGACCTCATCCTCGACGGCCTGGAGCGGCTTCGCGACGGCGACGGTTCCGCGCGGAGGCCGTAGGCTACGCTGCCGTAGGGGAGAGTTCCCCCCGATCCGAGGAGCCAGACGGCGGCGACCAACGCATCGGCGGTCGCACGATTCGAGAGAGAGACTATGAGCCCGGATGAGAAGACCTTCGAAGGGCAGTGCTACTGCGGTGCCGTCAGGATCGTCGTCACGGGCGATCCGGAGGGCGCCGGCTACTGTCACTGCGCGGCCTGCCGGAGCTGGTCCGCCGGCCCGGTCAACGCATTCACGCTGTGGAAGCCCGAGGCGGTCTCGGTGACCCAGGGAGAAGACCAGATCGGCGAGTACCACAAGAACGAGCGGAGCTATCGCCAGTGGTGCAAGGTGTGCGGCGGCCACTTGCTCACCCGCCACCCCCAGTGGGATTTGGTTGACGTCTACGCCGCGACGATTCCCTCGTTTCCGTTTGCACCCGGAGTGCACGTCAACTACGAGTCGACCGTGCTGCCCATGAAAGATGGCCTGCCCAAGCTCAAGGACTTCCCCGCGGAGCTGGGCGGCTCCGGCGAGACGCTGGCCGAGTAGCGACCCGACCCGCAGGGGATCCCGGCGGGAGCCTGGGGTCGGGCGACGAGTTCGGCGTATCCGGCGATAATCGCGCGATGCCACGCGAGAGCCCAGGCGTAGCCCTCGTGCTCGCGGGCGGCGGCGCCCGCGGCGCGTATGAGATCGGGGCCCTGTCGGTGCTCCTGCCCGCGCTCGAGCAACGGGGCGAGCGCCCGGAGGTGATCATCGGAACGAGCGTCGGCGCGATCAACGCGGCGTTCCTCGCCGCGACGGCTGGCGACCCCGTGGAGGAGTCGCTCGAGCAGGCGCGCAATCTGTGGGAGCAGCTGGGGTGGGACGACGTGCTTCGTCCGCTGCTCTCGCCGGCCGAGCTCGCACGGTTGGGCGCTCTGGTGATCCCTGGAGCGCGCGTGTGGGGACTGCTGGACCCGGCGCCGCTGGCCAAGACGCTGAGCGAGCGCGTGCCGCTGCGGCGGATCCGTGCGAACGTCGCCAACGGCACGTTGACGGCAGCGGCGGTGGTGGCGACCTCCGTGGAGGGCTCGACGAGCGTGGTCTTCCACGAGGGCGGCGGACGCATGAAAGACGACCGCGAGCGCGGTATCGAGTACGAGCGCACGCGGCTGCTGGAGAGCCACGTGCGCGCGTCGGCGGCGATCCCCGGCGTGTTCGCGGCGGTGCGCGTCGAGTCGCCGCGCTCGCGCGCGGGCTGGTACTACGACGGGGGAACGCGGCTCAACACGCCGGTCAAGCCCGCGCTCGAGCTGGGCGGCAAACGGGTGATCGTGATCGCGCTGAACTCACTGCGGTCGGGGGGCATGCGGGGGCGACCGGAAGCGCTCGACGGCGCGACGCAGATCGTGCAGGCGCTGCTCGTGGACCCGCTCGTCCACGACGTGCAGACGCTCGCGTCGATCAACGAAATCATCCGCGCTCGCGGCCCCGCGCAGGGTGCGCACAGGGCAAAGCACAAACAGGTGCCATACATCCTCATCGCGCCGCGCAGCCCCAACGAGATCGGCGAGGCGGCATCGCGCGTGTACCGCCAGCACTACGCGGGCGTGACGCGCGCGGCGTCGAGCGTGTCGATCCTCGGGCGCTTCTTGCGTGCGGGCTCGAACACGGCGCGCGGCGAGCTGCTCAGCTACCTCTTCTTCTCGCGCGAGTTCGCGCAGTCGCTGATCGAGCGCGGCGAAAAGGACGCGCGCCGCTGGCTCGCGCGCAAGCACGACGACGGTCCGTGGCGGCTCGGCAAGCCTTGAGCGGCGGCGCGCGATGCCGCTCTCTCGCCGCCTGATAGCTTCAGGCCACAACCAGCCGAGCAAAGGGGAGCCATGAGTGAGCAGGGCATCGAGTTCGTCAAGGGTCTCTACGGGGCGTTCGCGCGAGGCGACGTGCCCGCCGCGCTCGGCGCATTCGCTGACGACATCGAATGGTACGAGGCCGAGGGCATGCCATACGGGGGCCCGTACCACGGCCCCGAGGCCGTCGCGCAGAACGTCTTTGGCCCGATCGCCGAGGACGTCGAAGGCTTCGCGATCGTACCCGAGGAGTTCATGGGATCCGGTGGAACCGTCGCCGCGGTCGTCCGCTATACGGGGACCGGCAAAGCGACCGGGAAGGCGCTGGACCTGCCCGTCGTCCACGTCTGGGACATCCGCGACGGCAAGCTTGCGCGTTTCCGGCAGTTCATCGACACGGTGAAGTTCGCCGAGGTCGTCCCCGCTGCCGCGGCCGTCTGACGGCCACGTAGCGCCCCGGCCCGAGGCTCCGTGGATGAGTCCTTCCGCGACCCTTCTCATGTGGTTTCAACTGCGCTCCCCCGAGCTGGCCGGAGACTTCGAGCGTCTGATGACGGAGGATCGGGACATCGTCCGCGGGTCGCTGGACACGGTGTCGGACTGGCGTCTCACGCGGCCGGCGGACGTGCCCGGGCAAGCGATCGGTCAAGCCGATTATGTGCTGATCGCGGAGATCGTCCAAGTGGAGCGCTGGGAGCAACAGGGGAGCGAACACGTCCAACGCCTGGCGGACGAGTTGGCGCACCTCGTCTCGAGTCGGGGGATGCTGGTCGTGCGTCCGGTCCTTTGACGCGCGGCGGCGCTGAGCGGCCCCGCCGGCCCTGGACGGAGCAATCGGCCCTATGATCGCCACGCGCGCGATAACGCACGCTTCAGGAGGGGAGGCAGCATGTCGCAGACCGGAAAGTCGCACCTCGTCATCATGTTTACGGTGGGGCCTGATGACGTGGCCGAGGGAGATCGCATCTTCGCCAGCCACGGCGAGTTCATGAAGGGGCATCCCCGCGAGGGCGACGTGGCGCTGCTGGACTACAGCGTCTCCAAGGGCCCGGAGCTGTCCAACCCGATGGACGCGAACTCTGAGCCGACCGGCAACACGATCTTCGTAATCGATGAGTGCTACGAGTCACCCGCCGGCATCACCAGGCACTGGCAGGACACGACGGAGAACTGGCCCGAGATGACCTCCGCGGCGCCGGCGTGGTTCGCGAAGGCGACAATCGTGACACTGCACAACGGCACGGTCGTCCAGGCGCTCTAGCCAACGACCGCCCGTACCTCGCGGACACTCGCGGGCTAGACAGCCACCGCCACGTACTTCGTCTCGAGGTACTCCCCGATCCCCTCGAAGCCGCCCTCGCGCCCGAACCCGGACTGCTTCACCCCGCCGAACGGCGCGGCGGGGTTCGACACGACGCCCTGGTTGAGCCCCACCATCCCCGTTTCGATGCTCTCGCACACGCGGAACGCGCGCTCGAGGTCGCGCGTGTACACGTACGCGACGAGGCCGTACTCGGTGCGGTTGGCTGCCTCGATCGCCTGCTCGTCGCTCGAGAACGCGGCGACGGGCGCGACGGGGCCGAAGATCTCCTCTGACGAGCAGCTGCGCGTCGCCGGGCACGCGGTCGAGCACGGTGGGCGCGTAGAAGTAGCCGGGGCCGTCGAGCGCGCTGCCGCCAACGAGCACGCGCGAGCCGCGCGCCACCGCGTCGTCCACGAGCTCGCTGACCTTCTCGCGCTGCGTGCCGTCGATCAGCGGGCCCACCTCCACGCCGTCCTCGGTGCCGCGCCCCACCTTCATCGCGCCGATGCGCTCGGCGAGCCTTCGCGCGAACTCCTCCGCGAGCGACTCGTGCACGTGGAAGCGGTTGGCGGCGGTGCACGCCTCGCCCACGTTTCGCATCTTCGCGAGCACCGCGCCGTCGACCGCCGCGTCGAGGTCCGCGTCCTCGAACACGAGGAACGGGGCGTTGCCGCCGAGCTCCATCGAAACACGCAGCACCTGCTCGGCGGACTGTTCGATCAGCTTGCGGCCCACCTCGGTGGAGCCGGTGAACGACAGCTTGCGCGTGCGCGGGTCCTTCAGCAGCGGCTCGATCACCGCGCCCGAGCGCTTCGCGGTGATTACGTTGAGCACGCCGCCCGGCAGCCCCGACTCTCTCGAGGATCTGCGCGAGCGCGAGCATCGACAGCGGCGTCTGCTGGGCGGGCTTGACGACCATCGTGCAGCCCGCCGCGATCGCCGGGGCGATCTTGCGCGTACCCATGGCCGTGGGGAAGTTCCACGGCGTCACGAACACGCACGGACCCGACCGGCTGGCGCATCGTGAGGATGCGGCCCTTGCCGGTGGTGTTGACCATGTAGCGGCCGTGCACGCGAACCGCCTCCTCGGAGAACCAGCGGAAGAACTCCGCCGCGTAGGCGATCTCCGCGCGCGACTCCGCCAGCGCCTTGCCCATCTCGAGCGTCATCAGCAGCGCGAGCTCGTCCGCTCGCGCCACGATCGCCTCGTAGGCGCGCCGCAGGATCTCGCCGCGCTCGCGCGGGGCGAACGCCGCCCACTCCGCCTGCTGCTGCGCCGCCGCGCCGAGCGCCGCGAGCGCGTCCTCGACCTGGCCGTCGGCGACCTCCACGAGCGTCTCGCCGGTCGCGGGGTCCTCGACCGCCGAGCGTGCCGCCGCCGCTCGCGTCTCGCCACTCGCCCGCGATGTACAGCTGCGTGGGCACTCCCTCGAGCACCGTGCTCTCGAGCGCCGTGGCGCTCATCTTGCAGCGCTCATGTGGCCGGCCGGGCCGCCCGAGTCCAAGCACACGGCACATCCGGCCGGTACGCGCAGCCAGGAGGGCTTACGCGTGTTGTCCTGGACACCCTTGCTGCTCACGAGCCCAACCTACCACCGCCCCCGCGCGGCCCCGGCACGGACGCCAAGGCGCCCCGCGGGCCTCGCATGCGCGCTCGCGTGCCTCGCGCTCGGCGCCCCCGCGGCGCTCGCCGCCGCGCCCGCCCCCGAAGCGCTCGCGGCCTCCACGCTCGTGATCGAAGGCGCGGGCGACGGCCACGGCGTGGGCATGAGCCAGGAAGGCGCGCTGGGCCTCGCAGAGCACGGCTACACCTACCAGCAGATCCTCGCCCACTACTACACGCGGCACCACGATCGGCGCCGCGCCGGCCAAGTCGGTTGTGCGCGTGCTCGTCGGCAGGAAGGTGCAGCGCGTGGCGCTCGAACGCTACGTGCGCGGCGTGGTCTCCGCCGAGATGCCCTCGGGCTGGCCGCTCGCGGCGCTCGAGGCGCAGGCGGTGGCGAGCCGCACGTACGCGCTCACCGCGCACGCGGGCGGCGCGCGCTTCGACGTGTACTCCGACACGCGCTCGCAGGTGTACGTGGGCGCCGCCGCCGAAACCGCGAGCACCAACGCCGCCGTCACCGGCACCGCGGGGCAGATCGTCGACGTACGCCGGCAAACCCGCCATCACCTACTTCTTCGCCGGCTCCGGCGGCATGACCGAGAGCGTCGAGAACGCGTTCCCCGGCTCCGAACCCGAGCCGTGGCTGCGCGGCGTGAGCGACCCCTACGACGCGGGCCCCGTCACGCGCTGGACGCGCGCGCTGAGCTTCGCCTCCGCCGCCAAGCGGCTCGGCGGCCTGCTCAAGGGCTCGTTCCGCGGCATCGAGGTGCTCACGCGGGGCGTCTCGCCGCGGATCGTCACCGCCGACGTGCTCGGCTCCCGGGGCACCACCAAAGTCGACGGCCCCGAACTCGCCGCAGCGCTCGGGCTGCAGAGCACCTGGGCCTACTTCAGCGTGAAGTCCGGCTCGCACGTCACGCGCGAGCCCGACCTCAGCAAATCCACGCCGCCCGCGCCCTCCGCGCCGGCGGAACCCGCCGCGCCCGCAACCCCCGTCGGGCGCGAAGGCGGCGCGCCCGCGCCCGGCGGCGAAGCGTCCGCCAGCGCCAGCTCGCGCACCGGCGGCACCACCGCGGGGTAGCCGCGCCCGCGCGCGCGCCGCGCGCATCTACCCCGGCGCGCGTCGTCCGCGCGTAGGCTCTGCGCCGTGCCCGCGCCGTTGCTCGCAGCCGACATCCCGTGGCTGCTGTACCGCTCGTTCTTCGCGCTGCCCTCCACCATCACGGACGCGAAGGGACGGCCGGTGAACGCGTTGCTCGGCACCGTCAACGCGATCCTCGCGCTGCTCGAGGCGCAGCCCGCGCGCGCGGTGGTGGCGTGCATGGGCGCCGAGCAGGCGGCGTACCGCGTCGAGCTCTACCCGCCGTATCACGCCCACCGCGACCCGATGCCGCAGGCGCTCGCCGCAGCAGTGGCAGAGGGCGCCCGAGCTGCTCGAGAGCCTCGGCTGGATCGCACGCGAGCACCAACGAGCTCGAGGCCGACGACGTGATGTACTCATACGCGCTCGCCGAGCAGCGCACCGGCGAGGCGCTGCTGCTGAGCGCGGACCGCGACCTGTACCAGGCCGTCAACGACCGCATCGCCGTGGTGGTGCTGGGCAAGGGCGCGAGCATCGAGCGGATCGGCCCCGAGCAGGTGCGCGAGCGCTACGGCGTGGAGCCCGAGCAGGTGGCCGACTTCATCGCGCTGCGCGGCGACCCATCCGACGGGCTGCCGGGCGCGCCGGGCATCGGCGCGAAGACCGCCGCGGAGCTGCTGCGCGAGCACCGCACGCTCGAGGCGCTGCTAGAGGCCGCCGAGCGCGCGCTCTCACCCGAGGGCGCCGCCGCGGCCGTGAGGGCCAGGCGCGAAGGCACGCCTGTGCTGCGCGCGCGCACCGCGCAGGCGCTCGCCGAGAACGCAGAGCTGCTGCGCACGTTCAAGCTCGTCGCCACGCTGCAGCGCATCGACGTGAAGCGCCCGCGCAACACCCCGACCGACTTCGCGGGCGGCGCGAGCGCGGCGCGCGAGCTCGGCATGCGCCGCCTCTCAGAGCGCCTCGAGAAGCTCGCGGCCGCTACGGCGCGAACTTGACCGTGATCACGTCGCCGTCGGCCATCACGTAGTCGCGGCCCTCCAGCCGCAGCGTGCCGCGCTCGCGCGCGCCCGCGTAGCCGCCCGCGTCCACGAGCTCGCGCCAGCCGATCACCTCCGCGCGCACGAACCCCTTCTGGATGTCCGAGTGGATCTCGCCGGCGGCGTGCCACGCGGTGAGCCCCTCGTGCAGGTGCCACGACTGCGCGGGCTTGGCCTCGCCGGCGGTGAAGAACGCGATCAGCGCAAGCAGCGCGAACGATTCGCGCACCACCCGCTCGAGGCTCGACTCGCTCACGCCGAGCTCCGAGCGCATCGCGGCGGCTTCCTCGTCCTCGAGCTCCGAGAGCTCCGACTCGATGCGCGAGGACACCGCCACCGCGCGCGCGCCCTGTGCGCGCGCGTGCTCGGCCACCGCCTCGGGCACCTCCTCGGAGCCCTCGTCCACGTTGGCCACGAACAGCACCGGCTTGGCGGTGATCGAGCCGAGCTCGCGCGGCGCGTGTGCCGCCTCCTCGGGCGCGGGCACCGACCGCACCGGGTGACCGGCCCGGAGGGCCTCTATCACCTCTCTGCAGCCAGCGCTCCTCAGCGACCGCCGTGCGCTCGCCGGAGCGCGCCTGGCGGGCGACGCGCTCGAGCCGTCGCTCGGCCTGCTCGAGGTCGGCGAGCGCCAGCTCGGTCTCCACCGTCTCGATGTCGCGCAGCGGATCCACGCTGCCCTCGGGGTGCACCACGCCGGGGTCGTTGTGCGCGCGCACCACGTGCACGATCGCGTGCGTGTCGCGGATGTTGGCGAGGAAGCGGTTGCCGAGCCCCTCGCCCTGGTGCGCGCCCGCGACGAGTCCCGCGATGTCGTGGAAGTCGATCGTGTCCCACACGATCTCCGAGGCGCCCACCGTGCTCGCGACCTGCTCGAGGCGCTCGTCGCGCACCGGCACCACCGCCACGTTCGGCTCGATCGTGGTGAACGGGTAGTTGGCGGCCTCCGCGCCGGCTTTGGTGAGCGCGTTGAACAGCGAGGACTTGCCCGCGTTGGGCAGACCCACGATCCCGATGCGCGTGCTCACGTGCGCTCTCCCGCACACGCCGCGCCCGCCACCGCGCTGCCGAGCGCGGCGCCCGCGAGCACGTCGGAGGGGTAGTGCACGCCGAGGTACAGCCGCGAGCCCGCGAGCGTGAGCGCGAGCGCGTACAGCGCCGCGCGCGGCGCGCCGAGCCTGGAGAACGCGAGCGCGCCCGCGAACGAGGTGGACGCGTGCGCGCTCGGGAAGCTGAGGCGCGTGGGCGTGGCCGCGAGCGCCGGCAGCCCCGGCAGCTCGGGGCGCCGGCGGCGCACGATCAGCTTGAGCGCCATGTTGAGCGCGTACGTGCCCGCCACCGCGCCCGTGGCGCAGCGCCACGCGCGCCTGCGGGGGGCGTCGAGCGCCATGCCGCCGGCGCCGAGCGCGAGCCACACGCCGCCGTGCTCGCCGAGCGCCGAGATGCGCGCCGCGGCGCGCTCGCGGCGCGGCCCGTGCAGACGCGTGCGCGCGAGGCGCAGCAGCCGCTCATCGAGCGCGCGCACCCGCTACGCGCTGAAGCCCACGCGCAGATCCTCGCTCTCCGCGCGCACGTATGCGACCTGGGGCAGGGCGAGCTTCACGGGGCCCTCGTCGCTCTCGACGTCGTGCCAGCCCGAGCCGCCGAGCGCCTTGTTGAGCGCCTTCAGCTGCTCCTCTGAGACGCGCAGCGACATCACCTGCCCGCCCTGGAAGCCGATGCTGATGCGCCGCCCCGCCTGTGTCATGAGTGGCCCTCCGCAGGCTGCACGATCTCGGTGAGCACGCCCGCGGTGGCGCGCGGATGCAGGAACGCCACGCGCGAGCCGCGGATGCCCGTGCGCGGCTGCTCGTCGATCAGCCGAAGGCCCGCCTGCTTGAGCTGCGCGAGCGTGCGCTCGATGTCGCTCACCTGGTAGGCCACGTGGTGCAGGCCCGGGCCCTGCTTCGAGAGGAAGCGCCCCACCGGCGTGTCGGGTCCGAGCGGCGCGAGCAGCTCCACGTGCCCCTCGCCCACGTCGAGCAGCGCCGCCTCCACGCCCTGCTCCTGCACCACCTCGCGGTGCGCGAGCGCGAGCTCGAAGCTGTCGCGGTAGAGCTCGAGCGCGGGCTCGAGCTCCTCGACGGCCACGCCGATGTGGTCCATGCGGCTGAACACCCGCCGCAGTCTATATACGACGCGGATCGCGCTGCGCGGGCTCGGCGGGGATGCCGGACGTGTTCTTCGGAACGTCCTCGATGGGCGGCTTCGCCGCCACAACCCTCAGGCCCACGCCCGGCGCGCGCTCGAGGCGCGGCACGCCCTCCATGATCCGTTCGATCGAGTCGCGTTCGAGCACCTCGTTCTCGAGCAGCTCGTGCGCGAGCGCGTCGAGCTCGCGCCGGTGGGAGACCACCAGCCGCTGCGCCGCGCGGCGCGCTTCCTCGATCAGGTCCTTGCGCTCCTCGTCGCGGATGCGGAGCGTGGTCTCCGACAGCTGCACGCCGCCGTCGGGCGAGGGGCCCACGCTGGAGGTGCCCATCGCGTAGTCGTGCACCATCGAGTGCGCGATCTCGGCCACACGTTTGAGGTCGTCGGAGGCGCCCGTGGTGATCTCGCCGAACACCACCTGCTCGGCCACGCGGCCGCCGAGCAGCACCGTCATGTAGTCGAGCAGCTCCTCGCGCGTCTTCAGGTAGCGGTCCTCGGCCGGCAGGTTCAGCGTGTAGCCGAGCGCGCGCCCGCGCGGAACGATCGAGATGCGGTGCACGCGGTCCACCGACGGCAACAGCTCGCCGCACAGCGCGTGGCCCGCCTCGTGGAAGGCCACCACGCGCTTCTCGTGCTCGTTGAGAACGCGCTTTGACTGCACCCCCGCGATCACACGCTCGATCGCGGAGTCGAAGTCGCGCGCGGAGATCGCGCTGCCCTGCCGGCGCGTGGCGAAGATCGCGGCCTCGTTGCAGATGTTCGCGAGGTCCGCGCCCGTGAGCCCGCTCGTCTGCTGCGCCACCAGCGACAGGTCCACTTCCTCGAGCGGCTTGTCGCGCGTGTGCACCTGCAGCACGCCGAGGCGCCCGCGCACGTCGGGCGGCGCCACGAACACCTGGCGGTCGAAGCGGCCGGGGCGCAGCAGCGCGGGGTCGAGCTTCTCGAGCAGGTTCGACGCCGCGATCACCACCACGCGGCCGCCCGAGTGAAAGCCGTCCATCTCCACGAGCAGCTGGTTGAGCGTCTGGTCCTTCTCGCCCGAGATGTCAGAGCCGCGGCGGCCGCCCACCGCGTCGAGCTCGTCGATGAAGATGATCGCCGGTTCGTGCTTGCGCGCGATCGCGAACAGCCGGCGGATGCGCGCCGCGCCGAGGCCCGCGAACATCTCCACGAACGACGCCGCGGACTGCGCGAAGAAGTGCGCGCCCGACTCCTTCGCGACCGCCTTCGCGAGCAGCGTCTTGCCGGTGCCCGGGGGGCCGTGCAGCAGGATCCCCTTCGGCACCTTCGCGCCGAGCTTCGCGAACGCCCGCGGGTCGCGCAGGAACTCCACGATCTCCTGCAGCTCCGACTTCGCGTCGTCCACGCCCGCGATGTCCTCGAACGTGACCGACTGCTCGGACGCGGGCTTGATCTGCTGCGGCTTGATGCGCGGCATCACCTTCAGCATCCGCCACATCAGGAACACCAGCGCGACGAAGAACAGGATCGCGACGACCGGCTGCCAGTTCGCCGCGAAGTTCTGAAGTTCGGTGGTGAACGAGGGCCCCGGCACCGGCGGGACGCTCACGTGCGTGTGGAGCACCGGTGTGGCGGTGGCAGCGTGCGACGCGCCCGTGGCAGCGTGCGACGCGCCCGTGGCAGCGTGCGACGACGTCGTGGCCGCGTGCGATGCGCCGGTGGCAGCGTGCGACGACGCCGTGGCCGCGTGCGACGAGGCATGCGCGGCGGCGGGCGCGCTGCTGCCGCCGGCTGCCTGCCCGGTCCCCCCGCTGCGCGTCGCGGCGCTTTCACCGGAGCGCGACATGTCGAGCGTCACGCTCAAGCTCCGCTCCTCTGCACCGTCCTTGGCATTGCGCCCATTATGCGGAATCCACCCTGCCCTGTCGAGCAGCGGGCGCGATCAGCCCAGGAGCTTCGTCGCCAGCTCTGCGTATACCTGCGCAGCCAGGCGCAGGTCGCGCAGGTCGATGCGCTCGTCCGCGCTGTGGATCAGCGGCGCGGTCTCGAGCAGCGACTGCGAGCGGTGAGGGAAGAAGCCGTACGCCACGCAGTCGGGGAACGCCACGCGGAAGTGGCGCGAGTCGGTGAAGCCCGGCAGCACCACCGGCACGAGCCGCGCGCCGGGGTCGTGCTCGGCCATCAGCTCGCCGATCGCGTCCATCAGCTGCGAGGACGGCGGCGAGCCGTTGCCCACCACCTGCTCGCTGAACTCGATCGACCAGTCGCCGCCCTCCTCGCCCAGCACCTCGGCGAGCCCCGCGTGCACCTCCGCCTCGCCGAGTCCGGGCGGCACGCGGCAGTCGATCCGCAGCTGTGCGCGGCTGGGTATCACGTTGATCTTCTCCGACGCGCTGATGCGGGTCGGGACGAACGTCACGCCGAGCGTCGCCTCGAACGCGACCGCGAGGCGCGGGTCGGCCTCGCGCAGCGCCGCCACCACCGCTTGCGGGTCGCCGTGGGCGCCGCCTTCGCCCATCGCCGCGAGGAACGCGCGCGTCTCCTCCGTGAGCGAGTACGAGGGCTGGCGCTCGGCGAAGCGCGCGAGCAGCGGCGCCATCTTCAGGAGCGCGTTCTGGCCCATGCCCGGCATCGACGCGTGGCCCGCCACGCCGGAGGTGGCGAGCGTGAAGCGGAAGACCCCCTTCTCCGCGACGCACACGCCGTAGCAGCGATCGCCCGCGTACTCGAACACCGCGCCGCCGCCCTCGTTGACGAGCATGTCGCAGCGCACCTTCTCGGGGTGCGTCTCGGTGATCCACTGCGCGCCCAGCGACCCGCCGGTCTCCTCGTCCACGACCGCCACGATCAGCAGCTCGCCGCGCGCGGGCCGCCAGCCCGAGCGCGCGAGCGAAGCCGCCGCGGCGATCTCCGCGGCGACCTGCGACTTCATGTCGAGCGCGCCGCGGCCCCACATGAAGCCGTCGGCCACGTCCGCCGACCACGGGTCGTGCGCCCACTCCGCGGGGTCCGCGAGCACGGTGTCCACGTGGCCGAGGTAGCACAGCGTGGGGCCGCCGGCCGCGGCGGCCGCGTCGGCAGCGGGAAGGCGCGCCACCAGGTTGGGGCGGCCTGGCTCCGCTCCGAGCAGCTCGCACGCGAAGCCGGCCCGCTCGAGGTGCGCGGCGAGGTGCTCCTGCGCGGGGCGCTCGTTGCCGGGCGGGTTGACGGTGTTGAAGCGCAGCAGCGCGGCGAGCAGCTGCTCGGCCTCCGCCCCGGGCTCCTCCCCGGCGCTCATCCGGCCGAGCGCACGCCCATGGCCGCGAGCTCCTCGCGGGCGAGCGGATAGTGGCACGCGGTGTGCCCGCCGCCGGACTTCTCCTCGAGCTGCGGCTCCTCCTGCGAGCACAGCGCCTGAGCCTTGGGGCAGCGCGTGTGGAAGCGGCACGCCTTCGGAGGGTTGGCGGGGCTCGGCACGTCGCCCGTGAGCAGGCGCCGGTTGCTGCCGTGCTTGGAGGGGTCGGGCACCGGGACCGCCGCGAGCAGCGCGCCGGTGTAGGGGTGGCGGGGGAACCCGTAGATCGCGTCGCCGGGGCCGATCTCGACGATCTTGCCGAGGTACATCACCGCCACGCGGTCGCACATGTGGCGCACGACCGACAGGTCGTGCGCGATGAACACGAGCGTCAGCCCGAACTCGCGCTGCATGTCGCGCAGCAGGTTGAGCACCTGCGCCTGGATCGACACGTCGAGCGCGGACACGGGCTCGTCTGCGATCAGCAGCTTGGGTTTGAGCGCGAGCGCGCGCGCCACGCCGATGCGCTGGCGCTGGCCGCCGGAGAACTCGTGCGGGTAGCGGTTGTAGTGCTCGGGGTTCAGGCCAACCGTCTCCATCAGGTCCTGCACCGCCTTGCGCCGCTCGCCCTTGCCCTCGCCGAGACCGTGGATCACGAGCGGCTCCGCGATGATCGAGCCGATCGTCTTGCGCGGGTTCAGCGACGAGTAGGGGTCCTGGAAGATCATCTGCATCTCGCGGCGCAGCGCCTTCAGGCGCGCACCGCGCATGCGCGTGATGTCCTCGCCTTCGAAGCGCAGCTCGCCCTCGGTCGCCGCGATCAGGCGCATGAGCAGCTTCGCTGTGGTGCTCTTGCCGCAGCCGGTCTCGCCGACCAGCCCCAGCGTCTCGCCGCGGCGGATGTCGAAGCTCACGCCGTCAACGGCCTTCACCGATCCGATCTCGTGCTGGAAGATCACGCCGCGCGTGATCGGGAAGTGCTTCTTCATGCCGCGCACTTCCACGAGCGCCTCGCTCGGGGCCGCGCCGGCGGACCCGCCCTGCTCGGCGGTGCCGGAGCCGCTCGCTGGGCTCTCGCCGGCCATCAAGCCCCCTCCGTGGGCAGCCCCGCCTGGGCGAGCGCTTCCTCGGGCACCATGCCGGCCTGCAGGTCCGACCACAGCCGCGCGCGCGTCTCGGGCTCGAGCAGGCACGCCACGAAGTGGTCGGGTTCGTCGGGCACGGCTTCCAGCTGCGGGTCTATGCGCGAGTGCTCCGGCTGCGCGTAGGGGCAGCGCGGGTGGAAGTGGCAGCCCGACGGCCGCTTGATCAGGCTGGGCGGCGTTCCCGAGATCGGCACGAGCGCCTCGTCGCGGTTCCCGTCGAGCCGCGGGATCGACTTCAACAGCCCCCAAGTGTAGGGGTGCTCGGGGCTCGCGAAGAGCGAGCGCGCGGGCGCGGTCTCGACGATCCGCCCCGCGTACATCACGGCGATGTCGTCGGCCATCTCCGCGACCACGCCGAGGTCGTGGGTGATGATCACGATCGCCATGCCGAGCTCGCGCTGCAGGCGTTCCATCAGCGCGAGGATCTGCGCCTGCACGGTCACGTCGAGCGCCGTGGTGGGCTCGTCGGCGATCAGCAGCTTCGGCTCGTTGGAGAGCGCCATCGCGATCATCACGCGCTGGCGCATGCCGCCGGAGAACTCGTGCGGGTAGTTGTCCACGCGCCCCGCCGGGTCGGGGATGCCGACCAGGCCGAGCAGCTCGATCGCGCGCTCGCGCGCCTCTTGCTTGGAGAGGCCGCGGTGGGCGCGCATCGCCTCGGTGAGCTGCTTGGAGACGCGGTAGAGCGGGTGCAGCGCCGACAGCGGGTCCTGGAAGATCATCGCGATGTCGTTGCCGCGGATCGCGCGCATCTCGCTTTCGGGCAGCGTGAGCAGATCGCGGCCGTCGAACAGGATTCGCCCCGAGATGCGCGCGCCCTGGGCTCGTGTGAGGCCGAGCGTGGTGAGCGAGGAGACGGTCTTGCCCGAGCCCGACTCGCCCACGATGCCGAGCGTGCGCCCGCCGCTCACCTGGTAGGTGATGCCGTCCACCGCGTGCACCACGCCGTCCTCGGTGTCGAACTCCACGCGCAGGTCCTCCACGCGCAGCAGCGCGCCGGCGGAGCTCATGGGCACCTCCCTCGCGCGGCGCTCACGAGTAGCGCACCCTCGGGTCGAGATATGCGTAGGTGATGTCCGCGAGGATGTTGGCGACGATGATGAACATCGACGCCAGCAGCACCGTTCCCTCGATCACGGGAAAGTCCGACGCGCCGATCGCGTGGTAGCTGAGCCGGCCGACGCCGGGGATGTTGAACACCGTCTCGATCAGGATCGCGCCGCCGAGCAGGATGCCGATTTCGAGCGCGAGCAGCGTCACCGCCGGGTTGATCGCCGAGCGGATCCCCTGGCGCACCACGGCGCGCTCGGTCAGCCCCTTCGCGCGCGCCGTGCGGATGTAGTCCTCTTTCATCGTCTCGATCAGCGTGCCGCGCACGAGCCGCGCGAACACCGCCGCGCTGCCCGACGCGAGCACGCACCACGGCATGAGCAGGGAGGTGAACCATTTCCACGGGTCGCTGGTGAGCCCGACGTAGCTGCCCGAGCCGGGCAGGATCTTGAATTTGCCGATGTCGTTCGCGAACAGGAACAGCGCGATCAGGCCGAGCCAGAATTCGGGCGCGGAGATGAGCACGAGCGCGGTGCCCATCGAGGCGCGGTCGAGCCACGAGTGGCGCCTGAGCGCCGAGATCACGCCGACCGTCATGCCGCCCAGGACCCACAGCGCCGCCGCGCCCAGGGTCAGCGAGATGGTGGCCGGCAGCCGTTCTTTGATCAGGTCGAGAACCGACTCCTGGCTGTAATAGCTGTAGCCGAATTTCCCGTGCAGGAAGATTTCCTTCATGTAGGCCCAGAACTGGGCGGGGAGCGATTTGTCCAGACCCAGCACCCGTTCGATTTCTTTGATCAGGTGCGGCTGCGGGTCGCGCCCGGCGCGCAGGACGGCGGGGTTGCCCGTGGGGATGATCCGGAAGAAGAGGAACATCAGCGCCGAGACGATGATCAGCAGCAGGACGCCCCACAGCACGCGGCGGATGATGTAGGCGGTCATCTGGCCGCTCTCATCGGGTCGTGCGGGTGGGTCGGGCTCATGCTCATGGTCGTGGCGCGGCGCTCAGGGAGTGGGGCGAGCGGCCGGGGCCCCGCGAGCGGAGCCCCGGCCTCGCCTCAGCCTCGGATCGCTACTTCAGCGACGTCCAGCTGTAGTCCCACTCGCCGACGTCCCACAGGTCGCCGACGCCGTGCACTTCGGATCCCTCGATGTTCGCCTGCTTGTCCCAGTCGAACGGGACCGCGGCGGCGTTTTCGACGACTTCTTCGTCGATCTTGGCCCATGCGCTCGCGCGTGCGGAGACGCCCTTCACCGATTCGGCGGCCGTCATCGCCGCGTTGATTTTCGGGTTGTTGAGCTGCGGCCAGTTGACGTTGCCGGTCGCGTTGATGAATTTGCCGTTGAACGTGATGTCGAGCACCGTCTGCGGGTCGGCGAAGTCGGCGAT
The DNA here is from genome assembly GCA_963813685.1 of uncultured Solirubrobacteraceae bacterium. Classification (GTDB taxonomy): domain Bacteria; phylum Actinomycetota; class Thermoleophilia; order Solirubrobacterales; family Solirubrobacteraceae; genus Palsa-744. Next base: position 352,027 of record CAWEZQ010000004.1, read on the forward strand.
CCAGCCGACGCTCGGGCAGACGTCGATCTCTTCTTTGGGCACGTTGCAGTACTTCGCGTACATGGTCGCGGTTTCGACCAGCGTGAACTTCGTGTTGAACCCGAGGTTCTTCAGCGTCTGGTTGACGATTTCCGCGTCCTGTTCGGCCGGGTTGCCCTTCGAGCCGACCACCGTGACCTGTTCTGAGCCGGTGTACTTGCCGCTCGGGTAACCCGCGAGCTTCATGTACTTTTCGGCGACAGACGTGTCCCCTTCGGGGTGTTCGTTGAAGTCGAACTTCGGCCCCGCGAGCCCGCCGGACTGTTCGAAGCCGGGGATCGTCGGGTAGATGAAGTGGGTCATCACGGTGGTGACGAGTTCACCACCACGCGCCCTGTCCATCGCCTTGCGATCCAGCGCCGCCCAGAAGGCCTTGCGCAGGTTGACGTTCGTGAACACGCCCTTGGCGTTGTTCAGGCTGATGTAGTGGCTGCCGGCGCCCGGTGAGATCTCGAGCTGGCTCTTGTATTTTTCGTCCGCGAGACGCACGTTCGACTGCGCGGGCGGTTCGTTCTCGATGATGTTGGTGCCTTCGAGCACCTGCCGGCCGATCACCGAGTTGGTGCCGCCGATCTTGATCTGGATTTCGTTCAGGTACGCGGGCCTGAAGTCGGTGCTCGCGACCCAGTTGGGGTTGCGCACGAGCGTCGCCGACTTGCCGGGGACGTAGCCGATGCCGAGCACCTTGCCTTCGGCGTTGTTCTTGAACATGTACGGCCCCGTCGCGACCTGGTAGTTGCCGTAGTCAGACGGCTTGTGCTTGTCGAATTTTTCTGCGTATTCCTTCGGGACCGCGGCCGTCAGCGGCATCACCATGGCGTCGGCCACGAGCTGCCCCTTCGGTTCGGTCAGGTGGAAGACGATTTCGTGCTTGCTGGGCGTTTCGATGCCCTTGATCGGGCCGCCGTCCGCCTTGGGCGCGCCTTCGAGCGCCTCCCAGTAGGCCTGGAAGTACGGGTTTGCAAGGTGGTTGATGCTCGCGGGCCCGGCGGAGCCGTAGTTGAGCTTGCCGGGCTCGCGTTTCGCCAGCGCGATGAACTCGCGCATCGAGCTCGCCGGCACCGATGGATTGACGACGAAGACGAGCGGGCTCGTCGCGATCGGTGCGACCGCCGCGAACTGTCTCACCGGGTCGTACGTCGCATTCTTCGATGCGGCAGCGACCGTCGTGAAGGGTCCGGCGACGAACAGCAGCGTGTATCCGTCCGGGTCCGCTTTCGCGACTTCGATCGCGCCGATCGCGCCGCCGGCGCCGGTCCGGTTGTCGACGACGATCGTCGCCTTCATCGCTTCGCCGAGCTTCTGCGCGACGAAGCGGGCCACCGTGTCGGTTCCGGCGCCGGGCGGGAAGGGGACGACGAGCCGGATCGGCTTCGACGGGTAGCCGGGTGCCTGCGCCGCACAGGCAAGCGAAGCAGCGAGCAGCGCTCCCGCCACCGCGCCGACGACCGTTCGTCGATCTGTCATTGAATCACCTCGTCTGCGCGTGAGAGTACGGAAGGCGGAACCGTGATGCCAAGCGCCTTGGCGGTCTTGAGATTTATGACCAACTCGAACTTGGTCGGTCGCTCGACCGGAATGTCGCCGGGCTTGGCGCCCTTGAGGATCTTGTCCACTTGGGCAGCGGCACGGTGGGACATATCCAAGATGCTCGCCCCATAGGAGATGAGGCCCCCAGCGTCGACAAACTCCCTCTGGTGATACATCGCCGGCAGCCTGCTCGCGGCGGCGAGGTCCACGATCCCGCGTCGCTGGCCAAAGAACATCGCGTCGGTCACGACGACCAGCGCTTCGGCGCGCCCCCTCGTCATTGCCGCGAAGGCGGCAACGAGCTGTTCGGGAGATCGCGCGTCCATGACTTGAAGCTGCACGCCGAACGCTCGAGCTGCGACCCGCAACTCCCGGATGAGGGCGGCATGCGCTCGATTGGTCGGATTTGTCAGCACAGCTATGCGCGATGCAGCGGGAGCCAACGTCTTCAGCAGTTCGAGTTGCTTGCCGGCAATCTGGGGTCCGGTCAGAAGGTCATCCCGGTGACATTCCCGCCCGGATGCGCCAGGCTGGTGACGAATCCTTCGCCGAGAGCATCCGCACTGACCGCCATGACGATAGGGATCGTCCGGGTGGCGTCCATGGCCGCCTGGGTCGTCGCCGAAGAGGTCGTCACGATGATATCGACCTTGAGGCGGATCAGTTCGGCGACGAAGGCGGGGAGCCGATCGACCCTTCCATCCGCGTATCGAACTTCGATAACGATGTTCTGACCGTCGACCCAGCCGCGCTCACGCAACCCTTGCCGAAACGCGTTGATCGTGGGTTGCGAATTCTCCGCGCTGTTGAGTCCCAGGATCCCTATCCGGGGCACGTTCGCGGCCGGCTGCGCATCGGCGGCGAGCGGCGCGGCGAGGAGAAGAAGCGCCGCAACAGCGACGAGACCTTTGATCATCGACGCGATGGACATGAGCCAGCGCAAGGTTCAGTCCTCGCCGTCTTTCTTGATCACGTCGACATTGTCGATAAGGCGCGTGCTGCCGATCGTCGCCGCCGCGAGGACGATCAGCAGGTTCGGGTGATCGTAGCCCTCCGGATGCGGAATGCGCAGCGCGAGGCCGTGGCGGACCGCGACGTAGTCGACCTTCCATCCGCGGTGCGCGAGCTCCATTCGGCCCGCCGCCTCGAGGTTCGCGTAGTCGTGGCGGCCGGCGGCGATCGCGTCGGCGATCTCGCGCAGCACCCGATAGAGGTTCGGCGCCTCCGCGCGCTCGGCCGGAGTCAGGTACGTGTTGCGCGACGCGAGCGCGAGGCCGTCGTCGGCGCGGACGGTCTCCGCTGGAACGATCTGGATCGGCATGTTGAAGCTCTGGACCATGCCGCGGACGATCTTGAGCTGCTGGCGGTCCTTCTTGCCGAACACGGCGACGTCGGGCTGCACGAGATTGAAGAGCTTCAGGACGACGGTGCACACGCCGTTGAAGAATCCCGGGCGCGACGCGCCTTCGAGTTCCTCCGCGAGCGGCGGCGGCTGCACGCGGTAAACCTGCGGCGTGGGGTACATCTCCTGGTCCTGCGGAGCGAACAGGACGTCGACGCCTTCGCGCTCGAGCCCCGCGCGATCGGCTTCGAGGGTGCGCGGGTAGCGGTCGAAATCCTCGTTCGGCCCGAACTGCAGCCGGTTGACGAAGATGCTCGTGACCACCGCATCGCCGTGCTGGCGGGCGATCCGGCACAGCGAAAGATGGCCCGGCGTGCAGGTTGCCCATCGTCGGCACGAACGCGATGCGGCGGGCGCCGGCGAGGCGATCGGAGAGTTCGGCGGCGGTCGTGACGATTTGCATGCGATGCCCCTGACGTTGCAAACGCGATCCGTCGCGGAATCAGAAGCAATGCTCGGGCGCCGGAAACGAGCCATCCTTGACCGCCCGCACGTACGCGGTGAGCGCGGCCTCGATGCTGTCGCTCCCGGCCATGAAGTTGCGGACGAAGCGCGCCGCGCGTCCGGGCTGGATCCCGAGCGCGTCGTAGATTACCAGCACCTGGCCCGAACAGGAGGGCCCGGCGCCGATGCCGATGACCGGCACGCCCGCGTCGCGCGCGAGCGTCGCGCCGACCGCGCTCGGCACGCATTCCACGACGAGCATCGCGGCGCCGGCGGCCACCAGCGCGCGGGCGTCCTCCGCCAACGCGGTGGCGGCATCCGGCGTCTTGCCCTGGACGCGGTAGCCGCCGAGCGCGTGCACCGACTGCGGCAGCAGCCCGACGTGGCCGCAGACGGGAATGCCGCGCGTCGTCAGGAATGCGACCGTCGGCGCGAGCCATGCGCCGCCTTCGAGCTTCACCATCTGCGCGCCCGCCTGCATTGCCGCGACCGACGCCGCGTACGCGGCCTCCGGGCTTGCCTGGTAGCTGCCGAACGGCAGGTCGGCGATGACGAGCGCGCGCGCGCAGCCGGCGGCAACGCAACGCGTGTGGTAGAGGACGTCGGCGAGCGACGACCGGCAGCGTCGAGTCGCGTCCCTGGATCACCATTCCGAGCGAATCGCCGACCAGGACGACGTCGACGCCGGCGCGGTCGCAGACGGCAGCGAGGCTCGCATCGTAGGCCGTCAGCATCGCGATCCGGTTTCCTTCGCGCGCCATCGCGGCAAGCGCCGGGACGGTGACGCGCGCGGGGCGCGCGGCGGACGCAGGCGAGGTGTACGGCGTGCTCATCGACGTCGTGGCCTTCAGGCGGCCTGCCCGAGATTGAAGAATTCGCGGCGTCCGCGCATCGCGGCGATGCGGGCGCGCAGCAGGTCGAAATGATCGGGATTGTCGACGAAGTTGAGCCGCTCGCTGTTGACGATCATCAGCGGCGCCGCCTTCGTACTGGTAGAAATACCGGCTGTACGCGTCGGCGAGGCGCGCGAGGTAATGGGCGGAAATCGTGCGCTCGAAATGGACGCCGCGGCGGTGCACGCGCTCGATCAGCGTCTCGACCGGCGCCTGCAGGTAGATCACGAGGTCCGGCACCGGCGACTCGAGCTTCAGCTGCGCATAGACCTTCACGTAGAGCGCGTATTCGGCATCGGTCAGGTTGAGACGCGCGAACAGCGGATCCTTGTCGAGCAGGAAGTCGGCGACCGTCGCCCGGCGGAAGAAGTCGAACTGCCCGACGTCGCGCAGCTGATCGATGCGCTGGAACAGAAACGTCAGTTGCGTCGGCAGCGCGTAGCGCGCCATGTCCTCGTAGAAGCGCGCGAGGAAGGGATTCTCCTCGGGCCGCTCCAGCAGCTCCCGCCGTCGAGATGGTGCGCGAGCTGGCGCGCGAGGCTCGTCTTGCCGGCGCCGATCGGGCCTTCGACGACGATGTAGTGGCAGCTGGCGAGGTCCATCGTGGTCTTCCTGCGCTAGCGGCCGATCTTGCCGCGCACGCTGTCGCGCAGCCGCGCGGGATCGTAGGCGATGCCATTCTTGAACACGAGATCGAGCTTGCCGATCTCCGCGATGTCCTCGTCCGGGTTGCCGTTCACGAGCAGCAGGTCCGCCTGCATGCCTGGCGCGCAGCGCGCCGACGCGCTCGCCGATGCCCTGCGTCCGCGCACCTTCGGAGGTCGCGATGCGAATGACCTCGAGGGGCGTGAATCCGGCCGCGGCGAGCAGCCGCAGCGCCGCGTGATTGCCCGGCCCCGGCAGCGTGCCGCCCCATCCGGTCGGATCGGTCCCGGCGACCAGCGTGCCGCCCGCCGCGACGAACGCGCGCTCGAAGCGCATCTCCGCCTCGAGCAGCTTTTCCGCGCGCGCGCGCTGCTCCGGCGCCCGATAGCGCATCGCAAGCGTGCGCAGCGCCCAGAACTGCGATTTGTCGTTCAACATCGCGAGATCGGCGGTCGCCGGAAACCAGTCGACGACGCCGGCGGCGAACACGGCGAGTGTCGAGGTCACGACGACCTTGTGCGCGACGAGCGTCGCGATCAGCTCGGCCATCTCCTTTGCGTCCGGCGCGAGCGCAAGCAGCGCGCTGTTCGCCACACCCGGCGCGGGGCACTCGTCGGGCTTCTTGTCGGCGACGAAATCGGTCGCGACGATCACGCCGTGCTCGAGCTGGTCGATGCCGAGCTCGGCGGCCTCCCGAAAGGTGATCGAGCAGAGGTGCCCGGTGACCTTGAGGCCGCGCGCGTGCGCCTCGTCGATCGCGGCGGCGAGCACGGCGCGGGAGACGTTCATGTAGATCTTGTACGACGTCACGCCTTCGTCGGCCCAGAAATCGACGACGCGGCGGGCGCGCGCCGGATCGGTGATCGGCGTCATCTGGAACGCGAAGCTCCCGTCGCCCTCGATGAACGGGGCCGTCACCAGGATTTCCGGGCCCACGAGCTGGCCATCGCGAATCCGGCGCGCGACGCGCAAGTCGTCGCTCCCGTTGAACGTGCCTGCGGTGCGGATCGTCGTTGCGCCGTAGGCGAGGTAGGCCTTCGGCGACGACAGCGGCTCGGAAAGGTAGGCCACGGCGTCGGAGGTCGAGGTCGCATCGAGGAACAGCAGGTGCTCGTGCAGCATCACGAGACCGGGCATGACGGACCGGCCCCGGCCGTCGATGACGGTATCGGCGGACTCGTTCGCCAGCGCCGAAGCGGGTCCGATACGCACGATCTTGCCGTTCGCGACGAGCAGCGACTGGCCGGATTGTGCCGGCGCGCCGGTGCCGTCGATCAGGCGCACGTTGTCGATGCGAATTCGGGGCGCATCGTGGACGACGAATTGCCTGACCCGGGCGTCGAAGGCGCTCGCCCGCTGGGCGATCGCGACCGCAGGCGCAAGCGCGACGATGCCGGCCAACGCGGCCACGAGCATCATCGATCGTCGACACCGGGCCATGTCGCCGACGATCAATGAACGTGCGTGCGGGTGCGCGAAATCCGCTGGGCGCGCACGGCCGGCAGCAACGAACGGGCGAGACCGCGGCCGGGAATCGTCACGTCCGGAGCGAGCTCGACCAGTGGGCGCAGCACGAACGCGCGCTCGTCCATGCGCGGATGCGGCACGACGAGACTGCGGGTTGCGCAAGCGCGCGCGCCCGTAGAGCAGGAGGTCGAGGTCGAGCGTGCGCGCGGCGTTGCGCGGGCGGCGTCGCGCCCGGCGCTGCCGGCGCTCGATGGCGAGGAGCTGCCGCAGCAATGCCCATCGGCGGCAGCGTCGTTTCCAGCGCTGCCACGGCGTTGACGAATTCCGGCTGCGGCTCCGGGCAGCCGACCGGGTCGCTGACGTAGTTGCCGCGACACGCCGACGACGCGCGTACGCGGCAGCCGCGCGAGCGCGCGCATCGCGCGCGCGAGCTGGCGGCGCGGATGCGCGAGGTTGCTGCCGAGGCCCGACGTAGACGCACGCGATCATTCCGCCTCGGCGTCGGCCGGCGGGCGGCGACGCGCGCCGCCATCGCTTCGCGGCGCTTGCGCCCGCGACCGCGCGAGCGGCGCTTCTTCTTCGGCCCCTCGTCGGGCTTCAGCATCGCCATCGCGCTCGTCGTGGCCGGCGTTCGGCGAAGCGGTCCCACCAGTCGGCGAGGCCGGCGCGCTCGCCTTCGAGCTCGCCGCTCTTGCAGCGCAGCTCGAGGAAGTCCTAGCCGGCGCGGTAAGCGCGGATGCTCGAGCAGCCGGAAGGGTCGCTGCCCGGAACGCTGCTCGAAGCGCGGCTGCAGCGACCAGATTTCCTTGATCGTCGCCTCGAAGCGGCGCGGAATCGCGAGCTGCTTCGCCTGGCGCTCCAGCACGAGGTCCATCGCCGTCGAACAGCGCCGGGATCGACGTCTCGCCGCGCGCCTTCGCTGCGTTCCACGTCGCGAGCACCTCGTGCCACAGCAGCGTCGCGAACAGGAATCCCGGCGATACGCCGCGCTCGTCGCGGACGCGCTCGTCGGTGTTGGCGAGCGCCAGCTCGATGAACCGCTGGCCGAGCGGCTGCTCGAGGATCGACGTCGAGCAGCGGCAGCAGGCCGTGCGAGAGCCCGTGCGCGCGCAGGCTCTTCACGCGTCGCCACCGCGTGCCCCGACAGCAGCAGCTTCTGCATCTCGTCGAACAGCCGCGCCGGCGGGACGTTGCCGATCAGCGGCGCGAGCTTCGCGATCGGCGCCGCGGTCTTGGGCTCGATCGCGATGCCGAGCTTCGCGGCGAGGCGCACCGCGCGCAGCATGCGCACCGGGTCTTCGCGGAAGCGCGTCACCGGCGGCCCGATGAGCTTCAGCCGCCGCGCGCGGAGGTCGGCCACGCCGCCGACGTAGTCCCAGACCTCCTCGGTGGCCGGGTCGAAGTAGAGCGCGTTGATCGTGAAGTCGCGGCGCGCGGCGTCCTCGGCCTGCGAGCCGTAGACGTTGTCGGACAGCAGGCGGCCGTGCTCGTCCGCCGCGTCCTCGCCGCTGCGCGGCGCGGAACGTCGAGACTTCGATCGTCTCGGCGCCGGCGTGGACGTGCACCAGCCGAAAGCGGCGACCGATGATGAAGGCGCGGCGGAACAGCGGCTTCACCTGCTCGGGCCGCGCGTCGGTCGCGATGTCGAAGTCCTTGGGCTCGATGCCGAACAGCAGGTCGCGCACCGCGCCGCCGACGATGTAGGCCTTGAAGCCGGCGTCCTGCAGCCGGCGGATCACGTCGAGCGCGCCGCGCGAGAGCTGGTCCCGCCGCAGCGGATGGTCGGCAGGGCCGTAGACGCGCTCTCGTGTCGCGCGGCCCGTGCGGCCGGGAATCAGGCGGGCGAGCAGGCGGCGGATCATCGCGCGGGGACGCGCGCCGCGCGGCCGGCGAAACGGGCCGGGAGACCAACGGGATCGACGGGGAGCGGCGCCGGGCCGGCGCGGCGGCGCTGGTGCGGAGGAGGGTCATCGAACGGGGCGCGATGATAGCACGGCGGCCGGCGCCGTCTCCGGCGCCAGGCGCCCGGCGCGAGCCCGTCGACCGACCACGGACCGACACCGTACCGGATGAGGCGCAGCGTCGGCAAGCCCGACCGCCGCGGTCATCCGGCGCACCTGCCGGTTGCGGCCTTCGGTGAGCTCGAGTTCGAGCCACGACGTCGGCAGGGCCTTGCGCACGCGGATCGGCGGGTCCGCGGCCACAATCCCGGCGGCTCGGCAATCGGCGCACGCGCGCGCCGGCGCCGTGACGAAGTCGCCGAGATCGACGCCGCGCGCGAGCGCGGCGAGCTGCGCCGGCGACGGCACGCCGTCGACCTGCACCCAATAGGTCTTCGCGAGCTCGATGGCGCGGGTTCGCGATCCGCGCCTGCAGCGCGCCGTCGGCGGTCAGGATCGACGAGCCCCTCGCTGTCGGCGTCGAGCCGGCCCGGCCGGATAGACGTCCGGGATCGGGACGAAGTCCGCGAGCGTCGGCTTGGCGCTGCCGTCGCGCGAGAACTGGCACAGCACGCCAAAGGGCTTGTTGAGCAGCACGACCTCCGGGCGCGCCGGCGCAGCGCCGATCGTTGATCTGGATCGATCCGCGCGGACGGTGCGCATGGCAGTATCAGCTCGAATTCGCGGATAATTAAGGGTTTGCGACGGCCGGATCGGCGCCGGCCGCTTCATCGCGCGGCGCGGCCTCGAACGCGACGCCTCCAAGGAGAATCCATGCCGTTACCAGCACGTCAAGGTCCCGGCCGGCGGCCAGAAGATCACCGTCAACAAGGATTTCAGCCTCAACGTCCCCGACAACCCGATCATCCCCTACATCGAGGGCGACGGCACCGGTCTCGACATCACGCCGGTGATGATCAAGGTCGTCGACGCGGCGGTGGCCAAGGCCTACGGCGGCAAGCGCAAGATCCACTGGATGGAGATCTACGCCGGCGAGAAGTCGACGAAGGTCTACGGCCCCGACGTCTGGCTGCCCGACGAGACGCTCGACGATCCTCAAGGACTACGTGGTCTCGATCAAGGGCCCGCTGACCACGCCGGTGGGCGGCGGCATCCGCTCGCTCAACGTCGCGCTGCGCCAGGAGCTCGACCTCTACGTCTGCCTGCGCCCGGTGCGCTACTTCAAGGGCGTGCCGTCGCCGGTCAAGGAGCCGGAGAAGATCGACATGGTGATCTTCCGCGAGAACTCGGAGGACATCTACGCCGGCATCGAGTGGGCGGCCGAATCGCCGCAGGCGAAGAAGCTGATCGAGTTCCTGATCAAGGAAATGGGCGTCAAGAAGATCCGCTTCCCGGCGACCTCGGGCATCGGCATCAAGCCGGTGTCGCGCGAAGGCACCGAGCGCCTGGTGCGCAAGGCGATCCAGTACGCGATCGACAACGACAAGCCGTCGATGACGCTCGTGCACAAGGGCAACATCATGAAGTTCACCGAGGGCGCGCTTCCGCGACTGGGGCTACGCGCCTGGCGCAGAAGGAGTTCGGCGCGAAGCTCGCTCGACGGCGGCCCGTGGATGTCAGTTCAAGAACCCGAAGACCGGCAAGGACATCGTCGTCAAGGACGTGATCGCCGACGCGTTCCTGCAGCAGATCCTGCTGCGCCCGGCCGAGTACAACGTGATCGCGACGCTCAACCTCAACGGCGACTACATCTCCGACGCGCTCGCCGCGCAGGTCGGCGGCATCGGCATCGCGCCCGGGCGCCAACCTGTCCGACACGGTCGCGATGTTCGAGGCGACGCACGGCACCGCGCCGAAGTACGCCGGCAAGGACTACGTCAATCCGGGCTCGCGAGATCCTCTCCGCCGAGATGATGCTGGTCCACATGGGCTGGAAGGAAGCCGCGGCGCTGATCGTCGAGCTCGATCGAGAAGGCGATCCGCGACAAGGTCGTGACCTACGACTTCGCGCGCCTGATGCAAGGCGCGACGCAGGTGTCGTGCTCGGGCTTCGGCCAGGCGATGATCGAGCGGATGTAGCGCGACGCGACGCGGCGCGACGGAAGGCCCGCCGGCCGGCGGGCTTTCGCTTGGCGCGAGCGTCCGCGCACGCGAGTCGGCGTCGCGGCCGACAGCTCAGCGCGCGATCCGCGATGCGTGCGATGCCGAACGCGAGCAGTGCGCCGAGGCCGGCCGAAGCGCCGCGGAGCGCGCAAGTGCGAGTCGGCGCTGGCGGCCGACATCGCGGCGCAACGATTGCGTTGGCGGTGCGGAGGCCGCAACGCGAGCGCCCGCGCGATGCGCGAAGGCGTCGAGCAAACGCGAGCCGTTCGGATGCCGACGCCGGGCGCGAACGCCAAGCGGGAGCGCGCAAACGCGAGTCGGCGCTAGCGGCCGACTCCGCGACATTGCAATCTACAACAACATGGCGATCGGCCGCGGACAACACGACCGCGTGCACGAAAAGACCTGCGCGCCGCAGGTCTTTTTTGCGCGCGCTGGGCGCGCGCCGGAAGGTTGCCCCTTTGCCCGCGCGAAAAAAACCCGCCATGGCGGCGGGTCTTTCGTGTCGACCGCACCTCGCGGCGTGCGGGACGGAATGGCGCGTTTCGTCAGGCGGCGGCTTGGATATTGCTCGCCTGCTTCCCCTTCGGGCCCGTGGTCACTTCGAAGCTGACCTTCTGGCCTTCCTTCAGCGACTTGAAGCCCTGCATGTTGATCGCCGAGAAGTGCGCGAACAGGTCTTCGCCGCCGTCGTCCGGCGTGATGAACCCGTATCCCTTCGCGTCGTTGAACCACTTGACGGTGCCTGTTGCCATAGTGCTACTTCCTTCCAGAATGAACGAGAGAGTGTCGGTGTTTGGGCAGCAAGTACCATCTGCGGCAGGCGGGCGCGGACAACGCGAGCGAACCGGAACAGCAGCCACTTGGGAGCCAAACGTTGCTTTTTTAAGCGCAGAATCCCGCGGTCGTCAAGCCGGACGACCGTCAATCCGGTTTCCTCTTGAAAAAACTGTTGCAATCATCAAACATAGGGCCATCCGACCCTGATCCGATCTCCGTGGATAATGGCCAACCAGCAGCAGGACGGCAGAGTCCTCGAGGCCGGAGAAGACCCGGCTCAAGCCGCCGCCGCTGTACAAGGTGCTGCTGCTGAACGACGACTACACGCCGATGGACTTTGTCGTCGTGGTGTTGCAGACTGTTTTCGCGATGAGCCGGGAAAAGGCCACGCAGGTGATGCTGCAGGTGCATCGCGAGGGGATGGGGGTGTGCGGGACGTACTCGCGCGAGGTCGCCGCGGCGAAGGTCGATCAGGTGATCGACATCGCGCGCCGGCACCAGCACCCGTTGCAGTGCACGATGGAGGAGACTTGAGCGTTAAGGCCGTACCGAGCCCGAACCGCCGCAGCCCGCGGCGCACCGGACACCGGCCGCGAAAGGCAACCGCAGATGATTGCGCAGGAACTGGAAGTCTCCCTCCACATGGCCTTTGTCGAGGCCCGGCAGAAGCAGCACGAGTTCATCACCGTCGAGCACCTGCTGCTCGCGATGCTGGACAACCCGTCGGCCGCCGAGGTGCTGAAGGCCTGCGGCGTCGACCTCGACGAGCTGCGCGGCGTTCTGACCGATTTCATCAGCGAGCACACGCCGCGGCTGTCGCCGCACTCGGACGCCGACACGCAGCCCACGCAGGGCTTCCAGCGCGTGATCCAGCGCGCGATCCTGCACGTGCAGTCGTCGGGCAAGAAGGAAGTCACCGGCGCCAACGTGCTGGTCGCGATCTTCGGCGAAAAGGAATCGCACGCCGTCTATTTCCTGAACCAGCGCGGCGTGACGCGGCTCGACGTCGTCAACTACATCGCGCACGGCATCACCAAGAACCCGCAGCAGAAGCAGGAGAAGGGCGAGGCGAAGGACGACGGCGAGGGCGGCAGCGAGGCGCAGGGCGCGCTCGAGCTACACGCTCAACCTCAACCCGCTGGCGAAGCAGGGCAAGATCGATCCGCTGATCGGCCGCGCGCACGAGCTCGAGCGCGTGATCCAGGTGCTGTGCCGCCGGCGCAAGAACAATCCGCTGCTGGTCGGCGAGGCCGGCGTGGGCAAGACCGCGATCGCCGAGGGACTCGCGCGCCGCATCAACGAGGGCGACGTGCCCGAGCTCCTGCGCGAATACCAGGTGTACTCGCTCGACATGGGCGCGCTGCTCGCCGGCACCAAGTACCGCGGCGATTTCGAGCAGCGCCTGAAGGCGGTGCTGAAGCAGCTCGCCGACAATCCGAAGTCGATCCTGTTCATCGACGAGATCCACACGATCATCGGCGCCGGCGCGGCGTCGGGCGGCACGCTCGACGCGTCGAACCTGCTGAAGCCGGCGCTGTCGACCGGCGCGCTGAAGTGCATCGGCGCGACGACCTACAACGAGTACCGGCAGATCTTCGAGAAGGACCACGCGCTGTCGCGGCGCTTCCAGAAGGTCGACGTGCCCGAGCCGTCGATCGCCGAGACCATCGAGATCCTGAAGGGCCTGAAGTCGCGCTTCGAGCAGCACCACGGCGTCAAGTACGCGCCGGCGGCGCTCACGACGCGCGGCCGAGCTCTCCGCGCGCTTCATCAACGACCGCCACCTGCCCGACAAGGCGATCGACGTGATCGACGAGGCCGGCGCCGCGCAGAAGATCCTGCCGAAGTCGAAGCAGAAGAAGGTGATCAGCAAGACCGAGATCGAGGAGATCGTCGCCAAGATCGCGCGCATCCCCGCGAAGAACGTCACCTCCGACGACCGCAACGCGCTGAAGACGCTCGACCGCGACCTGAAGAACGTCGTGTTCGGCCAGGACAAGGCGATCGACGCGCTGGTCGCGGCGATCCGCATGGCGCGCTCCGGCCTCGGCAATCCGCACAAGCCGATCGGCAACTTCCTGTTCAGCGGCCCGACCGGCGTCGGCAAGACCGAGGTCGCGCGCCAGCTCGCCTATTGCCTCGGCGTCGAGCTGCATCCGCTTCGACATGTCCGAGTACATGGAGCGCCACGCGGTGTCGCGGCTGATCGGCGCGCCGCCGGGCTACGTCGGCTTCGACCAGGGCGGCCAGCTCACCGAGGCGATCACCAAGCATCCGTACAGCGTGCTGCTGCTGGACGAGATCGAGAAGGCGCATCCGGACATCTTCAACATCCTGCTGCAGGTGATGGACCACGGCACGCTGACCGACAACAACGGGCGCAAGGCCGATTTCCGCAACGTCACGATCATCATGACGACCAACGCGGGCGCCGGCGAGCTCGCGAAGGGCTCGATGGGCTTCACCAACGCGAAGCGAGGCCGGCGACGAGATGGCCGAGATCAAGCGCCTGTTCACGCCGGAGTTCCGCAACCGGCTCGACGCGACGATCTCGTTCGCGCAGCTCGACCACGACGTCATCCTGCAAGGTCGTCGACAAGTTCCTGCTCGAGCTCGAGGACCAGCTGCACGAGAAGAAGGTCGAGCCGTCGTTCACGCCGACGCCTGAAGGAGTTCCTCGCGAAGAAGGGCTTCGATCCGCAGATGGGCGCGCGGCCGATGGCGCGGCTCATCCAGGACACGATCCGCAAGGCGCTCGCCGACGAGCTGCTGTTCGGCCGGCTCGTCGGCGGCGGCCAGGTGACGATCGACGTCGACGACGACGACAAGGTCCGGCTCGTGTTCGAGGAAAAGGAAAAGGAAGAGGCGGAGCCCGTCGCCTGACGGGCGAGCGATCGACGACGCGAAACGGCGCCCGCGGGCGCCGTTTTTCGTTTGGCGAGGCTGCGCGCCGCCTCGCCATGTCGGGCGACGCGGTTGCCGGGTCTTCAGGCGAGCATGTCGGCCCAGATGTTCTTCGCCCAGCCGAACGCGAACGCCCCTTCGCTCGGCGCTCATCGCCGGCGACAGCCCGCCCGCGCCCGGCACCGGCAGCAGCGTCTTCTTCTCGCGCGTCGTACTGGTGCACCGAGCGAGACGTGGATCGCGTCGCGGTCGGTGATGAAGCTGTAGCACGTGTTGTTGAGCACCGGCGCCGGATTCGGCGCCTGCCCGGCGAGCAGCGCGACGATCGCCGCCGCGCAGACCTTCGCGTGCTGGTTCGCCATGTGGCCGGACTTCGGCATGCCGGTCGCGATCTGGATCGCGTCGCCCAGCACGTGGACGTTCTTCACCTTGATCGATTCGAAGGTGAGGAAGTCGACTTCGCACCAGCGGTCGTTCGCGGTGACCACGCCCGGCCGCGCGCGCGATCGCGCCGGCGCGCTGCGGCGGCATGACGTTCAGCACGTCGGCGCGCACCGCGTCCTGCGACGTCGAACTTCGCGGTCATCGTCGCGACGTCGACGTCGGTCAGCACGTAGTTCGGCCGGTACTCGACGATGCCCTTGTACTCCTCGGCCCACGCCTTCTTGAACAGCGCGCCCTTCGACGTGACGTCCGCGTTGCCGTCGAGGATCAGCACCTTCGATCTCGGCTTCGCGCGCTTGAAGTACCACGCGACCTGGCACGCGCGCTCGTACGGTCCCGGCGGGCAGCGGTACGGCGCGACGGGAATCGAGATCGCGAAGACGCCGCCGTCGGGCATCGCCTCGAGCTGCCGGCGCAGCGCGACGGTCTGCGGGCCCGCCTTCCAGGCGTGCAGGATCCGCGCCTGCGCGTCGGCGTTGTCGAGCCCCGGCACCTCGTCCCACATGAAGTCGACGCCCGGCGACAGGATCAGCCGGTCGTAGGCGAGCTCGCTGTCCGCCCGCGAGCTTCACGATGCGCTTGTCGGCATCGACCGCGGTCGCCGTGTCGCGGACGAGCTTGACGCCGTGGCGCTTGACGAGGTTGTCGTAGCTCACCGTGAGGTCGGCGAGCTCCTTGCTGCCGCCGAGCACGAGGTTCGACATCGGGCAGGAGACGAATTCCGGGTTCGGCTCGACGAGCGTGACGTCGACGCGTGCCGTCGCTCCACATCCGGAGGTACTTCGCCGCCGTCGCGCCGCCGTAGCCGCCGCCGACGACGACGACCCGGCCGGCAGCCGCCGCCCGCCGTCGTCGCGCAGCCCGGCAGCGCGAGCGAGCGCCGCGCCGGCCGCCGACGGCCTTCAGGAACTCCCGTCGTTGCGCGCTCGTTGCGCCGTGCACGAGCTTTCTCACTTGGGCGCTTTCTGCGCCGCGAACCATCCGGCGGCAAGCTCGATCTGCTCGTCGGTGTAGCCCTTCGCGAGCTGCGGCATGATCGTGCCGGGCTTCGCGCCCGGCCTTGAACGTCCTGCATCTTGCGCACGATGTCGTCCTTCGCGTCTTGCCGGCGAGGCTTTCGATGCCGCCACGGCTCACGCCGTTGGTGCCGTGGCAGTTGGCGCAGGTCGCGGCGAGTCTGCGCGCGAGATCAGGGTCCGCGGCGCGTTGCGCCGACGCGCGGCCGCTGCGACCGCAGCGACCGCAGCGGCAACGCACGATGTGAACGCCAGCGCACGCATGTGCTCCTTCAGTTCGGCTCGCAGGACGTCCGCCAGACCGTTGCACCGGCGTCCATCGCTGTCAAGCGAATGCTCCGCGCCGCTCCGCGGCATGGCCGCGTGTTGTCATCGCGACACACGTTGCGCAGGCATCGAAGTCGCCGAATAACGGAAATGAATTCCGAATGCTGCCGACCTCGTGAGTGATCGCACACATCAGACAGGCATCACATAGATAATGCCTTTATATTCAATATGCATGCGCATATTCTATCGACATCGTCCGCAGAGGCTTGGAGCAGCAGTTGTCCTGCGATGCAGCACTATTTTGCAACGGATCGGCCACATTGGATTCCACCATCCGGAAATATATTTTAAGTTAATGATTTAATGTGAATTTTCATGTATTGCAATGCGGCAATTTCGCTTGTCACCCCGGCGTAACTTTGCTAACTTCGCCATGTCACGAGCGGTCGTCGCCAGCGATCAGCGGCGGCCGCAAGCAGGGCCTGGGTTCCACCCCATCCATGCCCGCCCGTCCGGTCGAGCGATCCTCGCCGGTCCGTGCAGTGAAGCGCCGGCGGCTGGGCTCGGCGACGTCGTCACGCTGCGGAAACGCGCGCGCGAGAGGCATCCGCGCAGCGGGTCCGCTGACCAAGGTTCCGGCGCTCGCCGTCGATGGGCGAGTTCCCGGATTGGCCATGACGCAAGAGATGGGAGCAGCGACATGAACTACGATCTCGAAGCAGCAAGGCTCAAGAAGGACTGGGCGGAGAATCCCCGCTGGAAGGGCATCAAGCGCGGCTACACGGCGGAGGACGTCGTGCGCCTGCGCGGCTCGGTCCACATCGAGCACACGCTCGCGCGCCGCGGCGCGGAGAAGCTCTGGAAGCTCGTCAACGACGAGCCGTTCGTCAACACGCTGGGCGCGATGACCGGCAACCAGGCGATGCAGCAGGTGAAGGCCGGCCTCAAGGCGATCTATCTGTCCGGCTGGCAGGTCGCCGCCGACGCCAACATCGCCGGCGAGATGTATCCGGACCAGTCGCTCTATCCGGTCAACTCGGTGCCGACGGTCGTGCAAGCGGATCAACAACACGTTCACGCGCGCCGACCAGATCCAGCACATGGAAGGCAAGGGCGACATCGACTTCTTCGCGCCGATCGTCGCCGACGCCGAAGCCGGCTTCGGCGGCGTGCTGAACGCGTTCGAGCTGATGAAGGCGATGATCGAGGCGGGCGCCGCCGGCGTCCACTTCGAGGACCAGCTGGCCTCGGTCAAGAAGTGCGGCCACATGGGCGGCAAGGTGCTCGTGCCGACGCGCGAAGCGGTCGACAAGCTGGTCGCCGCGCGGCTCGCCGCCGACTGCATGGGCGTGCCGACGATCATGCTCGCGCGCACCGACGCCGAGGCGGCCGACCTCGTGACCTCCGACATCGACGACAACGACAAGCCGTTCTGCACCGGCGAGCGCACGGTCGAGGGCTTCTACAAGACGCGCAACGGCCTCGACCAGGCGGTGTCGCGCGGCCTCGCCTACGCGCCGTACGCCGACCTGATCTGGTGCGAGACCGGCAAGCCGGACCTCGACGTTCGCCAAGGCGTTCGCCGACGCGATCCACGCGAAGTTCCCGGGCAAGATGCTCGCGTACAACTGCTCGCCGTCGTTCAACTGGAAGAAGAACCTCGACGACGCGACGATCGCGCAAGTTCCAGCGCGAGCTGGGCGCGATGGGCTACAAGTTCCAGTTCATCACGCTGGCCGGCTTCCACAGCCTCAACTACTCGATGTTCAACCTCGCGCACGGCTACGCCCACGAGCAACATGACGGCGTTCGTCGAGCTGCAGGAAGCCGAGTTCGCGGCGTGCCGAAAGGGCTTCACCGCGATCAAGCACCAGCGCGAAGTCGGCACCGGCTACTTCGACGCGGTGACGACGACGATCCAGGGCAGCCAGGCGTCGACGACGGCGCTCAAGAACTCGACCGAGGACGAGCAGTTCTTCGACAAGCCGAAGGCCGAGCTGCACGTCGCCAACGGCTGAACGCAGATCGCCTCTCCTCCTGGGACCGCGCCGCCCGCAAGGGCCGCGCGGTTTTTTTTGGGTCCGGCATCTACACTGTCGGCATGGCGACGGCGGGCGCAACCACGGCCGGCGAGGGCAAGCCAGCGCGACGGATCGCCGACGCGGCGCTGCGCGTGTTCTTCGCGCTGTGGCCCGGACGCGGCGGCACGCGAGCGCATCGCCGCGCTGGCCGCGCGATGTCGTCGCGCCGCGCCGGCGGGCGCGCCCCGCGGCCGGAAAACATCCATCTGACGCTCGCGTTCGTCGGCGACGTCGCGCCAGACCGCATTGCCGCGCTGAAACGCGATCGGCGCGTCGGCTGCGCGCGCCGTCGCGCCGTTCACGCTCGAGCTCGATCGGCTCGGCGCGTTTCGCGCACGCGGGAATCGCATGGCTCGGCGCCGACGTCTTGCCGCCGGCGCTCGAGGACCTCGTGCTCGCGCTGCGCGACGCGCTCGCGGCAGAATCGGTTTCCGCGTCGAGACGCGGCTGTTCCGGCCGCACGTGACGCTCGCCCGGCGCTGCGTGCAGCCGATGCCGCGTCGATCAGAATTGCGCCAATCGCGTGGCGCGTCGAACGTCTGCACGCTCGATCGCGTCGAAATTGTCGCCGTCCGGGCTCGACGTACCGCGAACTGGCGCAGTGGCCGCTCGCGGTGACGGGCGTGCTTTACGCGGGCCCGCGCGCAACCGGCCGCGCCGGATCGGCGCACCACTCGCTCCACGAGCCCGGATAGAGCCGCGTGCCCGGCGAAGCCCGGCGACCTCCATCGCGAGCAGGTTGTGGCAGGCGGTGACGCCGGAGCCGCAGTAGTGGACGATCGTCGCCGGCGGCGCGTCCGCCGAGCACGCGCCGCGAACTCCGCGCGCAGCGTCTCGCGGCTGCTTGAACGTGCCGTCGGCGCTCGAGGTTCTCGCGTGTACGGGCGATTGAGCGCGCCCGGGAATGTGCCCGGCGACCGGGATCGATCGGCTCGACGTCGCCGCGAAAGCGCTCGGCGCCGCGCGCATCGACGAGCGAGCAGCGTGCGCGCTGCGAGGCTCGCGAGCACGTCGTCTGTCGAAACGGTCGGGCTCGACGCGCCGGATCGCGAACGTCGCCGGCGCGCGCGGCGGGGACTTCGGCGGTGACGGGGCGGCCCTCGCGCACCCACTTCGCGAAGCCGCCGTCGAGCACCGCGACCGCGTCGTGGCCGAGCCAGCGCAGCATCCACCACAGTCGCGGCGCGTACATCGCCGCCGCCCTGGTCGTAGGCGACGACCTGCTTGCCCGCGTCGATGCCCAGGCGCCCGAAGAGCGCGGCCGCGGCTTCGGGCGTCGGCAGCGGATGGCGGCCGTTCGTGCCGGTCTTCGGCGCCGACAGGTCGCGATCGAGGTGCGACGAAGCGCGCGCCCGGGATGTGGCCGGCCCGGTACTGCGCCTCGCCCCAGGTGTCCGGCTGCGCGAGATCGTGGCGCACGTCGACGATCGACGAACGATCGGATCGTCGAGATGCGCGGCGAGCTCCGCCGTGGAGATGAGCGTGGTGAACATGCGACCCGATGCGGCGCTCAGCGCGCGCGAGGGTGCGTGTGCATCGAGCTCCCGGCGCAGGAACTCGTGGAAGTGCTGCATGCCGTCTTCCATCGGCGACTGGTACGGGCCTTCCTCGCTGCGTCCCTGCCGGTAGAGCGCGCGGCGCCCGGCGTCCATGCGCTCGGCGATCTCGTCGTCCTCGCGCGCGGTCTCCATGTACGCCGCCTGCTCGCGCCTCGACGAACTCGCGCTCGAACAGCGCGATCTCCTCGGGGTAGTAGAACTCGACGACGTTGGTCGTCCGGTCGACGCCGCGCGGGATCAGCGTGCTGATCACGAGCACGTGCGGATACCACTCGACCATGATGTTCGGGTAGTAGGTGAGCCAGATCGCGCCGTGCTGCGGCATCTCGCCGCGGTAGAAGTCGAGCACCGCCTTGTGCCAGCGCTCGTAGGTCTGCGTGCCCGGCTTGCGCGAGGCTGCTGTTGACGCCGACCGTCTGCACCGAGTACCAGTCGCCGAACTCCCACTTCAGGTCGTCGCAGGTGACGAACTGGCCGAGGCCCGGATGGAACGGGACGACGTGGTAGTCCTCGAGGTAGACCTCGATGAAGGTCTTCCAGTTGTAGTTGCACTCGTGGATCTCGACGCGGTCGAGCACGTAGCCCGAGAAGTCGAAGTCGCTGCACGCCGAGCGTCGCGAGATCGCGCGCGACGTCGCGCGGGCCGTCGAACAGCAGGCCGTTCCAGTTCTGCAGCGGCGAGCGGCCGAGGTTGAGGCACGGCTTGTCGGCGAAATGCGGCGCGCCGAGCAGCTCGCCCTTGAGGTCGTAGGTCCAGCGATGCATCGGGCAGACGATGTTCGGCGCGTTGCCGCGGCCCTTCAGCATGATCGCCTGCCGGTGGCGGCAGACGTTCGAGACGAGCTCGACGCCCTGCGGCGTTGCGGACCAGCGCCTGCGCATTGTCGCGCCACTGCGAGCGCGTAATAGTCGCCCGGGTTCGGCACCATCAGCTCGTGGCCGACGTAGCCCGGCGCGCGCGCGAACAGCAGCCGCTGCTCGGCGTCGAACACCGCAGGATCGCAATACCAGGAGACGGGGAGCTGCGACGCGGCGCGCCGCAAATGCTCCGCCGTGGCGAGATTCGACATCGGCCTTTCCTTTCGTCCGGTTTCCGGTGAAAACCAACCCAACCCAACAACCCGGGACGCTTACGGCGTATCGACATGCCGCCCCGGACCGCTTTGCTAAGTCGGCCGCACGAAAGGCTCGTGAAAGGCCGCGTCGCTGAAACGTGATATTCTACAAGACCCGCCGAAACAGGTCAACCGCGGTCAACGCAAGTTGCGCTCGGCGCGCCGAATCGGCCGACGCGATTGGACCTCTGCGGAGGCGCGATTCCGCGGCGCGAGCTGTGCGATGCGTCCGCGCTGCCTCGAGTCCGCCCCGGCGAACGCTGCAGCCGTCACCGATGACCAGCGCCCTCCCGCAAGTTTCGAAGCCGCGCTCGCCGAGCTCGAGGAAATCGTCGCCACGATGGAAGGCGGCCAGCTGCCGCTCAAGGAATCGCTCGCCGCGTACAAGCGCGGCGCCGAGCTGCTCGCAGTATTGCCAGGCGACGCTGAAGGACGCGCAGCAGCAGGTCGCAGGTGCTCGAGAAGGGCGTGCTGAAGACGTTCGAGGCGCCGGCGCCGACGGCTGCCGGCGACGATGAATCCTGATCTCGCGTTCGCCGTCTGGTGCGGCGAGCGGCAGCGGCGCATCGAGGACGTGCTCGACGCGCGCGCTGCCCGGCCGCCGACGGGCCCGCGCCGCCGCTCGCTGCGGCGATGCGCTACGCGGTGCTCGACGGCGGCAAGCGCGTGCGGCCGCTCCTCGCGTACGCCGCCGGCGAGGCCGTCGGCGCCGACCCCGCCGTCGTCGATGCCGCCGCCGCGGCCGTCGAGCTGATCCACGCCTATTCGCTCGTCCACGACGATCTGCCGTGCATGGACGACGACGCGCTGCGCCGCGGCAAGCCGACGTGCCACGTCGCGTTCGGCGAGGCGACCGCGCTGCTCGCCGGCGACGCGCTGCAGGCGCTCGCGTTCGCCGTGCTCGGCGCAGAGCGCGGCTGCCGCGATGCGGCGGCGCGCGTGCGCGCTGCTCGCGGACGCGCGCGGGCGCGCGCGGCATGGCCGGCGGCCAGGCGATCGACCTCGCGCGCGTCGGCGCGGCGCTGCCGCTGCCCGAGCTCGAGACGATGCATCGGATGAAGACCGGCGCGCTGATCCGCGCCGCGGTGCGGCTGGGCGCCGCCTGCGGGCGGCGCGCTCGCCGCGCCGAGGACCGCGGCGCTCGACGCGCTACGCGCGCGCCGCCGGGCCTCGCGTTCCAGGTCGTCGACGACGTGCTCGACGTCGAAGGCTCGGCGGCGACGCTCGGCAAGACGGCCGGCAAGGACGCCGCGCAGGGCAAGCCGACTTACGTCACGCTGCTCGGCCTCGCGGCGGCCAGGCGAACGCGCCGAGGCGCTGCGCGTCGAAGCGCGCGCGGCGCTCGCGCCGCTTCGGCGCCGCGGCGCGCCGGCTGGCGCGAGCTCGCCGACTGGATCGTGCTGCGCGACCGCTGACGCCCTCATGTATCCCGCTGCTCGAACACGATCGACGACCCCGCCGACGCTGCGCCAGCTCGACCGCGCGCAGCTGCCGCGAGCTCGCGCGCGAGCTGCGCGCGTTCCTGCTCAGCTCGGTCGCGCAGACCGGCGGCCACCTGTCGTCGAACCTCGGCACGGTCGAGCTCACGATCGCGCTGCACTACGTCTTCGACACGCCGCGACGACCGCATCGTCTGGGACGTCGGCCACCAGACCTACGCGCACAAGATCCTGACCGGCCGGCGCGACGCAGATGGCCGGCTGCGGCATGGCGGACGGGCCGTCGGGCTTTCCGCGCCGCGCGCGAGAGCGAGTACGACACGTTCGGCACCGCGCATTCGTCGACGTCGATCTCGGCGGCGCTCGGCATGGCGATCGCCGCGCAGCGCAAGGGCGAGGCAGCGCCGCGTCGTCGCGGTGATCGGCGACGGCGCGATGAGCGCCGGCATGGCGTTCGAGGCGCTGAACAACGCCGGCACCGCCGGCGCCGACCTGCTGGTCGATCCTGAACGACAACGAGATGTCGATCTCGCGAGCCGGTCGGCGCGCTGCAACAGCTACCTCGCGCGCCTGCTGTCGTCGCGCCTCTACAACACGGTGCGCCGCGGCGGCAAGGAAGTGCTGTCGAAGCTGCCGCCGGTGCAGGAGCTCGCGAAGCGCTGGGAGGAGCACATGAAGGGCATGGTGCTGCCCGGCACGCTGTTCGAGGAATTCGGCTTCAACTACATCGGCCCGATCGACGGCCACGACGTCGACGCGCTGGCGCGGACGCTCGCCAACGTGCAAGCGAGCTGCAAGGGCCCGCAGTTCCTGCACGTGATCACGCGGAAGGGCTACGGCTACGCGCGCGCCGAGGACGACCCGATCCTCTATCACGGCGTCACGAAGTTCGATCCCGCCGTCGGCATCGCGCCGAAGCCGGCCGGCCAAGCCCGCCTACACGCAGGTCTTCGGCGACTGGCTGTGCGACATGGCGGCGCGCGACGCGCGCCTCGTCGGCGATCACGCCGGCGATGCGCGAAGGCTCGGGCCTCGTGCGCTTCTCGCAGGAATATCCCGGACGCGCTATTTCGACGTCGGCATCGCCGAGCAGCACGCGGTGACGTTCGCCGCCGGCCTCGCGTGCGAAGGCATGAAGCCGGTCGTCGCGATCTACTCGACGTTCCTGCAGCGCGCCTACGACCAGCTGATCCACGACGTCGCGCTGCAGAACCTGCCGGTGCGTGTTCGCGATCGACCGCGCCGGCATCGTCGGCGCCGACGGCGCGACGCACATCGGCGCGTTCGACCTTGTCGTACCTGCGCTGCCTGCCCAACATGACGGTGATGGCGCCCGCCGACGAGAACGAATGCCGGCAGATGCTCTACACGGCGTTCACGCTCGACACGCCGGCGGCGGTGCGCTATCCGCGCGGCGCCGGCCCGGGCGTCGCGCGTCGAGGCGGAGATGACGGCGCTGCCGATCGGCAAGGGCGAGATCCGCCGCGAGTCGCAGCGGCGCGCCGAACCGCATCGCGATCCTCGCGTTCGGCGCGATGCTGCGGCCCGCGCTCGCCGCCGGCGAGGAGCTCGACGCGACGGTCGCCAACATGCGCTTCGTCAAGCCGCTCGACGCCGAGCTCGTCGCGAAGCTCGCGCGCGAGCACGACGCGCTCGTCACCGTCGAGGAAAACGTCGTCACGGGCGGCGCCGGCAGCGCGGTCGCCGAGGCGCTCGCCGCCGCAGGCATCGACGATCCCGCTGCTGCAGCTCGGCCTGCCCGACGCGTTCATCGACCACGGCGATCCCGGCGCAGCTGCTCGCGCGCGTGCGGTCTCGACGCCGCGGGCATCGTCGCCGCCGTCGCACGCCCGCTTCGGGCACCGGCGGCCCGAGGCCGTCGCGCAAGCCGGCCGCCTGAGCGGCGATCGTGCGACGGCAACGATCCGCTACAATCGGCACCATGAACCGACCCGAGCAGCCCGCAGACGCCTGTTCCCGATTCCCGACGTGCAGTCCGGGACGCGACGAGCGCGACCTCGCGATCGACCAGGTCGGCATTCGCGGGCTTGCGCTATCCGCTCACGTTCGCCGACGCCGACGGCGTCGCGCAGCCGACGATCGCGATCTGCAACGTCTACGTCGCGCTGCCCGCGGACCGCAAGGGCACGCACATGTCGCGCCTCGTCGCGCTGCTCGAGTCGCGCGAGCGCGCCCGGCGCAGCCGCCGCTGTACGGTCGCACGCGCTGCGCGCGCTGCTCGACGACGCTGGTCGTGCTGCTCGAGGCGCCCGGCGGCCGCATCGAGCTCGCGTTTCCGTTCTTCGTGCGCAAGATCGGCGCCGGTGTCCGGCGTGGCGAGCCTGCTCGACTACGAGGTGCGCCTCGACGGCGAGCTCGACGGCGGCGAATACCGGCAGACGCATGGCGGTCGCCGTGCCGGTGACGTCGCTGTGCCCGTGCTCGAAGGAGATCTCCGAGTACGGCGCGCACAACCAGCGCTCGACGGTCACGATCACCGTGCGGCCGCGGCGCGCCGCTCTTCCTCGACCGAGCTGATCCGCGTCGCCGAGGAGGAAGCGTCGTGCGAGCTCTACGGGCTCCTGAAGCGCGCCGACGAGAAGTACGTCACCGAGCGCGCCTACGACAATCCGACGCTTCGTCGAGGACCTGGTGCGCGGCGTCGCCGCGCGGCTCGCCGCCGACCCGCGCGTCGACGGCTTCGCGTCGAGGCCGAGAACTTCGAGTCGATCCACAACCACTCGGCCTACGCGCGCATCGCGCGCGGGCTCTGACGTCGCGCGGTTGCTCGCCGCCCGTCGCGCCGGTTCGTCGCTCGTTCCCGCCGTTCCGCAGCTCGTCCGCGACGGCCTGCGCCGCGCGCGCGGTCGCCCCTAGAATGACGCGCCCGCACTCCCGCGCCACCTCGATGCCCTTTGCCGCGCTGAAGATCCCGCTACGACGCGTTCGCCGACCGCGTGCTCGCGTCGCTGTCCGAGGTCGAGCGGCGCGACGTGCGCGCGTTCGACCACTGGCTCTACGCGCGAACGGCGGCTGGCGGTGGCTGGTCGGCATCGTCGCGCGTCACGACGCTCGCGGCGTGGATCGCGTCGCAGCTGCCGTGGAACATGTCGTTCGCTCGAGGCGGCGATCGTGTTCAACGTCGCTCGTGCTCGTCGCTGCTGTGGTCGGGGCTGTCGCGTGGTTCGGCTACCGCAAGTTCCACGAGCCGGATCTTCCGCTTCGCGATCGTCGGCCATCGCTGCTCGCGCTCTGCGGCGCGCTTCGTCGGCGGCACGCGGTCGCCGGCGCTGGTCAAGGGCGTCGATCCGTTCGGCGTGGCTGTTCGACAGCGCGCAGCTGCGCCACGTCGTCACCGCGCGCGCTCGTGTTCGGCGTTCCTGTACGCGCTCGTCATCGCGCTGATCGCGAACGCTGCGCAACCGCGAGTATCGCGGCGCTGACCGCGCACCTCGAGGCCGAGGCGCGGCAGAGCGAGCTCTCGCGCCAGCTCGCGGAATCGAAGCTGAAGCTGCTGCAGCTGCAGATCGAGCCGCACTTCCTGTTCAACACGCTGGGCAGCGCGCAGCAGCTGGCGGAGAAGGGCGCGCCCGAGGCCGCGCGGCTCATCGCGCGACCTGATCCGTGTTCCTGCGCGCGTCGACGCCGTCGCTGCGCGACGAGACGACGACGCTGCAGCAGGAGGCGGCGCTGGTCGGCGCCTACCTCGCGATCATGAAGACGCGGCTCGGCAGGCGCCTCGCGTACGCGATCGACGTTCCGGCCGACGCTCGAGGACGCGCACGCATCCCGCCGGGCATGGTGATCACGCTCGTCGAGAACGCGATCAAGCACGGCATCGAGCCGTGCGCCGCGCGGCGGCGCAGGTCGACGGTCGCCGCGCGCGCATGGACGGCGACGATCGCCTGGCGGTGTCGGTGGCCGACACCGGCGTCGGGCTCGACCGAGCGCGCCCGGCCAGGGGCATCGGCCTTGCCAACATCCGCGAGCGGCTGGCGCTCTGTACGGCGATCGCGCGCATCTCGCGCTCGAGGCGAACGAGCCGCGCGGCTTCGTCGCCCGCATCGTGCTGCCGCTCGCCGCGGCGCCGACGCGACGATCGCGCGCGGCCCGCCGCGAGTGCCTGCCGTCGCCATGAACCGCCCGACCGCGCTCATCGCCGAAGACGAGCCGCTGATGCGCGAGCGGCTGAAGGAGCAGCTGGCCGAGGCGTGGCCGGAGCTCGAGATCGTCGCCGAAGCCGCCGACGGCGACGAGGCGCTCGCCGCTGTTCGACGACGCATCGCCCGCAGATCGCGTTCCTCGACATCCGGATGCCGGGACGCACCGGGCTCGACGTCGCGGCCGCGATCGGCGCCGACTGCCACGTCGTGTTCATCACCGCCTACGACCAGTACGCGCTCGCAGGCCTTCGACGCCGGCGCCGTCGACTACCTGCTGAAGCCGGTCGAGGCCGACCGTCTCGCCGCCACCGTCGATCGCGTGCGCCGCAAGCTCGCCGCGCGCGCCGGCCGACCTGTCGGCGCTGCTCGCGGAGCTGCGCGCGGCGATGCACGGCGAGGACGGCGCGGCTGCAAATGGATCAAGGCGGCGGTCGGCAAGCAGGTGCAGCCTCATCGCCGGTCGACGACGTCGTCTATTTCCAGTCCGACACCAAGTACACGCGCGTCGTGCTCGCGCAGTCGGCGAGGCGCTGATCCGCACGCCGCTCAAGGACCTGCTCGCCGAGCTCGATCCCGGACCGGTTCTGGCAGGTTCATCGCGGCACGATCGTCAACGTCGACGCCGTCGCCGGCGTGCTGCGCGAGGACGCCGAGCGGCAGTTCGTGCTGCTCAAGGACCGGCCGGAGAGGCTGCCGATCTCGCGCCAGTTCTTCCATCTCTTCAGGCAGATGTAGAGGCGGCGCTCGAGCGAGCGGTCGGACTGCTAAAATCGGTCGTTCTGCCGACGCGTGCATGCGTTTCATGCGTCCCGTCGCCATCTTCCGCTTCTCGCCGACCGAAGGTCCCGGCGTACTTCGCCGAGTGGCTCGACGCGCCGCGGCATTCCGCTGGAGCCTCGTTCGCGCTCGACGAGGGCGCCGCCGGTGCCCGCCGATCCGCGCGTCTTCGCCGGCATCGCGCATGATGGGCGGGCCGATGAGCGTCAACGACGCGCTGCCGTGGATCGCGCCGCTGTGCGGCTTGCTGCGCGACGCGATCGGCGACGGCGTGCCGGTGATCGGGCATTGCCTCGGCGGCCAGCTGCTCGCCAAGGCGCTCGGCGCGCCGCGTGACGCGCGCGCCGGTCGCCGGAGATCGGCTGGCTGCGACGTCGACGTGTGCGACCGCGGCGCGCGCGCGCGAGTGGTTCGGCGGCCGCCGACGCTTCACGACGTTCCAGTGGCACTACGACGCGTTCGCGCTGCCGCCGATGGCGCGACGCGCGTGCTCACCAACGCGTTCAACGTCGAACCAGGCGCTACGTCATCGACGACCGCCACATCGGCTTCCAGTGCCACATCGAGATGACGCGCGAGCTCGTCGAGACGTGGCTCGCGACGCGGCGCCGAGCGAGCTGCCGGCGCGCTCGAGCGGCGCCGTGCAGACGCGCCGCGACATCCGCCGCGATCTCGCCGGCGCGGATCGGCGCGCTGCACGCGCGTCGCCGACGACGTCTACGCGCGCTGGGCGACCGGGCTGCCGCGACTGACGATGCGCGATCCGCGCGCTGCCCGATCATCCTGATCAACCAGATCGCCGCCGGCGAGGTCGTCGAGCGGCCGGCGGCGGCGCTGAAGGAGCTGCTCGAGAACGCGCTCGACGCCGGCGCGACGCAGATCGACGTCGACCTCGCCGGCGGCGGCATCAAGCGCATTCGCGTCGCCGACAACGGCGCCGGCATCGAGCGCGAGGACCTGCCGCTCGCGGTCGCGCGCCACGCGACGTCGAAGATCGCGACGCCGACGATCTCGAGGCGATCGCCACGCTCGGCTTTCGCGGCGAGGCGCTGGCGTCGATCGCGTCGGTGTCGCGCCTCGCGCTCGCGTCGCGCGCGGCCGGCAAGCCGCACGCATGGCGCATCGAGGTCGACGGCGGCACCGTCGGCGTCGACCGCGCCCGCCGCGCTCGCCGCCGGCACGACGGTGACGGTCGCAGGAGCTCTACTTCAACACGCCGGCGCGGCGCAAGTTCCTGCGCACCGAAGCGACCGAATGGGGGCACTGCGACGAGGCGTTCCGGCGCGTCGCGCTCGCGCATCCGGACGTCGGCTTCACGCTGCAGCACAACGGCCGCGTCGTGCATCGGCTGCTCGCGCAGGGCCGGCGCGCGCGCGTCGAGGCGCTGCTGGGCGACGACTTCGTCGCGGCACGCGGCGCAGGTCGACGCGCGACGCCGGGCCCGGTCGCCTCGCCGGCTTCGCGGTGCGGCCCGCCTACGCGGCGCAGGCGCAGCGGCCAGTACCTGTTCGTCAACGGCCGCTTCGTGCGCGACCGCGTGCTCGCGCACGCGCTGCGCGAGGCGTACCGCGACGTGCTGCATCACGACCGCCAGCCGGCGTACGCGCTGTGGCTCGACCTCGATCCGCGGCGCGTCGACGTCAACGTGCATCCGCAGAAGATCGAGGTGCGCTTTCGCGAATCGGGCGCCATCCACCAGTTCGTCCGCCACGCGGTCGAGCGCGCGCTGGCGGCGACCGCCGCCGAGCAGCCCGCGGTGTCCGCCGCCGAGCGGCTCGGGCTCGCGGCGGCGCACACGCCGCCGCTCGCGCCGATCGCACGAGTCCGTCGCCGCGCCGACGCGTCCGCGGCCGTACGTGCCCGCGGCCAGGGCGCGATGCCGCTCGACGCGCGCGAGCCCGCGGCGTTCTACGCGCGGCTCTTCGGCGCGCGGCCGCCGCCGGCCGCCGATCGGCCCGCTCTGCCGGACACCGCCGACGACCATCCGCTCGGCTTCGCGCTCGCGCAGCTGCACGGCGTCTACGTGCTCGCGCAGAACCGCAGCGGCCTCGTGCTCGTCGACATGCACGCGGCGCACGAGCGCATCGTCTACGAGCGGCTGAAGACGGCGCGCCGACGCGCGCGTGCCGGTGCAGCCGCTGCTCGTGCCGGCGACGTTCGCGGCGACGCCGCTCGAGATCGCGACCGCCGAGGAGCACGCGGACGCGCTCGACCAGCTCGGCTTCGCGATCGGCGCGCTCGGACCGGCGACGCTCGCCGTGCGCGGCATGCCGGCGCCGCTCGCCGACGCCGATGCCGCCACGCTCGCGCACGCCGTGCTGCGACGAGCTCGCGCGAGTTCGGCGGCACGCGAGTCGCTCGCCGCGCAGCGCGACGAGCTGCTGTCGACGATGGCCTGCCACGCGCGCGGTGCGCGCGAACCGCAGCCTCGACGTTGCCGGAGATGAATGCGCTGCTGCGCGAGATGGAAGCGACCGAGCGCGCCGGGCAGTGCAACCACGGCCGCCCGACGTGGTACCAGCTGACGCTGCCGGATCTCGACCGCCTGTTCATGCGCGGGCGCTGAGCTGCGCACGCGCGCGTCGACCGTGATCCCCGCGGTCCTGCTGATGGGCCCGACCGCGTCGGGCAAGAGCGCGCTCGCGCTGGCGCTCGCCGAGCGCTTCGCCGGCGAGATCGTCAGCGTCGATTCGGCGCAGGTCTATCGCGGCATGGACATCGGCACCGCGAAGCCGGACGCCGGCGACGCGCGCGCGCGTGCCGCATCACCTGATCGACATCATCGATCCGACCGAGTCCTATTCGGCGGCGCGGTTTCGCGCCGATGCGCTGGCGCTGCGATCGCCGCGATCCGCGCGCCGCGGGCGCGTGCCCCTGTCGTCGGCGGCACGATGCTCTACTTCAAGGCGCTGACCGAGGGACTGTCGCGCGCTGCCGCGCGCCGATCCGGCCGTGCGCGCGCGAATCGACGCGCGCGCCGCGCGCGAAGGCTGGCCCGCGCTGCACGCCGAGCTCGCGCGCGTCGATCCCGCGACGGCGCGCGCGCCTCGCAGCCCACCGATGCGCAGCGCATCCAGCGCGCGCTCGAGGTCTTCGGCTCACCGGCCAGCCGCTGTCGGCGCTGCAGGGCGCGCGCGAAGCGGCGAGCCGCGCTCGGCCACGCGATTCGCGGTCGCGCTCGTGCCCGCCGATCGCGCCGCGCTGCAGCGACGATCGCGCGAGCGCTTCGACGCGATGCTCGCCGCGGGCCTCGTCGACGAGCTGCGCGACCTGCGCGCGCGCTACGCGCTCTCGCGCCGAGCTGCCGTCGATGCGCTGCGTCGGCTATCGGCAGGCGTGGGAGTTTCTCGACGGCGCGATCGATGCGCCGGCGCTGCGCGCGCAAGGGCATCGCCGCGACGCGCCAGCTCGCGAAGCGCCAGTTCACGTGGCTGCGCGCGACGGCCGCCACGGCCTTCGACGCCGCCGCTCCGGATCTCGTCGACGCGGTCGCTGCGCATCTCGCGCATGCGGTGTCGGGCGCTGCGCCACGGCGGCGGCTGATCGATCAGGCGCCGACCTTCGCGGCTCGGCGCTCGCTCATGCCATAATCCTCCGTTCGACGTGAACAAACGGCTCCGAGCGCGCGTCCAACGGCCATGCAGGCGCGCACGCTCTACGACAAGCTGTGGGACAGCCACGTCGTCCGCACCGAGGCGGACGGCACGGCGCTGCTCTACATCGACCGCCACCTCGTGCACGAGGTGACGAGCCCGCAGGCCTACGAGGGACTGCAAGCTCGCCGGCCGCAAGCCGTGGCGCAGCGATTCGATCGTCGCGACCGCCGACCACAACACGCCGACGCAGCGACTGGGACCGCGGCATCGACGACCCGATCTCGCGCACGCAGGTCGAGACGCTCGACGCGAACATCCGCGCGCACGGCGCCAAGGCCTATTTCCCGTTCCGCGACCGGCGCCAGGGCATCGTCCACGTGATCGGTCCCGAGCAGGGCGCGACGCTGCCGGGCATGACGGTCGTCTGCGGCGATTCGCACACGAGCACGCACGGCGCGTTCGCGGCGCTCGCCTTCGGCATCGGCACCTCCGAGGTCGAGCACGTGCTGGCGACGCAGTGCCTGCTCACCAAGAAGGCGAAGGCGATGCTGGTCCGCGTCGACGGCCGGCTGCCCGCGGGCGTGCACGGCCAAGGACCTCGTGCTCGCGATCATCGGCCGCATCGGCACCGCCGGCGGCACCGGCCACGCGATCGAATTCGCCGGCAGCGCGATTCGCGCGCTGTCGATGGAAGGCCGGATGACGGTCTGCAACATGTCGATCGAGGCGGGCGCGCGCGCCGGCATGATCGCGCGTCGACGACACGACGATCGACGTATCTGCAAGGGCCGGCCGTTCGCGCCGCACGGGCGAGCTGTGGGACCGCGCCGTCGCGCACTGGCGCACGCTCGCGTCGCGACGCGGGCGCGACGTTCGACCGACGTCGTCGACATCGACGCGGCGACGATCGCGCCGCAGGTGACGTGGGGCACGTCGCCGGAGATGGTGGTGACGATCGACGACCGCGTGCCCGATCCCGACGCGCGAGACGCGATCCGACGCGGCGCGAGGGCATCGAGCGCGCGCTCGCCTACATGGGACTCGAGCCGAACACGCCGATCGCCGACATCGCGATCGACAAGGTGTTCATCGGCTCGTGCACGAACTCGCGCATCGAGGACCTGCGCGCGGCCGCGGCCGTCGCGCGCGGCCGCCGCGTCGCCAAGAACGTGAAGCTCGCGCTGGTCGTGCCCGGTTCGGGCCTCGTGAAGGCGCAGGCCGAGCGCGAGGGGCTCGACCGCGTGTTCCGCGACGCGGGCTTCGAATGGCGCGAGCCCGGCTGCTCGATGTGCCTCGCGATGAACGACGACCGGCTGGAGCCGGGCGAGCGCTGCGCGTCGACGTCGAACCGCAACTTCGAGGGCCGCCAGGGCGCCGGCGGCCGCACGCATCTCGTCAGTCCGGCGATGGCGGCCGCGGCCGCGATCGCCGGGCATTTCGTCGACGTGCGTCGACTCGTCTAGCACCGTCGCAAGGAGAACAGACGATGATGCAAGAAGACTCGCTGCGCTGCTCGCGCTCGCCGGCGTTCGCGACTCGGCCTGGCCGGCGTGCAACACGGTCGGAAGGCGCCGGCAAGGACGTGCAAGGCCGGCGGCGCAGGCGATCGAGAAGCGCCGAGCCGACAAGACGAAGCCAGACGTCGGCCTGCGCGAGTCCGAAGCGCACATGCAACCCTTTCGCGTCGCACACCGGACTCGTCGCGCCGCTCGACCGCGCCAACGTCGACACCGACGCGATCATTCCGAAGCAGTTCCTGAAGTCGATCAAGCGGTCGGGCTTCGGCCCGAACCTGTTCGACGCGTGGCGCTACCTCGACCGCGGCGAGCCGGGCATGGACAACGCGACGCGGCCGCGCAATCCGGATTTCGTGCTGAACGAGCCGCGCTACCAGGGCGCGTCGATCCTGCTCGCGCGCCGCAATTTCGGCTGCGGCAGCTCGCGCGAGCACGCGCCGTGGGCGCTTGCTCGATTACGGCTTTCGCGCGCTCATCGCGCCGTCGTTCGCCGACATCTTCTACAACAACTGCTTCAAGAACGGCCTGCTGCCGATCGTGCTGCCGAAGCGCGAGGTCGACCGGCTGTTCGCCGACACCGCCGCCTTCCCCGGGCTTCACGCTGACGATCGACCTCGACGCGCAGACGGTCGCGACGCCGGACGGCTCGCTCGCGTTCGCGTTCGAGTCGAGCCGTTCCGCAAGCATTGCCTGCTGAACGGCCTCGACGACATCGGCCTCACGCTGCAGCACGCCGACGAGATCCGCGCGTTCGAGGCGAAGCGGCTCGCCGAGCAGCCCTGGCTCGTCTAGCGCTTCCGCGAGCGCAATGCGGCGCCGTTGAAGATCGCGATTCTTCCCGGCGACGGCATCGGCCCCGAGATCGTCGCGCGAGGCGGTCAAGCGTGCTCGACGCGCTGCGCCGCGAAGGACTGCCGATCGAGACCGAGACGGCGCCGATCGGCGGCGCCGGCTACGACGCGGCAAGGCATCCGCTGCCCGCGGCGACGCTCGCGCTCGCGCAGGCGCGCCGACGCCGTGCTGCTGGGCGCGGTCGGCGGTCCGCAGTACGACACGCTGCCGCGCGCGCTGCGGCCCGAGCAGGGCATCCTCGGCATCCGCAAGGCGCTCGGCCTGTTCGCCAACCTGCGCCCGGCGCTGCTCTATCCCGAGCTCGCGGCGGCGTCGACGCTGAAGCCCGAGGTCGTCGCCGGCCTCGACCTCATGATCGTGCGCGAGCTGACCGGCGACATCTATTTCGGCGCAGCCGCGCGGCCGCCGCACGAACGCCGCCGGCGACGACGAAGGCTTCGACACGATGCACTACAGCGTGCCCGAGATCGAGCGCATCGCGCGCGTCGGCTTCGAGACGGCGCGCAAGCGCGGGAAGAAGCTCTGCTCGGTCGACAAGGCCAACGTGCTCGACACGTCGATCCTGTGGCGCGAGGTCGTGACGCGCGGTCGCGCAGGACTATCCGGACGTCGCGCTCTCGCACATGTACGTCGACAACGCGGCGATGCAGCTCGTGCGCAACCCGAAGCAGTTCGACGTGATCGTCACCGGCAACCTGTTCGGCGACATCCTGTCCGACGAGGCGTCGATGCTCGCCGGCTCGATCGGCATGCTGCCTTCGGCTTCGCTCGACGCGAACGGCAAGGGGCTCTACGAGCCGATCCACGGCTCCGCGCCGGACATCGCCGGGCAGGACAAGGCCAATCCGCTGGCGACGATCCTGTCGCGTCGCGATGATGTTCCGCTACACGTTCGCGCGCGCCGACGTCGCCGAGCCGCATCGAGCGCGCCGTGCGCGCGGTGCTGCGCAGGGCCTTCGCACCGCCGACATCGCGGCGCCCGGCGAGCACGCGATCGGCACGCGCGCGATGGGCGACGCGGTCGTTGCGGCGCTCCTGCAGCAGCGCGTGACTCGTGTTAGGATTGCGGTCATGCACGCGATCCTTGCCGGAACGGCTTCGACGTTGCCGCTGCGCTTCGCTCGCAGCGGCGGCCGGCACGCGCGCGGCAGTCGCGGCCGCGCGACCAAGATCACGACGATCAAGACGACCTGACCGGTCGCCTCGGCCCGCTCATTCGCCCCCGCGAGCGGCCCCGGGGGCAACTCGGATGCGGGGGCGTACAAGTCAGGGTGAGCAGCAATGCGAGTCGGATTCGTCGGTTGGCGCGGGATGGTCGGTTCGGTGCTCATGCAGCGGATGCGCGAGGAGCGCGATTTCGATCACATCGAGCCGGTGTTCTTCTCGACGTCGAACGTCGGGCGGCAGCGGGCCCCGCGATCGGCAACGCGACGCGCCGCCGCTGCAAGACGCGACCGACCTCGCGGCGCTCGCCGCGCTCGACGCGATCGTCACCTGCCAGGGCGGCGACTAGACGAACGACGATGTATCCGAAGCTGCGCGCGCGCGGGCTGGAACGGCTACTGGATCGACGCGGCCTCGACGCTGCGGATGAAGGACGACGCGGTGATCATCCTCGACCCGGTCAACCGCGACGTCATCGACGCTGCGCTGGCGCAGGGCGTGCGGAACTACATCGGCGGCAACTGCACGGTCAGCCTGATGATGATGGCGCTGGCGGGCCTGCTTCCAGCGCGACCTGGTCGAATGGATGACCTGCATGACCTACCAGGCGGCCTCGGGCGCCGGCGCGCAGAACATGCGCGAGCTGCTGCAGCAGATGGGCGAGGCGCACCTCGCCGCGAAGAGCCTGCTCGACGATCCGCGACTCGGCGATCCTCGACATCGATCGCGAGGTCGCCGGCATCCTGCGCGACGAGCGCTTCCCGACCGAGCACTTCGGCGTGCCGCTCGCCGGCAGCCTGATTCCGTGGATCGACAAGGACCTGGGCAACGGCATGAGCCGCGAGGAATGGAAGGGCGGCGCGGAAACGAACAAGATCCTCGGGCCGCGAAGCGCATCGCCGATTCCGGTCGATTCGATCTGCGTGCGCATCGGCGCGATGCGCTGCCACTCGCAGGCGCTGACGATCAAGCTGAGGCGCGACGTGCCGCTCGCGGAGATCGAGCCGATGCTCGCCGGCGCCAACGAATGGGTGCGCGTCGTGCCGAACACGCGCGACGGACAGCATCGCGCGCGCTCACGCCCGCGGCGGTCACCGGCAAGCTCGAGATTCCCGTCGGGCGCCTGCGCAAGCTCGCGATGGGCGGCGAGTACCTCGGCGCGTTCACCGTCGGCGACCAGCTGCTGTGGGGCGCCGCCGAGCCGCTGCGGCGCATGGTGCGCATCCTGCTGCGGCGCTGAGCGCCGGATTGCGCGGTGCGCCGCCGCGTCAACGCCTGCTTTTGCGGGGGTTCGGCATCGGCCGGATCGCCGAATCGTGTTTGCGCATGTTTTATGCGTCGGCGCGCGCCGGTTCCACGCTGATCCGGCGCCTGGCGCGCCTTCTTGCGGCGCGATTGCAACAGCGCGGCGCGGACTGCCACGCTCTATCGCACGGCGGCACAACATCTTGTAGCCGGCGGCGTGGCGCACGCCAATCCCTTGCGCTCCGCGGTAGGATATCGGCATGAATCTCGTGCCGGGCGCCAGGCGAGTCGACGGAAAAAACGCAAGCTAATACCGGGGTTTAGCTTGCACCGCTAAACCCATGATGTTATGTTTGCTTGCAGAATCCGAATTCTCGGAAAGGGTCGGTATGCGAGCAAAACCCATCCTCACGTGCAGCCTGCTGGCCATCGCGCTTGCCCTCCCGGGCACCGGCGCGGCACTCGGCCTCGGCAAGCTGACGGTCGAACTCAGCCCTCGGCCAGCCGCTGTCGGCCCAGATCGAGCTCACGTCCGCGGCCAAGGAAGAGCTCGACTCGCTCGCGGCGCGCGTCGCCGCGCCATCGCTCTACCGCCAGAACAATCTCACTTACCCGGGCGCGCTCTCCCGCGCGCGCGTCTCCGTCGAGCGCGGCGCGAACGGCGAGCCTTATCTCAGGGTCACGCACGCAGCAGCCGGTCAGCGAGCCGTATCTCGACCTGCTGGTCGAAGTGAACTGGGCGTCCGGCCGCGTGGTGCGCGACTACACGTTCCTGCTCGATCCGCCGGGCTCGACGATGGTGGCCGTCGCCGGTCGAGCCGGTCGCACCGGCGCGCACGGGTCGCGCGCCACGCCGACGCGCCGCACCGGCGCGCGCCGACCGCCGCGCCGGCCGCGCGCACGCCGACGGCAGCGCCGGCGACACGCTACACGGTGAAGCGCGGCGACACGCTGTCGAAGATCGCGAACGAAAACAAGCCGTCGACCGTGACGCTCGACCAGATGCTGGTCGCGCTGTTCAAGAGCAACGCCGACGCGTTCGACGGCAAGAACATGAACCGGCTGCGCACCGGCGCGATCATCACGATCCCGAGCGCCGACGAGCGTCGGCGACGTCAGCGCCGCCGGAGGCGACCAAGGTCGTGCGGGTGCAGGCGGCCGACTGGCGCGCGTACCGCGACGCGTCGCCGCGCGCGGCGCCCGCCGCCGAAGGCGCCGGCGGTCGCGCCGCCGGCGGCAGGATCGGCACGGCGGTCGAGGAGAAGACGCCGGCGGCGCCGGCCGGGACGCGATCAGCTTCGCGTTTCGCGCGAGGCCGGACAGGGCAAGGGCGCAGGCGCCGCCGAGGAAGCGGTCGCGCGCGACCAGGCAGCTGCAGGAAGCGCAGACGCGCATCGCCGAGCTCGAGAAGACGCTGAAGGACCTGCAGCGCGCGGTCGAGCTGCAAGAGCCAGACGATGGCGCAGCTGCAGGCGCAGGCCGACGCGGCGAAGGGCAAGGCGCCGCCGCCGGCCGCGCCGCTCCGACGCCGACGCCGGCGCCGATCACCGAAGGCCGCCCGAACCGGTCGCCGCGGCGCCCAAGGCGCCGGAACCCGCGAAGGCGCGAGCCGCCGAAGGCCGCGGAGCCGCCGAAGGCCGAACCGCCCAAGGCGGCCGAGCCGCGCCGACGACCGAGCCGCCGAAGGCCGCCGAGCCGCGCGAAGGCCGAGCCGCCGAAAGCGCCGAGCCGCCGAAGGCCGAAGCGCCGAAGCCGGCACCGCCGAAGGCGGCGCGCCGAAGGCGCCGCCGAAGGAAGCCGCCCGGATTCTTCGACGATCTGTTCGCCAACACGCCCGGCTGGGCGATCGGCGCCGGCGCGCTGCGTCGATCCTCGGCGGCATCGCCGCGCTCATCGCCGCGCGCCGGCGCAAGACGACCAAGTTCGAGGACAGCATCATCTCGGGCACCGACATCAAGACGAACACGGTGTTCGGCTCGACCGGCGGCGGCGTCGTCAACACCGGCGACAACTCGCTCGCGAGCGACTTCAGCCGCGAAGGCCTCGGCAACATCGACACCGACGAAGTCGATCCGATCGCCGAAGCCGAGGTCTATCTCGCCTACGGCCGCGATGCGCAGGCCGAGGAAATCCTGAAGGACGCGCTGAAGAAGGATCCGCAGCGGCAGGAGATCTATCTCAAGCTGCTCGAGATCCACGCGCA
Organism: uncultured Solirubrobacteraceae bacterium; assembly: GCA_963813685.1. Lineage (GTDB taxonomy): Bacteria > Actinomycetota > Thermoleophilia > Solirubrobacterales > Solirubrobacteraceae > Palsa-744. The sequence continues at coordinate 389,576 of CAWEZQ010000004.1, forward strand.
GCACAACAAGCCGTCGGCGTTCGAGACGGTCGCCGCCGAGCTCTATTCGGTGTCGCAGGGCCAGGGCGAGGTGTGGCAGAAGGCCGTCGCGCTCGGCCGCCAGCTCGATCCGAACAATCCGATGTTCGCCGAAGCGGTCCGCGGCGCTGCAGCCGCCGCCGTCGCGGCAAGCGGCGCGAGGACGGCCGCTGCGGAAGCGCCGGTGCATGCGGAACCGGAGCTTCACGCCGCGTCCCGCACACCACGGGTTCGGGCGTGCCGCCGATGTCGCGAGCGACATCGGCGACGGGCGGCGGGCTCGACTTCAAGCTCGACGAGGAAATCTCGATCTCGCCGTCGTCGGGCGCCAAGCCGAAGTCGCCGGTCGACATTCTCGCCGGCGCCGAGAGCGCGCTCGAGAAGACCGCGAAGAGCGCATCGGCGATCGACGATGTCGGCGCTCGAAAGCGCCGGCGCCATGGCCGCGGCCGGACGCCGCGGCGCCGGCAGGATGCGCGAGAGGCCGCCGAACGGCGAGTCGCCGCCCGCATTCGACCTGGACTTCACGCTCGACGACGTCCGAGAAGCCCGCGCCGATGCGCACCCGCGGCGCCCGACGCCCGAGCCCGCGCCTGGCGATGAGCCGGATCCGCGTCGACCGCGGCGCCGTCGCTCGCGCGGCCGCAGGCGGCGATCGACCTCGACAAGCTCGACCTCTCGTTCGACCCGGACAGGCCGACGTTCGAGGATCCGACGCCGTCGGTGCTCGACGGCCAGTGGCACGACGCCGCGACCAAGCTCGACCTCGCCAAGGCGTACCAGGAGATGGGCGACGTCGAAGGCGCGCGCGAGATCCTGCAGGAAGTGCTGCACGAGGGCGACGACCAGCAGAAGTCCGAAGCGCAGTCGCTGCTCTCGAAGCTCGGCTGAACGCCGGCCAACGCACCGAAGACGGGCGGCGGAGCGAAATCCGCCGCCCGTTTTCTTGACCGCGACGCGTAACCGATCGCGTCATGCGCATCGCCCTCGGCCTCGAGTATTCCGGCACGCCCTCTACCGGCTGGCAGTCGCAGGCCGACGGCTGCGGCGTCCAGGACGCGCTCGAGCGCGCGCTCGCGCGCGATCGCCGGACGCCCCGGTCGGCACGATCGCGGCCGGGCGCACCGACGCCGGCGTGCACGCGACGCTGCAGATCGTCCACTTCGACACCGACGCGCAGCGTCCGGACAGCGCCTGGGTCCGCGGCGTCAACGCGCATCTTGCCCGCGACATCGCCGTGCTGTGGGCGCAGCCGGTAGCCGGCCGAGTTCCACGCGCGCTTCGCCGCGACGTGCGCGCCACTACACGTATCTTCTCGTGCAGCCGCGCGACGCGCCCGGCGCTGCTCGCCGGCCGCGTGGGCTGGTACCATCGGCCGCTCGACGTCGGCGCGATGCGCGAAGCCGCCGCGGCGCTCGCCGGCACGCACGATTTCTCCGCGTTTCGCGCCGCCGAGTGCCAGGCGACGTCGCCGGTGAAGACGCTGTCGCACGTCGCGGTCGCGGCCGACGGCGAGTTCGTCCGCTTCGATTTTTCCGCGAACGCGTTCCTCCATCACATGATCCGCAACATCGTCGGCGCGCTCGTCTACGTCGGCGCGGGGAAGGAGCCCGCGACCTGGATCGCGGATCTCCTCGCCGCGCGCGACCGCACGCGCGCCGCGCCCACGTTCGCCGCCGACGGGCTGTACTTCGACCGGCGCCGATTACGACGCGAAGTGGGACCTGCCGCCGACCAGCGGCGCAGGTGCGTCTTCCGCTCGCATGACGGACAATGGATCGACCATGCGAACGCGCGTCAAGATCTGCGGCATCACGCGCGTCGAGGACGGCCTCGCCGCGGCGCGACGCCGGCGCCGACGCGATCGGCCTCGTCTTCTGGCCCGGCACGCCGCGCGTGGTGACGCTCGAGCGAGCGCGCGCGATCGTCGACGGCGCTGCCGCCGTTCGTCTCGGTCGTCGGTCTCTTCGTCGATCCGGCGCCCGCCGACGTGCGCGCGATGCTCGCCGCGGTGCCGCTCGATCTGCTGCAATTCCACGGCACGAGCCGCCGGACTTCTGTCGCGGCTTCGGCCGCCCGTACGTGAAGGCGTTGCCGGTCGCGGCGGGAGTGGAAGAGGCCGGTTTGCTAGAATACGCGGCACGGTACAGCGACGCGGCGGGGTTGTTGTTCGACGCGCCGCCCGCCGGAGGTTTGCCGGGCGGCACGGGGCGGACGTTCGACTGGAGCACGCTGCCGACGGGCCTCGGCGCGGCCGCGTCGTGCTCTCCGGCGGGTTGTCTGCCGCGAACGTCGCCGACGCGATCCGCCGCGTGCGGCCATGGGCGGTGGATGTGTCGAGCGGCGTCGAGGCGCTCGACGCCGACGGGAGCGCCGATCAAAGGCATCAAGGACGCCGCGCGGATCGCGGCGTTCATCGAGGAAGTGCGCAATGCTGATGACTGATCCTCCGTACAACCTTCCCGACGAGCGCGGACACTTCGGCCCGTACGGCGGCGTGTTCGTCGCCGAGACGCTGATCCGCGCGCTCGACGAGCTCAAGGCGCAGTACGCGCGCTATCCGCCGCGATCCCGGCTTCATCGCCGAGTTCGAGGACGAGCTCACGCACTACGTCGGGCGGCCGTCGCCCGTGTATCACGCGAAGCGCTGGTCGGAAAAGGTGGGCGGCGCGCAGATCTGGCTGAAGCGCGAGGACCTGAATCACACCGGCGCGCACAAGATCAACAACTGCATCGGCCAGGCGCTGCTGGCGAAGCGCCTCGGCAAGCCGCGCGTGATCGCCGAGACCGGCGCGGGCCAGCACGGCGTCGCGACCGCGACGGTCGCCGCGCGCTTCGGCATGGAGTGCGTCGTCTACATGGGCTCGGAGGACGTGCAAGCGCCAGGCGCAGAACGTGTTCCGGATGAAGCTGCTCGGCGCGACGGTGGTGCCGGTCGAGTCGGGATCGAAGACGCTGAAGGACGCGCTGAACGAGGCGATGCGCGACTGGGTGACCAACGTCGAGACGACGTTCTACATCATCGGCACCGTCGCCGGCCCGCATCCGTATCCGATGATGGTGCGCGATTTCCAGACGCGTGATCGGCCGCGAATGCCTGACGCAGATGCCGGAGGCCGCCGGACGCCAGCCCGACGCGGTCATCGCGTGCGTCGGCGGCGGCTCGCAATGCGATGGGCATCTTCCACCCGTACATCCCGCACGCCGACGTGCGGCTGATCGGCGTCGAAGCGGCGGGCGAGGGCATCGCGACCGGCCATCACGCGGCGTCGCTGCTGGCGGGTCGGCCCGGCGTGCTGCACGGCAATCGCACGTATCTGCTGCAGGACGCCGACGGGCAGATCATCGAGACGCATTCGGTCTCGGCCGGGCTCGACTATCCCGGCGTCGGTCCCGAGCACGCGTGGCTCAAGGACACGAAGCGCGCCGAGTACGTGGCGATCACCGACGACGAGGCGCTCGCCGCGTTCCACGAATGCTGCCGCATCGAAGGCATCATTCCGGCGCTCGAGTCGGCGCACGCGCTCGCCTACGCGGCGCAAGCTCGCTGCGACGATGGACAAGGACAAGATCCTGCTCGTCAATCTTTCCGGCCGCGGCGACAAGGACATGAACACCGTGGCCGAGCGATCGGGACTCAAGTTCTATTGCCGGCCGGAGTGCGATCCCGCGGCGCGCACGAAGAAACCCGCTTGAATCGCATCGACGCCACGTTCGCGAAGCTGCGCTCCGCCGGGCGCACGGGGCTCATCCCGTACGTCACGGTCGGCGACCCGTCGCTCAAGCTGACGCTGCCGATCATGCACGCGCTGGTGGCGGCGGGCGCCGACGTGATCGAGCTCGGCGTGCCGTTTTCCGATCCGATGGCCGACGGCCCGGTGATCCAGCGCGCGTCGGAGCGCGCGCTCGCGCAGCACGTCGGGCTGAAGGACGTGCTCGCCACGGTGCCGTCGTTTCGCCGCACCGACTCGGTGACGCCCGTCGTGCTGATGGGTTATGCCAATCCGATCGAGGCGATGGGCGTGACCGCGTTCGCCGATCGCGCGCGCGAGGCCGGCGTCGACGGCGTGCTCGTCGTCGATTACCCGCCCGAGGAGGCGGTCGAATTCGCGGCGCTGCTGGACGCGCGCGCGATCGCGCCGATCTTCCTGCTGTCGCCGACGACGCCGGAGGCGCGCATCGCCGCCGTCGCGCGGATCGCGCGCGGCTACGTCTACTACGTCTCGCTCAAGGGCGTGACCGGCGCGGGCCATCTCGACACCGCGGAGGTCGCGCGCAAGCTCGCCGAGATTCGCCGGCACGTTGCGCTGCCGGTCGGCGTCGGCTTCGGCATCCGCGACGCCGCCAGCGCGCAGGCGATCGCCGCGCACGCCGATGCCGTGGTCATCGGCAGCCGCATCATCCAGGAAATCGAAGGCGGGCCCGCCGGGCACCGCCGCGGAGCGCGCCGGCGCGTGGCTTGCCGGCATCCGCAGCGCGCTCGATGCGAACCCGGGAAAGGCCGCTCTGTCCCGCGCCACCGCCGGCGCGGCACGGGCGCCGGCGCCTGCGGCCAAGTGAAAACGGCGCCACGGAGACCGCGATGAGCTGGCTGCAGAAACTGCTGCCCCCGCGCATCAAGAGCACGCCGGGCGCCAAGAAGACGGCGGTGCCCGAAGGCCTGTGGATCAAATGTCCCGCCTGCGAGGCGGTGCTCTACCGCACCGACCTCGAGAACAACCTCTTCGTCTGCCCGAAGTGCGCGCACCACCAGCGCGTGCCGGCGCGCGAGCGCATCGACCAGCTGCTCGACCCCGAGGGCCGCTTCGAGATCGGCTCCGAGGTGGTGCCGGTCGACAGCCTCAAGTTCAAGGACCAGAAGAAATATCCGGAGCGCCTCGCGGCGGCGCTCGAGGAGACGGGCGAGACCGACGCGCTCGTGGTGATGCAGGGCAGCGTCAAGAGCGTTCCGCTGGTGCTCGCCTGCTTCGAGTTCGAGTTCATGGGCGGATCGATGGGCTCGGTCGTCGGCGAGCGCTTCGTGCGCGGCGTGCGCGTCGCCTTCGAGAGCCGCATGCCGTTCGTCTGCATTTCGGCGTCGGGCGGCGCGCGGATGCAGGAGGGCGTCAGCTCGCTCTTCCAGATGGCGAAGACCACCGCCGTGCTGCAGGAGCTGACGAAGGCGCGGCTGCCGTTCGTGTCGATCCTGACCGATCCCGACGATGGGCGGCGTGTCGGCGTCGTTCGCGTTCGTGGCGGATCTCGTGCTCGCCGAGCCGGGCGCGCTGATCGGCTTCGCCGGCCCGCGCGTGATCGAGCAGACGGTGCGCGAGAAGCTGCCCGGAAGGTTTCCAGCGCGCCGAGTTCCTGATCGAGAAGGGCGCGATCGACATGATCGTCGACCGCCGCCAGTTGCGCGACGAGCTGTCGCGAACTGCTCGCGCTGCTGACCGCGGCAGCCCGCTCCGGCGACCTGATGTCCCATTCCCGCGCGCCCGTCCCGCCACGCTCGCCGCCTGGCTCGCGCATCTCGAAACGCTGCATCCGAAGGCGATCGCGATGGGGCTCGATCGCGTCGCCGCCGTCCGCTGCGCGACATGGCGGCGCACGCTCGCCTGCCCCGTCGTCACCGTCACCGGCACCAACGGCAAGGGCTCGACCTGCGCGATGCTGGAGGCGATGCTGCGCTGCGCCGGGCTATCGCATCGGCCTCTACACGTCGCCGCATCTCCTCGCGCTACAACGAGCGCGTGCGCATCGACGGCGACGCCCGCCGCCGACGACGCGCTCGTCGCGGCGTTCAACGCCGTCGAGGATGCGCGCGCCGACGTCCCGCTCACCTATTTCGAATTCGGCACGCTCGCGGCGTTCTGGCTCTTCGCGCGCGCCGACCTCGACGGCGGCGATCCTCGAGGTGGGTCTGGGCGGACGGCTCGACGCGGTCAACGTCATCGACGCCGACGTGGCCGTCGTGACGAGCGTCGACCTCGATCACATGGACTACCTCGGCCCGACGCGCGAGGACATCGGGCGCGAGAAGGCCGGCATCTTTCGCGCCGGCCGTCCCGCGGTCTGCGGCGAGCCGAATCCGCCGGCCACGCTGCTCGCGCAGGCGCGCGTGCTCGGCGCGCCGCTCATGCTGATCGGCCGCGACTACGGATTTGTCGCCGGCGACGGCCAATGGCACTACTGGGGCCCGGGCGGACGCCGCCACGGCCTGCCGTATCCGGCGCTGCGCGGCGCGATCCAGCTCGCCAATGCGGCGAGCGCGCTCGCGGCGCTCGATCTCCTGCGCGAGCGCGTGCACGTGGACGCGCGGCGCGTTGCGCGACGGGTCTCGTGTCGGTCGAGCTCGCCGGGCCGCTTCCAGGTGCTGCCGGGACGCCCGACGATCGTGCTCGACGTCGCGCACAATCCGCACGCCGCGCGCGCGCTCGCCGCCGACGCTCGGCCACGATGGGATTTCACCCGCGCACGATCGCCGTCTTCGGCATGCTCGCCGACAAGGACATCGACGGCGTCGTCGCCGCGCATGTCGCGACGCATCGACCGCTGGCACGTCGCGACGCTGCCCGGCGCCGCGTGGCGCGCGCGCCGCCGACGTCGCGCGCAGCGCTTCTGCGCGCGGGCATCGCGGCGGCCGACGTCCGCGACGTTCGACGACGTCGCGTCGGCGTATCGCGCGGCGCGGGACGACGCGGACGAAGCTGATAGAATCGTCGTTTTCGGATCGTTCCTGACCGTCGCTGCGGCGCTCGCGGCCGACGAAGCGGGAACGCGACACGCAGGCATGGCTGAACGCATCGCCGACAACGCCGACCTCGCCGTCGACGAGCTGAAACGCCGGGCCCGGCGCCGCCTGGTCGGCGCCGTCGTGCTGGCGCTCGCGGCCGCCGTCATCCTGCCGATGCTGCTCGAGAAGGAGCCGAAGCCGCTCGGCGACGACGTCTCCGTGCAGATTCCGCCGGTCGACGAGGGCCACTTCGTCAACCGCCTCACCGGGCGGCGAATCGAAGAGCGCGCCGAAAGCCGACGGCAAGGCGCTGCCCAAGGCGCCGCCGCCGAAGATCGACGCCGCGCCGGCGCCGGTCCGCCGCGCGCCGACCACGGCACGCCCGCGGCACCGATCGCGGAAAGCACTGCCGCGACCCGCTGCCGCCGAGCAGCGCCGTGTCCGTCGCCGGGCAAGTCGGTCGCCGATGCCGAGCAGCGGGTGCCGTCGCCGTCGACGAAGCCCGCTCGCCAAGCCGCGAAACCAAGCTCGCGCTCGAGCCGAAGAGCCGATGCGAAGGCCGCGCCGGCGCCGCCGACGGCAGCTGCCGTCGAGCCTGCGGCCGCGCCGGCGACGGCGCCTGCGAAAGCGGAAGGCTTCGCCGTGCAGATCGCGGCGTTCACCGACGACAAGGGCGCGAATGCGCTCGCCGGACAAGTTGAAAAAGGCCGGCTATGCCTCCACGTACATCGAGCCCGTCGAAACGAGCCGCGGCACGCTGTGGCGCGTGCGCGTCGGCGGCTTCGCGACGCGCCAGGAAGCCGAGGCGGCGCGCACGAAGCTCAAGGCGCGAAGGCTGGAACGGACTCGTCGTGGCTGCGAAGTAACGCAGTGCTGCACTGTCGGCGCGGCCAACCGTGCCGCGATTCGCGGATCCGCCGATGCCCTATTTCGATATCGATCGTTGTCGCGGTGATCGCGCTGTCGACGCTGCTTCGCGTACGTTCGCGGCGTCGTCCGCGAGCTGATCGCGCATCGCGAGCTGGATCGTCGGTCTCGTCGCTCGCGCTGCGCTATGCGGATCCCGTCGCGTCGCTGTTCTCCGCCTTCGACATCCCGCCGGCCGCGCGCCATGTGCTCGCCTTCGCGCTGATCCTGATCGTCGTTCTCGTCGTCGGCGCGCTTCTCGCGCGGATCGCTGAGACGCGTCGTCCACGGCGTCGGCCTGGGATTCGTCGACCGCTTCCTCGGCGCGGTGTTCGGGGTGTTGCGCGGAGCGCTGCTGGCGTTGATATTTGCGCTGATCGCGGGGCTGACGACGCTGCCGCGGCACGATTGGTGGCAAAATTCGACGCTTGGGCCGGTGCTGGCCGAGTCGGCGCTGGCGTTGCGGCCGTATCTGCCGCCGGACGTGGGCGGCGCGGCTCGATTTTTCAGCGACGGGCAAGGCGCGGGCGCCGGGAGCGGTCTCGGCATCGCGGACGCCCGACGGAGAGACGGAACCATGTGCGGAATCGTCGGCGTCGTCGCGCACACGCCGGTCAACCAGCTGCTCTACGACGGCCTGCTGCTGCTGCAGCACCGCGGGCAGGACGCCGCCGGCATCGTCACCGGCGAAGGCGCGATGTTCCACATGCACAAGGGCAGCGGCTATGTCCGCGACGTCTTCCGCACCCGCAACATGCGCGAGCTCACCGGCAACCTCGGCATCGGCCACTGCCGCTACCCGACCGCCGGCTCGGCGGCCTCCGAGCTCGAGTCGCAGCCGTTCTACGTCAACTCGCCGTTCGGCATCATGCTCGCGCACAACGGCAACCTCACCAACAGCGAGGCGCTGAAGCAGGAGCTGTTCCAGCTCGACTTCCGCCACGTCAACACCAACTCCGATTCCGAGGTGCTGCTCAACGTGCTCGCGCTCGAGCTCGAGCGCGCCGCGCACCACTCGCGCCTCGATGCCGACGCGATCTTCGCCGCGGTCGCGGGCGTGCACCGGCGCTGCCGCGGCGCGTACGCGATCGTCGCGATGATCGCCGGCTACGGCCTGCTGGCGTTCCGCGATCCGTTCGGCATCCGCCCGCTCATCATCGGCCGCAACGAGGCGATGGGCGGCAGCGAGTACCTCGTCGCGAGCGAATCGGTCGCGCTCGAGCCGCTCGGGCTTCTCGGTGCTGCGCGACGTGGCGCCGGGCGAGGCGATCTTCGTCGACCAGGCCGGCGCATTCCACGCGCGGCAGTGCGCCGAGAATCCGGTGCTCACGCCGTGCATCTTCGAGTTCGTCTATCTCGCGCGGCCCGGATTCGGTGATCGACGGCACGTCGGTCTACGAGACGCGCCTCAACATGGGCGAGCAGCTGGCGCGACAAGATCCGCGGCATGCCGGAGGCGCGCGACATCGACGTCGTGATTCCGATTCCCGATTCCAGCCGCCCGTCGGCGCTGCAGCTCGCCAACACGCTCGGCCTCACGTATCGCGAAGGCTTCGTCAAGAACCGCTACATCGGCCGCACGTTCATCATGCCGGGACAGGCGATGCGCACGCAAGAGCGTGCGCCAGAAGCTGAACCCGATCGGCATGGAGTTCAAGGACAAGATCGTGCTGCTGGTCGACGACTCGATCGTGCGCGGCACGACGTCGCACGAGATCGTGCAGATGGCGCGCGACGCCGGCGCGCGCAAGGTCTATTTCGCCTCCGCCAGCCCGCCGGTGCGCTATCCCGAACGTCTACGGCATCGACATGCCGAACCAGGACGAGCTCGTCGCCACCGGCCGCACCGAGGCCGAGATCGCGCGCGCGATCGGCGCCGATCTCCTGATCTACCAGGACCTCGACGCGCTGAAGGCCGCGGTGCGCACGACGAATCCGCAGCTGACGGAGTTCGAGGCATCCTGCTTCGACGGCAAGTACATCACCGGCGACGTCACCGCCGATTACCTGTCGCAGCTGGCGTTCGCGCGCGATGCGGCGCGCGGCGATGCGGACGCCGAGGGCGCCGATGTCGTCCGAATCGGCCGCAGTGAGCGGGTGATGATTCGAACTGCCCGTGCAGGAAGAAAACGCGGCCCGCGAGCCGCGTTTTTTTGGAGCGGTGAGCTCTCGCGGCTACTTCGCTGCGGCGGCCATGTAGTCGACGGCGGCCTTGACCTCGGCGTCGGACAGCGTCCTTGTTGCCACCGCGAGGAGGCATCGCACCCTTGCCGGTCAGCGCGACCTTGTAGAGCGTGTCGATGCCGGTCGCGAGGCGCGGCGCCCACGCGGCCTTGTCGCCGAACTTGGGCGCGCCGGCGATGCCCGCGCCATGGCACACCGTGCACGTCGATTCGAACATCTTCTTGCCGTCCGGCTTGGCCGCAGCCGCCGGCGCGGCGGCAGCGACTGCGGCAGCGGCCGGCGCAGCAGCGGGCGCGGGAGCCGCCGTCGCCGCAGGCGATGCGCCGGTGGCAGCAGTCGCAGCGGGAGTCGCTTCCGCCGGGGCGGCCGCAGTTGCCGGTGCGGCCGGCTCCTTCCAGTTGGCACCTGCCTTGTTCGCCATGTAGACGACGCCGCGCTCGACTTCGACATTTTCGAGATCGGGATTGCCGCCCTTCGGCGGGCATCGCGCGGATGCCGCTCAACGCATGGCCGACTGTCGTCGCCTGTCCCTGCGCGATCACCTTCGCCCACGCGGCCTTGTCGCCGAACTTCGGCGCGTTCAGCACGCCCGCTTCGTGACACGTCTTGCACACCTGGCCGTAGACCTGCTCGCCGGTGAGCTGTCCCTTCGGGCCGGCCGGCGCGGCGAGCTGGACCTGCCCGACGGGCTGAATGCGCGCGAGGATCGCGCTGTCATCCTCGTGCGCGCCCTTGGGGCCGCTGGTGACGAGCTGCGACAGCAGAATGAGCGAGCGCGATCGGCACGACGAACGCCAGCACGACGACGACGATGAGCTGCTTCGGGATCTTGATCGGGGATACGTGCTGGTCGTGTTCCTGCATGGTCATTCCTGTGCCGGCGCGGATGTCGTGGAGCGGTTATTTGCGGCAGGTCGGACCGTCGCGCGCGTGCGCGCGGTGTCCGGTCGTGAAAAAGCGCGACATTATACCGCGGTGGACGCTCGTTCGAGCGGCACGGTAGAATGCCGGTCCGCGCGCCCGTAGCTCAGTTGGATAGAGTGTTGGTTTCCGAAGCCAAAGGTCACAGGTTCGACTCCTGTCGGGCGCGCCAGCTTCTTCAGAGGAGAAAACGGGATCAAGCGCAGGTCGCAGGCCGGGCTTCAGTGTCGGCGTGGATGCGCTCTGGTGTGTTTCCGTAGAGGGCAGCAACATGCCGCGCGCTGTGCGAAGCGCTCGGACGCTGGAAGTTGGAAAATGCGACCGGGCTAGGGCGTGGAGAGAGGCTGGGCCGGGAACGCCCGCGCGCAGTAGCGGCTCGCGGCGCTCGCGCTACGCAAGTTATTGCGCGAACCGCTGCTGCAGTTCATTCTGATCGGCATCGTGCTTTTCGGTGTGTGGCGGGTCGTCAATCCGGCGGCCGACATGAGCGGCCCGTCAAACCGCATCGTGCTGACCGAGGACGATCTCAGGCAGATGGCTCTGGTCTGGGTCGCCCAAGGCCGTCCGCCGCCGACGCCGCAGCAGATGCAAAACCTGATCGAGACCAAGGTGCGCGAGGAAGTGCTGTATCGCGAAGCGCTGGCGCTCGGCCTCGACAAGGACGACACGATCGTCAAGCGGCAGCTCGCCCGGAAGATGGAGTTCCTGGCCGAGGACGTCTCGAAGCTCGAGGAGCCGAAGCCGGACGAGCTCAGCGCGTGGTACGAGAAGAACAAGGCGCGGTTCGCCCTGCCGCCGCGCGTATCGTTCCGTCATGTCTATTTTTCGCCCGACCGGCGAGGCGCGAGTGCCCGCGCAGATGCCGAACGGGCGCTGCGCGCGACTCACGGGCAAGCCGATGGATGCGCATGAGGCGCATCGCCGCGGGCGACCCGTTCATGTTTCAGGATTATTACGGTGATCGTTCTTTCGACGAGCTGGCCAAGGCTTTCGGCCCGCAGTTCGCGCGCGCGCTCGTTGGCCTGAAGCCGGGTGCGTGGGCGGGTCCGATCGAGTCCGGGTACGGCTGGCACGTCGTCTTCGTCGAGTCGTTGACGCCCGAGCGAATTCCAGCCTATGAAGAGGTCGAGGCGGACGTGAAGGCCGCATGGCTCGAGGATCATCGCGACGAGGTGAGAAGCCGCATGTACGAGGCGATGCGGCGCATTACGAGGTCGTATTGCCTACGACCGGCGCGCGCGATTCCGCGGCCGCGGCCGCAGCGCGTCCCCTCCAGGTTACGCCGAATTAGACTAGGAGTGGTTGAAGCATATATTTCCTGAATTTGCCTTTTGCTGCCGAGGAGCGTGCGATGCCGAACAGCCTGTCGATGTCGTTTTCATTGCGCACAATGAAGGGTGCGCTGGTCGCCATTTGCTCGCTCGCGCTTGCCGCGACGCCGGCCCTCGCCCAGACGAAGAACCCCGACCGCGACGCCTATTTCGGCGAGACGCACGTCCACACCAGCTGGTCGCTCGATGCCTGGCTCATCGGGAATCGCCTCACCGATCCGGGCGATGCCTACAAGTACTTCAAGGGCGAGCCCATCAAGCATCCGCTGGGCTACGACGTCAAGATCGACACGCCGCTCGATTGGGCGGGCGTCACCGACCACTCCGAGTACGTCGGCGTGATCAAGCTCGCGAACGACCCGGCGTCTCCGATCAGCAAGCTGGCCGCGGCTCAGCCGCTGAGAATCAATCCTGACAAGCCCGCAGCGGAGGAAGTGCAGCGCATCTTCGAGTACGGCGTCCGGGTCCTGATGGGCGGACCGCCGGTCAAGGCGCTGATGTCGCCGGAGGTCGCTGGCACGGTGTGGAAGGAGAACATCGCGCTCGCCGAGAAGGCGAACCAGCCGGGGAAGTTCACCGCCTTCTGCTCGTATGAGTGGACCGCGATGCCGAGCAACATGAACCTCCACCGCAACATCTTCTTCAAGGACTGCGCCAAGGTGCCGCCGCTGCCGTTCAGCGCGCTGGACTCGCCCCATCCGGTGGACCTCTGGAACTGGATGGACGGCCAGCGGAAGGCCGGCAACGACCTGCTGGCCATCTCGCACAACGCCAACGTATCGGACGGCCGCATGTACCCGACCGAGGTCGACTCCAAGGGCCGCCCGATCGATGCGGCTTATGCCGAGTCGCGCGTTCGCAACGAGCCCTTGATCGAGATCAAGCAGCTCAAGGGCACCTCGGAAACGCATCCGCTGCTTTCGCCCAACGACGAGTTCGCGAGTTTCGAGCTCATGTCGTTCCTGCTGGGCGACCCGCCGGGCCGCATTCCGCACATCGTCGGCAGCTTCGCGCGGCAGGCTTTGAAGGACGGCCTCGCCCTGCAGGACGCGAAGGGCTTCAACCCGTACAAGTTCGGGTTCGGCGCCGCGTCGGATTCGCACAACACCGTCGTTCCCTACCGGCAGGACAACTTCTTCGGCGCGCACGGCGCCACCGACGGGACGATCGAGCTGCGGATGTCCGGCGCGCTCAACGCCGGCATGGACCCGCGCGCCTTGGGCACGGCCGGCCTCACCGGCGTGTGGGCCGAGGAGAACACGCGCGCCTCGATATTCGAGGCGATGCAGCGCAAGGAAACCTTCGCCGTCACCGGCCCGCACATCAAGGTGCGGCTGTTCGGCGGGTGGGAATACACGGCGGACATGCTGGCCGACAAGGACTGGGTGAAGACCGGCTACGCGAAGGGCGTGCCGATGGGCGGCGATCTGCCGCCGGCCAAGGCCAAGGCGCCGACGTTCGTGGTCTGGGCGGTGAAGGATCCGACGTCCGGCAACCTCGATCGCATCCAGATCGTCAAGGGCTGGAGCAAGAGCGGCCAGAGCTTCGAGAAGATCTTCGATGTCGTCTGGGCAGGGGACCGCAAACCGGACAAGTGGACCGGCGTGGTGCCTCCGATCGGCAGCACGGTCGATGTCGAGAATGCCACGTACACGCAACTCGATCGGCGCGGTGGAGTTGAAGAAGGTGTGGACCGATCCCGACTTCGATCCGAGCGTGCACGCCTTCTACTACGCGCGCGTGCTGGAAATACCGACGCCGCGCTGGACCACGATCCAGGCCAAGAAGCTCGGCGTGGCGCCGCCGGATGTCGTGCCCCGCCACGCTCCAGGAGCGCGCGTGGACGTCGCCCATCTGGTACACGCCGAGCGCCGAAGCGCGCAAGAACGCCAAGCCGGGCACCACGGTGGCCGACTTGAAGAAGAAGGGCGCGGTGGCACTCAACGACGCCCAGATGAAAGCGTTGATCGTCGAGAAGTCGACGTGGCTGCAGAACAACGTCACGGGCGACAAGTATCAGATCGTCTATGGTGCATCGGGCAAGAG